>JAFDWH010000009.1 GCA_018268595.1 Actinomycetota bacterium | reverse complement strand
GCCCGAACGGACCATCTGAACCGCCTCGCGACGGAACTCCTCCGGGTATGCAGGCCTCGTTCTCGGCATCGATGAACACCATCCTTTCGCGACTTGCGAACGCAAGCCCCGAGGTGTCCATCAAAACGGGGGAAGTCCAGAGGACGAGCAGGAGATGCTTTCTCCGCAGCAGGTGGCCGACCGGCTCGGCTTCTCGCGTGAGCACGTCGTGGCGCTCCTCAACGCGGGCGAGCTGGCGGCGCGCAAACCGCTGGGCTCGAGCGACTGGCGGATCCCGCTCGCGACGGTGTTCGCGTTCGAGGAGCGGAGCCGGCGAGCGGGTGAGATGGCGGACGAGTTCTCGCGCTCGCTCGACGCGTTGGGCGCTCCGCTTGAGTGAGCGGCGGGGCCGGTGCGGGTTCCGCATGACACCGGGAAACGGGCTACCGGCGGCGCGACTGCCAGCACTAGCGTCGCCTGAGCACAGCCCGAGCCGGTATAGATCGGTCGCATGTTTGTCCGCGTCGCGCTGACGCTGCTCTATGCCATCGCGCTCGGGGCCGTCATGGCTCTCGACAACCTCGACGACCTGCCCGCGATCATCCCGCTCGCTGCCTGGGCGCTGGCGCCGTTGGTCGGCTTTCTCGTCGGGCGCTGGTGGGCCGTACTGGCGGTCTTCGGTGGGCTCATCGGGCGACCGATCGGTTGGGACTCGTCAGAAAACGACGGCAATCCTGCCCTGTGGCTGCCCTACGTCATGTCGTTCGTCGTCTTCACTGGCTTTCCGCTGCTTTTGGGCGTACGGATCTCTGTGGCCCGCGACCAGCGCCGGCATCGCGAAGCTGCGGAGGAGAGGATGCCTCATCCTGACCCACCCACCGGGCCTTGAACGCTGGCGTCAGGGCCTGTCCTCCCGCCGCGTGCGGCGCTACGCTCGTCTCATGAGCAAGCCGCCCACACCGGTCCTGATCGACACGGATCTGCTCGAGGAGCTGCGCGCCGACGAACCGGGCAAGCCTGACAGCGAGCTGTTCGAGGACATGGCGCGGCGCAAGCTGGGCCTCAAGACGGTCCGCCGGCTGCAGCAGCGCTTCAACCTCCCCGAGGACGAGGCGATCCGGGTGGCCGTCGAGGCCGTGCACGAAGCTCGCCGCGAAGCTTGACGCGCCTTGTCCTCGACGCGAGTGCCCTGTTGTCGGGGATCGCGAGCAATCCGGAGCGACCACCCGGCCTGCTGATCGCCGCCCTCTACGAAGGCCGGTTCGAGTCGATCGTATGCCCGAGACTGCTCGGGGAGGTCCGTCGCGGGCTCACGCGCGGCTACTTTCGCAACCACGTCGCCGAGGAGGAGATCGAGCGCGTGGTGCTCACGATTGCGACCGCTAGCGTCCAACTCCGAGATCCGAAGGACCCGCCGACGCTCCTCCGCGACCCCACCGACGACTACCTCGTCGCGCTCGCACTGACCGCACGCGCGCGAGCCATCGTCACCGGCGACAAGGACCTCCTCGACCACCCTGGCCTGCATCCGCCCGCGCTCACGCTACGTGCGGCGTGCGAGCTGCTCGAACTCATCTAAGCGTCAGGACTCGATCCCGTGCGCGGCGTTCATCGCGGCGACGGCGGTGGCGTCGAGCTTGGAGTGCAGGTAGCGGTTCGTGGTCGACAGGCTCGCATGGCCGTAGAAGTCGCGGATCGTGATGAGATCGACGTTGTTGCGGGCGAGGACGGAGCCGGCGGCGTGGCGGAGGCCGTGGAGGCGGATGGGGCGGAGGCCGGCGGCCTCGGCGGCGCGCTTGTAGCGGCGGCGCAGGGCTGAGCCGTCGAGGCGGCGACCGAAGCGGTTGCAGAACACGTAGTCGTCGGTCGACGTGAACTCGTCGCGCTGGCCGAGCCGGGCGAGCGCTTCGACGGTGACGATCGCGCCGGAGAGGTCGGGCAGGAAGCGGACGTGACGCCAGCGCAGCGCGAGCAGCTCGCCGAGGCGCAGGCCCGAGTAGAACATCAGCGCGAACGCGGCGGCGTCCTGGCGGTCCTCGGCCGCCTGCGCGGCCAGCTCGTCGGCGCTCTGGGGGGTTTGCGGTACACGCTGCGCCGCTGGTCGTCAGGACCGCCCAGCTGCGGACGGTCCGAGGCGCGCTAGGTGAACGGTCGAGCAGTGAGCCGCGCCGTCAGCGCCGCGTCTTGCGTGTTGTGGTCGGCGCGGCTGTGAGGTCGCCGAGGAGGGTGCGGGTCTCTTCGAGTTGGGTGGTGAGGATCTCGCGGGCGACGGCGAGGAGTTGGAAGGTGCGTGGGTCCTTGACGCGGTAGTAGACGTTGGTGCCGGCTTTGCGGCTCTCGAGGATGCCTTGGCGGCGCATCGTGGTGAGGTGTTGGGAGGTGCCGCCGGAGTCGAGGTCGAGTGCGGCTTGGAGGTCGCCGACGGTTTGCTCGCCGTCGCGCAGGAGCTCGAGCACGCGGACGCGGACGGGGTGTCCGAGGAGGCGGAAGAAGTCGGCCTTGAGGCGGTAGATCGGCGACTGGCTGTCAGGCTCGATCACGGGTGCGGTGGGCTTGCGGGTGGGCACGGCTCGACGATACTCGACAGTTGGCGGTCGATCTGTCTCTGCGGTGGCTGCATCAGTCGCACGGCATGTCGCGGGCGTGTCGGTAGATGTCGTAGGCGTGGCTGATGCGGTCGAACGTCTTGGGTGGGACGGGGCCGTAGGGCGCGATGAGGTCGACGGCTTGCGTGAGCGTGTTCGGGCTGTGGCGTTCGAACAGCGTCTGGGCGGCCTGGTCGGCGTTCGTGTCGCCGTCGAGCACGGCTCGCGCAAGTCGTTGGTCGTAGCTGAGGGTGCTCGTCGCGTTTGGCATACCTTTGATTCTCCTAAGATTCAAGACTGGAAAGCTTTTGTTATTGTTGCACGCCGTGATCGTCCTGGGTGATCGCTGACGTGCTCGAACGTGGACGCCCCCCGTCGCCGGCGCAGTGATGGCCGGCCCAGGGGGCGTTGGATCGCCGGTGCTCGGGCTGGACGGCCTGAGCGTGTTCTTCACGCTGGTGGTGGCGGTCGCCGCGGTGCCGGCGCTGCTGTTCGCGCGCGACACCCCGCGTGAGACGCCGCACCGGCGGTTGCTCGACGCGCTGACGGTCGCGTTCGTGCTGGCGTTGCTGCTCGTGCTCGCCGCGCGCGATGCGGTGACGTTCCTGGCGGGCTGGGAGCTGATGACGTTGATCCCGGCAAGCGCGATCTTGGTCGCGCGGCGCGACGCGCCCGTGCGGCGGGCGGTCTTCGTCTATCTCGCGATCACGCACCTCGGCGGCGTCGGCGTGTGGGTCGCGCTGCTCGTGCTCGCTCACGCATGGGCGATCGGCGGCGCTGCGCCGACTGGCGGCTTGCAGGCGGTGGTCGCCGTGGCAGCGCTGATCGGGTTCGGGACGAAGGCGGGGCTGATGCCGTTGCACGCGTGGCTGCCGCGCGCGCACCCGGTCGCGCCGGCGCAGCTGTCGGCGCTGATGTCGGGCGTGATGGTGAAGGTCGCGCTGTACGGCCTGATCCGCGTGCTGTTCTGGTGGGACGGTCCTGCGCCGCGGTGGGTCGGGCTCGTGCTGCTCGCGCTCGGATTGCTCTCGGCGCTGGGCGGAATCCTCTACGCGCTCGTGCAGCGTGAGCTGAAGCGGCTGCTGGCGTTCTCGACGATCGAGCACGTCGGGATCGTCGCGCTCGCGCTCGGCGCCTCGCTCGTGCTCGCCGCCGGCGGCCCGGGGCCGGGCACGTGGAGCGCGCTGGCGTTCGCGGCCGCGCTCCTGCACGTCGCAGGGCATGCGGTCGCGAAGGCGCTGCTGTTCCTGGGTGCGGGCGCGTTCGCGCGCGGCACGGGCGGCGGACTCGAGCTCGACCGTCTCGGCGGTCTGCTGACACGGATGCCGTGGAGCGGGTGGGCGTTCCTTGCCGGCTGCGCGGGGATCGCGGGGGTCGTGCCGCTCGGCGTGTTCGCCTCGGAGTGGCTGACGCTGCAGGCGCTGCTGCACGTCGTCTCCGAGCCCATCGCCGGCGTGGCGCTCGCGGGCGCGCTCGCCGCCGCGGGCCTGGCGGCGACGGCCGCCTTGGCCGTCTTCTGCTTCGTCAAGGTCGCGGGGCTCGTGCTGCTCGGCATGCCTCGCAGCGACGCGGCGGCGTCAGCGGTGGAGCAGCCGCGCGCGACGCGAACGGCGCTCGCGCTGCTCGCCGGCCTGACCCTCGCCGGCGGGCTCGCGGCCGGGGCGCTCGTGCCGCCGCTCGCGCGACTGATGCCCGGTGGCGGCGCGGCCGTGCCCCACGGCGTGGTGCTGGCGCTGCCTTCGACCGGTGGCTTGCCGGTGGTGGGGATCGTCGTCGCGCTCGCGGCGCTCACCGGCGTCGTGCGGCTCGCGCTTCGCGGTCCGCGCGCGGCGCAGCGGCCGGCGTGGGCGTGCGGGCAGCGTGTCGAGCCGGCGATGGCGTGGACGTCGGCCGGTTTCGCGAAGCCGTTGCGGCTGATGCTGGAGACGGGCTTCCGGCCGCGCCGCGAGGTGCGGTCGGACATCCGCCACGGCGTCGTGCAGCAGGTCACGCACACCGCCGACGTGCCGCACCTGTTCGATACGTGGCTCTACGTCCCCGTGCACCGGATCGCGCTGCACGGCGCCATGCTCGCCCGGCGGCTGCAGAGCGGCAGCCTGCGCGCGTACCTCGGCTACCTGCTCGGTGCGCTCGTGCTGCTGCTCGCGCTCGCGCGCACGGGGTGGATCGGATGAGCGCCGGCACGATCGGGATCGGGGCGCTGCAGCTGACAGGGGCGGCGCTCGCGCCGCTCTTCGCCGGCAGCGTGAACCGACTGAAGGCTCGGTTGCAGGGCCGTCGCGGCCCCTCGCCGCTGCAGCCCTACCGCGACCTGCGGCGCCTGTGGCGCAAGGGCGGCGTCGCGCCTGCCGGGGTCTCGGCGCTCTACGCGCTCGCGCCGCCGCTCGTCGTCGCCAGCACGCTCCTCGCGCTGCTGCTCGTGCCGGTCGCGGGGAGGGCGGCCGGCTGGGGCGTCGGGCACGACGCGCTGCTGCTGCTCGGCCTGCTCGGGCTCGGACGCTTCGCGATGGCGCTGGCGGCGTGGGACACCGGCAGCGGGTTCGCGCTGATGGGCGCCAGCCGCGACCTGACGATCGCCGTCTTCGCGGAGGCGGTGCTGCTGCTCGCGCTGCTGCTCGTGATGCTCGGCGCGGGTCCGAGCAGCGACCTCGTCGCGATGGCCGCGGCCGGCTCGGCGCCGTCGGCGTGGGGCGAGCCGGCGCACTGGTGCGCGGCGCTCGCGTTCACGCTCGTCGCGCTGGCGGAGGCGGGCCGCCTGCCGGTCGACAACCCGGACACGCACCTCGAGCTGACGATGATCCACGAGGGCCCGCTGCTGGAGTACGCCGGCCGCGAGCTGGCCTGCCTGCAGTGGGCCGCGACCGCACGGTTGTGGCTGCTCGCACTCCTCGGTGTCGGGCTGATGGCGCCGAGCACGGGGCCGTTCGCGGCGCGCCTCGCACTCCTTGCCGCCGCGCTCGTGCTGCTCGCCGTGGCGCTGGCGCTCACGGAGTCGGTGCTGGCGAAGATGCGGCTGCTGCGCGTGCCGGTCTTCCTCGCCGGTGCTGGCGCGCTCGCGCTGATCGGCCTGGGCAGCCTGCTCGTCGGGGGCGGCGGATGAGCGGGCCGCTGCCATGGGCGCTCGTCGCGCTCGGGTTCGCGATCGTCGTCGCGCGACGCCGCTCTGCCGCGATCGCGCTGTTGGCCGCGCAGTCGCTGCTGCTCGGCGCGCTCGCGCTGCACGAAGCCCGCGACGCCGGGGCGCTCCTGCTGCCCGGCGTCGTGCTGCTCGCGCGCGGGATTGCCCTGCCGCTCGTGCTCGCGCGCGTGACCGCGCTCACGCGCGAGCCGCGGCGCCTTGCCGCCGAGCGGTTCGCGCTCGGCCGCCTCGTCGCGACGGTCGCGGTCGTGCTCGGCACGGTCGCGCTTGCGCCGCCGCTCGGATTCGAGCCGGCCGGGCTCGGGCGCGCGGCGGTCGCGCTCGTCGTGCTCGGACTCGCCATCGCGGCGCTGCGGCGACCGGTCGTCTTCCAGGCGATCGGCGTGCTCGTCGCCGAGAACGGCGTCTACCTCGCGAGCCTCGCGATCGCCGGCGGGATTCCCGGCGCGATCGAGCTGGGGCTCTGCTGCGACCTCGTCGTGACCGTTGCGGTCGTCGCGCTGCTCGGAACGCAGATCCACGCGCGACTCGGCAGCGGCGACAGCAGCCTGCTGGAGACCTTGCGTGACTGAGGCGCTCGCACTCGCGACCCTCGCCATCCCGCTCGTCGGCGCGCTGCTGTGCGCGCTGCCGGCCGCGGTGCGCACGACGGTGCGCATCAGCACGGCGGCGGCGCTTGCGACGGCTGCGGTCGCCACGGTGCTCGGGCTGAGGATCCTGCTCGACCCCGCCGCGCCTGTGCCCGGCGCCTGGTGCCAGGCGGATGCGGCGGCTGGCGTCTTCCTGCTCGTGATCGCTGCGATCGGGCTGCTGAGCGCGCTGACGCTCCCGGTGTACCTGCGCGCTGCGGACGGCCACGACGCCGGCCGCTCGCATCGCGTGATCCACGCCTCGCTGCTGCTGTTCTGGGGCGCGCTGCTGGTCGTGCCGCTCGCCGCCAACCTCGCCGTCGCGTGGCTGCTCGTCGAGTCCACCACCGCCGCCTCGGCCCTGCTCGTCGCCTCGAGCGGCAGACGCCGCGCGCTGGAGGCCGGCTGGAAGTACCTGATCCTGACGACGTTCGGGCTGACGATCGCGCTGCTCGGGATCGTCGTGCTGTTCGCCGCGCTCGGCGACGGCGACGGCTCGCTGCACACGCTCGACTGGGCGGCGATCCACGCCGGCGCGCACACGCTCGACCCGGCCACCGCAACCCTCGCAGCCGTCCTCCTGCTGGGCGGCCTGGCCGCGAAGGCCGGCTGGGCGCCCGTGCACAACTGGCTGCCGGACGCGCACAGCGAGGCGCCGCCGCCGGTCAGCGCGCTGCTCTCCGCTGCGCTGCTCCCGACGGTCGTGCTCGTCGCCTGGCGCGTGCAGACCGCGCTCGCGCCCACCAGCGCCGCCGGCACGGTGCGCACGCTGCTGCTCGCGTTCGGGCTCGTCTCGCTCGCGGTCGCGGTGCCGTTCCTGTGGCGCCCGATGGCGCTCAAGCGACTGCTCGCCTTTTCGAGCCTCGAGCACATGGGCGTGCTCGCGCTCGGGATCGGCTTCGGCGGCCCGCTCGCGATCGCCGGAGTGATCGTCCACCTCGCCGGCCACGCGCTCGCGAAGGCACTCGGGTTCACCGCCACCATCCCGCTGCTCGCCGCCGACCCCGCCCTCGCACGTCGCCCCGCCGCCGGATTGCCGGCGACCAGCCCGGCCGCCGCGAGCGCGGTCGGGCTGAGCCTCGCGACGCTCGGCGGGATGCCGCCCGCGCCGCTGTTCTTCAGCGAGCTGCTGATCCTCGCCGGCGGGATCGCGACCGGCCGCCTCGCCGTCACGATCGCCGCCGCGGTGCTGCTCGCACTCGGCTTCCTCGGACTCGCGCACGCACTGATCGAGGCGCTCGCCGCCGAGACGCCCGCACGCCGCGGGACAGTCGTTCGTCGCCGCTCGCCGCGACTCGCGGCGCTGACGATCGGCGTCGCCGTCGCGCTCGCCGCGCTGTCGGCCGGCGCGCTCGCGCTGCCGCACGCACAGCTCGTCACGCGCCTTGCCGCAGGGCTCCCATGACCGCCACCGGTCACGCGCTCGCACACGAGCTGACCGCCGAGACGCTCCCGTCCGCGGCAGCCTGGGAGCGTCGCGCCGCGGAGGCGCTCGCCGGCGGCTGGCAGTTCGCCGGCCTCGACGCTCGTCCCATCCCGGACGGCGGCGCCCGTGCCCGCGTGGTTCTCGCGCGCGAGGACCGCCTGCTGCTGCTCGACGGCCATGAGGCATCCGGACGTCTGCCGACGCTGATCTCCCACGCGCCGGCGGCGCAATGGGACGAGCGCGAGGCGCATGACCGACACGGGATCCGCTTCGCCGGCCACGACCCGCTGCGCCCACTGCTGCGCCACCCCGACCAGCTCGCCGACTGGACCACCCCGGTGCACGGCCGCGACACCCACCAGGTCGCCGTCGGCCCGATCCACGCCGGCGTCATCGAGTCCGGCCACTTCCGCTTCCACGTCGTCGGCGAGCGCATCCTCCAACTCGACCCGCAGCTCTTCTACAAGCACCGCGGACTCGAACAGGCAACCGAGGACAGGCCGCCCAGCACGGCGCTCGCACAGGTCGCACGGGCGTGCGGAGCGTGCACGGTCACGAACAGCGTCGCGTTCGCGCAAGCATGGGAGTGCGCCGCCGGCCTGTGGCCCGACGACGACCTGCGCCGCGCACGCACGCTGCTGCTCGAGCTCGAGCGCCTCTACAACCACCTCGGCGACATCGCCGCGATCTGCGCCGGCGTCGGCCTCGGCGCCGGCACGATGGCCTTCGCCGCCCTCAAGGAGCGCGCACACCGACTCAACCAGACCCTCACCGGCCACCGCTTCCTGTTCGACACGATCGCGATCGCCCACAGCGACCTGACGATCGACCACGCCGACGCGCGCACGGCGCTCGCCACGCTCGGACAGCTCCGCGACGACTACCGCCGCGCCTGGCGCCAGCTCCAGTTCTCCCATTCCGCCCAGGAGCGCTTCAGCGGTTGCGGCGTGATCACGCCGTCGATTGCCGCCAAGCTCGGCGCGAGCGGTCCGGCCGCACGCGCCTGCGGCATCGCGCAGGACGTCCGCCGCCACAGCCCACGCCTGCACTACGACGGCTTCGCAGCAGCCACACCCGACGAACCGACCGGCGACGTCGCCGCCCGCCTCGAGATCCGCGGCGCCGAGCTGACGGCGAGCTTCGGCATCCTCGCCGACCTCCTGAGCCAGCCGCTCCGACCCGCCGCGGCGGCACCTGCTGGCTGCCGCTCCGGCATCGGCGCGAGCCGCGTCGAGAGCCCCCGCGGCGCGACGCTGTGTCTGCTCGAGATCGATGCGGACACCGACCGCCTCGCCATCATGCGACTGCGGACCGGCTCCTACGCCAACTGGCCGATCCTCGCCTGCGCCGTCGCCGGCGAGCTGCTGCCCGACTTCCCGCTCATCAACAAGAGCTTCGAGCTCTGCTACGCCTGCGTCGACCGCTGACCGCGTCCGCGTGTTCGTCCTCCTGCACCAGCTCCAACGGCAGCGCCGCCGCATCGCGCTCCCGGCGCCTGCGGGCCCCGGCTCGCTCGCGCTGCGCCACGTCGACGCCGGCTCCTGCAACGCCTGCGAGCACGAGCTGACCGCGACCGCCGGCCCCCACTACGACCTCGAACGCCACGGCCTCCAGATCGTCGCCTCGCCCCGCCACGCCGACGTCCTGCTCGTCACGGGCACGATCACCACCCGCATGGCCGGGGCACTCCGCGCCGCCTACGACGCGATGCCCGAACCGCGCCTCGTCGCCGCGCTCGGCGACTGTGCGCTCGGCCGCAACCGCCTCGGCAGCCCGACCGAGCACGCCCCACCGCTCGACCAGATCCTCCCCGTCCACCTCCGCATCCCCGGCTGCCCACCCACCCCCAGCGTGATCGCCGAGCACCTTCTCCGCCTGTTGACCTGACGCGACCAGGGATGGGCACGCGATGCTGGCGCCGAGTGCAGCGCCCGTACGCCGCCCGGACGGTGAGGACGGGCGGGTTGAGGCCGGGTGACGTTTCGTCGTCCGAGCCTGCGGTCGACTGAACGCTGGCTCATCTGAGGAGTCGCAACTCTGGAGGCTTGGTCTCGGCCGGGGGGCCGGCGTCGTCGTCGAGCCAGCGCTCAGGGTCGTCCGGTGCGTCGGAAGGCGGCCGCGGTGGAGCGCCGGTGAGCGCGCGATCGATGGCCTCGTCGCGAGCGGTTCCTGGGGAGAAGCCGCCGTCGATCGCACGAAGGCTCGACCGCTGTCCTGCCGTCGGCGGGTTGTGCGTCCCGCATCGCCAGCACCGGTGCGTTTGGCAGGCGAGGGGCGACTGGCAGATGCGGCACAGCCGTGGCTCGTGGCGAATGGTGGTCCTCAGGTCGGCTTCGGCGGGGAGTCCGTGCGCTTGTCGCGCCGGAGCGCGACGAGCACGGCCGCGAGAAGTGGAGCGCTCGGACCTCGCGAGTCGGGGGTCGGGCGTCGCGCGGAGCGAGTCGCCCTGGGCGGCTCGGTGGCGGGGGTGGCCTGCATGTCGACGACCTTTCGTAGGCGGATCGCCGATGGCGATCACTGGCTGCGCTGCCGGGGACGGCGTGTCCGTCGCGAGGACGAATCTGTCCGTGGAGGTCGCCGTGGGGCGTTGCGGCCGACGGCGGCGCTGCGCGAAGTCGCTTCGCCGGGCGGTGGAGGTTGCCCTGTCTGACGAGCTTAGTGCCGATCGGGTGGCCCGAACGGATGGGGAGCAGCGAATGTCAGCGCGCGGAGGGGACCGAGGCTGATCGCGGGGCGATGGGGTCCTCGCCGGCGATCACCGGCGAGGACCCCGGCAGCTCGTGCTGCGGCGGCCTATGCCGCTTGGACGTTGATCGCCTTGGGGCCCTTGGGGCCGGGCTCGGAGTCGTAGGAGACCTTCGCGCCCTCGGCGAGCGAGCGGTAGCCGTCGCCGACGATCGAGCTGTGGTGGACGAAGAGGTCCGCCGACTGGTCGTCCGGGGTGATGAACCCGAAGCCCTTGTCGTCGCTGAACCACTTCACGGTTCCTGTTGCCATGGTGTTCCTCCACGGTCATGTGCTGCGGACGAGGAGGATGCGGTGAGGCAACGACGACGAGCGCTGGCACTGGTGTGTCGGACCGTCTCCCGATCCGACCTGAACGACCACCGTATCAGTCAAGCGGACGGTCGGGCGTCGGCGTGGCACGAGCCGCGTTAGTCGCCCCGCAGCAAGGCGAAGCGACGGCCTGCTCCACCGGCCATGTTCGCCTGGGTCCCGCGCGCGAGTCGCGGTGGCGTGCGCGGGTACCTATGCGTCGTGGCCTGCGGCGACGATTCTGCGGTGAGATCCTTCGAGGCGTCGCGGGACGCGCCTGCGTGCGTGCGGCACTGGCTGGCGCACCGCCTCCCTGCCGACTCGCGCGAGGCGGCGACGCTCGCAGCCTCGGAGGTCGTGACCAACGCGCTCATGCACGGGCGCATGACGGCCGACGAGCAGATCGAGGTCGCGGTAATCGCCGGCGACGCACGAGTGCGGGTGAGCGTCACGCATCGCGGCGAGGCGTTCGCGACGACCCCGGCCCGCGCGCCCGGCGCCCACGGTGGCTGGGGCCTGCGTGTCGTGGAATCCGTCACGCACGCCTGGGGCGTGGAACGCGACGGCCCTCTCGCGATCGTGTGGTTCGAGGTGTGACGATCCGTGGCGCGGCGGTAAGTCGCCCTGACAGCGCGCGAGGTGCCGGTCAGCGTAAGAGTCTCCGGTCGCGGACAAGATGACCTGGATGTCGTTGGACGAGGATCGCGTAGAGCAGGAGCACGAGCCGGACCGATCGAGGTGCCCGCTCTGCGGCGAGCCCGAGATCGGACGGAGACGACCTGGCGAACAGACGGCGTCCGGCTTCAACGACCCAGCTCAGCCGGCGCTGCTTGCGTTCTGCGAGCATGGGCACGAGTGGTGGCCTCGCGGCACGGCGCACCCCGACTGAGCCGTCCCGGTCGAGCATGCCGGCAGTTGGACAGATCGCGCCGCTCATGGACCGAGATGGAAGGGAAGTCCGAGATGACGATCGGATCGCCGGTATGACTTGGCGTCTGCGCCAGCGGGTCCGTGCATGGCGCCCAAGCGCGGGCGCACCGCAGGGCGAACGAGACCTGATCGAACGCGTGCAGCACCTCGAGTCGATCGTCGAGGGCCTTCAGGATGCCGTCTACCGCCAGGCCCAGAAGCACGACAGAGACATCGCTGAACTGCGCAACCGCACCGATCCGGCTGAGATCGCCCGCGCGCTCAGTGAGGACGCCCGAAGACGCGGCCTCTGACAGGCGGGTGCGTGAAGAGGCGGTGGAACCCGACCGTGATGCCGAGCCCGGTCGCGACGTACATCACGAGGAACACGAAGATGTCGTTCCAGCCGAGCGCGACCGCCCACAGCTGCCACGCGACGAGCCCGAGCGCCAGCACCGGCACGATCGTCACAAGCCCCGCGATGATCCGATCGCGCGTCTCGTGCGCAACCGGCTCGACGTCGTCCTGCGGAGGGCGTTGGCGGCAGGCCGAGCATCTTGATCAGCTCGGTCGTCGATGCAGGACGGGCACGGGTGGCCACGTGCGGGCGAGTCGTGAGACTAGGGTGCTGGGCCACCCGTAAATCGCGACCACCCGGGAGGACGCCGATGCCGGACACCACCTGCCACATGTCGATCTCGCTCGACGGCTTCGTCGCCGGGCCGGAGCAGAGCCGCGAGAACCCGCTGGGCAAGCGCGGCATGGAGCTGCACCGCTGGCATCTCGGCGACGAGCGCGCCAACGACGCCGACGCGACGGCGGCCGGCTGGCTCATGCGCCCACGCGGCGCCTACGTCATGGGGCGGAACATGTTCGGGCCGATCCGCGGCGAGTGGGACGAGGACTGGCGCGGCTGGTGGGGTCCCGAGCCGCCCTACCACGCGCCGGTGTTCGTGCTCACCCATCACGCCCACGAGCCGATCGAGATGGAGGGCGGGACCGTCTTCCACTTCGTCACCGGCGGCTTCGACGCCGCATACGCACAAGCGCGCGAGACGGCCGGCGAGGGCGGCGTGGACATCGCCGGCGGCGCCTCGACCGTGCGCCAGGCGCTCGTCGCCGGGGTCGTCGACGAGCTCACGCTCGACATCGCGCCGGTCCTGTTCGGCTCCGGCGAGCGGATCTTCGACGGCGTCGAGTCGTTCGGGATGGAGCCCGTCGAGGTCTTGCATTCGCCGCTGGCCACGCACGTCCGCTACCGCCGGGCGAGCTGAGCCGGGCGGGCCCGGCGGCGCGGGCGCCTACGCTGTGAGGCGATGTCGCGTCCCTCCGTCCTCGTGGTCGACGACGACGCTCCCGTCCGGCGCATGCTCGAGCGGACGCTCGGCGCGGAGGGCTACGACGTGCACGCGGCGGCGGACGGCGGCGCGGCGCTCGCGGCCGTCGAGCGCGCGGTGCCGGACCTGCTCGTGCTCGACGTGGCGATGCCGGGGCTCGACGGGCTCGCCGTCGCGCGGCGCCTGCGCGGCAAGCGGCTCGCGACCCCGATCCTGCTGCTGACCGCGCGCGACGGCGTCGCCGACCGCGTCGCCGGGCTCGACGCCGGCGCGGACGACTACCTGCTCAAGCCGTTCGCGCCGGAGGAGCTGCTCGCGCGCGTGCGTGCGCTGCTGCGGCGCGGGCGCGCGGTGCCGGACACGCTCGCGTTCGGCGACCTGACGCTCGACGTCGCGACCGGACGCGGCGCGCGCGGCGGTCGCGACCTGGAGCTGACGCCGCGCGAGGCGGAGCTGCTCGCGCTGCTGCTGCGCGAGGCGCGCGCCGTCGTCTCGCGCGAGCGCGCGCTGGAGGAGGTGTGGGGCGGCGAGCTGGAGGCGCGCCCGAACGTCGTCGACCGCTACGTCGCCGACCTGCGCCGCAAGCTCGGCGACCCGCCGCTGATCCGTACCGTGCGCGGCGTCGGCTTCGTGCTCGACCGATGACGCGCCCGCTGTCGCTGCGGCTGCGCGTCGCGCTCGCCGCGGCGGCGACGGCCGTGCTCGCCGTCGTGCTGCTCGGCGTCGTGACGCTCGCGCTCGTGGACCGCCAGCTGCACCGCTCGCTCGACGGCGGCCTGCGCGACCGCGCGGCGGAGGTCGCGCGGCTGGCGGCGACGACGCCGCAGCTGATCACCGCGGCCGGCGTGCTGGAGGGCCGCGTCGGCACGAGCGCCGCGTTCGTCCAGGTCGTCGACCGCCGCGGGCGGATCGTGGCGCGCTCGGCCGCGCTCGGCGGCCGCGTGCTGCCCGGCTCGCCGGCGCTCGGCCGCGCGCTGCGACAGCGTCGCGCCGGCTACGGCGAGGTGCGGCTCGGCGACGAGCCGCTGCGCCTCTACGCCGCGCCGCTCGGGACGATCGGCGGCGGCCCGGCCGCCGGCGGGGCGGTCGCCGTCGCCGGCTCGACGAGCGGGATCGCGGACACGCTCGGGCCGCTGCGGCGGGTCGTCGTGCTCGCGGCGCTCGCGACCGCGCTGCTCGCCGCCGTGCTCGCCGTGCTGCTGACGCGCCGCGCGCTGCACCCGCTCACGCGCCTCACGGCGGGCGCGGAGGCGATCGCGCGCACCGGCGATCCGGGCCGCCGGCTGCCGGGCGGCGGGGAGGACGAGGTCGGCCGCCTGGCGGCGACGCTCAACGCGATGCTCGCCGCGCTGGAGGGCGCGCGCGAGCGCGAGCGGCGCTTCGTCGGCGACGCCTCGCACGAGCTGCGCACGCCGCTGACCGCGCTGCGCGGCAACGCCGCCTACGTCGCGCGGCACGGCGCCGACCCGGACGCGCTCGCCGACATCGAGGCCGACGCGGAGCGGCTGACGGAGCTGCTCGACGACCTGCTCGCGCTCGCTCGCGAGGACGCCGGCGCGTCCCCCGCCGCCGACGAGACCGCGCTCGTCGACCTCGGCGAGCTGGCGCACGCGGTCGCCGCCGAGCACCCGGCGGTGCGCGTGGAGGCGCCCGGCGGCGCCGTCGCGGTGCGCGGCGACCGCGCGGCGCTGGAGCGGGCGCTGCGCAACCTCGTCGAGAACGCCGAGCGCCACGGTCCGGCGGGCGGGCGGATCGTCGTCGCCGTGGCCGCGGCGGACGGCGGGCGCGCGCGGCTCGCCGTCAGCGACGAGGGCGCCGGCCTCAGCACGGAGCAGGCCGAGCAGGCGTTCGCGCGCTTCTGGCGCGGGCCGCACGCGCCGCCGGGCGGCACCGGGCTGGGGCTCGCGATCGTGCGCGCGACGGCCGAGCGGCACGGCGGGCGCGCGACCGTCGAAGGGGCCACCTTCGCTATCGAGCTGCCGCGCGCCGAGCCCTCACAGATCCCTCAAGGTCCGGCGGTAGAACACGTCGTGTCACCCGACGTGAAGGGAACGCGATGAAGCGCCTTCGGACCATCTCCACCCGCAATCTGATCGGCCTCGCCGTCGCGCTGCTCGTGCTCGCCACGGGCGTGGGCATCGCCCAGGGCGCACTCGGCAGCCACCCGAAGCCGGCGCCGAAGCCGCTCGACGTCGCGGTCCACGACGCGCTGACCGCCCCGCCGGTCGACGGCGTCACCGCGCGCGTGCACTTCACGAACCACCTGATCCCGTCCGGCGCGCTGCCGGACGGCACCGCCTCGCCGCTGATGGCGGGCGCCTCCGGCCGCCTGTGGGTCACGGGCGACGGGCGCTTCCGCGTCGAGCTGCAGTCGCAGGCCGGCGACGCGCAGATCGTCTCCGACGGCAGAGTCGTCACGGCCTACGACGCCTCCTCGAACACCGCCTATCGCTTCGCGCTGCCGCAGGGCAGAGCCGACGCCGCGAAGCCCGACGCGCACACGCCGCCGACGCTCGCGAAGATCGACCAGGCGATCGCCGAGGTCGGCAGACAGTGGACGCTGTCCGGCGCGACGCCGACCTCGACGGCCGGCCAGCCGACCTACACGGTGCGGATCGCGCCGAAGGGCGACGGCGGCCTGCTCGGCGCCGCCGAGCTCGCCTGGGACGCGACGAACGGCGTGCCGCTGCGCGCCGCCGTCTACGCCGCCGGCCAGCGCGACCCGGTGCTGGAGCTGAGCGCGACGGACGTCTCGTTCGGGCCGATCGCGACGAGCGACGTCGCGGTGTCGCCGCCCGCCGGGGCGAGAGTCGTCGACCTGTCGCCGTCCTCCGGGACCGGCAGCGGCCCGACCGACAAGCCGCACGCGAAGCCGGTCACCGGCGTCGCCGCCGTCCAGGCCGCGCTGCCGTTCAAGCTGTCGGCGCCCGACCGGCTCGCCGGGCTGCCGCGCCAGCAGGTCTGGCTCGCGGGCCACGGCAAGCAGCCGACCGCGGTCGTCACGTACGGCAGAGGGCTCGGCGGGATCGCCGTCGTCGAGCACGCGGCCAAGCCCGGCGAGCAGCCGCTCGGCGGCGCGGGCGCAGGCGGCCGCGACCACGGCCTGCAGCTGCCGACGATCAACATCGACGGCGCGAGCGGCCACGAGCTGGCGACCGCGCTTGGCACGGTGCTGACGTTCCAGCGCGGCGGCGTCGACTACGTCGTGGCGGGCTCGATCCCCGCCCAGGCGGCCGAGACGGCAGCGCGCCAGCTCGGATGAGCGAGGCCGCCGGACATCCGATCGAGGCCCGCGGCCTCGTCAAGCGCTACGGCCACGTGACGGCCGTCGACCACGTCGACCTGACCGTCGAGGCCGGCTGCGTCTACGGCTACCTCGGCCCCAACGGCGCCGGCAAGACGACGTCGCTGCGGATGCTGCTGGGGCTGATCCGCCCGGACGAGGGCGTCGCGCGGCTGTTCGGCCGCGACCCGCTGCAGGAGGGCGCGGCGGCGCTCGACGGCGTCGCCGGCTTCGTCGAGGCGCCGCGCTTCTACCCGTACCTGACGGGCCGCAGGAACCTCGAGCTGATGGCCGCGCTCGACGGCGGCGACGCCGGCGACCGGATCGACGGCGCGCTGGAGACGGTCGACCTCGCCGACCGCCAGACCGACAAGGTCAAGGGCTACTCGCACGGGATGAAGCAGCGGCTCGGGATCGCCGCCGCGCTGCTGCGCGCGCCGCGGCTGCTGCTGCTCGACGAGCCGACGACGGGCCTGGACCCGGCCGGCATGCGCGACATGCGCCAGCTCGTGCGGCGGCTCGCCGACGAGGGCATGACCGTGCTGCTGTCCTCGCACCTGATGGGCGAGGTGGAGGAGCTGTGCGACCGCGTCGCGATCGTGCGCTCCGGCCGCGTCATCTACGAGGGCGCGCTCGACGCGCTGCTGAAGTCGACCGGCCAGCGCTACCGCCTGCGCACGACCGACGACGAGCGCGCGTTCGCGATCTGCCGCGCGCAGCCGGGCGTGCAGGAGGTGCTCGGCGCGGGCGACGGCCTCACCTTCGCGGCCGACCAGGAGCGCGCCGTCGCCGACCTGTCGGTCGCGCTCGTCGAGGCCGGCGTCGCGATCACGGCGCTCGTGCCGGCCGCGGCGTCGCTGGAGGAGCTGTTCTTCCGCCTGACCGAGGGCGACGGCCTGCCGGCGCAGAACGGGGATCGTCCCGCGCCCGCGCCCGAGGGCGCCGCCGCCGCGAGCCGCGAGGCGTCGCGATGAGCGCCATCGCCGAACGCGCGCCAGCGCCCGCCGCGCCGCCCGCGTCCCGCCGCCGCCCCGGCGTCGGCGCGATCTACCGCTGGGAGCTGCGCAAGCTGCGCGCGCAGAAGCGCACGTTCCTCGGCTTCGGCATGGCCGTGATCGTGCCGATCATCTTCATCGTCGCGCTGGAGCTGCAGAAGGGCGGCCCGAACGACGTGCCGTTCGGTCGCTACGTGCGCGAGACCGGCCTCGCGATCCCGCCCGTGCTGCTGATCTTCGGCTCGATCTGGCTGTTCCCGCTGATCGTCGCGCTGGTCGCCGGCGACATCGTCGCCAACGAGGACGGCAACGGCACGCTCAAGACGATCCTCACGCGCTCGGTCGACCGCCACCAGGTGTTCGTCGCGAAGACGCTCGCCGCGATCACCTACGCGCTCGCCGCGCTGCTGCTGTTCGCCGGGGTCGGCCTGCTGCTCGGCGGCGTGCGCTACGGGCTGCACCCGCTCACGTCGCTGTCCGGCACGCGCATCGAGACCGGGCGCGCGCTCGAGCTGATGGCCGCGGCGCTCGGCGCGTACCTGCTGCCGGTGATCGCCGTCGCCGCGATCGCGCTGCTGCTGTCGACCGTCACGCGCAACTCCGCCGCGGCGATCGTCGGCGCGCTGATGATCTCGCTGCTGATGCAGCTCGTCGGGATCATCTCCGGCCTCGCCGCGATCAAGCCCTACCTGCTCTCGACGCAGTTCGACGCGTGGCAGGGGCTGCTGCGCGAGCCGGCCGACTGGGCGCCGGTCGTGCGCGCCGCGTGGGTCTGCGCGCTCTACGCCGCGCCGGCGTTCCTCGCCGGGCTGGCGGTGTTCGTGCGGCGCGACGTGGCCGGCGGCTGAGCGTGCGCCGTTTGGACCCGGCGGACGCATCGACGAGACCGCGTGCGGCGAGCCAGCGCGCGTTGGAGCTTCATCCAAGCTACCCTGGCGAAGTCTGCATGTTCTGACGTTGGGTTCCGTGCGCTCCGGCAGCACGATATGGCCCCATGGACATCGCCTACCGGGTCGCGTGGTCTTGAGATGCGTGCGCCGCGCTTCGCTCGCATCCACGACTACGTCAACCACTGGGCCGCCCACGCCCCCGCGCGTGAGATGGCGGTCATGGGGGACGTGCGCCTCACCTACGCCCAGCTCGCCGAGGCGATCGACGCCGAGACCGCGGCGCTGTGGCGGCACGGCCTGCGGCCCGGCGAGCGCGTCGCGGTGCTGTCGCGCCCGCGGCCGGAGTTCTTCGTCTCCTTCCTGGCGATCGTCTCGGTCGGCGGGATCTTCCAGGGCCTCAGCCCCAAGAGCGCGCTCGGCGAGCTGGCGTACCAGGTCGACGACGCGCAGCCGCTGCTGCTGATCTGCCACGGCGACGACGAGGTCGTCGGGCTCGGTCACGAGCTCGTCGGCCGCGTCGAGAGCGCGCCGCGGCTGCTCGTCACGAGCGAGCTGCGCGCCGGCGCCGCGACCCCGCAAGCCGGCGGCGACGCCGAGCAGATCGCCGCGGCGCGGGCCGCGGTCGGGCACCGCGATCCCGCCGCGATCGTCTACACGTCCGGCAGCACCGGGCGCCCGAAGGGCGCGCTGCTGCCGCACATCGGGTTCGCCGCCTGCTCCGTCGTGCAGGCCGCCCGCTGGCTCCACGGCGAAGGCGCGCGGATGCCCTGCGTCGAGCCGATCAACCACGTCGCCGCCGTCGGCGACGCCTCGGTCGCGATGCTCGTGGCCGGCGGGACGGTCGTCTACCAGGAGCAGTTCGACGCCGGCGAGCTGCTCGAGGAGCTGATCCCGCGCGAGCGCATCGACTTCTGGTACACCGACCCGGCGGTGCTCGGGCTGTGCTCGCGCTCGCCCGCCTGGCCGCGCGCCGACCTCTCGAAGATCCGCCGGCTGTGCTGGTCCGGCGGCCGCGCGCCGCTGCCGCTCGTGCGCGAGCTGCGCGAGCGCGTCCCGCTGCTCGGCACGAGCTGGGGGATGACCGAGACCGTCGGGTCGCTCACCTACACCGACGACGACGCCGACGACGCGACGCTGTCGGAGACGATCGGCAAGCCGGACCCGGCCTACCCGGCGCGCGTCGTGACGGAGGACGGCCGCGCGGCCGCGCCCGGCGAGTCGGGCGAGCTGCAGGTCCGCGGACCGCATCTGATGCGCGGCTACTGGAACCGCGAGCAGGCGACGAGCGACGCCTTCGACGCCGACGGGTGGATGCGCACCGGCGATCTCGTGATGCCGTGGGACGACGGCAACCTCCAGCTCGTCGGCCGCCTCTCCGACATGTTCAAGTCCGGCGGCGAGAACGTCTACCCGCGCGAGGTCGAGCTCGAGCTCGAGCAGCATCCCGGCGTCGCGGCGGCGGTCGTCGTCCCGCGCCGCGACGACCTGTGGGGCGAGGTCGGCTGCGCGTTCGTCGTGACGAGCGACCCGTCGCTCGACGCCGACGCGCTGCGCGGCCACCTGCGCGCGCGCCTCGCGCGCTTCAAGACGCCGAAGTCGTTCGAGTTCGTGAGCGAGCTGCCGATGCTCGACAGCGGCAAGGTCGACCGCGTGCGCCTGCGCGCGACGGCCGCGGCCGGGGAGGAGCGGACGTGACGAGCCCGTGGTCCGGGGAGGCGGCGATCGTCGGGGCGTACGAGTCCCCGCGCCGCAAGGCGCCCGGCATGCACCCCTACGCGCTGCACGCCGAGGTGATCCGCGGCGCGCTCGCGGACGCCGGCCTCGAGCTCGGCGACGTCGACGGCTTCTGCACCGTGGCGTCGATGCCGCCGGAGGGCGGACGCGACATGGACCTGATCGAGATCGCCGAGTACGTCGGCATCCGCCCGCGCTGGTTCGACTCGACCGACATCGGCGGCGCCGCCTTCGTCAGCCACGCCGGACACGCGGCGCTGGCGATCCACGCGGGGCTGTGCGAGGTCGTCGTCGTCTCCTACGCGGCCGCCGGCCGCTCGTGGCCGCTGCCGTACGAGGACCTGCCCTCCTCGCCGTACGGGCCCGGCCAGTGGGAGGTGCCGTACGGACCGTGGACGGTCGCGTCCTACGCGCTCGCCGCGCGGCGTCACATGGACGTCTACGGGACGACGGCGGAGCATCTCGCCGCGGTCGCCGTGCAGTGCCGCGCGAACGCCGCGGGCAACGAGCACGCGATGTACCGCGATCCGATCGCGGTCGACGACGTGCTCGCCTCGCCGTGCATCGCCGAGCCGCTGCACAAGCTCGACTGCTGCGTCGTGAGCGACTCCGGCGGCGCCTTCGTGATGACCTCGCGCCGCCGCGCCGAGCGCCTGTCGGGCGGCCGGCCGGTGTACGTGCTCGGCGCCGGCGAGGCGCTCGGGCAGGTGCACATGAACCAGATGCCCGACCTCACGCGCACGGTCGCCGCCCAGTCCGGCCGCGACGCGCTCGAGCGCGCGGGCCTCGGGATCGACGAGATCGACTGCGCCCAGATCTACGACTCGTTCACCTACACCGTGCTCGTGACGCTCGAGAGCCTCGGCTTCTGCGCGGCGGGGGAGGGCGGGCCGTTCGTCGCGTCCGGCGCGATCGCTCCCGACGGCCGCCTCCCGATCAACACCGACGGCGGCGGCCTCTCCTCCAACCACCCCGGCCGCCGCGGCGCGCTGGCGGTGATCGAGGGCGTCCGCCAGCTGCGCGGCGACTCGCCCGGCGTGCAGCTCGACGGCGCGCGCACCTGCCTCGTGCACGGGACCGGTGGCTTCCTGTCGGCGACCGCGACCGTGGTGCTGGGGGTGTAGCGATGACGTCGCGACCGCCGATGCCCGACGACTTCTCGCAGCGCTACTGGGACGCCGCGCGCGAGGGCCGGCTGCTGATCCAGCGCTGCACCGCCTGCGGCCGCCCGCAGTTCTATCCGCGCCGGCACTGCCGGCACTGCCTCGCCGCCGACCCCGAGTGGGTCGAGGCGGCCGGCGGCGGCGAGCTGCACGCCTTCACGGTCGTGCGCTGGACGCCCGACGCGGCGTTCGCCGGCGAGGTCCCCTACGTGTTCGCGCTCGTCGACCTCGACGAGGGCGTGCGCATCACCTGCAACGTGCTCGACGCGGACGTCGACACGCTGTCGTGCGGTCAGCGCGTCACGGTCGTCATGCGCGACGTCGACGGCTGGGCGCTTCCCTGCGTCACCACAACGGAGCGATCACCATGAGCGGCAAGCTGCACTTCTTCGAGGACGTCGAGACCGGTGCGAGGATCGAGAGCGCGGCGCGCACCGTCACCGAGAGCGACGTGATGACGTTCGCTGGCCTCTCGGGCGACTACAGCCCGCTGCACGTCGACGAGGAGTGGGCGAAGGCGAACACGCCGTTCGGCGGTCGCATCGCGCACGGGCTGCTGATCACGGCGATCTCCTACGCGCTGCGCGCGGACGTCGTCGACTCGTTCAGCCTGATCGGCTGGATGGAGGTCAAGCGGCGCTTCCTCGCGCCGGTCCGCCCCGGCGACACGGTGCGCGCGCGCTGGACGGTCGACGAGGCGCGCCTGAGCAGATCGCGTCCCGGCACCGGCGTCGTCACGCTCGCGATCGAGGTCGTCAACCAGCGCGACGAGGTCGTGCAGGACGGCTACGACGTGCTGCTCGTGCACACGCGCGAGCACGTCGCGCGATGAGCGGCGACGCGGCAGCCGCGCCCGGCGGGGCGGCGCTCGTCACCGGCGGCGGCTCCGGCATCGGCGCCGCCACCGCGCGGCGGCTGGCGCGCGCGGGCGCCCACGTCCACGTCGCCGACGTCGACGCGGACGCCGCGCGCCGGACGGCCGAGCAGCTCGTCGGCGAGGGCCTGTCGGCCGCGCCGCTGGCGCTCGACGTGACCTCGCGCGCCTCGTGGGAGGCGGCGGTCGACGCGATCGCCGGCGGCGGCGGCGGGCTGCGCGTCGTCGTCAACAACGCCGGCGTCACGCGCGACCGCAGCCTGCTGAAGCTGTCCGACGAGGACTGGCAGACCGTGATCGACGTCCACCTGCGCGGGACCTTCCTCGGCTGCCAGCTGACCGTGCCGTTGCTGCGCGAGGGCGGCGGCGGCGCGATCGTCAACGTCTCCTCCGACGCGCGCCACGGCGCCTTCGGCCAGGCGAACTACAGCGCGGCGAAGGCGGGGATCGTCGGCCTCACGCGCACGGTCGCGATCGAGCAGGCGAGGCACGGCATCCGCGTCAACGCGGTCGCGCCCGGCCCGGTCGAGACGCCGATGCTCGCGAACGTGCCGCAGAGCGTGCGCGCCGGCTGGCTGGCGGCGATCCCGCTGGGCCGGCTGGCCGACCCCGAGGAGGTCGCCGCGGTGATCGCGTTCCTCGCCTCCGACGCCGCCTCCTACATCACGGGCCACGTGATCCCGGTGGACGGCGGCGCCACCGCGCCGTAGCCGCGTCCGGCGCCGCTCAGGCGACGGCGCCGTCGGCGCGCAGCGCGAGGAAGAAGTCGACGCGATCCGCCATGCTCGCGAGGTCGCGGCCGGTGAGCTGCTCGACGCGGGCCAGCCGGTGGCGCAGCGTGTTGACGTGGACGTGGAGCGCGTCGGCCGTGCGCTGCCACTGGCCCGCGCTGCCGAGGAACGTCGCGAGCGTCTCCACGAGCTGCGTCTGGCGCTGGGCGTCGTAGGTCCGCAGCGGGTCGATCAGGCTCCCGACGAGCGCGTCGCGGACGTCGGTGCTCGCGAGCGCGAGCAGCAGCCGATGCGAGCCGGCCTGGTGCGCGCGGACGATCGCGTAGTCGTCGTCGTCGTGACGCGCGAGCGCGCACGCCTGCTGCGCCTCGCTGACGCTGAGCAGCAGCTGGTCGAGCGTCGCGGCCGTCGATCCGACCCCGGCGGCGCCGCGCCGCACGGAGGGATCCTGCGCGAGCGCCTGCATGGCGTGCTCGGCGACGTCCTCCGGCGTCGCGGCGGCGGCGTCCATCACCAGCAGGTGGTCGCCGCCGCGGACGATCAGCACCGAGCGCAGCCCCAGCTCCCGCGCGACGGAGTCGAGCGCCCGGATCTCCGGCTCGTCCCCGCCGTCGTGCTCCGCGCTGACGGCGACCGTGGCGATCGGCGCCTGCGGGTCGATGCCGAACGTCTCGAGGCGCGCCGCCAGCTCGCCGACGCGCGCGGGGCCCGCGCCGATCAGGTCGAGCAGCTCGCCGGAGAAGCGCAGCTCGGTCGAGCGCACGGCCTGGCGCCGCGCGAGCTCGAGCCCGAGGAACGTCACCGCCTGGTCGACCACCGTGCGGGCCTCGTCGGAGATCCCGTCGGCCGCCCAGCAGACGAGGTAGCCGTCGCCGCGGCCGGTGCTGTGGATCGCGAAGACCGTCGCCGGTCCGGGCGGCTCGCGCAGCTCGAACGGCAGCTGCGACGCGCCGCGCAGCGCGCCCAGCAGGCGCGCGAGCTCGTCGCGCCTGAACGGCGAGCCGGTCGTCGCCAGCACCTCGCCGGTGCGCGTGACGGCCGCCGCCGTCAGGCCGGTGTCGCGCCGCAGCATCCGCAGGATGCTCTCGGCGCCGCTGCCGCGCCCGATCGCGGCCGTCATCGCCTCGCTGCGCCGCAGGGCGCTCAGCAGCCAGCTCTGCCGCACCTCGGTGAGCGCCTCGACGAACGCCTTCGAGATCGCGATGAACGGGGTCTCGTACGGCACCTCGACGAGGCCGAGGCCGTGCGCCGCGCAGGCCGCGCGCACGTCGGGAGGCACGCTGGTCCCCGGTCCCGGCAGGCCGTAGCCGAGCGCCGCGACGCCGACCTGCGCGAGCACGCCGGCGAACTGGTCGGCGTCGCTGCGACGCCGGCGCCAGAGCCCGGTCGTGAGGATCAGCTCGCCGCCCGACAGGTACATCGAGGGGTCGCTCAGCTCGGTCGTGTGGACCCAGCTGACGACGGGGTCGCGGTCGGCCGCCGGCGGCTGCAGCAGCGTCAGCCCGGCGACGGACAGGAGGGCCGAGAGGTTCACCGTCACCATTGGAGCATGCTCCAGCGAACATTGTCAAAGAGTGCAGTTAGCGCCAGTGGTCGCGCATCGCCGCGGGCGCTTCCATGGTCCCCATGCAGAGCACTGAGAATGGATTCCGCGGGCCGGTCGACGGACAGCAGACCCCCCGCTTCGCCGGCATCAAGACGTTCATGCGCCTGCCGGCGGGCGAGCTGCCGGCGGACGCCCGCGTCGCGATCCTGGGCGTTCCGTTCGACACCGCGTCGAGCTATCGGACCGGTTCCCGCTTCGGCCCGGAGGCGGTGCGCTCGATCTCGAGCCTGCTGCGCCCGTTCCACCCGGTGCACCGCGTCGACCTCGCCGCCGTCCCGGCGGCCGACGTCGGCGACGCGCCCGTCGTGCCGGGCAATGTCGTCGAGACGGCGCGCCGCGTCCAGGCGTTCCTGGAGCCGCTCGTCGCGACCGGCGCGGTGCCGCTCGTGATCGGCGGGGACCACTCGATCACGCTCGCGTCGCTGCGTGCGCTGCGCGCACGGCACGGCCGCCTCTCGCTCGTCCAGTTCGACTCCCACGGGGACACCTGGGACGAGTACTTCGGCGAGCGCTACACGCACGGCACGACCTTCCGGCGCGCGGTCGAGGAGGACCTGATCGACCCCCGCGCGTCGATCCAGGTCGGTCTGCGCGGCTCGCTCTACCAGGAGCGGGACGCGGCCCTCAGCACCGATCTGGGGTTCGAGGTGCTGCCTGCGCGCGAGCTGCTCGCGCTCGACGTCGAGGCATTCCGCGCGCGGGTCGCCGCGCGGGTCGGCGAGAACCCGCTGTTCGTCTCCTTCGACATCGACTTCGTCGACCCGTCGTGCGCCCCGGCCACCGGCACGCCGGAGGTCGGCGGCCCGACGAGCGCGCACGCGCTCGAGCTGCTGCGCGCGCTGGCCGGCCTGCGGCTCGCCGGCGCCGACTGCGTCGAGATCTCGCCGGCGTACGACGGCCCCGGCCAGATCACGGCGCTGCTGGGCGCGACGGTCGTGTGGGAGCTGATGGCGCTCGCCGCCCTGCGCGCGGGCGTGCCGACCACCGCGGACGTGTCATGAGCGAGGGCGCGGTCGTGCAGACGGTGACGGGCCCGGTGCCGGCCGACGCGCTCGGCCACGTCGCGTTCCACGAGCACCTGCTGTGCGACCTGCGCCCGCGCGACCCCGCCCAGATCGCCGCGGCGGGCGCGCGTCTGCATCAGGAGATCACGCTCGAGACGCTCTACGAGATCCGCCGCCACGACGTCAACCTGCACAACCTCGTGCTGGACTCCGAGGAGGACGCGCTCGCGGAGCTGAACGCGTTCCGCGCCGCCGGCGGCGGGACGCTCGTCGACCTGACGCTCGACTGCATCGGCCGCCGGCCCGACGCGCTGCGGCGCCTGTCGGAGGCGAGCGGCGTGCGCATCGTGATGGGCTGCGGCTGGTACGTGCACGAGTTCCACGGCGAGACGCCGCACGTCGCGACGCCGCAGCAGCTCGGCGCCCGCATCGCGGCCGACCTGCTCGAGGGCGTCGGCGGCGTGCAGGCGGGCGTGATCGGCGAGATCGGCTTGAGCTGGCCCGTCGAGCCGTGCGAGTCGGACGTCCTGGAGGGCGCCGTGCAGGCGCAGCAGGCGACCGGCGCGTGCCTCGTGATCCATCCCGGCCGGCATCCGCGCGCGGCCTTCGACGCGGTCGAGCGCGTGCGCGCGTTCGGCGGCGACGTCGAGCGCACGGTCGTCAGCCACGTCGAGCGCACGCTGTTCACCGCCGACGAGATCGTCCAGCTCGCCAGCACGGGCGCGACGCTGTCGTTCGACCTCTTCGGCCACGAGGCGAGCTACTACCCGCATGCGCCGATCGAGCTGCCGAACGACGCCGGCCGCCTCGACCTGATCCGCGCGCTGCTCGACGCGGGGTTCGAGCGGCAGATCGTCATCTCGCAGGACGTGTGCAGCAAGGTGCACACGAGACGCTGGGGCGGGGAGGGCTACGCGCACATCCTCGACCACGTCCTCCCGGTCATGCGGGCGCGGGGCTTCGCGGAGGCGGAGGTCCACGCGCTCACGGTCCGGAACCCCGCCGGCCTGCTGGCGCGCCGTGCGCCGACGGCGCCGGCGGCGCAGGCACAGCAACGGCTCGCAGCGCTCCCGAACGAGTGAGGTCACCCATGCGCATACCCCGTTCACGCCTCCTGGCGGCCGCCCTCGCACTGCTGGTGCTGCCGGCGCTCGCCGCGTGCGGCAGCTCGTCGGGCGGCGGCTCGACGTCCGCCGGCTCGACGTCCGCCGGCAAGCTGCCCGCGCAGCTCGCCGACGGGCTCACGGTCGGGATGGACATCTCGTATCCGCCGATGGAGTACTACGTCGACGGGACGAAGCCGACGGGCATCGACCCGGAGGTCGCGAAGGCGATCGCCGACCGGCTCGGCGTGCCGCTCAAGCTCCAGAACATCGGCTTCGACAGCCTCATCACGTCGCTCCAGGGCGGCCGCGTCGACATGATCGTCTCGGGCCTGAAGGACACGCCCGAGCGCCACCAGAAGATCAACATGGTCGACTACTTCAGAACGACGCTCGGACTGATCGTCAAGCACGGCAACCCGCTGCACATCACGTCGCTCGCGTCGCTCTGCGGGCACACCGCCGGCCAGGTCTCGGGGACGGTCACCCTCACCGCCGTCCAGAACGCCTCGAAGGACTGCCAGGGCGCGCCGATCAAGGTGCTCACGTTCGCCAGCAACTCCGACATCAACCTGGCGCTCAAGGCCGGGCGGGTCGACGCGAACCTCGAGGACTTCGTCTCGCTCTCGTACGTCGCCAAGACGTCCGGCGGCGGGCAGGACTACGACGTCGTGCCGCAGCCGCAGCTCGGGACCGAGTACTTCGGCATCGGCACGCTCAAGTCCCAGCCCGAGGTGACGGCGGCGGTCGCGGGTGCCTTCAAGCAACTGCTCGACGACGGGACGATCGCGCGCATCTACCGCAAGTACGACCAGCCGGAAGCGGTGCCCGCGCAGTTCCTGCAGAACGCCGGAAAGGACTGAGCCGCGTGAGAGCACTGCCGATCCAACCCGCCTCAGCCTCCACGGCCGACGCCGTGGAGGCCGGAGGTCCCGGCGGCGGACAGCAGCGCTCCGCGCCGGTCGTCGTCCCGCTGCGGCACTGGGGGCGCTGGATCGCCGCCGCGCTCGTGCTGGTGGTCGCGGGGGCGCTCGTCAGCGCCTTCGCGACCAACCCCGACATCGACTGGTCCGCCGTCCCGAGATACCTGTTCAGCGGCTCGATCCTGCGCGGGCTCTGGCACACGCTCCTGCTCGCATTGCTCGCGCAGGGCGTGGGCATCGCGCTCGGGGTCCTGCTGGCCGCGATGCGCCTGTCGGAGAACCCGGTCACGCGCTCGGTCTCGTGGCTGTACATCTGGCTGTTCCGCGGCACGCCGCTGCTCGTGCAGTTGATCTTCTGGTTCAACCTCGGGCTCGTCTTCCACACGATCTCGCTCAGCGTCCCGTTCACCGGCTTGACGCTGTTCAGCGAGTCGACCAACACGCTGATCACGCCGTTCGCGGCGGCGCTGCTGGGGCTCGCGCTGAACGAGGGCGCGTACATGGCGGAGATCGTGCGCGGCGGCCTGCTCGGCGTCGAGCGCGGACAGACGGAGGCCGCCTACGCGCTCGGCATGACGCCCGGCCTGACGCTGCGCCGGATCGTGCTGCCGCAGGCGATCCGCATCATCATCCCGCCGACGGGCAACGAGTTCATCAACATGCTCAAGACGACGTCGCTCGCGTCGGTCATCGCCTACGACGACCTGCTCAACGGCGCGAAGAACATCTACAACCAGAACCTGCAGACGTTCGAGCTGCTGATCGTCGCGAGCATCTGGTACCTCGTCGCGACGAGCATCCTGACGATCGGGCAGTTCTACCTGGAGCGCCACTACGCGCGCGGCTCGAGCGCGGCGCTGGCCCCCTCGCTGGTGGAGGTCTGGAAGCGCTCTCTCACGCTGCGAAGGATGGTGAAGGCATGAGTGACCCGCTCGTCGTGGCCGAGGGCGTGGAGAAGCTGTTCGGCCCGCAGATCGTGCTGAAGGGCGTCTCGCTCACGGTCGCTCCCCGCGAGGTCGTCTGCATCATCGGGCCCTCGGGCTCGGGCAAGAGCACGTTCCTGCGCTGCATCAACCATCTCGAGCGGATCGACGCCGGCACGCTGGAGGTCGACGGCGAGCTGGTCGGCTACCGCCGCGCGGGCGACCGCCTCCACGAGCTGCGCCCGCACGAGGTCGCGAGCCGCCGCGCGAAGATCGGGATGGTCTTCCAGCGCTTCAACCTGTTCCCGCACCTGACGGTGGCGGAGAACGTCGTCGAGGCGCCGTGCCGCGTGCTGAAGCGGCCCAAGCGCGAGGTCGTCGCGGAGGCGGAGACGCTGCTCGAGCGCGTCGGGCTGGCGGCGAAGCGCGACGCCTACCCGGCGAGCCTCTCGGGCGGACAGCAGCAGCGCGTCGCGATCGCGCGCGCGCTGGCGATGCGCCCGCGGCTGATGCTGTTCGACGAGCCGACGTCGGCGCTCGACCCCGAGCTGGTCGGCGAGGTGCTGCAGGTGATGCGCGGCCTCGCCGAGGACGGGATGACGATGATCGTCGTCACGCACGAGATGGGCTTCGCGCGCGAGGTCGCCGACCGCGTCTGCTTCATGGACGACGGCTGCGTCGTGGAGGAGGGGCCGCCGCGGCAGGTGCTGGGCGATCCGCGGCATCCGCGCACCGCCGCGTTCCTCAGCAAGGTGCTCTGAGGGGGCCGGTCCTCCGCGGGACGGCCCCATGCGAGCGGCGGCGGAGCACGAGCGCGACGCGGCGGCGGAGCACGAGCGCGACGCGGCGGCGGAGCACGAGCGCGACGCGGCGGCGGGCGGCGCCGCGATCACGGTCGCCGACGCGCTCGCGCTGCCGCAGCTGCGCCGCGGGCTGCCGGAGGTCGTCGCCGGGCGCGAGCGGCTCGCGCGGCCGGTCCGCTGGGTGCACGCGGGCGAGGCGCGCCGCATGGCGGAGCTGCTCACGGGCGGCGAGCTGGTCCTGACGACCGGGATGGGCGTCGGCCGGCGCGCCGCCGAGCAGCGCGAGTTCGTCGAGCGGCTGGCGCGCGCCGGCATCGCCGCGCTCGTGGTCGAGCTGGGCGGGACGCTCTCGACGCTGCCGCCGGCGCTCGTGGAGGCGGCGGAGCGGGCGGCGCTGCCGCTCGTGGCGCTGCGTCGCGAGGTGCCGTTCGTCGCCGTCACGGAGGCGGTCCACACGGCGATCGTCAACCGCCACTACGGAGTGCTCCGCGACGCCGAGCGGATTCACGCGCGCCTGCTGGAGCGGATGCTCGACGGCGGCGGGCCGGCCGAGGCCGTCGCCGAGCTGGCCGACACGCTCGGGAACCCGGTGTACCTCCACGACGGCCGCGAGCGGCTGCTCTACCACGCGGCCGGTCCCGCGAGCCGGGCGGCGGCGATCGACGCGTGGCATGCGCGCACGACGCTCGCCGGCGCGTGCGGCGAGGAGGTCTCGCTCGGGCCGGGGAGCCGGCCCGGGGGGCTCGTCGCACTGCCGATCGCGAGACCGCTGGCGCCGGTCACGCCGGTGGCGCTGCAGCGCAGCGCCGCGGTCCTGGCGCTGGCGCTCCTGCAGGTGCGCCGGCGCACCGAGCTGCAGGCGCGCGAGCGCGGCAGCCTGCTCGTGGACCTCGTCGAGGGTCGCATCGACGCGAGCGAGAACGCGCGCCACGCCGAGGCGATCGGGTTCGGCACCGCGGGACGGTCGCTGCTGCCGTTCGCGTGCGCGCTGGAGGACCTGGCCGACGCGCCGGCCGCGGTCTGGGACGCGCTCGTCGCGGACGTCGGGCGCGGGCTCGAGGCGCCTCGGTCGCCCGCGCTCGTCGGCGCCATGCCGGATCGCCGCGGCCTGCTCGGCGTGGTCGCGCTGGGCGCGGTCGACGGGCGCGCGGAGCTGGCCGAGCGCATCGCGGCGATCGTCCGCGCGCAGGTCGCGCGCAGGCTCGGAGCGCCGCCGCCGACGATCGCCGTCGGCGGCGCGTCGTCGTGGCCGCAGGTCGGCGACGCGCTGCGCGGCGCGGTCGAGGCGGCGGCCGCCGCCCGCGCGCTCGCGCCGGCGCCGTGGCACGACGCGGACGCGCTCGAGCTCGATCGCCTGCTGTGGCGCGCGCGCGAGGCCGACTGGCTGCGCGGCTTCGTCGCCCGCACGCTCGGGCCGCTGATCGAGCACGACCGCCGCGGGCGACAGGCGCTCGTGGCGACCGTCGCGGCGCTGAGCGCCCATGCCGGCGCGCGCGCTGCGGCCGCCCGCGCGCTCGCCGTCAACCGCCAGACGCTCTACGCGCGGATCGCGAAGATCGAGCGGCTGCTCGGCGTGGACCTCGGCGACGGCGCGACGCTGCTGACGCTCGGCGTCGCGGTCCGCGCGCACCGCCAGCTCGCGAGCGCCCGGACGATCTGTCGCGCGAGCGACCGCGAAGACCGACAGTCCGCCCGTTGCCCGCCGCCCTCGCGTCCGTCGTACTACGACGCCAGACCGCACGCCCTCCAAAAGGATCTCCGATGACCGACACGATCGCCGCCGACGCGGCCGTCCGCACCTTGCGCCACCACCTTGCCGGGAGCTGGGTCGAGCCCTCCGGCGGGCAGACGCTCGAAGACCGCGACCCCGCCACCGGGGACCTGCTGGCGCTCGTCCCGCTCGCCGGCCCGGTGGAGGTCGACCGCGCCGTGCGGGGCGCGCGCGAGGCCCAGCTCGCGTGGCGCGAGCAGCCGCCGCAGGTGCGCGCCCGCGCGCTGTTCAGACTGCGCGACGCGCTCGACGCCCATCGCGGCGAGCTGGCCCGGCTCGTGACGCTCGACATGGGCAAGACGCTCGACGACGCAACGGCGGAGGTCGGGCGCGGGATCGAGTCGGTCGAGGCGGCGATGGCCGCTCCGCACCTGCTCAAGGGCCAGACGCTGGAGGGCGTCGCGCGCGGGGTCGACGTCGAGCTCGTGCGCCAGCCGGTCGGCGTCGTCGCCGCGATCACGCCGTTCAACTTCCCGGCGATGATCCCGATGTGGTTCCTGCCGTTCGCGCTGGCGGCCGGCAACGCCTTCATCCTCAAGCCCTCCGAGCGCGACCCGCTGACCTCCGAGCGCTATCTCGAGCTGATCGACGCGATCGAGGAGATCCCGCGCGGGCTCGTCTCGCTCGTGCACGGGGCGCAGGACGCGGTCAACGCGATCCTCGACCATCCCGGGATCGACGCGATCTCGTTCGTCGGCTCGGCGGCGACGGCGCGCTACGTCAACACGCGCGGCGCCGAGCGCGGCAAGCGCGTCCAGGCGCTCGGCGGCGCGAAGAACTCGCTCGTCGTGATGCCCGACGCCGACCCGCGCCTGCTCGCCGGGGGCGTCACCGGCTCGGCCTTCGGCGCCGCCGGCCAGCGCTGCCTGGCCGGGTCGATCGCGGTGCTCGTCGGCACGCCGGAGGAGCAGGACCGCTCGCGCGAGCGGATCGTCGCGGCGGCGAGCGCGCTGCGCACCGGGGCGGGGCTCGACCCGGCGACCGACGTGTGCCCGCTCGTCAGCGCCGAGGCGCGCGAGCGGCTGGTCGGCGAGATCGAGCAGGCGGAGCGCGACGGGATCGCCGTCGTGCTCGACGGCCGCGGCGATCCCGGACCGGGCGGCGCGAACCTCGGGCCGACGATCCTCGACGCGATCCCGCCGGAGCACCGGGTCCTGACGGAGGAGCTGTTCGGCCCGATCCTCGCGCTCGTGCGCGCGCCCGACCTCGACGCGGCGATCGCGGTCGTCAACGGCAGCCGCTACGGCAACGCGTCGGTCATCTTCACCGAGTCCGGCGGCGCGGCGCGCACGTACCGCCACCGTGTCGAGGCCGGCATGGTCGGGGTGAACGTCGGCGTGGCCGCGCCGGTGGCGTGGTTCCCCTTCTCCGGCTGGAAGGACTCGATCGACGGCGACCTCCACGCCAACGGCGACGACGCGTTCGCCTTCTACACGCGCACGAAGGTGGTGACGTCCCGATGGGCGTGAGCCACGACGACGCGCAGCGCTCCGCGCGCGAGCACCTGCTGCTGCACTTCACCAAGCACGCGGCCGCCTACGCGGCCGATCGCGAGCTGCTCGTGCTCGAGCGCGGCGAGGGGCCGTACGTGTTCGACACGCGCGGCCGCCGCTACGTGGACGCCCTCTCCAGCCTCTTCTGCGCGCAGCTCGGCTACTCGTACGGCGAGGAGATGTCCGCGGCGATCGCGCAGCAGTTGCGGACGCTCGCCTTCAACACGAACTGGGGGACGGCGCACCCGGCCGCGATCGAGCTCGCCGAGCAGCTCGCGGAGCGCGCGCCCGGCGACCTCGACCACGTCTTCTTCACCTCCGGCGGATCGGAGTCGGTCGAGGCGGCGTGGAAGATCGTCCGCGAGCACTACCTCGCGCTCGGCCAGCCGCAGCGCACGAAGGCGATCGCGCGCCGCACGGCCTACCACGGCGTCACGCTGGGCGCGCTGTCGTTCACCGGCGTGGCCTCGATGAAGGAGCCGTTCGGCCCGCCGCCGATCGAGGTGACGCACGTCTCGAACACCAACGCGTACCGCGCCCCCGAGGGCGACGACGCCGACGCGCTGCGCGAGCGGCTGCTGCGGGAGCTGCGCGACGCGATCGCCGCGGCCGGCCCCGACGAGGTGGCGATGATCGTCGCCGAGCCGGTCCAGAACGCCGGCGGCTGCCTCGTGCCGCCGCCCGGCTACTGGCGAGGGCTGCGGGAGATCGCCGACGAGCACGGGATCCTGCTGGTCGCCGACGCCGTCATCTGCGGCTTCGGGCGGCTGGGCAACTGGCTCGGGATCGAGCACGAGGAGGTCGTGCCGGACCTCGTCACCACCGCGAAGGGCATCACCTCCGCGTACGCCCCGATGGGCGCGGTGTTCGTGCGCGCCCCGGTGGCGGAGACGCTGATGCGCCCGGGCGTGACGCTGCGGCACGGGATCACGTTCGGCGGCCATCCGCTCGCCGCCGTCGTCGCCGCGAAGAACGTCGAGATCTTCGAGCGCGACGGCGTGCTTCAGCACGTGCGCGCGACCGAGCCGCACCTCGCGGCGCGGATGGCGGAGCTGCGCGCGCTGCCGATCGTCGGCGACGTGCGCGGACGCGGCTTCTTCTGGGCCGTCGAGCTGGTCCGCGACGCGGACGGCACGCGCTTCGCGGCCGACGAGCGCGACGAGCTGCTGCGCCGCTACATGCCGGCCCGCCTGCTCGAAGCCGGCTTGATCGCGCGCGCCGACGACCGCGGGGACAGCGTCGTGCAGATCGCGCCCCCGCTGATCAGCGACGCCGCCGTGCTGGACGAGATCGTGGACGGCCTCGGCGCGGTGCTGAGCGACGCGGGAGCCCACATGGGCGTCGGCTGACGCCCGGGGTCAGGTCAGGGGGGTCTGCGGCGCGCCGGCGGGAGGCGCGTCGGGCGGGTCGGTCCGGATCGCCTCGACGAGGCGGCCGAGCGCGTAGTTCCAGTGGCTCTCGACCGCCGCGAGCGCGGCGACGGTGTCGCCCCTGCGCGCGGCGTCGACGATCGCCTGGTGGTCGCGCGCCGACTGCTCGGGACTCAGCGTGCGGTACGGGTAGCGCACGTGGTAGCGCCGGACGACGAGCTCGAGGCTCTGCGCGGCGTCGACGAGGCGGCCGTTCGGGCAGCCGCTCGCAAGCGCCGCGTGGAACGCGTTGTCGAGCCGAAGGCGGGCCTGGGCGTCCTCCGCGGAGGCGAACTCCGCGTTGATCGCCTGCATGCGGTCGAGCGTCGCGCCGCTCGGCGGATAGCGCGCGAGGATCAACGCCTCGTAGCTCATGAGGATCGGATAGACCTCCTCGATCTCGCGCAGCGAGAGGGGGGTGACGACGTGGCCGCGGCTGCGGCTCGCCTGCACGAAGCCGTCGCGCTCCATCGCCAGGATCGCCTCCTTCAGCGGCGTGCGGCTGATCTGCAGCTCGGCCGCGAGCGCGGCCTCGTTGAGCCGGTCGCCGGGCACGAGCGCGCCTCGCACGATGCGGTCGATCAGCTCGAGGCGCACCTGGTCGCGCAGCAGGCTCCGGCGCACGGGGCTCGGCGTCGCGAGCGCGGACGCGCCCGGGGTCGCGGGCGCGGACGCGGGCGTTCCTGGATCGAGGGCCGCGTTCATGGCGCCGCGCATTCTACCCAGCAGGTTTGCATGCCGCATCCATAGATCTTGCATCTTGCATGCAAGCTGGTTACAGTGCCGCCACTCGCGTCGTCCATTCGACTGTGACTTCTCACAGGAAAGGTTTGCCGGTGACACCCCGCTACCAGCCAGTCGACTCCATGTATTCACCTCGGTTCACCGGACCGGCGACGTTCGCGCGGCTGCCGCTCGTGACCGATCTCGACGGCGTCGACGTGGCAATCGTCGGGGACCCCTTCGACACCGGCGTCACGAACCGCCCGGGGGCGCGCTTCGCGCCGAACGCGATCCGCCAGGCGTCGGTCATGCTGCGCGGCTACCACCCGTTCGACGGCGCTGCGGTGTTCGAGCGCTTCAGCTGCGTCGACCACGGCGACATCGCCGTGGTGCCGGGCTTCGTCGAACGCAGCTACGACGCGATCGTCGACGGCCTGCGCCCGCTCGCCGCCGCCGGCGTCATCCCCGTGGTGCTCGGCGGCGACCACTCCTGCACGCTGCCGCACCTGCGCGCGATGGCCGCCGACGGGCCCGTCGGCGTCGTCCAGTTCGACGCGCACACGGACTGCTGGGACGCGATCTTCGAGGAGCCCTACAACCACGGCACGTGGCTGCGGCGCGCGGTCGACGAGGGGCTCGTCGACCCGGCGCGGTCGCTCCTCGTCGGCCTGCGCGGTGCCGCGTTCGGTCGCGGTTCGGGGTACGGGCCGCGCGACTGGCAGATCCTGGAGGAGCTCGGCTTCGACTACCTCACCGCGTTCGACGTCCACCGCGACGGGGTCGAGGCGACCGTCGCCCGGATTCGCGAGCGCGTCGGAGCCGGGCGCGCCTACCTCACGTTCGACGTCGACTCGGTCGACCCCGCGTTCGCGCCCGGCACCGGGACGCCCGAGCCCGGCGGCTTCAGCTCGAGTCAGGCGCTCCAGCTCGTGTGGGGGCTGGCGGGGCTCGACTTCGTCGGCTTCGACGTGGTGGAGGTCCTGCCCGCGTACGACGTCGCCGGCATCACCGCGATGCTGGCCGCGCATCTCGCCTGGTCGATGGTGGGCCTCGCCGCGCTGCGGCCGGACGCCCGTCCGGTCGGGGAGGAGGTCCGGGCGCGATGATCGAGCAGCAGCAGGCGCGCGACCTGTCCGCGACCGCCGCGTGGTACGACCGCGCGCTGCACGTGCTCGTCGAAGGCGTCTCCTCGCCCTCGCGCGGCAGGGCGAACTACGAGCAGCCGATCTTCATGCGTCGGGGAGCCGGCTCGAAGCTGTTCGACGTCGACGGGAACGGTTACCTCGACCTGATGATGGGATACGGCTGCCTCGTGCACGGCCACGCCCACCCGCGGCTCGTCGAGGCGATCGCGCGGACGGCGGCGGAGGGGACGATGTTCGCCACCGCCGAGTGCGCGGAGGTGGAGCTGGCCGAGCGCCTGGTCGCGATCACCCCCGGCGTCGAGAAGGTGCGCTTCGCCAGCACCGGCACCGAGGCGACGCTCTCGGCGATCCGCCTCGCGCGCGGCCTGACCGGGCGCGACAAGGTCATCAAGTTCGAGGGTCAGTACCACGGGTGGCACGACTCGCTGCTGCTGAACTCGCACCCCGCGCTGCCGGCCAGCCTCGGCGACCCCCGCAGCCCCGTCCGCATCCCCGACTCGAGCGGCATCACCGCGAACGCGCAGGCCGACACCGTGATCGTGCCGTGGGGCGACGTCGAGCTCGTCCGCGCCGCGCTCGACGCGCACGCCGTGGCGGCGGTCATCACCGAGCCGGTGATGGTCAACATGGGCGTGATCCCGCCGCCCGACGGCTTCCTGCCCGCGCTGCGCGAGGCGACGCGGGCCAGCGGCGCGCTGCTGATCATGGACGAGACCGTCACCGGGTTTCGCCTGCGCCCGGGCGGCGCACAAGAGCTGTACGAGACGACCGCCGACATCGTCACCTGGGGCAAGGCGCTCGGCGCCGGGCTCCCGGTCGCGGCGCTCGGCGGCCGCTCCGAGCTGATGGAGGCGCTGACCTGGGGCCGCGTCCTGCACTACGGCACGCACAACGGCTCGCACCTGAGCGTGTCGGTCGGCGTGGAGAGCCTCGACATGCTGCTGGAGGACGACGGCCGGCGCTTCGAGCAGATGAACGCCGGCGGGGACCTGCTGGCTGAGCGCCTGCGCACGGCGCTGGCGGCGACCGGCGTGCCGGGCGTCGTGCAGAACGTCGGGCCGATGCTCCAGGTGATGTTCCTCAACGACGAGGGCGTCGCGCACGGCGTCGAGGCGATCCGCGACTTCCGCGACTTCTGCCGGTACGTGGACCGCGACCGCTTCCGGGCGTTCGCCCACGAGCTGTTCCAACGGGGGGTCTACCTGTCGCCGTCGGCGGCGCTGCACAGCATCGTCAGCTCGGTCACCTCGACCGAGGACGTCGAGCTGGCCGGGGAGGCGGCGCACGCGGCGCTTGCCCGCGTCGCCGACGGGGCCAACCACGCGTAGGACGAGGAGAGAGAGATGATGGACTTCAAGCGACACGGCCGCGCACGGGCCGGGCACCGTCTGCGAACCGGGTTGACGCTCGCCGCCGCCCTCGGCGCGACGGCGCTGACCGCCTGCGGCGGCACGCCGCCGGGCACGAGCGACGCGGGCGGGACGGCCGCCGCCGGCGGCTCGTCCACGACGGCCGACGTGAAGCCGATCGCGTCCGTCCCCTCCGGGCAGCTGATCTCGGGCGGGCGGCTGACGATCTGCACGAACGCGCCGGCGCCGCCGAGCGAGATGTACACCGCCTCGGGCAAGCTGATCGGCTCCGACATCGACACCGGCGACGCGATCGCCCGCCTGCTCGGCCTGCAGTCGGCCTACGTCCAGACGAGCTTCGACACGATCATCCAGGCGCTGAACTCGGGCAAGTGCGACCTGATCCTCGCCGGCGTCTTCATCACCCCCGAGCGCCAACAGCAGATCGACTTCGTTCCGTACTACACGGTGCGGCAGTCGCTCCTGGTGGCGAAGGGCAACCCCGAGCAGGTGACCGACGACTGGCGCACGCTGTGCGGCAAGTCGCTCGCGCTGCAGATCGGCACGGCGGAGAAGGACACCGCCGCGCAGTACAGCGCGAAGTGCAAGGCCGCCGGCAAGGCCCCGATCGAGTCGGTCACCGTCAAGGACGTCAACAGCGCGCTGCAGTCGGTGCTGAGCAGACACGCGGCCGCCTTCTTCTTCGACTCGACGCTCGTCAGCTATTACGCGCACACCAACGCGAGCGAGTTCGACACGGCGGGGCCGGGCGTCACGCCGGTCGACATGGGCATCGGCGTCGGCAAGCAGAGCGGCGCGCTGCGCGCCGCCGTCGTCAAGGCGCTGACCCAGCTCGAGCAGGACGGCACGTACGACGAGCTGCTGAAGAAGTGGGGGCTGGGCGGGGTCACGATCCCGTCACCGAGCGGCGACTCCGCAGCGGCGCAGTGAATTCAGTCCGCGCACGGTGCACGACATGCTCCCGCTCATAGCCACATATCACTTCGACTGGAGCGTCTTCTGGGCGTATCTGTGGCCGCCCACCGCGTTCCACAACTCGCTGATCGCCTCCGGCTTCTGGGTCACCATCTACATGGCCGTGCTCGCGCAGACGATGGGGGTCGTGCTCGGGGCCGTCGGCGCGATGATGCAGATGTCGCATCGGCGTCCGGTGCGCTGGGCGGTGGCGGCGTACATCCTCTGGTTCCGGGGGACGCCGCTGCTCGTCCAGCTCTCGCTGCTGTACTTCGGCATCGCCGCGATCTACTCGTTCCCCGACGTCCACCTGCTCGGGCTGACGCTGCCCGGCGCGGTGCAGGCCGGGATCATCGGGCTCGGCCTCAACGAGGCCGCGTTCATGACGGAGATCTTCCGCGCCGGGATCTCGTCGATCGACCGCGGTCAGACGGAGGCGGCCAAGGCGCTGGGGATGCCGTTCCGCACGACGATGCGCTGGGTGATCCTGCCGCAGGCGACGCGCGTGATCATCCCGCCGCTCGGCAACGAGTTCAACAACATGCTCAAGTCCACGACGCTCGTCGTCGTGATCGGCGGGGTCGAGCTGTTCAGCGCGATCTCGCAGGTCAACGCGGTGCTGTTCAAGCCGTTCGAGCTGTTCCTCGCGGTGTCGTTCTACTACCTGGCGCTGACGATCGTCTGGGGTTGGATCCAGGCGTGGATCGAGTCGCGCCTGGGCGACCAGAAGCGGCTGCGCGGCAGCGGGCCGATCACACGGCTGCTGCGCGGTCAGCCCGGCGCCTTGGGGACCGTGGAAGGGGCCCGGCGATGACGGCCGCTCCCGACGTGGGCCGCGAGGCCGGCGGCGGCCATCTGATCGACGTGATCGGTGGCGCGCCCGCGACCACGACGGAGTGCCTGGTCGAGCTCGCCGGCGTCTGCAAGAGCTTCGGCCCGCATCCGGTGCTGCACGACGTCGACCTGCAGGTGCTGCGCGGCGAGTGCGTCTGCATCGTCGGCCCGAGCGGCTCGGGCAAGTCGACGCTGCTGCGCTGCGTCAACCACCTCGAGTCGCCGACGTCGGGCCGCGTCGTCGTCAACGGGCACCGCATGGGGCTCGTCGAGCAGGGCGGCAAGTGCAAGGCCGCGTCGGAGGGCGTGCTCGCCAAGCAGCGTCGCGAGACCGGCATGGTCTTCCAGCGCTTCAACCTGTTCCCCCACATGACCGCGCTCGAGAACGTGATCAGCGGCCTGCTGCGCGTCCAGGGCAGAACGCGGGCGGAGGCGACGCCGATCGGCGAGGCGCTGCTGGCGCGCGTCGGCCTCGGCGACAAGGCCGCGTCCTACCCGAGCGAGCTCTCCGGCGGGCAGCAGCAGCGGGTCGCGATCGTGCGCGCGCTCGCCGTCCGCCCGACCGTGATGCTGTTCGACGAGCCGACGAGCGCGCTGGACCCGGAGATGATCGGCGAGGTGCTCGGCGTCATCGCGGAGCTGCGCGCCGACGGCATGACGATGATCATCGTCACGCACGAGATGAAGTTCGCCCGCCGGACGGCGGACTGGGTCGTGATGATGGACGAGGGCCGCGTCGTCGAGCGGGCCAGGCCCGACGCCTTCTTCGACCGTCCCGGCGACCCGCGCACGCAGCGGTTCCTGTCGAAGGTCCTGTGACGTGCCGCTCCACCCGCGCCCCGGCGTCCCCAAATCCGACCCTGTGAGGAACTGACCCATGTCGGCCACCGAAGTCGTCTCCACCATCACCACCGACGCCCTCCGCGAGCGCGCCCGGTCGGCCCTGCGGGCGTGCGGCGTCGAGCTGCCGGCGGAGCCGAGGCACCCGCTGATGGCGCGTTCCCCGATCACGGGCGAGGAGCTGTTCGCGATCCCGGGTGCCGACCGCGCCGACGTGACGGCCGCCGTCGCGTCGGCGCGGGCGGCGTTCGCGAGCTGGCGGACGGTGCCGGCGCCGGTCCGCGGCGGGGTCGTCAAGCGGCTCGGCGAGCTGCTGGCCGAGCACGAGGACGCGCTCACCGAGCTGGTGATGATCGAGGCGGGCAAGATCCGCTCCGAGGCGCGCGGCGAGGTGCGCGAGATGGTCGACGTCTGCGACCTCGCGGTCGGCCTCTCGCGCCAGGTCGGCGGCCTCACGATGCCGTCGGAGCGCCCGGGGCACCGCCTGATGGAGACGTGGCATCCGCTCGGCGTCGTCGGGGTCATCACGGCGTTCAACTTCCCGGCCGCCGTGTGGTCCTGGAACACGGCGCTCGCGCTGGTGTGCGGCGACACCGTCGTCTGGAAGCCGTCGCCGACGACCGGTCTCACCGCGCTCGCGTGCACGGCGCTGCTCGATCGCGCCGCCGCCGAGCAGGGCGCGCCGGCGAACCTCAACGTCGTCGCGATCGCGGACGCGGACGCCGCCGCCGCGCTCGTCGACAGCCCCGACGTCGCGCTCGTCAGCGCGACGGGGTCCGAGCGGATGGGCGCGGCGATCGGTCCGCGCGTCGCCGCGCGCTTCGGCCGCGTGCTGCTCGAGCTCGGCGGCAACAACGCGGCGATCGTGGCGCCGAGCGCCGACCTGGAGCTGGCCGCGCGCGCGATCACGTTCGCGGCCGCTGGCACCGCGGGGCAGCGCTGCACGACGATGCGGCGGCTGATCGTGCACGAGGACGTCGCCGACCGGCTCGTCGAGCGGCTCTGCCGGATCTTCGAGCAACTGCGGATCGGCGACCCGTTCGACGACGCGACGCTGGTCGGCCCGCTCATCAACGAGGCGAGCTACGCCGCGATGCGCTCCGCGCTCGAGCAGGCGGTGGCGGACGGCGGCGCGATCCTGACCGGCGGGGGCCGGCGCGTGAGCGACGACCATCCGGGCGCGTACTACGTCGAGCCGGCGATCGTGCGCATGCCGGCGCAGACGGAGGCGATGCGCAGCGAGACGTTCGCGCCGCTCCTGTACGTGCTGACCTATCGCGAGCTCGCGGACGCGATCGCCATGCACAACGACGTCCCGCAGGGCCTGTCGTCGAGCATCTTCACGCGCGACCAGCGCGAGGCCGAGCGGTTCCTCGCCGCCGACGGCTCCGACTGCGGCCTCGTCAACGTCAACCTCGGCACCTCGGGAGCCGAGATCGGCGGCGCCTTCGGCGGTGAGAAGACGACCGGCGGCGGGCGCGAGTCGGGCTCGGACGCATGGCGCGCGTACATGCGCCGGGCGACCAACACGGTCAACTACTCCGACGAGCTGCCGCTCGCCCAGGGCGTGAGCTTCGCGTGAGCGTCGCCGGGCTGGATGACTTCGGGCTCGTCGACGAGTGGGGCCCCGAGAAGGTGGTGTGCGTCTCCGACGCGCGCACCGGCATGCGCGGCGTGCTCGTGATCGACAACACGGCACGCGGGATGGGGAAGGGCGGCACGCGCATGTCGCCCGCGGTGACCGTCGGCGAGGTCGCGCGCCTGGCGCGCGTGATGACGTGGAAGTGGGCGGCGGCCGACCTCTTCTTCGGCGGCGCGAAGGCCGGGATTCGCGCCGATCCGCACGCGCCCGACAAGGAGCGCGTGCTGCGCGCGTTCGTGCGCGCGCTCGCCCGCGAGGTCCCCGCGGAGTACGTGTTCGGCCTCGACATGGGCCTGACCGAGCACGACGCCGCGATCGTGCTTGACGAGCTGGGGGACCGCGGCGCCGCGGTCGGCACCCCGCGCGCGCTCGGCGGCGTGCCGTACGACCAGTGGGGCGTCACCGGCTACGGCGTCGCGGAGGCGGCCGACGCGGCCGGCATGCATCGCGGACTCGCGCTGCGCGGCGCCCGCGTCGTGGTGCAGGGCTTCGGCGCGGTCGGCGCGGCGGCGGCCCGGCGCCTCGACGAGCTCGGGGCGGTCGTCGTCGCCGTCTCGACCGCGCACGGCGCGGTCCACGATCCCGGCGGACTCGACGTCGCGGCGCTGCTCGCGGCGCGCGAGCAGCACGGCGACGGCGCGATCGACGCGGTGTCCGCGACGCGGCTGCACGCCGGCGCCGAGCTGAGCGTCGAGACGGACGTGCTCGTGCTCGCGGCCACGCAGGACGTGATCGACGAGCGCGGCGCGGCCGACGTCACCGCGCGGCTCGTCGTGGAGGGGGCGAACCTGCCGATCGGCGCGGCGGCTCAGGAGCTGCTGAAGCGGCGCGGCGTGATCGTGGTCCCGGACTTCATCGCGAACGCGGGCGGCGTCGTCGCCGCGGCGTACGCGATGGAGGCGCGCTACTCGCCGTTCCCGGCAGAGCGCGAGGCGATCTTCGGCGCCGTCTCGCGCAAGCTGCGCGCGAACACCGCGACCGTGCTCGACGAGGCCGACGCCTCGGGCACGACGACGCATGCCGCCGCGCGCCGGCTCGCCGCGGAGCGCGTGCGAGCCGCGATGGCGCTGCGCGGGAAGGTCGCGGCGTGACGGCCTCCGGCGCGGCGCGCCTGGTCGAGGCGCTCGAGCGTCTCGAGGTCGAGACCGTGTTCGGCCTGCCGGGCGTGCACAACCTGCCGATCTGGAAGGCGCTGGCGGCGTCGCAGATCCGTCTCGTCGGCGTCCGCCACGAGCAGGCGGCCGTGTACGCCGCGGACGGATACGCCCGTGCGACCGGGCGGCTGGGCGTCGCGCTCGTGACGTCCGGTCCCGGCGCTGCGAACGCACTCGGCGCGACGGGGGAGGCGATGGCCTCCGGGTCGCCCGTCCTGGTCGTCGCGACCGACGTGCCGGCGGCGCTGCGCCGGCCGGGCGTCTATCGCGGCGTCCTGCACGAGACGCGCGACCAGACGGCGATGTTCGTCCCGGTGACGAAGGCGGCGACGCTCGTCGGCGCGGCCGAGCAGATCGGGGCGACGACGCTCGCGGCCGGCCGCGGGGCGCTCGCGGCGCCGGCCGGTCCGGTGTACGTCGGGGTGCCGACCGACCTGCTCGTGCAGGAGGTCGCCGCGCCGCTCGCGGAGCCGCCGGCGCCCGGTGCGGACGCGCCCGACGTCGCGAGCCTCGAGCGGGCGGCGGAGCTGCTCGCGAGCGCCGCGCGTCCGCTGATCTGGGCCGGCGGCGGCGCCCTGCGCGCCGGCGCGGGGCAGGCGGTCGGCGCGCTGGCGGAGCGGCTGGCCGCTCCCGTCGTCACGACGTTCCAGGGACGCGGGCTGCTCGCGCCCGACCATCCGTGCGCGGTGCCCGGCCCGATCCATGCCGAGCAGGTCGGCACGCTCTGGGACGAGGCGGACGTCGTCGTGGCGATCGGGACGGACTTCGACGGCATGATGACCCAGAACTGGCTGATGCCGGCCCCGCCGTCGCTGATCGCGATCAACGTCGACGAGCGCGAGGCCGGCAAGAACTACCCGGCGGACGTGGCGTTGGTCGGCGACGCGGCGCGGGTCGTGGACGCGCTGGTCCCGCGCGTCGCGACCCGACCGGGACTGCCGGCGCTGCGGCGACGCCTGCGCGAGCTGTCCGAGGCCGTGGCGGCCGCCGTCGCCGCGGACGAGCCGCAGGCGACGGCGCTGCTCGACGTCATGGCCCGGTGCCTGCCGGCGGACGCCGTGGTGGTCGCCGACATGTGCATCCCGGGCTACTGGCTGGCCGGGTACCGGCAGGTGCCGGCGCCGCGCAAGCTTGCCTATCCGGTCGGCTGGGGGACGCTCGGCTTCGCGTTTCCGGCGTCGCTCGGGGCGGCGCTCGCCGGCGCGGGACCGGTCGTCTGTGTGACCGGCGACGGCGGCTTCCTGTTCGCGTGCGGCGAGCTTGCGACGGCGGTCCAGGAGGCGATCCCGGTCACCGTCGTGCTCGTCGACGACGGCGGCTACGGCATGCTGCGGTTCGACCAGCAGCATGCCGGCGACGAGCCGTTCGGCGTCGACCTCGCGCGTCCCGACTTCGCCGCGCTGGCCGAGTCGTTCGGCGTTCCGGCGACGACGGTCGAGGGCTTCGGCGAGTCCTTCGCGACGGCGCTGACCGAGGGGATCGGGGCAGGCGGCCCGCGGATGATCGTCGTCAACGCGCGGATGAAGCCTCCGCCGACGACATCGCCTCGCTGGTACCGGCGCGGGTGACGTTCGACGTCGCCGCGAGCTGCGCGCCGCCGGGCTCGTGCGTCTCGTCCTCGGTCGTCAACCAGCGGTGGAGCGCGACGAACACGAAGATCGCGTAGGGGACCGAGCCGGGGCCCCACATGATCCCCGCCGCGAGCTGCTGGTCGGCGAGCGCGGAGAGGCCGCCGGGGCGGGACGCGAGCTCGCGGTAGGTGGGGTAGAGCGGGGACCGCGCGAGCGCCAGCACGACGGCGAGCGCCCACGCCGCGGTCGCGGCCGTCAAGACGTAGAGGACGCCGGCCGACGGACCGAGGCGCGCGCGCAGCGGCGGCGAGTCGAGCACCTGGATCCAGAAGATCACGCCGAGCAGCAGGAACGACGCGTGCTCCAGCTCGTGCACCGCCTGGTGGTGGAGCGTCACCTCGTAGAGCGCGGGAACGTGCCAGGCGAGCAGGTCGAGGTCGAACAGGATCCATGCGACGAGCGGCGCCGCCAGCCAGCGCGCGGCGCGGCGCACGCGCCGCCAGCCGGGCGAGCGCACGTACCAGCTGCCGAGCGCCCTGCGGGCGCCGAGCGGCAGGCCCCGCCAGAGCGGCAGCCACGGCGCGGCCAGCACGAGCAGCGGGGCGGCGACCATCATCAGCAGCACGTGCTGGAGCATGTGGACCCAGAAGAGCGTGTCCACGAGGTCGTCGATCGGCGCGCCGAGCGCGACGACGATCGTCGCGAGCGCGGCGTAGAACGCCGCGACGCGCCAGCGCAGCGCGCGACGCCGCGCCGCGCTCGTCACGCGCAGCTGGCGGCGCGCGCCGCGCGCGTGCAGCGCGGCGGCGACCGCCGCGAGCAGGAGCGGCGGCGCGAGCAGCCAGTCCAGCGCGGCGGGCATCAGGCTGCGGGCGGACCGGCGAGCCGGCGCAGGTCGCGCGCGACCTGGCTCGCCGCGAACGGGTAGTTGAAGCCCGCGCGCTCGTCCCCGCGACCGTCGAGCAGGTAGATCGCCGTGCTGTGGTTCACGTCGCTCGGCGTGCGCACGACCTCGATCCCGTACGCGCGCCAGATCGGGCGCAGCTCGGCGAGGCTTCCGCGCAGCCAGTGCCAGTCGCCGCCGAAGCGGTCGCGCGCGGCCGCGCTGCGGCTGCTCGCCGCCGTGTCCTGCCACGGATTGACGCTGACGACCAGCAGCGTCACCGGCCGGCGGCTGCCGGCCTGCCGCAGCGCGTCGCCGATCGTGCGCCCCTCGAGCGGGCACTCGCGCGTGCAGTGCGAGTCCATGAATGCGAGCAGGACCGCGCGGCCGTGCTGGCCGGACAGCGCGACGCGGCGGTTCGACTGGTCGTGCAGCGCGAACGGCGGCGCCGGCCGGGTGCCCGCCGGCCACACCGCGTCGCCGCCGAGCCCGTTCGCCGACGCGGCGGGGAAGGCTCCGGCTCCGGACGATCCGCGCGGACGCGCGGCGACCACGTGCAGCGCGAAGCCGCCGGCGGCGCCGGTCGCGACGCACGCGACGAGCAGCAGGGCGGTCGCGCGTCCGCCGAGCGGCCACCAGCGAGAAGCCCGACTAGTAGGGATTGGCGAAACCCCCGCGGCGTCTGGCGGCGCCGGACGCTTCGCGGATGCGTCGTCCTCGGTCGGCGCAATAGCGCTGCTATTGCCGCCTCCCTGCGTCCTCGCCCCGCTCGGTCCGGCATCCGCCAGCCGCTCACGCGGGTTTCGCCAATCCCTACTAGGCATCCCGATCTTGCGGAGGCTCGCGCGGCGCGGCGGGCGTCTGGCGCCGCGCGCCGGGGAGCTTCGGCCAGCCGCGCCGGGCCGCGAGCCACCACCACGCCAGCACGACCGCGAGCAGCGCCAGCGGCAGCACGAGCGTCAGCCACGCGCCCGCGGGCACGTCGCTCGCGCCCCCGGTTCCGGTGACGTCGGCGAGCAGCACGAGCAGCAGCGGCGTCATGACAGCAGCGGGTCGATCGCCAGCGCCGCGAACAGCAGCGCCAGGTAGAGCAGCGAGAAGTGGAACAGCCGGGCCGCGCGGGCCGGCGTGACGGCGCGCCGCAGCGCGACGGCCAGCGCGACGAAGCAGGCGCCGAGCGCGACGGCGGCGCCGAGGTAGAGCCAGCCCGCGTCGAGCCACAGGACCGGCAGGACGCTCGCCGCGACGAGCACGAGCGCGTAGCGCAGGATCCAGCGCGCGGTCGCGCGCTCGCCGCGGACGACCGGGAGCATCGGGATGCCGGCGGCGGCGTAGTCGCGCCGCAGCAGCAGCGCGAGCGCCCAGAAGTGCGGCGGCGTCCAGCAGAAGACGATCAGGAACAGCAGCAGGGCCGGAGCGGTCAGGTCCCCGCGCGCAGCCGCCCAGCCGACGAGCGGGGGCATCGCGCCGGCGGCGCCGCCGATCACGATGTTCTGCGGCGTCGAGCGCTTCAGCCAGCACGTGTAGACGAGCACGTAGCCGAGCGTGCCGGCGGCCGCCAGCAGCGCCGCGAGCGGGTTGACGGCGCTCGCCAGCAGCGCGAACGCGAGCGCCGACAGCGCCAACCCGAACGCGAGCGCCGCCCGCGGCGCGATGCGGCCGGCGACCACCGGCCGGTCGGCCGTGCGCTCGCCCATCAGCGCGTCGACGTCGCGGTCGAGCAGGTGGTTGAGCGCGCTCGCGCCGCCCGACGCGAGCGCTCCGCCCGCGAGCAGCGCGGCGAGCCGCCCGAGGTCCGGCACGCCGCCGGCGCCGGCGAACATGCCGGCGGCGGCCGTCAGCAGCAGCAGGCTCATGATCCGCGGCTTCGTCAGCGCGACGTAGTCGCGCCAGGGGACGGTCGCGAGCCGCGCGGCCGGCGGCGGCACGAGCAGCGAGCGGACGGTGGGCGCGCGCGTGCTCATACGACGTAGAGGAGGAGGTAGCCGAGCAGGCCGAGGACGATCGCGACCGACAGGACGACGGCGAACGCGTCGCCGGCCGGGCGCATCACGGCGAACGGCGCGCTGACGTCGCCGCTCTCCGGCGCGAGGTGCTGCGTGTGCGTGTGGAGCGACTGCGCGACGAGCGTCTCGAGCCACACCAGCACGAGCAGCAGGTTGACCGCGTAGAACGCGTGCCAGCCGACGAAGACGCTCGCGTAGCCGCCGCTCGTGGGGCCGAACTCGATCGACGCGAGCTGCGCCACGATCAGCCCGAAGGCGCCGAGGCCGAAGACCAGCGCCGCGCTCGCGGCGATCCGCCAGCCGCGCTCGGTCCCGTCGCCGAGGCGGCGCACGCCGACGAAGTACGCGGCCGCGCACAGCACGAGGCACGCGGCGAGCGCGACGCCGATCCCGGCCGACGGGTTCACGTGCCGCGGACGCCATGCGCCGTTGCTGTTCAGCGTGCGCAGGTAGAAGTAGGCGAACACGAACGCCAGCAGCGCGAACGACTGCGCCGCGGCCATCACGCGCGCGCCGACCTGGAGGTTGTGCGCGAGGATCTCGGGCGGCTCGAGCTCGGCGTACGGGCTGACGATCGGGGCGTCGGCGCTGCTCACGGCGAGCTTCCTCCTCCGCCGGCGACCGCGGGCCGCCCGAGCGCCGCGACGGGCGGGGCGCCGGGCACGCCGTACTCGTAGGGGCCGGACTCGATCACCGGCGTGCGCTCGAAGTTGCGCACCGGGATCGGCGTCGGCAGCTGGAACTCGAGGCCGCGCGAGTGCCACGGGTTCGCCTCTGCCGGCACGCGCGCGAACACCGTCGAGTACACGAGGTTGATCAGGAACACGAGCATCGAGAGCCCGAGCAGGAAGGCCGAGACCGACACGAAGTCGTTGATCCCCTGCAGGCTCGAGGAGTAGACCGACACGCGCCGCGGCATGCCGAGCATGCCGGCCACGAACAGCGGCGCGAACGTGAAGTTGAAGAAGACGAACATCCCCCAGAAGTGAATCTTCGCGAGCGTCTCGTTGAATCTCAGGCCGGTCATCTTCGGCAGCCAGTAGTACGTGGCGGCGAACAGCGCGAAGACGAGGCCGCCCATGATCGTGTAGTGGAAGTGCGCCATCACGAAGTAACTCCCGTGGGTGCTCACGTCACTCGGCACGTCGGACAGGAACACGCCCGACAGTCCGCCGATCAGGAAGTTCGAGAAGAACGCCATCGCGAACAGCATCGGCACGGTGAAGCGAATCCGGCCGCGCCACAGCGTGCCGAGCCCGTTGAGGAAGATGAAGCCGGTCGGCACCGAGATCAGCTCGGTCGTGAGCATGTAGAACGGCCGCAGGTCCGCGTTCATGCCGCTGACGAACAGGTGGTGCTGCCAGACCATGAAGCTCAGCAGCGTGACGCCGAGCATCCCGGCGACCGCGAGGCGGTAGCCCCACAGCGGCTTGCGCGAGAAGACGGGCAGGATCTCCAGCACGACGCCGAAGCCGGGCAGCGCGAGGATGTAGACCTCGGGGTGCCCGAAGAACCAGAACAGGTTCGTGTAGAGGAACGGGCTGCCGCCGGCGCTCGCGAGGAAGAAGGACGTGTCGGCGGTGCGGTCGAGCGCGACCATCGAGAGCGTCGCGAACAGCACCGGCGCGGCGAGCACCATCAGCACCGACGTGCAGATCACGCCCCAGACGAAGATCGGCAGGCGGGTCCACGTCATGCCGGGCGCGCGCATCGTCAGCACCGTCGCGAGCATGTTGGCGCCGACGATCGTCATCGAGAGGCCGATCAGCGCGAACGCGAACAGGTAGGCGTCCATGCCGGCGCGCGCCGTGTTGGCGAGCGGCGCGTAGCCGGTCCAGCCGGTCGGGAAACCGCCGAGCGCGACCGCCGAGAGCAGGATCAGCCCGGCCGGCGGGACGAGCCAGAACGACAGCGACTCGAGCCGCGGGAAGGCCATCCGCCGGGCGCCGATCATGATCGGCACGAAGTAGTTGGCGAACGGTCCGAGGATCGCCGCCGACATCATCATCAGCATCATCGTGCCGTGCAGGCCGACCAGCGAGAGGTACTGGTTGGCGTTCCACAGCTTCTCCTTCGGCGTCAGCAGCTCGGCGCGGATGAACATCGCGTTGAGGCCCGCGATCAGGAAGAACAGCAGGATCGTGACGAAGTACTGCATGCCGACCACCTTGTGGTCGGTGCAGAGGCGGAAGTAGCGGCCCGGTCCCTCCTCCTCCTTCTCGCGCAGCGACGGGGGGCGGCCGAGCATGCGGCCGAGCGGGTAGTTGAGGAATCCGAGCCCGATCAGCCAGCCGCTCACCGCGAACAGGAAGCCCATGAACGTCGCGATGTCGTTCTGGTCGGTGCCGAGCTGGGAGTCCATCCCGATCGTGATGCGCGTGCCGACCCAGTGACCGAGGAACCAGCCGCCGATGCCGAGCGCGGACGCCGCGAGCAGGTTGAAGCCGATCAGGCGGCGCCACCACGGCGGCGCGGCCGCGGGTCTCGGTGCGTGCTGCTCGAATGCCACGTCGCTCATGTCAACCTGCCCGTCGGAGCGGTTCCGGGAAGTAGTGCGTCGAGTACGGCGGGAGCGTTCTCGTCGCCGCCGCGTTCGCCACGACCTGACGGCGGATCCAGCTGGAGAAGGCGGCCGGCGTCAGCACCAGGCCGGTGGTGAACATGTGCCCGTGCCAGAGGCCGCACAGCTCGGCGCAGCGGATCCTGAACGACCCGGGCCGCCGCGGCCGCACGAACGCGACGTTGTCCGAGCCGGGGATCGCGTCGGCCTTGACGCCGAGGCGGATCGCCCAGAACGAGTGGTTCACGTCGAGCGACGTGACGTGCAGCGCGATCACGCGTCCCGCGGGGATCGCGATCTGCGTCGTCTCGACGCCGCCGAAGGCCGGGTAGCGGAAGGTCCACGCCCACTGCTGTCCGATCACCTGCACCTGCAGCGGCGGCAGCGACCCGTGCGGCACCGCCAGCGGGTCCGGCCCCTGCCCGCCGCCGGCGCCCTTCGTCGTCCCGAACAGCGCGGCGGTGCCGGCCACCGCGAGGCTCACCACGATGAGCGTCGTGACGACGATCCACGCGACCTCCAGCCTGCCGCCGCCGTGGATCGGCGTCCCGTCGACGATCGCGACGCCGCGCTGGCGGAACGCGACGATCGAGTAGACGAGCGCCATCCAGACCGCGAGCAGCACCGGCGTGGCCAGCGCCGCGAGCATGATGTTGATGTTGCGCTGGTCGCGCGCCTCGTCGCTGAACGTCCACGGCGGCATGTGCGGGCCGAGCGCGAACACGACGAGCGCCACTCCGATCGCGCTCAGCACCACCCAGATCACGATCAGCCGCCGGATGTGCGGCTCTCCGGACGGCGCTGCGGCGGGTGCCAGGTTGCTCGTCACGCCTCACACCACCTGGACGTATCCGTCCATCCAGCCGATCGACTGCATCGGGCCGCCGTTGCCGAACACGAAGCTCGCCGCGCACGGCACGAAGCACTGCCAGCGGAATCTGCCGGGGTTGCCCGTGCGGAAGGTGAACGTCACCGTCGTGTGCGCCTGCGCGGCCGTGCACGGCGCGACGCTGCACTGGTTCGGCGCGTTGTCGCCGACGCCCTTGAGCGGCACGCTGACGCCGAGCTCCGGGATCGCGAACGTGTGCGAGGCGTCGTCGGGCGGCAGCGCGTGCAGCGTTCTGCCGTCGACCGTCATCGTGTTGCCGACCGTGCCGCGCACCTGCGACCAGAACGGGTTGCGCAGGCCGGTGGCGGTGTCGTACTGGTAGACCGTCACGCGCACGAGCGCGTGCGCCGGCACCTTGAAGATCGTCGTGTGGTGCCACTTGCCGGACCCGTCGCGCGCGAGGTAGGAGACCCAGTCCGGGTGCGGGTCGTGGCCGTACGACGCGACCGTCTGGAGCGTCAGCTGCGCCCCGCGCGGCGCCGGCGCGGCGCGCAGCGGCGTGGGGTTGGCGGCGAGGAAGTCGGCGACGTAGATCGCCACGAGCGCCACGGCCACCGCCGTCGCGCCTGCCACTGCGAGCAACCGGGCTCCACGCGACATCGTCACCTCCAAGGCCCGCTCGCTCGTCGCGGGCCAAGGCTCTGTTTCCCCGCGCGGTGCCGCGTGATGCCACCCGCGCCGAAGTTGTCGCGTGGGCGTCGCTCAGGCGTCGTCGGCCGCGTGGCCGCGGGCGTGGGCGGCGACGTAGGCCCACAGGTCGCGCTCGAACTTGCGCCAGCGCCCGCGGGACGAGCGGGGGAGCCCGGCGAGCAGCAGCTCGGCGGACCCGCCGCCCGCGGCGAGCTGCGCGTCGCGCGTGCAGACGCCGGTCGCGAGCGCGATCAGCGCCGCGACCGCGCCCACGGTCGCCGCCCCGGCCGCGAGCGTGCGCCCGTGCGCGGCGGCGACGGAGCCGAGCACGGCGCTGCCCGCCATCAGCGCGAACAGCGCCGGCAGCGCCGCCTGCGGCAGCGGTGCGCGCAGCGCGGCGCCGAGCAGCCCGGCCGAAAGCATCGGGACGGCGAGCGCGGCGATGTCGATCCAGACGGTCAAGGCGATGGGTGGCGAGCGTCTCGGCCGGGCCGTGCAGCCGGCACCGTGCCGGTCCCGACGGCCCCCGATCGGGTGCGGGCACCTTACCGGCGCACCCGGGCGCGCGACGCGACTTGGCGCACGCGGGATCGCGGCGCGTGCGCGGACGCCTGCGCCGAGCGGCGAGCGAGTTGAGGCGTTCGACTCCGCCACTCGCCCGTGGCGGCGGCGCGGACGGCGTGGGAACCTGTACGGCTGTGAGGGTCCTGGTGGTCGAGGACGACGTGCGGCTGGCGTCCGTGCTGCGGCGAGGGCTCGCGGCGGAGGGGATCGCGGCCGACGTGGTGACGCGCGGGGAGGACGCGGTGTGGCGGGCCGCGTCGGCCGGCTACGCGGCGATCGTGCTGGACGTGATGCTGCCGGGGATCGACGGGTTCGAGACGTGCCGGCGGCTGCGCGCGGCCCAGGTGTGGACGCCGATCCTGATGCTGACCGCGCGTGACGCGGTGGCGGATCGCGTGGCCGGCCTGAACGCCGGCGCCGACGACTACATGGTCAAGCCGTTCTCGTTCGAGGAGCTGCTCGCGCGCGTGCGCGCGCTCGACCGGCGCGGCGCGCGCCCGCGCCCAGCCGTGCTGGCGGTCGGGGACCTGCGGCTCGACCCGGTCGCGCACAGGGCCTGGCGGGGCGCGCGCGAGATCGCGCTGAGCGCGCGTGAGGTCGCGATCCTGGAGGCGTTCATGCGCCGGGCGGGCGAGGTCGTCTCGCGCTACGACCTGCTCGACGCGGTGTGGGACGGCGCCTTCGAGCATCGCTCGAACGTCGTGGACGTCGCGGTGCGGCGTCTGCGCGAGAAGGTCGACCGCCCCTTCGACGTCGAGTCGATCCAGACCGTGCGCGGCGCGGGGTACCGGCTGTGCGACCCCGCGCGCTGATCGACGGCCTCTCGATCCGCGCGAAGCTGACGCTCGCCTACACCGGCGCGATCGCGGTGACGCTCGCGGCGATCGGCGCGCTCCTGTACCTGAACTTCCACGCCGGCCTCGACGACGGGCTCAACGCGACGCTGCGCGCACGCGCGGACGACGTCGCCGCGCTGCTGGGCCAGCAGGGGGCCTCCGGGCTCGCGCGCCACCCCGAGCTGCTCGGCGGCAGCGACCTCGCAGCGCAGGTGCTGCGGGCGGACGGGACGGTCGCGGTCGCACCGGCGCGCGAGCACGCGCCGCTGCTGAGCCGGGCGGAGGTGCGCGAGGCCGCGCGCAGCACCTCGTTCGTCGATCGCGGCGAGCAGCGGCGTCTGCTCGTGCGGCGCCTGGCGGGCGGGCGCGTGCTGGTGGTCGAGGCGTCGCTCGCGCAGCGCGAGCACGCCGCCGAGCTGGCCAAGCGCACGCTGCTCGTCGGCGGCATGCTGACGCTGCTGGTCGCGGCGCTCGCGGGCTACGGGCTCGCGCGCGCGGTCGTGCGGCCGATGGAGGCGATGCGCCGCGCGGCCTCGCGCATCTCCGACCTCGACCCGCATGCGCGCCTGCCGCTGCCGGTCGCCGACGACGAGGTCCACCGCCTCGGCGTGACGTTGAACGACATGCTCGCGCGGCTCGAGCGAGCGCGCGAGCGCGAGCGCGCGTTCGTGTCCGACGCCAGCCACGAGCTGCGCGCCCCGCTGGCGATCCTCAAGACCGAGGTCGAGGTCGCGTTGCGGACCCCGAACCCGCCCGAGACGCTGCGCGCGGCGCTCGCGACGGTCGGCGAGGAGGCCGACCGGCTCGCCCAGCTCGCCGACGACCTGCTGCTCGTGGCGCAGAGCGACGCCGGTCAGCTCGCGCTCGACCGCCGGCCGCTCGACGTCCAGGCGCTGCTGGAGGACACGGCGCGCCGCTTCCGCACCCGTGCGCGCGAGCAGCGGCGCAGCCTGACGGTCGAAGCGGGCGCGGACGTCGCGCTGCGCGCCGACGCGCCGCGGATCGAGCAGGCGCTCTCGAACCTCGTCGAGAACGCGCTGCGGCACGGCGACGGCGCGGTCACGCTGCGCTCGCGTCACGTCGACGGCACGGTCGAGCTGCACGTGCTCGACGAGGGCGCGGGCGTCCCGGCCGAGTTCATCCCGCAGGCGTTCGAGCGCTTCAGCCAGCTCGACCGCGCGCGCAGCGGGCCGGGCGCCGGCCTCGGCCTCGCGATCGTCGGGCTGATCGCGAACGCGCACGACGGCGAGGCTGGCCTGCGCAATCGCGGCGACCGCCGCGGCGCGGACGCGTGGCTGCGCCTGCCGCTCGCGTGACGCCGTCATCTGCGCGTCATCTGCGCCGGTCATCGTGCCGGGGCGATGGACCCGATCTCGTACTTCCAGGCGGTCGTGCTCGGCCTGGTGCAGGGCGTCTCGGAGCTGTTCCCGATCTCAAGCCTCGGGCACAGCGTCGTGCTGCCGGCGCTGTTCGGCTGGAACATCCACCAGAACGACGAGTACTTCGTCACGTTCCTGGTCGCCACGCACGCCGCCACCGCGCTCGTGCTGCTCGGCTTCTTCCGCGCCGACTGGGCGCGCATCGTCCGCGGGCTGTGGCGCTCGCTGCAGGCGCGCGAGATCGCGGCCGACGACGCCGACGCGAAGCTCGGCTGGCTGATCGTCGTCGCGACGATCCCGGCCGGCCTGCTCGGGCTGCTGCTCGAGCACCCGCTGCGCAGCGTGTTCGCCTCGGCGCAGACGGCGGCGATCTTCCTGTTCCTCAACGGGTTGATGCTGTTCGGCGCCGAGCGGCTGCGCCGCCGCGCCCCGGAGCACGTCCCCGAGGGGCCGCGCTCCGACATCGTGATCGCGCAGCGGCTCGACTTCCGCAGAGCGCTCGGGATCGGCACCGCGCAGGCGCTCGCGCTGATCCCCGGCCTCTCGCGCTCGGGCGCGAGCATGAGCGGCGGCCTGCTCGCCGGCCTCTCGAACGAGGACGCGGCGCGCTTCGCGTTCCTGCTGGCGACGCCGATCATCGGCGCTGCGGCGCTGCTGAAGCTGCCCGAGCTGTTCGGCCCGCACGGCGAGCACGTGCGCGGACAGGCGCTCGTCGCCGCGCTGTGCGCCGCCGTCACCGCCTACTTCTCCGTGCGCTTCCTGCTGCGCTTCTTCGAGACGAACCGACTCACGCCGTTCGCCGTCTACTGCACCGCTGTCGGTGCGGCGCTCGCGATCGGCTTCGCGATCACCTGACCCGGAGGTCCCTCGTCGTGACCAAGCGACCGCATCTCGTCATACCCGCGATCGTCGTCGCGGTCCTGCTGTTCGCGCTCGCCGCCATGTACTTCGCGGACTCCGCGTCCTCGCTGCCGTCGTTCGTCCCGGGCCACCAGGCCGGCTCCGCGCACCATCACGTCAAGCACGGCATCGCCGCGCTGCTGCTCGGCCTCGCCGCGCTCGTGTTCGCCTGGTTCCAGACGGACGGCACGCGCGCCCGCGCGTCGTAGCGCCACGCAGCAGCGGACGACCGCTCAGAACGTCGGGCAGCGGCCGAGCGCGAGGCGCTTGGCCGTGCGCATCACGTTCGACGTCTGCGCGTTCACGCGCGCCTCGACGGCCCGGTAGTGGTGGAAGTCGTCGGCTTCGAGCCTCGCGAGCTGCTGCATGCGCGCGGCGTGGCGCGCGGCGAACGCGTGCGTGAAGGCCGCGTAGCCGTCGCGCATCGCGGCGGGGGGACGCAGCGCCTGCAGGTGCGCGAGCGCGTCGCCTTCGATCGCGATGCCCTTGCGCATCGTCGGCGTCAGGTCCGTCGCGTGGCGTGTGAGCCGCAGCAGCTGCCGGTTCACGCGCGCGCACGTCTCTTCGACGTCTTGCACGAAGCTCGCCCCGGAGGCGGTGGCGGTCGCCGCCCCGGATCGCTTCTGCGGCGCCGTCGCGTCGCCGCAGCCGGCTGCGGTGGTGACGCAAGCCGTCACCAACAGCAGCAGGAGCGTCCCCCGGATCATCACTTCCCCCTTTTCACCCCAACATGGTTGAAAGCTCGACCACTATACAGTAACTTACCGGTGGGAAGGTGGACTAATCGGGCAGCCTGCAGCTGCCCCGGGGGAAAGGGCAGGTCTATGAGCTTCCGGAAGGGGGCCGTCGCGGCGCTTGCGGCGACGGTCATGCTCGTCGCTGCCGGGAACGCATTCGGCGGCAGGCTGAGCGTCAACGAAAGAACGTTCAACGCCTACTGGTCAGAACTCACCTTCAGAACCGAAGGCATATCGACAGCGTGTCACGTGTACATAACGGGCTCGCTGCACGCCGCGACGTTCGCGAAGACGAGAGGGCTGCTAGTGGGCTACGCGACGTCGGGCTTCCTGCCGACGGAAACGTGCAGAGGCACCGAAGGGGCGAGGCCGACGCCGCTAGACGCGTCGCTGCCGTGGCACATCAAATACAACTCGTTCACCGGGACGCTACCGAGAATAACCGGCATCAACTTCGACGTGGTCGGGATGAGCTTCCAGGTCACCATCCTCGGCGTGTCGTGCCTATACAGATCCACCGCCGAAAGCCCGGCGAGGGTGATAGCGAACCTCAGCGCCGAAGGGACCGTCACGTCGGTGAGAGCCGAAGAAGCGGCGAGAATCCCTTCCACCGGCGGCTTCTGTCCCGCGTCCGGAACGGCCAGCGGAAGCGGGGAAGTCGAAGTGATCGAATCCGAAAACGGCATGATCGTGAGGCTAATATGAGGCCCCGGGGGTGGACCATGCGTGGCATGAGAGCGCTCGCAGTGGCGCTCGCGGCCGTGGCCTTCCCGCTGGCGGTGACCGGCTGCAACGGGCCGGGGGCCAAGCCGACGGTTCAGACGCTCACGTTCGGCGCGACGGAAACGATAAAGCTCGACACGGTTCAATTCGGCGCGCTAGAAGGCATCACGTTGAGGCTCGGCAACGCGTTCCCGACGCGCTACGAAATCGTTTTCCCGGAAACGACGTGCGAAGGCGCCACAGCCCCTGCCAGGCAGGAGCGCGGCTGCACGATCAAGATAAGAAGACTCACCGGCGGCAACGCCTGGATCGCGATAAAGCGCGCATCCGACGAACGGGTGCTCGACAACATCTACCTGCGCTGACGCTGTGCGGCGGCCGGGCGGCACCGCGTGCCGCCCGGCTACGCGCTCACAGCAGCTTCCCGAGCGGGCCGAGGTTGAGGTTGAGGTCCTCGTCGCTCAGCCCGAAGTCCCTGGTCGTCGCTGAGGTCGCCGGCCTCGACGCGACGGATCGCCTGACGCTCCATCAGCTGCCGCAACAGCTCGATCACCGTCAGCACGAGCTGCGCGAGCCCGCGCGCGACGTCCTCGTCGTCGGCGTCGACTCTCACGCGTCGCCCTCGGTCGCGAAGTTGTAGGGCGGCCACGGACCGGTCACGACGACGTGCAGCTCGCCGTGCTCGGCGCCGAGCGCGGCGGCGTGCGCGCGGAAGGCGGCGACGCGCTCGGCGTCCACGAGGTACGCGGCGGCCAGCAGCGCCGGCGGCGCGGGCAGCGCCTGCACGACGCTCGCCGCCGCCAGCTGCGCGAGCGGCGCGTGCAGGTCGTGGACGGCGCGGTCGCGGCGCTGCTGCTCCGCCGCTCGCGCGAGCAGGTAGGCGCGACCGCTGCGCTCCCCGCCGGCGCGCTGCGGCGTCCCGACGGCGGGCAGCGCGCGCACGCCGAGCTCGACACGGTCGCGCACGCGCGCGAGCGTGCGCAGCAGCTCCTCGCGGCGCTCCTCGAGCGCGGTCGCGAGCCGCTCCTCCGTCGCCAGCTGCGTCCCGAAGCGCAGCGGCAGCACGGGACCGCGCGCCATGACGGCCTCCACGATCCGCTCGTGCGCGAGCACCTCCGCGGGCGTCGGCTCGGGGCGCAGCGTGCGGTGGCGGCTGTAGACCGCGGCCAGCCCGTCGCGCTGCAGCACGCCGACGCGCGCGCCGCCGAGGCCCCGGCACGTAGGCGGCAGCGGCGGCGCCGTCGCGGCGCAGATCCCGTACGCGTAGATCACGACGCGCCCTCCGGGTCCTGCGCGCGCTGCTCCGCCGGCCCGCGCAGCGTCGGCACCGAGCCGACGACGAGCCGCAGGCTCAGGTCGACGAGGTCGATGTCGGCGAGCGTCAGCGTGACGTCGCCGGCGATCACGACGCCGGCGCCGAGCGCGCGGTCGAGCAGCTCGACGAGCGCGACCTCACGCTGGCTGGGCAGGCGCTGCCGCTCGTCGCTCATCGCGCTGCGGTTCGGTCGCGACGAAGTTGTACGGAGCCCACGGGCCGCTGACGTCGACCTCGACGCCGCCGTCGCGGTGGCGCGCGGCGAGCTGCGCGACGGCCGCCGTGAACGCCGGCTCGCGCGCCCGCTCGACGAGGTAGGCGCCGTTCAGCAGCGTCGTGCCGCTGCGTCCGGAGAGGGCGGGGTCCTGCGGCGGCAGCAGCAGCGCGTCGACCGCCTCCGCGCGCAGCCCGTCGTGGATCTCCTGCGCCGCCGCCGTCGCGCGCGCGGCCGCCCGCTCGCGCAGCTCGCGATCGCCCTGCTTGCGGGCGAAGAACGCGCGTCCGGGCGTCTGCTCCGGTGCAGCGCCGCCGGACTCGGCCGGCGCGGGCCGCCGCAGGTCGGCGCGCGCCTTCACGCTCCACTCGCTGCGACCGCGCAGACGCTCGAGCGCGTCGTGCAGCCGCTCGCGCTCGCGCTCGAGCATCGCACGGACGTGGTCGGCGTCGCCGAAGATCGTGCACAGCCGCAGCGGGACGACGGCGCCGGCCGACAGCGCGCGGGCCAGCACGGCGTCGTGCGCGCGCGCCGTCCGCTCGACCCAGGCGAGGTCCTCGAGGTTGCGTCGCAGCGCGTCCTCGCCGAACTCGGCGAGGCGCACGCGGCTCGTGACGGCGCACAGCTCGCCCGCCGTGAGCGACCCGACCGGGAGCCCCGGGTCGACGCCGGCGAGGTCGTCGAGCGGCGGGACCTGCGCCGCGGGCACGACGCAGTACACGTAGCAGGCGGACGGCTCGTCACGCATCGTCGCCCTCCGAGGAGGAGCCGGCCTCGAGCCGGCGCTCGAGCCGTCTGACGCGGTCGGCGAGCGCGCCGCGGTCGTCGTCCTCGCCGGTCAGCCACGGATCGTGCTCCCACCACGTGATGCCGATGCGGCGGGCGGTGTCGACGCCGGCGATGACGAGCCGCAGCTTGATCGTGAGCAGCTCGATGTCGAGCAGGTTCACGCGGATGTCGCCGACGATCACGATGCCCTTGTCGAGCACGCGCTCGAGCACGTCGGCGAGGTTGGCCGCGCCGTCCGACGGGCCGGTGAGCGCGGACGAGACGGGCGCGGGGCCCGAGCTGCTCGAGGGGACGATGCCGCTCATCGGGAGTTGTTGCTCGACTCCTGCGCCTGGCTGCGCGGGTAGCGGCGCAGCCGCTTGTAGCTGAGCAGCTCTCCGTCCGCGTCGAGCTGCGCCTCGTAGCTGCCGAGCACGTCGTCGGTCTCGGGGATGCGCGAGAGCTCGAGCAGGTCGACGGTCACGAACCACGACCCGTCCTCGGCGCGCTCCAGCGCGCTCACGCTCTCCGCCGCCAGCCCGGTGATCTCGGCGAGCTGGTCCTTCGCGCGCTTCGCCAGCTCGACGCCGGACGCCCGCTTCGCCGTGCGTCTGCGCGGCGCCCCGTCCGACCGCCCGCCGCCGCTCGCTCTGCGTCTGCGCCGGGGTCTCTCCTCAGCCATCGTGCGCGTCCTCCTGCGGCTCGGCCGGCGTCGCCTCGACGCTCGGCTGCGCCACCTGTTCGATCAGCTCGCCCTGACGTCGCGCGGCCTCCTCGGGCGACAGCTCGCCCCGCTCGCGCGCCTCCTCCAGCTCTTGGAGCCGCTGGGCGGGGCGTTGAGCACCATGTACTCGCGCTCGAGCGGGTCCGTCGCGGCGGAGACCGCGACCGGCTGGAGCTGCTCGAGCAGCTCGGCGGCGTCGCGCTCGCGCGCCTGGTCGACCGCAGCGCTCACGAGCTCGCCGAGCCGCACCTGCGCGGCGTGCGACTCGTCCTCGGGCATGTCGCGCAGCTCCTCGCGCAGGCGCGCGATCTCCGGCTCGCGCTCGACGATCTCACGCAGCAGCGTGTCCTCGTCGTAGTACGCCTTCAGCGTCATCTGGATGCGGCCCTCGACCCGCGCGAGCAGCTGCGCGAGCTCGTCGTGCTGGGGCAGCAGCAGCTCGTCGCCCACGTCCTCCGTCTCCGGCACCATGATCCCGAAGCGGAACGGGACCACCGGCGCGTCGACGACCGCCGCCTCGAGCACGCGGGCGTGCGCGAGCGCCTGGTCGCGCGTCCCCTGCTCGTCCTGGGCCGGCGCCGGCCCCGCGATCGCGCCGAGATCGCCGGCCTCGACGACCCACACCTCGGGGAGCCGGTCGCCGCGGCGCTCGAGCTCCCTCATGGCCGCGTGCGCGGGGACGACGCCGTAGACCCAGACGTTGCCCTCCTGCTCCTGCCGCCGTCGGTCCTGCTGCTCCGCGCTCATCTGCGCCGTCTCCTGCGGTTGTGTCTCGCGGGCTGCTGCTCGTCGTCGCCTCTGCCGAGCGCGTCGCCGAGCTTCTCCGCGCCAGCCTCCAGCGCGCCCTTGCTCTTGGCCTTGGCGCCTCCCTCGGTGAGGCCCTCGGCGACCTCCGTGAGGTCGCGCGGTTCCTGGGAGCCCAGCTGGAGCCGGCCGACCCGCTCCGCGAAGCGGAGGTAGGTGTCGACGCTCGCGATCACCACGCGGACGTCGGCCCGCAGCAGCTCGATGCCGACGAGCGAGACGCGCGCGAACACGTCGATCACGACCCCCTTCTCGAGAATCGTGTTGACGACGTCCGCGAGCGAGCTCTCCTGGCTGCGCTCGAGCGCCCCACCGGGGCTCGGTTGCACACTCATTCACTTCACCTCGACTCACCTCGGCCGCCGGTTCCGTCGAGTCCCCCGCGGGCCCGGTCGGTTCGGTCGCTGCGCTCAGCACTACCCGGTCGGGATGCGGGCAACCGATGTGGGTAACGCGGGCTGCGGACGGGTACCCGTGTGACTCCGACGGCACGATCGAACGGGACGGAGACACCATGGCCATCGACGTAGGAAAGATGCTCAACGCTGCCGCCGAGTCCGCGCTCGAGGACATCAAGGGCGGGAGAAGCAAGCACAAGCACCTCCTCACTCCGGCGCGTGCCGTCGCTGCTGGCGCGGCGCTCGCGATCGCGGGACGTGCCACGGTCGGTCCCGCCCGCCGCCTGATCGGCGAGCGGCTGGGCGCCCAGGACGAGGAGTCGGAGGAGCCGCCGGCAGAGGACGACGAGTACGAGGACGACGAGTACGAGGACGAGGAAGAGTACGAGGAGCCCGAGGCCGAGGCCGAGGAGGACTACGAGGACGAAGAGGACGAGGAGTACGAGGAGGACGAGGACGAGGAGCCCGAGGCCGAGGCGGACGACGAGTACGAGGACGAGGAGGACGAAGAGGAGGAGGAGCCGGAGGCCGAGGCGGACGACGAGTACGAGGACGAGGAGGACGAAGAGGAGGAGGAGCCGGAGGCCGAGGAGGAGCCGGAGCCGCCCAGAGCGCGGAGACGCAGAGCCTCGCCGCCGCGCCCGCCCAGCAGACCCCGCAGAAGAGCCAGACCGCGAACGGCTCGCCGCGGCTAGACGACCAGCCCGTGGCGCGTCGTGTTCTCCGACACGACGACGCTCTCGACGAAGTGGTGCAGGTAGCCGGGGCCGCCGGCCTTCGGCCCGCCGCCGGACAGGCGGGTGCCGCCGAACGGCTGGCGCGCGACGGTCGCGCCGGTGATGTGGCGGTTGACGTAGACGTTGCCGACGGGCAGCTTCCAGGTCAGCTCGCGCACGCGCGCCGGGTTGCGCGAGAAGATCCCGCCGGTGAGGCCGAACGGCAGCGCCTCGACGCGCGCCAGCGCCGCCTGCAGGTCGGGGACGGGCTCGACCGTCACGACCGGGCCGAACAGCTCGGTCGAGAGCAGCGGCGCGTCGGCCGCGACGTCCGTCACGATCGCCGGCGCGGCGAACCAGCCCTCGTCGGGGCCGGCCGCGCCGCGCGCGACGGTCGCCCCAACGGCCGCCGCCTGCGCGAGCGCGTCCGCGATCCGCTCCTGCGCGGAGCGCTCGATCAGCGGCGGCACGTCGACGCCGAAGCGCGTTGCCTGGTCGACCACGAGCGTGTCGAGCAGGCCGCGCAGGCGCTCCGCGAACGGCGCTGCGATCGCCTCGTGCACGAGCACGCGCGAGCAGGCGGAGCACTTCTGGCCGGCGAAGCCGAAGGCCGAGTAGGCGACGGCCGGGACGGCGTCGTCGAGGTCGGCGTCGGCGTCCACGAGCACGCAGTTCTTGCCGCCCATCTCGGCGACGACGTGCTTGAGGTGGCGCTGGCCGGGACGCACGTCGGCGGCGACGCGCAGGATCTGCTGGCCGACGGCGGAGGAGCCGGTGAACGCGATCACGTGCACGCCCGCGTGCGCCACGAGCGCGGCGCCGACGTCGCCCTCGCCCGGCAGCAGCGCGAGCGCGCCGGCCGGGACGCCCGCCTCGTGCAGCGCGCGCACGAGCTCGAAAGCGCAGCCGGGGCTCTGCTCGGCCGGCTTGAGCACGACCGCGTTGCCGGTCGCGAGCGCGGCCGCGGTCATCCCGAGCGCGATCGCGAACGGGAAGTTCCACGGCGCGACGACCGCGACGACGCCGCGCGGGCGGTAGCGCAGCTCGTTGCGCTCGCCGGGCAGCTGCACGAGCTCCTCGCCGCGCTCGAGCCGCACCGCGTCGGCGGCGTAGTAGGTGAGGAAGTCGATCGCCTCGCAGACGTCGGCGTCGGCCTCCGCCCACGGCTTCGCGCACTCGCGCACGGCGAGCGCGGCCAGGCGCGCGCGCCGCTCGCGCAGCAGCCCGGCGGCGCGGACGAGGACCGCCGCCCGCGCGGCGGCGCGGCGCGCGGCCCACGCCGCCTGCGCCGCGCTCGCGGCGCGCACCGCGTCGTCCACCTCGGTGGGCGTCGCGCGCGTCGCGGCGGCGACGACGCGCTCCGGCGCGCCAGGGTCGGTCGAGGCGAGGTCCGGCGCGTCGCGCGTGGCGCCGTCGATCAGCACCGGCACGTGCAGCGGCAGCTCGGCGTCGAGCGCGCGCAGCGCGTCCTCGAGCCCGTCGCGCACCCACGCGCGGCGCAGCTCCAGCAGCGGCTCGTTCGCGAAGCTCATGGCGCGCGCAGCAGCCGGTCGAGGTCGGCGCCGTCCGCGCGCGCGGCGAGGAACGAGTCGTTGGCGGTGTTCTCCAGCAGGCGGCGCACGAGGTACGCCATCCCGGACACGAGGTCGCCGACGGGGCAGTAGCTGCGCACGCGCAGTCTGTGCGCGGCCAGCGCGTGGTGCAGGTCGTCGCCGAGGCCGCGCAGCACCTGCAGCTCCAGGTCCGTGTCGGGGCGGCCGCTGCGGCGGTTGCACACGATCGCGTGGGCGATCGAGCGGAGGTTGTGCGAGGCGATCGCGACGCGCACGGCGGGGCGCGCGGCGAGCAGCGCGCGCGTGAGCCGCTCGAAGCTGCGGTCGGTGTCGGCCTTCGTCGCGTGAACGGGCGGCGTCCAGCCGCGCTGGCGCGCCTCGACCAGCTCGTGGTCCCAGTAGGCGCCCTTCACGAGCCGCACCGTCAGCGGCGTCGCGCGCTCGGTGCGCGCCGCCCACTCCAGCACCTCGCGCAGCAGCTCGTCGCTGTCGGTCAGGTAGGCCTGCAGCACGATGCCGGCGTCGGGGCCGTCGCGGAACTCGTCCTCGGCGAGCAGGCCGAGCACGAGCCCCACGATCAGCTCGCGCGAGGCGATCGACTCCATGTCGACGTGCAGGTGGGCGCCCAGCTCGCGCGCGCGCCGCAGCAGCGGGCGCAGCCGCCGCGCCGCGTCCTCGCGCCCGATCTCCGGCGCCGCCTCGCGGATCAGCGGCGTGAGCGCGGTCACCTTGACCGACAGGTTCGCGCGCGGCAGGCGGCCGGCGAAGTCGCGCTCCAGCAACGGGCGCGCGGGCCACGCACGCACCGCCTGCGCGAGCTGCACGAGCGCGTCGTCGCAGCGGGCGGCGTAGCGGTCGGCCTCGGCCGCGGTGACGGTCGCCTCGCCGAGCAGGTCGAGCGACGAGGCGACGCCGCCGCTCCACAGCCGTGCGAGCGCGGGCAGCGCGGCCGCCGGGTCCTCGCCGGCGATGAAGAAGCGCGCCATCCGCGCGACCGCGACGGCCGCGGCACGCCCGGACAGCGCATGGCCGCCGCGCCCGCCGGTGAGGTGCAGCGCGAGGCCGGCGGCGCGCTCATGCGCGGGCAGCTCGGCCAGGAACGCGTCGAGGTGCTCGCCCAACTCCGTCGGCGTGCGGCAGGCGGGCGCGACGTCGACGAGCCGGAACAGCGCTGCGCGCAGCTCGGGACGGTCGGACAGGGGCGCCGCGAGCGCCCGCTCGGCCGCGTGCACGGGCCGGCGCGCGGCGGACGGGAAGGCCGCGTCGAGCGAGCGCCCGAGCGCACGGATCTCCTGCTCGGGCGGCGGCGGCGCGCCGGCCGGCGCCGGCGGATCGGCGACGACGGATGCGGACATGGCCTTCAGTCCCGATTCGTACCCGCGCGGCGGCCCGCGCGCACGCCGCCTACGCCGCGGGCTCGGCGAGCCCGTAGTCGCCGAGACCGGCCGCGAGCCGGTCGTAGGCGCGTGCGGCCTGGGGCCGCAGGCGCGCGGCGAGCCGCGCGGGGTCCTCGCCGGCCGACAGCCCGTCGAGCGTGGCGCGGAAGATCGCGATCAGCGTCCACGCGAGCGTGCGCGCGACGACCGCGGGGACGAGGTCGTCGCCGGCCGCGCCGGTCGCCTCCGCGACGGCGGCGGCGAGCGCGTCGGCCTCGCGCGCCCACCCCGCCGCGAGCCGCGCTTGCAGCGCGGGGCTGGCGCGCACGATGCGGGCGACGACGAGGCGCTCCTCGCTCTCGCCGCCGGCGACCGCGTCGAGCATCGCCTCCGAGCTGGCGCGGAAGACGTCGAGCAGCGAGCTGCCGGGCGGCCGCCCGGCGATCGCCGCCTGCAGCTCGGCCAGGCGCGCCTCGCCGCCGGCGAACACGAGGTCCTCCTTGGCGGCGAAGTGGTTGAAGACCGTCTTCTCCGAGACGTCGGCGGCGGCGGCGATCTCGGCGACGGTGACGGCGTCGAAGCCGCGCGCGAGGAACAGACGGCGCGCGGTGGCGACGATCGCGTCGTGCGTGGCGCGCTTCTTGCGCTCGCGCAGGCCCTGGGGGACGCCTCCTGACATGAAGTATAGCACTATAGCGACCATAGAATTACAGTCACTGTACTGTTATCGTGCCGCGCCATGCACTCCTCCAATTCACCCGCCATCGAGGTCGACGACCTCGTCAAGACCTACGGCGAGGTCGAGGCCGTCCGCGGCGTCTCGTTCAGCGTCGCCCGCGGCGAGGTCTTCGGCTTCCTCGGCCCCAACGGCGCCGGCAAGAGCACGACGATCAACATGCTCTGCACGCTCGCCCGGCCCACCTCCGGCAGCGCCCGCGTGAGCGGCTTCGACGTCGCCGCCGAGCGCGACGACGTGCGCCGGCACATCGGCCTCGTGTTCCAGGACCAGACGCTCGACCTCTACCTGACCGCCGCGCAGAACCTGCGCATGCACGCCGAGCTGTACGGGATCGACCCGGGCGTCATCCCGGCGCGGATGCGCCAGATGCTCGAGATGGTCGACCTGTGGGAGCGGCGCGACCAGCCGGTCCTGACCTTCTCCGGCGGCATGAGACGGCGCCTGGAGATCGCGCGCGGCCTGCTGCACTCGCCGCGCGTGCTGTTCCTCGACGAGCCGACCGTCGGCCTCGACCCGCAGACGCGCAGCTCGATCTGGGACTACATCCGCGCGCTCCAGCAGACCGAGGGCACGACGATCTTCATGACGACGCACTACATGGACGAGGCGGAGCAGTGCGACCGCATCGCGATCATGGACCGCGGCGAGCTCGTCGTGCTCGACACGCCCGCGGCGCTGAAGGCGAGCGTCGGCGCCGACCGCCTCGACGACGTCTTCATGCACTACACCGGCTCGGCGATCCGCGACGCCGAGTCCAGCTCGGCGACCGACCTCAACCGCGTGCTGACGCGCGCGCTGCGGGGGTCCGGGCGATGAGCGCCGTGGCCGTGGAGGTCGTCCCCGTGCGCGTGCCCGAGCGCTCGTGGCGGTCGGAGGCGCGGGCGGTGCGGATCGTCTGGCGGCGCGACCTGCTGCGCTTCGCGACCGACCGCACGAGAGTCGTGACGCTGCTGATCCAGCCGCTGCTGTTCCTGTTCGTGCTCGGGTCGGGCTTGCAGGCGCTCGCGGCCGCGTCGACCGAGGGCGTCGACCTCAAGACGGTCATCTTCCCGGGGGTCCTCTGCATGGCGCTCGTGTTCAGCGCGATGTTCAGCGCGGCGACGCTGGTGATGGACCGCGAGTTCGGCTTCCTGCGCGAGATGATGGTCGCGCCGGTGCGGCGCTCGTCGATCGTCGTCGGCAAGTGCCTCGGCGGCGCGACCGTCGCCGCGCTCCAGGGCGCGATCATGCTCGCGCTCGCCGGCCTCGTGCACGTGCCCTACGACCCGCTGCTGCTGCTCGGCCTGTTCGGCCTGCTGTTGCTGCTGGCGTTCACGGTGACCGCGTTCGGCCTGCTGGTCGCCGTGCGCATCAGACAGCTGCAGTCGTTCACGTCCGTGATGCAGATGCTCGTGATGCCGATGTTCTTCCTGTCCGGCGCGCTCTACCCGGTCTCCGGGCTGCCGACGTGGCTCGAGCTGCTCAACCGCCTCAACCCCCTGACCTACGCCGTCGACCCGATGCGGCGGCTCGTGTTCGACCATCTCGCGATCTCCGACGCCGCGCGGCGCACGCTCGACGCCGGCGTGACGTGGTTCGGCTGGCGCGTGCCGGCGCTCGTCGAGATGGCGATCGTGCTGGCGCTCGGGCTCGCGCTGCTGGCGCTCGCGATCGTCCAGTTCGCGCGGACGGAGTGACCCGCCGCGCCCGCCGGCGGGGGCCTACGCCCCGGCCATCGCGCGCGCGATCACGATCCGCTGGATCTCGCTCGTGCCCTCGTAGATCTGCGTGATCTTGGCGTCGCGCAGCATCCGCTCGACGGGGTACTCGGTCGTGTAGCCGTAGCCGCCGAGGACCTGCACGGCGTCGACCGTGACGGCCATCGCGGTGTCGGCGGCGCACAGCTTCGCCATCGAGGTCCACTTGCCGAGGTCGGCCGGCGGCTGCGCGCGGTCGGCGAGCGCGCACGCCTTGTAGAGCAGCTCGCGCGCGGCGGCGGTGCGCGTCTCCATCTCGGCCAGCTTGAACTGGATGCCCTGGTGGCGGTTGAGCGGCTGGCCGAAGGTGACGCGCTCCTTCGCGTACGCGTTCGCGTAGTCGGTCGCGCCCTGCGCGATCCCGACCGCCTGCGCGGCTGCGCCGAGGCGGCTGCGCTCGAGCGTCCCGAGCGCGACGCGCAGGCCGCCGCCGACCTCGCCGATCACGTTCTCGGCGGGCACGCGCACGTCGGTGAGGACGGGCGAGCCGGTGGGGGAGCCCTTGATGCCGAGCTTGTGCTCGAGCTTGCCGATCGTCAGGCCGGGCCGGTCTCTCTCGACGAGGAACGCGGTCGTGCGGCGCCGCTCGCGGTCGGTCGAGGCGAAGACGACGTAGAAGTCGGCGACGCCGGCGTTGGAGATCCACGTCTTCTCGCCGTTGATGACCCACTCGTCGCCGTCCTGGACGGCGCGCGTGCGCATCGCGGCGGGGTCGGAGCCGGCCTCGGCCTCGGACAGCGCGAAGGCGGCGAGCCACTCGCCGCTCGCGCACTTCGGCAGCACGCGCTGCTGCTGCTCCTCGCTGCCGAACAGCTTGAGCGGCAGCGTGCCGAGCTCCTGCAGCATCAGGATCAGCGCGCTGGAGGCGCACGCGGCGGCGAGCTCCTCGATCGCGACGTTCAGCATCAGCGTGCCGGTGCCGGTGCCGCCGTGGCGCTCGTCGAACGGCAGCCCGAGGACGTCGTGCTCGGCCAGCAGCGCGCGCACGTCGGCCGGGTACTGCGCGCTGGCGTCGATCTCCGCCGCGCGCGGCGCGATCCGCTCCTGCGCGAGCTGACGCACCATCGCCCGCAGGTCGACCAGCTCCGGCGGCAGCGCATACAGCTCCTCGAACACGACGCCAGCTCCTTCGATAGTTGGATCTCCAACTATCTTATGCCAGAGCGTCTTGCCGGCGCCGGCTGCCCGCGCCGGCTCTCAGGCGCCGACGTACGCGGCGAGATGCTCGCCCGTGAGCGTCGAGCGCGCGGCGACGAGCGCGGCGGGGGTGCCCTCGAAGACGACCCGGCCGCCGTCGTGGCCGGCCCCGGGGCCGAGGTCGACGATCCAGTCGGCGTGCGCCATCACCGCCTGGTTGTGCTCGACCACGATCACCGACTTGCCGGCGTCGACGAGCCGGTCGAGCAGGCCGAGCAGTTGCTCGACGTCGGCGAGGTGGAGGCCGGCGGTCGGCTCGTCCAGCACGTAGACGTCCGGTCCGCGCGACGACGGCGCCGCCAGCTGGGCGGCCAGCTTGAGCCGCTGCCGCTCGCCGCCGGACAGCGTCGTGAGCGGCTGGCCGAGCGTCAGGTAGCCGAGCCCGACGTCGGCGAGCCGCTCCAGCACCTTGTGCGCGGCCGGCGTGCGCGCCTCGCCGTCGCCGAAGAACGCCTCCGCCTCGTCGACCGACATCGCGAGCACCTCGCTGATGTCGCGGCCGCCGAGCGTGTGCTCCAGCACCGACGCCTGGAAGCGCTTCCCGTCGCACTCCTCGCAGGTGGTGGCGACCCCGGCCATCATCGCCAGGTCGGTGTAGACGACGCCGGCGCCGTTGCAGGTGGGGCAGGCGCCTTCGGAGTTGGGGCTGAACAGCGCCGGCTTGACGCCGTTGGCCTTCGCGAACGCTCTGCGGATCGGGTCGAGCAGCCCGCTGTACGTCGCCGGGTTGCTGCGCCGCGAGCCGCGGATCGGCGTCTGGTCGACCGACACGACGCCGTCGGGGTGGGCCGGGACGAGCCCGCCGTGCACCAGCGAGCTCTTGCCCGACCCGGCCACGCCGGTGACGACGACCAGCACGCCGAGCGGGAAGTCGACATCGACGTCCCGCAGGTTGTGGGTGGCGGCGCCGCGCACCTCCAGCACGCCCGACGGTCTGCGCACCGACGGCTTCAGCGCGGCGCGGTCGTCGAGGTGGCGCCCGGTCAGCGTGCCGCCGCCGCGCAGTTCCTCGACGGTCCCCTCGAACACGACCTCGCCGCCGGCCGCGCCGGCGCCCGGACCGAGGTCGACGACGTGGTCGGCGATCGCGATCGTCTCCGGCTCGTGCTCGACGACCAGCACGGTGTTGCCCTTGTCGCGCAGCTGCAGCAGCAGCTCGTTCATGCGCTGGACGTCGTGCGGGTGCAGCCCGATCGTCGGCTCGTCGAACACATAGGTGACGTCGGTGAGCGAGGAGCCGAGCTGGCGCACCAGCTTGACGCGCTGCGCCTCGCCGCCCGACAGCGTGCCCGACGGCCGCTCGAGCGACAGGTAGCCGAGCCCGATCTCGACGAACGAGTCGAGCGCCTCGCCGAGCGCCTCCAGCAGCGGCGCGACCGACGGCTCGTCGAGGCCGCGCACCCACGCGGCGAGGTCGCTGATCTGCATCGCGCACGCGTCGGCGATGTTGATCCCCGCGATCTTCGACGAGCGCGCCGCCTCGCTGAGCCGCGTGCCGCCGCAGTCGGGGCAGGTGGTGAACGTCACCGCCCGCTCCACGAACGCGCGGACGTGCGGCTGCAGCGCGTCGAGGTCCTTCGACAGCATCGACTTCTGCAGCTTCGGGATCAGCCCCTCGTACGTGAGGTTGACGCCCTCGACCTTGATTCTGGTCGGCTCCTTGTGCAGCAGGTCGTGCAGCTCTCTTCTGTTGTATCTGCGGATCGGCTTGTCCGGGTCGAAGAAGCCGCAGCCGCGGAAGATGCGGCCGTACCAGCCGTCCATGCTGTAGCCGGGGATCGTCAGCGCGCCCTCGTTGAGCGACTTGGCGTCGTCGTACAGCGCCGTCAGGTCGAAGTCGTTGACGGCGCCGCGGCCCTCGCAGCGCGGGCACATGCCGCCGAGGTAGACGGCTCTGCGCACCACGATGCGTCTGCCGGCGCCCTTGTCGACCGTCATCGCGCCGGTCGCCGTGCGCGTCGGGACGTTGAACGAGAAGGCGGTCGGCGAGCCGACGTGCGGCTCGCCGAGCCGGCTGAAGAGGATCCGCAGCAGCGCGTTCGCGTCGGTGGCGGTGCCGACCGTCGAGCGCGCGTCGGCGCCCATCCGCTCCTGGTCGACCACGATCGCGGTCGTCAGCCCTTCGAGCACGTCGACCTCCGGCCGCGCGAGCGTCGGCATGAAGCCGCGCACGAAGGCGCTGTAGGTCTCGTTGATCAGCCGCTGCGACTCGGCCGCGATCGTGCCGAACACGAGCGAGCTCTTGCCCGAGCCGGACACGCCGGTGAAGACCGTCAGCCGCCGCTTCGGCAGCTCGACGCTGACGTCCTTGAGGTTGTTCACGCGCGCGCCGTGGACGCGGATCAGCTCGTGGCTGTCGGCGGCGTGCGGCGCGCGCGGCTGCGGGTCCGCGCTCGTGGGGGTGCTCATCGTCCCCATGCTAGGCGCGGGCCCGGCCGGGCGGCAGGCCGGCGCGTCAGGCGCGCGCGAGCACGCGTACCCAGCGGTAGGCCGGGCGCGTCAGCGCGCCGCCGGGGCCGTGCGCGCGCACGACGACGCGGTAGAGACCGGGCCGCAGCGCGAAGCCGCGCGTCAGCGTGCGCCGCACCGACGCGGCGGCCGCCTGCGTGGGCAGGCCGTCGAGCGTCGCGACCCGGCGCAGCTTGCCGGCGTAGCGGCGGTCCGGGTTGCGCTTCGGGCAGCGCTCGGCGCTCACGGCCGTCAGCGCGCGGTCGACCTCGACGTCCACCGCGCCCGGCAGCGCGAGGCGCAGGCGCAGGCCGACGCGCGCCGTGCCGTCGCGGCCCGGGCGCACGCAGCGGCGCGCGAGCGTGAAGCGCTCGATCACCTGGCGCGCGGGCGGCCCGCCGTGCGGGGTCGAGTGGGAGCTCTGCGACGGCGCCGTCACCGTGACGGCGTGCACGACGCGCGCGCCCGGCGAGCCGGTGCACGCGGCCGTCTGGCCGGTGAAGACGAGCGCGTCCGAGCAGCGCTCGTCGTCGGTGACGGTGAGCGTGACGCTGTGGCTGCCGCCCTGCGCGTAGACGTGTCTGACGGTCGGCTGCGCGGTCGTCGCGGTCTGGCCGTCGCCGAAGTCCCAGGCGTAGCGGGCGACGCTGCCGTCGGGGTCGCTCGAGGCGGACGCGTCGAGCGTCGCGGTGAGGCCGTCGGGGCTGGCCGTGAACGCGGCCGTGGGGGAGCGGTCCGGCGTGATCGCGACGGTCATCGGCGAGTGCCCGACGGGCGTCGGCGTCCCGGCGGTCCCGCTCGCGAGGTCGAGCGGCGTGATCGTGTCGGTCGCGACGTCGGTCACCCAGGCGGTGCTGCCGTCGGGCGTGATCCCGATCCCCTCCGGGCTCGAGCCGATCGAGATCGGCGTGCCGACCGTGCCGGTCGCCGTGTCGATCGGCAGCAGCGCCTGCATGCTGGACGCGCTGACGTAGGCGGTTCTGCCGTCGGGCGCGACGGCGACGCCGAAGGCGGGGACGGGGATCGCGATCGTGCTGGCGGTGTCGGTCGCCGTGTCGATGCGGAAGACGTCGGCGTTGCCGAGGTCGGTCGCGAAGACGGTCGCGCCGTCGGGCGTGATCGCGATCGTGTACGGCGAGCCGCCGGTCGCGATCGTGGCGAGGACCGTGTTCGTCGCCGTGTCGATCACGGAGACGCTGCCGCCGAGGTTGGCGACGTAGACGCGCGAGCCGTCCGGCGCGATCGCGATCCCGTGCGGGCCGGAGCCGACGGCGATCGGGGCGCCGGCCGTGTTCGTCGCCGTGTCGATTGGGGTGACGGTGCCACTGCCGATGTTGGCGACGTAGGCGGTCGCGCCGTCGGGCGTGATGCCGAGGATGCGCGGCGAGCTGCCGACCGGGATCGGCGTGCCGAGCGTGCCGGTCGCCACGTCGACCGGGATCACGCTGTCGGCCGACTCGTCCGCGACGTACGCGCTCGCGCCGTCAGGCGCGATCGCGACGCCCCACAGGTGCCCGCCGAGCGCGAGCGGCGCACCGAACACCCCGGTCAAGGCGTCGAACGTCGCGACGCTGTCGCCGTTGACGGTCGTCGCGAGCGCCGGCCGGGGGGCGGCGGCGCCGGCTGGCGGCGCAAGGCACCCGGCGGTCGCGAGGGCGGTCAGCAGCGCGAGGGCGAGTCTCCGTCGTTCGATCATGCTCGGCGCATCGACCGTGAGAAGGCCCCGCGCGAGCGGCGCAAGGGGGCTTGCGCCGCTCGCCGGCCGCCGGCGAGGCGGGTGGACGATCGGGCCGTGCGACGACCTGCCGCCGCCCGTGACATGCTGCGGCGGTTGTCCGATCCGCTCAGCTTCGACCCGATCGAGGAGGCCGGCCGCCAGTGGCGCACGCACTGGGGCGCCGCCTCGGCGCCGCCGATGATGGCGGTCACGTCGATCATGCGCGCGCAGCAGATCCTGATCGCGCGGCTCAACGACGCGCTCGTGCCGTTCGAGTTGACGTTCCCCCGCTACGAGGCGCTGATGCTGCTGTTCCTCAGCCGGCGCGGGTCGCTGCCGCTCGGCAAGATGGGCGCGCGGCTGCAGGTCCACCCGGCGAGCGTGACGAACCTGATCGACGGGCTCGAGAAGCGCGGCTACGCGACCCGCACGCCGCACCCGAGCGACCGCCGCACGACGCTCGCGACGATCAGCGAGCGCGGGCGCGAGGTCGCCGGCGCCGCGACCGAGGCGCTCAACGCGATCCGCTTCGGCACCCAGCCGCTACGGGTCGCGGACCTCGACGCGACGACCGCGGTGCTGCGCCGGCTGCGCGCCGGCGCGCACGACTTCGAGACGTGAGCGCCGGCCGCGCCGCTCAGGCCGGGACCGTCTGGCGCTCCGGCGCGTAGTCGTAGAAGCCGCGACCGCTCTTGCGGCCGAGGCGGCCGGCGGCGGTCATGCGGCGCAGCAGCGCGGGCGGCGCGTACTCGGGCTGCTTGAACTCGTCGTAGAGCGAGTCGCAGACCGCTTGCAGGACGTCGAGGCCGATGAAGTCGCAGAGCGTGAGCGGGCCCATCGGGTGGCCGCAGCCCTGGCGCATGCCCTCGTCGATGTCCTCGCGCGTGGCGAAGCCGTCCTCGAGCATCCGCACGGCGCTCATCAGGTAGGGGACGAGCAGGAAGTTGACGATGAAGCCGGCGCGGTCCTTCGTGCGCACGGCGTGCTTGCCGAGCTGCGCCGCGAACGCGTCGGCTTCGGTGATCGTGGCGAGGCTCGTGTCGAGCCCGACGACGACCTCCACGAGGCTCATCACCGGCACCGGGCTGAAGAAGTGCAGGCCGCAGACGCGCTCCGGCCGGCTCGTCGCGGCCGCGAGCGAGGCGATCGGGATCGAGGAGGTGTTGGACGCGAGGATGCGGGCGTTGGGCGCGGCCGTGTCGAGACGGGCGAACAGGTCGCGCTTGGTGTCGAGGTCCTCGACGATCGCCTCGATCACGACGTCGGCGTCCTCGAGGTCGGCGAGGTCGCTGGTCCAGACGATCCGCTCGACGAGCTGGACGCCCTCCTGCGGGGTCAGCTTGCCGCCGCGGAGCGCGCGCGCGACGGACTGGTCGATGCGCTCGCGCGAGCGCGCGAGCGGCTTGGCGTCGGGCTCGTAGAGGGTCACGCGCATGCCGGCGCGCGCGACCGTCTCCGCGATGCCGGAGCCCATGAAGCCGGCGCCGGCGACGCCGACCGAGCTGACGGGCTGGGTGGTCATCTGGGTTCCTCGCTCTGCTCTCAGATAGTTTGAACTCCAACTATCTTACGCCAGAGGATGCTTCGGGGCGGGATGGCGGCGCGCGAAGACCGACCATGCAGTCTTTAGCGCCACCCGATCGGGGGGTGGATCAGAGCGGCGCGGCGGTGACGGCGGTGAGCGCGTACCAGGCGCCGAACGCGAGCGCGGCCGTCGCGAGCGCGGGTGCGAACGCGAGCGTGCGGCGTCGCGCGGGGGCGCGCGCGAGCGCGCGGCCGAAGCCGTAGGAGAGCGTCGCCATCGACGCCGCCGCCGCGAGCGCGAAGGCGACGAGCGCGCCGGCCGCCTGCGCGCGGCCGGGGATCGCGGCGAGCAGCAGCAGGCCGACGCCGGCGGAGCCGCCGATCCCGTGCAGCAGGCCGATGCCGTAGGCCTGCAGCGGCGAGCGGCCGAGGCGCGCCGCCGGCTCGTGGCGGTGCGCGTGCGCGGGGCCGCCTGCGGCGTGCGCGTGGTGGCCGGCGGCGTGCTCGCCGCCTGCCGCATGCGCGCGGCCGCCTGGCGCCTGCGCGTGGCCTCCCGCCGCGTGCGCTTGGCCGCCCGCCGCGTGCGCGTGGCCGCCGCCCGCCGCGTGCGCGTGCAGGTGGCGGTGCGCGACCGCGCCGTGGCGGTGCACGTGCGCGTGGTAGCGCCCGCGCCGCCAGCGCACCAGCAGGCGCACGGCGAGCGCGACGATCGCGAGTCCGACGAGCAGCTCCGCGCCGCGCTGCGCCGGCTCCGGCAGGCGGACCCCCAGCAGCACGAGCGGCAGTCCGAGCGCGAACAGCGCCGTTGCGTGGCCGAGCCCCCACGCGAGCCCGAGCCGGCCCGCGCGCCGCGCGCCGTCCGCCGGCTCCGTCGCGATCAGCGTCGAGACGGCCGCGAGGTGGTCGGGGTCGGTCGCGTGGCGCAGGCCGAGCAGCAGCGCGACCGCCAGCACGACGAGCGACCCGTGCGCGCGGGCGAGGCCGGCGATCGCCTCGTCGAGGCCGTGCACGTCAGCGGCCTCTCGCGGCAGCGGTGGGGGGCGCCGCCGCGGGTGCGGCCGGGGACGGCGCCGCGCGCGTAGCCGCGGGTGCGGCCGGGGACGGCGCCGCGCGCGTAGCCGCGGGCGCGGCCGGGGGCGGCGCGGCGCGCGCCGCGAGCCGCGCCGCCGCGACCGCCGCCTGCCCGTAGGAGATCCCGCCGTCGCCGGGCGGCAGCCGCTCCGGCACGAGCACGCGCAGCCCGCGCTCGCGCAGCAGCGCCGCCGTGCGCTCCAGCAGGCGCCGGTTCTGGAAGACCCCGCCCGACAGGATGACCGTCCCCACGCCTCCGCGCGCGGCGGCGTGCGCGCACGCCTCCGCCGTCGCGGCGGCGAGCCCGGCGTGGAAGCGCGCGGCGACCGCGCCGACCGGCACGCCGCGCGCGAGGTCGGCGGCGACGGCCGCGACCGTCGCGCGCGCGTCGAGCGTCGTGAAGCCGCCGGCGTCGTCGAGCGGCAGCGGATAGGCGCCCCGCGCGAACGGGTCGCACGCGGCCTCCAGCTCGATCGCCGCCTGCCCCTCGTACGCGATCTCGGGGCAGATCCCACACAGCGCGGCGACCGCGTCGAACAGCCGCCCGACGCTCGTCGTCGCGGGCGACGCGACGCCGGCGCGCGCCAGCTGCGCGACCGCCGCCCACGCGTCCGGCGCGACGCGGCCGGCGAGCGCGCGCGGCAGCGGCGGCGTGGCGGCCGGCGCGCCGCTCGTCGCCAGCAGCCACGCGCACGCCATCCGCCACGGCTGGCGCACGGCGGCGTCGCCGCCCGGCAGCGGCACCGCGCGCAGCGCGCCGACGCGCACGCTGTCGGCGAGCTCGCCGAGCAGCAGCTCGCCGCCCCAGATCGCGCCGTCGCTGCCGAGCCCGGCGCCGTCGAAGATCGCGCCGAGCGCGGGGCCGGTCTCGCCGTGCTCGGCGAGGCAGGCGGCGAGGTGGGCGTGGTGGTGCTGGACGCCGAGCAGCTCGACGGCGGCGTCCGCCGCCGCCAGCGCGAGCGCGTGCTTGGTCGAGAGATGCTCCGGGTGCAGGTCGTGCACGACGACCTCCGGCGTCACCGCGAACAGCCGCTCGAAGTGCGCGATCCCCTCCGTGAACGAGCGCAGCGTCTCCCAGCTCTCGAGGTCGCCGACGTGGTGGCTGACCCACGCGCGCGCGCCGCGTGCCACGCAGAAGGTGCTCTTCAGCTCCGCGCCGCAGGCGAGCAGCGGGCGCGGCGTCGCGAGCGGCAGCGGCGTGCTCGACGGCGCCAAGCCGCGCGAGCGGCGCAGCGTCAGCGGCCGGCCCGCGACCGCGCGCACGACCGAGTCGTCCGTGCGCGTCGCGATCGGGCGGTCGTGCAGCAGCATCAGGTCGGCGATCGGCGCGAGCCGCTCCAGCGCGTCGTCGTCGCGGTAGGCGATCGGCTCGTCGGAGACGTTGCCGCTCGTCAGCACGAGCGGCGTGCCGGCGTCGGCCAGCAGCAGGTGGTGCAGCGGCGCGTAGGGCAGCATCACGCCCAGCTCTCGCGCGTGCGGCGCGACCGCCTCGGCCACGCGCGCGTCCGCCCGCCGTGGCGCGAGCACGATCGGGCGCTCCGGCCCGGTCAACAGCGTACGCTCGGCGTCGCCCAGCTCGACCAGCGCGCCGGCCGCGTCAAGCGATCCCGCCATCAGCGCGAACGGCTTGAACTCGCGCCGCTTGCGCGCGCGCAACCGCGCGACCGCGCGCTCGTCGTCGGCGCGGCAGGCGAGGTGGTAGCCGCCGATCCCCTTGACCGCCACGATCGCGCCGGCCAGCAGCGCGCGCGCCGCCGCCGCGACCGCGTCGCGCGCGTCGCCGAGCGGCAGCGTCCGGCCGCCCGGGCCGAGCAGCCGCACGCGCGGCCCGCACGCCGGGCACGCGTTCGGCTGCGCGTGGAAGCGGCGGTCGGCCGGGTCCTCGTACTCCGCGCGGCAGGCGTCGCACATCGCGAAGCCCGCCATCGTCGTCAGCGGCCGGTCGTAGGGGACCCCGCGCACGATCGTGAAGCGCGGGCCGCAGTTCGTGCAGTTGACGAACGGGTAGCGGAAGCGGCGGTCGGCCGGGTCGAACAGCTCCGCCAGGCACGCCTCGCACGTCGCCGCGTCGGGCGCGACGAGCGCGTCGGGCGCCTCGCCCTGCGGGCTCGCGACGATCGCGAAGCGGGCAGCCGCTCCGGTCGGTTCGAGCTCCTCGGCGACGAGCACCCGCTCGACGCGCGCGAGCGGCGGCGCCTGCGCCGCGATCCGCTCCAGGAAGGCGGCGAGCGAAGCCGCGTCCGCCTCGGCCTCCACGACGACGCCGCGCGCGTCGTTCCACACGCGCCCGCCGACGCCCAGCTCGCACGCGAGCCGGTGCACGTGCGGGCGGAAGCCGACGCCCTGCACGACGCCCTCGACGCGGGCACGGACGCGGCGGCGCCTGGACGCGACCGCGGTCATGGCAGCTCGACCAGCGCGCGCAGCGCGTGACAGGCGCTCGCCTGCGCCTCCTGGATGCGGGGGATGTGCTCGGAGCGCGTGATCACGACGTGGTCGGCGAGCCGCTCGGCGGCGACGCGCCCGCCGTCGTAGCCGACGAGCGCGATCGTCGTCAGCCCGCGCCGGCGCGCCTCCGCGAGCGCCGCCAGCACGTTCGCCGAGCCGCCGCTCGTCGAGAGCGCGAGCAGGCAGTCGCCCGCGCGCGCGTGCGCGATCGCCTGCCGCGCGAAGATCGCCTCGACGCCGACGTCGTTCGCCACCGCCGTCAGGATCGCCGCGTCCTCGGTCAGGTCGAGCGCGCGACGCGGCGGCCAGCGCGGGTCGGGCGGGAAGCGGAAGTCGGCGGCGAGGTCCATCGCGTCGGTCGCCGAGCCGCCGTTGCCGAGCGCCAGCAGCCGTCCGCCGCCATCGAGCGCGGCGCGCAGCGAGCGCGCCGCCGCCAGCAGCGCGTCGCGGTTCTCGGTCAGCGTCTGCGCGCGCAGCTCGCCGACCTCGCGCGCCTTCGCGAGCGCGGAGCGGCGCACGTCGGCGAGCACCGCGTCGAGGTCGTCCTCGCGCTCGGCGAGGAAGGGGTAGAGGAAGCTGGAGGCGCCGGCGTCGTGCGCGCGCCGCTCGCTGCGCCCCGCCAGCAGCCCGCGATGCTCGAAGAACACGTGCACCAGCTCCCACAGCACGTGGTAGGCGGTCTCGCACACCTCCTGGCACACGAGCGGGTCGGCGCTGTCGGGCGCGAACGACCACTCGGCGGCGGCGCCGGCCGCGCCCGCGTCGAGCGCGAGCGTCAGGCAGCCGCGCCGCGCTGCCAGCGCCAGCGCCGCCGCGACCTGCGCGCCGTCGCCGAACGCCAGCGCCATGTCGGCCGGCTCCAGCGCCAGCTCGACCTGACGCGCGAGCGGGCCGCCGTCGCACGCGAGCCCGAGCGCCGGCAGCGCGCGCTTGCCGACGATCACCGGGTGCACGAACTCGACCGCGACGTGGCGCACGTCCGACCGCGCCGCCGGTCCCTCGCCGAACGCGACGAGCCGCCCGCCGCGCGCGAAGCGCTCCGCCAGCGCATGGCAGCAGCGCGCGAGCCGCTCCGCCTCCCCGTCGAAGAACGCCCCGCTCGCGCGCAGCCGCTCGGCGAGCGCCGCGTCGAGCAGCGCCGCGGCCGGGCCGCTCGGCGCGCGCGTCACGCTCACGCCGCGACCTCCGCGCGCGCCGCCACGCGCGCCAGCCATCCCCGCCACGGCCCGAGGCCCGCGCCCGTGCGCGCGCTCACGAGCATCCGCTCGACCCCGGGGTGGACCGCGTCGAGGTTGCCGAGCAGCTTGTCGAGGTCGAAGTCGAGGTGCGGCAGCAGGTCGAGCTTGTTGACGAGCACCAGCTCGCAGGTGCGGAACATCAGCGGGTACTTGAGCGGCTTGTCCTCGCCCTCGGCGACCGAGCAGACCATCGCGCGCGCGTGCTCGCCGACGCGGAACTCGGCCGGGCAGACGAGGTTGCCGACGTTCTCGACCACCAGCAGGTCCAGCTCCCCGAGCGGGAGCTGCGGCAGCGCGGAGCGAACCATGTTCGCGTCGAGGTGGCACTCGCCGCCGAAGCCGGGATCGGTGTCGAGCTGCACGACCGGCACGTGCAGGCTCGCGAGCCGGTCGGCGTCGAGGCTGCCCTGCACGTCGCCCTCGAGCACGCCGACGCGCACGCCGTCGTCGCGCAGCTCGCCGAGCACCCGCTCCAGCAGCGCGGTCTTGCCGGCGCCGGGCGCGCTCATCAGGTTCACGACGCGCACGCCGGCGCGCGCGAAGTCGGCGCGGTTGGCGGCCGCGATCGTGTCGTTGGCGTCGAGCACGTCCTCGACGACCCTCACCTTCGTGCGGTGCATCGGGGCCTCCTACATCTGCCGGACCTTGAGGTAGCGCTGCAGCTCGGGCACGGCGCTGCGCGCCGCCCATCCGATCGCGGCGAGCGCCGCGAGCCCGACGAGTGCCTTGCTCATGAGCGGTCCTCCGGTTCGTCGTCTCCCGCCGCGCGCGCCGCCGCCGCCGGCGCGAGCAGCTCGCCGAGCAGCCGCTCGACCAGCTCCACCGCCGCCGGCAGCGCGGCGCGCACGGGCGGGCTCAGCTCCATCTCGATCTCGGCGTCGTCGGCGCCCAGCAGCACCGCCGGCTCGCAGCCGACGACGAGGATGCGCGCCGGCAGCGTCCCGAGCGCGCGCGCGAGCGCGAGCACGCGCACGGGCGTCATCGCGTGCACGTCGAGCACCGCCTCCTCGTCGGCCGGGCCGCCGTGCTCGAGCGCGAACAGCGTGCCGGGCGCCGCGCCGCGCGGCACGGCGTCGACCAGGATCGCGGCGTCGTAGTCCTCCTGCAGCTCGTAGGCGAGGTCCATCCCGCGGATGCCGTAGTCGGCGACCTTCACGCCCGCCGGCAGCTCGCGCTGCGCGAGCCGCTGCGCGACCGCGACGCCGAAGCCGTCGTCGGCCAGCAGCACGTTGCCGATCCCTGCGACGAGCACGCTCGGCGCGTCGGGCGCGCCCGCGGCGGCAGCGCTGAGCGGCTCGAGCTCCTCGGCGGAGAAGAAGAAGCGGTGGCCGGGTTGGCGCCCGACGCCCAGCTCGCGGCCCGGGTCCTCGTCCAGCACGACCGCGAGCTGCACGCCGCCCTCGAGGTCCTGCTCGATCGACTCGACGACCGCGACGCGGCCGGCGAGCGCGAGGTCGAACACGTCGCCGCCGGCGCGCCGTCGCGGACGCAGCCGCACGACGCTGCCGCGCCCGACGTGCACGCCGCCGACCGCGACCGTGCGCGGCGGACGGCCCGCCAGCTCCTCCCACGCGCTCACGGCCGCAGCTCCCGCGCCTCGCGCACGGTCCGCCCGTGCAGCGCCATCAGCTCGTCGGGGCCGAGCGCCTCGACGCGCTCCAGCAGCGCGCGCGTGCGCGGGTCCGACGCGCGCATCTCGTCCTTCTCCCCGTCGGTCAGCCCGAGCACGTTGAGCACGAGCAACTGGTCGATCTCGCCGCCGTCGAAGAAGTCGCCCGGGCTCTCGGGGGCGACGCGCGGATGGTCGGCGAGGATGATCGGCGAGGACAGCAGCGCGTCGCGCGCGTCCGGCTCGCCGACCAGCACCGGCCACGTGCCCGCGTTCGCGCACGCCGCCGCCTCGTCCGCCAGCGACGCCGGCGGGTCCGTCAGCGAGACGAACGCGCCGCCCTCCACGCGCAGGAGCGTGTGCGTGGAGCAGAGCGCGCGCCGCAGCGCCGCCGCGCGCGGTCCGCCGCGCCAGGGCGTGCGGTTCTCGATCCGCACCGTCACGCGGTGCAGCCGCTCGTCGCGGCGCTCGGCGCGCAGCTCGACAAGTCCTTCGAGCTGCTGCCAGCTGCGCACGAGCGCGGCGCCGCCGGGCAGCGGCTCGCGCGCCGTCCCCGCCGGCAGCTCGAACGGGCTGCGCTCGCGCGCGTGACCGAGCTGCGTGAGCGTGGCGGGCGCCGGGCGCAGCTCGCGCTCGACCGCCTCGTCCCAGCTGAGGTGGCGCTCGCCGGCGTGCTCGACGACGTCGACCGGGTGCCCGCGCAGGTCGTGCGCCTGACGGCGGACGACGTGCAGGAAGCGCACCGTCGCGCGCAGGCGCGCGTGCGCGGGCCCCTCGACGAGGCACTGCGTCTGCATCGTCCAGGCGTCGTCGCCGGCCGCGCGCGCCTCGCAATGCGCGCGCGGCAGCACGCACCCGAACGTCCAGCGCTGCGCGTTCTTGAGCGCCGAGCGGCGGTAGGGCCACAGCACGTAGCCCTCGTAGAGGACCGCGTCGGCGATCGCGCGGACCGGGTCGCTCACGGCAGCAGCTCCTCCACGACCGCCTCCCAGCTCGGCAGCGCCCGCTGCGCGCGGTAGGCCGCGAGCCGCTCGAACGCGCCGCGCTCGAGCCGCAGCCAGGCGGCGCCCGCGAAGCACGCGTCGAGCGCCGCGCGCCACGTCGCGACGGGCAGCGCGCAGTGCGCCTCGCACTCCCAAGGGATGCGGCTCGCCTGCAGCCGCCCGTCCGCGCCGAGCGCGAACAGCGTCCCGCTCAGCAGCAGCTCGAGCGGCACCGCGCCGTCGCGCAGCGCTGCCAGGTAGCGCGCCGCCGCGACCTCGAAGTCGTACGTGCAGGGGATGTCGAGCGCCACCTCCGCGCTGCCGTCGAACGGCCCGACGGTCAGCGTCGCGCGCAGCCACGGCAGCGTGCGCAGCGTCTGGCCCCAGCGCTCGGGCGCGCCGAACAGGTCGGCGAGCTGCGCCTGCTCGGCCGCGTCGTAGCGGCGCTCGCGCGCGACGATCTGCACCTGCACGCCGAGCGCGAGCGCGCGCACCGACGCGCCGCCGGCGTCGAGCGCGAGCGTGAAGCGCAGCGTCGGCGCGGCGGCCGGCGCGAGCGCCTCCACGCGCGCGACGGCGCACGCGAGCGGCGGCGCGGCGAGCGGCTCGGCGGCGGCGCCCATCGCTAGCCGGGGGAGAGGTTCGGCATGCGCGGGTCGATCGGCTCGGCGCCCTTCGGGTTGATGCCCGTCGAGCGGCGCGCGCGCGAGCGGCCGTCGGGCCGGTGTCCCCTCTGTCTCGCGTAGGCCCCCGGCGCGTTGCCCTGCTGGATGCCGGGAGTGTGCGCCGGCGTGTCCTGTCTCACGTCGGGCTTGCCGTATCTGATCGTCATCGCCGCTCCTCTCGTGCTCGGCGGTCCAGGTCCTCGAAGAAGCGCTCGATCGCCTGCCACGCCTCGGCGCCGCCGCCGAAGCCGCGCCAGCGCGTGCGCAGCGCGCCGACGAGCGCGTAGCAGTCGTCGATCGGCACGAGCCACCGCTCGTCCAGCCCGCGCGCGCGGCACACGAGTAGCGCCTCGACGTCCGGCTCCAGCTCGGCCAGCGCCGGCTCCGACGCGACCAGCTCGTCCCACGCGTCGAGCGCCAGCGCCGACTCGGTCGCGCCCAGCGGGCTGGGATAGACGGCGACCGTGCGCCCGGCCGCGCTGCTGTGGAACAGGAACGCCAGCTCGACCGGCAGCCGCAGCCGCGCCCACGCCGCCGCGTCGAGTCGCAGCGCGTCGAGCCGCCGGCGCCGCGTCGGGATCAGCCGCAGCCGCCCGCCGCCCGCCGCCGGCCGGTCCATCAGCAGCGCGCAGGCGCGGCAGGCGCACAGCACGCGCCGCTCGTCGAGGTCGACGAGGTGGCGGTGGCGCGGCGCGACCGGCTCGCCGCACAGGTCGCAGCGCTCCTCCTGCGCCGCCGCGGCCGGGCCGGGAGCCGGCGCCGGACGTGCGAGCTGCGCCAGGCGCGAGGACATCCTCAGCCCCCCTCGCGCTGCGCCGCCGCGAGCGCCGGCGCGCACTCGATTTGCAACAGCCCGCTGCCGGCCGGCGGCGCCTGCGCCTCGACGCGCTCGAGCTCCGGCGCCGCCGCCAGCACCGCCTGCTCGATCGCCAGCTTCAGCGTCGCCGCGGAGGCGGGGCAGCCGTCGCAGCTCCCCTGCAGCCGCACGCGCGCGACGTCGCCCTCGACCGCCACCAGCTCGACGTCGCCGCCGTGCGAGCCGAGGTAGGGGCGCACGCCGTCGAGCGCGTCGCGCACGCGCTGCTCGACGGCGAGCGGATGCAGGTCGTGCACGAGCAGCAGGTGGCCGACCAGCTCGTCGTCCGCGAGCGAGCGCGCCGTCCCCGGCCCGACGCGCTCGACGATCCGCGCGAGCGCGGTGCCGTACAGCTCCACCACGCCCTGCACGGCGGCCAGCGCGGTCGCGCGCGCCCGCGCGTCGGGCAGCGCCTCGGCCGCCTCCAGCAGCCGCTCGACGCGCTCGGCCTCAGCCACCGTGGGCTCCCAGCATCGGCGAGTGGCGCTGCTCGACGACCTTCCCGTTTCCGAGGTACATGTGCACGCCGCACGGCAGGCACGGGTCGAAGCTGCGGACCGCGCGCATGACGTCGATCCCGCGGAACTCGTCCGGGCCGTTCTCCTCGAAGATCGGCTGGCCGGTGACGGCGTCCTCGTAGGGGCCGAGCGTCCCGTAGGAGTCGGTCGGCGAGCCGTTCCACGGCGTCGGCGGGTACGGGTGGTAGTTGGCGATCTTTCTGTCGCGGATCACGAGGTGGTGCGAGAGCACGCCGCGGACCGCCTCGTGGAAGCCGCAGCCGATCCCCTCCTCGGGCACCTCGAAGTCCTCGAACACCTTCGTCACGCCGTTGCGCAGCTCGGCGAGTCCCTCGTCGACGAAGTGCAGCGCCATCGCGGCGGCGTAGGCGACGAAGTACGCCCGCGCGCGGTCGCGCTCGAGCGCGTTGGACCAGCGCGGGATCTGCCACGTCAGCTGCGCCTCCGGCATCAGCGGCGTTCTCGGGAGCATGATCTCGACCGCTCCGCCGCGCGCCTTCACGTACGGCGTGTCGACCTTGCCGGCGAGCGCGGTCGCCCACAGCCGCGCGAGCGGACCGCCGCCGGTGTCGAGCGCGAGGTGCTCGCCGGTGCGTCTGTCGTGCCAGCGCGGGCTCATCACCCACGAGTAGTTGCCGCCGGTGAGGTCGCGTCTCTGCGGTCTCGGCAGCGTCGTCTGGTTCCACGGGTGGCGGCGGTCGACCGGATTGCCGAGCGGGTCGAGCGCGACGAACGTCTGCTCGTTCACCCAGTCCTCGTAGTAGGAGGAGCCGAGCAGGATGCGGATGCCGAGGTTGATGTCGACGAGGCTCGTCGTCAGCAGCTCGCCGTCGACCACGACGCCGGGGGTGACGAACATCTCGTTGCCCCAGTGCTCCATGTTGCGGTAGTCGTAGTCGACGTGCGCGGGGTTCTGGAACGCGCCCCAGCAGCCGAGCAGCACGCGCCGGCGGCCGACCTCCTCGTAGCCCGGCAGCGCCTCGTAGAAGAAGTCGAACACGTCGTCGTTCATCGGCACGGCCTTCTTGACGAAGTCCATCGTGCGCATCAGGCGCGTCAGGTAGTCGGTGAACAGCGTCGGCGTGGCGACCGTGCCGACCCCGCCCGGGTAGATCGTCGAGGGGTGCACGTGGCGCCCCTCCATCAGGCAGCACATCTCGCGCGTCACCCGGCTCACCACCAGCGCCTCGCGGTAGACCTCGCCGGTGAACGGGTTGAACGCGCGCATGATGTCGGCGATCGTCCTGTAACCGTGAACGTGCGCGTGGGGCGCCTCCGCGCGCTCCGCCTTCTCCATCACGCTCGGGTTCGTCGCTCTCACGATCTGCTCGCAGAAGTCGACGAACACGAGGTTGTCCTGGAAGATCGTGTGGTCGAAGATGTACTCGGCCGCCTCGCCCAAATTGACGATCCACTCGCCGAGCGGCGGCGTCTTGACCCCGTACGCCATGTTCTGCGCGTACATCGAGCAGACGGCGTGATTGTCGCCGCAGATGCCGCAGATGCGGCTCGTGATGAAGTGCGCGTCGCGCGGGTCCTTGCCGCGCATGAAGACGCTGTAGCCGCGGAAGATCGAGGAGGTGCTCTTGCAGCTCACGACCTCTCTCGCCCTGAAGTCGATCTTCGTGTAGATCCCGAGGTTCCCGACGATGCGGGTGATCGGGTCCCACGACATGTCGACGACGTTCCCCGCCTCCGGTGCGATGCGCTCGCGCGTCGTGGCCATCGTCGTCCTCCTCTCAGTTCGGCCAGCGCGGCTGCGCGCCGGTGGTGAGCGCGTCGCGGTTGTGACGCCACTTCGGCTCTCTGTTCATCGTCTTGTTGGTGATCCCGCGCAGGCGGCGGATCACCGGCCCGTAGGCGCTCGACAGCGCCGAGGAGACGCCGCCGCCCGGCGGCGCGTCCATGAACGGCATGAACTTGTCGGGGAAGCCCGGCATCGTGCAGCCGATGCAGATTCCGCCCACGTTCGGGCAGCCGCCGACTCCGCCCATCCAGCCGCGCTTCGGCACGTTGCAGTTGACGACCGGCCCCCAGCAGCCGATCTTCACCAGGCACTTGGGCGAGTTGTAGTCGTGCGCGAAGTCGCCCTGCTCGTAGTAGCCGGCGCGGTCGCAGCCCTCGTGGACCGTCTTGCCGAACAGCCACTGCGGGCGCAGCTCGCGGTCCAGCGGGATCATCGGCGCCAGCCCGGCCGCCTGGTGCAGCAGCCACGTGAGCGTCTCCATGAAGTTGTCCGGCTGGATCGGGCAGCCCGGCACGTTGACGATCGGCAGCCCGCCGGCCGAGCGGAAGTCCCAGCCGAGGTAGTCGGCGAGGCCCATCGCGCCCGTCGGGTTGCCGGCCATCGCGTGGATGCCGCCGTAGGTCGCGCACGTGCCGGCGGCGACGACGGCCCACGCGCCGGGCACGAGTCTGTCGACCCACTCGTTGACCGTGATCGGCTCGCCGGTCGCGAGGTCGTTGCCCATCGAGGTCCAGTAGCCGTCGCCGTTGATCCGCTCGTTCGGGATCGAGCCCTCGACGACCAGCACGTAGGGCGCGCCGAGGGTCCCCTCGGCGGCCGCGCGGAACGGCGCCATGAACTCCTCGCCGCCGAGCGTCGGCGACAGCACCTTGTTGTGCAGCACGACTCTCGGCAGGCCCGGGATCGCGCCCAGCAGCACCTCCTCGAGCGCCGGCTGCGCGGCCGCCGTCACCGCCACCGAGTCGCCGTCGCAGCTCAGCCCCTCCGACGTCCACAGGATGTGGACCTCCTCCACCGCCGGCGCCGTCGACTCAACGGACATGACTCACCTCGGCTTCCTGTTCGACCTCCAGCTCCTCGACGAGCAGCTGCTCGCCCGCCGTCACCTCCACGTCGAGCGCGCCGCACGCCGCGCAGGCCAGCGGGAAGCCGTCCTGCTCGCTCGACGCGCCGCAGTCGCGGCACCGCACGACCGCCGGCACGGTGCGCACCTCCAGCTCGGCGCCCGCCAGCGGCGTGCCCGCGCTCAGCAGCGCGAACGCGAGCGTCAGCGCGCCGGGGACGACCTGGCGCAGCGCGCCCGCCGCGACCGTGACGCGCCGCACGCGGCGCCCGCGCGCGTGCGCGCCGGCGATCGCGAGGACGGACTCGGCGAGCGCCAGCTCGTGCATCAGCAGATCCGCGGGAGGGGGTCGCCGACGAGCTGGTCCATCACCCGCCGCCCGCCGAAGCTCGTCTCGACCAGCACGAGCCCGGGCGGCTGCTCGCGCACCTCGCCGATCGCGGCGGCCTGCGCGCAGCCCGGCACCGTGCGCAGCGCCGCGAGCGCGGCGTCGGCCGCCTCCGGCGCCGCGAACGCGACCAGCACGCCCTCGTTGGCGACGTAGAGCGGGTCGATCCCGAGCAGCTCGCAGGCGCCGGCGACCGGCGCCTGCAGCGGCACCGCCGCCTCGCGCACGAGCAGCCCGACGCCGGACGCGCGCGCCAGCTCGTTGAGCACCGAGGCGACGCCGCCGCGCGTCGCGTCGCGCATGCAGCGCAGCGCGGGCCCGGCGGCGCCGAGCAGCGCGTCGGCGGCCGGCCACAGCGAGCGCGTGTCGGAGACGATCTCGGCGCCCAGCTCGAACTCGCCGCGCGCGAGCATGATCGCGGTGCCGTGCGCGCCGACCGCGCCCGACAGCAGGATGCGGTCGCCGGGGCGCAGCGCGGCGGGGGAGAGCGCTGCGCGCGGGTCCCGGCGACCGATCCCGGCGGTCGTGACGTACATGCCGTCGGCGTGGCCGCGCTCGACGACCTTCGTGTCGCCCGCGATCAGCTCGACGCCGGCGGCGGCCGCCGCGCGCGCGATCGCCTCCGCCTCGGCGCGCAGCGCGTCCGCGGCGAGCCCCTCCTCGAGGATCAGCGACAGGCTCAGCGCGAGCGGGCGCGCGCCCGCGACGGCGAGGTCGTTGACGGTGCCGTTGACGGCCAGCTCGCCGATCGAGCCGCCGGGGAAGCGCAGCGGCGTGACGACGAACGCGTCGGTCGTGAGCGCCAGCTCGACGCCGTCGAGCGCGAGCAGGCCGGCGTCGCCGAGCGCGGCGAGCGCGGGCGAGCCGTAGGCCGGCAGGAACAGCCCCTCGACGAGCGCCTGCGTCGCCTTGCCGCCGGCGCCGTGCGCCATCGTCACGCGCTCGTCGCGGAAGCGCGGGCGCTTCGCGCGCGCGGTCTCGATGATGTCGAGGATGCGCTCCTCGCGGCCGGACGGCGCGTTTCGCGCTCCGGTTCCCGCTTCGCGTGCACCTGCGCGCGACGTCACAGCGCGGCTCGCTCCCCGCGCTGGAAGCGCCCGAAGTTGTAGTACGCCGCGCACGCGCCCTCCGAGCTCACCATGCACGTCCCGATCGGCCGCTCGGGCGTGCAGGCGGTGCCGAACACCTTGCACTCCCACGGCTTGATGACGCCCTTCAGCACCTCGCCGCACTGGCACGCCTTCGGGTCCGCGACGCGCACGCCCGGCACCGCGAAGCGCCGCTCGGCGTCCAGCTCGGCGTAGGCGTCGGAGAGGCGCAGCCCGCTCTGCGAGATGAAGCCGAGCCCGCGCCACTCGAAGTGCGGGCGCAGCTCGAACACCTCTGCCAGCGCCTCCAGCGCACGCACGTTGCCCTCCCACGGGACCACGCGCGTGTACTGGTTCTCGACCGCGCGGCGCCCCTCCGCGAGCTGCGCGAGCAGCATGCGGATCGCGTGCAGCACGTCGAGCGGCTCGAAGCCCGCGATCACGACCGGCTTGCCGTAGTCGGCCGGGATGAACTCGAACGGCCGCGCGCCGACGACGGTCGAGACGTGCCCGGGGCCGATGAAGCCGTCGAGCCGCAGGTCGGGCGAGTCGAGCAGCGCGCGCAGCGGCGGCACGATCGTCACGTGGTTGCACATGCAGGAGAAGTTGCGCACGCCCTCCGCGCGCGCCCGCTTGAGCGTCAGCGCGGTCGAGGGCGCGGTCGTCTCGAAGCCGATCGCGAAGAAGACGACCTCGCGCGCGGGGTTGGCCTTCGCGATCCGCAGCGCGTCGAGCGGCGAGTAGACCATCCGCACGTCGGCGCCGGCCGCCTTCGCCTCCAGCAGCGAGCCGTCCGAGCCGGGCACGCGCAGCATGTCGCCGAAGCAGGTGAAGATCACGCCCGGCTCGCGCGCGATCGCGATGCCGTCGTCGACGCGGCCCATCGGGATCACGCACACCGGGCAGCCGGGGCCGTGCACCAGCTCGACGTTCTCCGGCAGCAGGTCGTCGACCCCGTACTTGTAGATCGCGTGCGTGTGCCCGCCGCACACCTCCATCAGCTTGTAGTGGCGCCCCGGCTCGACCGCGCCGAGGATCTCGGTCGCGACCGCGCGGCCCAGTTCGGCGTCGCGGAACTCGTCGACGAACCTCACGCGCCGACCTCCGCCGGCTCCAGCCGCACGAGCGCGACGCCCGCGTGGACGAGCAGCGCGTCGCCGGGCGCGACCGGCTCGACGAGCGCGATCTCGACGGTGCTGCGCGCGCCGTCCTCGCCGGCGCACAGCGCCAGCCCGCGCGCGGCGTCCACCCGCAGCACGCGCATCGCGATCCCCTCGTCCGAGCAGGTGACGCAGTGGTCGCCGCGGCAGGCGCTCACCGGATCTCGCTCCCGCGCAGCTCGGCCAGCTCCTGCTCGTACTCGGCGCCCATCCGCTCCAGCAGCTCGCGCGTGGCGCGCGCCTCCTCCGCGTCGACGCGCGAGATCGCGAAGCCGACGTGGATCAGGACCCAGTCCCCGGGCAGCGCTCCGCCTTCCGGTGCGTCAAGCAGCCCGACGTTGACGTTGCGCCGCACGCCGGCGACCTCGACCTGCGCGAGCCGGTTCGGCTCGTCCACGATCGCGACGATCTGGCCGGGGATCGCAAGGCACACGAGGCCGGCGGTATGCCCGCGCGCGCGAGCCGCGTAAGCACGGCGCGTTGCGGCGCAACGTTGGGTTGCAACGCCCGCCGCGATGGGTACGCGCTCGGAGGACTCCGAGAAGGGAGCGGCGCGTGAACGGCTCGGTGCGGGTGCTGCAGGTCGATCCCGAGCTCGGCCTGCGCGTTCCCCCGGACCGCATCGCGTCCGCGCGCCAGACGCTCGTCGCGCCGCTGCTGGCGCTCGAGCGCGGCTGCTGGGAGGTGCCGCCGGCGACGCGCGGCCAGCTCGGCTTCCTGCTGCTCGACGGGGTGCTCGGCCGCGCCGCGATCCTCGCCGGGACGACGTCGACCGAGCTGCTCGGCGCGGGCGACGTGCTGGAGGCGGCGCAGCTCGGCCGCGACGAGCGGCTCGTGCGCCTCCACCTGCACTGGCAGGTCGTCGAGCCGGTCCGTTTGGCCGTGCTCGACGCCGCCTTCGCGCAGCGGCTCGACGACTGGCCGCAGGTCACGAGCGCGCTGCTCGAGCGCGCGCTGCGGCGCTCCGCGCGCGCGACCGTGCACCAGGCGCTGCTGCAGCTCTCGCCGGTCGAGACGCGCCTGCTCCTGCTGCTGTGGTGTCTCGCGGAGCGTTGGGGTCGCGTCACGCGCGAGGGGATCGCGCTGCGCCTGCCGCTCTCGCACCGGCTGCTCGGGCAGCTCGTCGGCTGCCAGCGCGCGTCGGTCACGACCGCGCTGCAGCGCGTCGCCGCCAGCGGCCGCGCGCGGCGCCGCGACGACGGCACGTGGGTGCTGTGCGGCACCCCGCCCGACGAGCTCGAGCAGCTGCACTGGCAGCCGCGCGAGGCGCTCTCGCCCGAGCGCGCCCGCCTGCCGCCGCGCCCCGCGCGCGTGCGCGGGTGACGGGCGCGCGCGCCGCGGCCGCCGGTCGTGCGCGTGCCTGCCCCGCGTGGGAGTACCTTCCGCCCGATGGCTCCGCGCTCCTCCTCGCTGCTGCTGCGCGACCGCCGCCCGCCGCTGCCGGTGGGCGTCGCCGCCGCCGTGCTCGCGGTCGCGCTGACGACGCTCGCGATCTATCCGCTGCGGACGGTCGTGCCGGTCGTCTCGACCGGCGTCGTGTACCTGCTGGCGGTGCTGCTCGTCTCGAGCTGGTTCGGGATCTGGCTCGGCCTCGCGACCGCCGTCGCGAGCGCGCTCGCGTTCAACTGGTTCCACCTGCCGCCGACCGGCCGGTTGACGATCTCGGACGCGCAGAACGTCGTCGCGCTGCTCGTCTTCCTCGCTGCGGCGGTCGTCGTCAGCACGCTGGCGGAGCTGGCGCGGGCGCGCGCGAACGAGGCGGAGCAGCGCCGCCGCGAGGCCGACCTCGCGGCCGAGCTGGCGCGGCTGCTGCTCGGCGGCCCGGACGTCGAGGCGGCGCTCGCGCCGGCCGGCGAGCGGCTCGCCGCCGCGCTCGAGCTGCCGTTCGCCGCGGTCGAGCTGGCGCCCGGCGACGCCGAGGACGCCGGCGGTGACGACCGCGACGCGCGCCGCATCCCGCTGCACGCGGGCGGGCGGCGGATCGCGACGCTGCGCTTCGACGCGCCGCCCGGCGAGCCGCTGCTCGCGCGCCTGCGCGAGCGCGTGCTGCCGAGCCTCGAGGCGCTGCTCGGCGCCGCGCTCGCGCGCGACGCGCTCCAGCGCGAGGTCGTCGAGACGAAGGCGCTGCGCCGCAGCGACGACCTCAAGACGGCGCTGCTGCGCGCCGTCTCGCACGACCTGCGCTCGCCGCTGACCGGGATCGCCGCGGCCGGCGAGGCGCTCGCGTCGGCGCGCATCAGCGACGCCGAGCGCGAGGAGCTGGCCGGCGCCGTCGTCGGCGAGGCGTCGCGCATGTCGCAGCTGGTCGACAAGCTGCTCGACCTCTCGCGGCTGCAGGGCGGCGCCGCCGAGCCGCGCGCCGAGTGGTGCTCGATCGAGGAGGTGCTGCGCGCCGCGATGGAGCACACGCCGCACGCCGCCGGCTGGAGCGTCGGGATCGACCCGCAGCTGCCGCTGATCCGCGCCGACGCCGCGCAGCTCGAGCGCGCCTTCGCGAACCTGCTGGAGAACGCGGCGCGCCACGGCGGCACACACCCGGTCGCGGTGCGCGCGCGGGCGGTCGGGCCGCGGCTGCTGGTGCGCGTCGTCGACCGCGGGCCCGGAATCGCGGCGCCCGAGCGCGAGCGCATCTTCGAGCCGTTCTACCGCGCGCCGGGCCCGGACGACGGCCACCTCGGCTCGGGCCTCGGGCTCGCGGTCGTGCGCGGCTTCGTGGAGGCGAACGGCGGGCGCGTGTGGGTCGAGTCGCTGCCGGGCCAGGGCGCGACGTTCGTCGTCGAGCTGCCGCTGGAGCCGGCGCCTGAGGCGGTGGCGGCGTCGTGAAGGGCCGCGTGCTGGTCGTCGACGACGAGCTGCAGATCCTGCGCGCGCTGAAGGTGATCCTGCGCGAGGCCGGCTTCGAGCCGGTCGCCGTCGCGACCGCCGAGGAGGCGCTCGACGCCGCCGCCACGCGCCCGCCGGACGCGGCGATCGTCGACCTCGTGCTGCCCGACGGCGACGGCGTCGCCGTCACCGAGCAGCTGCGCGCCTGGAGCGACATGCCGATCCTCGTGCTGTCGGCGGTCGGCGACGAGGAGCAGAAGGTGCGCGCGCTGGAGGCCGGCGCCGACGACTACGTGACGAAGCCGTTCGGCGCGCGCGAGCTGGTCGCGCGGCTGGGGGCGGCGCTGCGGCGCGCCGGCCGCGCCGCCGACGAGCCGGCGATCGTCGTCGACGGGCTCGAGATCGACCTCGCGGCGCGCGTCGTGCGGCGCGACGGCGAGGCGGTCCACCTGACGCCGATCGAGTACGACCTGCTGCGCACGCTCGCGCGCAACCGCGGTCGCCTGCTGACGCACCGCGCCCTGCTGACCGAGGTGTGGGGGCCGGCGTACGCCGACGACGTGCGCACGCTGCGCACCCACATCGCCAACCTGCGCCGCAAGCTCGAGCCGGCAGACGGCGAGGCGCGCTACATCCGCACCGACCCCGGCGTCGGCTACCGCTTCGCCGGCTGAGAAGCGCGGCGCGTTCGCGAGCGCGACCTATTCCGAGATGACGTCGTAGACGTCTCTGGCGAGATAGAGCTGCGCACCCGTCGCGGTGCTGAACCGGGCGCGTTCGAGGATGCCGATTCTCTCCAGTGCACGAACGACGTTGATCGCCCCCTGCTGGGAGAGTCCGTAGGCGGCTGCCACGTCAGGCATCGTGATGAAGGGCATGCCGACGAGATCGGCCGCGACCTGCTCGGCCTTCCCGCGCTTTCCTGCGTCCTGAACCCGCCGCCGGAGCGTGTCCTGAAGCGCGACGAGGCGCTCGACCTTGTCCTGCGACTCGCGCGCCGAGGCGGCGACGCCCTCGGCGAAGAACGCGATCCAGGCGTCCCAGTCTCCTGTGCAGCTCATGTCCAGGAGGGCGTCCTGATACATGGCTCGCCGCTGCTCGAACCAGGGGGACACCACGAGCAGCGGCTCGCGGATGAGTGCGCCGCGCATGAGCTGGACGATCACGAGGAGGCGCCCCAGACGGCCGTTGCCGTCCGAGAACGGGTGCAGCGACTCGAACTGATAATGCGTCAGCCCCGCCTGCACCACTGCCGGCAGCTCGGGCGGATGGTTGGCCCAGTCGAGCAGGTCTTCGACACCCGCGCGGAGCTGGTCGCCAGGCGGAGGAGGCACGAAGCGGGCCTCGGTCAGACTGCATCCCTGCGGCCCGATGACGACGATGCGGTCGCGCATCCCGCCGGCGTCGCCGAGCTGTCCGGTCGTCCCTCGGACGAGCGTTCGCTGAAGCTCTCCGAGCATGCCGACGGTCAACGGCCGATCCTCCGGCCACGTGAAGGCCAGCTCGGCCATGTCCTCGAAGTTGAGGACCTCTCGAAGATTGGCGTGCATGTGCTCGCGGTTCCCGGCGTCGGCGGCCAGGACCTCCTCGAACGGCGCGTAGGTCCCCTCGAGGGCGCTCGTGCTCTGGGCCTCTCGGCGCAGCGCCGGCCGTCGCAGCAGTCGCGGCGTCGGGATCAGGCGAGCTGCGCCGTCGAGCCGGGCCAGCGCAGCCGTAGCGGCGGAGACGGTGTTCCAGGTGCTCGTCGACAGCTCGATCTCCATCGGCAGCGGGGCCGGAAGGAACGCGAGACCTTCTACGATCTCTCGGGTTGCGGGATCGGGCCCGAGGATGGGGACGAGCTGCCCGACGGGGCTTGCGGACAAGCGGGCGACGTCCATGCGACTCAAGTTTACAGGGCGAAACTTGAGTCGGCGTGCGTCAGAGTCAACTTCTCTTGGGTCTTCACGCGATCTTGACGCCGGCCGGCTGAATCTTCGCGCGCGCTGGACGGCGCCGGGCGCACCCTGGAGCCATGACCGCTCAGGGGTGGCTCCAGCTCGCCGTCTTCCTCGGCCTGATCGTCGCCGTCACGCCGCTGCTGGGCGGCTACATGGCGCGCGTCTTCACGGGCGAGCGCGTGCTGCTGGCGCGCGTGCTCGGGCCGGTCGAGCGCGGCTTCTACCGGCTGCTGCGCGTCGACCCGGCGCACGAGCACGACTGGAAGGCGTACGCGCGCGCGGTGCTCGCGTTCAGCCTCGTCTCGTGGCTCGGCCTCTACGCGATCCTGCAACTGCAGGGCCATCTGCCGTTCAACCCGGCCGGCTTCGGGCCGGCGCCGTGGGACGTCACGTTCAACACGACCTCGTCGTACGTGACGAACACGAACTGGCAGTACTACGGCGGCGAGACGACGCTCTCGAACTTCAGCCAGATGGCCGGCCTGGCGGTGCAGAACTTCGCCTCGGCCGCGGTCGGGATCGCGGTCGTGGTCGCGGTCATCCGCGGCTTCGCGGCGCGCTCGGTCGCGACGCTCGGCAACTTCTGGGTCGACCTCACGCGCACGCTCCTCTACGTGCTGCTGCCGATCGCGTTCGTCGCCGCGCTCGTGCTCGTCTCGCAGGGCGTCGTGCAGTCGCTCGCCGCCGCCCATCACGGGATCGTCGTCGGCCCGGTCGCCTCGCAGGAGGCGATCAAGCTGCTCGGCACCAACGGCGGCGGCTTCTACAACGTCAACTCGGCGATGCCGTTCGAGAACCCGACGGCCTTCTCGAACCTCGTCGAGATGCTGCTGATCGTCTGCATCCCGGCGGCGCTGACGGCGACCTTCGGCCGCATGGTCGGCAGCCGCCGGCAGGGCTGGGCCGTCTTCGCCGGCATGCTCGCGCTGTTCGCGGTGGCGGTCGCGATCGTCTTCGTCGCCGAGGGCCACGGCTCGCCGGCGCAGCACCTCGCCGGCGTCGCGGGCGGCAACATGGAGGGCAAGGAGGTGCGCTTCGGGATCGCGGACAGCAGCCTGTTCGCGGCGATCACGACGGTCACCTCGTGCGGCGCCGTCAACGCCGCGATGCAGTCGCTGACCGGCTTCGGCGGCGCGCTCCCGATGGCCAGCATGATGACCGGCGAGGTGGTGTTCGGCGGCGTCGGCTCGGGGCTCGCCTCGATGCTGCTGTTCGTGCTGCTGGCGGTCTTCCTCGCCGGGCTGATGGTCGGCCGCACGCCCGAGTACCTCGGCAAGAAGATCGGCGTCCGCGAGGTCAAGCTGACGATGGCCGGCACGCTCGCGGTGCCGCTGCTGGTGCTGGCGACGACCGCGGTCGCGATCGCGACGCGCGCCGGCAAGGCGTCGCTGTCGGTGCACGGCCCGCAGGGCTTCTCCGAGACGCTCTACGCCTACACCTCGCAGGCGAACAACAACGGCTCCGCGTTCGCCGGCTACAGCGGCTTCGTCCAGCCGCACCCGCCGGGCAACGCCGGCGCGTCCGGGATCGCGTTCGCGGACCTGCTCGGCAGCGGCGCGATGCTGGCGGGCCGCTTCCTGCCGCTGCTCGCGGTGCTGGCGGTCGCCGGCGCGCTCGCCGGCCGCCGCGTCGCGCCCGCGGGGCCGGGCACGATGCGGACCGACACGCCGACGTTCGTCGTGCTGCTCGTCGGCACGATCCTGCTCGTCGCGCTGCTGACGTTCGTGCCCGCGCTGCTGCTCGGCCCGGTCGTGCAGGGGCTCGCCGGGAGGACCTTCTGATGCGCGCGCTGCGCCGCGACCTGACCGCCGCGCTCGTCGCGCTGGTCGTCCTCACGCTCGTGCTCGGGCTCGGCTACCCGCTGCTCGTGACGGGGATCGCGCAGGTCGCCTTCCCCGGCGCCGCGAACGGCTCGCTCGTGCGCGACGGCGCCGGCCGCGTGATCGGATCGCGCCTGCTCGGCCAGGGCTTCGGCGGACGCGCGCGCGACTTCCAGTCGCGCCCGTCGCAGACCGGCTACAGCGCGAGCGCGACCGCCTTCTCGAACGCCGGCCCGAACGACGCCGCCACGCGCGCCGCGATCGCCGCCAGCGCGCGCGCCTACCTGCGGCGCGAGCGCCCCTACGACCCCGCGCTCACGCGCGCGGCGATCCCGCCGGACGCGGTGCAGACGTCCGCCTCCGGCGTCGACCCGCACATCTCGGTCGCGAACGCGCGCATCCAGACGCACCGCGTCGCCACGGCCCGCGGCCTGCCGCTCGCGCGCGTCGAGCGGCTGATCGCCGCGCACACCGACGGGCGCGCGCTCGGCCTCTTCGGCGAGCCGGGCGTGAACGTGCTGACGCTCAACCTGGCGCTCGACGAGGAGGGCTCGCGATGACGCGCTGGCGCGAGACGCTGCTGGAGTCGCTGCGCAAGCTCGACCCGCGGCTGATGATTCACAACCCGGTGATGTTCGTGGTCGAGCTGGGGGCCGCCGTCGTGACGGTCGCGTGGGTCGTCGGCGGCGGCGACCCGGGCTGGTACACGCTGACCGTCGCGGCCTGGCTGTGGCTGACCGTGATCTTCGGCAACGTCGCCGAGGCGGTCGCGGAGGGGCGCGGCCGCGCGCAGGCGGCGACGCTGCGCGCGATGCGCAGCGACACGGTCGCGCGGCTGCGCGACGGCGGCGAGAAGGCGGCCGGCGAGCTGCTCCCGGGCGACGTCGTCGTCGTCGACGCGGGCGAGACGATCCCCGGCGACGGCACCGTGATCGAGGGGATCGCATCGGTCGACGAGTCGGCGATCACGGGCGAGTCGGCGCCCGTGATCCGCGAGTCGGGCGGCGACCGCTCCGCCGTCACCGGCGGCACGCGCGTGCTGTCGGACCGCATCGTCGTGGAGATCACGCAGAAGCCGGGCGAGTCGTTCCTCGACCGCATGATCGCGCTCGTCGAGGGCGCCGCGCGGCGCAAGACGCCGAACGAGATCGCGCTCGGGATCCTGCTCGCCGGCCTCACGCTGATCTTCCTCGTCGTCGTCGTGACGCTGCGGCCGTTCGCCGGCTACGCCGGCACGACGATCTCGCTCGCGACGCTCGTCTCGCTGCTGGTCGCGCTGATCCCGACGACGATCGGCGCGCTGCTGAGCGCGATCGGGATCGCGGGCATGGACCGGCTCGTGCGCCGCAACGTGCTGGCGCTGTCCGGCCGCGCGGTCGAGGCGTCCGGCGACGTCGACGTGCTGCTGCTCGACAAGACCGGCACGATCACGCTCGGCAACCGCCAGGCGGCCGAGCTGATCCCGATGCCGGGCGTCGCCGAGCGCGACTTCGCCGGCGCCGCGCAGCTCGCCTCGCTCGCCGACGAGACGCCGGAGGGCCGCTCGATCGTCGTGCTCGCGAAGCAGCTGCACGGGCTGCGCGAGCCGGCCGTCGCGCCGCACGACGCGCGCTTCGTGCCGTTCACCGCGCAGACGCGCATGAGCGGCGTCGACTTCGACGGCACGCGCCTGCGCAAGGGCGCCGGCGACGCGATCGAGCGCTGGATCGTGGACGAGGGCGGCAGCGCGCCGCCGCAGCTGAGAGACGCGATGGACCGCGTCGCGCGCGAGGGCGGCACGCCGCTGGCGGTCGCGCGCGACAACCAGGCGCTCGGCGTCGTGTACCTCAAGGACGTCGTCAAAGAGGGCATGCGCGAGCGCTTCGAGCACCTGCGCGCGATGGGCATCCGCACGATCATGGTGACGGGCGACAACCCGCTGACGGCCGCGAAGATCGCCGCGGAGGCCGGCGTCGACGACTTCCTCGCGCAGGCGACGCCGGAGGCGAAGCTGGCGCTGATCAAGGAGCACCAAGCGCAGGGCCGCATGGTCGCGATGACCGGCGACGGCACGAACGACGCGCCCGCGCTCGCGCAGGCCGACGTCGGCGTGGCGATGAACACCGGCACCCAGGCGGCGCGCGAGGCGGGCAACATGGTCGACCTCGACTCCAACCCGACGAAGCTGATCGAGATCGTCGAGGTCGGCAAGCAGCTGCTGATCACGCGCGGCGCGCTGACGACCTTCTCGATCGCCAACGACGTCGCCAAGTACTTCGCGATCCTGCCGGCGATCTTCGCCTTCACGTACGCGAAGGCCGGCGCGCGCGGCCCGCTCGACACGCTCAACGTGATGCAGCTCGGCAGCCCGCGCAGCGCGATCGTCTCGGCGATCGTCTTCAACGCGCTCGTGATCCCGCTGCTCGTCCCGCTCGCGCTGCGCGGCGTGCGCTACCGCCCCGTGGGGGCGACCGCGCTGCTGCGCCGCAACCTGCTCGTCTACGGGCTCGGCGGCTTGATCGCGCCGTTCGTCGGCATCAAGCTGATCGACCTCGTGGTGCACAACCTGTTGGGAGCGTGACGTGGTCCCGCCCGCCCACCCGCCGCCCGCCGGGCGCCTCAAGGTCTTCCTCGGGATGGCCGCCGGCGTCGGCAAGACCTACCGCATGCTGCAGGAGGGGCAGGCGGAGGCGGAGGCTGGGCGCGACGTCGCGATCGGGTACCTCGAGCCGCACGACCGCCCCGACACGAGCGCGCTCGCGCGCGGGCTCGAGACCGTCCCGCGCCGCCGCGTCGAGTACCAGGGCACGACGCTCGAGGAGATGGACCTGCGCGCGGTGCTGCGGCGCGCGCCGGAGCTGTGCCTGATCGACGAGCTGGCGCACACGAACGCGCCCGGCGTCGAGCACGCGAAGCGCTACGAGGACGTCGCCGACGTGCTGGCCGCGGGGATCGACGTCTTCTCGACCGTCAACGTCCAGCACCTCGAGTCGCTCAACGACCAGGTCGCCGAGGCGACCGGCACGCGAGTGCGCGAGACGATCCCCGACGACGTGCTCGGCGCGGCCGACGAGATCGTGCTGATCGACCTGACGCCCGAGGCGCTGATCGAGCGGCTGCGGGCGGGCAAGGTCTACCCGCGCGACCGCGTCGAGACCGCGCTTCAGAGCTTCTTCCGCATCGAGCACCTCGCGTCGCTGCGCGAGGTCGCGCTGCGGCAGGTCGCCGAGGAGGTCGGCACGCGCCGCATCGACGGCGCGCCCGGCGCGCGCCGGCGCGGCCAGCACGGCGAGCGGCTCGCCGCCAGCGTGCCGTCGGCGATCGGCGAGCGGCTGCTGGCGCTCGTCACGCCGCGCCCCTCGTCGCAGCGCGTCGTGCGACGCGCGTGGCGCTCGGCGCAGCGGCTCGGCGCCGAGCTCGACGTGCTGTGGGTGCAGGAGCGCGCGTCGAGCGCCGAGGAGGCCGAGCAGCTCGAGGCGCTGCGACGGCTCACGATCGTGCTGGGCGCGCACCTGCTCGTGGAGCGCGGCGAGGACCTCGTCGCGACCGTCCAGCGCGTCGCGCGCGAGCGCGGCACGACCTACGTGCTGATCGGCGCGCCCGCCCACCGCAACGTGCTGCGCCGCGCGCGCGGCCCCTCGCTCCCGAGCCGGCTGCTCGCCGCGCTGCCGGGCATCGACCTGCGGATCGTCGCCGACCGCACGCAGCGCAGCCTCGACGAGGAGGAGGAACGGTCATGAACGACGTGCGCACGATGATCGCGGCGCTGCTGCTGGCGGCGCTCGCCGCCGGAGCGGCCGCCTGGCGCGTGCGCGGCAGCCGCGCCCGCCGGGCGCTGCCGGCGCCCGGTCCCCACCGCCTGCTGTTCCCGTTCGTCGGCCAGGCGCTGTCGAAGCCCGCGCTGGAGGCCGCGCTGCGGCTCGCGCGCGCGGAGGGCGCGACGCTCGTGCCGGTCTACCTCGCGCAGGTGCCGCGCCACCTGCCGCTCGACACGCCGCTGCCGCGCCAGAGCGAGCGCGCGCTGACGCTGCTGGAAGCGGTCGAGCAGCGCGCCCATACGTGCGGCGTGCCGGTCGACGCGCGCATCGAGCGCGGGCGCGACCCGCGCCACGCGCTGCGCGAGATGCTCGACCACGAGCGCTACGACCGCATCGTGCTGCCGGCCGCGACGAACGGCGACGACGGCTTCACGCCCGACCAGACGGCGTGGCTGCTGGAGCACGCGGGCGGCGAGATCGTCGTGCTGCGACCGCAGCGCGGGCGCTGAGCCGGAGCGCCCGCGCGCCGTCTTGGCCGTATGCGCAGGCTCTCCCCGGACGCTCGTGGTGGGGAACTACCGACGGCAGGCCGCGCGCGCCGGTCTACCGTCCCAGCATGGCTGCCGGCGCGCCGGTCGCGAACGGGATCACCACGCCGCGAGACCGGCGGCGAGCGCTGTTGGCGCTGGGCGTCACGGCGACGCTCGGCTGCATGGCGATCGCCGGCGCGGCGGCGACGAGCGCCGACACGCGCCCCGGGCTCGTCGCGCTCGCGCGCGTGAGCATGGTCGGCGTGCCGCTCGCGGTCGGGCTGTACGCGTGGTACGCGCGCGTGAACGAGCGCTTCGGGCTGCTGCTCGTCGCGGCCGGCGGCGGCTGGTTCCTGACGACGCTGGCGGAGTCCTCGGACGAGCTGCTCTACACGCTCGGTCGCACCGCCGGCTGGCTCGTCGAGGTGCTGCTCGTCTACCTGTTCCTGTCGTTCCCGAGCGGGCGGCTCGCGACCCGCGGCGAGCGCGCGATCGTCGTCGCCACCGGCGTGACGGTCGCGACGCTGTTCCTGCCGCGGCTGCTGCTGGCGGAGCGCTTCGAGCTGCCGAGCCCGTACACGTCGTGCGTGGCGGGCTGCCCGCGCAACGCGCTGTTCGCGCTGCAGCGCGAGCCGCCGCTGCTCGACGCGCTCATGCGGCCGCTCGGCGTCGTCGCCGTGCTCGCGCTGATGGTCGCGGTGGTCGTGCGGCTGCGCGGGCGGATGCGCGCCGCGACCCCGCTCGCGCGGCGGATGCTCGCGCCGGTGCTCGGGATCGCGTGCGTGCGCGCCGGCCTGCTGGCGGTCGGGATGTCCGCGCGCTGGGTCGATCCGAGCCCCGTCGTGCTGCGCACGGTCGCGTGGATGTTGGCGCTCGCCGTCCCGCTGATCGCGCTCGCGTTCCTCGCCGGGCTGCTGCGCTGGCGGCTGTTCGCCGGGCGCGCGCTCGAGCGGCTCGCCGCCTGCCTGCGCGCGAAGCCCGACGCGCCCACGCTGCGGCGCGCGTTCGCGGACGCATTCGAGGACCCGTCGGTCGAGCTCGCGTTCCCGGCCCGCGGCGCGGGCCGCTGGATGGACGCGCACGGCGACCCGGCGAGGCTGCCGGGACCCGGCGGCGGGCTCAGCGTCAGCACCGTCAGCGAGCGCGGCGAGCCGGTCGCCGCGATCGTGCACGACGAGACGCTCTGCGCCTATCCGGCGCTGCTGCACGCCGGCCTCGAGATGGCGGGCGTCGTGCTGGAGAACCAGCGGCTGGAGGCGGAGACGGCGGCGGCGATGCGCGAGGTGACGGCCTCGCGCGCGCGGATCGCGGCGGGCGCCGAGCGCGAGCGGCGGCGGATCGAGCGCGACCTGCACGATGGCGCCCAGCAGCGGCTCGTCGCGCTGCGGATCGAGCTTGAGCTGGCGGGGGAGGCCGTGCGCCGCGACCCGGAGGAGGGCGCGCGCCGGCTGCACGAGCTGGAGCACGAGGTCGAAGAGGCGCTCGACGAGCTGCGCGCGCTGGCGCACGGCGTCTACCCGCCGCTGCTGGCCGACCACGGCCTGCCGGACGCGCTGCGCTCGGTCGCCGGGCGCTTCGCGGTGCCGCTGCGGCTGACGGCGCATCGCGTCGGGCGCTACGCGCCGGAGCTCGAGGGCGCCGCCTACTTCTGCGTGCTGGAGGCGCTCCAGAACGTGCTCAAGCACGCGCGCGGGGCGAGCCGCGTGGAGGTCGAGCTGGACGGGAGCGCGCCGGCGGCGCTGTGGCTGCGCGTGCGCGACGACGGCCCCGGCTTCGCGGCGCCCACGGACGGCGTCGGGATCACGAACATGCGCGACCGACTCGTCGCGCTCGGCGGCGAGCTGACCGTGCGCTCGGCGCCGGGCGCGGGCACCTGCGTGGAAGGCTGGCTCCCGACCGTCGTCAGCCCGGGGGGCTGACGAGCGAGGCCCACAGCTCGTGCAGCTTGCGCGTCGAGAGGTCCTGCTTGCGAACGTAGGCGCACGCGCCGGTGGCGCCCCTCGCGGCCGCCAGCTCGGGCACCTCGTCGAGCGACGTCAACACGATCGCGATCCGGGCGTCGGCCTCGTGCAGGCGGCGGGCGGTCTCGATCCCGTCCATCTCCGGCATGCGCACGTCGAGCAGCACGAGGTCGGGATGCAGCTCCGCCGCCAGCTCCAGCGCCTCGGCGCCGGACGTCGCCTCGCCGACCTGCTCGAACTCCGGCGTCGCGTCGATCAGGCTTGCGATCGCGCGGCGGAAGATCCGCTGGTCGTCCACCGCCAGCACCGTGACCGGCGTGCGCGAGCCGTCGGCGGCGGGCGCTCGAGACGGGGACGTGGGATCGTCGGGCATCGCGTTGCGTCCACGGTCGCGCGCGCGCAAGCGGCGGGCAAGGGGACGCTCCAGCGAATCGCGGGCGTGCGCGCACGAGCGCGGGAGGCGGGTTGACGCGCACGGGCACGGCACCGGACGGTGCGGCGATGGAGCCGGCCGGCGGCATCCGCGTCGTGCTCGCCGACGACAGCTACCTGCTGCGCGAGGCGATCGCGCACGTGCTGGAGCAGGCCGACGGGATCGCGGTCGTCGCTTCCTGCGGCGATCGCGACACGCTCCTGCGGGCGGTCGAGGAGCAGCAGCCGGACGTCGTCGTGACCGACATCCGCATGCCGCCGACCGACACCGACGAGGGCCTGCAGGTCGCCGCCGCGCTGCGCCGCACGCACCCGCGCGTCGGCGTCGTGGTGCTGAGCCAGTTCGCCGAGCCGCGCTACGGGCTGACGCTGCTGGAGGACGGCTCCGACCGCCGCGCGTACCTGCTGAAGGAGCGCGTGCAGAGCCGCGGGCAGCTCGTCGCGGCGATCGAAGCGGTCGCCGCCGGCGGCTCGATGATCGACGCGAAGGTCGTCGACGGCCTGATCGCCGAGCGCCGCCGGCTCGAGCACTCGCCGCTCGCCGAGCTGACGCCGCGCGAGATCGAGATCCTCGCCTACGTGGCGCGCGGCCACAGCAACCAGGCGATCGCGGACGAGCTCGTGCTGACGAAGCGGGCCGTCGAGAAGCACATCAACGCGATCTTCCTCAAGCTCGGGCTGACCGAGGCGGCGGACGTCAGCCGCCGCGTGAAGGCGGCGCTGATCTACCTGGCCGAGCGCGCGTAGCCGGCCGACCGCGTCGTCGTGGACGGGGAAGCGCAGACGCGCGTCCGTGCGCACCGCCGGCCGCTTGGCGCAACCCTGCCGCGACCGTTCGCTTCCCCGTCCACAGTCCGCCGCCTACCCAAGGCCCGGGTCGGCGCTAACCGGCGCGCAGAGCGCGGCCGGGCCAACTTCAGCGCAGCGCCCGCGCGTCGACCCACTTCGTCAGTTCGTCCGGGTAGACGTCGGCGCTCATGACGACGACGTCGCCGGCGTCGATCCCCGCGCCCGGGACGCCTGCGCGCCAGCCGGAGCGCGTCAGCACGCGGAAGCCGCGCTCGACCAGCAGCCGCGCGACGCGCGGCAGTATCAGCGACGGCACGATGACGGTGTTGCCGCCGGCCGCGCGCAGCCGCGCGAGCGCCTCGTCGAACTGCTGCGCGGTGAAGACGGAGCGGCCGGTGTAGGGGACGACGTCGCGGATCCCGTACGCGTCGGCGAGCAGATGGCCGGTCGCGGTGAAGAACGCGACCGGCGCGCCGTGGCGCACGACGAGGCGGCCGTGCGCGTCGACCGTCGCGCTGACGAAGCGGCGGAAGCCGGGCGTCGCGCTCGGCGGCGCGAGCGGTTCGGCGTCGGGCGGCGCGTATTCCGGCGCGCTCCTGATGCGGTCCGCCTGCGTCCACGGCGCGAAGCGCGCCGGCGGCATGAACACGAACGTCGCGATCAGGCAGATGCCGAACAGCGCGGCGAGCGCGGGCAGGCCCGGCAGCCGTTCGCGCCGGCTCGCGAGCTGCCGGACGGCGACGACCGCCAGCAGCGCCAGCGACAGGCCCCACGCCGGGAACAGCGTCGCGATCGCCAATATCGTCGTCGCGCCCATGTAGTAGGCGGCCGAGCCGAGGCCGAAGATCCCGCTCCACACGAGCATCCCCGTGAGCGTGCGGTCGGGCGCGCCGCGCCGCGCGCGCGTCGTCGCGACGCCGATCGCCGCCGCGTACGTGAGGTAGGCGACGAGCGGCAGGCCGAACAGCCGCAGTAGCGGCCACACGCCGACGCCGGTCTGCGTGTAGAGGCGCGCGAACGCGAACGCCTTCGCCGGGTCGGGCAGCGCGCCGGCGCGGATCAGCGTCACGAGCGCGACGAGCGCGTAGGCGGCGAGCAGCCCGCCGCCGAAGCCGGCCGTGAGCCGGCGCAGCCGTGCGCGCGTGAGCGGCTCGGTCCACAGCAGCGCCGCGACGGTCGCGCCGAGCGCGGCGAGCCCGAAGTCGACGTTGTTGAGCGCGGCGAGCCCGGCGGCGAGTCCGAGCGGCCAGACGGCCGCGTCGCCGCCGCCGCGGTGCAGCCGCCGCGCGACCAGCCACGCGACGAGGAACGGGCCGGCGGTGCGCATCGGCACCTGCTGGTAGATCGCTATCGGGTTGTGCAGGTCGCGCGAGCCGGCGTAGTAGGTGAACGCCATCAGCGGCAGGAACAGCGCGAGCGCCGCGAGCGAGCTGCGCGTGACGCGCCGCAGCACGCCGTAGAGCGCGAGCAGCATCGCGACCACGAGCGCCCACTCGAGCAGCGTCCAGACGAACAGCGTCTTGCCCAGCACGAGCATGAAGGGGGCGAAGACGTAGGGCCACAGCGCGCCGTACGCGGCGGTGTGGTTCACGAGCGGCGTCAGCCCGTTGAGCACGGCGAACGTCTCGTCCGCCATGAACGCGGTGTTGTAGCAGTCGCCGTAGGAGCAGATCGTCTGCGCGGTGTTGAGGTAGGAGAGGAACCACACGCCGGTCAGCAGCGCCGCCGCGAGCGGCGCGAGCCAGGTCAGCCAGCGCGGCTCGAAGCGCCAGCCGGTCAGCCGGCCGGCGCGTGCCAGCAGCGCGAGCGCGACGGCGCCGGCGAGGCCGAGCGCGACCTGCGCGGGGGTGAAGAATTCGATCCGCCAGCTGGGCCCGAACTGGCGCGCGAAGCACAGCACGACGACGCCGAGCGCGAGCAGCTGGGCGCCGAGCGCGAGCATCGCGCCGGCGCGCCGCGGGAGCGGCAGCCGCGGCGCGAGCCAGACGACGCTCACGGCCAGCAGCACGGGGCCGAGCAGCGACAGCAGGAAGCGCGTGTCCTCGACCGGCTCGGGGTTGTGTTCGACCGTCGGCAGGACCGGCAGCGTCGTCGGGTACAGCACGTGGCTGAGCGGCGGCCCGAGCCACGCGACGAGCGCGACCGTCACGAGCGCGCACGGCAGCGCCCACAGCCACGCGGCCGACTCGACGTCGGACGTCGCGGCGCGGTCGGTACGGCTGCGCGGCCGCGGCACAGCGACCGCCGCTCCCCCAGGGCCGGCGCTTGCCATGCGAGCCAGCCTAACCCGGCCGCGGCGCGAAGGAAAGCGGGAGCCGGGCGGCCGAGACCGGCGCCGACGCCCATGCCGGCGAGCGGCGGTCAGCGGCGGTATGCCGCGAGCAGCTCGTCCGGGCCGATCCGCAGGTCGAGGTGCGCCTCGGCCTCGAACCCGCAGCGCGAGACGCCCAGCAGCAGCGTGTCGGCATCCGCTCCGGGGACCGCCGCGCGATGAGCCGCGAGCGCTCCCGCGTCGGTGCGCCGGAACGGCTGCTCGTCGCGCCACGTGATCGACCCGACGAACGCCACGGTCCTCGCCTGCGGCAGCGTGTCGCCGCCCACCAGGTCGACCTCGGCGCTGCTCGTCCGGTTCCACCAGCCGCCCACGTGGCGCGCGGAGCCGAACCGCTTGTCGGGCAGCGAGCGCTCGAGCGCCGCGCGCACGATCGGCTCGATCGCGCGCCCGCGGAAGCTCGGCCAGTCGCGCGCGACGTCGGCCACCGCCAGCTCGCCGCGGCCGCGCTCGATCGCGTCGGCGGCCGGGCCGACGAAGCGCAGCCAGAAGCGCAGGTACGGATCGGCGACGACGTACTGCCGGTTCTTCGGCGACGGCTTGGCGGCATAGGGGACGAGGCGATCGACGACGCCCTTCTCGACCAGCGACCTGAGCGCGCGGTCGAGCGAGGACTGCGGCAGCCCGGTGCGGGCCAGAAGCGCCTTGTGGGCGCGCGCTTCGGCGCCGATCGTCGACAGCACCGCGCGTGCCTGCAGGTCGGCGGGGAACTCGGCGGCGAGCGAGCGCTCGGCGCTGATGACGAGGAACGAGCTGGGGTCCGTGAGCGCGTCGTCGAGGTACTGCCGGAGCGAGCGCCCGTGACCCCACTCGCGCGCCAGCACGGGGAACCCGCCGATCACCGCGTAGGCGTCGAGCGCGTCGGCGGGCGGCAGGCCGAGCATGTCGCCGACGGTCGCCGGGTCGAGCGGACGCACGACCATCTCGCGGGCGCGGTCGTACAGCGGGCGGCCCTCCTGCGTGAGCGCCTCCATCGTCGCCCGGTCCGAGCCGACGAGGAGCACCATGACCGGCAGTCGCTGGAACGTCCGGTCCCAGACGAGCTGCAGGACGGCCTCGATCGTCGGTTCCTTCGCGGTGAGGTAGGGCAGCTCGTCGAGCACCAGCACGAGCGGCTTGGCGCGGGTCGCGTCGCGCACCGCGAGCGTCAGTGCGGCCTCCCAGGTGCGGGCTGTAGCGCCGGCGCGCACCTGCTCGGCGGCGGGCGCGTCGGAGCGGGCGACCGCGTCCAGGAAGCGCTCCAGCTCCATCGCGCCGGGGCCCTGGACGGCGGTGTAGAAGATCGCGGGGCAACCCGCGCGGCCGATGAACTCCTCGACGAGGCGGCTCTTGCCGACGCGCCGGCGGCCGCGCAGGGACATGAGCGTGCCGTGGCCCGTGCGCTTGACGCGTCTGAGCGCTCTGTCCAAGAGCGCCAGCTCGGGACCGCGGCCGACGAAGGCGTCGATCGGGCGGTCGAAGGACATGCCCGGAGTTTACAACCATTTTCGAAAGAAAACTATTCCGTTGTTTCCATCAAAGATCCTTCGAATGCCGGACAGGCGCTCCGTCGTCGCGGCGAACTGCCGCCCGCCCCCGACCCGTCCGCCCCCACGCGTCATGATCGGCGGCGCATGGCCCGCCGCGTCCCCCGCCGACCGCACCCGCCGCACCTCGCGGTCCGTCACCCGCACCGCGCGCTTGCGCGGCGGCGCGGCCACCGCGTGCGCCTGCTGGCGCTGCTGGCGGTCGTCGGGCCCGGCCTGCTCGCGGGCCTGTCCGACGACGACCCGGCCGGCATCACGACCTACTCGATCCTCGGCGCCGACTACGGCTACGAGCTGCTGTGGGTGCTGGCGCTCTCGACGGTCGCGCTGATCGTCTTCCACGAGCTGGCCGCCCGCACCGGCGTCGTCACCGGCAAGGGGCTGATGCGGCTCGTGCGCGAGCGCCACGGCCAGCGCGCCGCCGCCTTCGCGCTGAGCGCGCTCGTGGTCGCGAACGTCGGCACGATCTGCGCCGAGCTGGCCGGCGTCGCGGCCGGCATGGAGGTGCTCGCCGGCACCTCGCGCTACGTGTCGGTGCCGCTGGCGGCGGTCGCGGTCGGCCTGCTCGTGCTGCGCGGCTCGTTCCGCGGGGTCGAGCACGTGCTGCTCGCGCTCTCCGCGATCTTCGCCGCGTACGTGATCTCCGGCTTCCTCGCGCACCCCGACTGGGGCGCCGCCGCGCACGGGCTGGTCGTGCCGTACCTGCCCGGCACGCGCCACGGCCTGCTCGTCGTCGTCGCCACGCTCGGCACCACGCTCGCGCCCTGGGGGCTCGCGTTCATGCAGTCCTACGCGGTCGACAAGCGGCTGTCCGTGCGCGACCTCGGCTTCGAGCGCGTCGACGTCATCACCGGCGCGGTGCTGACCGGCGTGATCGGCTTCTTCGTCGTCGTCGCGTGCGCGGCGACGCTGCACGAGCAGGGCGTCTCGGTGAAGGACGCGGCCGACGCGGCGCGCGCGCTCGCGCCGCTCGCCGGCTCGGCCGCGCAGACGCTGTTCGGGCTCGGCTTCGTCGGCGCCGCGCTGCTGGCGGCGGCGGTCGTGCCGCTGTCGACGGCGTACTCGGTCGCGGAGGCGGCCGAGCGCCCGGCCGACCTCAACGACCGCTTCCGCGACGCGCCCGTCTTCTACGTCGCCTATATCGCGAGCATGGCGCTCGCCGCCGCGATCGTGCTGATCCCGGGCGCGCCGCTCGTGCCGATCCTGTTCCTCTCGCAGGCGCTCAACGCGGTGCTGCTGCTCGCGATCCTGCCGTTCATCCGCTCGCTCGCGCGCGACCGCGAGCTGATGGGCAGACACGCGCTCGGCCGCTGGGACCGGATCGCGACCGCCGCCGTGATCGCGCTCGTCGCGCTGTCGGTCGGCGCGTTGCTGGTGCTGAGCGTGGTGTGAGGCGCCGGTCAGCCGCCGGTCGCCGCGCTCACCAGACCACCTCGACGTCGTAGTCGGCCATCCGCGAATCGGCGCTGACGAGCGCGTGGTCTTCGAGCGCGGCCTGCGCGATCAGCAGCCGGTCGAACGGGTCGCGGTGATGCCACGGAAGCTGCTCGACCTGCTGCGCGTGCGCGCCTGTGACGGGGAGCGGGTCGAAGTCCAGCCGCGCGAGCGAGCGCGCCCAGTCGGCCGCGATCTCGAGCTTGCCGAGCGAGCGCTTGATCGCGATCTCCCACACGCTGACGGCGCTCAGCGAGACGGCGTTGCGCTCGTCGAGCAGCGCATCCACGGCCGCCGCGGATACGGCGTCGCGGTCGCCCAGCAGCAGCCACACGACGACGTTCGTGTCGAGCAGCAGCCGCTTCACGCGTAGCCGGCGAAGTCGTCGGGCAGCTCGTCGAACTCCGGCCCGAGCGCGCCGCTCACGTCGCCCCAGATCCGGCGCTGTCCGGGCTTGGCCGGCGCGCGCACGAGCATTGCGACCGGCTCGCGCCCGCGGCGGATCGTGATCGACTCGCCCGCCTCGACGCGGCGCAGCAAGCGCGAGAGCTGCGTCTTCGCCTCTTGCACGGTGACTTCCATGCACAAAGTGTACTGATCTGGTCAACCAGCTTGACCTGGTCAACATAGCCGTGGCATCGTCCCGCTCGACGGGTATGTCCGAACCATCCATGCCGAGGGGACTGGCCGAGTACCGCGGAAAGCGCCGCTTCGACGCCACGCCCGAACCGCACGGGGGCGGCGACGGCGCCGCGCCCGCGCAGCCGGGCGGCCGCTTCGTCGTGCACGAGCATCACGCCCGCCGGCTGCATTGGGATCTGCGGCTCGAGCGCGACGGCGTGCTCGTCTCGTGGGCGATCCCGAACGGCATCCCGGACGACCCCAGACGCAACCGCAAGGCCGTGCACGTCGAGGACCACCCGCTCGAGTACCTCGACTTCCACGGCACCATCCCGGCCGGCCAGTACGGCGCCGGCGAGGTGACGATCTGGGACAGCGGCACCTACACGTGCGAGAAGTGGCTGCCGGAGAGAGTGATCGTGGCCTTCGAGGGCGAGCGCCTCAACGGCCGCTACGCGCTGTTCCGCGCCGGCAGATCCGAGCGCGACTGGATGATCCACCGCATGGACCCGCCCGCCGACGCGAGCGCCGAGCAGATGCCCGACTTCGTCGAGCCGATGCTCGCGCGCCTCTCGACGATGCCGGCCGACGAGCAGCGCTGGGCGTTCGAGGTCAAGTGGGACGGCGTGCGCGCGATCGCGCACTCCGAGCCGGGCCGCCTCAGACTCGTCACGCGCAACGGCAACGACGTCTCCGCCGCCTATCCGGAGCTGCGCCCGCTCAATCGCGCGTTCGGCTCGCACGCGGCGATCCTCGACGGCGAGATCGTCGCGTTCGACGAGCAGGGCAGGCCGAGCTTCCAGGCGCTGCAGCCGCGCATCCACCTGCGCGGCGAGGCGGCCGTCAGACGGCGCGCGGCCGAGACGCCGGTGACGTACGTGATCTTCGACCTGCTGTGGCTCGACGGCCACTCGCTGCTGGGGCTGCCGTACGTCGACCGCCGCAAGCACCTGCAAGCGCTCGGCCTCGACGGCGAGCACTGGCGCGTGCCGGCCCACCACGTGGGGAACGGCAGCGCGCTGCTGGCGGCCACGCGCGAGCAGGGCCTGGAGGGCGTCGTCGCCAAGCGGCTCGACTCGCGCTACGCGCCCGGGCGCCGCGACGGGAGCTGGTTGAAGATCAAGAACGCGCAGCGCCAGGAGCTGGTGATCGGCGGCTGGACGGAGGGGAGAGGCGCGCGCGCCGGGCGGCTCGGCGCGCTCGAGCTGGGCGTCCACGACCCGCGCAGCGGCGAGCTGAAGTACGCCGGCAAGGTCGGCACCGGCTTCGACGAAGCGGAGCTGGAGCGGCTCGGCGCGTTGCTGAGACCGCTCGCGCGGAGAAGCTCTCCGTTCGCCGGCCGCCAGCCGGCGAAAGGCGCGCACTTCGTCGAGCCGCGGCTCGTCGCCGAGGTCGAGTTCGGCGAGTGGACGAGAGACGGCCGCCTGCGGCATCCGCGCTACGAGGGCTTGCGCAACGACAAGCCGGCCGCCGAGGTCGTGCGCGAGCGCGTCGAGCCGCCGCCGCCCGAGCCGACCTCGCCGTCGCCCGGCCCGGCGCTGGCCGAGCGCCGCGTGCGCGGCGGCCTCGAGCTGGACGTCGAGGGCCGCACCGTCAGACTCAGCAACCCCGACAAGGTGCTGTATCCGCAGGCCGGCTTCACGAAGCGCGACCTCGTCGACTACTGCGTCGCCGTCGCGCCGGCGCTGCTGCCGCACCTGCGCGACCGCCCGCTCACGCTCAAGCGCTACCCCGACGGCGTCGAGGGCAGATTCTTCTACGAGAAGCAGTCGCCGAGACACCGGCCCGAGTGGGTGCGGACGGTCACCGTCTACAGCCGCCACAGCAGACGCGACATCGAGTACACGCTCTGCGACGACCTGCCGACGCTCGTGTGGCTCGCGAACCTCGCCGACCTCGAGCTGCATCCGTCGCTCTCCAGAGCGGACGAGATCGAGCGCCCGACGACGCTCGCGTTCGACCTCGACCCTGGCCCGCCGGCCACGGTCGTCGAGTGCTGCGAGGTTGCGCTCGCGCTGCGCGCGCTGTTCGAGCAGCTCGGCCTGCGCGCGGTGGCGAAGACGTCGGGCTCGAAGGGGATGCAGGTGTACGTCCCGCTCAACGACCCGGACGTGCGCTACGAGCAGACGAAGCCGTTCGCGCACGCGGTCGCGGCGCTGCTCGAGCGGCAGCGGCCCGAGCTGGTCGTCTCCGACATGCGCAGAAAGGGCGGCGAGCGCGAGGGCAAGGTGCTGATCGACTGGTCCCAGAACGACGAGCACAAGACGACCGTCGCGGTCTACTCGCTGCGCGCGAAGGAGCGCCCGACCGTCTCGACCCCGGTCACGTGGGACGAGGTCGAGGCGTGCCTGCAGGCCGGCGACCCGGCCCTGCTGCGCTTCGAGCACGCCGCCGTGCTCGCGCGGGTGGCGCAGCACGGCGACCTGTTCGCAGAGGTGCTCTCGCAGCGCCAGCCGCTGCCGGCGCTGCGCGGGCTCTAGCAGTCCGTCAGACGGTGCGACGCGAGCCGCCGCCGAAGAAGAAGGCGGCGAGCGCGAGGATCGCGATCACGAACAGGATCGGGTGGATGATCACGCCACCGGCGATCGCGATGACCAACAGGATGATCCCGAGCAGCAGCCAAAGCATCTTCCGTCTCCTCTCGACTTGGTGGCCCGGGAAGTACCCGGGCGGCAGGAGCGGCACGCGCCGTCCCGCCGCCCGTGTCAGCGACGCCGAAATGGACGTTTAGGAACCGGCGCTCGCGTACTGCAGCGACCCCGGCGTGGTGAGCAGCTCGCCCGTCTCCAGCAGCGTCTTGAGGCCGGACAGGATCATCGGCCAGCCGCCGTAGAGCTGGTTGTTCGCGCCCTCGCGCAGCTGGTCGTGGATCACGGTGAGGCGGCACGAGTCGGCGACCTGCTCGATCTCCCAGGTGACGCGGGACTCGCCCTCGGCCTGCACGTCCTCGCCCCACAGCGCGGTGAACGTCTGCACGAGCCGGCGCGGCGGGTCGACGTCGACGTTGACGCCCTCGGCGATCGCGACGCCGGCGCCCGGGTGCACCGATCTGTACGACGAGCCGGGCGCCCAGTCGGACTGCACGCCGACGCCGAAGTTGTACTTCGCGCGCAGCTCGGGGTTCACGATCGCCTCCCACAGCCGCTCCAGCGTCGTCTTGATGTAGATCTCGAAGACCTTCTCCATGGTCCTGCCCTCCAGGTCGTGCTTGAGCGCGCTGAGGCCGGCGACCCACGGCTCCGCGTACTTGCTCACCCAGCGGTCGTGGACGAGCCGGATCGGGACGGGGTTGAGGAAGTGGAGCTTCTCGCGGCCGCGCCGGCGCGTGACCACCAGCCCCGCCTGCTCCAGCACTCTCAGGTGCTTCATCACGCCGAAGCGCGTCATCGGCAGCCGCTCCTCCAGCGCGCTCAGCGTCTGCCCGTCGGCGCGGAACAGCTCGTCGAGCAGGCTGCGCCGCGTGGGGTCCGCGAGCGCTCTGAAGACCTCGTCCATGGCGCGGAGAATAGGTGACCAAAAGGTCACATGTCAAGCCATGGGGACGCACCGCGGGCACGTTGGCGTGTCCGCGCGCCTCAGCGGCCCTGCCAGCGCGGCGCGCGCTTCTCCGCGAACGCCAGCGACCCCTCGCGCGCGTCGGCGGACGCTCTCACCGGGTCGGTGATCTGCGCCTGCCGCGCCCACGCCTCGTCGTCCGGCCACGCCGGCGCCTCGACGAGGATGCGCTTCGAGGCGGCGAGCGCCAGGGGGCCGTTGGCCGCGATCGCGCGCGCCAGCTCGAGCGCGCTCGCGACCGCCGCGCCCGGCTCCACCAGCCGGCTCACGAGCCCGACCTCGGCCATCCGCTCCGCGTCGACCAGCGCGCCCGTCAGCGCCAGCTCCATCGCGAGGTGGTAGGGAATCCGGCGCGGCAGCCGCAGCAGCGCGCCGCCCGCCGCGACGAGCCCGCGCGTCACCTCCGGGATGCCGAAGCGCGCCCCGCGCGCCGCGACGATCAGGTCGCACGCGAGCGCGACCTCGAAGCCGCCGGCGACCGCGAAGCCCTCGACCGCGGCGATCAGCGGCTTGTCGGCGGCGCGCTGCACGATCCCCGCGAAGCCGCGCCCCTCGACCGCCGGCCGCTCGCCCGCGACGAACGCCTTCAGGTCCATGCCGGCGCAGAAGCCCTTGCCGGCGCCGGTGAGGATCCCGACGCGCAGGTCGGGGTCCGCGTCGAGCGTGTCGAGTGCGCCTGCGATCCCCTCCGCGACGGCGCGGTTCACCGCGTTGCGCTGCTCGGGGCGGTTCAGCGTGACGAGCAGGACGCCGTCGCGCTCCTCGGTCAGCACCGCCGGCTCGGACATGGCGCGCACCCTATCCGTGCTCGCTGCGCGAACGTTCCAGTCACCGAGCAGTGACGTGAACGGTTGCGTTTTGGCACCGATCTCGAATAGCGTCCCGTTTACCGTTTCTTTGAGCGACGGACGGGGGCCGAGTGGCTGCTTCGGTGAGGATGAGGTCGGCGGTCAACTGGGCGGTGCTCGGGCTGGTGATCGAGCGCCCCAGCTACGGCTACGAGCTGTTCCAGCGGCTCGAACGCCGCTACGGCGGTGTGCTCGACCCGCCGATCTCGCAGATATACGCCGCGCTCAACGCGCTCGAGCGCGCGGCGTTGATCGAGCCGCTGCCGGAAGAAGCGCGCATCTCGGAGCCGGACGACGGCCTGCGGCCGGCCGCCAAGCGCCAGCCGAAGGTCCACTACCGCGCGACCGCGAGTGGCGCGCGCGCGTTCCGCGAATGGGTCGCGGAGCAGATGCGCGAGGACCCGCGCCACGTCGAACTGCTGCAGCGGATCGCCGGCACCGCCGCCGCCGGCGTCGACCGCACCGGCACGATGCGCGCGCTCGTGGACGCCTACGAGCGCGCCTGCGTCGAGGAGGCGAGCCGGCTGCCGCTGCCGCCCACGCGCGACGGCGTGACGCCGGCGGCCGCCGCCGGGGAGCTGGTCGAGCGGCTCGTGCTGGCCGCGCGCCGCGGCCTGCTCGACGCGCACTTCGCTTGGATCACATACGCGCGCAAGGAGATCGAGGCGTTCGAGCGGACGCGCTCGGGGACGGTCGATGAGCCTGCTGACGCTTGAGCGGGTCAGCAAGCGCTACCGCAGCGGGCGGCGCGACGTCACGGCGCTCGACGACGTCTCGCTGACGGTCGCGCCGGGCGAGCTCGTCGCCGTCTGGGGCATGCCACGCTCGGGGCGCACGACGCTGCTGCGGATCGCGGCCGGCCTCGAGCAGCCCGACGGCGGCGACGTGCGCTTCGACGGCGAGGCGCTCGCCGCCGCGCAGCACGACGGCATCCCGTCCGGCATCGGCTACGTCCAGGTCGGGCTCGCGAGCGTCGGCGGCGAGTCGATCCTCGACCACGTCGCGATGCCGCTGCTCGCACGCGGCACGCCGCCCGAGGTCGCGCGCGCCCGCGCGCTGCTGCAGCTCGAGCGCGTCGGCGCGGCCGCCTGCGCGCACCTCCAGCCGCGCGAGCTGGAGCCGACCGAGCGCGTGCGCGTCGCGATCGCGCAGGCGCTCGCGACCGCCCCGAGGCTGCTGCTCGTCGACGACCCCACGCGCCACGTCGACCTGCTCGAGCGCGAGGCGGTCCTGCTGCTCGTGCGCTCGATCGCCGACGGCGACGTCGCCGTGCTGATGACGACCGGCGAAGCGATGGGCGTCTCCGGCGTCGACCGCGCCCTCACGATCAGCGGCGGCGTCCTGCGCGCCGAGGCGAGCAGCGAGCTCGCCAACGTCGTCGCGCTGCGCGGTGGTGGCCGCGGCGGCGAGGGCCGCTGAGGCGCTGCGCTAGCCGCCGCAGTCGCGAGACCGCCATCAGCGGTCCGATCGGGCCCGGAAGCGACTCGCGGATCGCTTCCGCGACGGGGCGCACAGACCGGTGGCGCGCCTCGTGCTTGGAGAGGTAGAGCCCGACGGCGCCGGTGAACAGGATCGTGTGCAGCTCGCCGTCCGGGAGGCTGCGGGCGGCGGTGTACGCCCGCGCGGTCACAGCGACGAGTCTGCGGGCCGCCTCGTCGGTCGACCCGTACTGGCCGAAGTAGCTGAGGTTGTCGCTGCACGCGTCCTCGAGATGGTCGACCAGGCTCTCCATCAGCCACACGACGGCGCCGATCCACGGGAAGTACGCCGCGTCGATCATGACGACCATCTCCGGCTCGAGCCCGGAACGGCTCGCCGCGGCGAACAGCGCGAAGATCCCGAGCGGGGAGCTGGCCGCCGCGGCGAACTCCCACCAGGTCGCGTCGCCCGCGTTGCACGACGTCGCCCACGCCGCGAACAAGCGCTGCCGGTCGGCCGGCTCTCCGTGGTTGAGTGTCTGCGCGTGTGCGGCCAGCGCCGCCAGCCGCTGCACGGTCGGCAGGATCGCGGCGTGCCCCGGAAGCCGCATGAGTGCCGTGCGGCAGGCGTCGATCAGCTCGTGGAGGTAGTCGGGGTCGCGCTCGCCGATTGCGAGCAGGTGCGCCTCGTGCGGCGTCAGCGGCACGACGGCGGACACGAGCGCGCGGTTGAGACGCTCGTTATGGGCGAGGGGGTGTTCGACCGGCTGCTCGCCGAGCACGTCGGTGAGCTCGTAGACGATCTCGAAGGTCACGCAGGCGCGGATCACATCGACGCGGTGCGGTCGCGCGGCGAGCAACGCGAACGCCGCCGCTCCCTCCAGCACCATGCGCTCGCTGCGCAACTTGGCGAGCGCATGCGCGCGCAGCACCAGGTCCGGGATCGCTTCGGCTCGTTCGCTCCAACGACGCAGCTCCGCCCGCGTTCGCGGATAGATCGAGATCCAGTAGAGCGAGAGCGCCCACAGCAGCTTGAGGTTCGCTCGCCACCGCCCTCCGCGCGGTGCGACTCTCACCTGCCGAAGCTCGCTCCCGGGGGAACCCGGACGGCGAAGGTGCCCACGGTCGCGACGGTCACCACGACGCCTCCGAGGATCGTCAACAGGGTGGTCAGCGTGGCGGTGACTTGGAGCGAGTAGGGCGCGGGAAACCCGGTCGTCAGCTCGAGCCAGCGGTTGCCGAGCAGGTGGCCTCCTGCGCCGCCGATCGCTCCGGCCACGCAACCGAGCAGCAGCACCAGCACGGCTTCGAGCACCAGCGTGCGGCGCAGTTGCGAATCCTTGAAGCCCTGAACCTTCTGCGCGGCAAGGCGTGGGCGTCGCTGCCACAGCGCAGCGCTCAACGCCGCCGACAGCGCGAGCGTGGCGGCGATCATCAGCAGCAGCGAGATCTGGCTCAGCCGCGTCAGCCCGTCCTGCAGCAGACGGTTGAACTCCGCCTCGAACTGCTGGGCTGTCTCGACGTCGAAGCCGCGACCCGGTCCGAGTGCCCGCCTGACCGCGCGACGTCCGGCGGTCGCGGAGACGCCGGGCGCCAGGTCCACTCCGATCGCGACCACTGCGTCGGTTTGCCAGTAACGCCGGTAGTCGCGTGTGTTGAGGATGACCGCGCCCGATCCCCAGCCGAGATTCGTGACGATCGCGGCGAGCCGGAGGTGGGCCGTGCCACTCGGGGTCGCCAGCTCGAATCTGCCGCCGACCCGCGAGGCCTGCGTGTCCGCGATGGTCCGCGAGGCCGCCGCCCAACCGCCCGCCCGCAGGCGGCGCTCGACGAGCGCCGGATCGCCGCTGACGATCTGGCTCGGCGGAACGATGTCGGGGTCGCTCGACGGCCGGCCGAGCACCCAGATGCGGCGAGCCGGGTTCGAGATGTCGAGCATGCCGCCTTGGTACAGCCGCACCGAGCGCACCTCCGGCGCCTCGCGGATGCGGCGCAGCGCGGACGCGTCCAAGGGGAACGCGTCGGTCGTCAGGCTTCTTCCCGCCGTCGTGACCCAGACGTCCGCCGCCCGCGCCTGCTCGGCGAAGCCGGCTCCGAGGCCGCGCACCAGGTCGCCGCGAGCGCCGTCGATCGCCACGCTTCCGAACACCGCCAGCGCCGCGATCGCGGCGACTGCGACGGAGCGCGTCATCGCCGAGCGGGCGCCCATCACGGCGACGAGCAGGAGATTGCGCCGCAGCCTCCGCGCAAGCCGGTCGACCAGCGGCATCGCGCGCGCGAACGCGGCCGGGATCGCCAGCAGCACGGCCACGCCGAGCGCCATCACGCCGACGATCGTCATCCCCGCGTCGAGCCAAACGGTCACCGTCGTGGCGAGCACGATCGCGAGCGAGCCGATCAGCATCTTGCGCCGCAGCGACGCGTCGATGCGCTCGCCGGTTTCGCCACGCTCCTGGAAGACGTCGTCGGTCGCGCGGCGGGACGTCACGTCCATCAACGCCCGGCTTGCGGCGATCAGCGACGCGACGAGGCCCGAGGCGAACGCCAGCGCGACCGTGTGGAAGGCGACCACCCGCTGGGTGCCGATCGGGAAGGTGAAGGCGAGGTAGGTCGGCACGGCGTGAAAGACGCTGCCGGAGAGCAGGTCGCCGAACAGCAGCCCCCCGAGCGACGCGATCGTCCCGAGCAGCAGCGCCTCGAAGACCAGCAGGCCGACGACCTGCCAGGTCGTGAAGCCCTGGATTCGCAGCTCCGCGACGAACGCGCGGCGGTCGGGCAGCGTCAGCAGCATCGCGTTGAACGCGAACAGCACGCCGATCATCGCGCTGATCCCGGAGAACAGCGCCGTCGACTGGTCGTTCGGCGCAGATGCGCTCTCGAGCCGGCTGACGGTCGAGTCGGCCGGTCCGACGTCGAGGCGCCCGGCTGCCATCGCGGTCACCGTCGCTCGAACGCGCGCGAGTCGGTCCGTGCGAGCGTGGATCAGGACGCGTGACAGACGTCCCGGCATCCCGAGGAGCCGCTGCGCGAAGCCGAGCGGGGCGATCACGACCGAGCTTCCGGTGAGCGGGCCGATGTCGCTCGCATGGAGCAGCGCTGCCACACGCACCCGATGCGCGCGACCGGCCATGTCGATCGTCACGAAGTCGCCGGGCTCGACGCCGGCCACGTGTGCCAGGCGGTCGGGGATGATGACGGAGCGGTCGGGGATGCTGAGACGGCCGGAGCCGAACTCGCGCGTGGCGGGCCCGTCCAGCGCGGCGAGGCTCGGGTCGACGCCGATCAGCTCGATCGCCTCGCTTCCGCCGGGTCCGGCGATCACGCCGTGGTGCTCGAGCGTCGGTGCCGCCGTGACGACGCCGGGGACCAGCCGAACCGCGTCCAGCAGCCGCGCGTTCAGCCCCTGGTCGTCGCGCGCGGCCAGCTCGAGCTGTGCGTTGCCTGTGATCGCGTGCAGGAGCTGCTCGACCGACCCGGTGATGCTGTGGTTCGCCACCTGCACCGCGAACAGCAGCGCCACGCCGATCGCGATGCCGGCGCCGGCGAGCAGCTCCTGGAACGGGTGCGCGCGCAGGCGCCAGCCGTACAGGTAGAGGAGCGTGCGGGGGCTCATGCGGGTGCGACTTCGTCGTGCGCCGCGAGCGCGGAGGCGGTGAGGCCGGGGTGGTCCGTGCGCGCCGCCAGGCGGCCGTCGCGCAGGTCGAAGACGCGGTCGGCGAACTGGGCCGCGTCGGGGTCGTGCGTCACGAGCAGCATCCCGACGCCGCGTTCGCGGCACAGGCGCGCGAGCAGCGCGAGCGTCTGGCGGCTGCGCACGCTGTCGAGGCTGCCGGTCGGCTCGTCGGCGAGGATCAGCTGCGGGTCGTTCGCGAGCGCGCGCGCGATCGCCACGCGCTGGCGCTCGCCCATCGACAGCTTCTCCGGCGGGTGGTGCGCCCGGTCGGCGAGGCCGAGGCGCGCGAGCCAGGTCGTCGCCTGCTTGCGCGCCCGCGCGGGGGAGAGCCCGTCGGCGAGCAGCTTCAGCGTCGCGTTGTCGATCGCCGGCACCGACGGCATCAGGTGGAACGTCTGGAACACAAAGCCGAGCGAGCGCCGGTAGCGCGCGCCCTCATCGCGCGAGAGCCCCGCGATGCTGCGCCCGGCGAAGCGCACGTCGCCGGCGTCGGGCGTCAGCAGGCCGGCGGCGAGCAGCAGCAGCGTCGTCTTGCCCGACCCGCTCGGCCCGTAGAGCGCGACGACCTCGCCGGGCTCGATCAGCAGCGACACGCCGTCGGCGGCGCGCACGCGCTCGCCGCCGCTGTCGTAGTGCTTGACGATGCGATCCAGCTCGAGCGTGCTCATCGCGCCGGCACCGATTGGGCGGCGAGGCCGCCGGGGAAGGGCAGGACGGCGGCGCTCGGCGGCTCGCTCGCGCCGCGCAGGACGCCCTCGTCGAGCGTCAGGACGCGTCCCGCGCCGGCCACTCCGGCGACGTCGCGGGCGGTCACGACGAGCGCGAGCCGCGGATCGTCCGCGGTCAGCGTGCGCAGCAGGCGCAGCAGCTCGTCGCGCTCGTCCGGCGCCGCCATCACGCCCGGCTCGTCGGCGAGCAGCACTCGGGGCTCGCGCACGAGCGCCTGCGCGAGCGCGACGCGCGTGGCCTCTCCGGGGTCGAGCTGCTCGGCCGGCATGCCGGCGCAGTGGCCGGCGCCGACGCGTTCGAGTGCCTCGTGCGCCTTCGCCAGCGCGGTCAGCAGCGGGCGCCCATCGGCGAGCAGCGGCAGCGCGACGTGGTCGAGCACCGGCTTGCCGCGCGCGACGCGCCACTCCTTCGGCACGTAGCCGACCGCGCGCAGCCGGCGCGTGCGCGCGGAGCCGCGCAGGTCGCCGAGCGGCACGCCGTCGAGCCGCACGGCGCCGCTTGCCGGCGCCTCGATGCCGGCCGCCACGCGCAGCAGCGTCGTCTTGCCGCTGCGCCGGCGGCCGAGGATCGCGACGATCTCGCCGGGCCACAGCTCGAACGCGATCGCGTCGAGCACGGCGATCTGCCGGCGCCCGAGACGGTGTCGCTGGCCGACGCCGTCGAGCGCCAGCACCGGCGTGTCACTCACCGCGTGCGTCCAGCGTGCACGGCTGCCCGAATCCCCATCATCGCGACGTTCTCCTCCGGCCCCGATTTCTCCCGCACACGGGAAGAAATGCTGTTGTTTGCCGAGAGTAGTGAACAGACGCTGAGGAAGGCAACCTAGAGGTGGTCCCGTGCGCGACCCCTAGCGCTCACTATTGGCCGTCGCGACGGCTCGCGTGTGGCCGACCCCTAGCGCTCAATACTCTCGACTTGAACGTTCGAATACCCGACTACCGAAATCCTGAGCGCTGAGTCACGATGCCACGCGATGGCCTCTGTCGGCTTCGCGGTCGGCCGATCTGATGATCGTCCGCCGTGCGTGCCGTCTCGCCCCATCCCCCATCCAGGCGAGGCAATGACGGGCCATCCGCACACGTAGCGGTCCCGGCGACCCCGTTCCCCCACGCAGCCGCCGGGACCGCTCGTGTGCCTTCGGCGCCGGCGAGCGACGGGCGCTCGCCTGCGATGCTGCTTGCCGGCATGGCCTTCGTCCCGTCCGACCGGCATCTGCTGAGAGCGAAGGACCTCGCCGACGCGCGCTACTTCGACCCGATCGGCGTCGAGGACATGGCGCGCGCCGCCGGGCTCTCGCGCGCGCACTTCAGCCGGGCGTTCAAGGCCGCCTTCGGCGAGTCGCCGCGCGCGTACCTGCTGACGCGCCGGCTCGAGCGCGCGGCGGCGCTGCTGCGCACGACCGACCGCTCCGTCGCGGACGTCTGCCTGTCGGTCGGCTGGCAGTCGGTCGGCTCCTTCACGACCAGCTTCACGCGCACGTTCGGCATGTCGCCGACCGCCTACCGCGCGTCGCATCCGCCTGCGTCCGCGTATGCGGTCGTGCCGTGGTGCGTGGCGCGCGTCTACGGCCGTCCCGAACGGAGCACGTTTCGAGAAGACAGGGCCGACGGGCAAGCCTAGATTGACCGCACCATGTTCCACGTCACGCGGAGGTCCCCGATGATCAGAATCGCCAACGCCCAGCTGTGGGTGCACGACCAGGACGAGGCGCTCGCCTTCTACACGCAGCGGCTCGGCTGGGAGGTGCGCGCCGACGTCACGGTCCCGGAGCTCGGCAACTTCCGCTGGCTCACGGTCGCCCCCGCCCAGCAGGAGGACTTCTCCGTCGTGCTGATGGCGATCCCGGGTCCGCCCGTGATGGACGCCGACACGGCCGAGCAGGTCAAGAGCCTGATGGCCAAGGGCTTCGCCGGCACCGTCTTCCTCACGACCGACGACTGCCACGCCTCCTACGAGGAGCTGCGGAGCCGCGGCGTCGAGTTCACCGAGGCGCCCGAGGAGCGCCCCTACGGGATCGACTGCGGCTTCCGCGACCCGTCCGGCAACGCGCTGCGCCTCACGCAGGTCACGATGGCCGGCGTCTGACGCACACGGCACGGCCGGCGGCGCTAGTGCGCCGGCCCGGCGGGTATGACTTGCGCATGTCCAACCGCGGGATCCTGATCGCCGCGCTCGTGCTGCTCGCCGCCGGCATCGTGCTGGCGGCGGTCGGCTCCAGCGTGCTGGTGACCGCGGTCGGCTGGGCGTTGTTCGGCATCGCGCTCGTGCTGCTCGTCTCGCTCGCGTTCCTGCTCGTCGGCCAGTCGGAGGACCGCGACCGCCTCCGCAACCCGCGGGGATAGCGGTGGCTCGCGTGCTGGTGATGGTCGGGACGCGCAAGGGCGCGTTCCTGCTGGAGAGCGACGAGGCGCGGCGCGACTGGCGGCTGCGCGGGCCGTTCTGCGAGGGCTGGCCGGTCTACCACGTCGTCTACGACCGCGAGCGCGGCGCGATCTACGCGGCGGCCGCGAGCGCGTGGCACGGCGCCGCCGTGTGGCGCAGCCCGGACCTCGGCGAGACGTGGGAGCACTCGAGCGAGGGGCTCACCTACGGCGAGGACGCCAGCTTGAGACTGTCGAAGGTCTCCGGGCTCGCGCCCGGGCACGGCCGCCTGCTGGCGGGCGCGGAGGCGGCGGGCGTGTTCGAGAGCCGCGACGGCGGCGTCACCTGGACGCTGCTCTCGACGCTCGACGACCAGCCCGGCCGCGCGGACTGGAACGTCGCCGCGAACCAGCCGCCGGGGCATCTCGGAATGCCGGGCCTGCTCGTGGACCCGGACGACCCCGACCGCTTCTGGGTCGTCGTGCAGGGCTTCGGCGCGTTCGAGACGACCGACGGGGGCGCGTCGTGGACGCCGCGCAACCGCGGGCTGCGCGCTGACTGGCCGCGCGAGCACGAGGACGTCGGCTTCTGCGTGCACAAGCTCGTGATGTCGCCGGCCGACCATGAGCGCCTCTACCAGCAGAACCACTGCGGCATGCATCGCAGCGACGACGCGGGCCGCACGTGGACGGAGATCACGGACGGGCTGCCGAGCGACTTCGGCTTCGCGGCGGCCGCGCACCCGCACGACCGCGACGGCTTCTACGTCGTGCCGCTCGACGGCGGGCACGGCCGCGTCGTGCCGGACGGGCGCATGGCCGTGTGGCGCACGCGCGACGCCGGCGTGAGCTGGGAGCGGCTCACGCAGGGGCTGCCCGAGTCGGCGTACGTGGGCGTGCTGCGCGAGGGGATGGCGATCGACCCGCTGGAGCGTCCGGGCCTGTACGTCGGCACGAGCACCGGCCAGCTGTTCGCGAGCGCCGACGAAGGCGACACGTGGCACGAGCTCGCGGGCTACCTGCCGGGGATCGCGTCCGTCGAGGTCGCGGTGCTCGACTGAGCGGGCTCCGCCTGCGCGCCGCCATGGCCGACGTCCACCTGCCGCCGACGCTCCCGCCGCTGTTCCCCGGCCTGCCGCGCCGGCTCGAGCTCGACGCCGCCAGCGTGGGGGAGGCGCTCGAGCGGCTCGACGCGCGCTGGCCGGGCCTGCGCGAGCGCGTCTGCGAGCCGGCCGGCGACGGCTCAGGCCGGAGCGTGCTGCGCCCGCACGTGCGGGCGTTCGTCGACGGCGAGCGGGCCGAGCTCGACACGCCGCTCGCCGCGGCCGCGCGGCTCGACGTGGTCGCCGCGATCAGCGGTGGCTGAGGCGCGCGGGTCGCCGCGGTCGCGCTGTGCGATCCGTCACAGAAGCGCCTCCTGTGCGGCGGGTCACACACGTGGCGCGCCGGCGCGCCTACCTTCGATCGCGAGGCATCGCTGAGATGCATCTCCAATCGGAGCTGATGAACATGAACACGCGCACCTGGAACCTGAAGCTGATGGCGACCGACGAGCACCCCGCGACGACGCTGCAGGGCGTCTCGCAGGAGGACGCGACGAAGATCCTTCGCGGGCTGATGTACGGGCCTGCCTCGCAGGAGTACGCCCACGTCCAGGCCGCCGTCGCCGCCGGCGCGACGGTCGACCACCACGAAGGCTCGCTCGCCGCCTAGCGCGCCACCCGCCCGGCCACCGCGCCGGGCGAACAGACGAGTCGCACCAAGGAGGGCTCCCGGCAGGGGGCCCTTCCGTCGTTGGGGGTCGGGCCCGCTGCCATATCCGATCGGATATGCTAGGTCCATGGACGCGTCTGCGCTCCTTCGCAACGCACGCGCCCGCGCAGGGCTGACGCAAGCCGAGCTGGCACGGCGGGCCGGCACGTCGCAGGCCACCGTCTCGGCCTACGAGCACGGCCGCAAGACGCCCTCGGTCGAGACGCTCGGCCGTCTGCTGGCCGCCGCCGGCGCACGGCTCACGGCGGTGCCCGCCTCGACGACCGTGGTGCGCCCGTCGAAGGCGCAGCTGGCGCGTGCCGGGCGGGGGCTCGTGGACGTGATGCTGCTCGCAGAGGCGCTGCCCACGCGTCACGACCCTGAGCTGCGCTTCCCGCCGTTGACGCGCTTCCCGGCGCGGGGGGCGCCGACGTGACGATGACGCTGCCCGAGCGGCTCGTCGCGCTGCACCGCGCCCTCGCGCGCCGCCGCATCCCGCACGCGTTCGGCGGGGCGATCGCGCTCGCCTACTGGACGCTCGACCCGCGCGCCACCAGCGACATCGACGTCAACGTCTTCCTGCCGGTCGCCGAGGCGGCGAAGGCGCTGTGCGCGCTGCCGTCGGAGGTCGCGCAGCCGGAGGGAACGGCTGAGGCGATCGCCCGGGACGGGCAGGTCCGGCTGTGGTGGGGCGAGACGCCGATCGACCTCTTCTTCGACACCGTCCCCCTGCACGACGACGCCGCACGCCACCGCAGACGCGTGGCGTTCGCGAGAACCGAGATCCCCGTCCTCGGACCGGAGGAGCTCGCCGTCTTCAAGACGCTGTTCGATCGCACCCGCGACTGGGCCGACATCGAGGCGATGCTCGCCGCCGAGACGCTCGACGCCGACGCGGTGCGCGAGACGCTCGCGACGATGTTCCCGCCCGACGACCACCGCTTCGCGCGGCTCGACGAGGCGCTGCGCCGGGCGCGGGCAGCGCACTGACTCCACCCGTAGACGCCCCCGAGCACTGCGGCTCTTGCCTCGCTATGCGAGGCCTGATCCGCACTGCTCGGGGGGCCGACTCTGGCCTGTCGCGCCCCCGAAGACTTGCAGTGCACTTGTATACTAGTCGGCAGAGATGCGAATCGCCCTGCAAGACCGCGTCAACGGGCTGTCCGCCGGCGACCAGGTGTACGCCGCGCTGCGTGCTGCGATCGTCAGTGCGGAGCTGGAGCCGGGCCGGCGCCTGAGCGAGAACGAGCTGGCCGAGCTGCTCGGCGTCAGCCGCACGCCCGTGCGCGAAGCGCTCGCGCGGCTGCGCGACGAGCGGCTCGTCGCGATCGTGCCGCAGCTCGGCACGTTCGTCACGCTCATCAGCCCCGCGGCCGTCGAGGACGCGGCGTTCGTGCGCGAGGCGCTCGAGTGCGCCGCGATCCGCCGCGCTACCGAGCGCGCGAGCGACGCCGGCCTCGCCGACCTGCAGGCGAACCTCGCCGCGCAGGAGCGCGCCGAGCAACATGGCGACACCGACGCGTTCGACGCGCTCGACGACGCGCTCCACCGCCTGCTCGCGCAGCTGTCCGGCCACGAGATCGCGTGGACGCTCGCGCGCCGCGCGAACGGCCACCTCGACCGCGTCCGCGGTCTGTCGCTGCCCGAGCCCGGCTACCTCGGCGAGATGGTCGCCGAGCATCGCGAGCTGGTCGCGGCGATCGCCGCCGGCGACGCCGACCGCGCCGAGTCCGCGATGCGCCACCACCTGCGGATGGTCCTGTCCAGCGTGCCGCACATCCAGGCGGCCCACCCGGAGTACTTCGAGGAGTCCTGAAATGAGCCCGGTCGCAGCTCCCGCCCCCGACCTTCCCGTAGCCGGGCTCGCGCCCGACGTGCGGCGCGAGCTGTACGAGACGATGGTGCTCAGCCGCGTCTTCGAGACGGAGGCCGAGCGCCAGTACAAGGCCGCGCGCATCGGCGGCTACTGCCACCTGTCGAGCGGTCAGGAGGCGACGACGGTCGGCGTCGTGCACGCGCTCGAGCCGGACGACCTGCTCGTCACCGGCTACCGCTCGCACGGCTTCGCGCTCGCGAAGGGCACGCCGCCGGAGGCCGTGATGGCCGAGCTGTTCGGCCGCGAGGACGGCTGCGCGCACGGCCGCGGCGGCTCGATGCACCTGCTCGACGTCGCGCACGGCTACTACGGCGGCTGGGGGATCGTCGCCGGGCAGCTGCCGGTCGCGACCGGCCTCGCGCTCGCGCTCGTGCGGCAGGGCAAGCCGCAGGCGGTCGTCTGCGAGCTCGGCGACGGCGCCGTGAACATGGGTGCCTGGCACGAGTCGCTCAACCTCGCCGCGCTGTGGAAGCTGCCGATCGTCTTCCTCGTCGTCAACAACGAGTACGGCATGGGCACCGCGGTCGCGCGTGCGTCCGCCGAGCCGGAGCTGTGGAAGCGCGCGAGCGCGTACCGCATGCACGGCGAGCGCGTCGACGGCGACGACCTCGACGCCGTCCACGAGGCGGCCGACCGGCTGCTGACCGCCGCGCGCGAGCAGCGCATGCCGGCCGTGCTGGAGGCCGTCACCTACCGCTACCGTGGCCACTCGGTCGCGGACGCCGGGCTCGCCTACCGCACGAAGGACGAGATCGCCGAGCATCAGGCGCACGACCCGCTCCGGCGCGTGCGCCAGCAGCTCCGCGAAGCGGGCGTCGGCGAGGCCGAGCTGGACGCGATCGACGCGCGCGCCGACGAGCGCGTGGCGGCTGCCGTCGAGTTTGCGCAGGCGAGCGCGGAGCCGCGCGTCGAGCAGCTCGCCGCCGGCATGCACGCCGCCGGCAGCGCCCAGCAGTTCGCCCGCATGCGTCCCGGCTCGCCGTTCGGCGAGCTGGCGCTGACGTTCGACGCGGGGCTGGGATCGTGAGTGACGTCGCCGGCAGCGCGACGCTTGCGACGCGCGAACGGCGAAACGCCGATTCGGACGCCACCGGCACGGAGGTCATGACCTACCGCGAGGCGCTGCGGCTCGCGCTGCGCGAGGAGATGGCGCGCGACGAGCGCGTGTTCGTGATGGGCGAGGAGGTCGGCGTCTTCGACGGCGCTTACAAGGTCACCGCCGGGTTGATGGACGAGTTCGGCGAGGAGCGCGTGCGCGACACGCCGATCGCGGAGGAGGGCTTCGTCGGCGCGGGCGTCGGTGCGGCGATGCTCGGCGAGCGCCCGGTCGTGGAGATCATGACGATCAACTTCCTCGTCGTCGCGATGGACCAGGTGATCAACCACGCGGCGAAGATCGGCGCGATGTTCGGCGGCGAGGTGCGCTGCCCGCTGGTGATCCGCACCCCGAACGGCGCCGGCAACCAGCTGACCGCCCAGCACTCGCAGAGCTTCGACCAGTGGTTCGCCTCGACGCCCGGGCTGAAGGTCGTCTCGCCGGCGACGCCGGCCGACGCGAAGGGCCTGCTGAAGGCGGCGATCCGCGACGACGACCCGGTGCTGGTGATCGAGAACCTGCCGATCTACAAGCAGAGAGGCGAGGTCCCGCTCGACCCGGAGTTCGTCGTGCCGATCGGTCGCGCGCAGGTGCTGCGCGAGGGGAGCGACGTCACGCTCGTGACGCACTCCTACGCGACCGTGCGCGCGCTCGAGGTGGCGGAGAAGCTGGCGGCGGAGCACGGGATCTCCGCCGAGGTCGTGGACCTGCGCTCGCTGCGTCCGCTCGACGTCGAGACGGTCGCGGCGTCCGTGCGCAAGACGAACCACGCCGTCTGCGTGGAGGAGGGCTGGCCCACGTACGGCGTCACCGCCGAGCTGGCCGCCCGCATCCAGCACGCCTGCTTCGACGACCTCGACGCGCCGGTCGAGCGCGTCGGGATGGCCGAGGTGCCGCTGCCGTACGCGAAGAACCTGGAGCTGGCGGCGATGCCGAACGACGAGCGCATCGCGGGCGCCGTGCTCGCGACCCTGAGCCGAAAGAGCTAGATGCCCGAGATCACGATGCCGCGCCTCTCCGACTCGATGGAGGAGGGGACGATCCTCAGATGGCTCGTCGCCGACGGCGCGCAGGTCGCGCGCGGGGACGAGATCGCCGAGATCGAGACCGACAAGGCGAACATGACGTACGAGGCGGATGCGGCGGGCACGTTCAGAGCGGTCGCCGCGGAGGGCGACGCGCTGCCTGTGGGTGCGGTGATCGCGCACGTGCTTGCTGACGGTGAGGAGGCTCCTTCGGGTGGGGCCCCGGCCGCTGCGCCGGCGGGTCCTGTCGCCGGTGACAGCCGTTCCGCGAGCAAGCCCGCGGAATCGCCTGCACCGGCGCCACCCGCCGGATCGGCCGCTGCTTCCTCCCCCTCGATGCCCGTCGTGGGCGACGGCTCGCGCGTCAAGGCGTCGCCGGTGGCTCGGCGTTTGGCGAGAGAGCTGGGCGTGGAGCTGGCGTCGCTCTCTGGCAGCGGCCCCGGTGGGCGGATCGTGAAGGCGGACGTGGAGGCCGCGGCCGCGGCGCCGGTGCCGGCCGCTGCGGTGGCCGCCCCGGCCGCGCCGGCCGCCGGCGTCACCGGCAAGGGCGACGTGACGACCGTCGCGCTGACGTCGACGCAGAAGACGATCGCGCGGCGGATGGCGGAGTCGAAGGCGACGATGCCGGACTTCCAGGTGCGCACCGAGGCCGACGTGACGGAGCTGCTCGCGCTGCGGGCGCAGATGAAGGCTGCGCAGGGGAGTGCGCCGTCGGTCAACGACTTCGTCGTGAAGGCGTGCGGCCTTGCGCTGCGCGAGCATCCGCGTGCGAACGGCGCGTACAAGGACGGCGCGTTCGAGCTGTACGGGCGCGTCAACGTCGGCGTCGCCGTCGCGGGCGAGGGGACGCTGGTCGTGCCGACGATCTTCGACGCGGACACCCAGCCGGTCACGGCGATCGCGCAGCAGACGCGCGCGCTCGCGGAGAGAGTGCGCAGCGGGACGGTCCTCCCGCCCGAGCTGAGCGGCGGCACGTTCACCGTCTCGAACCTCGGCATGTTCGGCGTGACCTCGTTCACCGCCGTCATCAATCCAGGGCAGGCGGCGATCCTCGCCGTCGGCGCGGCCGTCGCCCGTGCCGTCCCGGACGGCGACGGCCGCTTCGCCGCGCGCAGCCTGATGGACCTGTCGCTCTCCTGCGACCACCGGATCCTCTACGGCGCCGACGCCGCGCAGTTCCTCGCGCGCGTGCGCGAGCTGCTGCAGACCCCGTTCGCGCTGCTCGCCTGAGCGGCGCGCGTGCCGCGCGCGCCGATCCGGGGAAGGCTCGGCGCGTGAGCGGCGGCTTCGACGTGATCGTGATCGGCGGCGGTCCGGCCGGCGAGGTCGCGGCCGGGCAGCTCGCCGAGCGCGGCAGAGCGGTCGCGCTGGTCGAGCGCGAGCTGGTCGGCGGCGAGTGCAGCTACTGGGCGTGCATGCCGTCGAAGGCGCTGCTGCGCCCGGGCGAGCTGCTCGACGAGATCGCGCGCGTGCCCGGCGTCGCCGACGACGCGCCGGCGCGCGGGCTCGACGCGGCGGCCGTGCTGCGTCGTCGCGACGAGGTGATCCACGGGCTCGACGACGCCGCCCAGCTGCCCTGGCTCGAGCAGCGCGGCGTCACGCTCGTGCGCGGGCAGGCGCGGCTTGCCGGCGAGCGGCGCGTGGCGGTCACGGTCGCGGGAGCCGAGGGCGGCGAGCCGGTCGTGCACGAGGCGCGCGAGGCGGTGGTCCTGTCGACCGGCTCGGGCGCGCTGCTGCCGCCGATCCCGGGGCTGGTGGACGCGCAGCCGTGGACGAGCCGCGAGGCGACGACGGCCGACGCGGTCCCCGCGACGCTGCTCGTGCTGGGCGGCGGCGTCGTGGGCGTGGAGCTCGCGCAGGCGTGGGCGTCGCTCGGCGCGCGCGTGACGGTGATCGAGGCGGCCGACCGCCTGATCGCGCGCGAGGAGCCGTTCGCGAGCATGCAGGTCGCGGAGGGGCTGCAGCGCCGCGGCGTCGCGCTGCGGGTCGGCGTCGGCGCGGCGTCGGTCGCGCGCGCCGAGGACGGCACGACCGTGACGCTCGAGGACGGCGAGCGGCTGACCGGCGAGCGGCTGCTCGTCGCGATCGGGCGGCGCGTGCGCACCGACGACCTCGGGTTGGAGACGGTCGGCCTCGAGCCGGGGAAGCCGATCGAGGTGGACGAGCGGACGCGCGTCCCCGGGCGGTCGTGGCTCTACGCGATCGGCGACGTCAACGGCCGCGCGCAGCTCACGCACATGGGCAAGTACCAGGCGCGCGTCGCGGTCGACGCGATCTGCGGCGGCACGCTGCGCGTGCGCGCGGACGGCCCGCTGGCCCCGCGCGTGATCTTCACCGACCCGAGCGTGGCGGCGGTCGGTCACACGCTCGCGAGCGCGCGCGAGGCGGGGATCGCGGCGCGCGCGGTCGACCGCGACACGTCCGGCACGGCCGGCGCGAGCTTCCACGGCCGCGACGCGCCCGGCACCACGCGCTTCGTGCTCGACACCGAGCGCGAGCTGCTCGTCGGCGCGACGTTCGTCGGGTCGGACGTCGCCGAGCTGCTGCACGCGGCGACCGTCGCGATCGCCGGCGAGGTGCCGCTCGCGACGCTCCGGCACGCGGTGCCGGCGTTCCCGACGCGCAGTGAGCTGTGGCTCGGCCTCGCCGTGGACGGCTGACCGCCGTCCGGCGACTTGGCGCGTCGGCGGTCTGCGCGCGGACCGCTCACTGTTCGTTCACCGGCTCGCTTGGAGAGACCATGGGCGTGAGCGCGTACGAAGGGGATCGCTCGCGGGCCATGGCCCGTGGCCGCGACGCATCCCGCGATCGAGACGGCCAGCAGGACGGCACGCCGATGCGCGTGCTCGCGCTCGACCGCAGCGGCGGCACGCGCGCCCGCTGCGCCGGCGCCGACGGAATCCCGATGACGGTCGAGACGGCGCTCCTCGACCCGCTCGAGCCGGGCGCGATCGTGCTCGTGCAGGCCGGCATCGCGCTCGTGCGGCTCGACACCGAGTGGGCGCCGTAGCCGCGCGACGAATGCGGCTCGGCCGTCACGCGGCCCCCGCGTCGAGAACCTCCAGGAACGACCCCATGCCGTCGAAGTCGCGTGCGTTGAAGGTGTAGAGCGGCAGCGCGTGTGCGATCGCGGTCGCCGCGATCAACAGGTCGACCATGCGGCGCCCGCGTGGCTTGCGGCCTGCGCCGGCGACCGCCGCGAAGACGCCGCCGTACGCACGGGCGCACGCGTCGTCGAACGGCAGCGCGTCGAACGACGCCTCGGCGAACTGGACGCGCTGCTGGCGCGCGGCGCGCTCGGCGGCGTCCGCCGCGGCGTGAGGACCTGCTGCCAGCTCGGCCAGGCTCAGCGCGGAGATCGCCGCCTCGCTCGGCAGGCGCAGCGCGCTGCCGAGGTCGATCAGCACGGACGTGTCCAGCAGACCGCCGCCCGGCCGGATCTCAGGCACGCGGGGTCGGGTCCTGGTCGACGACCGCGTCCAGGTCGGCGCGGAAGCGACCGCGGTCGAGTGCGGGCTGGTGGGCGAAGGCATCGAGCAGCGCGCGGGTGTCGACGCTGCGGCGACGGGCCAGCGGTCTCAGCTCGGCGACCGGGACCCCGCGACGGGTGACGACGAAGCTGTCGCCCCGGTCGAGCGCGCGCATGATCTCGCCGCTGTTGTTGCGCAGCTCCCGCTGCGTCAGCTCCCGGGGCATGGGGCCATCGTAGCACCGGTGCGACACCGCTCAGGCGGCGACGCGCTCCGCGCCCGTGTAGACGTTCACGCGCCCGTCGCCGCGGGCGAAGCCGCACAGCGTCATGCCGCGGTCGGCGGCCAGCTCGACCGCGAGCGATGAGGGGGCGCCGACGCCGACGAGCAGCGGCGCGCCGGCGACCGCCGCCTTCTGCACCAGCTCGAACGACAGCCGCCCGCTGACGCACAGGATCCGCCCGTGCAGCGGCAGCAGCCCGTCGAGCAGCGCGCGGCCGATCACCTTGTCCATCGCGTTGTGGCGTCCGACGTCCTCGCGCACGAGCAGCAGCTCGCCGTCGGCGTCGAACAGGCCGGTCGCGTGCAGCCCGCCGGTGCGCGCGAACGCCGGCTGGCGCAAGCGCTCGGGCAGGTCCGCGAGCAGCGCGCGCGACACCAGCGGGCCGGGCGCGGCGGGCGGCGCGGCGACCGCCACCTCGTCCAGCGCCCCCTTGCCGCACACGCCGCACGACGAGGTCGTGTAGAAGCGCCGCGCGCCCGGGTCGCGCAGCAGCGGGCCGGCGACCTCGACGACGTTCGCGGCGAGGTCTGCGGTCGGGCCGGCGGCGGGGGCGGGCGCGGCGCCGGCGATCAGCCCCTCGCCGTGCAGGAAGCCGAGCGCCAGCTCCTCGTCGTGGCCCGGCGTGCGCATCGTCACCGTCAACGGCGCGCCGTCGACGCGGATCTCCAGCGGCTCCTCGACCGCGACCTCGTCGCGCACGCCCCCGTCGCGCACGACGTGCGCGGTCATGTGGGCGGCGGGGGCCGCCGCGGGCGGACCGGCCCCGGCGGGCGACTCGCTCATGCCAGCGCAGGTACCCGCGCCGGCTGCTCGCCGATCGGCCGCACGTCGACCGCGACCACCTTGTACTCCGGGCACGACGTGTTGACGTCGGCGGAGGCGCCGACGAGCAGGTTCGTGCGTGTCTCGGGGAAGTGGAACGTCGTGAAGACGTGGCCCGGCTCGATGCGGTCGGTCACCTGCGCCGGCAGCTCGATCCGCCCGACGCGCGAGCGCACGGAGATGCGGTCGCCGTCGGAGATCCACAGCCGCGCGGCGTCGTCGGGGTGGATCTCCAGCACGTCGGCGTCGACCAGCTCGACGTTGCCGGTCCGCCGCGTCATCGTGCCCGCGTTGTAGTGCTGCAACCGCCGGCCGGTGACGAGGATCAGCGGGAACTCGTCGTCGGCCGCGTCGCCCGGCGCCTTGTACGGCAGCGCGGCGAAGTGCGCTCTGCCGCCCTCGCGCGCGAACGCGCGCTCGTAGAGGATCGGCGCGTCGCTGCCGTCGGGCGCGACCGGCCACTGCAAGCCGCGGCGGCCGAGCCGCGCATGCGAGATGCCGGCCCAGTCGGGCGTCAGCGCGGCGATCTCGTCCATCGCGTCGGCCGGCGTCGCCCACGGCAGCTCGTGGCCGAGCGCGCGCGAGACGGCCTTGATGATCTCGAAGTCGGTGCGCGCCTCGCCGGGCGGGTCGATCGCCGGCGCGACGAGCTGCACGCGCCGCTCGGCGTTCGTGAACGTGCCGGACTTCTCCAGGAACGAGGAGGCCGGCAGGATCACGTCCGCGTACTTCGTCGTCTCCGTCTCGAAGATGTCCTGGCAGACGAGGAAGTCGAGCGACTCGAGCGCGTGCACGACGTGCGCGGTGTTCGGGTCGGTCTGCGCGACGTCCTCGCCGAACACGTACATCGCCTTCAGCTCGCCCGCGACGGCCGCGTCGAACATCTGCGGGATCGTGTAGCCCTTCGTGCGCGAGAGCGGCACGCCCCAGGCGTCTTCGAACGAGCTTGCGACCGCCTCGTCCGCGACCGAGCGGTACGCCGTGTACGTGTCCGGCAGCGCGCCCATGTCGGAGGAGCCCTGCACGTTGTTCTGCCCGCGCAGCGGCAACAGCGCCGAGCCGGGCCGGCCGATCTTGCCGGTCATCAGCGCGACGTCGCAGATCAGCTGCACGACCTCGGAGCCGTGCTTGTGCTCGGTCACGCCGAGGCCCCACGCGATGCACGCTTCGCTCGCCTCGCCGTAGACGTGCGCGGCCCGCTCGAGGTCGGCCGCCGGCACGCCGCTGATCGCCTCGACCGCCGCCGGCGCATACGCCGGCAGCAGCTCCGCGAACGCGGCCCAGCCGTCCGTGCGCGCGGCGACGAACGCGTGGTCGACGAAGCCGTCGCGCGCCAGCACGTGCGCGATCCCCAGCACCACCGCGGCGTTCGTGCCGGCGCGCGGCGCGAGGTGCAGGACGCCGTAGTCGGCCAGCTCGATCCGCCGCGGGTCGATCGTGACGAGCCGCATTCCGCGCAGCGTCGCCTGCTTGATGCGCGCGCCGACGACCGGGTGGCCCTCGGTCGGGTTGGCGCCGATCAGCAGCGTCGCGCCGGTGTGGTCGAAGTCGCTGAACGAGCCCGTCGCGCCCGACAGGCCGAGCGCCTTGCGCAGCGCGAACGAGGTGGGGGAGTGGCAGACGCGCGAGCAGTTGTCGATGTTGTTCGTGCCGATCGCGGCGCGCATCATGCGCGCCATCGCGTAGCAGTCCTCGTTCGTCGCGCGCGAGGAGGCGAGCCCGGCGATCGCGTCGGGGCCGTGCGCGGCTCTGACGCGACCCAGCTCGGCGGCGATGCGCTCGATCGCCTCCTCCCACGAGGCGGCGCGCGCGGGGCCGCCGCGCTCGTCGCGGATGAGCGGCGTCGTCAGCCGCTCGCGGTGGCGCGCGAAGCGGTGCGCGAAGCGGCCCTTGAGACAGGTGTGGCCGAGGTTCGCGGGCCCGTCGAGCGCGGGCGAGATCGAGGCGATCCCGTCGTCCTCGCGCCGGTGCGCCTCCAGGCGGCAGCCGACGCCGCAGTAGCCGCAGGTGGTGGTCACAGACTCGGTCATGGCAGCAGCGAGACCTCCGTGATCGCGTCGGTCGGGCAGGTGTCGGCGCAGGCGCCGCAGGCGACGCAGGCGGAGTCGCGGAAGCCCGCGTCGAGGCCGGCGGCGACGTTCGCGCCGAAGCCGCGGCCGGTCGCCGTGAGCGCGAACGTCCCCTGCAGCTCGTCGCAGGCGCGGACGCAGCGCCCGCACGAGATGCACAGCTCGTGCTGGAAGGCGAGGTAGGGGTGGCGCACGTCGGGCGGCGCCGGCGCGTGTGTCTCGCCCGGCCAGCGCGGTTCGCCGACGCCGAGCCGCCGCGCCACCTGCGCCAGCTCGGTGTGCGGCGCCGGCGCCCGCGGCAGCTCGCTCAGCACCAGCTCGACGACCGCGTGCGCGACGCGGCGGCCGGCCGCGTCCTCGGTGTCGATCGCCATCCCGTCGCGGCACGGCGTCGTGCAGGCGGGCAGCGGCGCTGCTGCCCCTTCGACGCCGACGAGGCACGCGCGGCACGCGCCGAACGGCGCCTGGCGCGCGTCGAAGCAGAGCGTCGGGACCCATCTGCCGGCCGCGCGCGCGGCGTCCAGCACGGTCGCGCCGGCGGGGACCTCGACGGATGCGCCGTCGACCGTCACGGTGAGGGCGGGCGCACTCACGCGGCCAGCCCCAGCTCCTCGGGCCACCATCTCAGCAGCGAGCGGATCGGCGCCGGCATGCCGCCGCCGTGCGCGCACAGCGAGCCCAGCTCGAGCGTCTCCAGCAGCTGCTCCAGCCGCGCGCGGTCGATCGGCGCGTCGGCCGCGAACAGCCCGTGCGCGCGCTGCAGGCCGATGCGGCAGGGGAAGCACTTGCCGCAGCTCTCGTGCGCGCCGAAGCGCAGCAGGTGGCGTGCGACGTCGCGCATGCTCGTCGCGTCGTCGAACGCGAGGATCCCGCCGTGGCCGAGCATGCAGCCCTCGGCCGCGAGCGCGTCGAAGTCGAACGCGGTGTCGAGCCGCTCTGCCGGCAGGATCCCGCCGAGCGGGCCGCCGATCTGCACGCCCTTGATCGAGCGCCCGTCGCGCAGGCCGCCGGCCAGCTCCTCGCACAGCCACCGCGTCGAGACGCCGAACGGCACCTCGTAGACGCCCGGCCGCGCGAAGCGCTCGTTGAAGCAGACGAGCTTCGAGCCGGCCGTCGGCGCGTCGGGCGAGAGCGCGCGGTAGGCGTCGGCGCCGTGCACGGCGACGAACGGCACGTTGCAGAGCGTCTCGACGTTGTTGACGACCGTCGGTCTGCCGTAGAGCCCTTCCTGCGCGGGGAACGGCGGGCGCGCGGAGACGGTCCCGCGCAGCCCCTCCAGGCACGCGAGCAGCGCCGTCTCCTCGCCGACGACGTAGGAGCCGGCGCCCTCGATCACCGTCACGTCGAAGCGCTCGCCGAGCCAGCCGGCCGCGCGCGCGGCCTCGGCCGCCGCCTCCAGCGCCGGCCTCGAGCGCGGGTACTCGGAGCGCACGAGCACGAAGCCGTGCGACGCGCCGACCGCGTGCGCGGCGAGCGCCATCCCCTCCAGCAGCAGCGCCGTGTTGCGCTCCATCAGGTGCTTGTCGATGTAGGAGCCGGGATCGCCCTCGTCGCCGTTGGCGACGACGAACTTCTCTTCGCCCGCCGCCGCGCGCGCGAAGCCCCACTTGACGCCGGCCGGGAAGCCGGCGCCGCCGCGGCCGCGGATCTCGGCCGCCGTCACGGCCTCCAGCAGCGCCTCGGGCGTGACGCCCTCCTCGCGCACGCGGCGCAGGCCCGACCAGTCGCCCGGCCGCGTCAGCACCGGCTCGGCGAGCGTCGAGGACCACGCCGGCTCGGCGGCGGCGACGCACGCGCCCGCGAGCGCGCGCTCGACGACGCCCGGCCCGGCGTCGACCGTGTCGCCGTCGCGCACCGCCGGGGCGCTGTGGCAGAAGCCGAGACAGACGGTCTCCGCGAGCGAGACGGAGCCGTCCGCCGCGCGCTCGCCGAGCTGCAGGCCGAGCCCGTCGCGCAGCGCGTCGACGTGCGCGTCGCCGGTCGCGGCGAAGCACGCGGTGCCGGTGCAGACGCGCAGGTGGCGCGCGCCGCGCGGCGTCAGCAGGTCGTCGTAGAAGGTTGAGACGCCGTGGACGGCCGCCTCCGGCAGGCCGGAGCGCCGCGCCGCCTCGCGCCGGTCCTCGTCGGTCAGCTCGCCGCGTCGCTCGACGGCGTCCTTCAGCACGTCGAGCGCGGTCGGCGCGTCAAACGCGTGGTGGCGGCGGACCAGCTCGACGAGGTTGCGCGACATCGCGCTCCCAGCATCCTCGCGCCGCTCCCGCCACGCAACTGCTTTGCCCGCACCTTCGATCGGAAAAGCCGATCGACTAGTGTGCGCTTATCGTGGTTCTCAAGCACCTCGTCTACCTCGCCGCGCTCGCGCGCGAGCGGCATTTCGGGCGCGCTGCCGCCGCCTGCCACGTCTCGCAGGCGACGCTGTCGGAGGCGATCCGGCGGCTGGAGGCGGAGCTGGGCGTGCCGCTCGTCGAGCGCGGCCACCGCTACCGGGGGCTCACGCCGGAGGGCGAGCGCGCGCTCACGTGGGCGCACGGCATCCTCGCCGACGCCGACGGCATGCGCGCCGACCTGACCGCGATGCGCGAGGGCGTCGGCGGCAGCCTGCGGCTCGGCGCGATCCCGACCTCGCTGCCGGTCGTCTCGCGCCTGACCGCCCCGCTGCGCGAACGCCACCCGGCCGTGCGGCTCGCGATCCGCTCGCTCAGCTCGCGCGAGATCGAGCGCGACCTGCACGAGGGCGCGCTCGACGCGGGCCTCACCTACCTGGAGAACGAGCCGCTGCGCGGCGTGCGCCGCCAGCCGCTCTACGACGAGCGCTACCTGCTCGTCGCCCCGCGCGCGAGCCGCTGGGCGGCGGGCGCGAGCGTGCGCTGGCGCGACGCGGCCGACGCCGCGCTGTGCCTGCTCTCACGCGACATGCAGAACCGCCGCATCGTCGACGCGCTGTTCGCGCGCGCCGGCGCGACGCCCGAGCCGGCGGTCGAGACGAACTCGATCTCGACGCTGCACGCGCAGGTGCGCGACGCCGGCCTGTGCGCCGTGATGGCCGACACGTGGCTGCACGGCTTCGGCGTCCCGGCCGGCATGGTCGCGCTGCCGCTGGTGGAGCCGGCGGCGGCGCAGGCGGTCGGGCTCGTGTGGCGCGACCGCGACCCCGAGCCGCCGCTCGTGCGCGCGCTGATCGCCACCGCGCGCGAGGCGCTTGCGCCGGCGACCGCCTGAGGCGCGCTCAGCCGCCGATCGCGGACATCGTGCGCGCCGGCTGCACGAAGCCCGGCTCGTTCACGCGGTGCTTGAGCTCCTTGCGCCAGACCGCGTCGCGCACGATCTGCTCCAGCTTGTCGTCGCTCGCGCCGGCGCGCAGCGGGCCGCGCAGGTCGGTCTCGTGCAGCGAGAAGAGGCACGTGCGCAGGCGCCCGTCGGCGGTCAGGCGGATGCGGTTGCAGTCGCCGCAGAACGGCTCGCTGACGGGGTTGATGAAGCCGACCGACCCGCGTCCGTCGGCGAAGCGGAAGACGCGCGCGGTCGCGTGCGGCTCGCGCGGCGCCGGCTCGAGCGGCTGCAGCGCGTCGATCGCGGCGCGCAGCTCCGCGCCCGTCAGCACCTGCTCGGGTCTCCAGGCGTGGTCGCCGTCGAGCGGCATGAACTCGATGAAGCGCACCTCGTAGGGGTGCGCGCGCGCGAACGCGACGAACGCCGGCAGCTCCTGCTCGGTGAAGCCGCGCACGGCGACCGCGTTGAGCTTGATCGGATGCGCCTGCGGGAACGCGGCCAGCGCCTCGAGCCCGCGCAGCACCTGCGGGAGCGCGTCGCGGCGCGTCATCTCGAAGAAGCGGTCGCGCTGGAGCGAGTCGATCGAGACGTTGAAGCGGTTCGCGCCGGCCGCCACAAGCGCGGCCGCGTCGCGCTCCAGCAGGTAGCCGTTCGTCGTGATCGCGAGGTCGTGCACGCCCGGCGTCGCCGCCAGCAGCGCGACGAGGTGCGGGAAGTCGCGCCGCACGAGCGGCTCGCCGCCGGTCAGCCGCACGTCGTGCACGCCCATCGAGGCGAGCAGCGCGACGAGCCGCGCGATCTCCTCGAAGCGCAGCACCCCGTCGCGCTCCAGCCACGGCAGCCCCTCCGCCGGCATGCAGTACTGACAGCGGAAGTTGCAGCGGTCGGTGACGGAGACGCGCACGTCGCCGATCGGCCGTCCGTGCCCGTCGCGCAGGGGCTCGCGCATGCGCCCAGCGTACCCGCCGGGCGCGCGGGCGATCAGGAGCCCGGCTTGAGCGCCATGTCGAGCACGACGAGCAGCAGGAACACCAGCTCGATGCGCGAGGCGAGGAAGATCCGCTGCAGCCGCGCGCGTGCCTGCGGGCTCGCGGGCCCGTGCCGCTCGACGTCCTGGCTGAGCTTTCTCGACTGCGGCCCGAGGAACGCGGCGCCGACGAGGAACGAGGCGATCCAGACCGCCAGCGCGAAGACGATGAAGAACTTGTAGTCCCAGTTGCCCTCGTGGATCAGCAGGAAGCCCATCACCACGAGCACGAGCGACGAGGGGATGAAGAGGCGCGTCCCGACCCACTCGATCTCCGACGCGAGCGAGCCGATCTCGACCGCCGCGCGCGGGCGCGAGGCGCGGATCGCGAGCAACTGGACCGTGAAGGCGCCGCCGACCCACAGGACGGCGGCGAGGATGTGCACGGACAGGTACCACTGGTACGTCGTCGCGGCGATGCTCATGGGGCTCTCCTCCGGGGGGAACGTCCTCGACGGCGGCGATCCTAGCCGCCGTCGAGGACGTGCGGGGGAAAGCTCAGCGGTGCCCGTGGGGGCGGTGGTGCGAGGCCGTCTTCATGACGGCCTGCACGAGCAGGTCGCAGCCCTCGGCTTGCGTGCTGGTGCTGAACGAGCGGCCGAGCGTCGGGCTGAAGATCAGCTGGTTGCTGCCGCCGCCGGTGCAGTAGAGGACCGAGGTCGCGGTCGAGTCGAGCGCCAGGTAGTCGCCCTTGTGGACCTTCAGGTGTGCGGGAAACTGCTCGACCGCGTTCGTGTCGTCGAAGCCGCGGCCCTCGACGTGCACGCTCGGGCCGGTGCCGGCGCCCTTGCCGAAGCCGGCGAAGCTGCCGAGCGACGGGTCGAATCCGAGCTGCGTGAGCTTCGCGAGGCGGAACGTGAGGTCGCCGGGGGCGCCGGCGCGCACGCGGAACTTCACGATCGTGCCGTTCGCGGGGGCGCGCAGGCCGCCGGGAACGGCGTCGCCCGCGTCGATCGCGACGCGCGTGCAGGCCGGCGTCGGGTCGTCGCTGCCGTCCTCGCGGCAGTTGTGCGCGGGGGCGGAGTTGGACGGCTCGTGGTCGAGCCGGATGCCGAACGTGTACGTCTTCGCCTGGCTCGCGGCCGGGACGAGCAGCAGCGCTGCGACGGCGACGAGGGCTGCGAGCGCGGAGACGGGGCGGGCGATGCGGGTCATGGCGTTCCCTCCTGTGGGCGTGGTCGACATGAGTCGCATCCTCGCCGTGCGTCGCCCGCCGGTCGTTCGCGCGCGCGACGCGCGTTGTGTCGTGTGCGCGACACAGCAAGCGTGCGCCTGCTCGGGACGCTTGCGATCTACCCGGACGCGCTGCGCTTCGCGGCAGCCGCGGAGCGCTGAGCGGCGAAGTCGGCGAACCAGTCGAGGGCAGCCGGGTCTCTCAAGGAGTCCCGGCTGGCCGCCTGTGCGGGGTCGGCGCCCTGGAGGATCCGCTTGACGGGGATCTCCAGCGCCTTGCCGGACAGCGTGCGGGGGATCTCGGCGACGGCGTGGACCTCGTTCGGCACGTGGCGCGGGGAGCAGTCCTCGCGCACGCGCCGGGCGATCCGCGTCGTCAGCTCGTCGTCGAGCGTCGCGCCCTCGCGCAGCACGACGAACAGCGGCATCCAGCCGTCGACGTCGACGACGAGCGCGTCGACGATCTCGTCGAGCGCCAGGACGGCGCGGTAGATCTCGGCGGTGCCCATGCGCACGCCGCCGCGGTTGATCGTCGCGTCGGAGCGGCCGCTGATGATCGCCGTTCCGCGCTCGGTCAGCTCGATCCAGTCGCCGTGGCGCCAGATGCCGGGGTACATGTCGAAGTAGCTGTCGCGGTACTTCGCGCCGTCCGCATCGCCCCACAGCGCGACCGGCATCGACGGCATCGGCTCCGTGATCACGAGCTCGCCGACCTCGCCGATCAGCGGTCTGCCCTCGGGCGACCACGCCTCGACCTTGCAGCCGAGCGAGGCGGCTTGCAGCTCGCCGCGATAGACCGGCAGCGTCGGGACCCCGCCGACGAACGCGGTGCAGACGTCGGTGCCGCCGCTGGTGGAGAACAGCCACGTGTCGGTTCCCAGGTGGTCGGCGACCCACTGGAAGCCCTCGGGCGCGAGCGGCGAGCCGGTCGAGCCGACCGCGTGCAGCGCGCTCAGGTCGCGCTCGCCGGCCGTCGGCTCGACGCCGTCCTTCTGGCACTGCGCGATGTAGCCCGCGCTGGTGCCGAAGATCGTCACGCCCGCGCGCGCGGCGAGGTCCCACAGCACGTCCATGTCGGGGTGCGCGGGCGAGCCGTCGTGGAGCACGACCGACGCCGGCGTCAGCAGCACGCCGAGCAGGAAGTTCCACATCATCCAGCCGGTCGTCGTGAACCAGAAGACGCGGTCCTCCGCGTGCGCGTCGAGGTGCAGGTGCAGCTTCTTGAGCTGCTCCAGCAGGATTCCGCCCTGGCCCTGCACGATCGCCTTCGGCAGGCCGGTCGTGCCGGAGGAGTAGAGGACCCAGAGGGGGTGGGCGAACGGGACGCGCTCGAACGTCAGCTCCACCGACGCCGGCCCCAGGAACCCCTCCTCGAAGCCGCTGCCGTCGAGGTAGCCGAAGCGGACGGTCCGGCCGCCGACCGCGTCGGCGATCTCCGCCACCTGGCTCGTGCGGTCGAAGTTGCGGCCGTTGTAGCGATACCCGTCGACCGCCAGCAGCACCGTCGGCTCGATCTGCTGGAAGCGGTCGATCACGGAGCGCGCGCCGAACTCGGGCGCCGCGCTCGACCACGTCGCCCCCAGCGAGGCGGTCGCGAGCATCGCCGCGATCGTCTCCGGGATGTTCGGCAGGTAGGCGACGACGCGATCCCCGCGCCCGACGCCCTGCGCGCGCAGGCCCGCGGCGATGCGGGCCGTCAACGTGCGCAGCTCGCCCCACGTCACCTGCGCCAGCGGCCGCACTTCCGACGCGTGCCGGATCGCGACCGCACTCGGGTCACGGTCGCGGAAGACGTGCTCGGCGTAGTTCAGGCGCACGTCGGGGAACCACTCCGCCCCCGGCATCTCCCGCCGCCCCAGCACGCGCTCGGGCGAGCCGTCCGCCTGCACGTCGAAGAAGTCCCAGATCGAGCGCCAGAACGCCTCCAGCTCGTCGACCGACCAGCGCTGCAAGTCCGCGTACGAGCCGAACGTGCGACCGAGCCGCTGCTCCAGCCAGCGCTCGTATCTCGTCAGCCATGCGCGCTCGACGCGCTCGGCGCTCGGTTGCCACAGGACCGGCGGCGCCGCGCTCACGCCGCCGCTCCCGCCTTCAGCAGCAGGTCGCAGTAGCCGTCGGCGATCTGCGCGGGGCTCAGCCGCCCGCGCGGCTTCAGCCACGTGGCCGTGTGGTTGACCATCCCGAGCAGCGCGAGCAGCGTCAGCCCGCGGTCGGCGAACGCCATCGTGCCGTCCCGCTCGCCGCGCGCCAGCACGTCGTCGAGGATCTGCTCGAACGCCTTGCGCTGGCGGCGCACGTCGCGCCACTGCGGCTCGCGTTCGATCACGTGGCGCTCCTGGGCGAAGACGAGCATGTGCGCGCGGTGCGCGGCGATGTGCGCGAGCCATGCGCGCAGCAGCTCGCGCAGGTGGTCGGCGGCGGGGGCGTCGTGCGCGACGATCGCGCGCGCCTGCTCCAGCAGCGGCTCGAGCAGCTCGTCGCAGATGCGGAACAGCAGGCGCTCCTTCGAGCCGATGTAGTGGTAGAGGCCGCCGGCCGCCAGCCCCGTCGCCTCCGTCAGGTCCTGCATCGAGGTCGCCTGATAGCCGCGCTCGGCGAACACGCGCGCCGCGGTCGCGACGACCTCCTGCTGCTTGCGCTCGTAGCGCGCGCGCAGGGCGGGCCGGGTCGGTGGCGTGGCGGTGGCCATCGGCGGCAGCCTACCGCATACCGAACGACTATTCGAACTTCGAGCGATCGTTCGGTATGCTGCCGCGCCATGGACTTCGACCTCTCCGACGATCACCGCCTGATCCAGCGCACCGTCCGCGACTTTGCGACCAACGAGGTCGCGCCGGTTGCGGAGGAGCTGGACCGCGAGAAGCGCTTCCCCTACGAGCTCGTCAAGCAGCTCGGCGAGCTGAGCCTGATGGGCATCCCGTTCCCCGAGGAGGTCGGCGGGGGCGGCGGCGACACGCTCGCCTACGCGCTCGCGGTCGAGGAGCTGACGCGCGTCGACTCCTCCGTCGCGATCACGCTGTGCGCGCACACCTCGCTCGGCACGCAGCCGATCTACCTGTTCGGCTCGCCGGAGCAGAGAGCGGAGTGGCTGCCGCGCCTGTGCGCGGGAGAGATCCTCGGCGCCTTCGGTCTGACCGAGCCGGAGGCCGGCTCCGACGCCGGCAACGTCAAGACGCGCGCCCAGCTCGACGGCGGCGAGTGGGTCGTGAACGGCGCGAAGCAGTTCATCACGAACGCCGGCACCGACATCTCCGGCGTCGTCTGCATCACCGCCCGGACCGGCGAGGACGAGATCTCCAACCTGATCGTGCCGCACGGCACGCCCGGCTACGAGCAGGGCGAGCCCTACCGCAAGATGGGCTGGCACGCGTCCGACACGCGCCCGCTCACGTTCACTGACTGCCGCGTGCCGGAGGGCAACCTGCTCGGCCCGCGCGGCGGCGGCTTCAAGCAGTTCCTGCACGTGCTCGACATCGGCCGCATCGGCGTCGCGGCGATGGGCCTCGGGCTCGCGCAGGGCGCGCTCGACCAGGCGCTCGCGTACGCGAAGGAGCGCAAGGCGTTCGGCCAGCCGATCTCGAAGTTCCAGGCGATCCAGGCCAAGCTCGCGGACATGGCGACGGAGATCGAGGCGGCGCGGCTGCTCGTCTACAAGGCGGCGCGCCTGAAGGACCGCAGAGAGAGCTTCACGCTCACGGCCGCGCAGGCGAAGCTGAAGACGGGCCGGCTCGCGGTGCGCTGCGCCGAGGAGGCGGTGCAGATCCACGGCGGCTACGGCTACATCGAGGAGTACCCCGTCTGCCGCTTCTACCGCGACGCGAAGATCCTCACGATCGGCGAGGGGACCGACGAGGTGCAGCAGATGGTGATCGCGCGGGCGCTGGGGGCCTGACCGATGAGTGCGTTCCCGTCCTCCGTGCGCATCCGCGAGGTCGGTCCGCGCGACGGCTTCCAGAACGAGCCAGAGACGATCGCCACCTACGACAAGGTGCGGCTGATCGACCAGCTCGGCCGCACGGGCCTCAGACGCATCGAGGTGACGAGCTTCGTGCGCCCGGACGTGATCCCGCAGCTCCACGACGCCGCCGCGGTGCTGGAGGCGATCGAGCTGCCCGACGACGTGAGCGTGAGCGTGCTGGTGCCGAACGAGCGGGGACTGGAGCGCGCGCTCGAGCACCGCGACCGTATCGACGAGGTCAACGTCTTCCTGAGCGCGTCGGAGACGCACAACCGCAAGAACGTCAACCGCTCGATCGCGGAGTCGATCGCGGGCGTCGCGCGCGTGCTGGAGCGCGCGCGGAGCGAGGGGCTGCGCTGCGAGGGCGTCATCTCGACCGCGTTCGGCTGCCCGTACGAGGGCCACGTGCCGCCGGAGCGGGTCGCCGAGATCGCGCGCGCGCTCGTCGACGCGGGCGCGCACGAGGTCGGCTTCGGCGACACGACCGGGATGGCGAACCCGCGGCAGGTGGGGGAGCTGTTCCCGCGCTGGCGCGCGGCGCTCGGCGACGCGGTCGAGCTGACGGCCCACTTCCACAACACGCGCGGGCAGGGGCTCGCGAACGTCGTCGCCGCGCTCGGCGCCGGCGTCGACTCGTTCGAGTCCTCCTTCGGCGAGCTGGGCGGCTGCCCCGTCCCGCCGGGCGCGACCGGCAACGTCGCGACCGAGGACCTCGTCTCGATGCTGGAGGAGATGGGGATCGCGACGGGGATCGACCTGCCGGCGCTGATCGTCGCGTCGGGGATGGCGCGCGACGTGCTCGGCCGCCCGCTCGGCTCGCACACGCTCGTGGCGGGGCCCGTGGACTGGCGGCGCTGATGTTCTCCCGCGTCCTGATCGCCAATCGCGGCGAGATCGCGCTGCGCGTGATGCGCACCCTGAGCCGGCTGGGCGTCGAGAGCGTCGCCGTGTACACGGATGTCGACGCGTCGGCGGTCCACGCGCGGATGGCGGATCGCGCCGTGCGGGTGGACTCCTATCTGAGCATCGAGGGAGTGATCGAGGCCGCGCAGGCGGTCTCAGCCGACGCGATCCACCCCGGCTACGGCTTCCTCTCCGAGCGGCCGGCGTTCGCTCGGGCCTGCGCGGACGCGGGCCTGACGTTCGTCGGGCCGAGCGCCGAGGCGATGGCGCTGCTGGGCGACAAGGTCGCGGCGAAGGCGGCGGCTTCGGCTGCCGGCGTCCCGGTCGTGCCGGGGCTCAGCGGCGAGCGGCTGACCGACGAGGAGATCGCCGCGTGGGCGGCCGGCCAGCCGCTGCCGCTGCTGCTGAAGGCGGCCGCCGGCGGGGGCGGCAAGGGCATGCGGATCGTGCGCTCGCTCGACGCGCTGCCGGAGGCGCTCGGCGCGGCGCGGCGCGAGGCGGCCGCCGCGTTCGGCGACGACCGCCTGCTGGTCGAGCGCTACCTCGAGCGCTCGCGCCACATCGAGGTCCAATTGATCGCCGACGCGCACGGAACCGCGCTGCACCTCGGCGAGCGCGAGTGCTCCTTGCAGCGGCGCCACCAGAAGGTGATCGAGGAGGCGCCCTCGCCCGTGGTGTCCGCCGAGCTGCGGGCGCGGATGGGCAGGGCCGCGTGCGCGCTCGCGCACGCCGCCGGCTACGTCGGCGCGGGCACCGTCGAGCTGATCGCCGAGCACGACGACCCGTCGGCCTTCTACCTCCTCGAGGTCAACGCGCGCCTGCAGGTCGAGCATCCGGTGACCGAGCTGGTCACGGGGCTGGACCTCGTCGAGTTGCAGCTCCGCGTCGCCGCCGGCGAGCCGCTCCCGCTCGCGCAGGCCGACGTGTCGCTGTCGGGCCACGCGGTCGAGGCGCGCGTGTACGCGGAGGACCCGGCGCACGGCTTCCTGCCCTCGACCGGGCGCGTGGTCGCGTACCGCGAGCCGTCGGGCGTGCGCGTCGACTCGGGCGTCGAGCAGGGGAGCGAGGTCACCGCCGACTACGACCCGATGCTCGCGAAGGTCGTCGCGCACGGCCCCGACCGTGCGGTCGCGCTCGCCCGGCTCGAGCGCGCGCTCGCCGAGCTGCGCGTCGTCGGGCCGACGACGAACGCGCCGTGGCTGCGGGCGCTGCTGGCCCGGCCGGAGGTGCGCGCCGGCGAGCTCGACACCGAGCTGATCGAGCGGCTCGGTGACGCGGTCGCCGTGCCACCGCCCGACGCCTCGCTGGCCGGGCTCGCGGTTCGCGCCCTGCTCGGCGCGCGGGCCTCTGACGATCCCTGGGACGCGCTGGACGGCTGGCGGCTCGGCGGCGTGCGCGCGCCGGCGCGGATGCGGCTCGACGGGCCCTCCGGTCCGCTCGACGCCGTGGCTCCGGTGGAGGCGCGCCGCGTCCCGGACGGCTTGGGCATCGAGGGGGAGGGCGGTGTTGCGCGGGGCGTAGCGGTCTATCGCGACGGCCGTGCCGTCTGGCTCGTCGTCGACGGCGTGCCGACGCGGTGGGCGGTTGCGGTCGAGCGCACCGGCGCGCGTGCCGCCGGTGGGTCTTTGGACGCGCCGATGCCCGGCACCGTGATCGACGTGCGCGTCGAGCCGGGCGCCGCGGTCGCTGAGGGCGACACGCTCGTGGTGATGGAGTCGATGAAGATGGAGCTGGCGATCCAGGCCCCGGCCGACGGCGTCGTCGCCGACGTGCTCGTCGCGCGCGGCCAGCGCGTGACGCAGGGGGAGGCGCTGATCGCCCTGACCGACGGAGCTGTGTCCGATAAGGGGTCGTATAGACCCCCAGAGGGACACAGCTCGGAGGAGGAGGCGGCGGCATGACGGTGTTGCACACCCATGCCCGCGGGGGGACGCCGGAGTTCGCGGCCAACGCCGAGGCGCACGAGGCGCTCGTAGCCGACCTGCGCGCGCGACAGGCCAGAGCCGTGCTCGGAGGGGGCGAGCGCGCGCGCGAACGCCATACGTCGCGCGGCAAGCTGCTCCCGCGCGAGCGGATCGATCGCCTCGCCGACCCCGGCAGCCCGTTCCTCGAGCTGAGCCCGCTGGCGGCCGAGGGCCTCTACGAGGACGCCGCCCCGGGAGCCGGGATCGTGACCGGGGTGGCGAAGGTGGCGGGCCGCGAGGTCGTCGTCGTCGCCAACGACGCGACCGTGAAGGGCGGCACGTACTACCCGATGACCGTCAAGAAGCACCTGCGCGCGCAGCGCGCGGCGTTGGAGAACCGCCTCCCGTGCGTCTACCTGGTCGACTCCGGCGGCGCGTTCCTGCCGCTGCAGGACGAGGTCTTCCCCGACCGTGAGCACTTCGGGCGGATCTTCTTCAACCAGGCGACGATGTCGGCGCAGGGCATCCCGCAGATCGCCGCGGTCATGGGCTCGTGCACCGCCGGCGGCGCGTACGTCCCGGCGATGAGCGACGAGACCGTGATCGTGCGCGACCAGGGGACGATCTTCCTCGGCGGCCCGCCGCTCGTGAAGGCGGCGACCGGGGAGGAGGTGACGGCCGAGGAGCTCGGCGGCGGCGAGCTACACGCGCGCACGAGCGGCGTCGTCGACCACCTCGCCGACGACGACGAGCACGCGCTGCGGATCGTGCGCAGCATCGTCGGGACCCTTCCCGCGAGGCCCGCCGCCCCATGGGAGCGCAAGCCGGTCGAGCCGCCGGCGGTGGACCCGAGCACGCTCTACGGCGCCGTCCCGCCCGACTCGCGGACTCCGTACGACCCGCGCGAGGTGATCGCGCGCGTGGTCGACGGATCGAGGTTCCACGAGTTCAAGGCCGAGTACGGCACCACGATCGTCACCGGCTTCGCGCACATCCACGGCCACCCGGTCGGGATCGTCGCCAACCAAGGGATCCTCTTTTCCGAGTCGTCCCTCAAGGCTGCTCACTTCATCGAGCTTTGCGACCAACGCGGCACCCCACTGCTGTTCCTGCAGAACATCACCGGCTTCATGGTCGGGCGGCGGTACGAGGCCGGCGGGATTGCGAAGGACGGCGCGAAGCTCGTGGCGGCGGTCAGCACGACGCGCGTGCCGCGCCTCACGGTCATCGTCGGCGGCAGCTTCGGCGCCGGCAACTACGGCATGTGCGGGCGCGCCTACGATCCGCGTTTCCTGTGGACGTGGCCGAACGCGCGCATCTCCGTGATGGGCGGCGAGCAGGCGGCGACGGTGATGACCGAGGTCGGCCAGCCGGAGGTCGGCGCGCAGCTGAAGGAGCAGTACGAGCGTCAGGGCCACCCGTACTACGCGACCGCGCGCCTGTGGGACGACGGCGTGATCGACCCGCTCGACACGCGCGATGTCGTCGGCCTCGCGCTCGGCGCCTGCGCCAACGCCCCGCTCGCGCCGCGCGCGACGCCCGTCTTCCGGATGTAGGCGCGATGTCGACCGTTCGCTACGAGGTCGCCGGCGGGGTGGCGACGATCGCGCTCGACCAGCCGGAGACGCGCAACGCGCTCTCCGACGCGCTGCTCGACGACCTGATCGCCGCGTTCGAGGCCGCGCGCGACGACGCCGCCGTCCGCTGCGTCGTGCTGACCTCCACGCACGAGAAGGTCTTCAGCAGCGGCGGCAACCTCGCCGGCTTCGCCGAGCAGGTCCCGCTCGCGCACAAGCACGCCGCGATCGAGCGCTTCCCGCGGTTGTTCACGACGATCGGCCGGCTGGGGAAGCCGTCGATCTGTGCGGCGAACGGTCACGTGTTGGCGGGTGCGCTGGGGATCGCGCTCGCGTGCGATCTGATCCTCGCGAAGGAGGGCGTCACGTTCGGCACCCCCGAGATCAACGTCGGGGTCTTCCCGTTCATGATCATGGCGCTGATCTACCGCAACCTCGGGCGCAAGAAGACGAGCGAGCTGTTGCTGCTGGGCGAGCGGATCGACGCGCACGAGGCGGAGCGGATCGGGCTGGTCAACAAGGTCGTCGCCGCCGAGGAGTTCGACCAAGCCGTCGCCGACTGGGCCGGCCGCCTGGCGGCCAAGTCGCCGGTCCTGATGAAGCTCGGCAAGGACGCGATCTACCGCCAGCAGGACATGACCTTCGAGGACGCGCTCGACTTCCTGCGCGCACAGCTGACGATCGCGTTCTCGACGCAGGACATCCAGGAGGGCGTGGCGGCCTTCTTCGAGAGACGCAAGCCGCGCTGGACCGGGTGCTGAGCGAAGAAGTTCAGGGTGCCCCTCGGGGGTGCAGCTAGCGCGCACGCGCCGCACCCCAGGTATAAGCAGAGAGGTGAGGTTGGAGGAGGCGCTGACCGCGTGAGGAGGCTGGGGCGCTTCGCCGCGCGGCGGCCCGCGTGGGTGCTGAGCGCCTGGGCGGTCGTCTTCGTCGTCGCGCTGCTGACCGCCTCCAACGCGCGCGAGCAGATCCACCAGACCGACCTGCAGATCCCCGGCAGCGACTCCGCGCGCGCCGCCCAGCTCACCAAGCAGCAGTTCGGCAACAGCACGCTCGCGCTGGCGGCGCTGCTGATCGGCCGCCAGCGGACCGTCGACACGGTCGGGCCCGCGATCGTGACGCGGCTCGACCGCATCGACGGCGTCGAGGTGCTGAGCCCCTGGGACGGCAGCGGCAGACGCGTCCTGCAGGAGAAGCACGGGCAGGCGCTCCTGCTGCTCCAGGTCCACAAGCCGCTGAAGAGGATCTTCGACGAGACGACGCCCGCGGTGGAGCGCGCGCTCGCGCCCTACAGAGGCCGCGACGGCCTGCGGATCGAGCTGACCGGCCAGGCGCCGCTGATGCGCGCGATCAACCAGACCGCGCTCGACGCGCTCGACAAGGGCGAGCTGATCGCGCTGCCGATCCTCGTGATCATGCTGCTGGCGATCTTCCGCAGCCCGCTCGCGGCGCTCGTGCCGGCGATCAGCGGCCTGCTCGTGACGAGAGTCGGGACCGCGCTGATGGGGCTGATCGGGCGCGGCGTCGAGATCGACGCGCTCGCCCTGAACATGGTCGCGATGATCGGGCTCGCGCTCGGCGTCGACTACTCGCTGCTCGTCGTCTCGCGCTTCCGCGAGGAGCTGGCGGCCGGGCGCTCCGTCCCCGACGCAGTCGAGGAGACGGCGGCGCGCGCCGGGCGCACCGTCCTGTTCGCGGGCTCGGCGCTCGCGGTCGGGATGCTGACCGCGCTCGTGATGGCGCCCGGCTCGCTGCTCGTGTCCTCGGCGCTGGGGCTGTTCGTCGCGACGATCGTCGCGGTCGTCGTCGCGCTGTTCGCGATGCCCGCCGGCCTGATGCTGCTCGGCACGAACGTGAACCGCTGGCAGTTCGGCGGCGCGCGCACCGCCAGCCCGTGGGTCGCCGTCGCCGAGCGCGCGCTGCGCAGGCCGGGCGCCGCAGCCTTCTTCGTGCTGCTGCCGCTGCTGCTGCTGAGCGCGCCGGCGATCGGGCTCAACACCGGCCCGCCGAGCCTCCAGAACCTGCCGCCCGACAACCCCGCGCGGCTCAGCTTCGAGCGCTTCCAGCAGGCGCGCGGCGCCGGCTGGGCCGCGCCGTTCGAGGTCGACTTCCGCACCCGCGGCCCGATCACGACGACCGAGCGGCTGCAGGCGATCGACGACTTCCAGCGGCGCGTCAGCGCGCTGCCGGGCGTGACCTCGGTGCTCGGGCCGGCGGTGCTGCTCGATCGCACGCGCCAGCTGCGCGAACTGACGACGCAGGCGCTCGGCCTCGGCACTCCGCTCGCGCGGCTCGAGAGCGGCCTGCGCGCCGCGACGAACGGGACGGCCGCGCTGCGCGACGGGCTGGCGGCCGGCGCGGACGGCGCCAGTCAGCTCGTGACCGGGATCGACCAGCTCGCCGGCGGCTCGGGCCAGCTCGCCGACGGCGCGCACCGCGCGGCGCCCGCCACACACCGGCTCGCCGCCGGGATCGCGCAGGCCGGCCGCGGCGCCAAGCGCCTGAACGGCGCGCTCGCGAGAGCGCAGCCGAACGTCAAGAAGCTGGAGCAGAACGTGAACGTCCTGCGCGACTCGCTCACGCAGGCCGACCGGACGGCCGGCTCGCAGCTCGTCAACCCGCTCGACGACGCGTCGTCGAGCGTGCAGACCGCGCAGCGCGAGCTGGGCAGCGCGATCGCGGACGACCCGGCGGCGGCGTCCGACCCCCACGTCCAGCAGGCGCTGAGCGCGGCAAACGATGCGCTCTTCAAGCTCGGCGACGTCCAGCAGCAGCTGTCGCTCGCGCTCACGAGCCAGACCGCGAACGCGATCGCCGCGCGCCAGCTCGCGCGCGCCGTCACCCGGCTCGACGGCGCGCTCGGCAGATTCGGCGACGCGACCGGCAAGCTCGCCACCGGCCTCGGCCGCGCGGCGGGCGGCGCGCAGCGGCTCGCGACCGGCACCGGCCAGCTCAGCGCCGGCCTCGACCAGCTGCATGCCGGCGTGCAGCTGCTGCTCGACGGGCCTCACGGCAGCGACGGCGCCCGCGCGCTCGCCGACGGCCTGCAGGCGGCCGCGGGCGGCTCGAACCGGCTCGGCGGCGGCATGCGGCGGATCCTCGACGGCGTCGTGCGCGTGCGCGCGCAGTCCGACGCGCAGCGCGCGCAGCTGCGCAGCGGCGGCACCGACCTGTCGAAGGCGATCGGCTCCGGCTACTTCGTGCTGGCGGCGATCCAGGGCGCCGACGCGCGCACGCAGGCGAACACCGACTTCGTCGCGAACGTCGCCGACGGCGGCGGCACCGCGCGCATCATCGTGGTCCCGCGCGCCGGCCCGTTCGACCCCTCCAGCGTCGCGGTCGCGCGGCGGCTGCGCGCCGAGACGGCCCGCGCCGCCCAGCAGCTCGGCGCGCAGACGGCGGTCGTCGGCGGGCCGGCCGTGCTGCTGAACGACTTCGACCGCGCGACCAGCGCGCGCTTCCCGTGGCTCGTCGTCGCGCTCGTGGCGATCACGTTCCTCGTGCTGCTGCTGCTGTTTCGCTCGCCGGTGCTGGCGCTGTGCGCGGTCCTGCTCAACCTCGTGACGGTCGGCGCCGCGGTCGGCGTGCTGGTGATCTGCTTCCAGGGCAGCGCGCCGCTGCTCGGCGGCCCCGGCTACCTCGACGCGATCGCGCTGTCGGGCATCTTCGCGATCATCTTCGGCCTCTCGATCGACTACGAGGTGTTCCTGATCACGCGCCTGCTGGAGGGTCGCGCGCGCACCGGCACGACCGAGGGCGCGATCCACTACGGGCTCGAGAAGACCGGCACGATCATCACCGGCGCGGCGTTCATCATGGCCGCCGTGTTCCTCGCGTTCGCCGTCTCGCCGGTCACGAACACGCGCCAGTTCGGCGTCGGCCTGACGGTCGCGGTGCTGCTCGACGCGACGATCGTGCGGCTGATCCTGCTGCCGGCGCTGATCCGCCTGTTCGGCGAGCGCACCTGGCACGTGCCGGCGTGGCTGGACCGGATCCTCCCGCGCATCGCGTCGCACTGACGCGACGCGCGGGGTGGCCGCGTCCGGCTAGCGGATGAAGCGCGGGCAGGCGAGCTGCGCCGTCTTGGTGCTGTCGAGCGCCGGGTCGGCGTATGTCAACGCCTGCTGGAAGCTGAACAGCCCCGACGACGGGCACGGCGGGATCGTGAACCAGAACAGCGGCTTCGGCTGGCGCTTCACGCATCTGCCGGTGCGGCTCCGCTTGAGGCAGGCGTCCTTCGGGATCGTCAGGCCGTTCGTCGTCGCGTTCAGCTCCGCGATGCTGATCTTGAAGCCGTTGACCTCGTCTCTCGGCAGGTCGAGGCGGTAGCCGTAGAGGCCGTCGGGCGTCGGGTCGTTGACGAAGTTCGCCGACAGCGCCGCGTGGACGCCGGTCAGCACCTCGAACGTTCTGCGCTTGACGATCTCCTGGTTCTCGTCGGCGGCGCCGAGGACGGCGAAGCCGGCGACGGCGCCCTTCTCGGTCGGGCGGCTGAAGAAGGTCGCGAACGTGACGTCGATCAGTCTGTCGAGCTTCGGCGAGACGTTGCGCGCGTCGACTCTCGCGGTGCCGCCGCCGATGCGCGCGCGGTCGCACGCCTGCGCGTTGGCGAGCGCGCGCCGCGCCGCGCGGCCATGCTGCTTCGCGAGCGTCCTGATGAACGGCTTCAGGTTCTGGATGCGCTTCGTGAACGGCACGCCGCTGAAGTCGAAGTGGTCGATCGAGTCGCGCAGCAGCACGCCGTCGCAGAAGTATCTGCCGGTGAGGAACTGCTTGCGCAGCGTCGCGCCCTTCGGGATGCGCAGGTAGTCCGCGGTCGGGGCTGGCGGCACGCCGCCGGTGGTGTCGAACATCTGGACGTGGAACAGGAGCGTGAAGCGCCCGCCCGGCTTGATGTTCGTGACCCGGAAGCTGAACTGGCTGACTGGCGTCGCCTGCACGACGGCGGGCGCGGCGAGCGCCAGGCCGGCGAGGGCGAGCGCGAGGAGGGTGACCTTCCGCTCGATCCGCATGGAGCCGAGGTTAGACGAGCGCGTTTCTGAGTCGCGCCGGTCGTGTCAGAGCTTGGCGTGTCCGCCGTACGACATGGCGGTTCGCCCCGTTGCGCCGCGATGCCGATGCAATAGCCTCCGCTCGCTCGCACCGTCGATTCGGGAGATCCTCGTGCCCGCACGCCCCTGGTCCGTTCGCCTCGCCTGTGCCGCGCTGCTCGTGCTCGCCGCGCCGGCCGTGCCGTCCGCCGCGCTGGGGGCGCAAGAGCAGCCGGTCCCGTCCCGCACGCCCGCGTCCCTGCCGGCCGTGCCGGAGCGCCTCGTCGTCGTGTGGAAGCCGGGCGTCACGCGGCCCGAGCGGCTCGCCGCGCGCGACGACGCGAACGCCGGTTTCGTGCGCTCGCTCGGCGACGCGCGCTTCCAGCTGCTGCGCCCGCAGGCCGGGCAGAGCGTCGGCGACGCGCTCGCCGCGCTGCGCGCCGACCCGGACGTGCAGACGGCAGTGCGCGACACCTACGACGTGCTGCACGCGACGACGAACGACCCGCTGTTCGGCCAGCTGTGGGGCCTGCAGAACACCGGCGCCGGGATCGACGGCTTCAGCGGCGCGCTCGCCGGCGCGGACATCGGCGCGCTCGCCGCGTGGGACCGCACGCGCGGTACGCCCTCGACGGTCGTCGCCGATCTCGACACCGGCTACCGCTTCGAGCATCCGGACCTCGCGCCGGTCGCGTGGACGAACCCGCACGACCCGGCGAACGGCAGAGACGACGACGGCGACGGGATCGTCGACGACACGCACGGCGCGGACTTCGTCGGGTCCTCCGCCAACACGCCGACGATCGACGGCGACCCGACCGACGACGATCTGAGAGACGGCGGACACGGCGTGCACACGGCCGGCACGATCGGCGCCGCCGGCGACAACGGCATCGGCATCAGCGGCGTCGCGCAGAACGTGCGCATCATGCCGCTGCGCGTCTGCTCGTTCTACACGGACCCGAACCCCGCCAACTCCGGCACGCTGTGCCCCAGCTCCTCCCAGATCGAGGCGATCGAGTACGCGGGCGCGCACGGCGCGCGCGTCGCGAACATGTCGCTCGGCGGGACGACCTTCAACCCGGCGGTGCGCGACGCGATCGCCGCCAACCCGAACGTGCTGTTCGTGATCTCGGCCGGCAACGACGGCCAGGACAACGACCCCGGCGGCACGCCGCACTACCCGTGCGCGTACGACCCGGCGACCTCCGGGGTCCCGGGCGCGATCGACAACGTCGTGTGCGTCGCCGCGACCGACCAGGCCGACCGGCTCGCGAGCTTCTCCGACTACGGGGCCGCGACGGTCGACCTCGGCGCTCCGGGCACCGAGATCCTCAGCACGTTCCCGGACGTGAAGCCGGTCGACGACACGTTCGAGACGAACGACTTCGCGTCGAAGTGGACCGCGACCGGCGCCGACGGCGGCTTCGCGCGCACGAACGAGGCGCCGCTGACGTCGTTCGGGATGAGCGACTCGCCGGGCGCGACGCCGGTCGCCCTCAGCGTGCGCGAGTCGACGTCCGTCGGGGTGACGCTGCCGCCCGGCCAGCGCTCGTGCCAGATCACCCAGACGCGCGTGCTGTCGGTCGGCCTCGGCACCTACTCCTACAGAGCGATGCTCGACGGCAGACAGATCGCGGCGTCGAGCGGCGCGACCAGATCGGGCTCGTTCTTCCTGCCGGTCAGCGACGCCGGCGTCGCGCCCGGCGGCAGACTGCAGCTCGTGTTCAGCTACAGAGCGAGCGTGCTGCCGGCCGCGAGCGACGGCGTCTGGCTCGACGACGTCGGCTTCTCGTGCATGCAGCCGGTGGGGCAGGCGTCCGGCTACGACTTCCTGCAGGGCACCTCGATGGCCGCGCCGCAGGTGACGGGCGCCGCCGCGCTGCTGTTCTCGCTCAACCCCTCCGCGTCGGTCGCGCAGGCGAAGGCGGCGCTGCTGGCGACGGTCGACCCCGACGCCGCGCTGGCCGGCAAGACGGTCAGCGGCGGGCGCCTCGACGCGGCCGCCGCGCTCGACGAGATCCGCCAGCCCGACACCGCGATCACCGGCCGGCCGGCTGCGACGAGCCGCTCGACCCGCGCCGTCTTCACGTTCGCCCGCTCCGACGCGCCGCTCGCCGGCGGCTTCCAGTGCCAGCTCGACGGCGGTGCGTTCGCGCCCTGCGCGAGCCCGGCGGCGTACACGGTCCACCGCGGGCGGCACACGTTCGCCGTGCGCGCCGGCTCGCCGCACGGGATCGTCGTCGACCCCTCGCCGGCGACCGCGACGTGGACGGTGCTGCAGTGCAAGGTCCCGCGGCTCAAGGGCAAGTCGCTCGCGAAGGCCAAGCGCGCGCTCGCACGCGCGCACTGTCGGCTCGGGAAGCTGCGCAAGCCGCGCCACGCACGCCTCAAGGGACTCGTCGTGACGGCCTCCTCGCCGCGGGCCGGCGCCGTCCGCGCCGCGGGCGCGAAGGTCAAGCTGACGCTCGGCAAGCCGAAGCCGAAGAAGTACCGGCGGCATCGCCGCTGAGGCGGCGAAAGCATTATAGATCTTTCTATTATAGGTCGATCTATAATTTCTTTGGTACCGTCCCTGCGGTGGAGTTCCTCAACCGCACCGACGAGCTGGCCGCGCTGGAGGACCTGTGGGCTGCACGCGACGCCCGCTTCTTCGTCCTGTGGGGCCGTCGCCGGGTTGGCAAGACCGAGCTGCTGACGCGCTTCGCGGAGGGGCGGCGCGCGCTCTACTTCGAGGCGACCGACACGACCGAGCCGGCTCAGCTCCGCGGCCTCTCGCAGGAGCTGGCGCTCGCGAGCGGCGACGAGCTGCTCGAGCAGGAGCCGCTCACGAGCTGGCGCTCGGCGCTGACGGCGATCGCCCGCTTCGCGTCGAGCGGCGAGCGGACGCTCGTCGTGCTCGACGAGTTCCAGTTCCTCGCCGGGCGCCAGCGCGAGCTGCCGACGCTGCTCAACACGTGGTGGCGCAGAACGGGCCGCGCGCTCCCGCTCGTGCTCGTGATCGCCGGCAGCGAGGTCTCGTTCTTCCGTGACGAGGTGCTCGCGGGCGCGATGTATGGGCGGCGGGACGGGCAATTGCAGCTGACGCCGTTCGACCATCGCGCCGCGGCGCTGTTCACGCCCGGCTACTCGCCCGCGGACCGCGTCCGCACGTACGCCGTCTGCGGCGGGATGCCCTACTACCTTGCGCGCTTCACGGACGACCGCCCGCTCGCGGACAACATCCTCCACAACGTCCTGCGCCCCGACGGCTTCCTGCACCAGGAGGCCGACCTGCTCCTGCGCCAGGAGCTGCGCGACCCGGGCCAGTACTTCTCCGTGCTGGAGGCGATCGCGCGCGGCGCCACGCGCAACAGCCAGATCGCCGCGCTCACCGGGCTCGACACCGCGCAGACGCACCAGCACCTCGCGGTGCTCGAGCGCCTCCAGCTGGTCGAGCAGCGCCGGCCGATCACCGCGAGCCCGAGATCGAAGCGCACCAGCTACGCGATCCGCGACGGCTTCCTCGACTTCTCCTTCCGCTTCGTCGAGCCCTACCGCTCACGTCTGCGCACCCGCGCCGACGCGGAACGCCATCTGCATGCGACCGTGCTGCCGCAGCTCGACGCGTTCGTCTCGCGGCCCTGCTGGGAGCGCGTCTGCCGCGAGCACGTGCGCCGGCACGAGCCGGAGGCGCACGACGTCGGCGCGTGGTGGGGGAAGGTCCGCGTGACGTCGCGCCGCACCGAGGAGCGCGAGCTGGACGTCGTCGCGGTCGGCTCCGGCGGGCAGGTCGTCGCCACCGGAAGCAGCAAGTGGACGAACGCGCCGCTCGATTACGGCGAGGAGGAGCTGCTGACCGAGCTGGAGCAGGGCGTGCCCGGCGCCGAGCGCGTCGCGCGCCACTGGTTCTTCTCGCGCAGCGGCTTCAGCGCGCGCATGCAGCGGCTCGCCGAGGAGCAGCCGGACCGCATCCGGCTCGTCACTCCCGCCGATGTCTACGCAGACTGACAGACGGTGCCGCGCAGCCGGCTCCCGGCTTTAGCCGACCGCCCGCACCAGCGTCAGCACCACGACCCCCGCGAGCGCGACGGTCGTCGTCCACGCGATGCTCGACGCGGTCAGCCGCAGGTCGAGCCCGGTCGCGTGGCCGACGAGCACCGTGTTGACGCCGACCGGCATCGCCGCCATCACGTAGAACGGCGCCGGCACGTCGATCAGCAGCAGCCCGACGACGAGCAGCACGAGCGGCACGAACGCCATCCGCAGCAGCACGACCGCCGCGATCGGCGGCGTCAGCGGCGGCGGGATCCGCAGCGTGCCGTCCTTCGCCTCGTCGCCGAGCGTGACGCCGACGATGAAGAAGCCGAGCGGCAGCAGCGCGTAGATCGCCACGTGCGAGGGCGTCACGAGCGACGCCGGCGCCCACGACTCCGGCACCAGCAGCGCCGCGACGATCGCCCACAGCACGGGGTTGCGCACGAGGCCGGTGCGCAGCTGCGCGCGCACGCCGCCCGTGCTCGCGTGCCCGAGGCGCGCGCCGACGCTGTAGCTGCCGAGCACGAACATCGGCAGCGACACGAGCCCGTCGTAGACGACCGCCTGCGACAGCTCGGCGTGCGAGAAGAGGGCGGCGATCAGCGGCAGCCCGAAGTAGGCGGTGTTCGCCTGGATCGTCGAGACGACGCCCGCGCCGACCGACGCGTCCGGCAGCCGGAACGCGTCGCGGCCGAGCCGCCACATGATCGTGCCGGCGACGACGATCGCCGCCGCCGCGACGGCGATCGACAGCGTCGCGTCGAGCGACAGGTGCGCGCGCGCGATGTTCACGTAGGCGACGAACGGGACCAGCACCCACAGCATCAGGCGCAGCAGCGCGAGCCGCAGCCGGTGCGCGAGCGGGTTCGCGCGCCGCTCGACGGCCGCGCCGACGGCGGTCGCGACGATCACCGTCAGCACGATCCAGAGCATCCGGCCGGATGCTCTCAGGTCGGTGCCCGCGATAGGCTCGCGGGCGTGAGCTGGGACGAGCGCAAGCGCGAGCTGGGCGGCGAGCTGCTGCGCCGCCTCTACGCGGCCGGCGTCGTCCGCACGTGGCTGCGCGACCAGCCGGACGGATGGGAGCTGATGTCGGGCGCGTGGAGCCCCTTCTACGTCAACTTCCGCGACGCGCCGGCCGACCCGGAGCTGTTCCGCTTCCTGGTCGACGCGGGCGCCGAGCTGGTGCGCGAGGAGCTGCCGCAGGCGACCCAGCTCGTCGGCCTGGCGGCCGCTGGCGTGCCGTTCGCCGCCGGCCTCGCCTACAAGCTCGGCCTGCCGATGGGCTACACGCGCAAGCTGCCCGGCGTGCGCCGCGTCGCCGACCTGGGCGAGGGCGCGGCGGCGGAGTCGTACGGCAGCCACCGGCTGGTCGAGGGCGCCTTCCGCCCGGGCGACCGCGTCGCGCTGGTGGACGACCTCGTGACCGGCTTCGACTCGAAGGAGATCGCGCTGCGCCAGCTCGAGCTGGAGCTGGAGCGCCGAGGTGTGGAGGACGTGCGCACCGAGGCCGTCGTGGTCTTCCTGGAGCGCGGCGCCGAGGCGCGCCGCCGCGCCGATGCCGCCGGCGTCCGGCTCGTCGCGCTGCTGACGCTCGACGCCGACGCCGTCGCGGGGCTGCGCGGCGCGGCGAGCGAGCGCGAGCTGGAGGTCGTCGCCGCCTACCTGCGCGACCCGGCGCCGTTCCAGGAGCCGGCGCGGCGCGCCGAGCTGGCCGCGGAGGCGGGCGCCGGCGCGGGGGCCGGCAGCCGGTGATCTGGCTGCTGCGCCACGCCGAGGCGGAGGACGCGCATGGGCGCCCGGACGCGGAGCGCCCGCTGACGGAGAAAGGGCGGGCGCAGGCGCGCGCCGCCGGCGCGGCGCTGAAGGCGCTCGGCGTGCCGCTCGACGCGTGCCTCGCGAGCCCGCGCGTGCGCGCCCGCGACACGGCGCTGCTGGCGTGCGAGCCGCTCGGGCTGGCGGTGCAGCTCGCACCGGAGCTGTCGGGCGGCCCGTTCGACCCCGAGCGGGTGGCGGCCGGCTTCGGCGACGACGTGCTGCTCGTCGGCCACAACCCCGACATGGTGCAAGCGGTCCACGACATGACCGGCGCGCGCGTGCGCTTCAAGAAGGGCGCGCTGGCGGCGATCGCCGACGGCGAGCTGCACGTCTTCCTGCGCCCGCGCGAGCTGTTCGCGCTGGCGCGCGACTAACGCGCCGGCACGACCGGCACGCGAAGTCGACCCGCGCCGAGCGGGCACTTGAGGCGCCGAAGCTGGTATCCATGCTGCGATGCTCCGACGGCGACCGGGGTGGCTCGCCCGGGCCGGAGCCGCGCTGCTCGTCGCGCTGCTGTGCGCGACGGGGGCGGCATCCGTGCACGCGAACGCCCGTGCCACCGCACATCAGCAGACGACGCGGCCGCACGCGCCGGCGCCCGAAGCGGGCGTGCGCGCGGTCGTTCGCACGACCCGTGCGCTGCGCCGCGTGGTGCGCTCGCTGGTGCGGCCGTTCACGTCGCCGCAGCCGAACATCGTCTTCGTGCTGACCGACGACCTGACGAGCGACCTGCTGCCGTACATGCCGAACGTGCGGCGGCTGCAGCGGCGCGGAACGACCTTCTCGAACTACTTCGTGACGGACTCGCTGTGCTGCCCGTCGCGCGCCTCGATCCTCACGGGGCAGTACCCGCACGACACCGGCATCTTCCGCAACACCGGCGCCGACGGCGGCTTCCTCGCGTTCCACGCGCGCGGGCTGGAGCAGGACACGTACGCGACCAACCTGCAGGGCGTCGGCTACCGCACCGCGCTGATGGGCAAGTACCTCAACCAGTACTCGCCGGGGCGCATCCGCACCGCGCTCGGCGGCCCGTACGTGCCGCCCGGCTGGACGGACTGGACCGTCGCCGGCAACGGCTACCGCGGCTTCGGCTACCGCCTCGCGCGCACCGTGCGGGTCGTGCGGCACGGCTTCCGCGCGAAGGACTACCTGACGAACGTGCTGGCGCGGCAGGCGCTCGGCTTCGCGAGCGAGTCGGTCGCCGAAGGCGCGCCGTTCATGCTGAACGTGTGGACGTTCGCGCCGCACGCGCCGGCCGTCCCCGCGCCGCGCGACCGGCACCGTTTCGCCGGCCTCACCGCCCCGCGCGACCCGTCGTTCGACGAGGCCGACATGAGCGACAAGCCGGCGTGGCTGCGTGGCCACCGCGCGCTGACGGACGCAGAGCAGGCGCGCATCGACGCGACCTTCCGCGACCGCGTGCGCTCGGTGCAGGCGGTCGACCGCATGATCGGCCGGCTGGAGCGGCGGCTGCGCGCGCTCGGCGTCGCGCGCAACACGTACGTCTTCTTCAGCTCCGACAACGGCTTCCACCTCGGTCAGCACCGCCTCACGCCTGGCAAGCTGACGGCGTACGACCCGGACGTGCGCGTGCCGCTGGTCGTCGCCGGGCCGGGCGTGCCGGCAGGGCGGACGGTCGACGCGATGACGGAGAACACGGACCTGTGCCCGACGTTCGCCGAGCTGGCGGGTGCGCCCGCGCCGCCGAGAGCGGACGGCCGCAGCCTCGTGCCGCTGCTGCACGGCGACGCCACTGCCCGCGCCGCGGCGGCGGCCGGCTGGCGCGACGCGGTGCTGGTCGAGCACCACGGCAACGTCGGCGGGGCGGGCGATCCCGACGCGCCGCCGGCCGGCTCCGGCAACCCGCCGAGCTACGAGGCGCTGCGCTCGAAGGACGAGCTGTACGTCGAGTACGCCGACGGCGAGCGCGAGCTGTACGACCTCGCGAGCGACCCGTTCGAGCTGAGAAACCTCGCCGACCAGGTCCCGCCCGAGCGGCTCGCGAGACTCAGCGCCCAGCTCGCGGGGATGGCGAGCTGCCATGGCGCCGCCCAGTGCTGGGCGGCGGGGCACCTCGGCTAGAGCGGCGCTCGCCAGCGCAGCCCGTCGAAGCGCGCGAAGTCGCGATCGGTCGTGATCAGCTCCGCGCCGTGCTCGATCGCGAGCGCGGCGAGGTAGGCGTCCGGGACGAGGTTGCCGGTTGCGTTCGCGTCGCGGCAGAGGCGCTCGAAGATGCCCCAATGGCGCGGGCCGGGGGAGAGCTGCACGGCGTTCGGCTGCTCGCGCAGCTCGTTGACGAACGCGAGCGCCTGGTCGATCGTCGCCGGCGCGCCCACCATGCGACGGTTCGTGACCACCCGCACGAATCTGTTCAGGACCAGCTCGCTGACTCCGTATGCCTGCTTGGAGTCGAGTGCCTCGTCAAGCCAGGCCGCGTAGCGCTCGTGGTCGACGGCGTCCTCGCGGTGGGCGTAGACGAGGACGTTGACGTCGCAGAGGATCACCGCAGCTTGTCCAGCGGGAGGCCCTCGTCCATCAGCTCGAGCATGGCGGCGTTGCTGTCGAGGTTCACGCCCGGTGGGAAGCCGGCGCCCGGCGTGCCGCTCGTGGGCAGCTTGCGCCGCTTGCGCGGCTTGGGCTCGCTCGTCCGCCGCACGACGATCCGCAGGGCGTCCTCCATCAGGGCGGTGAGGGTCGTGCCGCGCTCGGCGGCGAGGCGCTTCGCGGCGCGCAGCAGGTCGTCATCGAGGTTGAGCGTGGTGCGCATGCAGCAATGCAGACTACCAGGACATATATATGGCATTTGAGCATGCATGCATGTGCTTGGTAATCTCCGGGCATGCGCACGACCGTCGAGCTGTCCGATCCGATCTACCGTCGCCTGCGCGCGCGGGCGGCCGAGCGCGGGGTGCGCGGGTTCTCCTCGATCGTCGAGGAGGCGCTGCGCGAGTACCTCGAACGCGACGCCGATCAAGCGCCGGCGGACGACGCCTTCGCGGCCGCCCGCGGGGCGTGGAGCGCTGCCGAAGCGCGGCGCTTCGAGGCCGAGCTGAGAGACGCGTGGGCGACGTGGCCGACGGCCCGGTCGTAGACACCGACGTCCTGATCGACTACCTGCGCGGCAGCGGGCCGGGCGCGGAGCTGCTCGCGCACCTCGGTCGCGGCGGCTACCGCGTGACGGCCGTGAGCGCGTTCGAGCTGGCGCTCGGCGCGGCGCACCGGCTCGACCCGCGCCCCGTGCAGGCGCTGCTCGACGCGCCGACGCTGGCGCTCACGCCGCGCGGCGGCCTGCTGGGGGGCGCGGCGCTCGCGCGCCTGCGCGGCGACGGACGCGGCATCGACGTGCGCGACGCGCTGCAGGCGGGCGTATGCCTCGACGCCGACGCGCCGCTCGTGACGCGCAACATGCGCCGCTTCGAGCGTGTGCCGGGGCTGCGCGTCGTGCGGCCGGGCGACTGGCGCTAGCCGACCCGCTGCAGGAAGCCGCCCGGGTGGCAGCTGACGCCGTAGACCTCGAGCTCGCGGCGGACGCGGAAGGCGGAGCCCTGCGGAGTGGCGAGCCACTCGTCCAGCGCGGGCAGCACGCCCTCGGGCCAGTCGGGCTTGATGCGCATCCACGGCACGTCCACGCAGCCGTCCTCGACGACGAAGAAGCCGCCGGGTGCGATCAGGTCGCTGTACAGCTCGAGCGCGGCCTTCGTCGTCGCGTACACGTGCGCGGAGTCCTCGATCACCATGCAGACGGCGCCGGCCCGGATGTGCGTTCCGACCTCGGCGCGCACCGCCGGGTCGCACACGTCGCCCTCGACGAACGCGATCGACTCCGCCCACGCCGGGTCGCGCAGCGCGACGTTGTGGCGCGCGGCGTCGAGGTCGATGTCGACGGCGACGACGCGCGGCGGCGCGGCGAGCGCGCCGTACTGCTGCAGCGTGCGCAGACGGTCGCGCAGCCACAGCGTCGAGGCGCCCGACTGCGCGCCCAGCTCGACGATCGTGTCAGGCGCGGCGACCCACATCAGGTGCTCGTAGACGCGCAGGTCCTCGGGGAACTTCGACAGCTTGATGCCGAGGTAGCGGTCGTGCGTGTGCTGGTGCGCGCGCGCCGCCCAGTAGGCGCGCAGCGGCGTGTCCGGACCGACTGGCGGCACCGCGCGCGGGACGCTGTTCTCGACCGTGACGACGGCCGGGTCCTCGACCGGGATCGCGGTCGGGTTGCTCATCGCGCGATCCCGCGCGCGTGCACGACCCAGTAGGACGACTCGGGGTCGCGGCCGGGCGTCAGCAGCGGGCTTCTGAGCGCCTGGTGGTGGTGCGTCAGCGCGACGCCGGCGAAGCGCCCGCTCGCGCGCGCGGCCGCGTCCAGCTCCTGCTCGAAGCGCTCCAGCGACCAGTCGTTGACGTGGTACTGGTTCATCCACGAGCCGTGGTAGACCGGGTTCGGGAACGAGCCGACGATCTCGCCGACCGCGCCGAACGCGATCGCGAGCGCCCGTGGCGCGTCCGGCAGGTGCTCGATCACCTCGAACATGACGGCCATGTCGGCGGCCGGCAGCGGGCCCTTGCAGAGGTCGTGGCCGTAGTGCAGCTCGCGCACGCCCGGCCAGCGCGGGTGCTCGTCGACGCCCGGCTGCCACAGGTCGAAGCCGCGCACCGAGGCGGCCGACCACGACAGCATCTCGGCGCCGTAGCCGGTGCCGCAGCCGAGGTCGAGCACGTGCCGGCCGCCGACGAGCGACAGCGCGTAGGCGTAGCGCGAGGTGTGCTCGCTGATGATGTCGGGGCGCGGCATGCCCGGGAACGCGCGCTCGTACATGCCGGGGTCGGGGCCGCCGAGCGTCCGCGAGCCGCGCCAGCGCGCGTCGGCGCGCGCCTGCCCCTCCGCGAGCGCGCTGCTCGCCGCGGCCAGCGCGGCGAGGTTCTCGGCCGCGTCGGCGCGCTCGGGGTCGATCGCCAGCACGGCGCGCAGCAGCGCCTCCGCCTGCTCACCTCTGCCGCGCTGGTGCGCGAGCACGGCAAGGTCGTTGAGCCACTCCAGCTCGGTCGTCTCGGCGAGCGCCTGGCGCAGCCACTCGTGCGCCTCGGCCGTGCGACCGTCCTCCAGCGCGGCGAGCGCCTGCTCGCGCCAGCCGGCGGCGAGGCCGGCGTCGGTGGTGATGCTCATGTGCAGAGGATCGGACGCGCGGACGCCGTCTTGAGCGGGGCGATGGACGCCAGCAGCGCGTCGACGCGGTGGCGGAAGGTGTGCGCGGCCAGCACGCGCTCGCGCCCGGCGGCGGCGCGCGCGGCGCGCTCGTCCGGGTCGGCCAGCAGCCGCTCGACGCTCGTGCGGAGGTCGTCCGGGGTGCGGTAGGTGACGACCGCGTCGCCGAAGCGCTCGGCCAGCTCCGGCAGGTGGTCGCTGACGACGAGCGCGCCGCAGGCGAGCGCGTCGTAGACGCGGTTGGAGACGATCCCCTGCGCGCGCATGTCGTCCCAGTGGTCGTTCAGCACGAGCGCCGCTGAGCTGTAGGCGCGCCGCACCGCGTCGTTCGGCAGGTGGCGGCCGGCGACGAGCCCGTCCGGCAGCACGCCGTCCCAGCCCTGCCCCCACACGGCGAGGTCGGGGAGCCGATCGGGCCGGGCGCCGCCCACGAGGTCGCGCAGGATCGGGCGGAAGACGCCGCGCGAGTTGCCGACGAACACCAGCTCGCGCGCGTGCTCGGGGTCGTGCTCGGGGAAGAAGACGACCGGGTCCGTCGCCTGCTCCAGCAGCGCGACCGGCGTCCTGGTGGCGGCTGCGAGCTGCTCGGCGTGGCGCGCCGATGGCGTCAGCACGAGGTCGAACGCGTCGCACTCGGCGGGGGTGACGAGATCCGGGTGGCTGATGTTCCACAGCACGCTCAGCTCGTCCTCGCGCGGCACGTACGGCCACAGCCCGCGCAGGTGGATCGTCACGTCGGCCGGCGGGCGCTCGGGCGCGTCCCACTCGGCGAGCACCTCGATGCGCGCGCCGTGGCCGCGGCGCGTCAGCTCGTCCGCGAGCGCGCGCGCGAAGTGCGTGTCGCCCCAGCGCTCGGCGCCGTCCCAGCGCTGCGGGCAGATCTGGATCGAGACGGCGAGCGGCGCGCCGAAGCCGTCGTGCGACCAGCGCCGCTCGGCGAGCGCGCGCAGTGCCTGTGGGTCGTGCGCGCCGGCGCGCGGATGGCCGGCGAGCGCGCGCTCGGCGGGCGCATCGCTCAGCAGCGCGTGCGCCTCGCGCGCGAGCGCGGTCTCGTGGGGCGTGCCGTCGGGCGCCAGCACGAGTGCGAGGTCGTGGGCGGTGTCGGCGCCGAGCCCGGCCGCGTCGAGCGTGTGCGCGAGCTGCGCGTGGACCGCTTCGAGATCCGGCTCGGCGGTGACGATCGCGAGCGTCGCGTCGTCCGCGGGCGCGAACGCGGCGGCCCAGGCGCGCAGCAGCGCGGGCGCGGCGATCAGCTCCTCGGCGCGGGCGGCGGCGACGAACGCGCGCGCGCCGTCGAGCGCGCGCGTCGTCGGCGCGTGGAAGCGTGCGCGCGCGTGCGCGTCCTGCGCGGTCGGCGGCGCCAGCCGCGCCTCCGGCTCGGCGAGTGCGCGCGCGTGGTCGTCGCGCGGGTCGAGCACGAGCGCGCGGGCGGCGTGGCGCCGGCGCAAAGCCGGGTCGCCCGCCGCGACGGCGGCGCCCAGCTCGGCGAACGCGCGCGTGCGCTCGGCGCCCGTCGGCGGGGGGTCGGCGTCGCGGCGGGCGCGCACGGCCTCGAACAGCGCGGCGCTGGCCGGCTCGAACGGGTCGGCCGCCATCGCCTTCACGGCGAGCCGGCCGGCGTTCGCCGGGTCCGCTTCGCGCAGCGCCTGCGCGCGGTCGCGCAGCGCGGCGGCCTCGCCGCGGTCGGCGTCGGTCACCGGCACCAGCGTCGCTTGCGCGACCCCGCGCCCCTGTGCGACGCGCTGCAGGAAGCCGGCGAGGCGCGCCCACACGAGCGCCAGCTCGTCGAGCGTCGCGCGCTCCAGCGGGAGCGTGCGCAGCAGCGTGCGGCGCACGTGCACGTCTCGCTCCCACAGCTCGAGCGCGCGCTCGCTGTGGGCGTCCTGCGCGCTGAGGTTGTCGCCGTGGACGCGGTAGCGCGCGACCGGCTCGCGCAGCGCGTCGACCTCGTGCTGCGCGGCGACGTGCGCCGCGATCCACCAGTCGCGGCACCACACGTCGCCGGCGAGCGGCGGGACCGCGCGCACGAGCGCGGTGCGCGCGGTGACGGAGGAGGTCGTCGCCTCGTTCTGCGCGAGCAGCCGCCCGAACGCGCGGCCGACGGTCGGCAGCTCGCCGTACCAGTCGTACTTCGACGGGCGCGTGACGCGGCCGTCGCCGTCGATCACCTCCATGTCGCCGTGCACGAGGCCCACGTGCGGCTGGCGCTCGAGCAGCTCGACATGGCGGGCGAGCTTGTCCGGCAGCCACAGGTCGTCGGCGTCGAGGAACGAGACGTAGCGCCCGCGGGCGCGGGCGAGCGCGCGCTGCGTGGCGATCGTCGGGCCCTCGTTGCGCTGTCTGAGGACCGCGATCGCGTCGCCGAAGCCGGCGAGGATCGCGTGCGTGTCGTCGGTCGAGCCGTCGTCCACGACGATCACCTCGAGCGCGCCGGCCGGCATCCCCTGCTGGTCGAGGACGGAGCGCACGGCCGCCTCGACGTAGGCCCCGTAGTTGTACGAGATGACCACGCAGGTGACGAGCGGCTCCATTCCCATCAGGAATCGGCTGGCGGGGGCGCGGCTTGAGCGGCCGGCCGCCGCGGCCGGCGCGTGTCAGGCTGTGGCCGATGGGCGAGGTTCCCGGCTCGGGCGCGGACGGTGCGGCGGCGGTGCGCGCGGTCGTGCGCGGCCGCGTGCAGGGCGTCGGCTTCCGCGAGGCGACGGTGCGGCGCGCGCGCTCGCTCGGCGTGCTGGGCTGGGTGCGCAACCGCGACGACGGCGCGGTCGAGCTGCACGCCGAGGGGCCGGCGGCGGCGGTCGCGGCGCTGACGGCGTTCCTGCGCGAGGGGCCGCGCGGGGCGGAGGTGGCGGCGGTCGAGGCGCAGCCGGTGCGCGTCGAGGGGCACGAGCAGTTCGCGGTGCGCGGCGTCAGCGCAGGGCGCTTCGCGGTGCTGGAGCGCGTCGGCGGCCGCAGCCGCTTCGAGCTGCGCCTGGAGGTCGACGGGGGCGTGCGCGCGTGGGCGCTGCCGAAGCGGCCGTCGATGGACCCGGCCGACAAGCGCTTCGCGGTCGAGCTGGCTGCGCCGGAAGCGGCCGGCGGCCTCGCGGCCGATCCCGGCTCCGGCGCCGACGCGACCGTGTGGGACCGCGGGCCCTACGAGCAGGGCGGCCGCGTGCCCTGGCCCGAGGCGCTTGAGCGCGGCCACGCCGTCTTCGTGCTGCACGGCGAGCAGCTGCGCGGCGGCTTCGCGCTCCAGCGCACGCGCGGCGGCGACGCGCCTCAGTGGCTGCTCGTCAAGCGCCGCGACGAGCACGCGCGGCGGGAGACGGAGTAGCTACGCGACGCGGCGCAGCGCGGTCAACGGCGCGAACACGATGCGCGCAGCGCCGTCGAGATCGTCCGGCGATGTGACCTCGACCATCGCCGTCGCGGCGTCGGTCAGCTCCAGCACGCCGCCGCGCGCACCGGCCGGCGCGTCGTCGAGAGCCTGGACGAGCTCGACCGTGTCGAAGGCGGAGATGGGGTTCGCGCGCGGCATGCGGGTCAGCGGTTGACGATCGGATACGCGGTCACGAGTCGAGGGACCGCGCCGTCCTCACGATAGTGCCAGGAGGTCATGACGAATGCCGTTCGGGCGTTCAGCGTGAGCTTGACGACCACGCCGCACACGACGCCGTGCCGGCCGCGGTCGCGCAGCGTGATGACCGGCGCCCGGCGCACCCCGCGGACGATCTCCGCCCAGATCGCGTGACGGTCGGCCGGGCCGACGCGAAACACGCGGGACCATTCGTCGCCGTGGCCGTCCGGAGCGAGGATCCATCGGCTCCACTTCTCGGCCGACGCGTGTGCGCGTCCCGCGCCCGGAAGCGGTCGTCCGATGCGAGCGCGACTCGACATGCCGCCACGGTATGGCGGCGACTTGAGCGATTGTCGGGTTTCCGAAAAGCTGATGCAGCGGGTACGTAGCTTCGTCGCAAAACGCGTGCCATCCGGCGGCGCTTCGCGCAGCGCGCGCCCGGGCCGAATGCCATACAAATGGCGTTGTGAGTTGCAATGCAAATCGCTATGTTCTGGCTATGACCGTGCAGCTCGTCACCCGCGTGCCCGACGCTGTCGCGGAGGCGGTGGACGGGCTCGTGCGAGCCGGTGTCTTTGGTTCGCGATCCGAGGCCGTCCGGGCTGGGCTGGAGGCTGTCGTCGAGCGCGAGCGGCGCGCCGCCGTCGGGCAGGCGATCGCTGACGGCTACCGGCGGGTCCCGCAGGACGCGGACGACCTCACCTGGCCGGACGCGGCGACGGCGGCGATGATCGCCGAGGAGCCGTGGTGAGCGACCCCCGCCAGGGCGAGCTGTGGTGGGCGGAGGCGGAGGACAAGCGCCGGCCGGTGCTGGTCGTCACCCGCAACGAGGCGATCCCCGTCCTGAGCCGCCTCGTCGTCGCTCCGGTGACGCGCACGGTGCGCAAGATCCCCACCGAGGTCCCGCTCGGCGCCGACGAAGGGCTGCCGGTCGAGTGCGCCGCCTCGTTCGACAACCTGCAGCCCGTCAACCGACGCCTGCTCACCGCGCGGATCGGCGCGCTCTCCGCGGCCCGACGGCACGAGGTCTGCGACGCGCTCGACGCGCTCGCGGACTGCTGACCGGGGGCGCGGCCGGAGCGGCACGGCTGCCGCGCGTACCGTCCGACACGCGCGCGAGCATCCGAGCGGGTCCACATCCCCACCCGCTCGGCGCCCCGGTCCGCCCTTTCGGCCGGGGCGCACGGCGATGGCGGTCGCCGTGCCGGGCGGGGTCAGGCGGGCGCGAGCGCGGCGAGGCGGGCCGCGATCGCGTCCGCGAGCGCGCGCTCGTCCAGCGCGACGACCGCGCTGCCGGTCGCGCGCGCGAGTCGCTCGTGGCCGGCGCAGGCGCGGTGCAGCGGCACGTACGCGCCGGTTCCCGCGTGCAGGCGCGCGTCGCGCTCGGCGCTCGCGGGCTCCAGCAGGATCGTCACGTCCGCGGCGACGTCGAGGTCTGCGCCGCTCGCCTCGCAGGCGGCCAGCACGCGCTGCTCGATCGCCGCGGGCGCGCCGTCGACGGCGGGGTCGGCGAGCAGGTAGAGGCACGCGCTCGTGTCGGGCGTCGTCGCCGCGCACCACTGCGCGAGCAGCATCGCGAGCTTGTCCGCGCCGCGCCACGCCGGCGTCGCCAGCACGCGCAGCGCGACCGGCTCGGCGAACGGCCACGGCTCGACCGCGGCCGGATCGGCCCCGCGCGGGGGGCGCGCGGCGAGCGCGCGCAGGCGCGCCGCGGCGTCGGGCGGGAAGCCGCTCCACAGCTCGTCGTACGGCGGCAGGGCGGCGGCCGGCGCCGCGCCGGGCGGCTGCACGACCACGAGCCGGCCGCTGCTCGCGGCGCGCGTCGCCGGCGGCCAGCTCGTGCGCAGCTCGACGTCGGCGGCGTGGGGCAGCGGGGGGTCGCTCGTGCCGAGCCGCTGCACGCGCGCGCCCGGCCCGAGCGCGTTCGTGGGCGGCTCGCCCTCGCACAGCACCGCCAGCTCGGCCGTACCGGCCAGATCGTCGCCGGGCGCACCCACCGCGCCGGTTGCGCCGGCCGCGCCAGCCGCACCCGCCGCGCCAGCCTCAACCCGCCCCGGCCGCTCGCTCGCGTAGATCGCCTCCAGCTCGTCCACGTACGCCGCGAACGGGTGCGGCGGATCGATCGCGCCCTGCAGCCGCTCCAGCAAGCCCGGCTCGCCGGCGAGTCGCTCCAGCGCAGCCGCGAGCGCGTCGGCGGACAGCGGGTCGACGACGAGGCCGTCGACGCCGTCGCGCACCGCCTCGGCCAGCCCGCCGAGCCGCGGCACCACCAGCGGCACGCGCGCCGCGAGGCACTCGGCCGCCGCCAGCGGCGCGCAGTCCCACCACATCGACGGCAGCACCGCGACGTCCACGCCCGCCAGCACGTCCGCCAGCTCCGAGGTCGCGAACGCGCCCTCCAGCGAGCACAGCCCGCGCGCGTCCAGCGCCCGCAGCGTCGGCGCGAACACGTCCGGCACCTCGCCGTGGATCCGCACGCGCAGCGGCGCCTGCACGCGCTGCGCCGCCTCGACCAGCAGCTGCGGCCCCTTGTGCGGGTAGGCCGAGCCGAGGAACGCGACCGTCAGCGGCCCGCCGGCGCCGGCGACGCGCCCGGGGCGCCGTGCGCGCCCGAGCCGCTCCCAGATCTCCGTGTCGTGCGGCATCCCCTGGCGCACGACGTCGACCAGCTCGGCCGGGTAGCCGGCGCCGAGCAGCGTGCGCCGCACCGCGTCCGACACGGCCAGCACGCTCGTCACGCCGCGCGAGACGCGCGCGCGGATCTCCGCGAGCCGCCGCGCGTACGCCGCCGGGTCGGCGCCGCCGGTGCACGTCGCGCAGCGGCGCCCGTCGCCGGGGCCGGCGCAGATCGTGCCGTCGCCCGTCATCAGGTACGCGCGCGGGCAGATCAGCCAGTAGTTGTGCGTCGTGAACCACGACGGGACCCCGCGCGCGACCGTCTGGTCGATCAGCGCCGCGCCGAGGTTGTGCAGGTTGTGGAAATGGACCGCGTCGGGCGCGACGCGGTCCAGCTCGTTCGCGAACGCGGCCGTGATCGGCGGGTCGTCCAGCTCGCGCAGCGGCCGCTCGCGGTCCCACAGCCCGTGCGCGCGGTTGTGCACGCCGACGAGCCGCACGCCGTCGTCCTCCCACTCGGCGAGGTGGTAGGCCGGCTCGCCGATCGCCGGCTTCACCGCCGCGTGGAAGACGGTCACCTCCCAGCCGCGCCGCGCCAGCTCCTTCGCCGCCAGGCGCGGGACCGTCGTCCCGCCGCCCGGGTCGTTCCAGCCGAACGCGGTCATCAGCAGCCGGCGCGCCATCGCCCCGGTGATCGGCGGCCGCGAGCGCGGGTTGAGGTCAGGCTGCCGCCGGCTCGAGCGCCAGCTCGCGCCCGCCGCCGCCGCGGCGCGGGATCGCGAGCGTGGCGAGCGCGCCGAGCGCCAGCAGCGCCGTGATGATCGCGAACGCCTGCGTGAAGCCGCGCTCGTGCGGCGCGCCGCCCGCGACCGCCACGCTCGCGGCGATCACGGTGCCCGCGATCTGCGTCCCGAACGCGCCGCCGATCGTGCGCGCGATCGTGTTGATGCCGGTCGCCACGCCCGTCTGCTCCGGCGGCACCGCCTCGACGATCAGGTTCGGCAGCGCCGCGAACGCGAGCCCGATCCCGGCGCCCATCAGCAGGCCCGCGAGGACGAACTCGGCGCGCGTGCCGTGCGCGACCGTCAGCAGCAGGTACGAGGCCGCGGTCGCGATCGTGCCGGCGAGCAGCGCGAGCCGCGAGCCGAAGCGCAGCTCGAGCCGCCCGGCCGCGGCGCCCGTCAGCAGCATCGTCGCCGTCATCGGCAGCATCAGCAGGCCGGCGCCAGTGACGGACGCGCCGAAGCCGAAGCCGTCCCTGAGGGGCGTCTCGGCGAACTGCGGGATCAGCACGAAGCCGGAGTACATCCCCGAGCCGAGCAGCGCCGCGGCGAGGTTCGCCGTCCACACGCCACGCCGGCGCATCATCCGCATGTCGACGAGCGGCATGCGGGCGCGCTGCTCGACGCGCACCCACGCGGCGAGCGCGAGCAGCGCGAGCGCCGCGAGGCCGAGCGTGCGCGCGGAGCCCCAGCCCCACTCGACCGCGTTGCTGAGGTCGTACAGCAGCAGCGCGAGCCCGGTGCTCAGCAGCGCGGCGGCGAGCCAGTTGATGCGCGCGTGCGCGCGCACCGGCGACTCCGGCACGACCAGCGCGACGCCCACGCCGGCGAGCGCGATCGGCGCGAGCGGCAGCCAGAACAGCCAGTGGTAGGAGAGGTTGTCGGCGATCGCGCCCGACAGCACGATCCCCAGCCCACCGCCGATCCCGAGCAGCGCCGACAGGAAGCCGATCGAGCCGGGGACGCGCTCGCGCGGGAACTCGTCGCGGATGATCGCGAACGCGAGCGGGAACATCCCGCCGGCGACGCCCTGCACGATCCGCCCGAGGATCATCGGCACGATCGAGCTCGCGAGCGCGCTCAGCAGCGTGCCGGCGAACAGCAGGACCATCACCCACACGAGCACGCGCTGCTTGCCGTGGATGTCGCCGAGCCGACCGATCAGCGGCGTCGCGATCGAGGCGCTCAGCAGGTAGGCGGTGAAGATCCACGACGCGCCGCGCGCGGAGGCGTGCAGGTCGGCCTGGATGACCGGCAGCGCCGGCGCGACGAGCGACTGCATCAGCGCGTAGCTGACGCCGGCGAGCGCGAGGCAGGCGAGCGTGAGCTGCGGCGGTGTGCGGCGGGGAGCGGTCATCCGGCGACGACCGAGAGTAACCGTTGCGTGCGCAACGGCACCGGCCGGGAGCCGTGCCGGTTCGCGCGCCGACTGCGCACCGGCGCGTCTGCGGACCGGAGCCGCAACGCGGTCCCGTCGCACATACCTGTCCATCACCGGTGAAGATCCCTTGCGGCAATCGGTCCGCTTTGTATAGCGTCACGGCTCCAGTTCTAAGCACATCGCCGGAAGGGGCCGACGGATGACCGCGTTGAACGCCGCAGGGCCGCAAGCCACCACGCCGACCGGCCCGCCCGGGCACGGGCGCAGCAGCACCCGCGGGCTGGAGGCGACCGCCTCCTCGCCGCTGATGCAGGGCCGCTTCGGCCGCATGTTCCGCAACCTGCCGGTGTTCACACCGCCAGACGACGACGCCGCGCTCGACGAGCTGAGAAGACTGGCCGAGCGGATCGTCCAGCCGAAGGAGGACGACAAGCCGCTCGACGCCGACGACGAGGACCAGAACCCCGACGTCCCGGCCGGCTACACCTACCTCGGCCAGTTCATCGACCACGACATCACGTTCGACCCCGTCTCGACGCTGCAGCGGCAGAACGACCCGGACGCGCTCGTCGACTTCCGCACGCCGCGCTTCGACCTCGACAACCTCTACGGCCGCGGCCCGGCCGACCAGCCGTACCTGTACGACTCGGCCGACCCGGCCAAGCTCGCGCTCGGCCGCCCGGTCGCGCAGGGCACGGACGCGCACGACCTGCCGCGCTTCGGCGAGCGCGCGCTGATCGGCGACCCGCGCAACGACGAGAACCTGATCGTCTCGCAGCTCCAGCAGGTCTTCCTGCGCTTCCACAACGCGGTCGTCGACGACGTGCGCAGAAGAGGCTTCGACGGCGACGACGCCTTCAAGGAGGCGCAGCGCGTCGTGCGCTGGCACTACCAGTGGATCGTCGTCAACGACTTCCTGCGCGCGCACGTCGTCGGGCCCGAGATCGTCGACGACATCCTCAGACCCGACCCGTACGCGGTCGACGCGCTCAGCGGCAGAAGATTCACGAGAGCGCCGGTCCCGATCCTCAGAGCGCACTTGCGCTTCTACGCGTGGGAGAGCGAGCCGTACATGCCGGTCGAGTTCTCGGTCGCGGCCTACCGCTTCGGCCACTCGATGGTGCGTCCGTCCTACTTCATCAACGACTTCCTGCGCAGAGCGACGGGCGGCAGACGCTTCCCGATCTTCAGCAAGAACGTCGACCCCGGCAACCTCGAGAACCTCAACGGCTTCCGTCCGCTGCCCGACGACTGGGGCTTCCAGTGGAAGTACTTCTACCGCGGGCTCACGAGAGAGAGATTCCTGCCGCAGCCGAGCTACCGCATCGACGACGAGCTGGGGTTCCCGCTCGGCGACCTCAACGACCCGCCGCCGCTGCCCGGCCTCGTCTCGCTCGCGCAGCGCAACCTGCTGCGCGGCCTGCGGCTCGGGCTGCCGTCCGGCCAGACGGTCGCGCGCGCGATGGGGATCGAGCCGCTGACCGCCAGAGAGCTTGACCTCGCCAGCGTCGCGCCGTCGTTCGCCGACCACGCGCCGCTCTGGTACTACGTGCTGCGCGAGGCGAAGCTGCGCTGCGACGGGCGCCGGCTCGGCCCGGTCGGCGGGCGCATCGTCGCGGAGGTGCTGATCGGCCTGCTGGCCGGCGACCCGCTCTCCTACCTGCGCGTCGCGCCCGGCTGGCGGCCGGAGCTGAGAGGCGCCAGAAGAGGCCAGTTCACGATGAGCGACCTGATCCGCTTCGCGGGAGCGGCGTGATGGCGACCGCGACGGAGCACGTTGACGCGGTCGTCGTCGGCTCGGGCTTCGGCGGCTCGGTGACGGCCTACCGGCTGGCGAAGGAAGGGATCGGCGTCGTCCTGCTGGAGCGCGGCAAGCCATACCCGCCGGGCTCGTTCGCGCGCACGCCGCGCCAGATGCGGACGAACTTCTGGGACCCGAGCGAGGGCCTGCACGGGCTGTTCGACATCTGGTCGTTCAAGGGGATCGACGCGGTCGTCAGCGCCGGGCTCGGCGGCGGCTCGCTGATCTACGCGAACGTCTTCATCCGCAAGGACGAGCAGTGGTTCGACAGCGTGATGCCGGACGGCACGCACGTGCCGTGGCCGGTCACGCGCGCGCAGCTCGAGCCGCACTACGACAACGTCCACGCGATCATCAGACCGACGCCGTACCCGTTCGCGCACGCGCCCTACGACGGCACGCCGAAGACCGCGGCCTACCGCGAGGCGGCGCTCGCGGCGGGCTTCGACTGGTTCCTGCCGGACCTCGCGATCACGTTCGGCGCCGACCCGGACAGACCGGTGATCGGCGAGTCGATCCCGGAGGCGATCCCGAACGTGCACGGGATGCCGCGCTCGACCTGCCGGCTCGTCGGCGAGTGCGACGTCGGCTGCAACTACGGCGCGAAGAACTCGCTCGACTACACGTACCTGTCGCTCGCCGCGCACCACGGCGCCGACCTGCGCACGCGCCACGAGGTGCGCTCGTTCGCGCCAAGGCCGGGCGGCGGCTGGTTCGTGCGCTACGTCGTCCACACCGACGAGCAGGAGGGCGCGGGCGGCGTCGAGACCGCGATGCTGCCGGTGCACGAGCTGACCTGCGAGCGGCTGATCCTGTCGGCCGGCGCGCTCGGCACGCCGTTCCTGCTGCTGCGCAACGCGGACGCGCTCGGCGGCCTGCCGCCCGCGCTCGGCACGCGCTTCTCCGGCAACGGCGACCTGCTGACCTTCGTCACGAACGCGCGCCGCGCCGACGGCAGTCACTGGCCGCTCGAGGCGCCGATCGGCCCCGCGATCACCTCGACGATCCGCGTGCCGGACGAGAACGACGGCGGAAGCGGGCCGGGCTACTACGTGCAGGAGGGCGGCTATCCGGCGTGGGCGTCGTGGCTGCAGGAGGGGCTCGACCTCCCGGGCGAGCTGCGGCGCGTCGCGCACTTCCTGCTGCGGCGCGTGTGGGCGCAGATCAGACACAGCCCGCAGAGCGAGATCGGCAGCCAGATCGCCGACGTGCTCGACGACGCCGACCAGGCTGCGACGCTTCTGCCGATGCTCGGCATGGGTCGCGACACGCCGGACGGCCGCTTCTCGCTCGACGAGGGGCTGCTCGCGCTCGACTGGACGGAGCGCACGTCGGAGGCGTACCTCGCGCGCGTGCGCTCGGCGATGGCGGCGATCAACGAGCAGCTCGGGGGCGAGCTCGTGCAGAACCCGCTCTCGCACCTGCACCGGCTGATCACCGTGCACCCGCTCGGCGGCTGCCCGATGGGCAGCGGGCCGGAGGATGGCGTGGTCGACGCGCACGGCCGCGTGTTCGGCCATGCGGGCCTCCACATCGCCGACGGCTCGGTGATGCCGGGGCCGGTCGGCCCGAACCCGAGCTTCACGATCGCGGCGCTGGCCGACCGCTTCGCCGACACGATCGTGGCCGAGCACGAGGGGCGGGCGGCTGAGGCAACCGCGTGAGCCAGCAGCCCAGCTCGCGCGCGTCGGTCGCCGGCGCGGGCTGGGAGTGCCCGGCGAGCGGCGAGCTGAGAGCGCTGAAGCCGCGCCGGCCGTTCTCGTGGCTCGACCCGCGGCCGCTGCTCGCCTCGCGCAACGACAAGCTCGCGCGCGCCGGCTGGCTCGGTGGCGACCCGACGAACGACGAGCGCCGCGCCTGGATGGCGGCGCTCGGCGTGTCGGATCCGCGCATCGATCGCAGCGACCTCGGGCGCGTCTCGTTCGTGCTGGCCGGCGACACGGGCGAGGGCGACATGTCGCAGTACGTGACCGTGCCGCTGCTCGAGCGCCTCTCCGCGGTGACCGACTTCATGGTGATCGCGAGCGACGTGATCTACCCGGCCGGCGGCGCGGCGACGTACGAGCGCAACTTCTACGACGTCTACGCCGGCTACGAGCGGCCGATCTACGCGGTGCCCGGCAACCACGACTGGTACGACGGGCTGACCGGCTTCATGTTCCACCTGTGCGGGGTGGAGACGGCGCCGCCGTCGGTGGGCGGGCCGCTGCTGCGCCGGCTGCTGTGGCGCCGGCCGCCGCGGCTGGACGACGACGAGCGGGCGCAGCTGCGGGCGCTGCGCGACGCGCGGCCGCGGGCCGGCCAGCCGGCGCCCTACTGGCTGCTCGACACCGGGCCGCTGCAGCTCGTCGGGATCGACACCGGCATCACGGGGGAGATCGACCGCGACCAGGCGGCGTGGCTGCGGCGCGTCTCCGCCGCGTCGGAGAAGCCGAAGATCCTGATCACCGGCAAGCCGCTGGCCGTCGACGGGAGATTCCACCCGGGGTCGATCGAGGGCGAGCCGGGGCGGTCGGTCGACGAGATCGTGCGGGAGCGCGCGCACAACTACGTCGCGGCGATCGGCGGCGACATCCACAACTACCAGCGCTATCCGGTCGCGGTCGAGCCGGGTCGCACGATCCAGTACCTCGTGAGCGGCGGCGGCGGGGCGTTCATGCACGCGACGCACACGATCCCGAAGGTGGCGCTGGACGGCGTGAACGAGGAGGCGTTCCGCTGCTACCCGCTGCGCGGCGACTCGCTGTCGTTCTACAGCCGGCTGTACGCGACGCGCATCCCGTTCGCGGGCGGGCTCGAGATCGTCCCGGCGCAGGCGGCGGCGTACATGGCCGAGCGGCTGGGGATCGCGCCGGCGAAGGCCGACGCGCAGGCGGTCGTCGTGAGCGACCGCACGCGGCGCGCGGCGGCGCGGATCTTCCCGCTGCCCGGCCAGGGCAAGCGCGGCCTGCTGCAGGCGCTCTTCTCGGAGTTCTTCGACTGGAACGACCCGCCGCTGTTCAAGCAGGTGCTGCACGTCGAGGCGTCCACCGGCGAGCTGCGCATCCGCTGCCTCGGGATCACCGGCTGCGCCGGCAGAGAGGCCGGCGTCGTCGAGGACGAGCTGCTCGCCGCGCCGGACGCCGACGGCGTGTGGCAGTGGCGCGTCGCGGGGCCGTGAGGCGCGCGCACGCGCGCTACGCGGGGACGACCTCGAAGCGACGGCGGCCCTTGAAGCGGTAGACGTGGAAGTCGCCGTCGAGCGTGAAGACGCGGTTGCTGTCGCGCTGCTCGGCGAGCGCCACGAGCGTCGCGTCGGCGAGGTCCATCGGTCGGTCGGCGTAGGTCTCCATCAGGCGCGCGGCGCGCGCGTTGACGGCGGCGGTGGGCGCGACGACGACGAGATCCTCGCGCAGCAGCAGCCGCCAGAGCGCGCTCTGGCCCTTCCAGCCGGCGGCGCGGCCGAGCAGGTACATCGCCTCCGTGAAGGCGGGCCAGGTGGTCAGCAGCGGGAGGCGCAGCGCGTCGAGCGTCTCGCGGCAGCGGTCGTGGTCGGGCTCGTCGGCGTCGATCAGCGCGATCAACGGGCCGGCGTCGGTGATCGTCACCGCTGCGCGCGCCGCTCTGCGAGCAGATCCCCGAACGCGGCGCCGGTGTCGCGCGCGCGGCCGGCGCCGCCGCCGTGGACGCTGCCGATGACGTCGGCGAGCCGGTCGCTGTTGCGGTTGGCCAGGGTGCGCTCGGCGCGCTCGGCCGCCGCCCTCCGCAGGAACTCGGAGACGGTCGAGCCCTCGGCGGCGGCCGCGCGGCGGACGCGCTCGTCGAGCGCCGGTTCGAGTCGCAGGCTGCGCATAGACTTCGAGCGTATCACGCGATGCGGCGAATCGTGATACAACAGGGATGTGGTTATCTGCCGCCGATGTCCGAGCTGCTGCACCTGCTCGTCTACGAGTACGTGGACGACATGACCGAGCGCCGCGCGCCCCACCGCGACGCGCACATCGCGCTGATCCGCGAGCACCAGGCCGACGGCCGCTGCGTGATCGCCGGTGGGATCGGCGTGCCGGTCCACGGCGGCCTGCTCGCCTTCCGCGAGGCGGCCGACGCCGAGGCGTTCGCCGCCGCCGACCCCTACAAGGCCGCCGGCCTGATCGTCAGCTCCAGGGTCGAGCCCTGGGCGATCGTCACGTAGCGCGCCAGGCGGCGAGCCAAACGCGGGCATCCCGTCCCGCGACCGCACTATCTTCCGGCGCGAAAAAGAGCGGGAGGAGAGTGCGGTGGAGGCAGGGCAGGGCGGTACGGCTGGCGCCGAGCGGCGCAGGCGCCGGAACCTGGGCGTGGCCGCCGGCGTGGCGGGCCTCGTGCTCGGGCTGATCGTCGGCGCGGCCGCCGGCGGCGACACGCAGACGACGACGGAGACGCAGACCGTCGTCGAGACGCAGGTCAAGCGCGTGCCGGTGGTCCACACGCGCACCGTCACGAAGGTCCGCCGCGTCGTGCGCACGCAGACCGTGACCGTCACGTCCGCGGCGCCGGCGGCGTCGGACGTGGGCGGCTCCGGCGGCTCTGGCGGCAGCAGCGGCAGCGACTACGCCGGAATGACGTGCGCCCAGATCGGCCACTCCTTCACCGTCACGCCCGGGTCCGACCCGGAGCACGACGCCGACAACGACGGCGTCGCCTGCGAGAGCTACCCGTGAGACCCGGCGGGGCGGCGCCCGCTACGGCACCCGCCCCGCCCAGCGCGTCGACGCGGCGGCGGCGCCGAGCAGCAGCACGAGCCCGCCGACCGCGAACGCGGCGGTGACCTCGCGCTGGGCGTCGCGCGTGCCGAGCTGGGAGCCGAGCGTTCTGTAGATCGTCGAGAGCTGCTGGTCGTCCTGCGCCGAGTAGGCGTGCCCGCCGGAGGTGTCGGCGATCCGCTTCAGCAGCGCGGGGTCGGGCGGGACCGACAGCAGCGGCGGGCCGAAGCCGGGGTTCGGCACGGTCGCGTCGCGCGTGCCGAGCGCGACCGTGTAGATCGGGATCCTCAGCTCCCGGGCCGACTGCGCGACGGCCACGGGGTCGCGGCCGGTCGTCGTCGTGCCGTCGCTCAGCAGCACGATCGCCGACGGCGGCCGTCTGCCGTCGGCGCCTCTCGGCTCGCGTTCGAGCGTGTCGAGCGCGACCTGCAGCGCGTCGCCGGTCGCGGTCCCGCCGTCGGCGACCTGCTGGTCGATCATCTGCCGCACGAGCGCGTGGTCGCGCGTCGGCGCCTGGGTCCCGTCGGGCACGTCGGAGAAGGTCGTCACGCCGACGCGCACGCCGGGCGGGAGCTGGTCGAGGAACGTGTGCGCGGCACGCTTCGCCGCCCCCAGCCGCGTCGGGTCGACGTCCTCGGCCATCATCGAGCGCGAGTGGTCGGTCACGAGCATGATCGACGCGCGCTCGACCGGCACCGCCACCGTCCGCTGCGGCTTCGCGAGCGCGAGCGCGAGCGCCGCGATCGACGCCAGCAGCAGCGCGAGCGGCAGCCCGCGCCGCCACGCCGGCGCGCGGCCGGCCGCGAGCGCCAGCGTCGCCGCGGCCGGGAAGCGCACCGCGTATCTGCGCGCGCGCCGGCGCGACGCGACGTGCGCTGCGAGCGCGAGCGGCACGAGCAGCAGCGTCAGCAGCAGCAGCGGGCTGCCGAACGTCATCGCAGCACTCTCCCGAGCGTCTGCAGCCAGTCGCCGGCGGTCGAGAGCGTCACGTGCTCGACCTCCAGCCGCCGCAGCTCGCGCGCGACCGTCGCGCGGCGCTCGGCCTCCAGCGCGGCGAAGCGCTCGCGCACGCGCCGGCTCGACGTGTCCACCGAGACGTGCGCGCCCGTCTCCGGGTCGACCAGCGACAGCCGGCCGACCGCCGGGACTTCCGCCTCACGGGGATCGCCGATCTCCAGCGCCATCACCGAGTGGCGCGCCGACAGCGCGCCCAGCGGCCGCGTCCACTCGTCCTGGTCGCGGAAGTCGGAGATCACGACCACGAGCCCCGCCTGCGTCGCGACCTTGCCGGTCCGCCGCAGCGCGTCCGCGAGCGCGTGACGAGCGGGCGCGCCCGCGCGCCCGTCCACGGCGCAGCCCTCCGCGAGCGCGCGCCGCAGCCCCACGACGCCCGGCTTCGACGCGCGCGGCGGCACGAGCCGCGGGCGTCCTGCGCCGAACGTCATCAGCGCGACGCTGCCGGCGCGGCGCACCGCCAGCCGTCCCAGCACGAGCGCGGCGCCTTCGGCGACGTCCCACTTCAGCCGCTCGGCGGTGCCGAACGCCATCGATGGCGAGGCGTCGACGACGAGCCACGTCGTCAGCGTGCGCTCGGGCACGTGCAGGCGCACGTGCGGCACGCCCGTGCGCGCGGTCGCGGCCGCGTCGATCTGGCGCACGTCGTCGCCGACCTCGTACGGGCGCAACTGCGCCAGCTCGGTCCCGGCGCCGAGCCCGGCCGCTCTGCGGTCGCCCGGCAGCGCGCCGGCGGCGCGCCGCGCGATCACGAGGTCGAGCCCCGCGATCAGCCCGTGCGGGAGCGGTCCGGGGCCCTGTCGCCCGGCCGGAGGTCGCAGGAGCGGCGGCGTCATCGGGTCCTCAGGCGGCGCTCGCCCGCCGGCTCGCGATGTGGTCGGCCGGTGGCTCCTCGACCGTCGCCAGCACGCGCTCGAGGATCTCGTCCGCCGTCACGTCCTCGGTCAGCGCGTCGTAGGACAGCACGAGCCGGTGGCGCAGCACGTCGCGCGCGAGGTCGCGCACGTCCTCGACCGCGACGTACCCGCGCCCGCGCAGCAGCGCCAGCGCGCGCGCCGCCTGCACGAGCCCGATCGGCCCGCGCGGCGAGGCGCCGAACTCGACGAACGCGGCGATGTCGTCCAAGCCGTAGCGCTCCGGCCGCCGCGTCGCGTCCGCCAGCGCGACCGCGTAGGCGATCACCTCGCGGTCGACCAGCACCGCCTCGGCCGCCGCTCTGAAGCGGTCGAGCTGCTCCAGCGAGAGGCGCTCGCGCACCTCCGCGCGTGGGTCGAGCGAGCGGTCGACGATCGCCGCCTCCTCGCCCATCGTCGGGTAGTCGACGACGACCTTCATCAGGAAGCGGTCGACCTGCGCCTCCGGCAGCGGGTAGGTCCCCTCCGACTCGATCGGGTTCTGCGTCGCCAGCACGAGGAACGGGTGCGGCACCGGGAACGTCTCGCCGCCGATCGTCACCTGCTGCTCCTGCATCACCTCGAGCAGCGCCGACTGCACCTTCGCGGGTGCGCGGTTGATCTCGTCGGCGAGCAAAAAGTTGCCGAACACCGGACCCAGCTCGGTCTCGAACCTGCCGGTGTCGGGCCGGTAGACGCGTGTGCCGACGAGGTCCGCCGGCACGAGGTCGGGCGTGAACTGGATGCGCGTGAAGCTGCCGCCGAGCACTTCGGCGAGCGTCTTGACGGTGAGCGTCTTGGCGAGGCCGGGGACGCCCTCCAGCAGCACGTGGCCGCCGGCCAGCAGCGCGACGAGCAGGCGCTCCAGCATCGCGTCCTGCCCGACGATCACGCGCTTGATCTCGTGCAGCGCCTCCTCGAGCGCGTCGCGCGGTTGGTCTGGGGTCACGTTCGATGCTCCTTTCCGGTGTCTAGATGAGGCGGCCGAACCAGCGCAGCGACAGCCCGGCGCCCGCCAGCAGCAGCACGAGCCCGCCGGCCGCGAACGCGGCCGTCACCTGGCGGTGGACGTCGCGGCGGCCGAGCTGCGAGCCGAGCCGCCGGTAGACGGCGTCGAGCCCGCCGGTCGTGGCGGCGGTGAACGCCTCGCCGCCGGAGGCGTGCGCGATCGCCGCGAGCGACTGCGGGTCTGGCGGCACGCGCTCGACTCTGTCCTGCCCGTCTGGACCGGGGACGCGGATCGTCCCGTGGTAGGTCCCCAGCGCGACGGTGTAGATCGGGATGTGCAGTCTCGCCGCCGCCCGCGCCTGCTCGACGGGGTCGAGGCCGTACGTCGAGGTGCCGTCGGAGATCAGCACGATCGCGCCGGGCGGGCGTCTGCCGTTCTCGCCCGGGGCGTTGCGCAGCGCCGTCAGCGCGCTCGCGATCGCATCGCCGGTCGCGGTGCCGCCGCTGACCGCCATGCGGTCGATCGCGGCGCGTGCGTCGCCGCGGCTGCGCGTCGGCGACTGCAGCACGGTCGCGTGGTTGTTGAACGCCAGCACACCGACGTTGACGGCCTTCGGCACCTTGTCGAGGAACGCGCGCGCAGCGCGCTTGGCGGCGATCAGCCGGGTCGGCGCGACGTCGGTCGCGAGCATCGAGCCGGACACGTCGGTCGCGAGCATGATCGCCGCGTGCTCGACCGGCACCGCGACCGTCCGCTGCGGCCGCGCCGCCGCCAGCACGAGCGCCGCGAGCGCGAGCGCGAACGCGAGCATCGGCAGGTGGCGGCGCCAGCGCGGCCGGCGCGGCGCGACCGACGGCATCAGCCGCGGCGCCGCGAACGCCGCGGCGGCGGCGCTGCGCACGCGCTGCTGCTGCACGTACCAGGCGACCAGCAGCGGGAGCGCGAGCAGCCCCAGCAGGACCAGCGGGGCCCCGAAGCCGATCGCGAGGCTCACGGGATGCGGGCCGGTCGCTTCCCGAGCGTGACGTGCAGCGTCTGCGTGCGGCCGGCGCGCTCGACGACGACGGCGACCTTGTCGCCCGGCCTGTCGCCGGCTATCGACTGCGCGACGTCCTCCGGGTCCTGGACCGGCTGGCCGTCGACCCGCTTGATGATGTCGCCGCTGCGGACCCCGGCGTCGGCGGCCGGGCCGCCGCCGACGACGTCCGCGACCTCGGCGCCGTCCGGATGCGTCGGCGACGCGGCCGTCGTCGTGACGCCGAGCCACGGCCGCGGGATCGCCTCGCCGCGCTCCAGCCGCGGCACGATCTGGCGCACCGTGTTGGACGGGACGGCGAAGCCGATGCCGATGTTGCCGGCGACGCCGGCCGTCGCGATCTGCGAGTTGACGCCGATCACGTGCGCGCCGTCGTCGAGCAGCGGGCCGCCGGAGTTGCCGGGGTTGATCGGCGCGTCGGTCTGGATCACGTCGTCGATCGCGAAGCCGTTGGGCGACTGGATCGAGCGCCCGAGCCCCGAGACGATGCCCTCGGTGGCGGTGCGGTCGAGCCCGAACGGGTTGCCGATCGCGACGACGAGGTCGCCGACCTGGACCGCGCGCGAGTCGGCGAATCTGAGCGCCTTGGCGCCTCTCGGCACGCTGGAGGGGTCGATCGAGACGACCGCGAGGTCGCTGGAGGGGTCGACGCCCAGCACGTCGCCGTCGATCGCGTCGCCGTCCTGGCCGAAGCGCACGAGCACGTGCGTGGCGCTCCCGACGACGTGCGCGTTGGTGACGAGCATGCCGCGGCCGTGGTCGATCAGGAAGCCGGTGCCCTCGCCCGAGTTCGTGCGGATCGAGGTGACGGCGGGGCTGGCGGCGGCGTAGATCGCGCCGGCGCGCGTCTCGCCTCTGTGCGGCTTGATCGGCTGGCTCGCGACCGCCGGCAGCGGGTCGGGGCCGCTCTTGCGGCCGCCGTCGAGCAGCATGCCGGCCGCGAACGCGCCGCCGGCGATCGCCGCCGCCGCGAGCATCAGGCCGAGCAGCAGCGTGAGCCTGCGTGAGCCGCCGGCGCCGCCGTCCGCGTCCGGCGCGTCGGCTGCATCGCCGCCCGCCGCGTCGGGCGCCGGCGCGCCGTCGGCGCGGCGCAGCTGCTCGGCGCCGTCGGCCGCGTCGCGCGCGCGCTCCGACTCCGCGCGCCAGCCGCCGGTCCACAGATGTCTCGGAGATCCCATTCGCCGAACGAGGGTAGTGGCGAACGTAATGCCCGTTTAAGCCAGCAGGCGCACCGCGATGCCGAACGGGTCGATCGCGACGGCGGCGTCGCGCTCCTCCCGCAGCAGGTACCCGGCTTCCGCCACCTGGTTGGTGACGCGGTCGCGCTCGGCGGCGTCGCCGAAGCGGATCGCGAAGTCGCGCAGGCCGCGCGCGGCCGGGTCCGCGGGTGGCCCGCCGGCGCTCGCCCACGTGTTGAGGCCGAGGTGGTGGTGGTAGCCGCCGGCGGCCACGAACAGCGCGCCGGGATACCCGCGCACCGTCACCTCGAAGTCGAGCGCGCCCGCGTAGAACGCCTCGGCCGCGCCGAGGTCGGCGACCTGCAGGTGCACGTGCCCGAGCGTCGTGCCGGGCGGCATGCCGCGGTCGGCCTCGCCGTCGCCCTCCTCGCCGTCCAGCTCGCGGGCGAGGTCGTCGAGGTCGAGCGGCAGCGTCGCCATCGCCAGCTCGCCCGTCTCGCTTCGGCGCCACTCGGCGCGCGGGCGGTCGCGGTACAGCTCGATCCCGTTGCCCTCCGGGTCGGACAGGTAGAGCGCCTCGCTGACGAGGTGGTCGGAGGCGCCGTCGAGCCGCCAGCCGGCCCGTGCGACGCGGCGCAGCGCGTGCGCGAGCGCGCGCCGGTCGGGCACGAGCAGCGCGAGGTGGAAGAGCCCGCACGAGTGGCGCGTGCGCGGCGGCGCGCTCGCGTCGGGGACCAGCTCGACGAGCGACGGCGCGCTGGCGTCAGTGCCGGCGCCGAGCCGCACGACCCCGTCGCCGGACTCGCCGACTTGCCGCAGGCCGATCGCGCGCTCGTAGAAGGCGGCGACGCCGACCGGGTCGGCGACGGTCAGCCGGATCGGGCCGAGCGAGAGCGTGGGGGACAGGGCGGCCATCGACGGTGCCGTGGACTGTACCGGCGGGCCCAATTCTCCACGAACCCTCCTCGTGGATTAACCCTCCTCTAAGCCGCGTCGGGCACATCTCTCTCATGGAACCGTTGCGCGCCCCGCCGCGGCCGTGAGCGGCGAGCTGATCGCCGCGTACGCGGGCGGGTCGGTCACGCAGGCGGCGCTCGTCGCCGGCGGGGCCGTGCGCTGCGTGCCGCGCTGGCTGAGGGCGCTGCGCCATCCGCTGTTCGCCGCGGTGCCGCTGCTCGCGCTCGTGGGCGTGGTCCTGTGGCTGCGCGCGAAGCCGGACGACGCGCGCACGCTCGCGGACCTCGCGCTGCTCGGCGTGCCGCTGCTCGCGCTCGTCGCGGCGGTGCGCGTCGGGCCGCTCGCGCTCGCGCTCGTCGTCACGATGATCGTGCTGACCGTGCGCGACCACGAATCGGTCGCCGGGCAGATCGCAGCGCTCGGGCTGATCGCCGCGAGCTGCACGGTGCTGGGCGCGCTGCTCGTCGAAGTGACGCCGCCGCGCTGGCTCGGGCTCGGCATCGCCGCGACGGCGGCGGTCGACCTCGTGCTCGTCGCGAGCGGCTTCCTCGCGCCCGCGACGCTCGCGCTCAACAGCGCCGGCGTGACCGACTCGCTGCCGCAGCTGCAGCGCGTCGAGCTGGGGCCGCTGACGATGGGCTACGCCGACCTGTTCCTGCCGGCGCTCGTCGGCGCGCTGCTGGCGACGCAGGCGCGCACGCGCCACTGGGTGGCGCTGCTGACGCTCTGCTTCGCGCTAGCGGCCGGCCTCGTGTTCCTCGTCGCCGACCGGCTGCCGGCGACGGTGCCGGTCGCGCTCGCGCTGCTCGTCGTCGAGGGAGCCGGCGCTATCGTGCCGCCATGGCGCGCGCCGGACGGCTCCGCGACGTCGACCTGACGCAGAAGCTCAACGGCGAGGAGGCGGAGCGGCAGCTCGCCGCGGCGCAGCGGCGGCTGCTGACGCTGCGGCTGCAGCTCGCGGGCCTGGTCGGGGACAGACGCCTCGGCCCGCCGCTGCTCGTGCTGCTCGAGGGCTGGGACGCGTCCGGCAAGGGCGGCGCGATCAAGCGGCTCGTCGCGCCGCTCGACCCGCGCCACGTGCGCGTCGCGCAGTTCGCCGCGCCGAGCGAGGACGAGCGGCGCCACCACTTCCTCGCGCGCTTCCAGTCGGCGCTGCCGGGCTGGGGCGGGATGGCGGTGCTCGACCGCTCGTGGTACGGGCGCGTGCTGGTCGAGCGCGTGCGCGGGCTGGCGAGCGAGCAGGAGTGGGAGCGCGCCTACGACGACATCGCCGCGTTCGAGCGGATGCTCGCCGGCGACGGCGCCGTGATCGTGAAGCTGTGGCTGCAGATCTCGGCCGAGGAGCAGCTGCGGCGCTTCAGACGGCGTGAGAAGGATCCGCTGCGGCGCTGGAAGCTGACGGACGAGGACTGGCTCAACCGCGGCCAGCGGCCGCAGTACGAGGAGGCCGTCGAGGCGATGCTGGCGCGCACCGACCAGCCGTGCGCGCCGTGGCGGCTGATCCCCGCCGAGTCGAAGGGCTTCGCGCGCGTGGCGGTGATCGAGACGGTGATCGCGGCGGCCGAGGCGGGCATGCGCGCGCACGCGATCGAACCGCTGGCGACGCTCTGAGCGCGGCCCGGCCGCGCGGGTCGCTATCGTTCGCGGCTCGGAAGGGAAGTAGCCCTGCGAGACGGCGCGTTCGTCAGCACGGCCCGGCCGCCACGGCGGTCGCGCCCGGCGCGCCGGCCCCGGCCTTCGACGGTCGCGGCGGGTCAAACCTTCGAAGACGACGCACCGTCCTCGAAGGAGAACGCCCGCATGCTGCTCGCCTGGATCGCCCTCGCCGCATTCGTCGCCCTCGCGCTCGCGCTCGACCTGCGCGGCCACGGCGGCAAGCCGATGCCGACCCGCACCGCGCTCGGCTGGTCGCTCGCGTGGACCGCGATCGGCGTCGCGTTCGCGCTCGTCGTGCTGCTGATCGACGACGGCGCCGCCGCGAGCGAGTACCTCGCCGGCTTCCTGATCGAGAAGTCGCTGTCGCTCGACAACCTGTTCGTGTTCGCGATCCTGTTCGCGTTCTTCCGCGTGCCGGCCGCGCAGCGGCTGAAGGTGCTCGTGTGGGGCATCGCGGGGGCGATCGTGCTGCGCACGGCGTTCATCCTCGTCGGCGCGGCCGCGCTCGACGCGTTCCACGCGACGACGTACGTGCTGGGCGCGCTGCTCGCGTTCACGGCGGTGAAGATCGCGCGCCAGACGGACGAGCACGTCGACCCCGACCGCACGCTCGCGATGCGCGCGCTGCGGCGGGTCGTGCCGCTCGCGGACGCGTACGACGGCGACCGCCTGCTGACGCGCACCGCGGTCGGGAAGCGCGTCGCGACGCCGCTGCTCGCCGCGCTCGCGATGGTCGCGGCGTTCGACGTGATGTTCGCGATCGACTCGATCCCGGCGATCTTCGCGATCACGCGCGACACGTTCGTCGTGTTCGCCGCGAACGCGTTCTCGCTGCTCGGGATGGTCTCGCTCTACTTCCTGCTCGACGGGATGCTCGACCGCTTCCGCTACCTCAACCTCGGGCTGGCGGCGATCCTCGGCTTCGTCGCGGCGAAGCTGCTGCTCGTGGACGTGTGGCATCCGCCGGTCGCGCTGTCGCTCGGCGCGATCGTGCTGGCGCTGGCGGGAGCGGCGGCGGCGTCGGTCGTGGCCGAGCGGCGCGAGGCGCGCCGCGCCGCCGCCGCCGCGGGTCAGACGGCGGCGAAGCCGAGCGACCCGGCGACCGTCGCCTGACCGCCGTCGCGCGACGCGAACCCGACCGGCTCGCCCTTGTCGGCGAGCTGCGGCAGCACGATCGAGGCGACCGCGAGGTGCCACGCGTCCAGCGCGCGCAGGCCGTGGGCACGGGTCAGCTCGAGCGCCACCGCCTCGATCTGCTCCTGCGGCGCGCCGACCTCGACGACGGCTCCCTGGTCGTTGAGGTCGGCATCGAGCGCGGTGAGCGCCTCGTCGAGCGAGGAGCGGCGTCCCGCACGCGTTGCTCGGACGAGTGCGCCCGACACCTCGATGCGCGTGATCGTGCTGGTGACGCGCGCGAGCTCGCTGCGGCCGAGCAGCGCACGCGCCTCCTCGTGCCCTTGCTCGTCGGGGAGGTACGCGCGTGTCAGCAGGGAGGAGTCGAGGTAGGCGATCACGGGAAGCGGTCCCGTCCGGCCTCGAGCTCCGCCATGATCTCTCTCCCGTATGGCCGCAGGAACTCCATCACGCGTCTGCGCTCCTGCTCGCTGATCGGCGGCGTTCTGCCGCCGCGCAGGATCCCCAGCTCCGCCGCCCGCGCCCGTGCGCGCGCCTGACGGTCGCCGAGGTCGGCGTCGACGCTGCGGTCGAGCAGCTCGCTCACCCACGCGTTCACGCTCTTGCCCTCCCGTGCGGCGCGGGCGGCGATGCGGCGGTGGAGATCTGGGGAGACACGGAGGATGAGCTGCTTCACGCGGACAACGGTAGCGCGGACGCTATCAATCGACCAGTCGCGCTATCACCGCGTTGTGTCGCGGAGCTGCGCAAGAGCGGCGAAGGCTCAGCCGCTCGCGTACTCGCCGCGCAGGATCGCGAGCTGGACGCGCTCGATCTGCGGCGCCAGCTCGGCGAGGCCCTCGACGCCGCGCGTGCGCAGGTGCTCGACGGTCAGCTCCCACGCCGCGCCGGCCGCCGCGCGCAGCGCCCAGCGCGGCACCGGCGCGAGCGCGGCGCCCTCGGCGAGCGCCTGCGTGTGCGTCTGCGCGAGCGCGTCGGCGAAGCGCTCGAGGATCTCGGCGCGGCGCGCGAGCGCCTCCTCGCCGACGCTCAGCACCTCGATCAGGAACGAGCGCGCGAAGTCCGGCTCGGCCGCCAGCACCTCCAGGAACGCGTCGGCGCCGGCGCGCAGCCGCGCGCGCCAGCCGTCGGCCTCCTCGCCGGCCGCCAGCACCTGCGCGAGCAGGATCTCGTTGCCGACCTCCCACGCGGCGAGGAAGCAGGCGCGCTTGTCGGCGAAGTGCTCGTAGAACGTCTTGCGCGAGACGCCCGCGCGCGCGATCACCTGCGCGACCGTCGTGGCCGCGTAGCCCTGCTCGGCGACGCACTGCGCCATCGCCTCCAGCAGTCGCCCGCGCTGCGAGGCGAGCACGACCTCGCGCGCGGCGGCGTGGCGGCCGCGCGGCAGGTTGCGCGGCACGGGCGCAGCGGGGGCGGGAGCGGATGCGCGGCGGCTTGCCATCAAGAAACAACATGGTACAGTAGAAAACGAAGTGTTTCTTCGAATGAGAGCGAGCGCGCGATGACGGACCTCCCCGACCACGTCGACGTCGCGATCGTCGGCAGCGGCTTCGCCGGCCTCGGCATGGCGATCGCGCTCCTGAGAGCCGGCCGCGACGACTTCGTCGTGCTCGAGCGCGACACGGAGGTCGGCGGGACCTGGTGGCAGAACACCTACCCCGGCTGCCAGTGCGACGTGCCGTCGAACCTCTACTCGTTCTCGTTCGCGCCGAACCCGGCGTGGTCGCAGACGTTCGCGCCGCAGCCCGAGATCGGCGCGTACCTGCGCAAGGTCGCCGACGACTTCGGCGTGCGGCCGTACGTCCGCACCGGCACCGCGGTCACCGCCGCGGCATGGGACGAGCAGGCGCGCCGCTGGCGCGTCGAGACCGATCGCGGCGCGCTGACGGCGCGCGTGCTGGTCGCCGGCATGGGCGGCCTCAGCGAGCCGGCGATCCCCGACGTCCCCGGCGCCGACAGCTTCGAGGGCCCCGCCTTCCACACCGCCCGCTGGGACCGCGCCGCCGACCTGACCGGCAAGCGCGTCGCCGTCATCGGCACCGGCGCGTCGGCCGTCCAGGTCGTCCCGCGCATCCAGCCGCAGGTCGCGCATCTCGACCTCTTCCAGCGCACCCCGCCGTGGATCATGCCGCACCCCGGCCGCCCGACCCGCCCGCGCGAGCGCGCCCTCTTCAAGGCCCTCCCGGCGCTGCAGAAGCTCGTGCGCGGCGCCGTCTACTGGGGGCGCGAGTGCTACGTGCTGCCGTTCAAGCTCCACCGCCTCAGCCGCATCCCGCAGGCGATCGCGCTGCGGCACCTGCGCGAGCAGGTCGCCGACCCGCGGCTGCGCGAGCAGCTCACGCCGCACTACGAGATCGGCTGCAAGCGGATCCTGATGAGCGACGAGTACTTCCCGGCGTTGCAGCAGCCGAACGTCGCGCTCGTGACCGACGCGATCGAGCGGATCGCGCCGCGCGGGGTCGTGACCGCCGACGGCGTCGAGCACCCCGCCGACGCGATCGTGTGGGGGACCGGCTTCCGCGTCACCGACATGCCGTACGTCGAGTGGCTGCGCGGACGCGACGGGCGGCTGCTCGGCGACACTTGGCGCGCCGACGGCATGCAGGCGCTGCGCGGCACGACCGTCTCCGGCTTCCCGAACCTGTTCATGCTCGTCGGCCCGAACACCGGCCTCGGGCACAACTCGATCGTCTTCATGATCGAGTCGCAGGTCGCCTACGTGATGGACGCGCTGCGCACGATGGACGCGCACGGCTCCAGTGCCTGCGACCCGCGCCCCGACGCGCAGGCGGCGTTCAACGCCGAGGTCCAGCGGCGCATGCGCCGCACCGTCTGGACCCAGGGCGGCTGCGCGAGCTGGTACCTCGACGCGCACGGCCGCAACACGACGCTGTGGCCCGGCAGCTCGTGGACGTTCCGCCGCGCGACGCGCCGCTTCGACGCCGCCGAGTACGAGCTGCTCGCGCCCGCCCCCGCCGCGCCTGTCGCGCCCGCGCTCGCCCTGCATTGAACGATCTTCGCGATTACGTCGATTGAGCCGCTTGACGACCGGGCTTGACTCGGCCGGAGGCCAGGCATATAACAGGCAGGGCGCCGCGGGGGCGGCGTCGGGGGACGATCGAGGGGGATCAGGATCGGATGACCGCCGTGGACGCCGCCGTCGAGCAGCGGCCTGTGTTCGAACTGTTCGAGGGCTTTGCGCTCGCGAGCGTGCTCGCGTCGCTCGACGAGTCCGGCCTGCTCGCCGCACTCGAGGCGGGTCCGGTCTCCGGCGCGCCCGCCGGGGTCGCCGACCCCGACCGGCTGATGCCGGCGACGCTGCGCTACCTCGCCCAGCGGGAGCTGGCGGAGGAGCGCGACGGCGGCTACGAGCTGACCGAGCGCGGCCGCGCGATCGTCAAGGACAAGGGCTACCTCGTGTGGCTGCAAGGCGGCTACGGCCACGTGCTCGCGGGTCTCGGCGACTTCGTCACCGGCGCGCGCAGCTACGGCACGGACGTCGAGCGCGCCGGCCGCTGGGTCGCCGAAGGCTCCGCGCTGATCGGCCGCGACGACGTCGCGCCCTACGCCGTCGAGGTCCTGCAGGGGATCGACTTCGGCCACGTCGTCGACCTCGGCTGCGGCAACGCGCGCTTCCTGATCGGCGCCGCCCAGCGCTTCGGCGTCACCGGAGTCGGCGTCGACCTCAGCCCGGAGGCGTGCGAGGACGCCGAGCGCAGAATCGCGGAGGCCGACCTCACCGGCAGCGTCGTCGTGCGCTGCGGCGACGCGGGCGACCTCGACGCGATCCCGGAGCTGAGGGACGCCGACCTCGCCGTCGCGCACTTCCTGCTGCACGAGATCTTCGAGCACGGCAAGCAGGCGCTGATCGCCTACCTGACGAAGCTCGGCGGGATCATGCCGGCCGGCGCGCACATGCTCGTCGCCGAGGTGCAGCCGGCGAGCGGCGCGCACGACGAGCGCTGGCGCCCCGAGTTCACGCTGCTGCACGCGATCATGCGTCAGGAGCTGCTCGACGCGGACGGCTGGCACGAGGCCTTCACGATCGCCGGTTGGTCGCGCCACGAGGTGCGCGAGCTCGGCCTGCCGGGGGCGATTCTCTTGCTGTACCGGAACGACAACGAGGAGGGAGCCTGACATGTCGGTCTCGGTCGCAGAGCGCTCGGGCGTCGTCGTGACGGAGGGCCTGCCGGTGACGCAGGAGTTCGCCGGCCACCACGCGCCCACGCCGATGTTCGTCACGCCGGACACGCTGCCCGGCGCGCCCTTCTCGATCGCCGGCGTCGACGCCGCGCAACTGATCGGCGCGCCGCACGCCGACCTGCACGTGCACGACGACCACGACGAGATCTACCTGTGCGTGACGCCCGGCTGCCGCTTCACCGTCGAGCTGGACGACGACAGCATCGAGCTGACCTCGCCCGCGTCGGTGCTGATCCCCGCCGGCAAGCACCACCGGCTGGTCGTCCACGAGGTCGCGACCGACACGTGCCCGTTCCTCGGCATCCTGCTCGACCCGAGGGCGTAGCGGCGATGCGGGTCGCGATCATCGGCACCGGCAACATCGGCACCGACCTGCTGCTGAAGGTCCAACGCTCGCCGTGGCTCGAGTGCGCGCTGTTCTCGGGCCGCAACCTCGCCTCCGCCGGCATGCGCACCGCGCGCGATCTCGGCGTGCCGGTCAGCGACCGCTCGATCGACGCGGTCGTGGAGCTGGCGGACGAGCTGGACCTCGTCTTCGACGCGACCTCCGCGCTCGACGCGCGCCGCCACTGGGAGCTGCTCGAGCCGCGCGGCGTGCCGGTGGTCGACCTGACGCCCGCGAAGCTCGGCGAGCTGTGCATCCCGGCGCTCAACCTCGCGGAGGCGGCGCAGGAGCCGAACCTCTGCATGGTCACGTGCGGCGGACAGGCGGCCGTCCCGCTCGCGGCGTGCGTCGCGGCGACGCACGCGCACGTCGAGTACGTCGAGATCGTCTCCACGAGCGCGTCGCGCTCGGTCGGCCCGGCGACGCGCATCAACATAGACGAGTACCTCGCGACGACCGAGGCGGCCGTCAGGAAGTTCACCGGCGTCGCGCGCGCGAAGACGATCCTGATCGTCAACCCGTCGAACCCGCCGATCACGATGCAGAACACCGTCTTCGCGAAGACGGAGGAGGCGGACCTCGAGACGCTGACGGCGGCGGTCGAGCAGATGGTCGCGCGCGTGCAGCGCTACGTGCCGGGCTACCACCTCGTCGTGCCGCCGCTGTACGAGGGCGGCCGCATCGCGATGACCGTGCAGATCCGCGGCGCCGGCGACTACCTGCCGGCGTACGCAGGCAACCTCGACATCATCACCTGCGCCGCGGTCGCGGCGGCGGAGGAGCGGGCGCGCGCGAACTGGCAGGACGACAGCGAGGACGAGGCCGTGGCGGCCACCGGCTGAGACGGCGACGGTCGAGGGGAGCCGAGGGGGAAATGGCAGAGATCCTGATCAGCGATCCGACGCTGCGCGACGGCAACCACGCCGTCAAGCACCAGCTCAGCGCGCAGCAGATCCGCAGCTACGCGGCGGCCGCGAACGCGGCCCGCATCCCGGTCGTCGAGGTCGGCCACGGCAACGGGCTCGGCGCCTCGTCGCTCCAGGTCGGGCAGGCGCTGCTGAGCGACCGCGAGATGCTGCGGATCGCGCGCGAGCAGCTCACCGACGTGAAGCTGCAGGCGTTCGGCATCCCCGGCTTCGCGAAGCTGCCGGACCTCGACGGCGCGCTCGAGGAGGGCGCCGACCTCTTCCGCGTCGGCACGCACTGCACCGAGGCGGACCTGACCGAGCGCCACATCACCTACCTGCGCGGGCACAGCAAGCCGGTCCACGGCGTGCTGATGATGTGCCACATGACGACGGTCGGGGACCTCGTCGAGCAGGCGCGCAAGATGGAGGCGTACGGGGCCAGCGGCGCGATCGTGATGGACTCGGCCGGGGCGCTGCTGATCGACGACGTGCGCCGCCGCGTGTCCGCGCTCGTGGAGGGCACCGGGATGGCCGTCGGCTACCACGGGCACGAGAACGTCTCGCTCGGCGTCGCGAACTCGATCGCCGCCGTCGAGGAGGGCGCGACGATCCTCGACGGGACCGCGCGCGGCTTCGGCGCGGGCGCCGGCAACACGCAGCTCGAGGTGCTCGTCGCGGTCCTGCAACGGCTCGGGCACGAGACCGGGATCGACCTCTACAGGCTGCTCGAAGCGGCCGACCTGGCCGAGCGCGAGCTGGTGCAGACGATCCCGACGACCGACTCGGTGACGATCGTGAGCGGGCTGGCCGGCGTCTTCTCCGGCTACTCGAGACCGGTCCGCCGGATCGCGCAGGAGTTCGGGGTGGACCCGCGCGACGTCTTCTTCGCGCTCGGCAAGCGCGAGGTGATCGCGGGTCAGGAGGACGTGATACTCGAGGTCGCCGCCGAGCTGCGGGAGCACCTCGAGGTCCAGGTCGACATCCAGGTGGAGATACGCGAGGGGGTGGCGTGATGGGCATGCGCACAGTGGGGCGCACCATGGAGGAACCGATACCGAGCGGCGCGCCGCTCCCGACGGCGCTGCTCGAGGCGAGCGCGATGACGCCGCACCACGAGGCGCTCGCACGCCTGCTGTGGCATGCCGAGCAGCGGCGCGAGCCGATCGAGCCGCTGTCGTCCACGTTCCCGGAGCTGGAGCTGTGGGACGCCTACCGCGTACAGGCGATCGGCCGCCGGCTGCGCACCGCCGAGGGCGAGGAGCTGCGCGGCTGGAAGGTCGGCCTCACGAGCGCCGCGATGCAGGAGATGATGGGCGTCGACCAGCCCGACGGCGGCTACCTGCTCGAGTCGATGGTCGTCAACTCGGGCGCGCAGCTCAGAGCCGAGCGCTTCGTGCAGCCGCGCGTCGAGGCGGAGATAGCGTTCCTGCTCAAGAGCGGGCTGCAGGGACCGGGCGTCACGCGCGAAGAGGTGCTCGAGGCGACGCAGGCGTTCGCGCCGGCGCTCGAGCTGATCGACTCGCGCATCGCGCAGTGGAGGATCGGGATCGTCGACACGGTCGCCGACAACGCCTCCTCCGGGATGGCGGTGATCGGCGACTGGCACGACGCCGAGGATGTGCGCGTGGAGGAGCTCGACGTGTGCCTCACGATCGGGCCCGAGATCGTCAGGGGCCGTGGCGACGCGGTGCTCGGCCATCCGGCCGAGGCCGTGGCCTGGCTCGCCGGCACCCTGGCGCAGAGCGGCGAGCGGCTCGAGCCGGGCGACATCGTGCTGCCGGGCTCGGTGGCGCGGGCCGTGCCGATCGCCGCCGGACAGGCGGCATACGCGACGTTCGACCGCCTGGGGGAGGTGAGCGTGCGCCTTGTCTGAGATCGCGTCTGCTCAGGCTGCGCCGCTCTACCAGGTCGACGCGTACTGCCGCCGCTTCCCCGCCACGGTCACGGCCGCAATGGGGGAGGCCGTGCAGCTCGACCGCAGCGCCTTCTATCCGGGGGGCGGCGGCCAGCCGCACGACCGCGGGACCGTGACCGACGGAGCGCGCACCTGGTCGTTGACCGGTGCGCGCTCCGCCGGCGGGGAGCTTGGGGTGCCGAAGCCGGCCACGTGGTCGGCGGAGGCGGGCCCCCCGAGGCCGTGGTATGAGCTGGACTCCGAGGCGCCGCCGGTCGGGACCGAGGTCGAGTGCGAGGTCGACTGGGAGCGCCGCTACGCGCTGATGCGCACGCACACCGCGCTGCACATCCTCTGCGCGGTGATCTGGCGCGACCACGGCGCGAAGGTCACGGGCGCGAACATGGAGCCGCTGCGAGGGCGGATGGACTTCGAGTTCGAGCACCTCAGTGGCGAGTTCGTGCGCGAGGTCGAGGAGGCGGTGAACCGCGAGGTCGAGGCCGCGCGCCCGACGCGCGTCGACTTCCTCGCGCGCGAGGACGCGGACCGCGACCCCGACCTGATCCGCAGCAAGGTCAGCCTGCTGCCGCCGTCGATCCGCGTCGTGCGGGTCGTCGGGATCGACGGGCTCGACCTGCAGGCCGACGGCGGCACGCATGTCGCCGACACGAGCGAGGTGGGGCGGATCGCGCTCCCCTCGTACAAGAGCAAGGGCAGAATCAACAAGCGGATCGAGTTGACGCTCGATCCTGAGTAGGGGGATGGCGATGGGGGACGTGCACCGGCCGGTCGACAAGCGCCCGGACTTCCCGGCGATGGAGGAACGGATCCTCCAGCGCTGGCGCGAGGACCGCACGTTCGAACGCTCGCTCGCCGCGCGCGAGGGCGGGCCGGTCTTCAGCTTCTCCGAGGGCCCGCCGACGGCGAACGGCAACCCCGGCTCGCACCACGTCCTGCTGCGCTCGTTCAAGGACACCTACCTGCGTTACAAGACGATGCGCGGCTTCCACGCGCCGCGCAAGGCCGGCTGGGATTGCCACGGCCTCCCGGTCGAGCTGGAGGTCGAGAAGCAGCTCGGCTTGAACTCCAAGCGCGAGATCGAGACGTACGGGATCGCCGCCTTCAACGAGAAGTGCCGCGAGTCGAACGCGCACTACATCGAGAGCTGGGAGCGGATGACCGAGCGCGTCGGCTTCTGGATCGACCTCGAGGGCGCGTTCCGCACCGGCGACCCCGAGTACGTCGAGTCGGTCTGGTGGTCGCTGCACGAGCTGTGGGACAGGGGCCTCATCTACAAGGGCCACAAGGTCGTCCCGTACTGCCCACGCTGCGGCACCGGCCTCTCCTCGCACGAGACGGCGATGGGCTACGCCGACACCGAGGACGTGACCGCGACGGTGCGGCTGCCGGTGATCGAGCCGCGTGGCCCGCTGAGAGCGGGCGACGCATTGCTGATCTGGACGACGCAGCCGTGGACGCTGTTCGCCAACTGCGCCGTGGCGATCTCGCCGACGCTCACGTACGTGCGCGCGCGGGTCGGCGCGGAGGTGGTCGTGGTCGCGGAGGAGCGCGTCGGCGACATCCTCGGCGACGCGGCCGAGATCCTCGACCGCTTCGCCGGGCGCGCGATCGTCGACACGAGATACGAGCCGCCGTTCGACCGGCTGCCGGACCACGGGCCGAAGGGCCACACGGTGCTGAGCGCCGAGCACGTCGTGCTCGACAAGGGCACCGGCCTCGTGCACACGGCGATGGCGTTCGGCGAGGAGGACTTCGTGCTGTGCGAGCGACACGGGATCCCGCTCGTGAACCCCGTGCGCGAGGACGGCACCTACGACGAGCGCGTCACCGGCTACGAGGGCGTGTTCGTCGGCGACGCGACGCCGCGCGTGGTGGCGGAGCTGCACGCGGCCGGCAAGCTGTGGGACACCGAGCCCTACGTGCACTCGTATCCGCACTGCTGGCGCTGTGACTCGAAGCTCCTCTACTACGCGAAGGAGTCGTGGTACATCGCGACGCGCGAGAACCGCCACGACATGCTCGCGCAGAACCAGCGGATCGACTGGCGCCCCGAGCACGTGCGCGACGGGCGCTTCGGCAACTGGCTGCAGGGCAACGTCGACTGGGCTTTGTCGCGCGACCGCTACTGGGGCACGCCGCTGCCGATCTGGGAGTGCGACGCGTGCGACGCGCGCCACTGCATCGGCTCGCTCGCGGAGCTGCGCGAGGTCGCCGGCGCGCTGCCGGAGGACCTCCACCGGCCGTCCATCGACGAGGTCACGTGGGGCTGCACGGTCGAGGGCTGCGGCGGCGCGATGCAGCGCGTGAGAGCGACGATTGACACCTGGTACGACAGCGCGTGCATGCCGTTCGCGCAGTTCCACTACCCGTTCGCCGGCAAGCACGAGGTCGCGGAGCAGTTCCCGCCGACGTTCATATGCGAGGGGATCGACCAGACGCGCGGCTGGTTCTACACGTCGCTCGCGGTCACGACGCTGATCTTCAGGGACATCCCGTTCAAGCACGCGGTCTGCGTCGGCCACGTGACCGACGCGCATGGGCAGAAGATGTCGAAGTCGCGCGGCAACGCGGTCGACCCGTGGGACGTCTTGAACGAGCACGGCGCCGACGCGTTCCGCTGGTACTACCTCGCCTCGCAGCAGCCGTGGGCCGGCTACCGCTTCTCGGCGGAGGCGGTGCACGAGGGCATGCGCGAGCTGCTCGTGCCGCTGTGGACCACGTACGGCTTCTACGTGATGTACGCGAACATCGAGTCGTTCGACGCGGCTGCGCAGGCGGCGGCGCCGCCGGTGAGCGAGCGGCCCGCTCTGGATCGTTGGGTCCTGTCGCGACTTCAGACGTTGACCGAGCGCATGCGTGCTCGCATCGACGACTTCGACGCGACGACGGCAGTGCGGCTCGCGGCCGAGTGGGTCGAGGACCTCTCGAACTGGTACATCCGGCTCTCCCGGCGCCGCTTCTGGGAGGGCGACGTGGCGGCGCTCGCGACGCTGCGCGAGTGCCTGGTGGAGACGGCGAAGCTGCTCGCGCCGCCGATCCCGTTCCTGGCCGAGGAGATCTACGCCAACCTCGTCGGCGGCGCCGCCGGCGACTTCGGCGCCGAGCCCGACTCGGTCCACCTGTGCGACTACCCGGAGCCGGTCGAGGCGCTGCGCGACCCGCGGCTCGAGGAGGACATGGCGCTGGTGCGCGAGGCGATCGAGCTGGGCCGCGACGCGCGCGCGAGATCGAAGGTGAAGGTGCGCCAGCCGCTGCCGCGCGCGATCGTGTGCGGCGAGGAGCGGGTGGCGGACGCGGTCGCGCGCTTGCGCGAGCTGGTGCTGGGCGAGCTGAACGTGAAGGCGGTCGAGGTCGTCGGGCGCGTCGAGGAGCTGGAGCGGCCGGTCGTGCTGCCGAACCTGCAGAGACTCGGCCCGCGCTGCGGCAAGGACATGCCGCAGGTCGTCGCCGCGCTGCGCGCGCGCGACGGCGAGGAGGCGCTGAAGGCGCTCCACGACCACGGCGTGCTGGCGGTGTCGGTCGCGACCGGCGACGAGCTCGACCCGACGCACACGTACGCGCTCGCCGAGAACGACGTGATCGTGCGTCACGAGCCGCGCCACGGGCTCGTGCTGTCGGCGCGCAACGGGGTGACGGTGGCGGTCGACACGACGATCGAAGAGCGGCTGCGCCGCGAGGGCCTCGCGCGCGAGATCGTGCGCGTCGTGCAGGCGGCGCGCAGAGAGGCCGGCGTGGCGGTGACGGACCGGATCGAGCTGCGACTCGCCGGCTCGCCCGATCTGCTCGGCGCCGCGAGGGCGCACGAGCGCTACGTCGCGGCCGAGACGCTCGCGACGCTCGTCGCCTACGACGACGGCGCCGACGGCGCCCCGCCCGTCGAGGTCGAGGGCGAGCCGCTCGCGGTCGCCGTCGCGGTCGCGCGCTGACGGGCGGCGGCCGCCGGCCTATCTCCGAGCACTGCGGATCTCGCCTCGCTCGACGAGGTCAGATCCGCAGTGGTCCACCGGCGGCGGCGCTACGTGGCCGCCGCCGGCTACGCCGCTGCGATCCCGCGCAGCAGGCGCGCGATCTGCTCGCGCCGCCGCTTCGACAGCGGCAGGTGGGAGCCGTCGCCGAGCGAGCCGTCGACCGCCTCGGCACGCTCGGGATGGTGGCGCGGGTAGACGTCGGCCTCCTGCGACCACAGCAGCGCGTCCGGCGCGTCGGGGAGGCGGCCGAGGATCGCCTGGCTGCCGATCACGACGATCTCGTCGTCCTCGGCGACGGCCGCGGCCGCGCGGATCACGTGCTCCAGGTCCGCGCGTCTCATGCGAGGCCGAGCGCCTCCCGCCGCTCACGCTCGCCCAGCGCGCCGGCGAGCGGGCTGCTCTGGCGCAGCGCGGCCGCCTCGTCGTCGTCTGCGGTGATCGCTGCGCGGAGGCGTCTCCGCGGACCGCTCAGCAGCGCTTCCCACGCGTCGGCGTAGCGCGGGTGGATGCGGCCTTCCTGCTGCCATCGGCGCAGGCGCACGAGCGCGTCGGCGACGACCTCGTCGTCGAGGCGCCGCGCTACGGCGCGGTGGTAGTCGAGCCCGCGCTGCTCGGCCGCGCGGTGGCCGGCTGGCGCCGCTCGCGCCCGACGCGGCACGCTCGTGCGGCGGTTGCGGAGAGCCGCGGCGAGCGGATGGCGCTCGTCGCTCGGCTGCTGCGCGAGCGCGTCGAGCAGGTCGACGACCGCGGCGACGGGCACCTCCCTGCGCCCGGTGGGCGTGAGCACCACCGGCACGTCGCCGTGCGCGACCCAGCGGTCGAGCGCGGTCTGGCTGACGCCGAGCAGGCGGGCGGCGGCGGCGCGGCCGACCGTGGGGCCGGCGGCGCGCTCGAGGTCGAGGCGCACGACGGCGATGTCCTCGTCTTCGGGGTGGCGGCGATGGGCGCGGCGCAGACGCGCCACGTCGCGCACGAGCTGCTCGGCGTTCATGAGGAGAGACTAGCTGATGTTGAGGAAAAAGAGCTCTTCCCTCAACAAGACTCAGCTCGCCGCGGCCGGCTCCGTCACCGGCTTGAGGTGACGGAACGGGCGACCGTCGCGCAGCTCGCGCACGACCTCATCGACGAGTGCGTCGCCGTCGAGGCGGCGGCCGTCGGTGACGGCGGAGACGAGGCCGCGCTTGCGGGCGATCAGGCGCGCCATCGTCTCGTCGATCGTGCCGGCGGCGAGCAGGTACCAGGCGGTCACGTTGTCGTGCTGGCCGATGCGGTGGCAGCGGTCCTCCGCCTGGTCGTGCATCGCCGGCGTCCACTCCAGCTCCAGGAACGCCACGTTGGACGCGCGCGTGAGCGTGATGCCCTGGGCGGCGACACGGGTGGCGCAGACGATCAGCGGCGGCGCGTCCGCGTCGTCCTGGAACGCGCGCACCGTCGCCTCGCGCGCCGCGACGCTGTCACCGCCCAGCAGGTGCAGCGCGTCGGGGAAGCGCTCCAGCACCGCTCTCTGCACCTCGACGTGCCGTGCGAACACGACCAGCGGCTCGCCGCTTGCGAGGAAGTCGTGGAGCCATGCGAGCGCCGCGTGCAGCTTCCCCTTCGCCGCCAGCCGCTGCAGCGTCCCGAGCTGCGCCAGCCGCTGCGCCCGCAGCGTCGCGGCGATCTTCGCGTTCAGCTCCGAGAGGTCGAGCGGCTGCTCGCGCAGCCACGCGATCACGTCGTCCTCCGCCAGCCGGTACTCGCGCTCGTTCGAGAGCGCGACCGGCACGACGACCTGGCGCTTGTCGGGCAGCTGCGGCAGCACCTCCGTCTTGCGCCGGCGCACGAAGCAGCGCCGCCGCAGGTGCCAGTGCAGCCGCTCCTCCGTCAAAGGCCCGCGGAACTGCTGCTTGAAGCGCGCGCCGGAGCCGAAGTCCTCCAGCCGCCCCAGCACGCGCAGCTGCGAGATCAGCTCGTCGGCGTGGTTGAGCACCGGCGTGCCCGTCAGCGCGAGCCGCAGCGCGTCGCGCGGCAGCCCCTCCGCGAGCCGCCGCACGGCGCGCGTGCGCTTCGCCTGCGGGTTCTTGCAGTAGTGCGACTCGTCGAGCACGAGCGCGCGCGGGCGGCGCAGCGCGAGCGCCTCGCGCTGCGCCGCGACCAGCTCGTAGTTGAGGATCAGGATCTCCGCGCGCGGCGGCACCGCCACGCGCCCTTCGACGACCGCGACCGAGCGGTGCGGCAGCCAGCGCGTGGCCTCGCGCTCCCAGTTCAGCTTCAGCGAGGCGGGGCAGACGACGAGCGCCGGGAACGCGTCGTCGGCCTCCAGCGCGGCGAGCGCCTCGACCGTCTTGCCGAGTCCCTGCTCGTCGGCGAGGAACGCGCGCCGGGCGCGCAGCACGTAGCGCACGCCGGCCCACTGGAACGGCTCCAGCGTGCCGCCGAGCAGCTCCGCGACCGGCAGCAGCGGCTCCGCCTCGGTCGCGCGCGAGGCGCGCACAGCCGCCGCCGCCTCGGCCGCCTCGGCGCGCAGCGCCTCCAGCACCGGGACCGCCAGCGGTGTCACCTCGACGCCGTGCAGCGCGAGGAACGCGTCGAGCGGCTCGCACAGCCACGCGTCGACCGGCACGGAGCGCGCGCCCTCCGCGCCCGGCAGCTCGCCGAACGCGAGGCCGGTGTCGGGGTCCCACAGCACCTCCAGCCGCAGCCGCGCGCCGTCGACCCCGTGCGTCGCGACGAGCCGCGCCGGCGGCGGCGCATCGCCCAGCTCGAGCGCCGCGACGCAGCGCTCGGCGGCGGCGTCGAGCCGCGCCGACTCCTGCGCGCGGATGACGTGCGCGTTTGCCTCCGTCAGCGGCGCGAGCAGGCGCGGCTTGCGTGCCGCGGCGCCGTCCTCGACCGGCTCGGGGGGCAGCTCCACCGACCCCTCGCGCAGCGCCTCCGGCAGCTCGCCGGCGGCCGTCTCCAGCACGAACCAGCCGCGGCCGTCGTAGCGCGTGGTGGAGACCCGCCCGAGCCAGCGCCGCTCGACCTCGCCCAGCCAGCGCTCCACGTCCTCGCTCGCGACCAGCTCGGGGAAGCGCCGCAGCACGTCGGCGACGTGGTGCGCGACCCAGTCCTGCACCGGCGCCCACCACTCGCGCGCGTCCCAGTCGAAGCGGCGGTGCGGAATCCCGCGCACGACCTCGACGAGGTTCGCGTCGTACGGGAACGACAGCACGACGATCCGCCCCCGCTCGGGGTCGCTGCGCAGCTCGACGTTCGGCGCGGTGGGGAGGAGCCGCATGCGGGTGACCATGCCACACTGTCGCGATGGCGGACGGATACGCGATCACGCAGGAGGGGCTCGACGCGCTGCGCGGGGAGCTGCACGACCTCGAGACGCGCGCGCGCGCGGAGATCGCCGCGCGCATCAAGACCGCGCGCGAGTGGGGCGACCTGAAGGAGAACGGCGAGTACCACGCGGCCAAGGAGGACCAGGCGCACCTCGAGACCCGCATCAAGCGGCTCCAGGAGCGCGTGCGCGGCGCACGCGTGACCGAGGCCGGCGCGTCGCCCGACGGCGTCGTCGGCTTCGGCTCGACCGTCGAGGTGCGCGACGAGCAGTCCGGCCGCGTCGCCACCTACACGCTCGTCGGCGCCGCGGAGGCGAGCGCGAGAGACGGCCGCCTGTCGATCGAGTCGCCCGTCGCCGCCGCGCTCGTCGGCGCGCGCGAGGGCGACGCCGTGACCGTCGAGACGCCGGCCGGCGCGCGCGTCTTCCACGTCCAGCGCGTCAGCTGAGACGGCCGCGGGGCGTCGTTGACGCCGCCGTGCGGCGGTAACGCAACCGCAACATCCGCGCCACCCGGGGTCATCTGCCGCGGCGTACGTTCGCGCTGTGAGCAGCGTCGCCCTCACTGGAACCGCCGGCCGGCGGTCGCGCCCGATCCGTGTCCTGGCGATCGCGGCCGCCGGCGTGGTGCTGCTCGGCGCCGGCGTGTACGGGCTCGTCCGCTACGTCGTCAACTACGAGCGCTACCGCGGCTTTCCGCCGCCGGCGCACGTCGCCGGCGCGGCGGCCGGTCAAGTCGTGCGCTTCACCTACCCGTCGCGGGCGCTCGGTCGCCCGGCGACGGCGACGATCTACCTCCCGCCGGGCTACGCCGCCGCCGCGCGCGCCGGCGCGCGCTTCCCGGCGCTCTACCTGCTGCACGCACCGCCCGGCAGCCCACTCGGCTACCTCACGATCGGGGCGCTCGCGCCGCGCATGGACGCATTGATCGCCCGCCACCAGATCCGCCCGTTCGTCGTCGTGATCCCCGACGGGCACACGTCGGTCGACTCCAACGACACCGAGTGGGCGAACGCCGGGGCCGGACGCTACGAGAGCTTCGTGCTCGACACGGTGCACGCCGTCGACCGCGCGTGGGCGACGATCCCGGCGCGCGGCGACCGCGCGATCGCCGGGCTGTCCGAGGGCGGCTACGGCGCCGCCAACGTGACGCTGCACAACCTCGCCACGTTCGGCACGTTCGAGAGCTGGTCGGGCTACTTCACGCAGACGCCGACGTTCGCGTTCGCGGGCGCCTCGCAGCGGCTGCTCGCGGCCAACAGCCCGAACGCCTACGTCGGCGCGCTGCGCGCGCGGCTGGCCGCGCAGCCGACGTACGCGTTCGTCTACCGCGGCCGCAGCGACAGACTCACCAGCCACGCCGACACGCTCCTGTTCGTGCAGCGCTTCCGCGCGGCGGGCGGCCACGTCGCGATGGCCGAATACCGCGGCGGCCACAACTGGGCGCTGTGGCGGGCGCGCCTGCCGCAGATGCTGCGCTTCGCGAGCGAGCACTTCACATGAGTCGCACGCTGCGTCTGCTCGTGACGGCGGAGCGCGGCGCGATCGCCGTGCTGGTCGCGCTGCTGGCGGCGCCGAGCGGGCTCGGGCTGCTCTACCTGCTGCGCCAAGAGCGGCTGGTGGCGCTCGGCCGGCGCCTCGACGGCGCGCTGCCGCTGCAGGCGCTCGCCGGCGGCAGCGCGCAGCCGCTCGTGCGCGTGCTGCTCGCGTTCGCGGCGGCGGGCGCCGCCGCGGGCGCGCTGCTGGGCCTGCTGACGCGGCTGCGCCCGCTGCTGACGGCGGCCGCGACGGGCGTGCTCGCCTGGCTCCTGCTGGTGGCCGGCGGCGCCGCCTCCTACGCCGTCGAGAACTCGGCGCCGGTCGCGTCGCGGCTGGCGAGGCAGTTGCACCATCGCGGGCTGTGGGCGGAGCTCGCCGGGCTGCTGCTGGGGCTGCTCGCGGGCCTGTACGGCGCCCGCCGCGCGACCGCCGCGCGCAGCCTGCCGGCCGGCGAGGGCCATGCGCCGCCGGAGCACGCACGCGCCGCGCGGCTCGTCGCCGAGCACGGCCGCGACTCGCTCGACCCGTTCGCGCTGCGCGCCGACAAGAGCTTCCACTTCGCGGCCGGCGGCGTGCTCGCGTACCGCGTCATCGGGCGCACCGCGATCGTCGCCGGCGACCCGATCGGGCCGCCCGGCTGCGCGGCGGCCGTGCTCGGCGCCTTCGCCGCCGAGGCGGTCCGGCGCGGCTGGAGCGTCTGCGCCACCGGCGTCTCGCCGCAGGGCCTCGCCGCGCTGGCGCCCTGCCGCCTGCGCGCGCTGCAGGTCGGCGCCGAGGCGCTCGTCGATCCGCGCGCGTTCAGCCTCGAGGGCCGCCGCGTGCGCAAGGTGCGTCAGGCGGTCGCGCGCGTCGAGCGCGCCGGCTGGCATGTCGAGACGCGCGCGGCGCGGGCGCTCGACGACGCGACGATCGCGGAGCTCGACGGCGTCGAGCAGGCGTGGCGCGCGCGCCAGCGGCGCGTGTGCGACGGCTTCGCGATGACGCTCGGCCGCCTGTGGGGCGCGCCGGAGGACCTCGACGCGCGCTACGTGCTCGCGCGCGACGCGAGCGGCGTGCTGCGCGCGTTCCTGCGCTTCGTCTCCTACGACGCCGGCCGCGGGCGCTCGCTCGACACGATGCGCCGCGGCGCCGCCGACGAGCCGAACGGGCTGGGCGAGACGATGGTCGTGGAGGCGCTGCGCGACGCGGCCGCCGACGGCGTCGAGCAGGTGAGCCTCAACTTCGCCGGCTTCGCGCACGTGATGGCGGCCGACCCGGCGACGCTCGGGCTGCGGCGGCGGCTGCTGCGGGCGCTGCTCGGCAGCGCCCACGGGCGCTTCCAGCTCGAGCGGCTGGCGCGCTTCAACGCCAAGTTCGCGCCCGTCTGGCAGCCGCGCTACCTGCTCTACCGGCGTCGTCGCGACCTGCCGCTCGCCGGCCTGCGGGCGTTGCAGGCGGAGGGCTACGTGCGCGCCCCGGCGACGGCGGCGCTCCCGCTGCGGTGGGAGCCGGCGGCGCACCTGCCGGCCGCTCCCGAGCCGGCGCGCGCGCCCGCGGCGGTCACGCCGCCGCGGCGCCGGCGCGCGCTGGCGCTCGCATCGGCGGGCAGGCGGTGAGCTCGCTCGCGTTCGGCCTCGGGCTCGCGCTGCTCGCGTCGCTCGCGCTCAACGGCAGCTACCTCTTGCAGCACGTCGGCGGCCGCTCGGCGCCGGCGGTCGCGCCGCGCCACCCGCTGCGGACGCTGCGCGGCCTGCTCGGCTCGCCGGCGTGGGCGGCCGGCCTCGCGATCGGCCTGCTGGGCTGGGCGCTGCACGTCGGCGCGCTGGCGCGCGCGCCGCTGTCGCTCGTGCAGGCGTTCGGCGCCGGCGGGCTCGCGCTCGCCGCGCCCGCGGGCATGCGCCTGCTGCGCGAGCGGCTCTCGCGCGCCGAGCTGGCGGCCGTCGCGCTGATGGTGGCGGCGCTCGTGCTGCTCGCCACCGGCGCGCGCACGGCCGCGCAGCCGGCGCACGTGCCGTCGGCCGCGCTCGCGCTCTATCTCGCGCTCGCCGCCGCGGTCGCGGCCGCGCTCGCCGCACGGCGCCCGCAGCCGCCGCTGCTCGGCGCGGCCGGCGGCGTCCTCTACGGCGCCGCCGACGCGGCGACGAAGGCCGCGACGATCGCCGTCCAGCGCGGCCACGCGCCGGCCGCCGCCGCGTGGATCGTCGCGGTGCTGCTGCTCAGCGGCGGAGCGTTCCTGTGCTTCCAGCGCGGGCTCCAGGCCGGCGCGGCGGTGCCGGTCGTGGCGCTGATGACGGCGGCGACGAACGCGGTCGCGATGCTCGGCGGCGTGCTGGTGCTCGGCGACCCGCTCGGCCGCGGGCCGGCCGTGCGGCTCGCGCACCTGCTCGCGCTGGCCGCGATCGCCGCCGGCGCCTGGTGCCTGGCCCCGGCACAGGCGCGGCTGAGCGCCGCGCCGCGGTAGCGTGACCGCATGGAGCGCCCGCCGCTGGAGATCCTGGTGGTCGACGACGAGTCCGAGCTGCGCGAGATGCTGTCGCGCCTGTTCGTGCGTCAGGGCCATCACGTCACCGCGGTCGCCGACGGCAGCGCCGCGATCGACCGCGCGAGCACCGGGCACTTCGACGTCGTGCTGCTCGACGTGGCGCTCGGCGCCGGCCCGGACGGCAACGAGGTCTGCCGCACGCTGCGCGAGCGGCGCAACGTCGTCCCGATCATCATGCTCACGGCGCTCGACAGCGAGGGCGACGCCGTGCTCGGGCTGGAGGCCGGCGCCGACGACTACATCACGAAGCCGTTCGGGCCGGCCGAGCTGCGCAGCCGCATCCGCGCGGTGCTGCGCCGCGCCGGAGCGCGCGCGCTCGGCGACGACGTCCTGCGCTTCGGACCGCTCGTGCTCGACCGCCCGCACCGGCAGGTGACCGTCGACGGACGGCCGGTCGAGCTGACGTTCTCCGAGTTCGAGCTGCTCGACGCGCTGATGCGCCAGCCGGGCCGCGTGTTCGACCGTCAGGAGCTGCTGCGCGCGACGTGGGGCGACAGCGCCTACCGCGACCCGCGCGGGATCGACGTGCGCGTGCGGCACCTGCGCGAGAAGCTGGAGCGGCGCCCCGAGCAGCCGGTGCTGATCCAGACCGTGCGCGGCGTCGGCTACCGGCTCGGCGCTCCCTGAGAGGCCGGCGGATGCGCGCGTTCCTCGGACTGCGCGGGCGGCTCGTGCTGGCGCTCGTCGCCGTCACCGTCGTCGCGCTCGCCGGCGCGACGGTGGCACTGTTCACGCCGCTCGAGCAGCGCGTGCAGCGCGACGCGCTCGGCAGCCTCGCGGCGAGCGCCGCGACGGCCCGGCAGGAGATGTCGGCGCTGCCGCGCACCGCGCTGCGGCCGCGCTCGCCGCAGCTCCTGTCGATCGGCCACCGGCTGCATCGCGTCGGCGTCGAGGTGTTCGTGCTCGACCGCGCCGGGCACGTGCTGCTCGGCAGCGACCAGGGCCTCGACCGGCGCGTGCCGTTCCCGCAGCTCACGCGCACGCTGCGCAGCCGGCGCGAGGTGCGCGAGGTCGTCGGCGGCGGCGCGAACGCGGAGGCCGTCGCGGTCCTGCCGGTCGACACGAGCGCCGGCGACGTCACGCTCGGCCTGCGCAAGTCGCTCAAGGACGTCGCGGCGGCGCGGCAGGTGTTCCTGGTCGGCTTCGAGCGCGCCGCCGTGCTCAGCCTCGCGATCGCCGTGCTGCTCGGGTTCCTGCTGGCGACCGGGCTGGTGCGGCGCATCCGGCGGCTGCGCTCGGCGGCGGTGCGGGTGGCGCAGGAGGGGCCGGCCGCCGAGCTGCCGGCCGACCGCAGCCGCGACGAGATCGGCGACCTCGCGCGCGCGTTCGGGCGCATGCAGCGGCGCCTGCACGCGCAGGAGGAGGCGCGCAAGGCGTTCGTCGCGACCGCCTCGCACGAGTTGCGCACGCCGATCGCCGCGCTGCGGCTGCGGCTCGGCCTGCTGCGCGAGGACCTGGCCGACGCCGCGCCCGACCTCGACGACGCGCGCGAGCAGGTGGCGCACGCCGACGAGCAGGCCGGCCGGCTGGCGCGGCTCGCGGCCGACCTGCTCGACCTCAGCCGGCTCGACGCGGAGGTGCCGCTGCTGCGCGAGCCGGTCCCGCTCGCCTCGCTCTGCCATGCGACCGTCGCCGAGTTCCAGGGTGGCGACGGCGCGCCCGTCGCGCTGTTCGACGCGCGTGCGGGAACGGCGATGGGCGATCCCGGCAAGATCGCGCAGATCGTCCGCATCCTCGTCGACAACGCGCGTCGCTACGCGCCGGCCGAGCGGCCGATCCGCGTGGCGATCGACGGCGCGTCGATCGCGGTCGAGAACGACGGGCCGTCGATCCCGGCGGAGGAGCGCGAGCTGATCTTCGAGCGCTTCCGCCGCGGCGCCGACCAGGACGGCCATCCCGGCTTCGGGCTCGGGCTCGCGATCGGCCGCGGGCTCGCGCGGCGCATGGGCGGCGACCTGCGGCTCGTGCACGCGGGCGACCCGACGCGCTTCGAGCTGACGCTCGCGTCCGCGCCGCAGCGGGCGCCGATCGGCGCGGCCGAGCGCGGCTGAGCCGGGCCGTCCCGCCTCAGCGCGCCGCCGGCGCGACCGCCCGCGACTCGCCGATCTGCCGGCCGCGCGCGTCGAGCGCGGCGACCGCGACGTAGCGCGCGGCGGTGCGGGCGCGCAGCGTCGTCTCGAAGTCGCGCCGCGGGACCGGGGCGCCGAGCGGGACGAGCGCGTTGGGATCGTCGCCGGCGAGCAGCTGCCAGCCGCGCAGCGCGGTCGCGCCGTTCCAGCTCGCCCACGCCGTCACCTGCCGCGCGCCGGCGGGGCGGCGGGCGGCGAGCGCCGGGCGGTCGAGCGGCTCGCCGTGCCACGGGTAGCGGTACGCCTGGTAGCTGTCGGAGCCGGGCGGGACGACGAGGTCGAACAGCAGGCGCCCGTCGCGGCTGAACTCGGAGATGTGCCGCTGCGGTCCCCAGCCGATCAGGACGTGGCCGTCGGGCAGCGTCTGCACGTTGCCCTCGGCGCCCGCGAGCAGCTTGTCGGGGTGTCTGTACTGGCGCACGAGCTGCGCGACTCTCGTGCGCATGTCGAGCCGCAGCACGAGCCCGCGCGACTGGTCGGCCTGCGCCGGCGTCGCCTCGTTGTCGAACAGCGAGATCGTCCCGTCGGGCAGGCGCTCGGCGTCGTGCTGGAAGGCGAAGCGCGCGCCCGGGCCCATGCGGAAGTCGCTGTGCTTGCCGCCGAGGCGCCACAGGACGCGGCCGCTGCGCTTGTCGACCTCGTAGACCGCGTGCATGTTGCGCGCGCTGATCAGCAGCCGGCCGGGGCCGTCGTCGTCGACCGCGTTGACGTGGAAGTAGTCGTGCGGCGTCCCGCTCTTGGGCGGCGTGACGCCCTCGGTCACGGGCAGGTGGTCGGCGCTGTGCCACTCCCACACGACGCGCCCGCTGGCGACGTCGACCTCCTGCACGATCGACTCGAAGATCGTGCCGTCGCGCGGGCCGCCGACGGCGCGCAGGTCCATCCGGCGCGGCGCGTACACGGACAGGTAGGCGGTCCCGCGCGGGGTCAGCTGGAACTCGTGGTGGTCGCCCATGTAGCCGTTCCCGGCGCGCACGACCGCGACCTGCCGGTAGTGGCGGTCGAGGATCACGTACTCGCCCATCCCGTGGCCGTATCTCGTGCGGCCCTGCCACCACGTGAGGACGGGCTGTGCTCTGTAGCGCTGCACGCGGAAGCCGGTCGCCGCGAGGTGCGGCGGCGTCGGGCGGAACCACACGACGCGGCCGCGGTCGTCGACGATCTGCGGGCCGTCCTGCCCCGGTCCGCGCTTGACGGCGAGGAAGACGTAGCCCGGCGCCGTGCGTCCGCGCGCGGGCACCGTGACGCGGACGCGGTCGGGGTCGAGCCCGGGCTGCGAGTGGAAGCGCAGCACGTCGTCGGCGGTCGGTCCGGGCTGGCCGGAGGCGTCGCGCAGCGCGAGCCAGAGGGCGAGGCCGCCGGCGGCGAGCGCGAGCAGCAGCGCGGCGGCGATCCATGCGCGCCGGTGCGCGCGCGCGGGCGTCGAGGTCCCCGTTCGGCGGTCCACGGGCGGGAGTGTTGCCGCCGCGCCTAACGCGCGGATGAGAATCCGCTCACGGTCGCGGGCGCAGAGCGTCGAGCAGCAGGTCGAGGTAGCGGCGCCAGTCGGCGACGCACAGACGGAATCCACCCTCCGTATCGTGCGGAACCCGAATCGGAGTTCCGGTTCGTATCGCGGCGGCGGGAGGAGTTGCAACCGCTCGTACGCAGCAAGACTTCCATGTGGCAGGCGCCACCGCCGCGCCGCCTCGGCTCGGGTGGCAGATCCAGGCCGATCGCTGGATGTCAGAGCGCGGGCCCGGGAGGAACGCCCCCGGCTGGGTACTCCTGCATCGGGACCTCGCCTGCCGCCCACGCATTCGCCACCGGGTCGATGATCCGCCACGCCTCCTCGGCCTCGTCCCCCCGGATGAACAGCATCGGGTCGCTTCTGAGCATCTGCCCGAGCAGGTGCGCGTACGCGGTCAGCCGCGGCGGCGTCGAGCGCACCTCGAGCTTCCGGTTCTCGACGGTGCGCTCGGGACCGTTGAGCGTCGTGGCCAGGTGCACGTAGGGTTCCGTAAGGCCGACCCTGAGCACGTTCGGCTCGACGCCCGGCCAGCGGTCGAGCAGGTAGCGGGGCAGCGGGCGGAAGTGGATCGCGATCTCGGCCGAGTCCTGCGCGAGGGCCTTGCCCGAGCGCAGGCTGAACGGAACTCCGGCCCAGCGCGGATTCTCGACCTCGAGGGTGAGCGCCGCGTAGGTCTCGGTGTCGCGTGCGGGATCGACTCCGGCCTCGTCCACGTACGACGGGATCTGGCGGGACTCGATCGTGCCCGCGGCGTACCGGGCACGGACTGTGTCGGTGCGCATTCGCTCCGCCTGCGGCGTGGCGACCGCTCGGAGCGCCTCCACGCGCACCGAGCGGAACGAGTCGGCGTCGACCCGGGCCGGCTGCTCCATGAGGACCAGCGCCATGGCCTCCATGAGGTGGTTCTGGACCATGTCCTTCAGTGCGCCGGCGCCGTCGTAGTAGGAGGCGCGGCCTTCGAGCGCCAGGCTCTCCAGCCAGCTGATGTCCACATGCTCCACGTGCTCGGCATTCAGGATCGGCTCGAAGATGCGGTTGAGGAACCGCAGGACGATGACGCGGCGCACGAGCTCGTCGGACAGGAAGTGGTCGATGCGGAAGATCGTCGGCTCCGGCAGCTCGATGCGGAGCAGCTCGTTGAGGTGGTGCGCCGAGGCGAGATCGGTGCCGAAGGGCTTCTCGACCGCGACCGCGTCCGAGGCCGTGAGCTGCGCTTGCGCCAGGGCCGGCAGCACCTTCGTGAGCAGGCCCGGGGGCAGTGCCAGGTAGACGAGCGTGTCCGGATGACCGTCGCCGATCAGCCGCCCCACGTCCTCCGGCCTCGTCACGTCGGCGGGCTGGAAGCCCAGCATCCTCACGACGGCGTCGCGCGCGGTCGGCGCGACGGGCGCGTGCTCGTCCAAGGCGCCGGCGATGTGCTGGCGGAAGTCGTCGGTCGACCAGTCGGTGACTGCGGAGCCGACGATCGTGAAGCCCGGCGGCAGCAGCTCGGCCTCGGCGAGCTGGGCGAGCGCCGGCATCAGCAGGCGGCTGGTCAGGTCACCGGATGCTCCGAACAGGACCATGCGCTGGATCATCGAGCGCTGCCTTTCTCCGATCGAGGGCAAGGGACGTGCAGCGGGGCGACGGACGGGCCGACGCCCCGGGGCGGCAGCGGAAGATCGCCCCGGCCAGCGGCTCCTCGTCGCGCCGCTCGCAGTCGACCCACGACGTCGTGATGTAGAGGTCGCCGCCGTCGCCGCCGCCGAAGGCCACCGAGGTGGGATTCGACGTGGGCAGTGCGACCACGCCGTCCAGCGCCCCGTCGGGGCGGTAGCGGTGCACGGCTCCCGCTCGCCCGAGCGCGACCCACAGCATGCCGTCGCGGTCGACGGTCATGCCGTCCGGCCACAGCTCCGCATCGCTGAGATCGAGGAAGCGCCGGCGATTCGCGACCGCACCCGTGACGTCGTCGAAGTCGAAGAGGTCGACGACGCACAGCGCGGTGTCGGCGAGGTACAGGCGGCCGCGCGACTCGTCGAACGCGGGCCCGTTGGAGATCGTCAGGCCGCTCACGACGCAGGTCGCGCGGTCGCCGTCGACGCGGTAGAGGGCCGCGTTCTCCGCCCGCTTGTCGAACGCCATCGTGCCGACCCAGGGACGTCCCCGAGCGTCGACCTTGACGTCGTTGGCGCGGTTCTCGGTCCGGTCCGGCTCGATCGGAACGCACATCCGCAGCTCGCCGGTGGCGCGATCGAGCGTCGCCAGGCCGTCCGGCATCGCCACCAACGGGTCGCCGCTCGCCCCGAGCACCACGCCGCCCGGCTGCCCGCCGGTGCGCCACGAGCTGTCCTCGCCGGACTGCGGATCGAAGCAGTGCACGCGCTCGGCGGCGATGTCGACCCACCACAGGCGCGCCGTCGCGGCGTCCCACAGCGGGCCCTCGCCGTGCTCGGCGCGGACGTGCAGCGCGACCTCGACGGCCGCGTCAGACATGCTCGACGGCCCGCGGCGTCCGGGCGAGCACGTGCTCGGCGTGGGCCACCACGGGCATGCCGCCCTTGCCGACCTTGAGCGGCGTGCGGTGGAAGCCGTGGAACATCATCATGCCTCCGGTCAGCCACGCGACGTCCCAGCCGTGCTGCTTGAGCACGCAGTAGGCGATATAGCTGCGGAAGCCGGAGCGGCAGTACGTATAGACCGGCTTCTCTCGCGGCACCTCGTCGAGCCGCTCCCGCAGCTCGGTGTAGGGGATGAGGATGGCCTCCGGCACGTGCCAATGCGCGTACTCCGCCTCCGTGCGCGTGTCGAGGATCGTCACGCGCTGCGCGCAGTCCGGATAGTCCTCCGGATACCAGAGCTGGATGTCGCCGCGGAGCAGGTTCGAGCCCATGAAGCCGACCATGTTCACCGGGTCCTTGGCCGCGCCGTAGGGCGGGGCATAGGCGAGCTCGACGTGCTCGAGGTCGAACACGGTCATGCCGGCGCGCAGCGCGGTCGCGAACACGTCGATGCGCTTGTCGACCCCATCCCAGCCCAGCACCTGGGCACCGAGCAGCCTGCCCTGCGCGGGCTCGAACAGCACCTTGATGAAGAGCGGCTCGGTGCCGGGGTAATACGCGGCGTGCCCGGGATGGTTGTCGTAGACCTTGCGGAAGTCGATGCCCGCGGCGCGGAGCTCCGACTCGGTCATGCCGGTGCCGCCCGCCGTCATCTCGAACACCTTGACCACGGCCGTGCCCTGCGTTCCGCGGTACGCGCTGTCACGGCCGTGGATCGTCTCGGCGGCGATCCGGCCCTCGCGGTTCGCCGGCCCGGCGAGCATCGAGAGGGTCGGCTCGCCGGTCAGCAGGTGCGCGGTCTCGACGGCGTCGCCGGCCGCGAGGACGTCGGCTGCCGACGTGCGCATCTGCGCGTCGACCGCGATGCCCCCGCGCGGGCCGATCTCGATCCCCGCCGCGCGCGCGAGGTCGACCTTGGGACGCGCCCCGGCGGCCATCACGACGATGTCCGCCTCGACCGAGGTGCCGTCCGACAGCTCGACGACGAGCTTGTCGCCGTCACCATTGATGGCGGTGGCGGACGTGCCGAGGCGCAGGTCGACGTCGTGGGTGCGGACGTCGTAGTCCAGCAGCCGCGTCATCTCGGGGTCGAGCCACGGCATCAGCCGCTCGGTCCGCTCCACGACGGTCGTCCGCAGCCCGCGCGAGCGGAAGGCCTCGGTGAGCTCCAAGCCGATGTAGCTGCCACCGACGACGACGGCGCTCGTGGCGCCCGCGTCGAGGCGGGCGATGATGCGGTCCATGTCGGGGATGTTGCGCAGCACGTCGACGCGCGGGTCGTCGGCGCCGGGGATCGGCGGACGGATCGGCTCTGCGCCGAGGCAGAGCACGAGCTTGTCGTACGGCTCGCGGTAGGTGCGGCCGTCGCCGACGTCGCGGACCTCGACCTCCTTGTGGTCGCGGTCGATGCGGATCGCCTCCTGTCCCGTGCGCACGTCGAGCGCGAGGCTCTCGCCCAGGCTCTCGGGTGTCTGCAGCAGCAGGCTGTCGCGCTCCGGGATCACGCCGCCGATGTGGTACGGCAGGCCGCAGTTCGCGAACGAGACGTACTGGTCGCGCTCCAGCACGACGATCTCGGCGGACTCGTCGAGGCGCCGCAGGCGCGCCGCCGTCGAGGCGCCTGCCGCGACGCCGCCGACGATCACGGTCTTCATGTCGTCACCTTCTCCTTGCGCCCATTACCGGATGCGGCCGCTTGCGCTGCGTCGATCGCGTACGCCGCGCCGATGAGCGTGAGGTGGCTGAACGCCTGCGGGAAGTTGCCGACCTGCCGCCCGCGGCCGACGTCGTACTCCTCGGCCAGCAGGCCGAGGTCGTTTCTGAGGCCGACGAGCCGCTCGAACAGGGCCCGCGCCTCGTCGACGCGGCCGTTGAGCGCCAGGGCGCTGACCAGCCAGAACGAGCATGCGAGGAACTGCCCCTCGTCGCCCGGCAGCCCGTCGTCGGTCTGCGCCGTCGAGTACCGCGAGACGAACCCGTCCCGGCCGAGCTCGCGCGCGACCGCGTCGATCGTCCCCGTCACGCGCTCGTCCGAGCCCGGCAGGAATCCCACGATCGGGATCGTGAGCACGCTCGCGTCGAGCTCCTGCGATCCGTAGTACTGCGTGAACGTCCGTCGCTCGGAGTCGTATCCGCGCTCGCAGACCTCGCGGTGGATCTCGTCGCGCACCTGCTTCCAGCGCTCGAGCGGGGCGTCCACGCCGAACCGCTCGACGATCCGCACGGCGCGGTCGAACACGACCCACGCCATGACCTTGGAGTACGTGTAGTGCCGGCGCGGCCCGCGCGACTCCCAGATGCCGTCGTCCGGCTCGCGCCAGATCGTCTCGACGTACTCGAACAGGGTGCGCCACCGCGGCCAGACCCGCTCGTCGAGCGAGCTGACGCGCTCGGAGGCGAGATAGAAGGCGCTCACGATCTCGCCGTAGACGTCGAGCTGGAACTGCTCGGACGCCGCGTTGCCGACCCGGACGGGCTTGGAGCCCTCGTAGCCCGCGAGCTCGCAGAGCTCGAACTCCGTCAGCCGCCGCTCGCCGCGGATCCCGTACATGATCTGCGCCTTCGCCGGCTCGCCCGTGCCGACGCGCCCCATCCAATCACGGAAGCCGAGCGCCTCGTCGGTGTACCCGGCGGTGAGCAGCGCGTCGAGCGCGAGCACGGAGTCGCGCAGCCAGCAGTAGCGGTAGTCCCAGTTGCGCACGCCGCCGATGTCCTCCGGCAGCGACGTCGTGGGCGCGGCGACCAGCGCGCCGGTCGGCTCGTACGTCATCGCCTTGAGCGTCTTCAGCGAGGTCAGCACCTCGTCCCGGTACGGCCCGTCGTATGCGCACCGGTCGCTCCACGACTGCCACCACGCCTCGGTGCGGGCAAGCGCCGAGTCGGCGTCCTCGACCGGCGGCGTCTCCTCGTAGGAGGCGTGCCAGCAGAGCGTGAAGTGCTCGCGGCCGCCCTCCGGGATGACGAAGTCGGCGTCGAACGTCCCGTCGTGCAGCTCCAGCGGCACGGCGCTGCTGAGCCGGAACGCGTCAGGTCCCGCGGTCGCGATCGCGCCGTCGGGCGCTGCCTCGACCCACGGCGTGATCGACCCGTAGTCGGGGCGCAGCGACAGCTCCAGATGCATCGGAACCCGGCCCCGCAGGCCCTCGACGATCCGCATCAGGCGCGGCGGGCCCTCGGTGCGGCGAGGCATGAAGTCGATCACGCGCACCGCGCCGTCCGCGGTCTCGACGTCGGTCTCGAGCACCAGGGTTCCGGGCCGGTAGCGTCGCGTGACCGCGGTCGTGGGTCCCGCCGGGCCCAGGCGCCAGCGCCCATGGCGCTCGTCGCCGACGAGCGCCGCGAAGCACGACGCCGAGTCGAAGCGCGGCATGCAGAGCCAGTCGACCGACCCGTCACGCCCCACCAAGGCGCCGCTCTGCAGGTCTCCGATGAAGCCGTAGTCCTCGATGCGCATGCCCGTGCCTCCTGTGTGTGCGTCGGTTCGATCGATCCGGCGAACCGAGCCGGCGGCGGGAGCTCAGTCGTCGGCGCGGATCGCGGTCGCTATTCCTCGGCTATCGCCGTCGCCAGCCCGAGCGACTGGAAGATCGCGCTGCCGGCAGCGGCCACCCGGGCGCTTCCGATCACCGGGGCGATGCCGATGAGGACGCCCTGCACCTGCTCGAGGGTCAGTCCGAGCTCGGACGCCATCTCGAGGTTGAGGAGATAGGACGCGGGCGGAGCGCCGGTTGCCGCCAGCGCGGCGATCCGCACGAGCATGAAGCGCTCGGGATCCAGCCCCGACCGCTCCAGCGATCCCTCGTTCATCTGCAACAGCGAGTCGAGGACAGGTGTGTTCAGGTCGGACATGAGTTCCCTCCTCATGGTCGCCCGGCGCCGCGCGCCGAGACAGATGCGTGTTCGCTCAAGCGGGACCGAGCAGCTTTGCCTTCTCGCTCTCGAACTCCTCGTCCGTCAGCACGTGCTGCTCGTGGAGCTCACCAAGCTGCTTGAGCTCGTCCAGCGTCTCCGGCGTCATGCTGCCGGCTGCGCGATCCTGGGTCGGCTCGTCGTATCCGGCAGACGCCGCCTGTTGCTCCGCTTCCTTTGCGTCGTGGTGCTTCTTGGCCGCAACGGCCGCACCGCCGAGAGCGGCGGCGCGCCGTCGGCGCTGGCGTCGGTCCTGTCCCATGGTCACGTCCTCCTCGCGTACGCATGCCCCGGTGCCGATCGCACCAGAGGCGGTCGGCCCGCAAGGGGCCGAGCACAATCGAGTGTCGCCCGCCGCCGGTCGGAGCGCATCACCCCGATGGGATGAAGTGGTCCCCGGCGCCTCGATTGGCACGCGGGCGCTCAGGTGAGCGCGTCCACGCCTTGACTGAGGGCATACACGCCGGCCGCGAACGCCGCGATCGCGCCAAGCGTCCAGCCGTTGCGCGTCAGCCAGCTCTGCGTCCCGGCGAGGGCGGCCGCGACGCTCCCGGGCCGGATGAAGAGCGCCAGCACGGTGCTCTCGACGAAGATCAGGACCGCCATCGCGCAGATCAGCACGGCGAGCACGTTCGAGCTCGCTGGGCTTCCGCTGTCCGCGATCTGCTGCACGGCAAGCAGGTACAGCGGCGAGGGCAGGAACATCGCAAGCCCGAGCACGAACGACCACTTCTGGCTCGTGGTCGCGCGCTGCGACCACAGCGAGATCCGGCTCGGCTCGGGCCCCTCGTCGCTGACCGGCTTGCCGGGATCGCGCGCGCGGCGGCGCCACAGCCACGCCGCGAGCCCAAGCAGTGCGATCCCGACGGCGATCTGCACTCCGCCGCTGGCCGGCTTGCTGTCCTGGCTCGTCGCGCCCGACTCGGTCAGGACAGTGAGCGCGACGAGGCCCGCGCAGAGCACCATCAACGCCGCACCGGTGAAGTACGCCAACACGAGCCGGCGCGGGTGATCGCCGGTCAGCAGGAGGAGCAGGACCAGCAGCGCCGGCGGATAGATCGCCGCGCTGAGCGCAAGCGGAAGGGCCTCGGAAAGCGCTCTCACACGGAAACACCGTAGGCGGCCCGCGGTGTGCGGGCAACGCCCGAATCGGCTGACGGCGCCAGGATGCTCTGCCGGAGAGAACGCTCACGCGCACCGAATGGTGACCACAGCGGCACGCGTCCGGTCCAGCTCGTCAGGGCGCCGCCTTCCCAGGCCTCAGGCGGACGCGCGAATGGAGCTTCTTGAGCTGGAAGGCGCCGTGGAGCGACGCCAGCACGTGCGACGTTGGTTCCGAGGCCGGCCGGGGCCGATCGTGTCGTGCCGGCGTCAGATGCCGCGGGCGGGCGAGCGGAACGCGTGCACCTGGTCTGAGGCCGGGATGTAGCCCTGGGGCGTGCGCACGATCAGGCCTCGCGCGATCAGCTCGTCGAGATCGCGCGTCAGCGTACGGTCGGTCGTGCCCGCATAGAGCGCAGCGAGCTGCGGGCTCAGGTATCTGAGCTCGCCGCGCGGCACCGGGACGGTCTTCGGCAGGCCGATGCCGTCCGCCAGGACGATGCTTCTGCGCGAGAGGTCCTTGACGAGGCGCAGCCGGCGGCGCTCGGCGGCGCTGCGCACCTCGCCGAAGCTCTCGGAGAGGTACTGCTCCCATCGGTCGGCGTACTGCATGCTCCAGATGCGGTCGAGCTGGGCGCGCAGCTCGTCCACGAAGCCTTCAATCGCGTAGTGCATGAAGTCGATCGGGCTGCCCGTCCGGCTTGCCGCCGCGAGCTGCCGGTAGTACTCCGTGCGAGTCCCGTTGTAGTGGTTGCTCAGCAACTGCGTCACGGGAAGCGGGAGACCGGCTGAGAGCAGGATCTGCAGCTCGAGGAGGCGCGCGGTGCGTCCGTTGCCGTCGCCGAACGGGTGGATCCAGGCGAGGTACAGATGTGCCGCGACCGCCTTGACGATCGCGAGCGGCCTCTCGAGCAACGGGTCTTCGGTCCGGAAGGCGTCGGAGTCGAGCCACGCGCAGAGGCGCTCGAGCAGCGTCTCGCACTCCTCGGGCGGAGCGCCGCGGTAGTTGCCCACCACGACCGAGTGAGCGCGGATCTCTCCGGGTCGCACGTCGTCCTCGAGCGCGAGGCCGTCGAGCACCAGGCGGTTGTAGCGCCTGATCTTCTCGACGGTGAGCGGAACATCGGCGTACGGGTCGCCGGGATGGTCGAACGTCTCGTCGAGGATCTGGTTGCACGCCGTGACGATGTTCTCGATCTCTCTTCCCAGGTACGCCTGGGAAGCGGGAAGTCTCAAGGTGCCCTCGACGACGCCCTGCGCCTGCTCTTCGGAGAGCGTGTTGCCCTCGATGGCGGTCGTCGCCAGCGCGCCGCGCACGAGGTAGACACGCCCGAGGCGCTCCGCGGCGTCAGGGCGCAGAAGCGCCCAGCGGACATGCTCGCACTTCGAAGCGGCCTCGCCGAGGTAGAGCCAGGTGCGGAAGCTCAGCGCGCGGAGGTCGAGCGAGAACGTCAGCCATGCGTCAGACGCGGCGGCGGCGTCTGGCCTCGGATCTCGCGTCGCGCGGGCGCGGCGGGTTGGCCTTGCGCTCCTCGGCCGTCATCTTGCGGATGACGAGCGTCCCCTGGTCGAGCTGTCTTCTGATCTCGGCCAGCTTGCGCTCGCGTTCCTCGCGCTGGCGGTCCTGTGTGGACTTCATCGTTCGATTGACGATAGCGATCAATCGAACAAATCGACGGTCTTTTTTCGGTTACTGCTGATTTGGCCGGAGAACGCGCTCCGGCAGGGGCCGCAGGCCGGGCGCGCCGGCGTAGCCGAGCGGTTGCAGCGCGAACAGGTCGGAGATCGCCCGCAGCAGCGTGAAGTGGTCGGCGGGCAGGGCGCTGCGTCTGTCCGCCGGGACGGCCGGCGAGATCAGCAGCGCGCCGACGCGCGCCGCGCCGGCCGCGACCGCGTCGCCGACGTTCGGGTAGGTCGCGGGGAGCGGGCCGGCCGGCGGGGCGGTGGCGGTCGTGGCCTGCGGCGCGGGGGTGGTGGTCGTGGGCGCGGGAGAGGTGGTCGTCGGCGTGGTGGGACTGGTCGGCGTCGTGGGCGTGGTGGGGGTCGTGGGCGTGGTGGGGGTCGTGGGCGTGGTGGGCGGCGCGGGCGGCGGCGGGCCGTCGCTCGTGATCGCGATCAGGCCGCCGTCGGCGTAGGCGGGCGAGGCGAGGATCCGCGGGACGAGGTCCGCAAGGAACGCGTCGGCGGCGGCGGGCCCGGCCGGCGCGCCCGGCGCGCACGGGGTCGCCTGTCCGTCGTGGCACGCGTTCGGGACGACGTAGAGCAGCGCGGGGGCGTCGCTGCCGCGCGCGAGGTCGGCGTCGAGCGCGTCGAGGCCGCCGACGCGTCTCGCGCACGCGCCCGCGTCGAGCAGCGAGTGGAAGTAGGCGAACGGGTCGCGCGGCGTCGCCGGGCAGGGACCGCTCGCGCCCTCCACGTAGGCGCGCCAGCCGAGCCCGGCGCCGGTCAGCTGGTCGGCGACGGTGCCGGTCGCGAACGGGTAGACGCAGCCGTCGCCGAGCTGCTGGCCGTCGTCGCCGAGCACGTCGGGCGTCACGTCGGCCGGCGCCGTGCCCGCGGCGGTCGGGCAGTCGGCGAGCGTCTGCCGCGTCGGGCCCTGGCCGCTGAGCAGCGCGACGCCGTTCGCGAGCGAGCCGCGCGCGACCGCGTCGTAGGCCGTCAGCAGCGTTCCCCGCGGGACGAGTCTGCCGGCGAGGTAGGGCGCGGGCGAGGCGGTCGGGTCGGCGAGCGCGACGAGGTCGGTCTGGCTCAGCATCACGACGAACACGTGGCGGACGGGCGGAGGCGCTCTCGCGGTGCCGTGGTCGCCGCCGCCGCCGGAGTGGGTGGGCGCGGGCGACCGGGCGTCGGGCGCCGCCGGCGCCGGCGCCGGCGCGGCGGGCGCGTCGCCGCTGCCGCCGGACGAGGCGTCCTCGACCGGCGCGCTCGCCTCGTCGGGCGCCGGCGGCGCCGCCTCCTGCGCCGGCAGCACGATCGTCATCGCCGGCGTGAACGGGCTGCCGCCCGCCCACGTCAGCGGCACGCCCGCGCCGCTGACGACCAGCAGCATCACGAACGCCGCGAGCGCGGCCGGGACGGCCGCGCGGCGACGGCGCGCGTAGCGCGGGTCCCTCATCCGCCGCCGGGCGCTCCGGGCGGCGGCACCGACGCCGGCGCGTGCCCGTTCGCCGGCGCCGCCGCGACCGCCGTCGCGACGAGCTGGAAGGCGCACTGCGAGCAGAACAGCGCGCCGCGCGCGTAGAGCGTCCCGCACTGCGGGCAGGCACCGGCCGCGCCGGTCGTGTCGAGCCGCAGCAGGTGCTCGACCTCGCCGAGGCGCGCGTCGAGCTGCTGCAGCCGCGCCGCCTGGCGCGTCAGCACGTCGAGCCGGAAGTGGTCGCGGATCGCCATCTCGTACGCGAGGCCGCCGAGGTCGAACTGCGCCTCGACGAGGTCGCGCGCGAGCGCCTCGCGGCGCTCGGCCAGCTCGGCCGCGCCTCTCGCCTGGCCGCCGCCGGGCGGCAGCGGCGCCGGCGGGGGCGGCGGGGGCGGCCCGTGCAGGAGGCGGCGCGGGTGCAGACGCGCGCGCCAGCTCATGCGCGCGCCTCCGCGCGAGCGGCCGGGGCGTGCGGCGGGCGCTGCGCGCTCGGGCGAGCGTCGGGCGCGTGCGGCGGGCGCTGCGCGCTCGGGCGAGCGTCGGGCGCGTGCGGCGGGCGCTGCGCGCTCATCCGATCGTCTCCGTCGAGGAGCCGCCGCCCGACGGCTTGTGGTCTGCTCTCGGAGCGGTGCCGCCGGTCGCCTGCTCGTCCGGCTGTGCTCTGAGTCTGTTGAGGTCGCCGCCGGCGTTGTCGTGCGTCTGCGCCTTCGGCACGCCCTTGGTCGAGGCGCCCTTGCCGCCGCCGTGCTTGGCGCCGCCGCCGGTCGTGTCGGCACCGCCGCTCGTGTTGCTCGGCGCGACGGTGCCACCGCCCTGCACGTTCACGACGGGCGGGCGCTGGACGATCGTCGCCGGCCCGCTCGGGCCGCGGCTGCCCTGGCCGAGCAGGAAGCCGACGCCGAGCGCCACCAGCACGACCGCGGCCGCGCCCATCGGGCCGCCGACGCGGTCGAGCAGCAGCGCCCAGCTGCCGCCCGCGGGCGGCGGCGGCGCGGCGGCCCCCGCGCCGGCGCCGCGGGCGGCGCTCGCGAGCTCGACGCGCGGCGCCGCGACGCGCTCCCCGCACGCGAGGCAGTAGCGCTGGTCGGCCGCGAGCGGCGCCGCGCAGGTGCGGCAGCTGCCGGCGGGGCGGACCGCTGCCGTCGGGTCCGCGGTCGGCGGGGCCGCGTGCGCGGCGTCCGCCGGCGCGACGGCCGGCAGGATCTCGGTCGGTGCGTCGGTCATCTCGCTCCTCCGAGCGTCGAGGGCTGGGCGTCGAAGTGCAGCTCGGCGCCACGCGGGTCGCCGACGAAGAAGACCTGGAAGCGCTCGTGGCCGTGCGCTCTCAGCAGCGGCACGATCGCGCGCCCCGCCGCCACCAGCTTGCCGCCGCGCCGCGCGACGGCGGCGACCACGAGGTCGCGCTGGTCGACCCCGGACCCGTTGACGGCGTTCGCGACGGCCGTCACCCCGCTCGCCGGGTCACCCTCCAGGCGCGCCTGCCGCACGGCGATGTCGAGCCGCGCGGCGGTCGGCGGCGCGGGCGCGCCGGCGCCGGCCTTCGCGGCGAGCGCCGCGGGCCGCGGGGCGGGCGGGGGCGGGGTCAGCACCTGGTCGTTGACCCACGTGACCGTCTGGCCGGGCGCGAGCAGCGCGACGTGCGTGAGGCCGGGCTCGAGCCCCGGCGCGTCGTTGCGCCACAGCAGCTTGCCGTGCGCGTCCTTGACCGCGAGCGCGAGCGGCACGCCGGCGAGCGCCTGCGTGCCGCGGTTCTTCAGCACGACCACGGCGGCGGTCCCGTTCGCGTCGCTCAGCACGGCGCGCTCGACGAGCTGCACGTCGCGGTTGGCGGCGCCGACGCGCAGCCCTCTGGCGGCGAACGCCTTGTCGCCCTCTTGCGTGAACTTCGCCGCCTGCGCGCGCGTCGAGGAGCAGCCGGAGCCGAGCAGCGCCGACGGCAGCAGCGCCAGCACGGCGACCGGCGCGAGCAGCACGCGGAGGGACCTCACCCGAATGCCCCGCCGACGTAGTCGCGCGTGCGCGGGGCGCGCGGCGCGCGGAAGATCTCGTCGCTGGTGCCCTGCTCGACCAGCTCGCCGAGGTACATGAACGCGACGCGGTCGGCGACGCGCTGCGCCTGTTGCAGGTTGTGCGTGACGATCACGACCGCGATCTGCTCGCGCAGCTCGAGGATCAGCCGCTCGATCGTCGTCGTCGAGACGGGGTCGAGCGCCGAGCACGGCTCGTCCATCAGCAGCACCTCCGGCTGTGCGGCGAGCGAGCGCGCGATGCAGAGGCGCTGCTGCTGACCGCCGGACAGCCGCAGGGCGGGGTGCTCGAGGTTGTCCTTGACCTCGTCCCACAGGCCGGCGCGGCGCAGCGCGCGCTCGACCGGCTCAGCCAGCGCCGGCTTGCGCGGGCGGCGGCTCGCCCCCTCGCGCAGCGCGTAGGCGACGTTGTCGAACACGCTCATCGGGAACGGGTTCGGCTGCTGGAAGACCATCGAGACGCGCGTGCGCAGCTCCGTCACCTCGATCGCGTCGAGGTCCTCGCCGTCGAGTGCGATACGTCCGCCGCGCGCGGCGGACGGCGTCAGCTCGGTGAGGCGGTTGAGCGAGCGCAGCAGCGTCGTCTTGCCGCAGCCGGACGGGCCGATCAGCGCGAGCACCTCGCCCTGGCGGATCGACAGGTCGACTCTGTTGACCGCGATCTTCGGGCCGTAGGCGATCGTCACGCCCTCGCAGCGCATGCGCTCGACCGCGTGCGGGCTCGGCTCGGCGCCGGCGCGCGCGCGTCCGGCGCCTGCGCCGGCGCCGTTCCCGTTCGCGGGCGGCTCCACCACCGTCGGCGGCGCGTCGAGCGAGATCCGCCGCACGGGCGGGGGCATCAGCGGATCCATGCGGGACCTCCGTCGCGGCCGCGGGCGATGCGCGCGGCGAGCGCGTTGAGGCCGATCACGAGCACCATCAGCACGAACGCGGCCGCGTAGGCCTTGTCCGGCGCGTTGCCCTCGCCGGCCGGCGAGTTGTTGTAGACGTAGCTCGTCAGCGTCGAGCCGGTGCCGCGCAGCAGGCCGAGCACCGGCACGTCGGTCTGCGGCTCCGTCAGCAGCGTGTTGCCGAGCAGCAGCACGACGATCGCCGTGTCGCCGACGATGCGGCCCATGCCCAGCGTCGTGCCGGTGGCGATCCCCGGCCGGATCGACGGCAGCAGCACGCGGCGGATCGTCGCCGCCTTCGTCTTGCCGAGCGCCAGCGAGGCCTCGCGCACGTGGTTGGGGATCTGCATCAGCGCCTCGCGCGCGGCGGCGACGACCGACGGCAGCGCGATCAGCGACATCACGATCCCCGCGATCGCGAACGAGCGCCCGAACGCCTCGTCGGCGCCGGACGCCCGGAACGACATGAACGACAGCCCGGAGCTGGAGAAGACGGTCAGCCCGAACAGCGCGAGCACGACGCTCGGCGCGCCGGCGATGATCTCGACGCCCGACTCGACCGCGCGCGCGAGCGGCGCCGGACGGCCGTACTCGACGAGCCACAGCGCCGTCGCGACGCCGATCGGCACGGCGAGCAGGATCCCGAGCCCGGTCAGCAGCAGCGTGCCCTCGAGCGGGTCGAGGAAGCCGCCGGCCTTCGACTGGTCGACGTCGCCGGTCGGGTGCGTGACGAGCAGGCTCGGCTTGAGCTGGGAGATCCCCTTCCAGCCCATGTACAGCACGATCGCGGCGGCGACGGCGGCGAGCGCGAGCCCGGCCGCCCAGCAGCAGGCGAGCCCGACGCGGTCGAGCAGCGGCCACGACGACGCGCTGTCGCGCGCACGCGTGCGGACGGCGGTCGCGCTCATCGGACCCCGTGTCTGCGCATCGGCTGGCGCGCCGCCCAGCCGGCGATGGACAGGAACATCGAGGACACGAGCAGCACCGCCGCGAACGCGTAGAGCGTCTGGCCGTACGGCTTGACCGACAGGCCCTCGGCGCCGACCACGATCGTCGCGGCGAGCGGCTGGATCGGCTCCAGCAGCATGTTGAGGCCGTCGAGCGGGTTGGGCGCGAAGATGAACGAGCCCGAGACCATCGCGAGCATGATCGCCTCGCCGAGCGCGCGTGCCGTTGCCAGCACGACGCCGGCCGCGATCGCCGGGCGCGCCGTGCGCACGCCGATCTTCCACCACGTGCGCCAGCGGTTCACGCCCAGCGCCGCCGAGCCCTCCAGCCACGAGCGCGGCACGCTGCGCAGCGCGTCGGCGTTGATCGCGATCATGATCGGCACGATCATCACCGTCAGGATCAGCGTCGCCAGCAACAGCCCGCCGCCGCCGATCGGCACGATCGGCTTGACGTCGAGCTTGAACGACGCGCTCACGAGGTGGTCGTTGATCCACGGCGCCAGCACGAGAATCCCGATCAGCCCGTAGACGACCGACGGCACGGCTGCGAGGAAGCGCACCGTCGGCGTCATCAGGCGCGCGATCCCGGGCGGCGCGAACTCGACCATGAAGAGCGCGCACAGCAGCGAGAACGGCAGCGCGAACAGCACCGCGAGGCCCGTGCTGAGCAGCGTCCCGTAGAGGATCGGCCACGCGCGCAGCGTGTAGACGTAGTGCGCCGGGTCCGCGGGCGAGTGGTAGACGTCCGCGAGCTGCGTGTTCGCGTTGCCGCCGGGCAGGAACCACGACAGGCCGTTGTGCGCGAACGACGGCCACGCCTGGCGGAAGACGAACACGAGCATGCCCGCGATCAGCGCGAGCAGCCCGACGGCGAGCGCGCCGAGCCACAGCTCGGCGCGCTCTGGGCGGGTCAGGCGCCGGCCCGCCGCGCGGGGACGCAACTTGGCGGCGAGTGCGGCGTTCCGCATAGGTCACCTAGCGCAGCGGGATCCAGTGGGTGTTGATGATCGCCCGCGCCGCCCGCGAGTGCTGCACCCACTTGATGAACGACTTGGCGGCGCCGGTCGCCGCGCCGCGCGTCACGAGCGAGAACGGACGCACGCCCTGGTACTGGCCGGACTTCGCGTTGCGCAGCGTGCACGCGACGCCCTGGTAGGGGACCGCGCGGACGCCGGTGAGGAAGTCGAGCGAGACGAACCCGATCGCGTTGCGGTCGGTCCGCACCGCCTGGTTGACGAGGCCGTTCGACGGCTTCGCCGGCGCGCTCGCCGCGACGCTGAACTGGTTCTGCAGGAAGATCTCTCTGAACGCGTCGGCCGTGCCGGACGTGGCGGTGCGCGTGAAGATGTCGATCGCGCCGTGCGCCCTGGCGCCGGGCACCTGGCTCCACGAGCGCGTGCGACCGGTGAAGATCGACTGCACCTGCGCCTGCGAGAGGCCGGGCAGCTGGTTCGCCGAGTTCGTGATCAGACAGACGGCGTCGTAGGCGATGCGGTTGAAGACGAGGCCGCCCGGATCGCTCGGCTGCGGCTTGCGCGAGGCGTTGCCGATCGTCACGCGGCCGTGCGCGACGTCGTTGATGCCGATGTCGGAGCCGCCCTGCTGAAGCTTGAACGACACCTTGCCCGGGTTGAGCTTGACGTACTTCGTCGCGAGCGCCCGCACGAGCGGGGCGACCGACGTCGAGCCGCTCATCGTGATCGTGGTCTTCGCCTGCGCGGCGGTGGGCACGGCCAGCAGGCCGAGGGCGAGGGAAGTCAGACAGGCACGTCTCAGCACGAGGCCTCCAGGGATGGCGTACGGAGCGCCTCAAGTGAAGGGGAGTCACCCTCACAGGTCGTCAACAAATCGTGAACGACGTGTCGCTTTCTCAACTTGTTAACGGGATCGCTGCGCGCGGCTCGTACGGTGCGCGACCGTGCCCACCCGCATGCCATCGCCGTTGCTCGTCGCGGCGGCGGTCGCAGTCCTGCTCGCCGCCGCAGCCGCCCGTGCGGGCGCCGTCGTCGGCGCGGCCGTGACGCTCGACGGCGGCCCCGGGTCCGGGGCGGACATCGTCTCGCTCGACGGCGTCGCGATGGCGGAGGACGGCAGCGGCGGCCTCGTCTACTCCAAGCGCGTCGGCGGCCACGTGCACGTGTTCGTCAGCCGCTTCGCCGAGCGCGCGTGGCAGCCGCCGCAGCGCGTCGACGTCGGCCAGCCGTACGACTCGTCGTGGCCGGCGATCGGCGCCGGCGACGGCGGGCGGCTCGTCGTCACGTGGATCCACCAGTTCGGCGCCGGCGTGCAGAACCGCATGTACTCCGCCTCGCTCGACCCGGGGGCGACGCGCTTCCAGGCGCCGGTCGCGATCGACCTCGACGTGCGCGAAGGGCTCGACGCCGCCCCGTCGCTGTCGATGAGCCCGGGCGGCGCCGCCTACCTCGTCTACCGCGTCGTCTACGCGCGCCAGAGCCCGTCGCTGCCGCCCGGGACGGTCGACGCCGACATCCGCATCCAGCGCTACTCCGGCTCGTTCTGGAGCCTGCTCGGCCAGCCGGTCGATCGCATCGTCTCGCAGCCGCAGGCGACGCCGACGCCGCTCAACGGGCCGCGCGTCGCGACCGACCAGGCCGGCGACGCGGTCGTCGCCTGGCAGGAGCCCGACGACCAGTTGATCCCGCGCGTCTACGCGCGGCGCGTGTTCGGGAAGGTGCTCGGGAACGTCTTGCAGGCGAGCCCGTCCGACGTCGGCGGGACGCCGCTCGACGCCCCCGCCGACCAGCTCTCGCTCGCCGTCTCGCCGTTCGGCGAGGCGATCGTCGGGCTGCGCCAGCAGGGCGACGCGAAGACCGCCTGGACGCGGCCGCGCGCGCTCGTGAACATGCTGCCGTCGAGCTTCGCCGACGGCGCCGGCACGTTCGTCGGCGCGCGGCCGGTCGACGGCGGCGGCGCGAACGGGCCCGACCCGGCCGGCGGCGCGCTCGGGACGGTCAGCGTCTCGACCGACGACGACGGCGGCTTCGACGCGGGCGTCGGGCTCGGCGCGCGCGTGCTCGACGTCGGCGGCGACGAGGTCTCGGTCGCCGACCCGGTGCGGCTCGACGCCGGCGGCGGCACGACCGCCTCCGACCCGCTCGTGGCACGCGGGCAGGAGGGGACGCTTGCGGCCGCCTGGAGCGTCGGCGACGGCGTCGGCCTGTTCGAGCGCGACGCCGACGGCACGCCGTTCGACCGCACCGTCAGCGCGGACGCGGGCGGCGCGCTGCAGACGCTGCGCCTCGGCGGCTCCTCGCTCGGCAGCGCGCTGGTGGGCTTCCTGCAAGGCCGCGACGCCGGCAAGCAGATCGCGGCCGCCGCGATCGAGGTGCCGCCCGGCCGCTTCACGGTGCTGACGCCGCCCGGCTGGACGCGGCGTCGCCGGCTGCGGCTGACGTGGGACGCCGCGCCGAGCACGAACGGCCCGCTCACGTACGCGGTGCAGGTCGACGGCGCGGACGTCGTCGACGGCGTGCGCGGGCTCGCGCGCACGCTCGGGCGTGGCCAGCTCGACGACGGCCGTCACCGCGTGACGGTCGTCGCGACCGACGCCGACGGGCAGACGCGCACGAGCGTCGGCTCGGCGCTGCTCGTCGACCGCACGCCCCCGCGCGTGCGCGTGACCGCGCTCGGCGGCGGGCGCGTGCGCGTGACCGTGCGCGACGGCGTCTCCGGCGTCGCCGGCGTCCGCATCGCGTGGGGCGACGGCCGGCGCGGCCGCGGACGGCGCGCGACGCACGCGTACGCGCACGCGGGGCGCCATGTCGTGAACGTGATTGCGCGCGACCGGGCAGGGAACGTGCGGCGGCTGCGGCGGGCGGTGGTCGCGTGAGGCGCGCGCTGCCGCTCGCCGCCGCGCTCGTCGCGCTCGCCGCCGCGCCGGCCGCCGCCTCGTGGGGCCCCGGCGCCGAGCTGATCTCGGTCGACTGGCCGCGGCTCGAGCAGGCCGACAGCGCCAGCAGCGCCGTCGACGCCTCCGCCGACGGCCGCTACGTCGTCTTCCAGACGAGAGCGACGAACTTCTTCGCCGACGACGACCCCGACCCCGCCGGCCGCCTGCGGCGCGGCGGGATCTTTCGCTACGACCGCGCGACGAGAGCGCTCGCGCTCGTCGCAGACGGCGACCAGGTCGCCGAGGACGATCCGTCCACGCTGCTGCTGCGCGGCGCCGCCGACCCGTCCGTCAGCGACGACGGCCGCTACGTCGTGTTCGACACCGCGCAGCGGCTCGTCCCGCAGGACACGAACGACAACGTCGACGTCTACGTGCGCGACATGGCGGTGCCGCTGACCGCCGACCGCGCAGCGAGCGGCGCCTACGCGCTCGTCTCCGCGAAGGACGGCGGCGAGCAGCCGGCGAGCTACGCGCCGCGCGACCCGCCGCTGCCGAGCGGCGAGCCCGGCGCCGCCGTCTTCCCCGGACAGGGGATCAGCGGTGACGGCCGCTACGTCGCCTTCCGCACGACCGAGCAGGCGTCCGACCTGCCCGACCACGCGAGCCTCGACACGCCGCCCGGCGCCGTCCTCGTGCGCGACCTGCGCCAGCACCGCACGGTGCTCGTCAGCAGAGCGCTCGACGGCACGACGCCGGCCGGCGGCGCGCTGCGGCCGGTCGCGATCTCCGGTGACGGCAGCACCGTCGCGTGGACCGGTCAGAACGCCGCCGCGCAGACGCGGCTGCTGACCGGCGAGGCGACCGACCCGACCTTGCCGCGCTACCTGTGGAAGCGCTGGGACGACGCCGGCGCGGTCACACGGCGCATCACCGGCCCGGCCGATCCGGACGACCCCGCCTGCCCGCCTGACGGCACGGTCGTCAACGACCCGACCGCGACCGGTCCCTGCTACGGCCCGCTCGCCGACGTCGAGCAGGGCCTCTCCGACATCGGCTCGTTCGCCCCGGCGCTCAGCCGCGACGGCTGGACGGTCGCGTTCGTCGCCGGCGCGGCGCCGCGGCCGGCGGCGGCGTCCGACCCGGCGCTCGACGTCTACCTCACCTCGATGCGGCCGGGCGTCAGCCGCAAGGCCGGCACGCGCGCGATCACGAAGGGCACGACCGCCTTCAACGCGCGCGCCAACGGCGACGTGCAGTCGGTCGCGCTGTCGGCCGACGGGACGCGCCTGCTGCTCGTGACGAGCCGCAGCCAGTTCCTCGCGCCGACGCCGCCGCTGATCGGCGACCCGCGCAGCTCGCCCGGCGGCAACGAGCTGTACCTCGTCGACCTGAGAGCGCAGGAGCTGCGGCGCGTGCTGCACGCGCTCGACGGCGGGGACGTCGACGGCACCGTCGCGCCGGGAGCCGTGCTGTCGGCCGACGGCCGCGTCGTCGCGTTCGTCGCCAGCAGCACGAACCTGATCGTCGGCGATGCGAACGGCGTCTCCGACGCGTTCGCGCTCGCGCAGACCGACGACCCCGCCGACCGGCCGCCGCCCGACGCCGGCCACGGCCCGATCGACATCGACCTCTCGAACGGCAGCGGCGACGGCGGCGGCGGGCGCGTGCGCCTGCGCGTCAGCTCGCGCCGCGACGGCTCGCTGCTGCTGCGCGTCGGCGTCCCGCAGCCGGGCCGGCTCGACGCGGTCGCGACGGCGACCGACACCGCCGGCAAGGCGCGCGCGCATCGCGGCGGCGCACGCCAGCGCGCCCGCCGGGTCGCCGCCGCGCGCGCGAGCGCGCGCGCCCGCGGCACCGTGCGCGTCGTGCTGAAGCTCGGCGGCCGTGACCGTCGCACCGTCCTGCGGGGCGTGCCGTTGCGCGTGCGCGTGGCGGTGACGCTCGTCCCGCGCGGCGGCGGCGCGAAGCGCTCGGCGCGCGCCACGGGCACGTTCCGCGTCGTGAAGGTGAAGGCGCGGTGAACGAGTTGAGAAGGACTCGTGACGAAGTGGAGGAGTGTCTGTGAACGCCTCTTGTCCGGAGCGGGGTCCAGCGGCGAGCGTGCCAGCCGCCTCGATGTGGACTCCCTCAGAAAGGACATGCAAGTGATCGGCAACTTCGCCGCACCCCGCGTGCGGCGGCACGCGCTGCTCGCCGGCGCAGCCGCTGCCGCGGCGGCGCTCGGCACCGGCGCCATGACCGCGCCGAGCGCCCACGCGGCGTTCACGCTGGGCGCCTGCGAGGGCACGACCTTCGCCGCGCAGGGCTCCTCGTTCCAGAGATCGATGCAGGCGAGCATGAAGACGCTGTTCGAGGCGTCCTTCGGCTGCAACGGCTCGCCCGCCGGCCCGACCTACGCCGCGAACGGCTCGGGCAACGGCAACGCCTCGATGGGCGCCGGCGGCGGCAACGCGTCGCTCAACTGCGCGCCCGGCTGCACGAACAACCCGGCGCCGGCCGGCCAGCGCGACATGACGACGCGCCTCGCGGGCACGGACGAGCCGCCGAACCCGACGCAGCAGAGCAACATCGACACCGCCGGGACCGCCTCGACGTCCGACGACGGCAAGATCCACGTGATCCCCGTCGCCGCCGGCGCCAGCGTGCTGATCGTGCACGCGCCCGAGGGCTGCGACCTCAGCACCGCGTCGAACCTCACGAGCGGCACGAGCGGGACCGTCGGCGGCGCCGACACGGGCGACAGAGCGTCCGACCACACGCAACGCCTGCGCTTCACGAGCGCGATGGTCGAGAAGATCTTTGCGGCCGACTCCGACGCCGACACGTGGGGCGAGATCGCGCCCGGCATCAGCGGCACCGGCAGCGGCATCGCGAGCGGCGACCAGACGAACAACGGCGTCGCCTGCGGGAGCATCCCGGTGCGCCGCATCGTGCGCTTCGACAACTCGGGCACGACGTACTCGTGGAAGGCGTACCTGGCGCTGATCGACCCCGGCCGCGACTGGCTGGGCACCTACAACCCGACCCCGAACACGGTCTGGCCGAGAGCCGGCGGTAGCGGGACGCAGACGCCGCAGGCCGCGGTCGGCGCCGCCTGCAACAACGCCGACCACCTCTGCTCGAACACGAGCAGCGGGGCCGGCCCGCTGACGACCGCCGTCGCGCAGACGGACGGCTCGGTCGGCTACAGCGACCTCGCGACGGCGCGCCTCGGTGGCTTCGACACGACGCCGAGCGCGAGCGTGCAGGACTACACGTTCTGGGCGCCGCTGCAGAACAACCCCGGCGGCGTCGCCACCGGCTACGCCGAGCCGACGTTCGCCGCCGCCGCGCACACCACGACGACCCCGACGAAGGGCGCCAACTGCCAGAACGTCAGCGTCGCGAACGTGCCGGACCCGGCGAGATCGCCGAACGGTGACCCGACGCAGGGCGACTGGAGCAGAGCGTACGCGGCCGGCGGCGCGAGCTACCCGGCTTGCGTGCTCACCTACGCGCTCGCGTGGGACGACGACGCCCCCGTCTACGGCAACACCGCCGACGAGGAGGCGAAGGCCCGCTCGGTCAAGGACTACCTGCAGAAGATCCTCGTCAGCAGCGTCGGCCAGGGCGCGCTGTTCGGCGCCGACTACTCGGCGCTGCCCCCGACCCTGCTCGGCTACGCGCAGAGCGCGGTCGACGCGATCGGCTGGGACAAGGCGGCCGGCGGTGGTGGCGGCACGGGCGGCGGTGGCGGTGGCACCGGCGGAGGCGGCGGTGGTGGCACCGGCGGCGGCGGTGGCGGCGGCGGAACCCCGCCGAGCAACCAGTTCTCGCTGCCGAGCAGCAGCACGAGCGCCAGGCAGCTGCTGTTCACGGTCCAGCTCCCGGGCGCCGGCACGCTGAAGGTCACGGCGACCGCGAAGTCCCGTCACAAGACGATCCGCGTCGCGTCGGTCTCCGCCACCGTGGCGGCCGGCGGCAAGGTGAGAGTGAAGCTGACGCTGTCGGCGGCGGCGAAGCGCGCGCTCGCCAAGGCCAAGAGCCACAAGCTCACGATCAAGGTGAAGTTCACCTACACGCCGACCGGCGGGACCGCCCGCACGGTGACCCGGACGGTCACGGTGAAGGCGCCGAAGAGACACAAGAGAGGCGGGCGCCACTAGCGCACGCCTGCGCAGGCACGCATCGCCCGCCCGTCCCGCCGCCGCGTGCGGCGGGGCGGGCGCGGTGCGTGACCGGCACGCAACCCCCGGCACGAAGGAACCCGTTGAGCGACCACGAGCACCCCAGCGACGCGCCCGGCCAGTCGGCGCATCCGTTCGACCACGAGCGCCCGGCGGGCACGAGACGCGTCAACGGGCGCGTGAACGGCGCGGCGCCCGGCAGACCGGGCGGCGCGGGCGGGGGGAGAGTCCGCTCCGGGCTCGCCGAGCGGCGCAACCCGGCGCTCGACGCGCTCACGAGCGCGCTCGGCTGGGTCGCGCGCAAGCTGACGAAGGACCTGTTCGCTACCGGGCTGCTGCTCGGCGCGGCGTGCCTGACGATCCTCTTCTTCGTGCTGCTCGGCGCGACGCGCCCCGAGAGCAACGGCGCGCCGGTCCCGCTCAGCCAGGTCTTCCAGCTCGCGAGAGCGAGAGAGATCGCCGACGCGGTGCTGCTCGACGCCGACAACCGCGTCGTCGTCGACACCCGCGGTGGCCAGGTGCTGTGGGCCGCCTATCCCAGCTCCGGCGCGCAGACGCAGGCGCTCGGCGACGCGCTCGCGCACAGCAGAGCGGTCGTCACCGTCAAGCAGCAGGCGGGCAAGGCGCAGCTGACGATCGTCGTCCAGTTCCTGATCCCGATCCTGCTGCTCGTGTGCCTGTTCGCGTTCTTCATGCGCGTCGGCTCGGACGGCGGCGCGGGCGGCATCGCCGCCTTCTCGAAGTTCACCGGCAAGGGCCGCAAGAAGGGCAAGGGCACCGCCCACAAGGTGACGTTCGCCGACATCGCCGGCGTGCCGGAGGCGCTCGCCGAGCTGGCGGAGATCCGCGACTATCTCGCCGACCCCTCCAAGTACCTGGAGCTGGGCGCCGCCGCGCCGAAGGGCGTGCTGCTGGTCGGGCCGCCCGGCACCGGCAAGACGCTGCTGGCGAAGGCGGTCGCCGGCGAGGCCGACGCGGCCTTCTTCAGCCTCTCCGGCTCGGACTTCGTCGAGTCGCTCGTCGGCGTCGGCGCCGCGCGCGTGCGCGACCTGTTCGCGAAGGCGCGCAGAATGTCGCCGGCGATCATCTTCATCGACGAGTTCGACGCCGCCGGCCGCAAGCGCGGCGCCGGCATCGGCCAGGGCAACGACGAGCGCGAGCAGACGCTCAACCAGCTGCTGGTCGAGATGGACGGCTTCGGCGGCGACGGCGGCCTCGTCGTGATGGGCGCGACGAACCGCCCCGACATCCTCGACCCGGCGCTGCTGCGCCCCGGCCGCTTCGACCGGCAGGTCACTGTTGACACGCCGGACGTGCATGGGCGCGCGGAGATCCTGCGGCTGCACGGCGGAAAGCGCCCGCTCGGGTCCGACGCCGACCTCGAGGAGATCGCACGCCTGACGCCCGGCTTCTCCGGCGCGGAGCTTGCGAACGTCATCAACGAGGCCGCGCTCCTGACGGTGCGCGGGGGAGAGCGCGAGATCCGCCAGAAGACGCTGGAGGAGGCGATCGACCGCGTCGTCGCCGGCCCGGCGCGCAAGCACATCCTGACCGAGCACGAGCGCTGGGTGATCGCCGTCCACGAGTCCTCGCACGCGGTCGTGACCGAGGCGCTGGCGGTCGGGGCGGTCGCGCGCAAGGTCTCGATCGTCGCGCGCGGGCGCACGCTCGGCACCGCCGCGCACATGCTGACCGACCGCGACCAGACGATCATGCAGGAGCCCGAGCTGCGCATGCAGCTGATCGCGATCGTCGCCGGCGCGGCCGGCGAGCGGCTCGAGTTCGGCTGCCTCTCGACCGGCGTCCACGACGACCTGCACGAGGCGACCGCCTTGGCGCGCTCGATGGTGACGTCGTTCGGCATGAGCGAGGAGCTGGGTCCCGTGACGATCGGCGAGAAGGCCGGCGAGGTGTTCCTCGGCGCCTCGCTGCAGGACCTCGGCTCGGTCGGCCCGAAGACGCTCGACCTGATCGACCAGGCGGTCGAGCGGCTCGTCGGCGAGGCCGAGCGCGCGGCGCGAGCGCTGCTGCGCCGCAACCGCGACGCCGTGCACGAGACCGCGCACGCGCTGCTCGAGCACGAGACGCTGTCCGGCGTCGCGCTCGAGGCGGTCCTGTCGACGGTCGAGCGCGTCGAGCTGGCAGAGCTCGACCGGCTCGCCGAGCGCGACGAGGTGTGATGCGGCGCAGCGCGCTCGTCGTCGCGCTCGCGGGCGTCCTCTGCAGCGCGCCGGCGGCGGCGTCCCCGGCGCAGGGGGCGCCCGCGTGGCGGCTCGAGCAGCCGGCGCCGCCGGCGGGCGTGCCGCTCAAGGTCCCGCTCGGCCGGCCGGCCGACCTGTCGTGCTGGTCGGCGACGCGCTGCCTGCTCGCGACCGAGGGCAACGCGACGATCCCGCAGGGCCTGCTCGCCTACGACGGCGTCGCCTGGCACCAGCTCGCGACCGTCTGCTCCGGCCCGGCCGACTCGACGCGGATCGTGTGGGCGGGGCCGGACGAGTTCTGGACGATCACGCAGCCGTCGCTGCCGCGGCTCGGCGGCGGCCTCGGCCTCTGCCACTTCGAGGCCGGCCTCGTGATCGGCTCCTACTCGACCGCCGACGAGTCGCCCGACCCGTTCCGCCCGCTGGACGCGGGCGCGTGCCTGACGCCGAGCGACTGCTGGTTCGCCGGCGTCGGCTCGCAGGACCCGAGCGGCCAGCGCGTCGGCGCCTACCACCTGCACTGGGACGGCGCGAACCTGACGTCGGCCTACGCGCCGCAGGGGCGCGGCGTCAGCGACCTCGTCGCCGACCGCGCCGCCGGGCGCTACTACGAGACGACGTTCGCCGGCGTCCAGCGCGAGGACCCGGACACGCCGGTGACGCTCGCGACGCCGGAGTTCCAGCCGTTCCTGATCCACGAGCTGGGCGCGGGCGGCGCGGCGACGTTCGCGGACGCGCCGTTCCTGCCGTCCAGACTCGACGGCGTGCCCGACGACGGCACGGAGCTGCTCGCGGCCGACGTCGCCGCGGGCAACGCGCCGTGGTTCGTCGGCGGCGGCGCCGCGTCCGGCCCGGCTGCGCCCGACGGCGACAACGTCGCGCGCCCGCCGCTCGCGGTGCGCTACGCGGACGGCTTCTACCGCGAGCTGCCGCTCGACGCGACGCTGTTCGGCGCGCACGACCGCTTCACCGACGTGGCCGCGGTGCCGGGGAGCGACGACGCGTGGGCGACGCTGCAGTCGTTCGCCGAGCGCGGCTCGACGACCGCGCGGGCGCGCGTGGCGCACCTGCGGCCGGACGGGAGCGTCGAGCTCGTCAAGCTGCCGGCCGGAGGGGCCGGCCGCGGCGCCGCCGCAAGAGTCGCGTTCGTCTCGCCGACCGAGGGCTGGATGGTCACGAACGGCGGCTGGCTGTTCCACTACTCCGACGCGGCCGCGCCGCCGCGCGCGGCCGACGCCGACCCCGCGTTCGCGACGCTGATCACCTATCGCCCGAACGAGGCGGTCGCGCAGGCGATCCCCGACACGCCGCCGCCCGACGACTCGCAGCTGTTCGCGCCGCCGCCGCCCGCCGACCCCGGCAGCGGCCAGCCGCCGCGCCAGCACGTCAAGCGGCTGAAGGCGCTGATGGCGCGCATCTCCAAGCCGACGGTCGACAAGCGCCTGCGCCTGCACCTGTCGTTCACGCTGCGGCGGCGAGCCAAGGTCGCCCTGCTCGCGAAGCGCCACGGCAAGGTCGTCGCGCGCACGCAGTACGTGCTGCTGCGGCCGGGCCGCCACACGTTCGTGCTGCAGCTCGCGCGCGGCCGCTGGCCCGACGCGCTGCGCTTCAGAACCGACGACGTCACGGTCAAGCGCTCCGGCGGCTCCGGGAACAGAGACCCGAACGCCTGGGTCACACGGCGATGAGCGCCTGGTCGGGGCTCCACCGCCGAGCACCGCGGATCTGTACATCGCAGGGATGTAGAGACCCGCAGTGGTCGCGGCGCCGCACGCGCCGGATGCCGGTGTTGATCGCGCTCGCGCTCGCGGCGGCGCTGCTCGCCCCGCTCGCGCGCGCCGACGTGACCGCGCAGCCGGTGCTCGGGCTGGCCGACCGGCAGACCGTGATCATGGGCGCGGCGAGCGACGGCGCGCCGGGGGAGACGTGGGCCTACCGGCAGCTGCCGCTCGACGTGCCGCTGCTGTCGCTCGACTCCCCGCTGCTCGCGCTCGGGCCGGTCGCGCACCCCTCGACGCCGTCGCCCCAGCTCGTGTTCGAGCGCACCACCGACGCGGACGGCGGCGTCTGGAGCCTCGCGCAGACGCCCGTCGACGAGCTGGGGAACGCGTACCGCGGCCCGCGCCCGAACGCCGCGACCGCGCGCATCACGGCGCACGGCGGCGGCGCGCTCGTCGGGCGCGACTCGGACCGGCCGGCCGGCGCGCAGGTCGTCGTGCTGGTGCGCGACCCGGACTCCAGCGCGCGCTTCGCGGCGCTGCCGGCGCCGCCGCCCGGCGTCGTCGACGCGGGCGCCGGCGAGGCGCTCGCCGCCGACCAGGGCGCCGGGCACGTGCCGATCGCCGCGTGGGACGACGGCACGCACACGCACGTGCTGCTGCCGGTCGTCGGAGGCGCCGTCGAGGACGCCGTCGCGCACTGGGACGGGAGCGGCTGGAGCCGCGAGCCGATCGACGTGCCGCCGGCCTCGAGCGCCTCCTTCCACGTCGCCGCGCTCGCCGCGAGCGCCGGCGGCGACGCGTACCTGCTGGCCGAGACCGACCCGAGACTCGGCGACGGGCTCGTGCTGTTCGCGCGTGAGGACGGAGCGGGGGGCGCCAGATGGGTGCAGCGAGACCTCGGCGCGCCGCTGCTGGCGGCGGCGAGCACGCCCGCGCAGGGCGTCGAGTCGCTGGCGCCGCTCGACGACGACGGGCAGCAGCCGCTGACGGCGACCGCCGACGGCGTCTGGATCGACGGCACGATGACGCTCGACGGCGGCGGCGCGAGCGACCTGACGGCCTTCTGGTCGAAGGCGGGCGGGCAGGTGGCCGGCACGTGGTGCGACGCGCAGGCGCCGGACGGCACGCCGCTGTGCGACCACCCGCTCGGCTTCCGCTTCGGCCGCCGCGCCGGCTACCGCTCGTTCGCGTGGGCGGGGCCGGAGGGCGGCGGCGTCGGCCGCCGCGTCGTCACGAACCCGCTCGACCCCGGCGGCGACGACGCGACCAACATGGGCACGTGGGCGTCGTTCGACGGCGACGCCTTCACGCGCGAGCCGGGGGCGGCCGGCGGCTTCCATTCCAGCGGCGGCTTCGCGACGCCCGACCGCGGGTGGCTGGAGGGGCCCGTGCAGGTCACCGCCGCCGATCCGCCGGCGCACCTCGCGAGCTGGCCGGTCGCGCTGCGCTCGCCGCTGCTGTCGATCGCGACCGCGCCCGGCGCGACGCCCGGCGACCTGTCCGCGCAGGCGCTCGCGGTCGGCGCCGGCGGCGGCGTGCTGCGCTACGTGCCCGGCAGCGGCTGGAAGCGCGAGTTCCTGCTGACCTCGACCGGCGCCGTCTCGAGCGCGCTGCTGCGCGGGGTCGCGTGGCCCGAGCCCGGCCGCGCCTACGCCGTCGGCGACCTCGGCGCGATGTGGCTGTGGCGCGCCGAGACCGGCCTGTGGGAGAAGGACGAGTCGGCGCCGATCGCGTTCGACGGCAACCTGATGGGCGTCGCGTTCGACGCGTCGGACCCGCAGCGCGGCTACGCGGTCGGACGCGACGGCGTGCTGCTCGCCTACGGCAAGACGTGGACGCAGGAGCCGCTGCCGGCGGGCTTCGCGCACGCCGACCTGACGTCGGTCGCGTTCGCCGGTCACGAGGCGCTCGTCGCGGCCGGCTCCGACGTGCTGGTGAACGACGGCGGCGCTGCCGGCTGGCACGCGGACGCCGGGATGCACGCGCTGCTCGCACAGGCGCCGAGCGCGCCGCGGATCGTGACGGTCGCGGCGCTGCCGGACGGCGGCGCGATCGCGGCCGGCGACGGCGTCGTGCTCGAGCGCGACGGCGCCGGCGCGCCGTGGCGCCCCGCCGCCGCGCCGCTGCCCGGCGCCTCCGTGATCGCCGCGGCGCCCGTGCGCGACGGCGCCGGGCACGTGCGCGCGGTCGTCGCGCTCGCGCCCGCGGTCGCGTGGCCGCTGCCGACGCCGCTGCCGCCGGAGGACCCCGACCTGCCACCGGCGATCCTGCCGCCGTTCGCGCTCGCCGGCGACGGCTACCTGCTGCGCGAGACCGACGGCGGCTGGGTCGACGAGCAGCGCGCCGACTTCGCCGGCGTCGCGAACGACAAGCCGGTCAAGGCGGACCCGGTCGCGGCGCTCGCGCTCGACCCGGGCAGCGGCGCCGGCTGGGCGGTCGGCGGCTGGTCGGGCCAGCCCGACGACGCCGGCCGCGGCACCGGCGCGTCCGGGCCCGGCGCGGCCGTGCGCGCGCGCGTGCAGACGGCGGCGGTGCAGCGCTACGACCCGCGCGGCACGCCCGACGCGCCGCCCGGCGAGGCGGCCAGCCCGGTTCCGCTCGACCCCGGTCTCGTGACGTTCGCGGTCGCCGGGCACGCGTCCTGCGACGGCCCCTGCGCGCTGCTGGCGAACCTCGGCATCGGCCCGGACCGCGCGCTGACCGCGCTCGGCGGCGCGCTGCAGCAGTACGCCGGCCGCGCCGGCGCGCCGCGCGCCCTGCTCTACACCGGCGGCCGGCTGCCGGTCGACTCGCCGGTGGCGACGCCGCTCGCGGACGAGCAGCGGCTCGCGACGCTGCTCGGCCACCAGCCGCTGCCGGCGTTCGCGGCCGTCTCCGCGGCCGACTCGAAGGACGGCGGCGCGACCGCCTTCCGCACCGCCTTCGACGCGCAGCCGGCGCCGTTCGGCGAGGGCCCGTCGCCGAACGGGATCGCGCCGGTCGCCGGCGGCGCGGCGCCCGCGCCGGGCGGCGCCCGCACGCACTACGCGTTCGACTCGAGCGGCCCCGCCGGGACGGTGCGCGTGATCGTGATCGACAACTCGGCCGGCTCGCTCGCCGCCTCCGACCCCTATCAGGTGCCGGCCGAGCCGCAGGAGCCGTGGCTGCGCGCGACGCTGCAGGACGCCAGAGCGCGCGGCATCCCCGCGATCGTCGTCGGCAGCCGCGACCTCAACACGCGCTTCGTCCCGCGCAGCAACGTGGCGAGCGACGGCGACGAGATCGCGAGACTGCTGGTCGACGAGGGCGCGAGCGCGTACCTCTACGAGCGGCCCGAGGAGCAGCGGCTGACGCAGGTCCCGGCCGGCGCGAGCGCGACGATCCCCGAGTTCGGGACCGGCACGCTCGGCTACCGCTCGCCGATCGCGAACGCGACCGCCCCCGGCCAGGCGGACGCGCTGTTCGGCGACGCCGGCTACCTGCTTGTCAGCCTCGACGTCGCGCACCGCGACCTGCAGACGAACCGCGCGCCGGCCGCGGCGCGGCTGATCCCGCTGATGGAGAGCCTGTCGCTCGACGCGCTCGACGGCACGCTGCTGCGGCGCAGCGCGCCCGCGCTGTTCGACGGCCTCGGCCGCCGGCCGCGCGGCGGCGACCGCTGGGGGCCGCTGTCGGCCTCCGACGGCAGCCCCAACCCGGCCGGCTCGGACCCGTACACGAGCTTCCCGCCGGCGCTCTGCAAGCAGGCCAACTGCGGCACGCGGATCGCGCCCGAGTACACGTTCACCAGCTCGGACGACGACATCGCCGACTTCGTCGCGGTCGACCCCAACACGACGAACCTGCGCAAGCCGCTGCACGACGCGAACGGCAAGGTCGTCACCGACGCGCGCTCCGGGCTGCTGTGCGCGTTCAACCCGGGCACGACGACGCTGACGATCAGCGCGGGCGGGATCTCCTACTCGCAGCAGGTGACGGTGCAGGCCGGCAGCGTGCAGCAGCCGTGCGGCACGCGCCCGCTGAAGCCGAGCCGCTTCAGAGCGCAGCCGTCGGGCACGCCGGCGACCGCGCCGCCGCCGGCGCTCGCGCCGGCGGTCGCGCCGAGCCCGGCGCCGCCCCCGCCGCCTCCGCCCCCTCCGCCGGCGCCGCACGCCGCGCCAAAGCCCCTGCCGCTCCCGTCGCTCGCGGCGGTGCCGGCGGCCGTGCCGCCGGTCGCGCCGCCGCCGCGCGTGACGCCGCCGCCGCCGGTCAGCTCGTTCGCGCGGCCGATCCCGCCGGGCGGCGCGGTCGTGCGCGTGTACGAGGAGAAGCGCGAGGAGGAGGTCGCGCCCGAGCAGCAGTCGGCGTTCGCCGCCTACCGCGCCGACGACCACCAGCCGCTCGGCCCCGCGCTGCTCGGGCTCGCGCTGATCGCCGCGCTCGCGGGCGCGACGCTGACGCTCGGCGTGCGCACCCGCGACCGTCATCGCAACCGTCCCCGTCGCGCCGCGCTCGCGCGCGCGAGCGCGAGCATCACTCACCGACGCCCAGGAGGCCCCCGATGATCGAACGCCTGAACCGCTGCGCGGGCGTCGCGGCGCTGCTCGTCGCGCTGCTTGCGCTCGTGCTGTCCACCGCCTCCGACGCCGGCGCCGGGAAGACGCGGGCCGGCAAGGTCGTGCGGCTCGCCGCGAACGGCCGCATCCCCGCGAAGCTGCTGCCGGTCGTCCCGCACGCGCGGCGTGCCGACCGCCTCGGCCGCGCGACCGCCGACGACCTCAAGGGCTCGTGCGCGCCCGAGCAGGTCGACCTCGGCACGTGGTGCCTCGACGCCTCGCCGTACCCGCTCGACAACGCCGACATCGGCAAGAACGACTACGCGTGGGCGACGCAGAAGTGCATCGAGCAGGGCGGCTACCTGCCGACGGCCGCGCAGCTGATCGGCGCGGCCGCGCGCGTGAAGCTGTCCTCCACGATCGACGACTCGCAGCTCACGGCGGTGATCGACATCGACCCGAGCGACGGCATGAAGGACAAGCGCGAGATGAGCGCGACGCTCGTCACGACCGCCGGCGGCTCCTCCGCGGCCGGCTCGGAGGGCGTCACCGACGGCTCGCGCGGCGACCCGAAGCAGGGCGAGCCGGACCCGGTCCCGCTGCCGGCCAACCCGTTCCCCGAGACGCTCCAGTACGTGACCGTCTACGACAACCACGACCACGGCGGCTTCGCCGGCTCGCAACCGGTCAGTCAGCCGCAGGCGTTCCGCTGCGCCTACGACAAGCTCGAGGGGATGAGCAAGCGCGCGGCAGGCTGAGCGCCCGTCTCACGCGTAGTAGCGCGCGAGCACGAGCAGCTGGGCGAACAGGTCGTGGGCGATCGCGAGCGCGACGATCGCGGCGCCCACGAGCGGCGCCCAGCGCCGCCCGGCGCCGCGCACCGCGAGCGCGAGCAGGGCGCCGTAGAGCGGCAGCAGCGGCAGCAGGTAGCGCGCCTGCGCGTTGTTCGTGTGATCGCGCAGGTGCCCGACGTACGAGGCGCCCGCGACCGACAGCGCGAACAGCAGCGCGGTCGTCGCGTAGACGAGCAGCTCCACGCGCCGCGCGCGCAGCGCGTCGCGCCGCGCGAGCAGCGCGCGCCCGGCCAGCAGCGCCAGCGCCGCGAGCGGGACCAGCGCCGCGCGGTAGACCGCCACCGGCCATTCGGTTTCGACCCAGCCGAACACGCCGACGAAGCCGGTGACCCACGTGTCCATCAGCGGCAGGTGGCCGAGCGGCGACGCCATCCCCGGCAGCGGCGCGAGGTAGAACTCCCACGCGTAGGCGAGCGCGCCGGGGAGCGTGGGGTGGATGTCGCCGCCGAGTCTGAACGCGCTCGCGGAGGCGCCGATTGCCGGCCGGTCCCAGACGGTGACGTTGAGCGCCAGCTCGATCAGCGCGGGGGCGAGCGCGACCGCGAGCGCGAGCGCGGGCAGCCGCAGCGTGCGCGGGCGCAGCCCGCCGTCCTGCCGGATCGCGAGCGCCAGCAGCGCGAGCGTCACGCCCGGCACGAGCCCCATCGCGTTGAACTTCGTCATCAGCCCGACCGCCGTCGCCGCTCCGAGCGCGACCGCGAGCCGGACGCTGAGGCCGCGGCGGAAGGCGCGCGCGAGCAGGTAGAAGATCGCCGCGGCGGCGGCGTACAGCAGCGCGTCGGAGTTGACCGATCCGCCGACGAACGCGAACAGCGGCTGGAACGCGACGCCGAGCGCGCCGACCGTCCAGCTCCACGGGCGGCCGGGCAGCAGCTCGCGCAGGAACAGGAAGACGAGCAGCACGGTCGCGCCGGTCATCAGCGCCGAGGCGAGCCGCATCAGCGCGAGCCGGTCGAGCACGCTGCCGCCGGCCGCGAGCCGATAGGGCATCGCCTCCAGCGCGTAGTAGAGCGGCGGCTCGCCGCCGAGCGCGGAGCCGGCGCCGTTGCCGCCCGAGCGGTCGCGCTCGAGCCGCAGGTCGCGCTGCAGGCGCGCCTGCTCCCACGGGTTCCACAGCGCGCCGTTGCGCGGCACGAACATCGTCGTGGCGAACTTCAGGTCGCGCAGCGCCGCGCGCTCCGAGCCCGAGAACGTGTCCCGCGCGCGCGGGACCGGCGGGCGCCCGTGTTGCGCGAGGAACTCGGCGTAGGCGTAGTGCGCCTGCTCGTCCGGCACCTGGAAGGCGGGCGTGATCAGCGACCAGGCGGTCGCGTTCAGGAACGCGGCGAGCGCGCACAGCCAGGCGGCGGCCGGCACGCGCCGCACGAGCGCGGCGAGGCGCCGCCGTCGCGGCACGCGCGCCGTGCGCGTCAGCTCGAGCGCACCAGCAGCCATGTCGCGAGCGCGATCGACGTCGACGTCAGCAGCGCGGCGGCGAGCGCCACCCACGCGCCGGGGAAGGCGTGGCCGCGGCCGACGCGGGCGACGACGGTCGGCGCGAACGACCACCACGAGCGCGCCTGCGCGCCCAGCCACTCGACGCGGAAGCGGCCGTCGAGCGGCCGGCCGCCGGCGCTCGCGCTGCGCGCGGGCGGGGCGGTGGCGCCGTAGAGCGCCGCACCGCCGGCGCTCGCGGGCGCAGCAAGCGCCACGCACACGCGCGCCGGCCGTTCGCGCGCGATCGGCGGCCGCAGGCGCGCGGTCGCGTGCAGCCCCTGCCAGCTCGCGGCGACGCCGCGCGCGAGCGGCGCGCCCGTCGCCGCGTCGAGCACCTCGACGGCGAGCGCCGGCGCCGGCGCCCCGCCGCCGCCCCCGGCGCCGGTCAGCCGCAGCGCGGCGCTCCCGGCGACCGTGTGCTCGCCGTCCTGGCAGACGCGCTGCGTGCCCTGCAACGCCGCGACCTGGACCGACAGCGGGACGTCGTTCGTCCCCGTCTGGTGCACCTGCGCGTGCGAGAGCACGACGACGAGCCCGCCCGCGAGCGCGAGCGCGCACAGCGCGAGCGTCGCCACGACGAGCCGGCGCCCGCGCGCCCTCGTCGGATCGTGCGCGCCTGCCGGCGCTGCGTCCTCCAAGGCTCCCCCGTTCCCCCTTCGAACCGTCCGCACGGTCGGTTGGCGACCGCACCGGCGACTATAGCCCCGCCGCACGCGCTCACGCGTAGTACCGCGAGACCTCCAGCAGCAGCCCGAAGAGGTCGTGCGCGAACGCCAGCATCACGATCGCGACGCCGGCGACCCCCATCCAGCGCCGCCCGGCGCCGCGCGTCGCCAGCACCAGCAACGCGCCGTAGAGCGGCAGCAGCGGCAGCAGGTAGCGCGCCTCCGCGGCGCCGCCGCCGCGTCGCAGCAGCAGGTTGTAGGAGGCGAGCGCGACGAGCAGCAGCAGGCCGGCCGCCAGCGCCGCGTAGACGATCAGCTCCGCCAGCCGCGCGCGCAGCGCACGCCGTCCGCGCACGAGCGCGCGCACGCACAGCGCCAGCGTCGCGAGCGCCGGGATCGCAGCCACGTCGTAGACCCAGCCGGCGAACCGCGTGTCGATCCAGCCGAAGCGCCCGACGAAGCCGTCGAACCACACGTCGCGCGCCGCGAACGTCGTGGCGCTCGCACGCCACATCCCCGGCAGCGGCGGCAGGTAGAACTGCCACACGTAGTCGAAGCCGTGGCCGAGCGTCGGGTGCACGCCGCTCGTCGAGTACGCCCCGAGCCCGAACGCGGGCCGGTCCCACGCCGCGACGTTCAGCAGCGTGACGAGCAGCGCCGGCGCCGCCGCGACCCCCAGCGCGAGCAGCGGCAGCCGCAGCGCGCGCGGCCGCAGCGCACCCTCCGCGCGCACGCCGGCCACCAGCAGCCCGAGCAGCGCGCCCGGCACGAGCCCGACGAAGTTCATCTTCGCCAGGTAGCCGGTCGCCAGCAGCGCGCCGACGGCCGCCGCGCGCCGTGGCGTCAGCCCGCGGCGGAAGATCCGCGCGAACGCGAGGAACAGCCACGCGGCCGTCGCGTACAGCAGGTTGTCGGGGTTCAGCCCGCCGCCCATCAGCGCGAACAGCGGTAGGAAGGCGACGCCGAGCGCCCCGACCGTCCACGTCCACGGGTGCGCCGGCAGCGCCTCGCGCAGGAACAGGAAGACGCCCAGCACCGTCACGCCGGCCAGCAGCGCGGAGACGAGCCGCATCAGCGCGAGCCGGTCGAGCACGGTCGCGCCCCTCGCGAGCGTGAACGGGATCGCCTCGAGCGCGTAGTAGAGCGGCGGCTCGGGCACGTCGGCGTACGAGCCGCCGTTGCCGCGCTCGCTGCGCACGCGCGCCTGGTCGCGCGCCAGCCGGGCGCGCTCGGCGCGCGACCAGATCGTGCCGTTCTCGGGCGCGCCGATCACGCGGCCGAGGTCGAGGTCCTCGGTCACGATCTGCACCGACGGCGATAGGCGCGCAGGGGAGGGGGCCGGCGGGCGGCCGTGGTTCGCGACGTGCTCGACGTACTCGTAGTGCCACGGCTCGTCGACGATCTGGAACGGCGGCGTGACGAGCGACCACGCGGTCGCGTTGAGGACCGCCACGAGCGCGCAGACCCAGGCGGCGCGCGGCACGCGCGCGGCGCCGGCGCGCACGCGCGCGAGCGCGGCGCGGACCCGCCCCGCGCGCGCGGCGTCCCGCCGTGCGCCGGCGGCCGAGGCGGTCATTGCGCACCCCGCAGCAGCTGCCACGCCGCGAGCGCGCCCGCGGCCGTCAGCAGCAGGGCCGTCAGCACGGCCAGCGCCGTCCCGCCGAGCGGATGCCCGGCGCCCATCCGCCGCGCGACCGTCGCGACCTCGCTCCACCACGAGGCGGCGTGCGCGCGCAGGTAGACGAGCCGCAGGTCGCCGCCGAGCGCCCGGCGGCCGATCGCCGCGCGGCCGCCGCCCCCGTCGGCGGCCCCTTCGCCGGCGAGCCCGACGATCCCACCGCCCGCCGCCGTGACGCAGACGCGCGCGACGGCGTCGCGCGCGAGCACCGGCCGCAGCGGGATCGTGCGCGCCACGCCGCCCCAGCCGGCGGGCGCCGCGCCGCCGGCGAGCGTCGTCCCGTCGCGGGCGACGACGGCGACGCGCACGGCGCCGCCGCCGGCGGGCGGGGCCAGCAGCGAGACGGAGATCGCGCCGGTCCCGGCCGGCACCAGCTCACCGCGCTGGCAGAGCGTCCGGCCGCGCTCCAGCGTTCCGAGCTGCGCGACTGCGCGCACGCGGTTCAGGCCGGTCCGGCGCACGCCGGACTGCGCCAGCACCGCCGCCAGCGCGGCGGCGATCAGGACGCACCCGATCGCGAGGATCGGCAGCCGCGCACGACCTTCCATCGCTTCCCCCCGGTCGCATCTCCCCATTCGCCGGCAGCGATGCACCGGCGAATGGGATAATACGCCCGGCGGCTGCCGGGAGCGCGCGCTATCTGATCTGCATGCCCGAGATCGCGCGCGCGATGACGAGCCGCTGGATCTCGGAGGTGCCCTCGAAGATCGTGTAGATCTTCGCGTCGCGGTGCATCCGCTCGACCGGGAACTCGCGCGTGTAGCCGTTGCCGCCGAGGATCTGGATCGCCCGCTCGGTGACCCACACCGCCACCTCGCCGGCCTTCAGCTTCGACATCGAGCCCTCGGCGTTTCTGAACGGCTTCTGGTTGCGGCCCATCCAGGAGGCGCGCCACACGAGCAGGCGTGCGGCGTCGATCTCCATCTTCATGTCGGCGAGCGCGAACGCGATCGCCTGGTTCTCGATGATCGGCTTGCCGAACTGGACGCGCTCTCTCGCGTAGTCGAGCGCGTACTCGTAGGCGGCGCGCGCGATCCCGAGCGCCTGCGCGCCGACGGTCGGACGCGAGGCCTCGAACGTCGCCATCGCCGCCTGCCCGCGCGACTTTCTGCCTTCGCGGGCGCGCGCGAGGCGCTCGTCGAGCTTCTCTCTGCCGCCGAGCAGGCACGAGCCGGGGATGCGGCAGTCGTCGAGGAACACGTCGGCCGTGTGCGACGCCCGCAGGCCGTGCTTTCTCAGCTTCGTGCCCATCTCGAGGCCCGGCGTGTTGGGCGGGATCACGAACGACGCCTGCCCGCGCGAGCCCAGCTCGGGGTCGACGGAGGCGACGATCACGTGCACGTTCGCGATGCCGCCGTTGGTCGCCCACGCCTTCTGGCCGTTGAGGACCCACGTGTCGGTCGCCTCGTCGTACTTCGCGCGCGTGCGCAGTGCCGACACGTCGCTTCCGGCGTTCGGCTCGGAGACGCAGAAGGCGGCGATCTTGGGGTCGTCGGCGGTGCCGAAGCACTGCGGGATCCACTCGCCGATCTGCTCGCCGGTGCCGTTCGCGAAGATGCCGGCGGCGGCGAGGCCGGAGCCCATGATCGCCATGCCGATGCCGGCGTCGCCCCAGAACAGCTCCTCGTTGACGATCGGCAGGCCGAGGCCGGTCGGGTCGGCGAAGAACTGCGCGAGCCCCTCGAAGCCGTAGAGGCCGATCTTCGCGGCCTCCTGGATGATCGGCCAGGGCGTCTCCTCGCGCTCGTCCCACTCGGACGCGGCGGGGCGCACGACGTCTCTCGCGAAGCCGTGCACCCAGTCGCGCACGTCCTTCTGGTCCTGGGTCAGCTCGAGCGAGAACGTCGTCTCGCCGGAGGCCTCGGGCAGGTCGATCGTCGATGCCATGGCGTCTGGATTCCTTTGCGGAGCAGGGGCGTCTAGAAACGTGACATGGGTCAATGTAGCCGTTCTGGCGCGTCCGGACGCCGGCAGCGCCGCTGTCCACACGCGCCTGGACGCGGCCAACTTCCCTGCATCCGAAGCGTTTCAGCAGCCATGAACACGTCACGGACGGCGTGCTCGCGAAACGCGACGAAGGAGATCGGATGATCGTTCGGAAGGTCCTGATCGCGGCATGCGCCGCCGCGCTGACGACAAGCCCCGCCTGGGCGCACGGGAGAGGCGACCACCCGACCCCGCCGGCGAGATCGCACAAGTGCATGCCGCACAAGGTCGCCTACGTCGCGGCCGGCACGCTCGTCAGCCAGACGCTCGTGCAGGACGCCGCCACGGCGGACGCCAGAGCCTCCAAGCCGACCTACAGCGGCGACGTGACGATCGACGTCGCGAAGACGAACCGCGCCGCCAAGGGCGATAGGAGAACGACGAAGACGTACACGCTCGACCACGCGCGCGTGGTGTTGGGGCTGGACGACCAGAACGGCGACGGCAGAGTCGACCTGACCGACCTCGCCGCGGGCGACCGCGCGAAGGTGATCGGGAAGGTCACGAAGCTGAGCCGGCGCTGCGACCAGACCGGCTTCACGCCGCAGCTCACGATCAAGAAGCTGGTGGTGCACGCCCCGAAGGCGACCGCCTGAGTGCCGCGACAGGGGCTCGACGCCGAGCGGGTGGTCGAGGAGGCCGTCCGCATCGCCGATGCGGAGGGACTCGAGGCGGTCACGCTCGCACGCGTGGCCGCCGCGCTCGGCGTGCGAGCCCCGTCGCTCTACAACCACCTCGCGGGCCGCGAGGCGCTGCTGCGCGCGATCACGCTGCGCGGCCTGCGTGAGCTGGGCGACGCGCTGCGGCGCGCCGCCGTCGGCCGCGCGCGCGTCGACGCGCTCGAGGCGCTCGCGCACGCCTACCGCGTCTACGCGCACGCGCATCCCGGCAGCTACGCGGCGACGCTCGCCCCCTTCCCCGCGAGCGACGCCGAGCTGCAGCGGGCGGGCGACGACGTCGTCGCGGTGATCGCCGCGATCGTCGCCGGCTGGGGCCTCGACGGCGACCACGCGGTCCACGTCGTGCGCACGATCCGCAGCGCGCTGCGCGGCTACGTGACGATCGAGCTGGCGGGCGGCTTCCGCAAGCCGGTCGACCGCGACCGCTCGTTCGAGCAGCTCGTCGCGACGCTCGTGGCGGGCCTCGAGGCGGCCGCGCCGCCGGCCGCTACGCGTGCGTGAGCACGCGCGGCGGCACGGCGGCGGCCGGCTGCGGGTCCGGCCTGGCGGGGGCGCCTCCCCGCCGCGCGAGCCGCACGAGCCCCCAGCCCAGCACGAGCAGCAGCGCTGAGGTGATCCCCAGCACGACGAGCCCGGCGAGCCCCCACAGGTACGCCGGCACGTCGCGCTTGCGCTCGCGCTGCAGCACGTGCCGGTCGGGCTGGAAGGCGCGCGTCGCGAGCGCGCGCGCGGGGACAGCGGGCACCGGGATCGCCGCGTCGGCCGGCAGCGCGAGCGGGATCGCGGCGAGGTCGCGTCCGCGGTTCAGGCGGATCATCGCCTTCCAGCCGCCGCCGATCGGGATCGGCCGCGTGGTCGCGTAGGCGCCGCCGCCGAGCGGGCGCAGGCGGTCGACCACGAGTCTGCCGCGGCCCTGCCACGCGGTCACGGTCAGCCACTCGGCGTGCGCGACCGCGCTCGGCGGCTCGAAGCGGATCGTCGCCGCGACCGTGCGGGTCGCCTCGCCGGGGCCGCCGCCGGCCTGCACGGTGCGCAGCGCGATCCGCGCGTGCGCGCCGGTCGGCGCGCTCGTCGGCAGCAGGAACGCGACCGCGCCCGCGACCGTCAGCAGGCTCGCGCCGGCCGCGGCCCACGCGCGCGGGCGCCCGACGAGCGCGGCGTCGAGCCGCAGCCCGCCCGCGACGAACGCGCCCAGCACGCCGCCGGCGATCGCGACCGGCAGCGCGAGCGCGATCGCCTCCGGCAGGATGTGCGCCGGCCACGGCAGCGGCATCCACACGTGGCTCCAAGCCCACTCGGCCGGCACGCCGAGCGTCGCGATCAGCGCGCCCGCGAGCGCGCCGAAGCGGAACGAGCGGATCGCGCCCGCCCCCATCGCCAGCGCGGCCGCCTCGACCAGCAGCGCCTCGGCGACGTACGGCGGGAAGTGGGGGACCGTCTCGCCGAAGCCGGCGCCGACGAGCAGCGCGAGCGCGCCGCGCAGCACGAGGAAGAAGGCGACCGCCGCGAGCGCGCCGCCACGGCCGATCAGCGTGCGCGCCAGCACGAGCGCGAGCGCGGCGGCGAACGCGATCAGCAGCGGGTGGAACAGCATGCTGAACTGCGGCACGCCGTAGTCGAACTCGCCCTGGAAGATCGACAGGCCGGCGAGCGTCCCGCCGCAGGCGGCGATCACGCGCAGGCGGCGCAGGCGCGCGGCGAGCGGCGTCTCGGTGGGGGCCACCGGCGTTTCGCCGTGCGGCAGTCGCGAGCGACCGCCTTCCGGCGACGTCACCTGCGCGCGCAGCGCCAGCCGCGCCTCCGCCAGCAGCACGAGCGCGGCGATCAGCGTCAGCGCGGCGCCGCCGAGCATCATCAGGTGCGTCGGGCCCCACAGCGTCACGTCCTGGCCGAACAGGCGGTGCGAGACGTCGTCGAGCGGGAAGCCGAGCAGCGCGAACGACGCGCACGCCGCCATCAGCAGGCCGCCGACCGGCGCGTGCCAGTCCGGCGCGATCCGCACCGCCGTGGTCGCCGGGCGCTCGCGCGGCAGCGCGATCGCGAGGAAGCCTGCGGCGAAGATCCCGTACAGCCCGACGAGGATGAAGTAGTGCGCGGGGTTCGCGAGCGGGCCGGGGTCGCGGCCCTGGTCGATGTGCAGCGAGACGTCCCAGTAGAGGCCGATCACGGCGAGCAGCAGCGAGCTGCCCGACAGCGCGAGCGGGAGGGCGGCCCAGGCGGGCAGCCCGGTGAGGCGCCCGAGCGCGTCGGCGGCGCGGCCGAGCGCGGCCACGCGGCCGGAGCGGTGCCCGAGCCCGAGCCACAGCAGCGCCGCGGTGAAGAGCGTGACGGCCGCCGTCATGCCGGCGACCTGGCCGAGCGCGGCGCCGCCGGCGGGCGGGGCGGCGGGCGGCGCGGCGGCCGCGAGGGCGAGGAAGAAGTGCATGCCCATATGCTACATCGATCCATGACACATTCAAACCTGCAATGTCAGCGTGTGGGCTCGCCGGCCGGCCGCGAACGCTCCGTAGGATGTGCCCGATGAGCGACCGGCGCGCTGGCGAGCTGACGATCGACGAGCTCGCGCGCGAGACCGGCATGACGGTCCGCAACATCCGCGCGCACCAGTCGCGCGGCCTGCTGCCGCCGCCGGAGGTGCGCGCCCGCACCGGCTACTACGGGCCTGAGCACGTCGCGCGGCTGCGGCTGATCCAGGACCTGCAGGCCGAGGGCTTCAACCTCAAGGCGATCGAGCGGCTGATCGGCGCCGCGAACGGCGCGAGCGAGGAGGTGCTCGCGTTCGGCCGCCAGGTGCTGACCGCGTTCGCCGAGGAGGAGCCCGAGCTGACGACGCTCGAGGAGCTGACGGCGCGCCTCGGCAGCACGGACCAGCGCGCGATCAAGAAGGCCGAGCGGCTCGAGCTGATCCGCCCGCTCGGCGACGGCCGCTACGAGGTGCCGAGCCCGACGCTGCTGCGCGCGGGGGAGGAGCTGGCGGCGATGGGCGTGCCGCCGATGCACGCGCTCGCGGTCGCGGAGCAGACGCAGCGCCACGCGCGCGCGATCGCCGACCAGTTCGTGCGCCTGTTCGTCGAGGACGTCGCCGGCGGCGAGCTCGACCCGGCGAAGCGCACGCCGCAGGAGTGGGCGCTGCTGAGCGACGCGCTCGCGCGCCTGCGCCCGCTCGCGAGCGAGGCCGTCCGCGCCGCCTTCCAGCAGACGATGACGGCCGCCGTCGAGCGCCAGCTGCAGAAGACGCTGAAGGGCTGAGCTACAGGTCGTCGCGCAACAGCAGGTTGACGCGACTGCGCGTGGCGGCGAGCGCGGCAGGCGTGGCACGGCCGATCCGCCTCACGAGCCGCGTGTGGGAGATCGCGCGGACTTGCTCCGGCAACGCGTAGGTCACGCGCTCGGTGCCCTCGTGCGGCAGCCGGATCTCGACATGGAGCGCGCTCCCCGTCGGCGTCGTCGTGAGCGGCGCCACGATCGCGAGCTGCAGCGGCAGGCGATGCAGGCCGTCGTTGCTCAGCACGAGCGCCGGGCGCGTCTTGCGGATCTCGCCGCCCTCGGTCGGATCGAGGCGGACCCACCAGATCTCGCCCTGGCGCGGCGGGCTCATGCGAGCGGCTCGTCGAGCGGCGCCTCGGCCCACTCGTTCCACTCGCCAAGGTACGCCTCGCGCGTGGCGTCGCCCATCTCCGCGAGCGTCGCAAGCCCCTCGTGGAGCAGCCGGCGTTCGTGCTCGCGCTCGGCGAGGCGCCCGAGCAGGTCCGGCACCGAGATGCCGTCCTGCTTCGCCAGCTCGTTGAGCGCGTCGCGTGTCTCGGTCGTCGCGCGGATGGTCACGGTGGAAGCCATGACGCGAGTATACGAAGCTGTGTCGGATTCGTATACGGCTCAGCCGAACTTCGGCAGCGCTCTGCCGCCGTTGTCCCTGACGACCATGCCGTCGTACATGCGGCGCACCTGCGCCGGCCGGCTCGCCGCCAGGTCGCGCAGCTCGTGCGGGTCGCGGCGGTGGTCGAACAGCTGCGGGTCGGCGTTCTGGTTGTCGCCGATGTACGACCAGCGGCGGTCGCGTGCGAAGACGATCGAGCTGTAGGAGCCGGTCACGTACTCGCGCCGCTTCAGCTTGCGCTTGCCGCGCGCGCCGTCGAGCAGCGGCAGCAGGTCCTGGCCGTCCATGAAGTCCGGTCTGCGCACGGTCCCCGCGCGCAGCAGCGTCGTCGCGACGTCCTGCGTCTGCGTGAGGTAGTCGGTCGTTTTGCCGGCGCCGCGTCCGTCGGGCGAGCGGATCATCAGCGGCACGTGGATCAGCTCCGGGTGGCACTGCGTCGCCATCTTCGCGACGTAGCCGCGCTCGCCGAGCAGGAAGCCGTGGTCGGACAGGAACAGGATCAGCGTCTCGCGTTCGAGCCTGAGGTCGTGGAGGCGCTGCATGAAGTTGCCGAACCAGTGGTCGCTCATCGACAGCTCGGCGCGGTAGAGCGCCTTCATCTGCGCGACGTCGTCCGGCCCGAGCCCGTTCGTCCTGGTCGTGCCGTTGAGCACCGTGCCGGGATCCCAGGCACGGTCGAGCGAGCCGCCGTGCAGCTTGATGTATCTCGCGGGCGGGTCCCACGGCTCGTGCGGGTCGAAGCAGTCGAGCATCAGCGCGAACGGCTTGCGCTGCCGGTTGCACTCCTCCAGCAACCGCATGCCGGCGGTGAAGACCTTCGCCGGCAGGTAGTCGGCCTCCGATCTGCGCCCGACCTGGTTGGCGAGGTACTGGCGCATCTTCTGCCCGGAGCTGGAGTGCAGGATCCTCGGCGGCACGTGCCGCTCCAGCTCGGCGTCGGAGATCAGGCTCGCCGGATGCGTGGCCGTGCCGGTCTGGCCGGGGATCGGGACGTAGCGGTGCAGCGCCTGCTGGAACGGTTGCTGCGACGGCACCAGCACCCACGGCGTGTCGACCGCGAGCGCGGTGAACCAGCCGGCCCCGCGCAGCGTCGTGACGAGGTTCTGCACCGGGATGTCCTGCCATCCGGGCGTGCCGGGCATGTCGGGCGGGGGCGCTCTCCAGTCGGCGAACGGGAAGATCCGCCGCCCGCCGTAGATCGTCGCGCGCGCCGGCCCGGTCGGGAACGCCTCCGGGTAGACGTGCGTGAAGCGCAGGCTCTCTCGCGCGAGCGCGTCGAGGTTCGGCGTGTGCGCGTCGCGGCGGCCGTAGGAGCCGAGGTGGTCGGCGCGGATCGAGTCGACGATCACCAGCAGCAGGTTGGGCGCCTCGCCGCGCTTGACCTTCCGCACGCGCGCCGCGCGGATCGCCGCGGACGTCTGCGCGCGCGTCTGCGCGGCAGTGAGCGTCTCGGCGGTCGCGGCGGGCCGCGTCGCGGTCGTGGCGGCCTCGCCGCCGCCCGCGCCGCAGCCGGCGGCGACGCTCGCCCCGGCCGCCGCCGCGCCCAGCCCGGCACGCCACAGCAGCTCACGACGATCCATCGGTCCCGACACGGCCGCGGACTGTAGCGAGGCGTCCCACGCAGCGGCCGATCGGGCGGGTGGGGCCGAGGACGCACGTGCGCCGGCCGCAGGCCGGTGTGCGCGCGCCCGGAGGCGACAGGACCCGCCCGCAGCAGGGCCGGAGCTACGGAACCCGCGCGGCCCGCGGGTCGGCGGGCAGCGGCGTCAGCGTCGCCTCGATCTGCTCGCGCAGGTGCTCCAGCTTCGGCGGCAGCGACAGTCTGCGGCCGATCGCCTCCGGCGGCTCGTCGGCGGCGAAGCCCGGCCCGCGCGTCGCGATCTCGAACAGCACGCCGCTCGGCTCGCGCGAGTAGACGCTTCTGAAGTAGAAGCGGTCGACGAGGCCGGAGGTGTGGCGCCCGGCGGCGCGGTAGCGCTCGTCCCACGCCTCGATGTCCTCGTCCTCGGCGGTCCAGGCGATGTGGTGCACGGTGCCGGCGCCGCCCACACCGCGCGCCTCCGGCGCCGGGTCGTAGCCGTAGAAGCCGCCGCGGCGCGGGCCGCGCGAGACCCACTCGCTCGCGAACCCGTCGGGGGGCCCGCCTGCGCCGGCCACGTGGTCGGCTCCGGCACCCCTTGCGCCTCCGTCGAGCGGCTCGAAGCCGAGCACGTCGCGCAGCAGCGCCGTGCTGGCCGCCGGGTCGGCGCTGTAGGCGCGCACGCCGGCGAAGCCGCGCAGCGCGTGCGCCGCGGGGATGTCGGGCGCGGCGGCCGTCAGCGGCTCGTCGCCGGAGTCGTCGGCCAGCAGCTCGAGCCCCAGCCCCTCCGGGTCGGCGAAGCGCAGCGCGCCGTCACCGACGCGCTCGACCGCGATCCCCTCGCCGCCGAGCCGGTCGGCCCAGAAGTCGAGCGCCGCCGCGTCGGCGACGCGGAACGCGATGCGGTGGATCATGCCGGCGCCGTCGCGCCCGGGGCGCGCGTTCGGGTACTCGAAGAACGTCAGGTCGGCGCCGGGGCTGCCTCTGTCGTCGGCGTAGAAGAGGTGGTAGACGGTCGGGTCGTCCTGGTTGACGGTCTTCTTCGCCATGCGCAGGCCGAGCACGCGCACGTAGAAGTCGACGTTGCGCGGCGCGTCGCCGGTGATGCACGTGATGTGGTGGATGCCGTCGAGCTGCACCGCCGCCTCCAAAGTAGTTGCCTGTGCAATCAGTCTACCCGCCGGCAAGTCGGTGTGTGCAACCGCCGGCGGAACGGGGAACGTATCTCCCTCATACCCGCCGTCCTGCTCACCGGAGCCACCGGCTACGTCGGCGGCCGCCTGCTGCCGCTCCTGGCGGCGGACGGCCGGCCCGGTGAGCTGCGCGCGCTCGTGCGCAGGCCCGAGCGGGCGACGGAGGCGGTGCGCCGCCACGCCGTCCGCGGCGACGTCGTCACCGGCGAAGGCCTCGCCGCCGCGCTCGACGGCGTCGAGGTCGCCTACTACCTGGTCCACTCGATGGGGAGCGGCTCCGCCGCCGACTTCGCCGCGCGCGACCGGCAGGCGGCCGCGAGGTTCGGCGCCGCCGCCGCGCGCGCCGGCGTGCCGCGGGTGATCTACCTCGGCGGGCTCGCCGGCACGGGCTCGTCTGAGCACCTGCGCAGCCGTGAGGAGGTCGCCGAGATCCTCGCCGCGCACGTGCCGCAGCTCGTGCACGTGCGCGCGGCGATGATCGTCGGCCCGGGCGGCGCGTCGTTCGAGATGCTGCGCGCGCTCGTCGAGCGGCTGCCGGCGATGGTCTGCCCGCGCTGGATCGACACGCGCACGCAGCCGGTCGCGCTGCGGGACGTCGTCGGTGCGCTGCGCGCGCTGCGCGACCGCTCCGACGTCGCCGGGGACGTCGAGCTGGGCGGCGCCGACGTCCTCAGCTACCGCGAGATGATGGAGCGCACCGCGCGGATCCTCGGCCGCCGTCCGCCGCTCGTCCTGCGCGTGCCGGTCCTCACCCCGCGCCTCTCCTCATACTGGGTGCAACTGGTGACGCCGGTCGACGCCGGCCTCGTGCGCCCGCTCATCGACGGCCTGCGCGAGGAGATGATCGTGCGCACGCCACCGCCGCCCGGCGTCAACGACGCGCCGCTCGGCTTCGACGACGCAGTCCGCGAGGCGCTTGCGCAGCGCTGATACGCTCGGCCGGTCGACCCAGGGGGATGGGCGCATGCGCAGGATCAAGGCGGCCGTGATCGGCCCCGGCAACATCGGCACCGACCTGCTGATGAAGCTGCAGCGCAGCGCGGCGATCGAGACCGCGCTGATGGTCGGCATCTACGCGGACTCGCCGGGCCTCGCGCGCGCCCGCGAGCTGGGCGTCGAGGCGAGCGCCGACGGCGTCGAGGCGGTGCTGGAGCGCGACGACGTCACGCTCGTGTTCGAGGCGACCGGCGCGAGGGCGCACCTCGCGAACGCGCCGCGCCTGCGCGCCGCCGGCAAAGTCGTCGTCGACCTGACGCCGGCCGCGGTCGGCCCCTACGTCGTACCCGAGGTCAACCTCGCGCGCCACCTGAGCGCGCCGAACGTGAACCTCGTCACCTGCGGCGGGCAGGCGACGATCCCGATGATGCACGCGATCGACCGCGTCGCCGACGTCGCCTACGGCGAGATCGTCGCGACGATCGCGAGCGCGTCGGCCGGGCCGGGCACGCGCCAGAACATCGACGAGTTCACGGTCGCGACCGCGCGCGGGCTGGAGCTGGTCGGCGGCGCCGAGCAGGCGAAGGCGATCATCATCCTCAACCCGGCCGACCCGCCGATCCTGATGCGCGACACCGTCTTCGCGCGCGTGCGCGAGCCGGACGCCGCCGCGATCGAGGCGTCGGTGCGCGCGATGGCGGATGCGGTCGCCGCCTACGTCCCCGGCTACCGGCTGAAGCTGTGCGACGTGGACGGCGACCTCGTGACCGTGCTGCTGGAGGTTGAGGGCGCCGGCGACTTCCTGGCGCCCTACGCCGGCAACCTCGACGTGATGACGGCCGCGGCCGCGCGCGTGGGGGAGCAGATCGCGCGGCGCATGCTCGACGCCGCCGACACGCGGCCCGACCCGCTGCACGAGGTGACCTCCCGATGACGCACGTCACGCTCGTCGACTCCTCGCTGCGCGACGGGATGCACTCCGTCAGGCACGCCTTCACGCCGGAGCAGGTCGCCGCCGTCGCGGCGGGGCTGGAGGCGGCCGGGATCGACGTCGTGGAGGTCTCGCACGGCGACGGCGTCGGCGGCTCCTCGATCCAGTACGGCCGCTCGGCGCACCACGACCGCGAGCTGATCGCCGCGGCGGCCGGGGCGGTCGAGCGCGCGCGGATCGCGGCGCTGCTGCTGCCGGGGATCGGCACGCTGGAGGAGCTGAAGGAGGCGCAGGCGCTCGGCGCCTCCGTCGCACGTGTGGCGACGCACTGCACCGAGGCGGACATCGCGCAGCAGCACGTCGAGTGGGCGGCGGGGCACGGGATGCTCGCGGTCGGCTTCCTGATGATGAGCCACATGCTGGAGCCGGCGGCGCTCGCCGAGCAGGCAGCGCTGATGGCGTCCTACGGCGCGCGCGTCGTCTACGTGGTCGACTCGGCCGGGGCGCTCGTGCCGGCGAGCGCGGCGGAGCGCGTGCGGGCGCTGCGCGCGGCGCTCCCCGCCGAGGTCGCGGTCGGCTTCCACGCGCACAACAACCTCGGCTGCGGGGTCGGGAACGCGCTCGCCGCCGTGGAGGCGGGGGCGACGTGGCTCGACGGCTCGCTGCGCGGGCTCGGCGCCGGCGCCGGCAACGCCCAGCTGGAGGTGCTCGCGGCTGCGCTGGAGCGCTCCGGACACGAGAGCAACGCCGAGTTGTTCCCGCTGATGGACGTCGCCGAGGACGTCGTCGCACCGCTGATGCCGCGCGCGCAGGTGATCGACAAGACCGCGCTCTCGCTCGGCTACGCCGGCGTCTACAGCTCGTTCCTGCTGCACGCCGAGCGCGCCGGCGCGAAGTTCGGCGTCGAGCCGCGCGCGGTGCTGATGGAGCTCGGCCGCCGCCGCATCGTCGGCGGCCAGGAGGACATGATCATCGACGCCGCCGCGGAGCTGGCGCGGCGCGGGACGAGATCCGCGCCTGCCGCCTCCCGTTGAATGCTAGAATCCGGTTAATCGACGCGCTCGGCTCGGGGGAGAACTGGCCGCGTTCGTCAGCTCGACCGGAGACGGTGAATTCATGCCTGAGGGCCCAGCGGATGGCGGGCGGACGCCGGTCGTCTCGATCGTCGTGCCCGTCTTCAACGAGGAGGAGGGGCTGCCCGAGCTGCAGCGCCGCGTCGACGAGGCGCTCGGCGCGGTCGAGGGCGGCGTCGAGGTCGTCTACGTCGACGACGGCTCGGCCGACGGCTCGGCGGCGCTGCTCGAAGCGCTCGCGCGCGAGCGCGACGACGTCGTGCTCGTGCGGCTGTCGCGCAACTTCGGCATGGAGATCGCGATGTCGGCCGGCATGGACCACGCGCGCGGCGACTACGTCGCGCTGCTGCACGCCGACCTGCAGGACCCGCCGGAGCTGATCACGGAGATGCTCGTGCGCGCGCGCAACGGCGCCGACGTCGTCTACGCGCGCCGCATCGGGCGCGACGAGAGCCTGCTCAAGCGCACGCTCGCGACCGCCTTCTACCGGCTGATGGAGCGGCTCGCGCGCACGCCGTACCAGGGCCAGGCGGGCGACTTCCGCCTGATGTCGCGGCGCACCGTCGAGGCGCTGCGCACGATGCCCGAGCGGCGCCGCTTCCTGCGCGGGATGGTCGCGTGGGTCGGCTTCGAGCAGGTGCCGGTCGAGTACCGCCGCGCCGGCCGTCAGTCGGGTCGCGGCGCCTCCTACCCGGCCCTCTTCCGGCTCGCGTTCGAGGCGCTCGCGTCGTTCTCCGACGTGCCGCTGCGGCTCGCGAGCTGGCTCGGCGTCACGCTCTCGGCGCTGAGCGCGCTGCTGGCGGCGGTCGTGCTGCTGCTGACCGCGACCGGCGTGGTCGTCGCCTCGAGCGCGACGTGGATCCTGATCGCCGTGCTGTTCCTCGGCGGCGCGCAGCTCGTCAGCGCGGGCATCATCGGCCGCTACCTCGCGCGCGTGCACGAGCAGTCGCTCGGGCGCCCGCTCTACCTCGTCGACCGCGTCGTCGCGCGCGCGCCCGCGCCGGCCTCGAGCTTGAGCGCCAGCGTCGGGCAGGCCGCCGCGGCCCGCCGCGCGTGAGCGACCAGCTCCGGCTCCAGCGGCGCGCCGTCGACGATCGGATAGCCCCAGTCGTCGAGCCGCACGCGCTCGGGCAGCAGCTCGGCGCACAGGCCGTGCGCCGTGCAGGCGATCGGGTCGACCCGCAGCCGCGGCGGCTCGCTCCTCATGCGGCCGCCTCCAGCGCCCCGCCGAACTGCGGCAGCGGGAAGCTCGACGGGCGCGCGCACGCGCCGCAGGGACCGTTCCGCAGGTGGTCCTCGAAGTCGGCGTCGAACGTCTTCAGCGCGCTCGCGACCAGCCGCACCGCGCCGTCGGGATGGCGGCAGGCGCCGCGCCCGGCGACCTCGCCGCACCAGCGCCGCACGCGCGCGAGCGGGTCGTCGCCGCGCCGTCCGCGCCCGAAGCCGCGGCCGCGCGCGCGCCCGTCGGCGACCTGCTCGAGCGCGTCGGCGATCGCCGCGAGCCCGAACACGCACGGGCCGCACTGGCCGGCCGACTCGCCCGCGAGCCAGCGCACGATCCGCACCGTCTCCGCGACCGGGCAGGCGTCCGCCGGCAGCACCGCGACGACGCCGCAGCCGAGCGAGGCGCCGCGCGTGCGCAGCGACTCGGCGTCGAGCGTCACGCGGCGCGCCTCGGTGGGGTCGAGCCAGGTGCCGAAGTAGCCGCCGAGCAGCACGCCGCGCGAGCGCGCCAGCTCGCCGCCGCCGTGCGCGACGAGCGACTCCAGCGAGGTGCCGAGCGCGATCTCGCGCACGCCGGGCCGGGCGACCGCGCCGCGCAGCGTCACGAGCGCGCTGCCGGGGTCGTGCGGCGTGCCGATCGCGCGGTGCCAGTCGGCGCCGTGGCGCGCGATCAGCGCCACGTGCGCGAGCGTCTCGACGTTCTGGATCAGCGTCGGACGGCCGCCGACGCCGCGCTCGAACGGCCGTGGCGGCACCGCCGTCGGCACCGCCCGGCCGCCGTTCAGCAGGTGCACGAGCGCGCTCTCCTCGCCCGACACGTAGCCGTCGGGAACCGCCACCAGCTCCGCCGCGACCGCGTCGCGACCGGCCGCGGCTCGCTCGGCGAGCGCCGCGGCGAGCGCGTCGCGGGCGGCGGGGGCGCCTGCGGCGACGCACAGGTGCGCGCTCCCGGCGCCCGTCGCCACGACCGCGAGCGCCAGCCCGTCGAGCACGAGGTGGGGGACCTGCGCCAGCAGCGTCGCGTCCTTCGCGCTGGCCGGCTCGCCCTCGCTGCCGTTCGCGACGACGACCGGCCGGCGGCGGCCGTGGCCGACGACCGCGAGCTTCGTCGCGGTCGGGAAGGCGGCGCCGCCGCGTCCGCGCAGGCCGGCGCGCTCGACCTCCGCGACCAGCCACTTCGGATCGACCTCCGTCGGCGCCGCGAGCCCGTGGCGGTCGAGATGCGCGCGCAGTGTCGCGCCGCCGTGCGGGTCGGCGCCGGCCAGCAGGCGGGGGAGGGCCGCCGCGCTCATCGCGCGAGCACCTCGCCGCGCCCGCCGCGCGCGGCCTGCTTACGTCCGCCGCGCCCGGCGACGCGCGTCGCCACGGCGCCCGCCATCACGGCGAGGCAGCCGATCGCGAGGCCCTGCAGCCACGGCCGCGCGGCGTCGCTGCCGGTGCCGAGCGCGTGCAGCAGCGCGAGCGGCCAGCACGCGTACGCGGCCCAGTGGACGGCGCGCCACGCGCGCGCGCCGACGTGCCGGCGCAGCGCGCTCGTCGCGATCAGCGCCAGCAGCAGGTCGAGCGCGAGCGCGCCGAGGCCCAGCCAGAACGGGCGATAGCTGCCGCTGAACGGCACGAACGCGGCCAGCACGCCGATCGAGACGAAGCGGTCGAGCAGCGTCGTGAGCACGTGCATGGCGACGAACGCGACCGACAGCAGCGCGACGTTGCGGTGCAGCGCGTCGATCGCGAAGCGCGGCCAGCGGCGGCTGCGCCAGCGCGAGACGTCGGCGATCCCGAGCGCGAACGTGGCGGTCAGCAGCAGCAGGCTGACGGCGCCGGTCGCGCGCGTGAGCATCCAGGTCGCGCTCATGCCGCCCGCTCCTGCGGCAGGCGGCGCGGCCACGCGCCGATCAGCAGCACGCGCCCGCGCGCGGACACGAGCCGCGCCGGCAGGCCGTGGCGCAGCAGCCACGGAGCGGCGCTCGCACCGAGCACGATCGCCGCGGTCGAGGCGGTGTTCGCGTCGACGCAGCTCGCCGCCGCGACGCTCGCCGTGCGCCAGACGACGGCCGCGGGCTCGCCCGTGCGCGGGTCGAGCAGGTGGTGGCGCGGCACGCCGCCGGCCTGCCAGCGGCGCACCGTCGTGCCGGACGTCGCGAGGCCGCCAGCGGGGATCGTCACGACCTGCCCGGCGGCCTCCGCCGGCGCGGCGTGGTCCTCGGTCACGCGGATCGCCCAGCCGTCGCCGGGCGCCGGGCCGGCGACCGCGACGTCGCCGCCGAGGCTCACGAGCACGCCGCAGCCGGCGGCGGCGTGGGCCGCCCGCGCGGCGCGGTCGGCCGCGAGCGCCTTCGCCGTCGCGCCGAGGTCGAGCGCGACGCCGGCGGGGAGCGTCACGGTGCCGCGAGCGCGGTCGAGCCGCACGGCCGGCCAGGCGGGGCGGCGGCGTGGCGCGCCGCCAGCGCCCACGCCGCGCGACCCCGCCTCGCCGGCCGCGCGCGCGGCGGGAGCCTGTCCTGCGCTCAGCGCGGCCAGCTCGCCGAAGTCGCGGTCGTAGCCGGCGCGCACCAGCTCCGCGCCGAGCGTCGGGTCGACCACGCCGCCGGTCGCGCGGGCGGCGCGCAGCGCGACAGCGACCGCCTGCGCGAGCAGCGGGCTCACCGGCACGGGCGCGCCCGCGGCGGCGTTCAGCGCCGTCAGCTCGGAGTCGTCGCGGAAGCGGCTGCACGCGAGGTCGATCGCCGCGAGCTCGCGCTCGACCGCGGCGCGCGCCGCGGGCAGCGCGTCCGCGGCGGCGGTCGCGACGGTCGCGCTCGTGCCGAGTGCGCGCCAGCTCGCGGTCGCGCTCACGAGGCCCCCGAGGAGGCGTTCGGCGTGACCGACGGGGACGCCGCCTGCGGCGCCTGCGCGGGCGCCTGCGGGGAGGCGGCGTAGCCGCCGTCGTCCTCGTAGCCGGAGCCGCCGTCTTCGTACGTGGAGCCGCTGTCGCTGCCGCTGCTACCGCTGGTGCCGCCGCTCGCACTCGCGGCGGCGGCGCTCGACGGCGGCGTCTGCTGCGCGGCGACGGCGGCGAGCGCCCCGGTCAGGCCGACGGCGCCGGCGAGCAGCCAGCGGGTCGTGTGGCGCACGCGCCGCACGCCGGCGTCGCGTGCGGCCGCGGGGTCGCCGGTCGGCTGCTGGGGGATCGGCATGCGCTCAATCTTGCGCCGGCGACCCCAAGGTCCCGTAAGCGGGCGCCCAAGGAACGGTCAAGGGACCCTGGGAGCTGGCTGAGAGCCGCTACGCCGCCGCGTCGCGGCAGTCGCTGCAGGCGCCGTGCAGGACGACGTCGTGGTCGTCGACGGCGAAGCTGAGCGTGCGCGAGACGCGCTCGATCGCCTGCTCGAGCGCGGGGTCCTCGAACGGCTCGATCTGCCCGCAGCTGTCGCACACGAGGTGGTGATGGTGGTCGCCGTCGGGCAGGTGGCGCTCGTAGCGCGCGACGCCCTGGCCGACGTCGATCCGCTGCACGAGCCGCAGCTCGGTCAGCAGCTCGAGAATCCGGTAGACGCTCGCGCGCCCGACGCCGCGCCCGTCCGCGCGCAGGCGGTCGTCGATCTCCTGGGCGGTCAGCGCGCAGTCCTCGCGGTCGAGCAGCTCGACGACCGCGTTGCGCGCGCCGCCGCGGCGGTAGCCGGCGTCGGCGAGCGTCGCGAGCGTGTGCTCGCGCCAGCTCGTGCGTGTCGCTCTCGTGCCGGCCATCGAAGCCCGATCGTAGCGGCGGGCGCGCGCTCGCCGCGCGCCCGGATGCAAATCAGACTCATTCTCATTATGCTGGGCGGCCGATGCTCGAGCCGTTCCAGCTCCCCTTCGTCCAGCGCGCGCTCGTGGAGCTGCTGCTGCTGGCCGTGCTGGCCGGCACGCTCGGCTGCTGGATCGTGCTGCGCGGGCTCGCGTTCGCCGCTCACGGCGCGGCCGCCGCTGCCTTCCCCGGCCTCGTGCTCGCCGACGGCCTCGGCTTCGCGGCGACGCTCGGCGGCTTCGGCGCCGCGCTGCTGTTCGCGCTCGCGGTCGGCCGTCTCGGCGCGCGCCGCGACCGCGACCACGGCGGCGGCGACGGGACGCTCACCGCGCTCGTGCTCGTCGCCGCGCTCGCGACCGGCATCGTGCTGGCGTCCGACGTGTTCCACTCGCCCGCCTCGGTCGAGTCGCTGCTGTTCGGCAGCCTGCTGGCGATCGGCGCCGGCGACGTGCGCCTTGCCGCCGCCGCCGCGCTCGTCGCGCTCGCGGCGACGTGGCTGCTCGGCACGCGCTGGCTCGCGACCGGCTTCGACCCGCAGGCCGCGCGCGCGCTCGGCGTCCGCTCGCGCGTGCCCGACACGCTGCTGCTCGTGCTCGTCGCGCTCGCCGCCGTCGCCGTGCTCGCCGCCGTCGGCGCGCTGCTCGCGACCGCGCTGCTGGTCGTGCCGGCCGCGACCGCGCGCCTGCTGAGCGACCGCGTCGGCGCCTGGCAGCTCGCGACGGTCGCGCTCGCCGCCGCGGAGGGCGCGCTCGGCGTGTGGCTGGCGGTCGAGCTGAACGCGCCGCCCGGCGCGACGGTCGCGGTCGTCGCCGGCGCCGTCTTCGCGCTCGTCGCGCTGCTGCCGCGCGCGCGGGAGGCGGCCGCGTGAGCGCGCTCGTCGCGGCGAGCGACCTCGCCGTCTCCTACGGCGGCGGCGAGCCCGCGCTCGCCGGCGTCGGCTTCGACCTGCGACCCGGCGAGCGGATCGCCGTGCTGGGCCCCAACGGCGGCGGCAAGACGACGCTGTTCCGCGCGCTGCTCGGCGAGCTGCGCCCCGCCGCCGGCACGCTGCGCGTCGCCGGTCGCTGCGCGAGCGTCCCGCAGACCGAGCGCTCGCGCCTCGACTTCCCCGTCAGCGCGCTCGACGTCGCGCTGATGGGGACGATCCCCGGCCGCGCGTGGTGGCGGCGCCCGAGCCGCGCCGACCGCGCCGCCGCGCGCGCCGCGCTGGCGCGCGTCGACCTCGCCGACCGCGCCGCGCGCACCTACGGCGAGCTGTCGGGCGGCCAGCGCCAGCGCGTGCTGATCGCGCGCGCGCTCGTGCAGGACGCCGAGGTGCTGCTGCTCGACGAGCCGTTCACCGGCCTCGACGCGACGAGCGCCGCGCGCCTGGAGGCGCTGCTGGCCGAGCTGGCCGGCGAGGGGCGCGGCGTGCTGATCGCGACGCACGACCTCGAGCAGGCGCGCCGGTGGGACCGCGTGCTGTGTGTCAACGGCCGCCAGATCGCGTTCGGCGTCCCCGCCGCGACGCTGACGCACGACGTGCTCGCCGCCACCTACGGCGGCGCGATCGTGACGCTGCCGCCCGCCCACGCCGGCGCCCCGGGGCCGCAGGAGGCGATCCTGCCGCCGCACCACCATCACCACTGACCGTGCTGCACGCGCTGACCGAGCCGTTCGCCCAGGGCCTGATGCAGCGGGCGCTGCTCGAGGTGCTCTTGCTCGCGCTCGTCGGCGGGACGCTCGGTTGCTGGATCGTGCTCGGCGAGCTGTCCTACGGCGCCGAGTCGCTCGCGCACGGAATGTTCCCCGGGCTCGTGCTGGCGTCGCTCGCCGGCGTGCCGCTGCTGCTCGGCGGCGCGGCCGGGATCCTCGTCGCGGCGCTCGCGGTCGCGCTTGCCGGGCAGGTCGGGCGCGGGCGGATCGGGCGCGACGACGCGGTCGCGGTCGCCGTCACGACGCTGTTCGGAGCGGGCGCGCTGCTGGCGCTCTCGCCGCGCACGCCGGTCGGGATCCAGGGCCTGCTGTTCGGGGACGTCTTGAGCACCACGGGCGCCGACCTGCTGGCCGGCGGCGCGCTCGCCGCGGTCGTGCTGCTCGCGCTGCGGGCGGCGCACTGGCGGCTGCTCGCGGCCGGCTTCGACCGCGACGGCGCGCGCGCGCTCGGCGTCCCGTCGCTCGCGGTCGACGTGCTGCTGCTCGGGCTCGTCGCGCTCGCCGTGCTGGTCGCCGTGCAGGGGCTCGGCAACCTGCTCGTCGTCGCGGTGCTTGTCGCGCCCGCGGCGGCGGCGCGGCGGCTCACGCAGCGGCTCGCGCCGATGATGGCGCTCGCCGTGCTGCTCGGCGCGCTCGCGGGCGTCGGCGGCCTCTACCTGTCCTACTACGCGCGCGTCGCGGCCGGCGCGTCGATTGCCGGCCTGCTCGTCGCCGCGTACCTGCTCGCGCGGCTCGGCGCGGCGGCGTCATCGACTCGTAAGGGTCGCGCCGCCGCCGCCGGCTAGATTCAGGGCATGCGCTTCCTCACCCGCAAGACCGACATGGTGGACGCGGATCGCGCGCTGGCCGGCCGCGCGCAGCCGATCCCCACCTCGACCACGCACGACGTGCTCGGCACGCCGCTCAAGCCGCCGTTCCCGGCCGGGCACGAGACGGCCGTCTTCGGCCTCGGCTGCTTCTGGGGCGCCGAGCGGATCTTCTGGCAGGCGCCGGGCGTCCACACGACCGCGGTCGGCTACGCCGGCGGCTTCACGCCGAACCCGACCTACGAGGAGGTCTGCTCCACGCAGACCGGCCACACGGAGGTCGTGCTGGTCGTCTTCGACCCCGCGAGAACGTCCTACGACGCGCTGCTGAAGCTGTTCTGGGAGGGGCACGACCCGACCCAGGGCATGCGGCAGGGCAACGACGTCGGCACGCAGTACCGCTCCGCGATCTACTGGACGAGCGACGCGCAGCGCGACGCCGCGCTCGCCTCGCGCGAGGCGTACCAGCAGACGCTCGCGCAGGCCGGCTACGGCGAGATCACCACCGAGATCGCACAGCTCGCGCCGGACGGCTTCTACTACGCCGAGGACTACCACCAGCAGTACCTCGCGAAGAACCCGTTCGGCTACTGCGGGCTCGGCGGCACGGGCGTCAGCTGCCCGATCGGCGTCGGCGCCGGCGCGCCCCCGCCGGCACCGCCCGCGCGGGCGTAGCGGCGCGCGCAGCGCGCGCCGCGCCAGCCGCGCAGCAGCAGGAGCAGCAGCGGCATCAGGACCGTGTCGGCGGCGCGCAGCACCGCGCGCGTCGCCGGTCGCGCCGCCGGCAGCCACGCGCCGGGCTCGGAGACGTGCATCGCGATCATGCCGGCGACCAGCACGACGTGGCGCTCGCCGCGCGGCAGCGAGCGCGCGCCCGCGACCGCGCGCGCGGTCACCGCGCGCAGCCGCGCGACGGCGGCCCTCCGCGACGGGTACTGGCCGACGAAGCTCAGCTCCCCGGTCCGCGCGTCGTCGGCGTGGTCGGCGACGCTGTCGAGCAGCGTGCTGAGCGCCTCGATCCAGGGGAAGTACGCGCGCCGCACCCGCTCCGCGGCGTCCGTCGTCGTCGCCGGGTCGGCGGCCGCCGCGATCAGCGCCAGCACCGCCAGCGAGGAGCTGCCGGCCGCCGCCAGCTCGAACCAGCTCGCGTCGCCGGCCGCGTCGTCGGCGCGAGTAGCGTCCCCCGCCCACGCGCGCAGCGCCGGCTCGCGCACCGCGGCGGGCGCGTGGTTGATCCCCTGCACCTCGTTGCGACGCGCCTCGCGGACCGCCGCCGCGCGCACCGGCGCGAACGCCGGCAGCGCCGCGCAGCCCTCGCGGCAGGCCGCCACGAGCGCCGCCAGGTAGCCGCCGTCGTCGCGCACGGCGTGGCGGCTGTAGTGGTCGGCGACGGGCCCCTCGCCGACGGCGTCGGCGAGCGCGCGGTGGAGCTGCGCGCCGTTGCCGACCGGGTCGGCGCTCGGCTGCTCGGAGAGCGTGTCGAGGTAGTCGCAGATCACCTGGTAGGCGACGAGCGCGCGCACGAGCGCGGGATCGCGCCGGCGCGGCGTCGTCGCGGCGAACAGCGCGGCGCCGGCGACGCTGAGCCGCTCGCTGTCGAGCGTCGCGAGCGCCTGCGCGCGCAACCCCGGGTGCGGGATCGCCGCCGCCGCCCGCTCCCACCCGCGCAGCTCCGTGCGCGCGGCCGGCAGCACGAGCAGCCAGAAGCGCGCCATCACGACGGCGAGCGCGGCGAGCTCGCGCGCGCGGGATCCCTGCGACACCTCGGCGACCGATCGCATTCAACGACAGAGCGTAGGAAGCTCCCCGGTCGTATCGACCGGCCTCGCAAAGAACGTTAAGGCAGTCGATTAATCCTCGACGGGCGTCGCGGCGGGCGACACGCGCGCGGCCGCGAAGCCCGGCAGCGCCGCGATCGCGACCGCGACGAGCGTGATGCCCGCGAACGTTGAGAGCGCGAGCGTCCAGGCCGGCGCGTACGCCGTCGGGAAGCCGGTCGAGTCGCTCAACCAGCGCGTCAGCATGAACTGGCCGTAGAGCCCGAACAGCGCGCCGATCGAGCAGCCGATCGCGAGCACGATCGCGCTCTCGAGCATCAGCGCCCGCCACACGTCGCCGTCGCCGAAGCCGCTCAACTTGAGCGACGCGAGCCGCGGCCGCCGGCTCCACACGACGCCGCCGAGCGCCGCCGCGAGCGCGAGCGCGGCCGCCACCAGCACGAGCCGCGCGATCTGCGTGAGGCGCCCGAGGCCCTGCCGCGTCGAGGCGCGGAAGCGCTGCTCGCGCTGCGCGGCCGTCTCGACCGCGAGCCCCTGCTGGGCGCCCAGCAGCGCCCGCACGCGCGCGGCCGCCGCGGTCGCGGACACGCCGGGGTCGAGCAGCACCTGCAACGCGCCGGCGTCGTTGCTGCCCCATCCGCGGCTGAAGTCGTCGGCGTTCATCAGCACCGCGCCCGAGCTCCAGCCGAGGTTCGTCAGGATCGCCGCCAGCCGCAGGCGCAGCGGCCGCGGCGTCGGCAGCGTCACGCGGTCGCCGACGCTCAGGCCGTGCGCGAGCGCCCGCGAGAGGCCGACCCAGCCGTGGCCGTGCAGGCGCGCGTTCGCCGTCGTCAGGTCGCCGTGGAGCAACTGGCTCGGCAGCAGCGGTCGCCGGTCCTCGCGCGACGGCGCGACGACCCACACGCGCCGGTCGTTCACGTCGAGGAAGCCGCCGCGGTAGACGTGCACCGCCCGCACGCCCGGCAGCGACGCGATCCGCGCGGCCGCCGGCGGCGGCCGGAAGGAGACGGTCGCCAGCTCGTTGGCGGCGCCGCTCGGCGCGATCCACAGGTCGGCGCGGTGGTTGAACGCGTGCGCGTCGGTGTCGAGCCCGCGCTGCAGGTCGAAGTGCGAGCCCTCGACCGCGACGCTGCCGAAGACGGCGAGCGCGCCGGTCGCGGCGAGCGCGATCGCGCGCGTCGTCGAGGCGCGCAGCTCGCCGACGGCGATCACGAGCAGCGGGCTGCGCAGGTGCCGGCTGACGAGGTCCACGCCGCGCAGGCCGGTCGTGAGCAGGCCCGGGATCAGCAGCAGCATCGCGCCGACCAGCAGCCCGATCCCGACGATCGTCGCGTGCGGCGCCGTCAGCAGCACGCCCGTCGCCGCCGCCACCAGCAGGCTGCCGGCGAGCGGCAGCCAGCGCCGCGGGACGACGGCCGCGTCGGTGCGCTCGTCCTCCTCGCGGTACGCGTCGTCGAGCGGGCGGCGCGAGAGCAGGTCGCTGAGCGGGCGCAGCGCGGCGATGAAGGTCGCGGCGAGACCGCCCGCGGCCGCCAGCAGCACGGCCGTCGGCGAGACGATCCGCTGGTCGCCGACGGCGAACGCGTACGACAGGTAGCCGGGCGTCGCGTGGAACGCGTCGCGCGAGAGCAGGTCGCCGAGCAGCAGCCCGACGAGCGACGCGGCGAGGCCGAGCACGAGCGCGTCGAACAGCACGAGCCGCACGACGGTCAGGTCGCCGAGCCCCTCGAGCCGCAGATCCGCGATGAAGCGCCGGCGCTCCGGCACCGTCAGCAGCATCGCGTTGAACGCGAACAGCAGCCCGACGAGCGCGCTGATCGCCGCGAACAGCGCGGTCGACTGGTCGTTCGGGGCAGCCGCGCGGCGCAGCAGCTGCGCCTCGTGGTCGGCGCGCGCGACGTTGAGGCGGTCGGCCGCGATCCGGTCGAGCGCCGCGCGCGCCTGCGCGAGCCGTCCCGGCTGCGCCTCCACCAGCACGCGCGTGTAGCGGTCGCCGAGTCCGGCGAGGACCTGCGCGTAGGCGAGCGGCGCGAGCGCGATCGGGCTGTCGACGAGCGCGCCGAGCTGGTCGTTGTCGAGCAGCGTCGCGACCGTCACCGTCCGCACCTGCGCGCCGCTCGTGATCCGCACCGTGTCGCCGCCGTGCACGCCGAGCTCGCCCGCGAGCGGGCTCGGCAGCGCGATCGCGTCGCTGAGGTGGATGTGCGGCGAGACCAGCTCGCGCAGCAGGCTGCCGCCGAGCGACACGAGCCGCGCGTCGCCGCCGATCAGGTCGACCGTGCGCGCGCTCCCGCCACGGCCCGTCAGCGTCGTGCGCACGTCGACGACCGGCGCCGCCGCGCGCACGCCCGGCGCGTCCGCGATCCGCCGCGCGATCGCGGCGTCGAAGCCGTGCTCGTCGCGCGCCGTCACCTGCAGCTGCGCGCGGCCGGTCGTGCCGCGCATCAGCTGCTCGACCGACCCGGTCACGCTCGCGTTCGCGACCAGCACCGCGAACATCAGCGCGACGCCGATCGCGATCCCGAGCAGCGCCAGCAGCTCCTGCAGCGGGTGCGTGCGGACCCGCTGGACGTAGAGGAACAGCAGGTTGCGCGTCCTCATCGCAGCTGCGGCGCCGCGACCGGCGCGACCGCGCCCGTCGTCTCCGTCAGACGGCCGTCGCGCAGGCGCTGCACGCGGTCGGCGACCGCGGCCCCGGCCGGGTCGTGCGTGACGAGCACGACGGCGATCGCCCGCTCGCGGCAGACCTCGGCCAGCAGCGCGAGCACCTCCTGGCTGCGCTGCGAGTCGAGGCTGCCGGTCGGCTCGTCGGCCAGCACGAGCCGCGGGTCGTTCGACAGCGCGCGCGCCAGCGCGACGCGGTGGCGCTCGCCGCGCGACAGCTGCGTGGCGCGATGCTCCGCGCGCGCGACGACGCCGAGCCGTTCGAGCAGCGGGGCGACGCGCCGCCGCGCCTCCGTGCGCGTCGCGCCCTCCGCCATCAGCTTCAGGGCGGCGTTGTCGATCGCGGAGAGGCCGGGCACGAGCCGCGTCGACTGGAACACGAAGCCCAGCTCCGTGCGGCGGTGACGGGCGGCGGCGCGCCGCGAGAGCGACGCGAGGTCATGTCCGTCGAACAGCACGGCGCCCGCGTCGGGCTGCGCGATCCCGGCCGCGAGGAACAGCAGCGTCGACTTGCCGGAGCCGCTCGGACCGTAGAGCGCGACCAGCTCGCCGGCGGCGACCGTCAGCGAGACGCGGTCGACCGCGCGGATCGTCTCGCCGTCGGGGCCGGCGAACGCCTTGCTGACCGCGCGCAGCTCCAGCATCGCCGGCTAGCGGCCGCGGCTGGCCTGCCCGCTCGCCGGACGCGATCCCGGGAAGTCGATCAGCGTGCCGCGCTGCTCTGAGCGCGGCTTGATCAGGCGCCCGGCGTCGAGCGCCATCAGCCGGTGCGACTGCAGCAGGTTCGGCGCGTCCGGCGCCGTCATGACGATCGCGACGCCGGCCTCCTCCGCGACCGAGCGCAGCACGCCCAGCACCTGCTCGCGCTCGATCATGTTGAGGTTCGCGGTCGGCTCGTCGGCCAGCAGCAGCCGCGGCCGGCGGATCAGCGCGTGCGCGAGCGCGACGCGCGTGCGCTCGCCGTCGGACAGCTCGTGCCAGCGCGCGTGCGCGCACTGCGCGACGCCGACCCGCTCGAGCACGTCGTGCGCCTCGCGGCGCGCCTGCGCGTGGCTGCGCTCCTTGAAGCGCGGCAGCGCGACGTGGTCGAGCACCGACAGGCCGCGCGTGATGCGGCCGGTCTGCCAGACGCAGCCGATGTCCGTCAGCAGCAGGCGGGCGCGCGCCTTGCGCGCGAGCGTCCCGAGGTCGTGGCCGTCGAACACGACGCGCCCGCCGTCGGGCGGCTCGATGCCGGCGGCGATCCGCAGCAGCGTCGTCTTGCCGGAGCGGCTGCCGCCCCAGATCGCGACGAAGTCGCCCGCCTCGACGTCGAGCTCGATCCCGGCCAGCGCCTCGACCTCGCGGAACCCGCGGGCATAGCGCTTCGTCACGCCGTCGAGCGAGAGCAGGGTCATGTCAGGTGCGCGAGCGCAGCGCCTCGGGCCGCTCGTGCAGCCAGCGCATCGCCTCGCGGATGCGGCGCAGCCATTCGACCGTCGCCTGCAGATGGGCGATCTCGGCGTCGCGCACCATCACGCTCGCGACGGCGGACCACTGGGGAGTGGAGGAGAGCAGCTCCTCGAAGGGGGCGCCGCCGAGGTGCTGCTCGAGCCGCTCGAGGCACGCCTGCTCCTGCTCGTAGGTCAGCTCGATCAGGCGCGGCAGGTTGCGCGGCTGCGAGAGCGCGAGCTTGAGGTGGAGCTGCTCGCGCAGCGGCGACATCGAGGAGCCGGTCGCCATCCAGTCCTCGAAGCGTTCGAGCCCCTCGGGCGTCGCCTCGTAGATGACGCGCGGGGCGCCGCGGACGGTGCGCCGGCGGCTCGGCGGCGCGTCGCCGCCGCGGTCGGCGAGCGGGCGCACGAGCCCTTCCTGCTCCAGCTTGTCGAGCGCGACGTAGATCGCGCCGGCGTTGAGCTGCCACGCCGGACCGACCTGCTCCTCGAAGCGCTGCACGAGGTCGTAGCCGTAGCCGCGTCGCTGCGCGAGCAGGCCGAGGACTGCGTACTTCACCGACATCGGGTCGATTGCACCACCTTGGCCGCCTCGCGCTCCGAGACGGGGATCGTGGGAGCGTCCCACCCATTGGCTCGCTCCGGGGACGCGAGCGTACCTCAAGCGCGAGAGCGGTGCCACCGATTACGCGCGCTAGCATGCCTGCGATGCCGCGTCGCCTCGCCGTTCCCGCGTTCCTGCTGGGGTGCGCCTGCGCGCTCGCGCTGGCCGCCTGCGGCGGCGACAAGAGCGCCGCGACGGTCGCGGCGCCCCCGATCGCAAGCGACACGACGACGTCGCCGACGACCGCGACCGTCGTCACGACGACCGCGCCGACGACGACCGCCCCGGCCGCGACGAGCACGACCCCGACGGCCCTGTCCACGACCCCGACGACCTCGTCGCACGCGTCCGGCGGCGCCACCACGACGCAGCCCTCCGGCGGCGCGCCCGCCGGCTGCCCGAACGCGGTCGGCGGCTTCATCCGCGACCTGCGCGCGTCCGACTGCGGCGTCGCGCGCACGGTCGCGAGCGCCTGGTTCGCCGCCGTCCACGGCGGCGCCGCGCCCGACAGCACGATCCAGGCGGGGGGCTACAGCTGCAGCGCCACGCTCGCCGGCGAGCGCGCGAGCGTCACGTGCAGCGGCGACAGCGGGCCGGTCGCGTTCACGGCGAGCCCCTGAACGTCGTCGCCGCGCGCGGCAGCGCGTCCGGGTCGAAGCGCTCCAGTAGCAGCGGCAGCTCGACGCGCTCGCCCGCGCGCGCGAGCCCGAGGCTGCGCGCCATCCACGCCAGCACGTCGGCCGGCGCCTCGCCGTGCGCGGCGCGGTCGGCGAGCGTGACCGCGCCGTGGCGCTTGGCGAGCCGCGCGCCGTCCGGGCCCAGCACCAGCGGCACGTGCGCGTAGGCGGGCTGCTCCAGCCCGAGCAGCCGCTGCAGCAGCAGCTGGCGCGGCGTCGTGTCGAGCAGGTCGTCGCCGCGCACGACCTCGCCGATCCGCTGGTCGGCGTCGTCGACCACGACCGCGAGGTTGTAGGCGGGCGTGTCGTCGCCTCTCCACAGCACGAGGTCGTCGACGGCCGCCTCGACCGTCCCGTGCAGGCGGTCGGCGAACGCGATCCGCTCGCCGCCGGCGTCGAGCCGCAGCGCCCGCGGCGAACCCGAGCGCTCGCGCTCGGCGCGCTGCGCGGCGGTCAGCCGGCGGCACGTGCCGGGATAGGCGCCTGATCCCGCCCCACCCGCCCCGTGCGGAGCCGAGGCGGCCTCGCGGATCTCCGCGCGCGTGCACCAGCACGGGTAGACACGCCCGCTCGCGCGCAGCGCCTCCAGCGCCGCGCGGTGGCGCTCGCGCCGCTGCGACTGGCGCACGACCGGCCCGTCCCAGTCGAGCCCGAGCGCGGCCAGGTCGGCGAGCTGCCCGGCCTCGTGCTCGCGCCGCGAGCGGCCGGGGTCGAGGTCCTCGATCCGCAGCAGGAAGTGCGCCCCCGCGCTGCGCGCGAACAGCCACGCGAGCAGCGCGGTGCGCAGGTTGCCGAGGTGCAGCGGACCAGTGGGGCTGGGCGCAAAGCGCCCGGCCCCACCAAGACTGGGGGCGAAGCGGCCGTCAGAAGGCACCGTGCCGACCCTCGCCCGCCGCGAAGCGGGCGGCGCCGCCGAGCGCCTCGTGCTCGAGCGCGACCAGCCCGTGGCGCAGCTCGTTCGCGATCGCCGCGTCGAGCGGCAGGTCGTGCTGCTCGTACGCCGACAGGCGGTCGTGGCGCAGGCAGAGCTGCGGGAACGCCGCCAGCTCCGCGGCCAGCTCCTCCGCCGCCACGCGCGCCGTGCCCGGCGGCACGACGCGGTTCGCCAACCCGATCGCGAGCGCCTCCTCCGCGCCGACCGGCCGCCCCGTGAGGATCAGGTCGAGCGCGCGGCTCAGCCCGATCAGGCGCGGCAGCCGCACGGTCCCGCCGTCGATCAGCGGCACGCCCCAGCGGCGGCAGAAGACGCCCAGCACCGCGTCCTGCTCGACCACGCGCAGGTCGCACCACAGCGCCAGCTCCAGGCCGCCGGCGACCGCGTGGCCGGCGACCGCCGCGATCACGGGCTTCGACAGCAGCATCCGTGACGGGCCCATCGGCCCGTCGCCGTCGGGCGCGACGCGGTTGCCGGCCGCCGTCCCGGCCGCCTTCAGGTTCGCGCCCGCGCAGAACGCGCCGCCGGCGCCCCACAGCACGCCGACGCGCGCCTCGTCGTCGGCGTCGAAGGCGCGGAAGGCGTCCGCGAGCGCCCGCGCGGTCGCGCCGTCGACGGCGTTGCGCACCTGCGGCTGATCGAGGATCACCGTCGTGACCGGGCCGTTGCGCTCGACGCGGACCGCCATGCTGCGGCGAGGCTAGTGCATCGGCGGGCGCCGAAGGCCGTCAGTCGAAGTCGGGCAGGTGGCGCGCGTCGTTCCACAGCCGGATCGCGGGCGTGGCGTGCTCGGCGCCGACGATCGAGAGGCCGGCGGGGTCGAGCGCGAGGTGGCGGCCGTGGTCGGGGGAGAGCGCCAGCGCGCGTGTGGCGAGCGTGCGCGTGAAGTGGCCGTGGCCGACCAGCAGCACCGCCCCGTCGACCGCGCGCACGCGCTCCAGCACGCGCTCGGCGCGGGCCGCCGCCTGCGCGAGCGTCTCGCCGCCGGGGCAGCCGTCCCGCCACAGGTCCCAGTCGGGCCGCGCGCGCTGGATCTCCGCCCGCGTGCGCCCCTCGTAGGCGCCGTAGTCGAGCTCGACGAGGTCGGCGTCGAGCGCGAGCGCGTCGCCGAAGCCGGCCAGCTCGGCCGTGCGCCGCGCCCGCTCCAGCGGGCTCGCCAGCACGAGCGCGAACGCCGCGCCGCGCAGCCGCTCGCCGAGCGCGCGCGCCTGCCGCTCGCCGCGCGGCGTCAGCGGCACGTCGGTGCGGCCGGTGTGCCGGCCCGCGAGGCTCCACGCGGTCTCGCCGTGGCGCGCGAGCCACAGCTCGTTCGAGCGCATGGCGGCACGCTACCGCCCGCGCGCCCCGCCGCCCGCGTGGGCGTGTCAGGAGTGGCGACCGAAATCGGTCGTGTACGTCGCGCCGCGGCCGCCGAGGGGCGCGCCGGGCGCGATCCCGATGCCGATGTCGCGGAACGTGCGGCTGAGGATGTTCGCGCGGTGCGGCGGGCTGTGCATCCACGCGCGCACCATCGCGATCGGCTCGGCGAACGCGCCGCTGCCCCAGCCGATGTTCTCGCCCAGCGACCAGCTCGCGTTGCGCGGCACGTAGTGCGTGGCGCGCATGCGGTCGAACGGCGAGCGGCCGTTCGCCGAGTCGTGCCCGAAGTAGCGGCGGCGGACCATCTCGCGCGAGTGCTGGCCGGCCGCGTGCGAGAGCCGCGCGTCGAGGCGCAGCGGCGGCAGCCCGTGCTGCGCGCGCACGCGGTTGAGCAGGCACAGCGTCGCGTCGCGCGAGCGGCGGATCGTCGCCGCGCGCACCGGCGCGTGCGAGGCGCTGCAGGCGCCGACCGCGCGGTGCAGCCGATGGCCGTGCTGGCGCGCGCCGGCCGGCGAGGAGGCGAGCAGCGCCGCGGCGGCGGCGAGGGCGAGCAAAGCGAGGAGGCGGCGGGGCGCGTGGCGCGGAGGGAGCATTCGCCCCGAGCCATCGACCGCTGACCGTCAGGATTCTGCGGATGTCCAGATCGCTGGACGAATGTCCGACCCCGACGGGCCCTCCGACCGGCGCGCTCGCGCGGCACGATCCTGTCTAGGATGCCGCCGACATGGATCCCGTGACGCTGCGCAACCGACTGCTCGTCGCGACCGGCATGTGGCGAGAGGTCACGGGGGAGCCGCTGCCGAGACTCCAGCCGGGCCCGCCGGACCAGCAGGTGCAGCAGTTCGAGCTGCTGCTGGTGGAGCGCCTGTGGGAGTCGGCGACGGCCGAGAACGCGCGCGACGTCGCCGACCGCACGTGGGACCTCGTGCACGACCGTCCCGGCGACGACCCGGTGCGCCGGCGCGTCGTCGAGTGCCACGAGGCGCTCGCGCGCATCTCGCGCCTCGGCGACTGACGGGCGCCGCGTTCGCGCAGGCGCCGGCCCGCCACGACTGGCGGCCCGCTGTGGCTCCTGCTACGTTCTCCCGCGTAAGGCCGGGGATCAGCCGGCGCAAAAGCAGTGCGACGTACGCGGGCCGTTGCTCACAGCACCCTCCGCGCATGCAGCACATCAGCAGTGGAGGATCAGCAACGTGCCGACCGGAACCGTGAAGTGGTTCAGCGACGAGAAGGGCTTCGGCTTCATCACGCCCGACGAGGGCAGCCGCGACTTGTTCGTCCATCACACCGGCATCACCGCGGACGGGTACCGCTCGCTCGCCGAGGGCTCGAAGGTGAGCTACGAGGAGGAGCAGGGCGACAAGGGGCCGAAGGCGGTCAACGTCCACGCCATCTAGGCATCCGTACCGCGGGCTCGCGCCCGCCGTCGCACGCTCGAAGGCTCCCGTCCGGGGGCCTTCCGTGTTTAAGGGCACACGCCTGTAGGATCGAACGCAAGGCCACGAGGGGGAAAGGCAGGACGTGGGCAAGACGGTCGAGCAGCGCGAGCGCGTGGTCGTGCGCTTCGCGGGCGACTCGGGGGACGGCATGCAGCTCGTCGGTGGGCGCTTCACCGACGCCACCGCGCTGCTCGGCAACGACCTCGCGACGCTGCCGGACTTCCCGGCCGAGATCCGCGCGCCGGCCGGCACGATCCCCGGCGTCTCGGCGTTCCAGATCCACTTCGCCTCGCGCGACATCCTGACGCCGGGCGACACGCCGAACGTGCTCGTCGCGATGAACCCGGCGGCGCTGAAGGCGAACCTCGCGACGCTCGAGCGCGGCGCGACGATCATCGCCAACGAGGACGCGTTCACGCGCCGCAACCTCGAGAGGGCCGGCTACGCGTCCAACCCGCTGGAGGACGACGCGCTCGCCGACTTCCGCGTCCACCGGGTGCCGATGACGACGCTCACGACGCGCGCGGCGGAGGGGCTGGAGGGCGTCGGCACGCGCGACGCGGCGAGAGCGAAGAACCTCTTCGCGCTGGGGCTGCTGTCGTGGCTCTACGGCCGTCCGACGGACGGCACCGAGCGCTGGATCGAGGCGAAGTTCGCAAGGCGCCCGGCCGCGCGCGACGCGAACCTCGCGGCCTTCCGCGCCGGCTGGAGCTTCGGCGAGACGACCGAGCTGCTCGAGGTGCAGTACCGCGTCGACCCGGCGACCGACGTCGCGCCCGGCACCTACCGCCAGGTCAACGGCACGACCGCGACCGCGCTCGGGCTGATCGCGGCGTCCGTGCGCAGCGGGCTGCCGCTGCTGCTCGCGAGCTACCCGATCACGCCCGCCTCCGAGCTGCTGCACGAGCTCTCGCGCCACGAGGGCGCGGGCGTGCGCACGGTCCAGGCCGAGGACGAGATCGCCGCCGTCGGGATGGCGCTCGGCGCCGCCTACGGCGGCCACCTCGGCGTGACCGCCACGAGCGGGCCGGGGATGGACCTGAAGGCCGAGACGATCGGGCTCGCCGCGATGCTCGAGCTGCCGCTCGTCGTGATCGACGTGCAGCGCGCCGGGCCCTCGACCGGCATGCCGACGAAGACCGAGCAGTCCGACCTGCTGATGGCGCTGCACGGCCGCCACGGCGAGTCGCCGCTGCCGGTGCTCGCGGCCGCGACGCCGGGCGACTGCTTCGAGACGGCGTTCGAGGCGGCGCGGCTGGCGATCGAGCATCGCACGCCCGTGATCCTGCTGAGCGACGGCTTCCTGTCGAACAGCTCGGAGCCGTGGCGGATCCCCGACGCGACCGCGCTGCCGGCGATCGACCCCGCGTTCGCGACCGCGCCGTCGAACGGCACGCCGTTCCTGCCCTACGCGCGCGACGCGCGCGGCGTGCGGCCGTGGGCGCCGCCCGGCACGCCCGGCCTCCAGCACCGCATCGGTGGACTCGAGAAGCAGGACGGCAGCGGCGCGATCTCCTACGACCCCGCCAACCACGCGACGATGACGCGGCTGCGCGCACAGCGGATCGCCGCGATCGCGCGCGAGCTGCCGCCGCTGGAGCTCGACGCGGACGACGGCGCGGAGCTGCTCGTGCTCGGCTGGGGCTCGAGCTACGGCGCGATCCGCGCGGCGGTGCGGCGCGTGCGCGACCGCGGCGTGCCGGTGGCGCGCGCCCACCTGCGCCACCTGGAGCCGCTGCCGCCGAACGTCGGCGACGTGCTGCGCGCGTTCCCGCGCGTGCTCGTGCCCGAGCTGAACACGGGCCAGCTCGCCTACCTGCTGCGGGCGCGCTTCCTCGTCGACGTGCGCTCGCACGCGAAGGTCAGCGGCCAGCCGCTGTTCGCCGCGGAGCTGGAGACGGCGATCCTGGAGGCGCTCGCGTGACCGCGCTCGGCGACGCGCTGACGAAGGCCGACTTCCAGTCCGACCAGGAGACGCGCTGGTGCCCGGGCTGCGGCGACTACGCGATCCTGTCGGCCGTCCAGGGCTTCCTGCCGGAGCTGGGGATCCCGCCGGAGCGGATCGTCTTCATGACCGGCATCGGCTGCGCCGGTCGCTTCGCCTACTACATGGACACGTACGGGATGCACGGCATCCACGGCCGCGCGCCCGCGCTCGCGACCGGGCTGGCGACGACGCGCGCGGACCTCTCGATCTGGGTCGTCACCGGCGACGGCGACGCGCTCTCGATCGGCGGCAACCACCTGATCCACGCGCTGCGCCGCAACGTGCCGGTGAAGATCCTGCTGTTCAACAACCAGATCTACGGGCTCACGAAGGGGCAGGCGTCGCCGACCAGCGAGCGCGGAAAGATCACGAAGTCGACGCCGTTCGGCTCGCACGACCGGCCCTTCGACCCGCTCGCGCTGGCGCTCGGCGCGGAGGCGACGTTCGTCGCGCGCACGCTCGACACCGACAGGCAGCACCTGCCCGAGGTGCTGCGGGCGGCCGCCGCGCACGCGGGCGCGGCGTTCGTCGAGATCTACCAGAACTGCCCGGTCTTCAACGACGGCGCGTTCGACGTGCTGCGCGACCGCGCGCAGGGCGCGGCCAACCGCATCCCGCTCGTGCACGGCGCGCCGATCCGCTTCGGCGCGGGGCTGGAACGCGGCGTCGTGCGCGAAGCGGACGGCGACCTGCGGATCGTCGACGTCGCCGACGCCGGCGAGGACGCGCTGCTCGTGCACGACGCCCACCGCGAGGACCCGAGCCTCGCGTTCGCGCTCGCGCGCCTCGCCGAGCGCCCGACCGGCCCGACGCCGATCGGCGTCTTCCGCGCCGTCGAGCGGCCGCTGCACGGGGCCGCGGCGACGCGCGACCGCGAGCGCACGGTCGCCGACACGGCCGCGCTCGACGCCTTGCTCCACGCCGGCGACACGTGGACGGTTGCCTGACCGCCGTACGATCTCCCCATGCGCATCCTGGTGGTGGAGGACGAGACGGCGATCGCGGACTTCATCCAGCGCGGGCTGCAGGCGGAAGGGCACGCCGTCTCGTGCGCGGGCGACGGGCTGGAGGGCGAGCGGCGCGCGCTCGCCGACGACGTCGACCTCGTGATCCTCGACGTGATGCTGCCCGGCAAGGACGGCCTCGGCGTGCTGTCCGCGATCCGCCGCGAGAAGCCGGAGCTGCCGGTCGTGATGCTGAGCGCCCGCGCGGCGGTCGACGACCGCGTCGCCGGGCTCGACGGCGGCGCGACCGACTACGTCACGAAGCCGTTCAGCTTCGACGAGCTGGCCGCGCGCGTGCGTGCGCATCTGCGCACGCCGAGGCAGCGCGACGCGACGACGCTGTCGGCCGCCGGCATCGAGCTCGACCTGCTCGGCCGCAAGGTCACGCGCGACGGCGTCGAGCTGCGCCTGTCCGCGCGCGAGTTCGACCTGCTCGCCTACTTCCTGCGCCACCCCGACCAGGCGCTCAGCCGCCAGCAGATCCTGTCGTCCGTGTGGGGCTACGACTTCGACCCGGGCACGAACGTCGTCGAGGTCTACGTGCGCTACCTGCGGCGCAAGCTCGAGCTGCCCGGGCGCCCCGCGCCGATCGACACGCTGCGCTCCGTCGGCTACCGCCTCACGACGCGCTCCTGAGCCGCGATGGCGCGCCGGAGCGACAGCGACCCCGCGATCGGCGCCCGCGTCTCCTGGTTCCGCAGCCTGCGGGCGCGCCTCGCGATCGCGATCGCGGTGATCCTCGTCGCGGCGCTGGGGACCGCGTTCGTCGCGACCTACCGCGGCACCGGCACGCAGGTGCAGGCGCAGATCGACCAGGACCTGCGCCAGGAGGCGACGGCGTTCGAGCAGAAGATCCCCGTCTACAGAGTCACGCGCGGACGCGTCACGCGCGCGGCACAGCGCTACATCGCCGACCAGGTGACCTTCACGGTCACGCCGCGCCTGTACGTCGTGCGCGTCGCCGGCGGCGGGATCGTCTCGAACCTGCCGGAGCTCAACCCGGCCGAGAACAGCGCGCTCGACCGCAACGTCGCGGGGCCGCACCGCGAGAGCCCGGAGGCGCGCGCCGTGCGCACCGCGCCGCTCGACTTCTCGGACGTCACCGTCGGCGGCGAGCCGGTGCGCCTGTACGTGATCCCCGTGCTGCGCGACGGCAGACCCGTCGCCTCGATCGGCGTCGGCGAGCCGACCGAGGGCGTCGCGCGCGCGCAGAGCGGCGTCGCGCGCACGTTCGTGTTCGCCGGCACCGCCACGCTGCTGGCCGCGATCGTGCTCGGCTTCGCGTTCGCCTCGCGCCTCTCGCGCCCGCTGCGGCGGATGGCGGCGACGGCCGCGCAGGTGCGCGCGGGCGACCTCTCGCAGCGGATCGGCGCGCGCGGCCGGCACGACGAGGTGCGCGTGCTGGCCGACTCGTTCGACCGCATGCTCGACCGCCTCGAAGACGCGTTCGCGCGCCAGCGCGGGTTCGTCGCCGACGCCTCTCACGAGCTGCGCACCCCGCTGACGGTGATCCGCGGGCAGCTGGAGGTGCTCGCGCGCCAGCGCGAGGTCACGACCGAGGACGTGCGCCGCGTCAACCAGGTCGTCACGACCGAGGTCGTGCGGATGGAGCGGCTCGTCGAGGACCTGCTGCTGCTCGCGCGCGCCGACGAGGGCGAGCTGCTGCGCGCCGAGACGCTCGAGCTGCGGCCGTTCGTGACGGAGCTGTTCGACTCGCTGACGCTCACCGCGGAGCGCCGCTTCGAGCTGGGCGACGTGCCGGAGGGGACGCTGCGCGCCGACGAGGACCGGCTCGCGCAGGTCGTCCGCAACCTCGCCCGCAACGCCGTCGAGCACACCGCGCCCGACGGGCTCGTGCGCCTGTGCGTGACGGCGCAGCCGCGCGGCTGGCTGGAGATCGCCGTCGAGGACGACGGCCCGGGGATCCCGCAGGAGCAGCGCGACCGCGTGTTCGACCGCTTCCACCGCCTCGACAGCTCGCGCGCCCGCGGCAAGGGCGGCGCGGGGCTCGGCCTCGCGATCGCGCGTGCGATCGTCGAGGCGCACGGCGGCCGCATCGCGGCGGGGACCTCGCCGGAGGGCGGGGCGCGCGTCGCGTTCCGCCTGCCTGGCTTCAGAGCGGCCGCGCGTGCAGGCCCGTGGCGCGTCGGCGCTCCCGTGCAGGCCGGCCCGGCAAACGCGCCCGCGGCGACGCGGCGCGCATAGGCTGGGGTCATGTGGCGCAACTGGGCGGGAGACCAGCGCTGCGCGCCGGCCGCGGTCGAGCGGCCGGGCAGCGTGCGCGAGATCGCGGCGGCGCTCGAGCGGGCAGCCGCCGCGGGCCAGCGCGTCCGCGTCGCCGGCAGCGGCCACTCGTTCACCGACGCCGCCTGCACCGACGGGCGGATGCTGCGCCTCGAGCGGATGGACCGCGTGCTCGACGTCGACCGCGCGAGCGGGCTCGTGCGCGTCGAGGGCGGCATCACGGTCCACGCGCTGAGCGCGGCGCTCGCGGCGCACGGGCTCGCGCTTGAGAACCTCGGCGACGTCGACGCGCAGACGATCGCGGGCGCGATCTCGACCGCGACGCACGGCACCGGTGCGCGCCTGCGCAACATCTCCGCGCAGGTCGAGGCGGTCGAGCTGGTGCTGGCGGACGGCTCGACGCGCGTCTGCTCGGCGCGCGACGCCGACCCGACCGCCTGGCAGGCGGCGCGCGTGAGCGTCGGCAGCCTCGGCGTGATCGCGGCCGTGACGCTGCGCGCGGTGCCGGCCTTCACGCTGCGCGGGGTGGACCGGCCGGCGCCGCTGGGCGAGACGCTCGACCGCCTGGAGGAGCTGGGAGCGGAGAACGACCACTTCGAGCTGTTCGTCTTCCCGCACTGCGACACCGCGCTGACGCGCACGAACAACCGCGTCGAGGAGCCGCCGCGGCCGCGCTCGCGCGCCAGCGCCTGGGCGAACGACGTGCTGCTGACCAACCACGCTTTCCACGCCTTCTGCCTCGCCGGCCGCGCGCTGCCGCGCTTCATCCCGGCGCTCAACCGCACCGTCACGCGCCTGGCCGGCTCCTCGACGCGCGTCGACCGCAGCGACCGCATCTTCGCCTCGCCGCGGCTCGTCAGATTCACCGAGATGGAGTACGCGCTGCCGCGCGAGCGCACCGCCGAGGCGGTGCGCCGGGTGATGGCGCTGATCCCCCGCCGCGGCTTCGCGGTGCCGTTCCCGATCGAGGTGCGGCTCGTCGCGGCGGACGACGCGCTGCTGAGCCCCGCGCACGGGCGGCCGACCGGCTACGTCGCCGTGCACATGTTCAAGGGGATGGCGTGGGAGCCGTACTTCCGCGCGGTCGAGGCGATCATGGACGACTGCGAGGGGCGTCCGCACTGGGGCAAGCGCCATTTCCAGACCGCGGAGACGCTGCGTCCGCGCTATCCGCGTTGGGACGATTTCCAGGCGATCCGCGCGCAGCTCGATCCCGGCGGACGCTTCGGAAACGCCTACACCGACGGCGTCCTGGGCAGTCTGTCTAACGTTCGAGTCGAGGGTTAGGCTCGCGCGTCTGTGACCGCCAGCGGCGGCACCTCGGGCAGCAGTTCCGCGATCGCGTCACGCAGCACGGCGAAGTCGTGGACGTTCTCGGTCAGCAGGCCGTAGCCGCCCGCGAACGCGCACGCCGCGATCTGCACGTCGAGCGCCCACGCCGCGCGTTGCTGCGCGCGCGTGCCGTGCCGGCGGTGGTTGTGCGTCGGCGGATGGGGCAGGCGGGCCAGCAGGTGGCCCGTCAACTCGGCGGCGCTGCGGTCGAACGGAACCACGATCGTCAGCGGGTGCCGAAAGAGGCCGGCGAACCAGCGGCGCTTGAGCCGCGTGCGCGCGCCGTCGGCCGCCGGCGCCCGAAGGCCGCGCACGATCTCTTGAACCGTCGGCGCCGGGAGGGCCACCGGGATGCCCTCGCGCAGGTGCGTGGCAAGCAGCGAGGCGTGCCGCTCGTCGGCCGCGATCCGCGACGCGATCGAGGTGTCCCATGCGTCAGGCACCGTACGTCTCCTCGTCGTAGAGGCCGAGTCGGAAGCCGAGAATCGCGCGTGCGGTCTCCTCGCCGGTCAGGTCGCCCGCGTCCGGAGGGATCTCCTGGTCCTCCAGGCGGTCGAGCGCCGCGCGGCGCCCGGCGGCCAGCTCCTCCACCGTGTGTCTGTAGTCGTAGCGTCTGGCGCCGTCGTACGCCAAGCGGATGAGCGCGTCGTTCGTGCTCGTGCGGTGCTGCTCGGCGTAGCGGGCGACCGTCTCGGCGAGGTCGTCGGGGACGCGCAGGGTCGTGCGCGCGCCGGTACGTCTGGGGGCGCGGGGCCTGCGCGCGGATCTTCTCGTGGGGGCCATCAGAAGCGAAGCTACCATGGCCGGAACACTGACGCATCAAGTGATGCGTATCAGCGGTGAAATGCACCTTAAGTGCTGCAAATCTGCGGCATCAGCCGGTCACAAGAAGCACCGGCCCTCGCCGCGGTACGTCGGCACGGTCTCGACCACGTGGTCGCCCTCGACCAGGTGCAGCCGCTCGAAGCGCTCGCACAACTCGCCCGCCTTCGCGTGGCGGAACCAGACGCGGTCGCCGATCCGCAGGCGGTCGGCGGCCGCTCCGAGCAGCGGCGTCTGCACCTCGCCCGCGCCCTCGCGGGCGTCGAGCCGCAGCCCCGCCGGAAGCACCGGTCGCGGCAGCCGCGCGCGGTCGCCGGCGCCGGAGGCGAGGTAGCCGCCGCCCAGCGCCGTCACGACGCCCGGCCCCGGCCGCCGCACGACGGGCAGCGCGAACAGCGCCGCCGGAAGGGGTCTGAAGCGGCTGTAGGCGTCGAACAGCGTCGGTCCGTAGAGGCCCGAGCCGGCCGCGACCTCGGTCACCGCCGGCTCGGTCGCCGTCGACTCGAGCGAGCCGGTGCCGCCGCCGTTGACGAACGCGAGCCCGTCCGCGCCCGCGACCGCCCGCACCGCCGCGACGATCGCCGCGCGCCGCTCCGCCAGCTCGCGTGCGGAGGCGCGCTGCACCGCCCGCAGCGCCAGCCCCAGCAGCGGCCTGCCCGGCGGGCGGTCGCCGAGCCCGGCGATCTGCGCCTCGTACGCCATCAGCCCGACGAGGCGCAGCGCCGGTCGCGCGACGATCTCGCGCGCGAGCGCGGCGACCTGCTCCGGCGCGTGCAGCGGCGAGCGCTTGACGCCGACGTGCAGCCGCCCGCCGAGCGGGCGCCACGAGGCGTCCGCGTCGATGCACACGCGGATCGGCCGCGCATCGGCGCCGCCCGCCGGCGACCCGCCCCGTGCCGCGCGCACGGCCGCCTCGATCAGCTCGAGCTGCGCGACGTCGTCGACCATCAGCGCGATGCCGGCGTCGTCCTCGCGCGCCGCCAGCGCGGCCAGCGCCGCGCGGTCGACGGTGGGGTAGGCGACGACGAGGTCGCGCAGGCCGTGGTCTGCGAGCCACAGCGCCTCCGGCAGCGTGTACGCGAGCGTGCCGCGGAAGCCGGGGTCGGAGGCGAGCGTGCGCTCGAGCAGCGCGCGGCAGCGGATCGACTTGCTCGCCAGCCGGATCGGCGTGCCGCCCGCACGCCGCAGCAGGTCGCGTGCGTTCGCGCGCAGCGCGTCCAGGTCGACGACGGCGAACGGCGGGTCGAGCGCGGCCGTCGCGCGGTCCAGGCGGGCGAGCGCGTCGGCGGAAGGAGCGACCATCGCGAGCGACCCTACCGGCCTGTCGCGCGCCTCCGACAGACGTCCAGGTCGCGGCGCGTGCACGCGCCATTCGCGCAGGAGCACGACATTCCTGCGTCGAAGTCGTTAGTCTGCCGCACTTCGCTTGTACCCAGCCGAGTCTCCGGCACTGCAAAAGCCGGGGAGCGGGGGAACCAGTGGGGCCCGACACGGGCCCTCGGGGCGAATCGTCGCACGGTCGCGACGTAGCGCTGCTCTTTCTGCGCGAGCCCGTCAGCTAACCCCGCAGGCGCCCGAAAGAGAAGGGGTTTGCGCCCGTGTCGCCCGTCTTTGCGCCGGTTCGCCGGCGGTTGCATCTCGCCATCTGGATCGCCCTGCTCGCCGCTGCGCTTGCACCGGCGAGCGTGCTCGCCGCCCAGCACCTCGGTGACCGCGCCCTCCACGAGGGCGACCGCGGTCACGACGTGCGCGTGCTGCAGGACTTCCTCACGCGCGCCGGCTATGCCACGCCGATCGCCGGCGTCTTCGGCCCGCAGACGCTGCGCAACGTCAAGCGCTTCCAGCGCGCGCAGCACCTCGGCGTCGACGGCGTCGTCGGCGCGGGCACGGCGAAGGCGCTGCGGATTGCCACCGCGCGGCGCGCCGCCGCCAAGCAGCGCGCCGCCGACCCGGGCGCCGGCCCGTCGCAGCACATGGGCGACCGCACGCTCAGAAAGGGCATGCGCGGCCACGACGTGCGCGTGCTGCAGGACTACCTCACGCGCGCCGGGATCGCGACGCCGGTCGACGGCGTCTTCGGGCCTGGCACGAAGGCGAACGTGAAGCGCTTTCAGCGGGCGAATGGCCTGACGGCGGACGGGATCGTCGGGCCTTCGACCGTGCAGATCTTGCGTCGCATCGGGGAAGTCGGGAGCGCCGGCGACAGCGGAGACGCGTCGCCGGCGCCCATCGGCCACGCGCGGCTGCGCGCCGACGGCACGGCGGTCGCGCCGGCTGATGCGCCGGCCGCGATCAAGGGCGTGATCGCCGCCGGCAACCGCATCGCGACGAAGCCGTACGTCTACGGCGGCGGCCACGGGACCTGGAACGACAACGGCTACGACTGCTCCGGCTCGGTCAGCTACGCGCTGCACGGCGGCAGCCTGATCAACACGCAGCTCGACTCGACCGGCTTCGAGTCCTACGGCTCGCGCGGGCGCGGCCGCTGGATCACGATCTACGCCAACGCCGGCCACGCGTACATGGTCGTCGCGGGCCTGCGCTTCGACACGAGCGGCGCGAGCCCCTCGCGCTGGCAGTCGGACATGCGCTCCGGCGACGGCTACGTCGTCCGGCACCCGAGCGGCTTGTAGCCGCGCCTACGGCCGGCGTTTCCCGCGGGCGCCGGCGGCGGGCTTCCGCGGCAGGGCACGCAGGCCGCCGTGCAGGAACGCGAGCGCCTCGTCGAGGATCCCCTTGACGGCTTCGGGTTGCGCGTGGCCGTCGTAGTAGCGGTCGAGCGCGTCGAGCGTCGCGATTGCCGCGGCGGCGGCGAGGTGCGGGGCGAGCGCGTCGGCGCTCGTGCCGAGGTCGACCGCCACCGCCTCCGCCAACACCGTCTCGAGCTGCGCCCGGTTCGCGCGGTCGTGGGCCGCGAGCGCGGGCGTCTCGGCGATCAGCCGGCGCCGCACGTCGCCGTGCGGGTCGTCGACTCCGAGCGTCGCGATCAGCTCCAGCAGCCAGGCGCGCAGCGCGTCGAACGCCGTCTCGCCCGGCCGGCGCGCCTGCAGGCGGGCGGCGAAGCTTGCGAGCAGCTCGTCGTGCTCGTGGAAGACGACGGCCTCCTTGGAGGGGAAGTAGCCGAAGAACGTGCGCGGGGCGATGTCGGCGGCCGCGGCGATGTCGGCGATCGTCGTTCCGTCGAAGCCGCGCTCGGCGAACAGCCGCATCGCGACCTCGACGATCGTCTCGCGCGTGCGCTGCTTCTTGCGCGCACGCAGGCCGGGCTCCTCCGAGGACATGTCGGGGAACGTACCGATCGTCACAGGTGAATAAATCATACCACAGAGTGCAGAATTGCAGTGAGCGCAATATTTGCTAGGGTCCTGCGCCATGTCCTTCCTGCTCGCGCGCATCGCCCGCGCTCTCACCCACCACTGGAAGCGCGGCCTGCTGGGCGCGCTCGCGACGATCTTCGTGCTCGGCGTGCTCGCCGGCGCCGGCGGCTCCGCGGCTGACGACTTCGAGATCCCCGGCACCGAGTCCCAGCACGCGATCGACCTCTTCCGCGCGCACACGCCGGCGCTCGCCGGCGCGGACTCGACGCTCGTCTTCAGCGTGCAGCGGGGCAGGATCACCGACGCGCGGAACGCGACGGCGGTGAGAGACGCGCTTGCGCGGGTCGCGAGACTGCCGGGCGTCGCCGAGGTGGGCGATCCGTTCGGCGCGAGCGGCTCGGGCCTCTCGCCCGACGGACGGCTCGCGTCGGTCGACGTGCGCTACACGACCGACCCGTCCAAGATCGACAAGCAGGACGGCCAGCGCCTCGAAGCTGCCGCGCGCACGGCGGAGAGCGGCGGCGTGCAGGTCGCGATGCGCGGCGTCGTCGTCGACGCCGGCCAGCAGCAGGACGCGCCCGTCGGCGAGCTGATCGGCGTCGCGATCGCGATCGTGCTGCTGACGCTGCTGTTCCGCTCGGGCGCGGCGATGGGGGCGACGCTCGCCGGCGCGCTGATCGGCGTGATGGTCGGCCAGATCCTGCTGGCGGCGCTGTCGAAGCCGCTCGGCCTGCCGGAGTTCGCCGCGACGATCGCGGTGATGCTCGGCCTCGGCGCGGGGATCGACTACTCGCTGCTGATCGTCGCGCGCTTCCGCGAGCAGCTCGCAGTCGGCGACTCGGTCCGCGACGCGTCCGCGAAGGCCGCCGCGACGTCGGGCGCGTCCGTCGTCGCCGCGGGCCTGATCGTCATGGTCGCGATCGCCGGGCTGCTCGTCGTGGGCGTCCCGCTGATCGGCAAGATGGGCATCGGCGCGGCGATCGGCGTCGCCGCCGTCGTCATCTCGGCGTTGACGATCCTGCCGGTCATGATGGGCGCGCTCGCGCGCTGGCTGCGGCCCAAGCAGGCCGCGCACGTGGAGGCCTCGGCGGCGTTCGAGCGCTGGGGCGGTCTCGTGACGCGCCGGCCGTGGCTGTCGATCGCCGCCGGCGCGCTGCTGCTGCTGATCTTCGCCTTCCCCGTCACGCACCTGCGGCTCGGCCAGCCGGACGACGGCAACCAGCCGGAGTCGCGCACGCAGCGGGTCGCCTACGACCGCCTCAGCGAGGCGTTCGGTCCCGGCTCGAACGGGCCCTTCCTGCTCGCCGTCGACACGCCGGGCGGCGCCGCGCACGCGACCGCGGCGCTCGACGCGCTGCGCAGAGCGGTCGCCGCCGCGCCGGGCGTCGCGTCCGTCTCGCCGGCGGTCCCGTCCAGAGACGACGCGATGGCGACGATCACCGCGACGCCGAGAACGTCGCCTCAGGACCGGCGCACGAGCGACCTGCTCGAGCGGCTGCGCGAGGACGTCATCCCGCAGGCCGTCGCCGGCACGCGGCTGAAGGTCTACGTCGGCGGCAACACGGCCGGCTTCGTGGACTTCTCCGACAAGGTCGCCTCGCGCCTGCCGCTGTTCATCGCGATGGTGATCGGCCTGTCGGTGCTGCTGCTGACGGTCGCGTTCCGCTCGCTGTGGATCCCGCTCGTGTCGGCCGTCTTCAACCTGCTGTCGATCGGCGCCGCCTACGGCGTCGTGACGGCCGTCTTCCAAGACGGCTTGGGCGCGAGCCTGCTCGGCGTCGACAGCGGCATCCCGGTCGTCTCGTTCATCCCCGTGATGCTGTTCGCGATCCTGTTCGGGCTGAGCATGGACTACAACGTCTTCCTGCTCTCGCGCATCCACGAGGCGTACAACCACGGCGACCGCCCGCGCGAGAGCGTGATCCACGGGATGGCGCGGATCGGCAAGGTCGTGCTGTTCGCCGGGCTGATCATGGCGGCCGTCTTCCTCTCGTTCGTGAGTCAGCCGGACGTGATCGGGAAGATGATGGGCCTCGGGCTCGGCCTCGCGATCCTGATCGACGTCCTGATCGTGCGGCTCGTCGTCGCGCCCGCGGTCGTGACGCTCCTCGGCGACCGCGCGTGGTGGCTGCCGGCGTGGCTCGACCGCGTGCTGCCGAACGTCTCGCTCGAGGGGCACCTCGTCGAAGGCGTCGACCGGCGGGAGGAGCCGCTGAAGGTCCCGGTCGCGTAGGCAGCCGGCGTGCCGGTGCGTCGGCCAACCGGCGTGCCGGTCCTGGCTGCGCAGCTAGCATCGGCGGCATGTCCGCACTCGCCGATGCCTACGCCCTGACCGACGACCAGCTCGCGTTCCGCGACACGATCCGCCAGATGGTGCGCGAGCGCGTCGCGCCGCGCGCCGCGGAGATCGACGAGCGGGCCGAGTACCCGTGGGACCTGCGCCGGCTGTTCGCCGAGCATGACCTGTTCGGGCTGCCGTTCGAGGAGCAGCACGGCGGCACCGGCACCGGCGCGCTGATGCTCTGCATCGCGATCGAGGAGGTCGCGAAGGCGTGCGCATCCAGCTCCTTGATGCTGGCGGTGCACGACCTCGGCACGCTGCCGATCAGACTGTTCGGCAGCGAGGAGCTGAAGGCGCGCTTCCTGCCGCGCTGCGCGACGGGCGAGTGGTCGCCGGCGTTCGCGCTGTCCGAGCCGGAGGCCGGCTCCGACCCCGGCGGCATGATCACGAAGGCCGTGCGCGACGGCGACGAGTGGGTCATCAACGGCACCAAGAACTGGATCACGAACCTCGGCGTCGCCGACTTCTACGTCGTCTTCGCCGTCACCGATCCCGCGGCCGGGCACTCGCGCGGCATCAGCGCGTTCGTGGTCGAGAGAGACCGCCCGGGCTTCTCCGTCGGCAAGCTCGAGAGAAAGCTCGGCATCAAGGGCTCGCCGACCGGCCAGCCGATCTTCGAGGACGTGCGCGTGCCGGCCGGGAACCTGATCGGCGAGGTCGGCAGGGGAATGCACGTCGCGCTCGGCACGCTCGACTACTCGCGCCTCGGGATCGCCGCGCAGGCGCTCGGGATCGCCCAGGGCGCGACCGACTACGCCGCCGCCTACGCGCGCGAGCGCAGACAGTTCGGCCAGCCGATCAACGCCTTCCAGGCGATCCAGTTCAAGCTCGCCGACATGGAGACGCAGACGGCCGCCGGCCGCGAGCTGCTCTACCAGGCGGCCGCGAAGGCCGACCGCGGCGACAGAGACCGCGGCAAGTACTCGGCGATGGCGAAGCTGTTCAACTCCGACAACGCCATGCGCGTCACCGTCGAGGCGGTGCAGGTGCTGGGCGGCTACGGGTACGTGAGCGAGTACCCGGTCGAGCGCATGATGCGCGACGCGAAGATCACGCAGATCTACGAGGGCACGAACGAGATCCAGCGCCTCGTGATCGCGCGCACGCTGCGCTAGCGGCCGCCCGGCGGCTGCGGTCGCCGCGCGGCAGCCGAGCGGCTACGCTCGGACGATGTTCTCGAGACTTCCGACCGGCGCGCAGGTCGCCTGGTCGGCGCTCGCCGCCTTCACGCTCGCGATCCTCGCGATCACCGCCGTCGAAGGGCTCGCGACGACCTATCCGCTGCGCCTGTTGCAGGGGATCGCCGTCGCGCTGGCCGGCGCGCTCGTGATCACGTTCGTGCTGGCGCTCGTGACCGGCCGTCTCGCGGACTGGCGCAACCCCCGCTCCGAGCACGACTTCGACGCGCTCGTCGAGCGCAGCGAGCAGCTCGCGCGCGAGGGGCTCTCCGGCGAAGGCGACGACGAGTACGACGACGACTTCGACGAGGACGACGACCCGGGCATCGACCCGTGGAACGAGGAGGACTTCAAGGCGCTCGTGCGCTCCGCCCTCGACGAGCTGCCGCTGGAGTTCCACCGCGCGCTCGAGCACGTCGCCGTCGTCGTCGGCAGCGAAGGCCGCAAGCACAACGCCTACGGGCTCTACCACGGCGCGACGGTCGCGCACGACGGCTTCGCCCGCATCGTGATCTTCCAGGACACGATGGTCCGCGACTTCGGCCACGACCTCGACCTGCTGCGCTCGCACGTCGTGCGCACCGTCCGCCACGAGCTCGCACACCACCTCGGCTGGGACGAGGACGGCGTGCGCGGGCTCGGGCTGTAGCCGCGCCCGGGAACCGGCGTCTGAACGGCACCGTTCGTCCTATCCTCCACGGCAGGCCCCCGTGGAGTGCGACCGCCGGGGATGACAACGCCCGTGGAGTGCGACCGCCGGGCACCTCACCGAAAGGAATCACCATGTCCAACGCCGTCATCGTCGACGCGGTCCGGACCCCGATCGGCCGTGCCGTCAAGGGCTCGCTGAAGGACGTGCGCGCCGACGACCTCGCCGCCGTCCCGTTGAGAGCATTGCTCGACCGGAACCCCCAACTCGATCCGGCGACGATCGTCGACGTGATGATGGGGGCAGCCTCGGGCGAGGGCGAGCAGGGCTACAACGTGGCCCGCAACGCGCTGCTGCTCGCCGGCTACCCGGTGTCCGTGCCCGGCACGACCGTCAACCGCTTCTGCGCCTCCTCGCTGCAGACGATCCGCATGGCCTTCCACGCGATCACCGCGGGTGAGGGCGACACGTACGTCGCGTCCGGCGTCGAGGCCGTCTCGCGCCTCGGCGGCGGCTCGCCGGTGCCGTTCCACCCGCAGCTCGACGGCTCGCCGGGCTCGCTCGTGAACGTCTACATCCCGATGGGCTTCACGGCCGAGAACGTGGCGGAGCGCGAGGGCGTCTCGCGCGAGGCGCAGGATCGCTGGGCGGCGATCTCCCAGCAGCGCGCGGTCGCGGCGCAGGAGTCCGGCCACTTCGCCAGGGAGATCGTGCCGGTCCTCGTGCCGGAGCACACCGCGACGGACGAGAACGGCGAGCAGATCACCGTTCCGGAGGCGATCGTCGCGAAGGACGACGGGCCGCGCCCCGGCACGACCGAGGAGAAGCTCGCCCAGCTCAGACCGGCGTTCAGGCCGGACGGCACCGTCACCGCCGGCAACGCCTGCCCGCTCAACGACGGCGCCGCCGCCGTGCTCGTGATGGCCGAGGAGAAGGCGCGCGAGCTGGGGCTGACGCCGAAGGCGCGTATCGTCGCTTCCGCCGTCGCCTCGATCGAGCCGGAGTACATGGGCCTCGGCCCGATCCCGGCCGTGCGCAACGTGCTCAAGCAGTCCGGCATGACGATGGACGACGTCGACGTGGTCGAGCTGAACGAGGCGTTCGCCGCGCAGGTCGTGCCGTGCCAGGAGGAGTGGGGCATCGCCGACGAGAAGCTCAACCCGTTCGGCGGCGCGATCGCGCTCGGCCACCCGTTCGGGATGACCGGCGCCCGCATCATGACGACGCTGCTCAACGACCTCGAGACGCTCGACAAGACGGTCGGCCTCGAGACGATGTGCGTCGCCGGCGGGATGGGCATGGCGATGATCGTGGAGCGCTTGAGCTGACGGACGAGGTGGACGGGTAGGCTCGCTCCATGAGCCTGCTCGTCTACCTGTTGCTGCTCGCCCTCAGCGGGCTGTTGATCGGCGCGCTCGCGCGCCTCGCGCTGCCCGGACCCGATCCGATGTCGATCCCGGCGACGATCGGGCTGGGGCTGGCCGGGGCGATCGTCGGCGGCGTCGTCGTGCGCGTCCTGTTCCACGCCGCCGGTCCCGGGATCCTCGTCTCCGTCGTGTGCGCGACGCTGATCCTGTGGGGGATCCGGCGAGCGCGCGGACAGCGCGTGCACCCGTACAACTGGCGCCGGTAGATCCCGCGAGACGGGCTCGAGCCGGGTCCGTTCGGCCCGGCGAGCGCGGGCGGCACCCGCCGGGCGGCCGGCCCCGGCAGAGAGTTCAGGGCCAGCCACCCGACGTCAGCCGCGGTCCAGCATCGGGAGCGGGACCGCCTCGGGGAAAGCCTCACATCTTGTGGATGCTTCCCACGGTATTGGAACGCGGCGCTTCTGGCGAGGTTGGTTGCATGCGTCAGCCGCCGTGCGCATGCGACGCGCCGGAGCTGCCGCGCGCGGAGCCGGAGGAGCCGGCGCCGCCGTCGGCGGGCGGGGTGGCGACTCTGGGCGCGGGGGCGCCCTGACCGCCGGCGCCCGCGGAGGAGCTGCCCTGCTGTGTGCCTCTCGCGTCCGGACTCTGCGGCGGCGCGTCGGCGCCCCCGCCTCTCGCCGGCGCCGGGCGCTGCGGCGCCGGCGTGCTGCCCGAGCGACCGCCGGCTCTGCCCGAGCGCACCGGCGGCGCGCTGAGGGCCGGGGAGGGCGCGTGCGCGAGGCCGCTCGCGCTCCGGCTCGGGCCGGTCGTCGACGGGCCGCCGGCGCCGACTGTCGCCGGCCGGTCCGCCGCGCGGCGGGAATGCGGCCGCGCCGCGGTCGCCGGCAGCGCGTGCGTGCCGCCGGTCGGCGCAGCCGTCGCGCGCGCCCCCGGCGCCGAGCTGACGCCGGGCGCGGTGCCGGCATGGGGGGGCGCCGGGCGCGGGGCCGAGAGCGCGTGCCGGTGCGCCAGCTCGGCGGTCAGCGCGCCGCCGCCGGCGACCACGCCGGCGACTGCGAGCGACACCGCGAGCTTTCCGGCGCCCGTCGAGGCGACGGTTCCCAGCAGCCCGCCGAGCGCGCCGTTCCCCGCGCTCGCCGCCGCGCTCGCCGCGCCGGCCGCGGCGCCGCCGCTCGCGGCCACGCCGCCGCCGGCGGCTGCCGACGCGCCGCTTCCGCCAAGCACGCTGCCCTTGAGCGCCACGCTCGGCACCACCGGCAGCGCGAGCGCGAGCAGCTTGCGCTGCGTCGCGACCTCGACCTTGAAGGCGCGGCAGCCTTCGCACGCACGCAAATGCCGCCGCAGCGCCCCTCGCCGCAGCGCGGCCCCGCTGGCCGACGCCAGCTCCAGCCGGATCTGCTCGCACGGCGTGGCGCGCGCCTCGCGGCTGGCGACGAGCGACGTGCGCGCCTGGAACACGAGCGCCTTCACCTTCTCCCGCGGACAGCCGAGCACGCTCGCGATGCCGGCGTGGTCGAGCGCGCCCAGCTCGGCCAGCAGCAGCGCGGCGCGCTGCTCCTCGGGCAGGGACGCGAGGTCGGCCAGCAGCTCGCGCAGGTCCTCGCGCTGTTCGACCGTCGCGGCGAGGCCGTCCGTCGCGGGCTCCGCCGCCTCGATCGCGACGTGCGGGCGCCGCGCGCGCAGCATCGAGAGGCAGCGATTGCGGGCGATCGCGAACAGCCAGGGGCGCAGGTCGATCTGCTTGTCGCTGCGGACGAGGTCGCGGAACGCGGCGAGGAAGGTGTGCTGGACCGCGTCCTCGGCCTCCTCGCGCGTGCCGAGCATGTGGCGGCAGAAGCCCAGCAGCGGCGGATGGTGCCGGTCGTAGAGCGCCTCGAACGCACCCTCGTCGCCGCTGCGCACCAGCGCCACGAGGCGCTCGTCGCTCGCGAGTCGCAGCAGGCGAGCCGGCCGGCGCAGACGCACCGGGGGACGATCCACGACGACGTTCTGCATACCGGCATTATGAGCGTCACGACACTGGCAACGCCGAACCCAGACAAAGGTTGGCGGCGAGTCCCGCCACCGGACGGGCGTGTCAGACGGCGACCGGCGCCGCCAGCGAGAGCGCGAAGCGCCGCTCGGCGTCGGTGTGCCAGCCGTCGAGTCGCAGCCCCGCCGCCGCGCAGTCCTCGGCAACGCGCCGCCGCGTGAACTTCGCGCTGATCTCGGTGCGGATCTCCTCGCCGGCCGCCAGCTCGACGTCCAGCGCGAGCGTCGCGATCCGCACGGTGCACGCGCGGCGGGCGCGCAGCCGCATCTCGATCCATTCGTTGCGGCGGTCGAAGAAGGCGACGTGCTCGAAGTCCTCGAGCGGGAAGTCGGCGTCGAGCTCGCGGTTCAGCACGCGCAGCACGTTGCGGTTGAACTCCGCCGTCACGCCGGCCGCGTCGTCGTAGGCGGCCTCGAGCGTCCCGCTGTCCTTGACGAGGTCGGTGCCGAGCAGCAGGCGGTCCTCCGGCCCGAGCAGGGCGGCGATCTCGCGCAGCAGGCGGCGACGGCTGCCCGGCGGGAAGTTGCCGATCGTGCCGCCGAGCAGCGCGACGACGCGCGGCTCGCCGGGCACCGGCGGCGGGATGCGGTCGAGGTGGCGCTCGAAGTCGCCGATCACGCCGTGCACGCGCAGGCCCGGATACTCCTCGACGAGCGCCTCGGCGCTCGCGCGCACGACCGACTCGGCGACGTCGAACGGGACGAAGCGGCGCAGCGTCTCGGCGGCGGCCATCGCGTCGAGCAGCACGCGCGTCTTCGCGGCGGTGCCGGACCCCAGCTCGACCAGCTCGGCGGCGCCGGTGGCGGCGACGATCGCCTCCGCGTCCGCCTCGAGGATCGCCCGCTCGGCGCGCGTCGGGTAGTACTCCGGCAGCTCGGTGATGCGGTCGAACAGCTCGCAGCCGCGCTCGTCGTAGAAGTGCTTCGGCGGCAGCTCCTTGAATGGGCGGGTGAGACCGTCGAGGACGTCCTCGGCGAGCCCGCGCTCGTGCGCGACGTCGAGGTGGTCGTCGATCGTGATGTCGGGCTGGCAGGTGGGGGAGATCGCCATGGGTCACGCATCCTTCGCTATGCGCAGCCCGGCGAAGATCTGCCGGCGCTGCGGGTGGTCCCAGTTGCGGAACGTCGGCGTCGCGACGCGCGCGCGCGTCGCCCACGAGCCGCCGCGCAGCACGCGGTAGTCGCCGCCGAAGAAGACCTCGGAGTACTCGCGGTAGGGGTGTGCGGCGAAGCCGGGGTAGCCGTCGAAGCGGCTCGCGGTCCACTCCCACACGTCGCCGATCATGCCGAGGCAGCCGGCCGGGGAGGCGCCGCCGGGATGGCTGCCGACCGGCACGGTCCCGAACGCGCGCTGGTCGACGTTCGCGTGCGAGGCGATCGCGTCGCTCGCCGGCTCGGCGCCCCACGGCTGCGGGCGGGCCGCCTGCGTCCCCTGGTCCCAGGTCGCCGCCTTCTCCCACTCCGCCTCCGTCGGCAGCCGCGCGCCGTGCGCGCGGGCGAAGGCGTCGGCCTCGAACCAGGAGACGTGGACGACCGGCTTGCGCGGGTCGAGCGGCACGCAGCGGTCCATCCGCCACTCGCGCCCGTCGGTCGTCCACCCGGCGGGGCGCTCGATGTCGTACTGCTCCTTCCACGCCCACGCCTCGCGCGACCACCATTCGGGTCGCTCGTAGCCGCCGCCAGCGACGAACGCCATGAACGCCTCGTTCGTGACCGGCGCGCGGCCGATCCGGAAGGCGGGCAGCTCGCGCGCGTGGCGGGGGCGCTCGTTGTCGTAGGCGAAGCCGTCGGCGCCGGCGCCGAGCGTGCAGGGGCCGGCCGGGACCTCGACCAGCTCGAGGCCGCTCAGGCCGGCGAGCGCGGGGTCCGCTGTCGCGGGCGCGTCGAGCGGCGCATGCGGGGCGGGCAGGCGCGCCAGCTCCATCGTCTGCAGCATCGTCTCGGTGTGCTGCTGCTCGTGGCGCAGCACCAGCTCCAACAGCAGCGGGTCGCGCGTCCCCGCCTGCAGCGCGCGCTCGCGCACGTCCGCCAGGTAGGCGATCGCCTCGTCGCGCCGCAGGTAGGGCAGCTCGCCGCGCTGCGCGCGCGGCGTCTCGAACGCGTCGTAGACCTCGGCGAGGTCGGCGCGCAGCAGCTCCAGGCCGGCGCCGCGGCGAGCGAGCCACAGGTCCTCGAACGCTGCGATGTGGCCGAGGTCCCACACGAGCGGGCTCATCAGCGGCGAGTGGACGCGTTCGAGCGCGTCGTCGTCCAAGTGGGCGACGAGCGCGAGCGTGCGATCGCGCGTGTCCTGCAGGGCCTCGAGCACGTCCCCTGTCGCGCCCGGCGGCGCTGCCGTCTCGCTCGGCATCCCCGTCAGTCTGTCAGGTAGCGGTCGATCTCAAACCACCTGGGGGTTGAGCTTCTCCGAATCGTAAGGAATCGGGCGCGTTCGCCCGCCCACGGGGACAGGCGTCAACGCGCCACGGCCGCCGCCGCGGCGCGGTCGGCGATCAGCTCGACGCGCGCGCCCTCGCCGAGCAGGCTCGCCGGCACGTGCGGGCTGGGCCCGGCGAGCGTGGCGGCGACCGCGTCCGCCTTGCCCGCGCCCGCCACCAGCAGGACGAGCGAGCGCGCGGCGCGCAGCAGCGGCAGCGTCATCGTGACGCGCTCGGGCGGCGGCTTTCTCGCATGCAGCACGGCGACGACCAGCCGCTCGCGCTCCGCGAGCGCCGGGTCGTCGGGGAACAGCGACGCGGTGTGGCCGTCGGGCCCGATCCCCTGCAGCGCGACGTCGAGCACGGGCAGCTGAGCGGCCGCCGCCGCTCCCGCCGGGACGTGCGCGCGCAGGGCGGCCTCGTACGCGGCGGCGGCCGCCGGCGGGTCGCCGTCGCCGGCGCCGGCGACGGGGTGGACGACCGGCGGCACGGTGCCCGCGTGGAGCTGCGCCAGCAGCGTGTGCGTGACGAGGCGGTGGTTGCTGTCGGGGTCGTCGAGCGGCACGCAGCGCTCGTCGCCGAACCACAGGTGCACGTCGCGCCAGTCGTCGACGTGGTCGGGCAGCAGCTCGTACATGCGCCCGGGCGTCTCGCCGCCGCACAGCGCGACGTGCGCGACGCCGCGCTCGACGCGCGCCGTCTCGATCGCGGCGGCGATCCGCCGCGCGCACGTGCGCGCGGCCGCCTCGGCGTCCTCCACGACCGTCAGCTCGATCATGCGCCGCCCATCCCGGCGAGCAGCGCGGCCAACGCGGGCGCGTAGCCGGGCGTCGCCGTGTCGAACATGCCGAGCGCCGCCGCGAACGCACGCGCCGCGTCCGGCGCGGCGACCGGCGCGCGCAGCGCGACCGCCTGCTCGCCCGCGTGCAGCGCCAGCGCGTGGATGCCGGTGCGCTCCGGCTGCTCGGGCGCCCCCAGCACGAGCGCGACCGCGCCGCCGTCAGGCCGGCGGGCGCAGCCCTCCCAGCCGTTCCCGGCCGGCGTCAGCCGCTCGATCGTCCAGCCGGCGCGCGCGGCGATCCAGCCGGCCAGCAGCAGTGCGCTCGCCTGATGGGACGCGCACGCGCGCAGCTCGACGCGCTCGACGCGTTCGAGCAGTCGCCGCGCATCAGGCTCGTCGAAGCGCGCCGCGACGTGCCGGCGCCAGCGCGCGAGCCGCAGCCACGCGACGTCGCGCACGCGCTCCAGCTCGAGCGCGGCGGCGCGCGCGAACGCGGCCGGCAGCGCGGCGCCGCTCGCGACGCCCGAGTCGAGCACGAACGCCTGCGCGAGCGCGGCGAGGGGAGCCTGCGCGTCGCTCGCGCGCAGGCCCGGCAGCCACAGCACGGTCGGCAGGCCGGCGACGCGCAGCGGCCGCACGAGCGAGTCGGCGTGCCGCAGCCGCTCGGCGTCGGCGACGAGCAGCGCCATGTCGTGGCAGTGGCCGGCGCCGCCCGCGCGCGAGCCGATCGTGCAGTCGATCGCGACGTGCGCGTCGAGTCGCGGCGCGGCGTGCTCGCGCACGACGATCGTGCGCGACGGGTGGCGGTCGGCGAGCCCCGCGAGCTGCGCCGCGAGCCGCTCGCGGGCGACGTCGTCGCCCGGCGCGACGAGCAGGTTCAGCGTGCGCGTGGCGGCGTGGCCGTGCTCGTGGCGCGCATGCTCGCGGTTGAGCGCCAGCAGCCGCTCGGCGACCTCCGCCGCGGAGACGTCCTCGCCGCGCCACTCGCTGCGCTCGCGGCCGTCGACGCCGGCGAGCGCGCTCACAGCGGCCTCCATGCGCGCCCGTCGCGCGCCAGCAGCGCGTCGGCCGACGCCGGGCCGGACGTGCCGGCCGGATACGGCTCCGGCTGACCCACCACCGGCTCTGCCGGAGGTGCCGCCGCCCACGCGCTCAGCACCGGGTCGACGATCTCCCACGCCGCCTCGACCTCGTCCGCGCGCGTGAACAGCGTCGCGTCGCCGAGCAGCGCGTCGTGCAGCAGCCGCTCGTACGCCTCCGGCGACTCGCGCAGGAACGACGTGCCGTACTGGAAGTCCATCTGCACCGGCCGCATGCGCAGCGCCGTGCCGGGCATCTTCGCCGCGACCTGGAGCGTCGCGCCCTCGTTCGGCTGCACCGAGATCACCAGCTCGTTCGGCGGCGGCGGCGCGTCGAGGTCGCGGAACGGCTGGTGCGGCACCGGCTTGAAGGCGATCGCGATCTCGGTCGTGCGCAGCGGTAGGCGCTTGCCGCTGCGCAGGTAGAACGGCACGCCGGCCCAGCGCCAGTTGTCGACCTCGACGCGCAGCGCGGCGTACGTCTCGGTGCGCGAGTCGGCCGGCACGTCCTCCTCCTCGCGGTAGCCCGGCACCTGCTCGCCGGCGAGCCAGCCCGCCGTGTACTGGCCGCGGACCGCGTCGCGCGCCGGGTCGAGCGCGCGCACGGCGCGCAGCGCCTTCGCCTTCTCGTCGCGCACGAGCTGCGCGTCGAAGCTCGCCGGCGGCTCCATCGCCACGAGGCTCAGCAGCTGCAGCGCGTGGTTCTGGATCACGTCGCGCAGCGCGCCGGCGCGGTCGTAGTAGCCGGCGCGGCGGCCGATGCCGAGGTCCTCCGCCACGGTGATCTGCACGTGGTCGATCGCCGTGCGGTTCCACAGCGGCTCGAAGATGCCGTTGCCGAAGCGCAGCACCAGCAGGTTCTGGACGGTCTCCTTGCCGAGGTAGTGGTCGATGCGGAAGACCTGCTGCTCGTCGAAGGCCGCCTCGATCGCCGCGTTCAGCTCGCGGGCGCTGGCGAGGTCGTGCCCGAACGGCTTCTCGATCAGCAGCCGCGTCGGCGGGTCGGCGCCGCGGCCGAGCCCGGCCGCGCACAGGCCGCGCGCGGTGTCGGCGAAGAACGCGGGCGAGATCGCGAGGTAGAAGAGGCGTTGCGAGGGCGCGCCGTCCTCGCGGTCGCCCGCGTCGAGGCGCGCGGCGAGCGCCTCGAACAGCTCCGGCGAGCCGTAGTCGCCGGAGACCACGTCGATGCGCGGCTCGAGCGCGCTCCACAGCCGCTCGTCGAGGTCGCGCCGCGCGTGCGCGTCGATCGCCTCGCGCGCGTGCGTCCGGAACGACGCGTCGTCGTACGTGCCGCGCACCACCGCGAGCAGGCGGAAGCGCTCCGGCAGGCGGCCGTCGGCGAGCAGGTCGTAGACCGCCGGCAGCAGCTTGCGCGCGGCGAGGTCGCCGGTCGCGCCGAACAGCACGAGCGTTGACGGCGGCGGCAGGCGCTCGTCGACGTCCTGCGCGAACGGGTTCGCGGGAACGGCGACGGGTGCCTGCGCGGTGCTCACGTGATCGCCGCGGCGAGCACCTCGATCGCGGACGCGATCCCGTCCGTCCCGCCGTCCAGCTCGACGCGCAGGAACGGCAGCCCGCGTGCGCGCAGCGCCTGCCCGTCGCCGATCGCCTGCGCGCGCACGAGCGTCGCGAAGTCGTAGCGCTCACCGGGGACGTCGACCTGCGTGTCGCTGCGGTCGACGAGCTGCACGAACACGCCGGTCGGGGGGCCGCCCTTGTGCAGCTGGCCGGTCGAGTGCAGGAAGCGCGGTCCGTAGCCGACGGTCGTCGCCGCCTGCGTGCGCCGGCGGATCGCCGTGCGCAGCGCGGTCAGCGCGTCGTCCACGGCGGGGTCGGGCGCCAGGTAGGCCATTGTCGCGACGTAGGCGCCGGCCTGCGCGTGCGCATCGAGCAGCTCGCGCAGCGCCTCCGCCGCCTGCGCCCCGGAGACCGCCGGCTCCTCGGGGAGCGAGCCGTCGCGCACGTACGCCTCGATCGTCGCGACGGTCGCGTCCTTGGCCGACTGCACGTCCGGCTGGTCGAACGGGTTGACGCCGATCACCGCGCCGGCGACCGCGACCGCCAGCTCCCAGTGGAAGAACTGCGCGCCGAGGTCGAGCGGCTCGTCGAACGGGAACGCGATCACCGGGTGGCCGGCCCCTACGAGCGCGTCGAGCTTCGCGGCGACGTCGGCGTCGCCCTCGCCGCTCGTGCGCTGCAGGTGCACGAACACGCGGTCCTCGCCGTACTCCTCCGGCGCGCCAAGCGGCTCGCCGGCGACCGGGACGATCCCCTTGCCGCGCTTGCCGGTCGACTCGGCGACGAGCTGCTCCAGCCACAGCCCGAACGACTCCAGCGGCTCGTCGACCACCAGCGTCAGCTTGTCGCGGCCGCCGTTCGCCAGCTCGCCGAGCGCGACGCCGAGCCACAGCGCCGGGGCGTGCCCGGGCGGCAGCGACGGGTCGGCCGCGCGCGCCGCGACCTCGGCGCGCGCCAGCAGCCCGCGCACGTCCGCGCCGATCAGCGCCGCCGGCACGACGCCGAACGCGGACAGCACCGAGTAGCGCCCGCCGATGTCGGGCGCGCCGTGGACGACGCGGCGGAAGCCCTGCTCGCGCGCGAGCTGCTCGAGCGACGTGCCGGGGTCGGTGATCGCGGCCCAGTGGCGGCCGTCCGGCACGCGCGCGTGGAAGTGCGCGTGCATCGCGCGCGGCTCGAGCGTCCCGCCCGACTTCGAGGAGACGAGGAACAGGGTTCTGTCGAGCGGCAGCGCGGCCTCCAGCGCGGCGACCGCGTCGGGGTGCGTCGAGTCCAGCACGTGCAGTCGCAGCCCCGAGGCGCCGAACGTCCGCGACAGCACCTCGGGGGCGAGCGAGGAGCCGCCCATGCCCAGCAGCGCGCAGTCCGTGAAGCCCTCCGCGTGCAGCTCGCGCGCGAGCTCCAGCACGTCGCCGAGTTGCTCCAGCGACTGGTCCGCGACGCCCAGCCAGCCGAGCCGCTGCGACGGCTTGTCGTCGCCGGCCGGCCACAGCGCGTCGTCCTTCGCCCACACGCGCCGCAGCACGTGCTGCTCGTGCGCCCACGCGGCGCGCGCGCCGATCGCCTGCGCCTGCGCGTCGGTCAGGCGCGCCTCGACGCTCGCCGGCTCGCCGGCGATCACGGCGGCGCGGCGGCGCTCCACGCCCGCCAGCAGGCGGTCCATCGCCTCGGCGAACTGGACGATGCCGGCCTCGAGCAATTCGTCGGTGACCTCCTGCAGCGAGACGCCGGCCGCCTCGACCGCCTCGATCGCCGCGTGCGCGGCGGACGCCGCGTCGGGCAGCAGCGGCTCCGCGACCTCGCCGTGGTCCTGGTAGGCGAGCAGCGTCGCGAGCGGCATCGTGTTGACCGTCTCCGGGCCGGCCAGCTCGGCGACGTACTTGACGTCGGAGTACGACGGGTCCTTCGTGCCGGTGGAGGCCCACAGCAGCCGCTGCGGCCTCGCGCCGAGCGCGCGCATGGCGGCGAAGCGCTCGCCGCCGACGAGCTCGCGCCAGCGCTCGTAGGCGAGCTGCGCGTTGGCGACGGCGGCTCTGCCCAGCAGGTCCTCGCGCCCGAGCGCCTTCAGCCGCTTGTCGGTCGCGGTGTCGACGCGCGAGACGAAGAACGAGGCGACCGACGCGATCCCGTCGACCGGCTCGCCGGCGGCGGCGCGATCCTCCAGGCCGGCGAGCCACGCCTCCGCGATCGCCGCCCACGCGTCGAGCGAGAACAGCAGCGTGACGTTGACGTTGATCCCGTCGGCGATCGCCCGGCGGATCGCCGGGACGCCCTCCGGCGTGCCCGGGATCTTGATCATCACGTTGGGGCGGTCGCAGCGGCGCCACAGGTCGCGCACCATCGCGAGCGTGGCCTCCGTGTCGCTCGCGACGTAGGGGGAGACCTCCAGCGAGACGTAGCCGTCGAGGCCGTCGGTGCGGTCCCACACCGGGCGCAGCACGTCGGCGGCGCCCTGCACGTCCTCGATCGCGAGCGTCCAGTAGATCTCCTCGACGCCGTCGCCGTCATGCGTCAGCTCCGCCAGCCGGGCGTCGTAGTCGGGGCTGCCGAGGATCGCCTGCTCGAAGATCGACGGGTTCGACGTGACGCCGACGACGCCGTCCTCCTCGACCAGCCGTCTGAGGTCGCCGCCGGTGAGCATCGAGCGGCGGATCGAGTCGAGCCAGGCGCTCGTGCCGAGCTCGGCGAGTCGTCCGATCGGCGTCGTCGCGGGGACGGTGCTCATGGCTGGGGATCTCCTGTCGCGGGGTCTGGGTCGAGGGCGCGCAGGCCGTCGCGCTCGAGCGCGGCGACCTGGCCGAGGCGGCGGACGTGACGCTCCTCGCCGCTGAAGCGGGCGGCGGCGAACGCCTGCACGAGCTCGCGCGCGAGCGCCGGGCCGATCACGCGCGCGCCGAGGCAGGCGACGTTGAGGTCGTCGTGCTCGACGCTCTGATGCGCCGTGTAGCCGTCGTGGATCGCCGCCGCGCGCAGGCCGGGGAGCTTGGAGGCGGCGACGGCGACGCCTGCGCCCGAGCCGCACACGAGCACGGCGCGCTCGGCGCCCTCGTCGTCGTGCAGCGCGCGTGCGACGGCGGCGGCGGCGAACGGGTAGTCGTCGTAGGTGCCCGCGTCGAGCACCTCGTGGCCGTCCTGCTCCAACGCCGCGACGACGACGTCGCGCAGCGGTGCGCCGGCATGGTCGAAACCGCAGGCGATCCTCATCCGCACCCAGGCTACATGCCCCGTCGTACGCGGCAGAAACCGCTGCTCAGCCGCGTCTGACGGCGTAGCGGAGGTACAGCGAGCCGCCCCGCTCGAGCGCCCACACGAGCTCGAGGCCGGCCGGCGCGGCGAGCGCCGGGCCGCTGCTCATCGTCGGTCCGGTGCCGCCGCCGGCGAGCTGCGGGGCGAGCGTCAGGAACAGCTCGTCGACGAGCCCCTCGTGCAGCAGCGCGCCCATCAGCGTCGGGCCGCCCTCGCACAGCAGCGAGCGCACGTGGCGCTCGGCGCGCAGGTGGCGCAGCGCGCTCGTGAGCGTCAGCTCGGCGGGGTCGAGCCGCACGAGCGTCACGCACGCGGGACAGTCCGGCTCCGGCGTCTCGCTCGGCGCGAACACGACCACGTCGGCCCCCGGCTCCTGGAACAGGGGGATGTCGAGCGGCAGCTCGCCGCTGCGGCTGACGGTCGCGACGAGCGGCTCCGGGGCGAGGCCGAGCGCCTCGCGCTCCGCGCGCAGCTCCGGCCGTCTGACGGCGCGGCCGTAGCGCTCGATCCCGAGCGTGCGCGTGCCGATCAGCAGCGCGTCGACCTGCGTGCGCAGGCGCCGGAAGACCTCCATGTCGCCGTCGTCGCCGATCGCTCCCGAGCGGCCCTCGATCGTCGCGCGCCCGTCGGCGGTCGTCGCGAAGTTCGTCACGACCCACGGCCGCTCCGCGTGCGCCCGCTCGTGCAGCCGCAGGTCCCCCAGCAGCTCGGCGCCGTCGATCGTCGCCGGGTCGGGGTGGAGGCGGTGGAAGTCCACGGGCGGGCAGCCTACCCTGGCCGCAACCGCTGATAGCGTGCGCCCGCAGCGGACCCCCCTGGCTCCCGAATCCGCCCCTTCCGATGACTTCATCCAATGCTCCCGCCCGCCCCGACCGCAACCTCGCGCTCGAGCTCGTGCGCGTGACCGAGGCGGCCGCGCTCGCCGCCGCCCGCATGGTCGGCCGCGGCGACAAGGAGGCGGCCGACCAGGCCGCCGTCGACGCGATGCGCCACGTGCTCGAGTCGGTCCCGATGGACGGCGTCGTCGTGATCGGCGAGGGCGAGAAGGACGAGGCGCCGATGCTCTACAACGGCGAGCAGATCGGCGATGGCACGCCGCCGCAGGTCGACATCGCCGTCGACCCGCTCGAGGGCACGCGCCTGACGGCGCTCGGGATGCCGAGCGCGCTCGCCGTGATCGCGCTCGCCGAGCGCGGCTCGATGTTCGACCCGGGCCCATGCGTGTACATGGAGAAGATCGCCGGCGGCGAGGAGATCGCCGACCTGCTCTCGCTCGACCGCCCGCTGCCCGAGACGCTGAGACTGATCGCCGAGCGCAAGGGGATGGGGATCGGCGACGTGACGGTCGTGATGCTCGACCGCCCGCGCCACGAGGAGGCGATGAAGCAGGTGCGCGAGGCTGGCGCGCGCATCCGCCTGATCCTCGACGGCGACGTCTCGGCCGCGCTGCTGGCCGTCAGCGACCGCTCGCCGGTCGACTTGCTGTGGGGCATCGGCGGGACGCCCGAGGGCGTCATCTCGGCGGCGGCGCTCAAGTGCATGGGCGGCGAACTGCTCGGCCGCCTGTGGCCGCGCGACGACGCGGAGCGCCAGGCGGCGCTCGACGCCGGCTACGACCTCGACCGGGTCCTCACCTGCAACGACCTCTGCAGAGGCGACGACGTGTTCTTCTCCGCCACCGGCGTCACCGACGGCGACGTGCTGCAGGGCGTGCGCTATCGCGGCTCCGGCGCGACGACCGAGTCGCTTGTGATGCGCTCGCGCTCCGGCACCGTGCGTCGCATCTCCGCCCGCCACGACCGCAGCAAGCTGCGCGCCGTGACGGGCGGGCGCTACGGCTGATCCGGCTCGGCGGGCGGCAGCGGCGGGTCGGGCACGTCGTCGACGGTCAGCCCGCCGGCGAGCCGCCCGACGCGCGACTCGGCCAGGTCGAGCCGCGCCAGCGAGCGCAGGAAGCCGTACGTCACCAGCACGTGGATGCGCGACTGCGTGACGCGGTAGACCGGTCGGCTGAGGCGGTGCGCGATCGACGCGTAGAAGTTCGCGACCTCCACCTCGACGCGGATCCGCGCGGGGTCCTCGCCCGCTGCCGACAGCCGCTGCACGTCGATCTGCAGGTAGCCGTCGCCGTGGTGCCCGCGCCGCTGCACCAGCAGGCCGTCCTCGATCCGCCAGCGCACGGTTCCGCGGCGTGCGTCCATCGCGTACTCGGGCGCCTTGAAGCGCAGCAGCCGCAAGGGCTGGCGCAGCAGCACGACGGTGCGCTGTGTCGCGCTGTAGTCGACGCGGATCAGCCCGAGCGTGCAGCGCGACAGGAAGCGCCAGTAGGTGCGCGCGAGGCGCTCGAGCTGGAGCGGGCTCCACAGCGCCTCGAGGGCGCTCGCCGGCAGCGTCAGCTCGCCGGCCTGCACGGAGCGGATCGCGCCCTCCGCGCCCATCGTCGTGTCGTCGCCGAGCTTCCCGACGCGTCCCGGCGCCCGCTCGGCGCGCCGGTGCCGGCGCGCCGCGACGAGCGCGGCCGCGAGTGCGAGCAGTCCGAGCACGGGGGCGAGCACGCTTGGATTGTGCCCGCTGGGGCGGGCGGTGCAGCGGCGCCTGCGCTAGGCGTGGGGCAGCGCGCGCCCATCGACCCATTTCGTGAGGCCGTGCACGTGCAGGACCCGTTCCGGTTCGCCGTTGAAGGCGGCGACCGCCGGCCGATAGCCGCTGCGCGTGAGCACGTGGAAGCCGCGATCGGCGAGCGGCTGCGCGAGCCGGATCATGATCAGGTCCGGGACGAGCACGACGCTCCCGCCGGCGGCGCGCAGCCGCGCGAGCGTCTCGTCGAGCTGCTCGATCGTGAGCGTCGATTCGCCGACGTACGGAACGACGTTCCTGAAGCCGTACTGATCGGCGATCACGTGCCCCGTGCTCCACAACAGCGCGATCGCGGCGCCGTGGTGCACGACCCCGTCTGGCGAGGCACCGACGAACGCGCGGAAGGCCGGGTCGCGTGGCGCCACCAAGGCGGTGGCGACCTCCTCAACTCGCGCGAGCATCGGGTCTGCCGGATGATGGCGAATCGTTGCGACCTGCCGCCACGGGAGCACGCTGGCCGGCGGATCGAGCACGAAGCTCGCGACGACGCCGAAGCCGAACAGCGCGGCGAGCGCCGCGAGACTCGGCCGCCGACGGGGGGCGCGTGCCATCTGCTGCACCGCTACGGCCGCGAGCAGCGCGAGCGTGAAGCTCCATGGGGGGAACGTGGTCGGGATACCTCTTGGCACCGACTCGCCCATGTAGTAGGCGCCCGAGCCGAAGCCGTAGATCGCGCTCCACGCGAGCAGCCCGGTCAGCACGTGGTTCGGTGCCCGTCCGACCGATCGCACGGTCGCGACACCGAGCGCGGCGGCATATGTCATGTAGATCACGAGCGGGAGTCCGAGCAGGTGCGGCAGCCGGTCGAGCCCGAAGCCGCCCATGCCGAAGATGCGCGCGAATTCGAGTGCTCGCTCCGGGGCGGGGAGTGCTCCGGCGCGCGGCAAGGTCACCAGCGCGAGCAACGCATAGGCGGCGACCATCCCGAGCGTTGCGCCGCCGAGGATGCGCTGCAGCGCACGGCGATCGAGCGGCGTCGTCGTCATCACCAATGCGAGCAGCGCGCCGGCGAGCGCCGCGAGGCCGAACTCGACGTTGTTCCACAGGCCGAGTCCAGCGACGAGGAACAGCGGCCAGCTACGACCGCCCCGTTCGAGCCGGCGCGCGAGCAGCCAGGCGACGATGAACGGGCCGACGTTGCGCAGCGGCATCTCCTGGAAGATCGCCAGCGGCCTGTGCACCTCGCGGACGGCGCCGAAGAACACGAAGGCCATGATCGGCAGGGTCAGACCGAACGCGTGCAGCGCATGCCTCGTCGCGCGTCGCAGCGCGCCGAAAATCGCCAGCACCGTCGCGATGCACAGCGCCCACATAGCGAGCGTGAACGCCAGCAGCGAGGGACCGACCGCGTACAGCCACAAGGCGAGCGGATACGGCCACACCGACCCGTAGGCGCTCGTGAAGTCGGCGAGCGGCGTCATCCCGTTGAGGACGGCGTAGGTCTCGTCGTACATGAAGCCGCTGTTGTACGGATCGCCGGCCCACCAGATCGACTGGTCGGTGTTGACGAATGACAGGAACCAGGCGCCCGTCACCAGTGCGAGCAGCAGCGCGACCCCGAGCGACAGGCCGGGCGGCCGCGGGAGCGGTCGCGTCAGCCAGCCGCGACGGGCGGCGATGGCGAGCGCGGCAGCTATCCCGGCTCCGGCGACAAGCTGCCACCGCGCGAAGAAGGCGAGCTGCCAGCCTGCTTCGCGCTGCTTAATCAGGCACGCCAGGATCAGCGCGGCTCCGAGCATCTGCGCCGCCGCCGCGACGAGTCCGGCTCGGCGTGGCAGCGGACGGCGGGCAGTGAGCGCGATGCCACCGACGAGGAGCAGTGGGGCACTGAGCGAGAGCACGTAGCGAGTGCCCTCGACGGGCTCCGGATGCTGGATGACGTTCGGCAGGTACGTGAAGGGCAGCGGCCTGGGGTACAGGACGTGGCTGAGCGGCGGCCCCAGCAGGAGCACCAGCGTCGATGTAATCGCCGCGCACGGCAGCGCGAGGGCCCACGCGAGCGTTGGCAGCGGCTCGGCCGCCGCCCGTGGACCCGCTGCTCGGGCCGCCAGTGTGCGCACTGTGACCATCAGCCGCGCAGCGCCCGCGGGCGCAGGTGGCGCGTGTCGACCCATCTCATCACGCCGCCGACGATCGGCCACGGGTGCGACGAGGGCGTCGTCTGGCCTGGCACGTAGCGGCGGAGGCCGGCCGCCGTGAGCACCTCGAAGCCGCGTCGCTCGAGCACCGGGAAGATGCTCGTGTCGAGGATCACCGGCAGGATGACCGTGTTCCCGCCGGCGTCGCGCAGCGCGTCCAGCGCCCGTTCGACGCGCTGCACGGTCTGCAGCGACTCTATGCCGGTGTAGGGCGAGACGTTCACGACGCCGTACGCGTCGGCGATGCGGTGGCCCAGCGTCATCAGGATCGCGACCGGCGCCCCGTGCCGGTAGACGAAGCGCGACGGCCCGTCGGCGATCGTCGCGACGAACGCTCTCGCGGACGCTTCGGCGAGCGGGACGAAGAGGTTCGCCGAGCGCCATTCGTCGATCGGCGCGAACGGCTGCTCGAGCCGGTCGGCCTCCCTCCAGGGCGACGGTGCCTGCGCCAGCGAGCAGGCCATCGCTCCGAACCCGAACAGCACCACGAGCGCGGGGAGCGCGATGCGGCGGAACGGCCTCGTCGCGCTCGCGCCCGTGACGGCGACGGTCAGCAGCGCAAGCGCGAACGCCCATGCCGAGAAGTGGTGCTTGAGCGCCACGGGGTGCGAGCGCCCGACGAAGTACGTGCCGGCGCCGAGCCCGAAGACGCCGGCCCACACGAGCATCCCGGTCAGCACCCGGTTGTCGACCAGGCGCCCGAGCTGGGGGAGCGTCCCCGCGCGCACGAGCGTGAGGACCGAGACGAGCGCGAGCGCGGTCGCGAGGCCCGCCGCGAGCAGGCCCGCCAGACGCAGCAGCGCGCGGCCGTCCCGGCGCTCCGCCGTCCACAGCACGGCGGCGACGCTCGCGCCGGTCGCCGCCACGCCGAAGTCGCCGTTGTTGAGCAGCGCGAGGCCGCCGGCGGCGAACAGCAGCCACAGCGCGCGGGCGGAAGGTGGCTCGCGCCGGCTGAGCAGGCGCGCCGTCAGCCAGGCGACGAACCAAGGGCCCGCGTAGCGCAGCGGGAACGTGCCGAAGTACGTGCCGACGGTCGAACGGCGGCCGAGCGACTCGGCGATCAGGAAGAGGCTCGAGGCGAGAAAGGGGAGGAACAGCAGCAGCGCCGCGAGCGAGCTGCGCGTGACGCGCCGGAAGACGCCGAAGACGGCGAGCAGCGCGAGCCCGCCGATCGTGCACAGCGTGAGCGTGAAGGCGAGCAGCGTCTTGCCGAAGACGTCCATCGACAGCGCGACGACGTACGGCCACAGCGAGCTGTACTGCGCGGTGAAGTCGGCGAGCGGCGTGCGCCCGTTGAGGACGGCGAACGTTTCGTCGAACGGGAACGCGAGGTGGTAAAGCAGGTCTTCCGGCGCGAGCGCGATCGAGGCGTCGGAGTTGACCGCTGGGAGCAGCCATATCGCCGTAGCGGCCGCTGCGACGGCGAGCGCGATCCAGCGCCGCCCGCGCGACTCGCGCAGCAGGCTCGCGGCACGACGGCGGATGCGCGCGTCGCGCATGGCGACCAGCGCCAGCACGGCGAGCAGCCCAGCCACGACGAGCGTCGCCGTCGTGAAGTAGGCGAGGTGGAAGGGATGTTCTTCGCCGCCCTTGTACGGCGGCCCGAACGACCTGTGCGCCTGGGCGACGGTCGCGGCGACGACGAGTCCGGCGAGCAGCGCCTGCGTTGCCAGCGCCCCGGCCTCGGCGACGCGTACCGGGATCCGCGGCTGCCAGCGGGGGGCGAGCACGATCGCGAGCGCGCCGAGCAGCGGCGCGGCGAGCGCGAGCAGATAACGCGCATGCTCCGTCGGCTCCGGACGGATGAACGGCAGCTCTTCGACGAGGAAGGTGAACGCCCCCGGCGAGGGCGTCATCAGACGGCCCAGCGGCGGACCGAGCACGACGATCGCGATCGCGGCGACCGCCGCGCACGGGAGCGCGCAGAGCCATGCCGCGGTCGCGGCGTCTTCGCTGCCGCGCGCGATCGCGCGCGCCGTCCCCCGGTGCGAGGCGACCGCCGCCTCCGAGGCGGCGCTTGCCATGGGCCGACTCTAGTGTCGCCGCACCGAAAAAGAAAGCGGCAGCAGACCGGAAGCTAGATGCGTTCGACCGGGACCGGCGAGCCCGTCGCCGCGACGCCTGCGCCAGCGGCGACGAACGCGAGCGCGTCGGCCTCCGGGAGCGAGGCGGTCACGTGCGAGCCCTGCGCGCCGCTCGGCGTCGCGCGCACGGTGCCGTCGCTTGTGTCGAGCCGCACGCGCAGCGCCTGCGTGCGGCCGCGGCGCGCGACGTCCGTGGTCAGCGTCGCCGGCTCGCGCGGTGGCAGCGGCTCGGCGCCCTGCAGCGCGCGCAGCGCCGGGCGCGCGAACAGCAGGTAGGTGACGAAGCTCGAGACCGGGTTCCCCGGCAGGCCGAAGACGAGCTGGCGCTCGCGCGTGCCGAACCACGTCGGCTTGCCCGGCTGCAGGTCGACGCGCCAGAAGCGCTGGGCGACGCCGAGCGCGTCGAGCGCCGGCTTGACGTGGTCGTGCGGCCCGACCGAGACGCCGCCCGAGAGAATCACGACGTCGGCGCGCGCGAGCGCCGCGGAGAGCGCGGCGGTCGTCGCCGCGGGCGCGTCGCGCACGGCCTCGGCGGTCACGACCGCGGCGCCGTCCGTCCGCGCCAGCGCCGCCAGCATCGCCGCGTTCGAGTTGTGGACCTGCCCGGGTCCGAGTGCGCTGCCGGGCGGGCGCAGCTCGTCGCCCGTGCAGAGGATCGCCACGCGCGGACGGCGCGCGCACGCCAGCGCGCCGGCGCCGGCGGCGACCGCGACGGCGAGCGCGCCGGCGCCGAGCCGCGTGCCGGCGCGCAGCACCACGGCCCCCGCGCGCAGGTCCTCGCCCGCGCGCCGCACGTGCTGGCCGGCCTCGACGGCCGCCGCGAACGTCACGCGCCCGTCCGCCTCGCGCGCCTGCTCGAGCGGCACGACCGCGTCGGCGCCCGCCGGCAGCTCCGCGCCGGTCGAGATGCGGATCGCCTCGCCGGCGGCGAGCGTCCTGGACGCCGGCGCGCCGGCGCGCGACTCGTCCACGACGGGCAGCGCGCCGCTGGACGCGTCGCTGCGCACGGCGAACCCGTCCATGGCCGAATTGTCGAAGTGCGGCACGTCCGCGGCGGCGACGACGTCCACCGCCAGCACGCGGTCCGCCGCATCCTCAAGCGGCACGGGCTCCGCCGCCAGCGGCGCGCAACTGGACACCACCGCCGCGCGCGCGGACTCGATCGACTGCAGCTCGGCCGGCACGCGTCCATTCTGTCCATCCGCGCGTGCAGGCGTCGGGACCCGCTGGTATAGACAGGCGGGTGACGGATCAGGCAACCCCTCGCCCGAGCCGGCCCGTGCCCGTGGAACGGGCCGAGGCCGAGCTGCTCGCCGGCCGCGCGCAGGCGGTCGCGAAGGGCTGGCTGCTGACGCTGCTCGAGCGCGCGCCGCTCGACGCGGTCGCGGCGATCCCCGCCGCCGACCTCGCGGCCGAGGGTCCCGCCGTCTGCGCGGCGCTCGCGCGCGCGCTCGGCTCGGACGCCGAGCTCGACCGCCTGCGCCCGACCGGCGCCCTCGCGTCGCTCGTGCAGCGCGTGCCCGCGCTCGCCGGCGCGCACGACGCGGCGGCGACGCTCGCCGCGGTCGACGCGCTGCGCGCCTGTCTGTGGGCGTCCGCCGTCGAGGCGCGCGGCGCCCGCGGCGACGACCTCGCGCCGCTCGCCGAGCGGCTCGCCGAGGTCGCGCTCGTCGCCGGCACGACGGCGCTGGCCGGCGCCCCGGCGACGGGCATCGAGGGAGGGGGAGAGGACACCGCACCGGCGGCGGCGCCCCAGCGGGCGACCGCAGACGATGATCGGGCGGGTGGCAGTGAGGATGCACGTCCGCCGGCCGGAAGGCCGGTGGGCGCGCACCCGGAGGGGCACCGCCCGCAAAGCGGGTGGTCAGGACCCGCCCGCAGCAGCGCCGGACCCGAGCCGGAGGAGCCTGCGGTGCGCGACCTGCGGGCCGCGGGCGGCTCCATCACCCACCTGCCCCAGCGTTCCGCGCCTGAGCCGCCCGAGATGGACGACGGCGACCTGTGGATCGCCACGCTCGAGCGCCACGTCGACCGGGCCCAGCGCGAAGGCGGCGGCCTCGCGCTGCTGCGCGTCGAGCTGGTCGACAGCGAGCGGCTCGCGACGGCGGTCGCGATCGACCTGTCGGGCGAGGGCGACGACCGCGGCGTGCCCTATGGGCGCCTCGCGCAGGCGATCCGCCGTGCGATCCGCCGGCAGGACCTCGTCGCGTCCGACCGTCAGGGCCGCGCGTGGGTGATCGCGCCGGCCGTCGGCCGCGCCGGCGCGATTGCGCTCGCGGAGCGGATCGGCGCCGGCGTCGAGCACGGCGAGCACTGGCGCGGCGCGCCGCTCGCGGCGACGATCGGCTTCGCCGTCTACGGCGAGGACGGGCGCGACGCCGCGACGCTGATCGACCGTGCGGAGGAGGCGATGCTCGCCGCCTCCGCGGCCGGCGTGCGGATCGGCGAGGCGATCCCGTCGCCTGTGGGCGACGCGGACGGCGAGGGCGGGCCGGGCCCGCGCCTCGTGCGCTGAGCGCGCGCCGGCCTCAGCGGACGCGCGCGGCGACCGGAGGCGCCTGCAGCGGCAGCGGCAGCGCGCCGACCCGGATCAGCCCGTCGTCGCCGCCGAGCGCCTCCTGCGCGGCCTGCGTGAGGTCCCACGAGCGCCCCTTCGCGAACGGGCCGCGGTCGATCACGGGCACCACGACGGTGCGGCCCTTGTAGTAGAAGGCGACCGGGGTGCCGCACGGCAGCGTGCGGTGCGCGACGCCGATCGTCCAGCGCTCGAGCGGGACGCCGCACGCGGTCGTCGTGTCCGGCCGCGTCGGCCCGTACCACGATGCGACCCCCGGCCGGTAGACGGTCACGTCGAGCTGCGGGGCGCTCGGGTCCTCCTCCGCGAGACCCGCGGCCGGGGCACCGCCGACCGCGCGCAGGTGCAGCGGGCCGAGCCGGTTCGGGTGCCAGATCGCGACGAACCGGCCGCCCGGCGCGACGGCGGCACTGACGACCGGCAGCCAGCCGGCGACGTCGTCGCGGCGCTCGATCGAGACGCTGCCGACGCCGGCGGGCGCCGTTCCGGCGATCCGCACGCGTCCGCGCAGCAGCGCGGTCGAGCGCACCGCGATCGCGATCCCGTCGCCGCTCGCCCGCACGAGCGGGTTTCCGAGTCTGACGACGAGCGGCGAGCCGTCGGGCAGCAGCAGCACGCCGGGGGCGGCGCCGCCCGGCGCGGCCGCGCGCGCTGCCGCGCCAAGACCGCCCAGCGCGAGCAGGGCGACGAGCGTCACGGTGAGCAGACGATGGCCGGTCATGTGCGGGTGCCGCGCCTACGAGGTGAGCTGACGGGCTCGCGGCGCTTCGGGAAGCGGCGCTACGGTCGCGATCCGACCGATTCGCCCCCGCGAGCCGAGCGGCTCGCATCGGGTCCCCCGCCGGTCGTCCGCGGGCGGACGACCGTTCGGCAAGGCGGCCGGCAGTATACGGAACACCGCACGTTGCGGCATGAATGCCGCCGCAACTTGAAACCGTCTCGTCCGTTGTGCGTAGTACACATGCGACGTACGACGCGCGCGCGGCGGTCCTCCCTGAAGCGGCGCGTCCAACGGCCCTCCCCGCGGCCGGCGGCGCCTTTGACTTCAAAAAGTGAAGCGGCTAGGCTGACGCCTATGCTTGGATGGCAGTGGTGCGCCCCCGCGCGCACTTCCTCCTCCACCATGAACGCGCCACCGGCGAACCGACTCACCGGCACGGCGCACGCGAGAAACGGAATCACATGTCAGTAGCGGAACTTCAGGAACTCGAGGAGATCAGAGGCCTCGTCGCGCGCGGGACGCAGCTCGGCGTCCTGACCTATGCCGAGATCTCCACCGCGGTCAGCGAGCTCGACCTCGACGAGGCCGACGTCGAGGAGCTGCACGGCTTCCTCGAGAGAGCCGAGATCGAGCTGGTCGAGGAGATCGACCCCGCGACCGCCGCCGCCAACGTCGAGCGCGCGCCCGACAGACGCGGACGTCGCAGAGCGAGAACGGCGCTCGACCTCAAGCCGGACATGACGACCGATTCCCTTCAGCTGTTCCTGAAGGACATCGGCAAGGTGCGCCTGCTCACGGCGCAGGAGGAGGTCGACCTCGCCAAGCGCATCGAGCGCGGCGACCTCGACGCGAAGCAGAAGATGGTCGAGTCGAACCTGCGCCTGGTCGTCTCGATCGCGAAGAACTACCGCAACCAGGGTCTCCCGTTCCTCGACCTGATCCAGGAGGGGACGCTCGGGCTCGTGCGCGCGGCCGAGAAGTTCGACTACCGCAAGGGCTTCAAGTTCTCGACCTACGCGACCTGGTGGATCCGCCAGGCGATCGCGCGCGCGCTCGCCGACAAGGCGCGCACGATCCGCATCCCGGTGCACGTCGTCGAGAAGCTCAACAAGATCGGCCGCGCCGAGCGCAAGCTCGTCACCGAGCTGGGCCGCGAGCCGACCGCCGACGAGATCGCCGAGGTCACCGGGATCGACCCGGAGGAGGTCGACTCGATCAAGCGCTCCGCGCAGGCGCCCGTCTCGCTCGAGAAGCCGGTCGGCGACGAAGAGGAGTCGGAGTTCGGCCAGTTCATCGCCGACGAGCGCGCCGAGTCGCCGTACGAGCGCGCCGCCGAGATCCTCACGAAGGAGGCGCTGCGCGAGGCGCTGGAGAACCTCTCCTACCGCGAGCGCCGCGTGCTGGAGCTGCGCTACGGCCTCGGCGGCGAGCACCCGCGCACGCTCGACGAGGTCGGCCGCACGTTCAACGTCACGCGCGAGCGCATCCGCCAGATCGAGAACCAGTCGCTGAAGAAGCTGCAGCAGCTCGCGGAGGCGCAGAAGCTCCGCGACGTGGCGTAAGCGGCCGCGACGACATCCGTTTCCGCACGAGGGGCCCCGCACGGGGCCCTTCGTCGTTCTACGCAGGCAGTGCCGCGTGCAGCTCGTCCGGCAGGGCGACTCTGCCCTCCGGGAATCTCGGCAGCAGCCGTCTCGCGTGTGCGTCGCAGGGACGGCCGGCGAGCAGCGGCAGCAGATCGGTGACGCCCGCCAGCGCACGCACTGACGGCGCGATCTGGAAGTCGGCGGCGTTCGGCGCGTCGGGATCGCCGATCACCCCGTCGGCGATCAGCGTGTCGACGTGGTCGAGCGTCGCCGGCACGTCGCGCAGCGCGGCGCGCGCGTGGTCGAGGTCGGCGTCGACGCGGCCTGCCATCGCCCGCGCGATCGGTGCGTTCAGCCAGCCGACGAGGCCCGGCAGCGGAAAGCCGATGTCGCGGGCGAGCCGCGCCCGCGCGCCGTTGTCATGCGCGAACGTCCAGCGGAAGATGCGCCGCGGGACCATCTGCAGCTCGGCCTCCCCCCAGCGCTCGGCCTCCTCGACGGCGCGGCGCCGCTCGGGGTCGGCCGGGAACAGCGGCGGCTCGGGGATCAGCGTCTCGAGCACGTGCGAGAGCTCGACCGAGTCTTCGATCTTGCGGCCGTCGAGCTTGAGCGCCGGAACCGTGCCACGGCGGTACCCGAGCGCCTTCAGGATCAGCGGGTGCACGCCCGGCGGCAGCTCGACCCACTTCGTCTCGACGCCCTTGTAGGCGAGCATCAATCTGGCCGAGTTGGCCGGATTCGAGATCGCGAAGCCGTAGAGGCGCGCCTGCATGCGAGCCACGCTACTCAAGCCGTCGCGCGTGCGCGCCGATGGAGATCCCGTGTTCGAGCTCGACGCTGCGCTGCGCTGGATGGTCGAGGCCGGCGGCTCCGACCTGCACCTGAAGGCGGGGGCGCCGCCGCTCGCGCGCGTCAACGGCGCGCTCGGCCCGCTGCCGGACGAGCCGCCGCTGAGCCCGCCCGACACCGAGCGCGTGCTCGACGGGATCCTCCCGACGGACGGGCACCGCGAGGAGTTCGCGAGCGACGGCGAGGTCGACTTCGCCTACGCGATCTCCGGGCTCGCGCGCTTCCGCGTCAACGCCTTCCGCCAGCGCGGCAGCGTCTCGCTCGTGATGCGCGCGATCCCGACGAAGATCAAGACGGTCGAGCAGCTCGGCCTGCCGCCGGTCGTCAACGAGCTGGCCGAGGAGCAGCGCGGGATCATCCTGCTGACCGGCACGACCGGCTCCGGCAAGTCGACGACGCTCGCGGCGATCATCGACCACATCAACAGAACCCGCGCCGAGCACATCGTGACGATCGAGGACCCGATCGAGTTCCTGCACGAGGACAAGGGCTCGATCCTCAACCAGCGCGAGGTCGGCTCCGACACCGCGTCGTTCGTGCGCGCGCTGCGGCGCGTGCTGCGTCAGGACCCCGACGTGATCCTGATCGGCGAGATGCGCGACGAGGAGACCGTCCACACCGCGCTGTCCGCCGCCGAGACCGGCCACCTCGTGCTCTCGACGCTGCACACGATCGACGCGCCGGAGACGGTCAACCGCATCGTCGACTTCTTCCCGCCCCACCAGCAGCAGCAGGCGCGCGCGATGGTCGCCGGCACGCTCAAGGGGATCATCTCTCAGCGGCTCGTGCCGACGCCCGACCGGCGCGGACGCGTGGCCGTCTGCGAGGTGCTGCGGATGACGGGCCGCGCGAAGGACATGATCCTCGACCCGGAGCAGACGGGCCGCCTGCGCGAAGTGATCGCCGAGGGCGCGTTCTACGGGATGCAGACGTTCGACCAGGCGCTGCTCCACCACGTGCAGGCCGGGCGCGTCGCGATGGAGGACGCGATGAAGGTCGCGACGAGCCCGCACGACTTCAAGCTGCTGGTGGCGGCCGAGGGACGCGTCGCGACCTCGATGGACGACGTCGGCGGGGGCGCCGCCGAGCCGCCCGCCGCCGAGCCGCCGGCCGCCGAGCCGCCGGCGCCGCGCGAGCCGGTCGCCGTCGCGGCCGCGCCCGCCGAGCCGCCGGCGCGGCCGGATGCGGCGCCGCCTCCGCCGCCCGCGCCCGCGCCGTCGCGCGCGCCGTCCGATGGGCCTCCGCCTTCGGTCGCGCCGCCCGGCTTCGGCTGAGCCTCGGGGTATCACTTCAGTTTGGAAAGTCTTGCGCTACCATAGGGAGTGCATGGCTTCGCCGAACGACACCTGCCCCGTCTGCGCGACCGCCGAGATCGTCTGCGGCAAGTGGACGCTGCTGATCATCCGCGACCTCGCCGACGGGCGCTCGCGCTTCTGCGAGCTGGAGCGCTCGCTCCAGGGCATCAGCCCGCGCACGCTCTCGCTGCGCCTGCGCGCGCTCGAGGAGGAGCGGATCGTCGAGCGGCGCACGTTCCCGGAGGTGCCGCCGCGCGTCGAGTACGCGCTGACGGAGAAGGGACGCGCGCTCGTCCCGATCATCGAAGACATGCGCGCCTACGGCCGCCGCTGGCTCGGCGCCGACGGCAGCTGCGCCCCGGCCGTCGAGCTCGCGGTCGAGCCGGTCGCATCCGCCGTCGCCTGACGCGCCTCCGCTGACGACCCTCCGGGCGAGCCGCGCTGCAACGCGCGCTGCGCCGAGCAGGATCGCCCGCCGCGGTCGCGAAACCGCTCGTCATGCGCAACCGCATGCTCCACAGCCTCCTGGCGGCCTTCACCGAGGACGCCGGCCTGCAGCTCGCGCACGACACCGCGAACGGCGCCGAGGTCCCGTTCGAGGTCGTCGAGGAGCCGACCGGTCGCGGTCGCGGCGCCGCCTTCTACTGCTACCGCCCGCAGACGGCGGGCTTCATCCGCTCGCGGATGGGGACGCTCGACCGGCTGCCGAGCTACCTGCCGGCGGCGCGGGCGCTGGCCGCGATCGACGGGATCGACGCCTACCTGCGCCGGCGCGGCGAGCCGCGCATCCCGGCCGACGGGCGCGAACGCGCCGACGCGGTGCTGCGCTCGTTCCTCGCCGCCGTGTTCGCCGAGACGAGCGCGTTCGGCCACCAGCCGGAGGCGTTCGCGGCCGCCTACACGGAGCTGGAGGCGACGCTCTACGAGGGCCGCCAAGTCGCGACCGTGATCGCGCCGCTGCTCGGCCTCGCGCTCGAGTCCGACGAGGTCGCACTCGGCGACGGCCTCTCGCTCGCGCGCGGCGAGGCGCTGCCCGACGTGCCGCCGGAGGCCGTCTGGTCGACGCCCGGCGAGGTCGAGCAGGGCGCCGTGCTGGCGGTGCTGACGGTCGAGGGCGACCGGATCGCCGGACCGCCGATCACGACCGCGCGCACCCGCTTCCGCCGCCTGCTGAGCGCGCTGCGCCTGTTCGAAGCCGGCTCGTTCGCGCTCGGCCCGCTCGCGTGGGCGCGCGTCGACGGCGGCGCGTGGCACGTCGCGCCGCTCGGCACCGCCCCGGCGCGAGCGCGCCGCGGCACGCTGCTCGCCGCCGCGCAGGAGGACGAGCTGCGCGCCTTCTGCAACCTCGTCGCGCGGCGCACGCCGCGCGCCGGCGAGGTGGCGTGGGCGCTCGCCCGCTACGAGATGGCGCGCGAGCGCGCGACGCCGTTCGACGCGCTCACCGACGACCTGCTCGCGCTGCGTGCGCTGCTGGAGCCGGAGGGACCGGAGAGCGGCCGTCTCGCGCAGCGGCTCGCGGCGCTGTGCGCGGTCCCGCAGGAGCGCGCCGCGCTCGCCGCGCGGGTCGCGCGCGCGGTCACGCTCGAGCACGCGATCGTCGCCGGGCTCGCGCAGTCCGAGCCGGGCGCGGACCGGCTCGCGGACGAGCTGGCCGGCCACCTGCGCGCGCTGCTGCGCGACGTGCTGTGCGGCCACCTCGACTCCGACCTGCGCACGCTCGCCGACGAGCTGCTGGCCGAGTCGGCGGCGGCGCCGCTCGCCGTCTGATCAGACGGCCGCGACCGGGATCGCGGGCCGCGCGCGGAACAGCGGCACGCTCGCGTCGACGCCCTTGATGCGTCGCGGCGGGAGCGAGGACCAGCGCCAGCGCTGCTCGTCGCCGAGCGCGGCGCGCGTTGCCTGCGTGACGACGACGCTGCCGGGCCGGGCGATCGAGGTGACGCGGCTGGCGAGGTTGACCGGGCTGCCGTACCAGTCGCCCGCGCGGTGCAGCGCCTCGCCGGTCGCGAGCCCGGCGCGCAGGCGCGGGAACTCCTCGCCCTCGGACTCGGCGAGCGCCACCAGCTCGAGCGCCGCGTCGAGCAGCGCGCCGGCGTCGGGCGAGACGAGCATCGCCGCGTCGCCGATCGTCTTGATCAGGCGCACCGGCGGGTGCACCGCCTCCGTCGCCAGCTCCAGCAGCCGCCGCGCGATCGCGCCCAGCTCCTCCGGGGGGATCTGTTCGCCCAGCTTCGTGAAGCCGACGAGGTCGGCGAACGCGACCGTCACCTCCACCGCGCCCGCGATGCGCCCGTGCGCGACCTCCGAGCGGCCGATCGCGTCGTTGCGCAGTTGGTCCTGCAGGTGCATCTCGAAGATCCGCCGCATGCTGTCGCCGAGCGCCGGGCCGAGCTGCTCGTTGATCGCCGCGTAGCGCGCGCTCAGCTCGCGCTCGCCGACGTCCGGCGCGAGCAGCGCGTCGCGCACGAACAGCCGCACCGCCGCCGCCACGCGCGAGAGGCTCTCGCCGAGCACGCGCGCCATCTCGACGAGGCCCTCCTCGGGCAGGCCGGCCGCCTCGAACGCCTTCAGCTGGCGGAGCGCCTCGACGTCGCGGTCGGTCAGCACGCGCTCGTCGAGGTCGGGGCGGGGGAGGCCGAGCGCCTGGCGGTAGCGCAGGCCCTCCTCCGGGTCGATGCCGGTCAGCTCAGCGACCTCGCGCGGCGTGTAGCGGGCCGCGCCGAGCGTGCGCTCGACGCGCAGGAAGACGAGCCGGTCCTCCGCGACGGCGGTCTTCAGCTCCTCCAGCGGAACGCCGTCGGCGAGCAGCTCCTCCAGCAGCGCGACCCGCTCCGCGCGCGCCCGCTCGTCCTCGATGCCGTCCAAGAGCCCCTCTGCCGCGAAGTCCATGCGCGGCCAAGAGTACGCGGCGCGCAGGCGCTCAGACTCCGGTCTGCGCCTCCAGGCGCCCGGCGTCGATCGCGGCGAGCAGCGCGGCGTGGTCGCGCTCGTTCTGGTCGGCGTAGGCCTCGGCGAAGTCGGCGAAGGCGCGGTCGGAGCCGTCGCCGCCCCCGAGGTAGGCGCCGATCGCGACCGCGTCGCCGCAGCGCGCGTGGGCGCGCGCGAGCGTCGCGCCGCACAGCCGTCCGTAGGCGGCGAGCCGCGCCGCGTCCATCGCCTCGACGTCCGCGGACACCTTCCAGTCCCACAACTGGCGCACGTAGAAGTCGCGCTCGCGGCCGTCGAGCCCGGTCGTGCGGACCCAGCCGAGGAAGATGTCGCTGGTCGCCTGCATCAGCCGCTGGCCCTCGACGACGCGCCGGCCCTGGTTCGCGAAGCGGCTCGCGCCCGCGTACGGCGCCAGCACCGACGCCTGCGCCTCCTTGCACTGCAGGAACAGCGGGTCCTCGTCGTCGCGCCCCAGCAGCAGCAGGATCCAGGCGCGCGTGCCGACGCTGCCGACGCCGACGACCTTGTGCGCCAGGTCGACGAAGCGGAAGCGGTCGAGCAGGCCGCGGCGGTCGGCCGGCAGCGTCGCGCGGTAGACGGCGATCAGCGCCCGCATGCGGTCCTGCCACACGGCCGCCTGCGCGGGCGGCAGCAGGTCGCGCAGCGGCACGATCAGCGGCGGGTTGGGCGCGATGCGCGGCTGGCCGTCGACCCGCTCGGCGAGCTTCGCGAACGCGCGCGTGCTGTCCTTGCGCTTCGCCTTCGCGGCGCCGCGCTGGAACGTCGCGACGGCCGCGTCGCCGTCGAGCGCGCGGATCTGGCGCTCCAGCTCGCGCTCGTCGATGCGCGCGTACCAGACGTCGAGCGTGCGGCGCGCGGCCAGCTCGCGCATCGCCTCGCGATAGCCGCGCGCGGTCGCGCGCACGATCGCGCGCCGCTCTTTGCCCGACCAGCCGCGCTGGCGCGCCGCCACGGCGACGCTCGCCGCCAGCCGCTTGAGGTCCCACTCCCACGGGCCGGGCAGCGTCTCGTCGAAGTCGTTGAGGTCGAACACGAGGTCGCGCTCGGGCGAGGCGAAGCCGCCGAAGTTCGCGAGGTGCGCGTCGCCGCAGCACTGCACGCGGATCCCGGACGTCGGCGTGCGCGCGAGGTCGGCCGCCATGACCGCGGCGGCGCCGCGGAAGAACGCGAACGGGGAGACCGACATGCGCCCGTGGCGGATCGGCACCAGCTCGGGCACGCGGCTCGCCGCCTGCGCCTGCAGCAGCCCGATCGGGTCCGGCCGGTCGGCGGCCGGCGTCCACGCGCCGTGCGCGGAGCGCGGCGACGTGGCTCGCGCCTGCTTGCCGGCCTCCGCGCGCTCGGCGACGGACATGCCGTCCAGGCTACGCCGGTGGCGCGAACAGCTGCGCGCCGAGTCGCACGAGGCCGGCGACGTCGTGCACGTCCTCGTCCAACAGGGGGACGCGGACGAGCGGCACCGCGCCGCCGAGCCGCTCGCGCAGGTGCGCGACGTTCGCCGCGTCGCGGCGCGCGAGCGCGTGTTCGTCGGCGAACGCCGCCGCGACGCTCGCGGCCAGCGCGGGGGAGAGGCCGGCCGCCTGCTCCAGCCGCGCCGGCAGCCCGTCGAGCGCGCCGTCCTCGCCGCCCAGCTCGTCGACGTGCATGCGGTTGACGATCGCGCCCGCCAGCGACATGCCCGCCGCGCGCAGCCGCCGCTGGAAGAACAGCGCCTCGTCGATCGGCTCGCGCTCCGGCGAGGTGACGAGCAGGAACGTCGTGCCGGGCGCGCGCAGCAGCGCCTCGACCTGCTCGGCGCGCTCGCGGAAGCCGCCGAGCAGCGCGCCGAGCAGGCGGAAGAAGTCGGACAGGTCGCTCAGCAGCTCGGCGCCCGTGACGCGTCTGAGCAGGCCGAGCACGAGCCCGGTGCCGCGGCCGAGCAGGCGCAGGCCGGCGCCGCCGCCGCGCAGCAGCGTCTGCAAGGCGCGCCCCTCGAAGAAGGCGCGCAGGCGGTCGGGCGCGTCGAGGAAGTCGAGCGCGTTGCGGCTCGGCGGCGTGTCGAGCACGAGCAGGTCCCAGCGACCGTCTTGCGCCAGCTCGTGCAGCTTCGCGACGGCGGTGAACTCCTGCGAGCCGGCGACCGCGTCCGACAGCTCGCGGTAGACGCGGTTGGCGAGGATCCGCTCGCGCGTCTGCGCGTCGGGCGAGAGGCGGGCGATCAGGTCGTCGAAGGTGCGCTTGGGGTCGAGCGTCATCGCCCACAGCTCGCCGTCGCCGAGCGGCAGCCCGGCGCCGGCGAAGCGCTGCGGGTCGATGCGCCGCGGCTGGTTGTCGAGCTCGTCGAGCCCGAGCGCGGTCGCGAGCCGCTGCGCCGGGTCGATCGTCACGACCGCGACCTTCAGCCCGCGCGCCGCCATGCCGGCCGCGAGCGCGGCCGAGGCGGTCGTCTTGCCGACGCCGCCGGAGCCGCCCACCACGCACACGCCGACCCCGTCGAGCCAGGTCGCGACGCCGCCGCTCACAGCAGCGGCTCCAGGCGGTCGGCGAGCGTGGCCAACTCGGCGGGCCCGAGCGTCGCGGAGGCGAACAGGTAGGGCAGCTCGACGGGCGCCGGCGCGTCGCCCAGCCGGGCCACCTGCTCGCGCTGCGCGCCGGCGCGCGCATGCTGTGAGAGCGCCGCGCGCAGCGCGGCGTGCGCGACACGGTCGTCCGTCGCCTCGAGCGCCTGCGCGGCGGTCGTCGCCTGGCGCGGCCCGAGGCGCTGCGGCAGACAGGCGTTCACGACGACGACGGCCGGCTCCTGCCCGATCGCGTCGCGCAGTCCGCGGCGCAGCGCCAGCGTCTCGGTCACCGGCATCTCCTCCGGCAGCGCGACCGCCACGACGGCCGTCTGCGCAGGGTCGCGCAGCGTCGCGTCGATCGTGCGGCCCTGGTGTGCGATCGGGCCGACGCGCGCGATCTCGGCGAACGTGGCCGGGGCGCGCAGCGCGCCGAGCGCGTGGCCGGTCGCGGGCGCGTCGACGAGCACGAGGTCGTACGGCTGGGCGCCGGGGACGCGCCGTCTCTCGGCGGCCAGCTCCCACACCTTGCCGACGCTCAGCAGCTCGCGCATGCCCGGCGTCGCGTGCGCGAACGCGTGGAACGCGCGCGAGGCGGCGAGCAGGTCGCCGACGCGGCCGGCGCGCTCGTGCAGGTACTCCTCCATCGCGTGCTCCATGTCGACGGAGATCGCGTGCAGGCGATCGGTCAGCCGCACCTCCTCGCCTGACGGCGGCTTCACGCCGAACGCCTCGGCCGCGCGCGCCTGGCCGCTCAGCTCCGCGACGATCGTGCGCAGCCCGCGCCGCGCGGCCGCGAGCCCGAGCGCGATCGCGACGGTCGACTTGCCGACCCCGCCCTTGCCGGTCACGAACACGAGGCGCTTGTCGGCGAGAGCGGCCATCCGGTCCGGGACCCTAGCCGTCCACCCGCGGGAGGAATCCCGATCGGCGCTGCGAATAGAGGCGCGTAATGGTTTCCCGACCGCATCGGAGACGGCTGCTGTGAGCTCCACGGCCAAGGTCATCGCGTTCGCCAACCAGAAGGGCGGCGTCGCGAAGACCACCACCACGCTGAATCTCGCTGTGGCCTTTGCGGAAGAGGGTCATCGCGTGCTGTGCTGCGACATGGACCCGCAGGGCAACCTGACGATGTCGCAGGGGATCGACCCCGACACGGTCGAGACCTCGATGTACGACGTGCTGGTGCATCACACGTCGATCCGCGAGGCGATCCGCAAGCGCGAGATCGACGTCGCCTGCTCCTCGATCGACCTCGCCGGCGCCGAGATCGCGATGTCGGCCCAGATCGGCCGCGAGCGCTCGCTGCAGAAGGCGTTCAGAGCGATCGAGGAGGACTACGACTTCATCTTCATCGACACGCCGCCGAGCCTCGGGCTGCTGACGATCAACGCGCTGACGGCGGCGCACAAGGTGATCGTCCCCGTGCAATGCGAGTATCTGTCGATGCGGGGCCTCATCCAGCTCCAGAACACGCTCTCGATGATCCGCGAGAACCTCAACCCCAACGTCGAGATCGAGGGCATCCTGCCCACGCTGTTCGACACGCGGACGCTGCACGCCAAGGAGGCGATCGAGATCCTCGAGGAGAACTTCGGGGACCGCGTGTTCGCGTCGCGGATCAAGAAGACGGTCCGCTTCGCCGAGGCTCCCGTGAAGGGCATGTCGGTGCTGAAGTACGACCCGGACGGCATCGCGGCCCACTCCTACCGGCAGCTCGCGAAGGAGGTCCTCGGCAATGGCAAGCGGTAAGCGCGCAAGCATGCGGGAAGGCCCGTTGGCGGCCCTGTTCCGCAGAACGGACGAGGACGCGGACGCGACCGCGGTGGCGGCCGCCGACGCGGCCGCGGCCGGGCGCGCCGCGGATGCGACCGCCGCGCCCGAGGCACCGTCGGCTCCGCATCCCTCGCTGCTCGCACAGGCCGCGCCGGCTGCCGTGGACGAGCCGGAGCCCGCTGTGCCCTCGCCGCAGGAGCGCTTGCGCGCCGCCTTCTCCTCCGACATCCCGGAGAACATGCTGGAGCCGCCGCGGGTCATGCCGCGCGCCGACTACACGCGCGACGAGCGCGACCACCGTCCGGGCCACGGCCCGGTGCTGCGCGTCGTCGGCGTCGGGGGTGGCGGCGTCAACGCGCTCAACCGCATGATCGAGGCGGAGGTCGCGGGCGTCGAGTTCATCGCCGTCAACACCGACCAGCAGTCGCTCCAGCAGTCGGGCGCGCACCTGACGCTGTCGATCGGCGAGTCGTTGACCCGCGGGCTCGGCTCCGGCTCGGACCCGTCGATCGGCCGCCGCGCCGCGATGGAGGAGTACGACCGCATCAAGTCGCTGCTCAAGGGCTCCGACATGATCTTCATCACGGCCGGCGCCGGCGGCGGCACGGGCACGGGTGCGGCGCCCGTCGTCGCGCGGATCGCACGGGAAGTCGGGGCGTTGACCGTGGGCATCGTCACGAAGCCGTTCGGGTTCGAGGGCTCGCGCCGGCGCTCGCAGGCCGACGACGGCGTGCAGGCGCTCGCCGACGAGGTCGACACGCTGATCGTCGTGCCGAACGACCGCCTGCTGAGCGTCCTCGACAGAGGCACGTCGATGGTCGACGCCTTCCGCGTCGCCGACGACGTGCTGCGCCAGGGCGTGCAGGGCATCTCCGACCTCGTCACGCTGCCGGGGCTGATCAACCTCGACTTCGCGGACGTGCGCACGATCATGTCGGACGCCGGCAGCGCGCTGCTCGGCATCGGCATGGGCGTCGGCGAGCGGCGCGCGATCGACGCGGCCGAGCAGGCCGTCGCCTCGCCGCTGCTGGAGACGAGCATGGAGGGCGCGCGCTCGATCCTGCTGTCGATCACCGGCGGCACGAACCTGTCGCTGTGGGAGGTCAACGAGGCCGCGAAGGCGGTCTCCGAGGCGGCCCACCCGGACGCGAACATCATCTTCGGCGCGATGGTCGACGAGAAGCTCGACGACCAGGTCTGGGTGACGGTCGTCGCGACCGGCTACGGCGAGCAGCGCGGGCGCCGCGCCGCGCGCGACGAGCTCGGCGCCGCCGGGCTGCGCACGGAGCTGCGCGAGCCCGTGGGCGAGCCGCGCGTCTCGCGCACGAGCGAGCCGGCGCACGCCGGCGCGCGCTCCTCGCGCGAGCTCGACGTGCCCGAGTTCCTGCCCCGTCGCTGATGCGATAGTCCCGGCCGTGACCCAGCGCGCGGCCGGGAAAGGCGTCGTCGCGGCCGGCCATCCGCTCAGCGCGGAGGCCGGCGCGAACGTGCTGCGCGCCGGCGGCAACGCCGTCGACGCGGCGCTCGGCGCGATGCTCGCCGCGTTCGCGGCCGAGCCGCTGCTGACCGGGCTCGGCGCCGGCGGCTACATGCTCGTCGTGCCGGGCGAGCGCGCGCTGTGGCCGGAGGCGACGCGCGCGCCGGCGCTGCTGGACTTCTTCGTCGAGGTGCCGGGGCGCGACGCCGACCATGCCCGGCGCGCGGAGCTGGTCCCGGTCGACGTGTCGTTCGGCGACGCGGTCCAGCTCTTCAACGTCGGCGCCGCGTCGGTCGGCACGTACGGGATGGCGCACGGCGTGTGCACCGCGTCGGAGCGCTTCGGGCGCGTGCCGCTGCGCGAGCTGACGGCGCCGGCCGCGGCGATCGCGCGTGACGGCGTGCCGCTCAACGCGCAACAGGCGTACGTCGTCGAGATCCTCGAAGGGATCGTCACGCTGACGCCGGAGGTGCGCGCGATCTACGCCCCGGACGGGCGTGTGCTGCGCGAGGGCGAGCGTGTCCGCCAACCTGCGCTGGCCGACGCGATCGAGCGGCTTGGCGCCGAGGGCGCGCGGCCGTTCTACGAGGGCGACGTGGCGGCCGAGGTCGCCGCGCTGATGGCGGAGCAGGGCGGGCTGCTGACGCGCGCCGACCTCGCCGCGTACGAGACGGTCGTGCGCGAGCCGGTGCGCGCGCGCTACCGCGGGCGCGACGTGCTGACGAACCCGCCGCCGTCGGCGGGCGGGACGTTGATCGCGCTGGCGCTCGGGCTGCTCGACCGCACCGACGGCCCGCCGTCGCTCGACGCGCTCGTGGCGGCGATGGATGCGACGCAGCGCGAGCGCGGCGAGGCGTTCCTCGCCGGCCTCGACGAGCCGGGGTTCGGCGAGCGCTTCCTCGCCAGCCGGCTCGGCTCGACGACGCACGTCGCGGTGATCGACGGCTGCGGCGGGGCGTGCAGCGTGACGTGCTCGAACGGGGAGGGGGCGGGGATCGTCGTGCCGGGCACCGGCATCCACCTCAACAACATGCTGGGCGAGCACGACCTCAACCCGCTCGGCTTCCACATGTTCCCGGCCGGTCGCCGGATGCCGAGCATGATGGCGCCGACCGCGGTGCTGCGCGACGGGACGCCCGAGCTGGTGCTCGGCAGCGCCGGCTCGAACCGCATCCGCTCGGCGATCCTGCAGACGATCGTCGCGGCGATCGACCACGGCATGCGCGCCGGCGACGCGGTGCGCGCCCCGCGGATTCACTTCGAGGACGGGGTCGTGTACGCGGAGCCGGGCGTCGACGTGCCGGGACTCGAGGCCGCCGGCCACGCCGTCGCGCCGTTCCGTGCGCTGAACCTGTTCTTCGGCGGCGTGCAGGCGGTCGAGCGGGATGCTGCGACGGGCGCACTGTCGGGCGGCGGCGACCCGCGCCGTGGCGGGGCGGCGGTGGTCGCGTGAGGCGCCGCGCTGCGCTGCTCGCGGGCGCGACGCTGCTCGCCGGCTTCGTGCCGCTCGCCGGGTGCGGCGCCGCGTCGCCGGACGTGCTGCTGCTGACGCGCTCCGGCTCGCTGCCCGGCGCGAGACTGACGCTGCTGGTGAACGACGGCGGGACGGTCCGCTGCAACGGCGGCAAGCCACGCGAGCTGCCCGACCCGCGCCTGCTCGACGCGCGCCGGATCGCCGAGGACCTGTCCGACGAGGCGAAGCGCGACCTGACGCTGCCCGCGCCGCGCGGCTCGCTGCTGCGCTACCGCCTGCGCACGGCCGACGGGACCGTCACGTTCAGCGACGTCGACGCAGCCCGCCGGAGAGAGCTCGGCCCCGTCGTCGCGTTCGCGCGCGCCGTCGCACAAGACGTGTGTGGCCTTGCGCGCTAGTTGAGTGTCATTGCGCTGCGCGAAGGCTTTGCCAATTCACATACGTAGTGTGTAGACCGTTCGGACGCTGCCGCTTAGCGTTCTCGGGGACGGAGGGTGCAGCGGCGCGGTCGTCGCAGCCAGTTGACACCTGTGCTCCGGGAGCGATCCTTCCGGTGGGTTCGACTCCCACGCCCTCCGCCACAACGCTTGACCGGGCGGCGAAGGGCAGGCACTCGGTGCCGAGGAGCTTGTCACCTCCGTGCCTAGCCGCCCGGTCGAGGCGTGCTATCGTTGATCACACAGGTGTCGACTGGCTGCAGTGCCACGCCATTCCCCGGCCCGCCGAGAGGCGGGTCGGGTCGTTAAGCGACCGACCGGCGAACGTCGCGGTGGGGCGGCCACCTCCGTGGCACGACCACCGCCGCGCCGCCACCGCCAACTGCCCGGCCTCGTTCTACTGCCCCGCGTCGTTCGCCGCGGGGCCCTCGCCCTCCCAGTCGCCGGCGACCGCGCCGCCGTTGGCGGCCTCTGGATCGTCTGCTGGTGCGGGCGCGCCCGGGACCGACGGGTCGCGGCGCTTGCGCTCCCAGTCGGCTCTGACGTCCTCGATTCTCTCCCGCAGCAGCTCGGTGCCGTGTCTGAGGTCGGCGATCTCGGGTTCGTGGTCCATGCGCGAAGCCGTACCCCGCCGCGGCGGGCGCCATGCGGGCGTCAGCCGAAGCGGACCTTGCCGTTCGAGCGCGCCCGCGCCTGCGCGTGCGAGACGAACTCCATCCGCTTCATCGCCGCGCGGAACAGACGCGTCACGAGCCGCAGCCGCGCGTTCTCCGAGCGCATGTCGAGCAGGCCCTGCTTCGCCTCGAGTCCGAAGTCGACCGTCGCGGCCATGTCGTAGGCGCCCATCTTCGCCAGCTCCAGCGGCTCCGGGCGGCTGTCGGTCGCGCGCTCGACCAGCTCGGCGTACGTCTCGCGCGCGAGCGCGGCCAGCGAGCCGTCGATCGCCTCCTCGCGGTCGGCGAGGAACTCGACGACCCCGGCGGGATACGGGAGGTGGTCCTCCCGCTCGATCAGCTGGAACGGGCGCGTGCCGCGCGTGAGGAGGTTGAGTCGTCCCTCCTCGTCGCGCTCGACGACCTCGGTGATCGTGCACGCGCAGCCGACCTCGCGCAAGCCGTCGTCGGACAGCCACACGATCCCGAACTCGCTCTCGTCCTCCAGGCAGCGCCCGATCATCGTCTTGTAGCGCTCCTCGAAGATGTGCAGCGGGACCACCTCGCCCGGCAGCGCGACGAGCCCGAGCGGGAAGAGGGGAAAGTCGCGAACGGGGCTGCCCGGCATGCGGCAAGTGTATGCACGGCAGCGGGCCGCGCCGCTGCGCCGCAGCGCGCGCGGGCGCCGAGCCGCCCGCGCGACGCATCCGAACGCCGTGCGCGAACGTATGCGCGTCCGATGCCCTCGACCGCGATCGTCTGGCTGCGGCGCGACCTGCGCGTGCACGACCACCCGCCGCTGGCGGCCGCGCTCGCCGCGCACGACCAGGTCGTGCCCGCGTTCGTGCTCGACCCCGCGCTGCTGCACGGCCGCTTCGCGTCCGCGCCGCGCACGGCCTTCCTGCTCGACTGCCTGCGTGAGCTGGAGGCGGCGCTGCGCGAGCGCGGCGGCGGGCTCGTGGTCCGCCACGGGGCGCCGGAGCGAGAGCTGCCGGCGCTCGCGCGCGACGCCGGCGCGACGGCGGTCTACTGGGCGAGCGACGCGACCCCGTACGCGCTCGCGCGTGACCGGCGCGTGCGCGAGGCGCTCCGACGCGCGGGCGTCGAGGCGATCCGCGGGCCCGGCAACTTCGTCGCGGACGTCGGCCGCGCGCGCACCAAGGGCGGCAAGCCCTTCACCGTCTTCACGCCCTTCCACCACGCCTGGAGCGCGCTCGAGCGGCGTCCGCTGCTGCCCGCTCCGAGCCGGTTGCCGGCGCTGCCGCGCGGGCTTGACCGCGGCGCGCTGCCGTCGCTCGCGCAGCTCGGTCTCGGCGGCGGCGACGCGCTGGCGGCGCCGGCTGTCCAGGCGGGCGAGGCGGCCGCGCGCGACGCCTTCGCCGCCTGGCTCGCCGGCGACCTCGCCGCCTACGGGGATCGGCACGACCGGCTGGCCGTTGGCAGCTCGCGGCTCTCGCCGCACCTGCGCTTCGGCACGCTCTCGCCGCGCGAGGTCGAGGAGCGGGCGCAGCGGCACGGCGGCGCCGGCGCGGCCGCGTTCACGCGCCAGCTCGCCTGGCGCGACTTCTTCGCGCACGTGCTGCTGCACCACCCCGGCAACCGCCTTCACGAGCATCAGCAGCCGATGCGCGCGCTCGCGTGGGACGACGACGCCGCGCTGCTCGCCGCCTGGCAGGACGGCCGCACCGGCTATCCGCTGGTCGACGCCGGCATGCGCGAGCTGCGCGCCAGCGGCTGGATGCACAACCGCGCGCGGCTCGTCGTCGGCTCGTTCCTGACGAAGGACCTGCAGCTCGACTGGCGCGCGGGCGAGGCGTGGTTCATGCGCTGGCTGCTCGACGGCGACGTCGCGCAGAACAACGGCAACTGGCAGTGGATCGCGTTGGTCGGGGTCGACCCCGCGCCCGCCTTCCGCCGGCTGCTCAACCCGACGCTGCAGCAGCGCCGCCACGACCCGGACGGCGCGTACGTGCGCCGCTGGGTGCCCGAGCTGCGCGGCGTGCCGGACGAGCGGCTCGCCGAGCCGTGGCGGATGAGCGAGGCCGAGCAGGCGGCTGCCGGCTGCGTCGTCGGGCGCGACTACCCGGCGCCGGTCGTCGACCATGCGCACGAGCGGCGGCGCGCGCTGGAGCGCTACCGCGCGGCGTCGGCGGCCCGCGCGACCTGAGCGAGCTGCGCGACGGCGCGCGCGAGCGTCGGCTCGCTCGCGTTGCCGAAGCCCGGCACGACGCCGGCGGGACCCGGCGTCACGCGGAACCACGACAGCCCGTGCAGGCGCATGCCGCGCTCCGCCGCCGTCGCCAGCAGGGCGGCCTCGTCAACCGTCTCCGGCAGCAGCGCGACGACGTGCAGCCCGGCTGCGATCCCCGCGCCGATCCGCCAGCTCGGCAGCTCGCGCGCGAGCGCCGCGATCAGCGCGTCGCGGCGTGCGCGGTAGCGCGGGCGCGTGCGCCGCAGGTGGCGGTCCAGCTCGCCGCGCTCGAGGAAGTCGGCGAGCGTCAGCTGCTCGAGCAGCGGGCTGCCGAGGTCGTCGAGCGTCTTCTCCCGCTCGAGCGCCGCCCACAGCGCCTGCGGCACGGCGAGCCAGCCGAGTCGCAGGCCGGGGGCGAGCACCTTGCTCGCGCAGCCGGCGTAGATCACGCGCTCGGGCGCGAGCCCCTGCAGCGCCCCGACGGGCTCGCGGTCGTAGCGGTGCTCGGCGTCGTAGTCGTCCTCGATCACGTAGGCGTCGTGCGCGTCCGCCCATGCGAGCAGCTCGGCGCGCCGCTGCGGCGCCAGCACGCCGCCGAGCGGCATCTGGTGCGCGGGCGTGACGAGCAGCGCGTCGGCGTCGAGCGCGGCGAGCGCGTCGGTGCGCAGGCCGTGCACGTCGACCGGCACCGGCACGGGCTGCAGCCCGCAGTGGGCGGCGACGGCGCGGTGGACCGTGAAGCCGGGGTCCTCGACCGCGATCCGCCGCGCGCCGCGCGCGTGCAGCGCGCGGCACGCGAGCGCGACGCCCTGCGTCAGCCCGCTCGTCACCAGCACCCGCTCGGGGCCGCATGCGACGCCCCGCGCGCGGCCGAGGTAGCGCGCGAGCGCGCCGCGCAGCTGCGGCGCGCCGGCCGGGTCGGCGTAGCCGAGCCCGTCGTCCGGCAGCTCGCGCAGGACCGTGCGCAGCGAGCGCAGCCAGGCGCCGCGCGGAAAGCTCGCGAGGTCGGGCGTGCCGGGGTGGAAGTCCTCCGCGACGGGGCGCGGGTGGGGCGGCGGCGTCGGCGCGCGCGCCGGCCTGGGCGCGGCGGCGACGGTCGTGCCGGCGCCGCGGCGCGTGACGAGGTAGCCCTCCGCCGTCAGCTGCGCGTACGCCTCGACGACGACGCCGCGCGAGACGGCCAGCTCGGCTGCGAGCACGCGCGTCGCCGGCAGCCGCGTGCCGCTCGCGAGTCGCCCGCTGCGGACCGCCTCGCGCAGCTGGCGCTCGAGCTGCGCGTGCAGTGGCTCGCGGCCGTTCTCGCGCGTCAGCGCGACGAGCAGCTCCATCGCGATTGGTCCGCTTCCGAGGGCTGGCGTTGGCCCTGGAGGATGGTCCGCATCGCGGCTACCGTAGCCGCACCACCAACAGGAGCGTCGAAGATGGACGAGATCACCGTCGTCGGCGGCGGCATCGCCGGCCTGGTCGCGAGCATCGCCTGCGCCGAGGGCGGCGCGCCCGTGCGGCTGCTGGAGGCGCACGAGCGGCTCGGCGGTCGCGGGCGCGCGACGGAGCCGCCGTTCGTCGCGAGCTTCGGCCCGCACGTGCTCTACGCGAACGGCACGCTGTGGCGCTTCCTGCGCGAGCGCGAGCTGCTGCCGCCGGTCGCCCGCCCGCCGCTGACCGGCGTCTGCTTCCGCGCCGGCGGAAGGCGCCGCCGCACGCCGCCGCTCGCGTTCTCGCGCGCGCTGCTGCGGCTGTGGCGCGTGCGCGAGGCGCCCGACGACGTGTCGTTCCGCGACTGGGTCGCCGGCCGCTGCGGCGACGAGGCGGCGGCGTGGCTGTCGGCCGCGTGCGGCGTGTTCGCCTTCCACCACGACCCGGGCGAGCTGGCGGCGTCGTTCGTCTGGGAGCGCTTTCGCCAGGCGTTCCTCGACCTGCCGCCGAGAGCGCGCTACGTGCGCGGCGGCTGGAGCGTGCTGATCGCTGCGCTGGAGTGGGGTGCGCGCGAGCGCGGCGTGCGGATCGAGACCGGCGTGCGCGTGAGCGAGCTGCCCGCGGAGGGCGCGACGATCGTCGCGACCGAGCTGCGCGACGCGCGCGCCCTGCTGGGCGACGAGGCGCTCGCGTGGCCGAGCGGCCGCACGGTCGCGCTCGACCTCGGGCTCACGGGCCGGCGTGCTCCCTTCGTCGTGTGGGACCTCGACGAGGCCGGCTGGGTCGAGACGTACAGCAAGCCCGACCGCTCGCTCGCGCCGCAAGGCCATGCGCTCGTGCAGGCGCAGATGCCGCTGCGCCCTGGAGAGGGCGCAGACGACGGCGAGCGCCGTCTGGAGGCGCTGCTCGACACCGGCTTCGGGAGCGGCGGCTGGCGCGAGCGCGTCGTGTTCCGCCGCCGGCAGGTGCTCGACGGCCGCTCCGGCGCGCTCGACCCGGTCGGCGCGAGCTGGCGCGACCGCCCGGCGGTCGACTGCGGCGACGGCGTCTTCCTGTGCGGCGACTCCGTCGCGGCGCCGGGCCTGCTGTCGGACCCGGCGGTGACCTCAGCGCTCGAGGCGGCCCGCCTCGCGGTCGCTCAGGCGGCCTTGCGGCCGGCGACCAGCAGGTTGTAGAAGATCGCCGCCGGCAGCCGGCCCTCCAGCAGCCGCTGGTCGAGCCGCTGCAGCGTCAGGTAGCCGCGGTAGGCGTACTGGCGCCAGCCCCACGGCACGTCCTCGGGCACGGCGGTCGCCTCCAGCACGCGGTTCGTCCAGCCGAACCAGTTGGCGACCAGCTCCTCGCCGCGCACCGTCACGTCGGCGAAGCCGGCGGCGCGCGCCGCCGCGACGAGGTCGCCGGGCGCGAACGCGTGGATGTCGACGAAGCGCTCCAGAGCGTGGTCCGCGTCGTGCCCGCCCGCGCCGTTCCCGTTCGCGTGCGGCACGCTGCCCGCCGCCCGCGCGCGGATCGCCCGCCGCCACAGCGGCGCGACCGCGCCGGCCGCGCGCTTGGGCACCTGCGCGAGGCGGTCGCCGTAGCGCGACGGCTCGCCCGCGAACACGACCGTCCCGCCCGGCTTCAGCACGCGGTGGAACTCGCCGAACGCCTTCGACAGGTCGGGGATGTGGTGGAGGATCGCGTGGCCCAGCACGAGGTCGAACGACGCGTCCGCGAACGGCAGCTGCTCCGCGCCGGTCGCGACAGTCTCCACCGACAGGCCCAGCCGCTCGGCGTTGCCGCGCAGCGTCTCGAGCATGCCGGGCGAGATGTCGGTGCAGGTCGCCGCTCTGATCACGCCCGCCTGCAAGAGGTTCAGCGAGAAGTAGCCGGTGCCGGCGCCGATCTCCAGCGAGCGCTCCCAGCCGCGCTCCAGCGCCGCCGGGCCCAGCACCTTGCGCAGCTTCATCAGCACCTGCGCCTGACCGGGCTCGCCGAAGTCGATGCCCCACTTCGCGTCGTAGCTGTCGGCGGCGACGTCGTGGTAGCGCGTGTTGACGTCGCGGATGTCCTCGTCGGTGCGTGGAGCCTCCATGCGGCGCGGCACTCTACTGTGTCGCCCCTCTCATGAGCACCGCATACGTTCAGTCGAACCAGCCCGACGGCGTCCCCCCGCTGGAGCTGACGGGCGAGCGCACGCTGCCCGACGTGCCGGAGGAGAACTACTGGTACCGCCGGCACCTCGTCGTCTACGAGTGGATCGCGGCGCGCACGCTCGGCAAGCGCGTGGTCGACATGGCGTGCGGGGAGGGCTACGGCTCCGAGGTGCTCGCGCGCGGCGCGGCGTCGGTCGTCGGCGTGGACGCCAACCCGGAGGCGCACGAGCACGCGCGGCTGCGCTACGTGCGGCAGAACCTGCGCTTCGAGCGCGACCTCGTCGAGACGTTCCGCGAGGAGTGCGACGCGGTCGTCTTCCTGCAGACGATCGAGCACGTGCAGAACCCGGGCGAGATCCTCGAGCACTTCAAGTCGATGCTCGCGCCCGGCGGGGTCGCCTACGTCTCGACGCCGAACCTGCTGACGCTCGCGCCGCCCGGGGCCGAGAAGTCGGAGAATCCGTGGCACGTCAAGGAGTACCGCGCGCACGAGTTCCGGGAGCTGTGCGAGGCGCACTTCGCGCAGGTCGAGCTGTGGGGCCTCTTCCACGCGCGCAAGCTGCGCGCGCACGCGCTCGCGCTCAAGCTCGGATGGGACCGCGCGCACAGAGCGCTCGGCGTCACGAGACCGTTCTACGACCGCTTCACGCCGGCGATCGCGGCGAGCGACTTCGCGCTGAAGGCCGGCGATCTCGACCGCGCGCTGGACTTCCTGGCAGTCTGCCGGACGTGAGGCGCCACGACCGCGGCGAGCTCGCGCTCGTCCTGCACACGCACATGCCCTACGTCGAGGGCTACGGCACGTGGCCGTTCGGCGAGGAGTGGCTGTGGGAAGCGATCGCGACCTGCTACCTGCCGCTGCTCGAGCTGCTCGACCGCGTCGACGGCGCGCGCCTGCTGACGCTCTCGCTCACGCCCGTGCTGTGCGACCAGCTCGCGGCACCGGGCGTGCCGGAGCGGCTCGCGCGCTTCCTGCGCGAGGTGCGGCGCGACACGCACCGGCTCGACGTCGACGGCTGCCGCAGCAGCGGCCACGAGCAGTGGGCGCACGAGCTGGAGCGCGCCGCCGGGGACTACGAGCGCGCGCTCGCGCAGGTCGAGCGGCTCGGCGGCGACCTGCTCGGCGCGTTCGCGCCGTACGCGAGCTGGACCTCCTCCGCCACCCACGCCGTCCTGCCGCTGCTCGCGACCGACGCCGGCGTGCGCCTCCAGCTCGAGCGCGGGATCGCCTCGCACCGCGCCCGCTTCGACGCCGCGCACGAGTGGCAGGGCGGCTTCTGGCTGCCGGAGTGCGCGCACGCGCCGTGGCTCGACCCGTTGCTCGAGGACGCCGGCGTGCACGCGACCTGCGTCGACCTGACGGACGTGCTGGGACCCGGCGCGCCGGCCCAGCTCGTCCCGATCGCGACCGACGACGGTCCGCTGCTGGTGCCGCTCGACCGCGCCACGGTCGAGCTGGCGTGGAGCGACGGCGGCTACCCGTCGCACCCGCTCTACCGCGACTACCACGCCTTCACCGTGCACCACCACCGCGTCTGGCGCAACGACGGCGGCACCTACGACCACGCGGCCGCGCTGACGCAGGCGCGCGCCGACGCGGCCGACTTCGTCGCGCGCGCGATCGCCCGCCTCGACGCCGGCGCGCGCGAGCTGGGGCGCCCGGCGCTCGCCGTCTGCGCGCTCGACACCGAGCTGCTCGGCCACTGGTGGTACGAGGGGATCGCGTGGCTCGGCGCGGTGATCGAGGAGGCCGAGCGCCAGGGGCTCGCGCTCGCGCCGCTCGACGAGGCGCTGACGCGGCACGCGCCGGTCCCGCTGCGCGAGGCGCTCGTGGCCGCGCAACCGGCGCCGCGCGTCGCCGCCGACGTGCACGCCGGCCGCCTGCCGACCACGACGTGGGGGACCCCGCGCGACCTCTCCACGTGGGACGGCCCGCAGGTCGCCCAGCTCGCCTGGCAGGTGCGCGAGGCCGAGCTGCGCGCGCTCGTGCGGACGCCGGGGGACGGGCACGCGCCGAGCCCGCGCGCGGAGCGCGAGCTGCTGTTGCTGCAGTCGAGCGACTGGGCCTTCCAGGTGACGCGCGAGCTGGCCGGCTCCTATCCGCGCGAGCGCGCGGACGGCCATCGTGCGGCGCTCGCCGCCGCCCTGTCCGCGCCCTCGCGATAGGGGCCGGCGCCGCTCCGATCTCTGGTAGCTTCGGCCCCCGAACCGCGCCGATCTCGGGGGAGACGGGATGTCGAAGGGGGAAGACGCGGCGTCGCGGCCGGAGCCGCTCTCGCCGACTGCGCTCGCGTGGCTGCTGCTGCCGGCGGCGCTTGTCGTCGCGGTCCCGCTCGTGCTGCTGCTGGCGCCGCCGCTCGGCGACCTGCTGTTCCCGAATCACGGCGTGCACTACTGGCCGGGCGAACCGTCCGTGCGCAAGCCCTCGATCCAGGCCGGCTACCCGCTCGCCGCGGCCTGCGTGGTCGCCTACGCGGCCGCGATCGTGGTCGTCGCGCGGCGCCGGCCGGCGCTGCCGCCGCGCACCCGCCGTCTCGCCGTCGCGGTCGTGCAGGCGCTCGGTCTCGCGTTGCTGGTGGCGTGCTGGGTCGCGCAGCGCCATGTCACCTCGCTCGGCACCCGCCGCGTCTACTTCACGACCGCCACGGTCCTCGTCGCGGCGCTGCTGACCGGGCTCGCGGTCGCCGCGCTGACGCGGCGCGAGCGCGTCGCCGCGTGGGCGCGCCGGCTGCCGCGGCCCTCGCCCCGCGCGGTCGCGATCGCGTGCGCGGCGGTCGCGCTGCTCGCGACGTGCGTGTGGGCGCTGTCGGGCGTCTACACCGACCACAGCCTCGTCGCGGCGCCCGACGCGCTATTCCTCGGCGCCTGGTTCTTCGACGAGACGACGGCGGTGCTGAACGGCCGCACGCCGCTCGTCAACATGGCCGCGTACGGCTACGTGTGGCCCTACGTCGCGGCGCTCCCGCTGCGCGTCTTCGGCGGCACCTACCTCGCGTACACGGCGACGATGATGACGCTCACCGGGGCGTCGCTGCTGGCGCTCTACTGGACGTTCGTGCGCGTCACGCGCCGCGCGCTCGCGGCGCTCGCCCTCTACCTGCCGGTGCTCGCGACGGCGTTCTTCGTGGAGATCGGGACGCCCGCCTCGCGCTACAGCCCCGGCACGTACTACGGCATGTTCCCGCTGCGCTACGCGGGGCCGTTCCTGCTCGTGCTGGCGACGACGCTCCACCTGGGCGCCGCGCGCTCCCGGCGCACGACCGTGCTGCTGTTCGCGGGCGCGGGGCTGGTGCTGCTGAACAACCTCGACTTCGGCCTGTCCGCGCTGCTGGGCACGCTCGCGGCGCTCGCGCTCACCCAGCGACCGCTGGAGCGGCGCGCGCTCGGGCGCCTCGCGCTCGACGCCGGGCTCGGCGTGCTCGCGGCGCTGGCGCTCGTCTCGGCGCTGACGCTGATCCGCTCCGGCAGCCTCCCGCACCTCGGCCTGCTGACGCGCTACGGCCACTACTTCGTCGTCGGCGGCCAGGGGAACCTCGCGCTGCCCGGGCTGGGGCTGCACGTCGCGATCGCGCTGACGTTCGTCGCCGCGCTCGCGACGGCGGCCGTGCGCGCGGCGACGGGCGAGCGCGACGTCGTGCTGACCGGGGCGCTCGCATGGACCGGCGTGTTCGGGCTCGGCGCGTGCGCCTACTACTTCGCGTACCGCTCGCACCCGCTCGTGCTGATCAACCTGTTCCCGGCGTGGGCGCTCGGGCTCGCGCTGCTGGTGGTCGTCGTCGTGCGGACGCCGCCCGTCGGCCGGCGCGTCGGACCGTCCGGCGTCGTCGTGCTGTTCGGCTTCGCGCTGCTGGCCTGCTCGCTCGCGCAGGTGCCGACGCCGTGGAGCCAGGCGCAGCGCCTCGAAGGGAAGCTCGAGGCCGGCCAGAGGAGCTACCTGCCGGCCGACGCGTTCCGCGGCGACGCGGTCGCGCGCACGATCGCGACGCGCACGCGGCAAGGCGAGCGGGTGGTGATCTTCTCGCCGGTGGGCCACCGGATCGCGCGCGCGGCCGGGGTGATCGACGTGAGCCCGTATCCCGGCCTGGGCCAGATGCCCGCGCGCGAGCAGTTCGCCGAGACGCTCGACCAGCTCGCCGCCGAAGGCGGCGACGCGGTCTTCCTCGCGGAGCCGTGGTCGCAGGATCAGCTCGCGGCGCTCGCCGCGCGGGGATTTCAGCCGGTCGGGCAGTGGCGGCTGCGGAACTGGCCGGTCGGGCAGCTCCTGGAGTACCGCCGGAGCGCCGGCGCGCCGTCGCAGTAGCCGACGGCCCGCACTGCGGATGCGGCGCTGCGGCGCGAGGCGCGGACTAGACTGCGGCCGGTCGCGTTGGCCGTTGAACCAGCCCCCAGATGGCCTCCACCCGCATCCTCATCCTCTCCTGGGAGTACCCGCCGCTGATCGAGGGCGGGCTCGCGCGGCACGTCCGCAAGCTGTCCGAGCAGCTCGTGCAGCAGGACGTCGAGGTTCACGTGCTGACCCGCGGCGACGACGCGATGCCCGCCGAGCAGGAGCTGTGCGGCGTGCGCGTGCACCGTGTGCGCGAGCCGAGCAAGCCGCGCGACCTGACCGAGTTCGTCGCCTGGATCGAGCACATGAACGCCGACATGCTGGCCGCCGGGATCGAGCTGGGGGAGCGGCACGACTTCGACCTCGTGCACGGCCACGACTGGCTCGTCGCGACCGCCGGCGACAAGCTCGCGAAGCGGCTCGACTGCCCGTGGGTCGTGACGATCCACGCAACCGAGTACGGCCGCCACCAGGGCTGGGTCGACAAGCACCCGCAGTCGCACATCCACGGCGTCGAGACGTGGATGGCCAACAGCGCCGACGCCGTCATCACCTGCTCGCACTACATGCGTGACCACGTCGCCGACGTCTACGGCCTCGACGAGACGCGCATCGCCGTGATCCCGAACGGGATCGACCCGCTCGACCTGCAGCCGGTCGAGGACCTCGATGCGCTGCGTGCCCGCTTCGCCGCCCCGCACGAGCGGCTCGTGCTGCTGGTCGGCCGGCTCGTCTACGAGAAGGGCTTCCAGATCGCGCTCGAAGCGCTGCCGGGCGTGATCGAGCGGCTCGGCGACGTGCGCTTCCTCGTCGCCGGGTCGGGCACCGCGGAGGCCGACCTGCGCGCGCAGGCGGACGCGCTGGACCTCACCCGCTACGGCACCTTCCTCGGCTGGATCGGCGACGACGTGCTGCACTCGCTCTACCGCATCGCCGACCTGACCGTGGTCCCGAGCATCTACGAGCCGTTCGGGCTCGTCGCGCTGGAGGCGATGGCCTCCGGCTGCCCGTGCATCGTCGCCGACACCGGCGGCCTGCGCGAGGTCGTCCCGAACGAGCAGGTGGGGCTGCGCTTCGAGTCGCGCGACCCGGTCTCGCTCGCGGGGATGATGGAGCGCGTGCTGTCCGACGACGCGCTGCGCGACCGCCTCGTCGCGGAGGCGAGCGAGCACGTCCTGCGCTTCGACTGGGCCGACATCGCGCGCCAGACCGCCGAGATCTACGGCGACCTGCGCCGTCTCGCCGTCTGATTGATCCGCGCCGCGCGCGGCTGCGAATACCCGTGTGAGAGCCGCGCCATGCCGGCCGGCCCAATCTCACGAGGGGAGTTCTCGTCATGTCATCGCACTCCGACGCGGGAGTGATGGATCGCCGCGGCTTCATCGCGACGGGCGCCGCGACCGGTGCCGGCGCCGCGGTCGGCGCCGGTGCGCTCGAAGCGCTGCTGCCGTCGTTCGCGGCCGCGCGCGGGAAGAAGGGCGGCGTCACCAAGGGCGACCTCGCGATCCTCGGCGCGGCGCAGATCGCCGAGGCGCTCGCCGTCACGACGTACACCGGCATCGTCGACGACGCGCCCTTCTTCGCGCGCCTCGAGGCCGACGACCAGCAGTACTTCAAGGCGGCGCGTCAGGAGGAGATGGCGCACTACCTGCTGGAGCGAAGCGTCACGAGAAAGCCGGCCGCAGCGACCACGTTCTACTTCCCGCCGCGGATGTTCGACGACGCGCAGACGACGCTGAACGTGCTCGTCACGCTGGAGGAGGCGTTCATCGCGGCCTATCTCGTCGGCGTGCGCCGCTTCAGCTCGCCCGACCTGCGCGTCACGGCCGCGCGCATCATGGGGATCGAGAGCGACCACCGCATCCTCGCGCGTGTGGTGGCGCCGACGCTCTCGATCGAGCACGTCACCGGCATCGAGGGCAGGGCCGAGTCGGTCGATCCGCCGAACAACAACACGTACGAGCGCACGTTGCGCTGGGCGCGGATCTCGAAGGCCGTCGAGGCGCTCACGCCGTTCATCGACAAGCGCGCGGCCGCGAGAGCCGGCTTCGACACCAGCCGGCCGTTCAGGTTCGAGCCCTTCACGCCGACGTTGCCGAGCAGGCTCGGCGACTTCCACTCGTTCGTCGCCTGACATCCCGGCCGCATGCGCACTCGCCAACTCGCCCGGCGCGTCGAGACGCGGCGGTCAGCACAGCAGAGGCGGCAGCAGACGCAGACGCGGCTCTGGCAGATAGCGGTTCGCCCGAGCACTGCGGATCTCGACATCCCACAGATGCTCAGACCCGCAGTGCTCTCGCCGCGTCGTCCAACCGGTCGTCGCCCCAGAACGCCTCGTCGCCGACGACGACCGTCGGGACGCCGCGCACGCCGAGCGCGATCGCGCGCTCGGTCCGCTCCTTGAGCGCCGCCTTCACCGCCGGCGTAGAAGCCGCGGCTAGCAGCTCGTCCCCCTCGACGCCCGCCGTCGACGCCGCGTCCGCCACCGCCGCCGGGTCTGACAGGTCGCGCCCCTCCACGAACCCCGCCCGCAGCGCCGCCAGCAGGAACGCCCGGCCCACTCCACGCTCATCGGCCGCGACGGCGCACCGCATCGCCAGCAGCATGTTCCCCGGCCACGGCTCGGGCCAGCGCACTGGACCGAGCCCGTGCAGCGCCGCCCGCCGCTCGACCTCCGCGATCCCGGCATCACGCTCGCGAGTCAGCGACCACGACCCGAACCCGCGCGCGGCGAACACGGCCCCCAACAGCACCGGCTCCCACACGACCGCCCCGACGACCCGCTCCACCCGCTCCGCCGCCAGCCACGCGTACGGCGAGCCGACGTCGACGAAGAAGCGCGGCGCGGCCATCAGTCGATCAGCCGCTTGCGCATCCGCCAGATCGCCACGCGCCACAGCGCCACGCCGAACGCCAGCAGGAACGCGAGGTGCCCGAGGTCGGCGAGCGGCTCGACTCCCAGCACCACCACGTCCCGCACGAGCTGCACGCAGTGGTACAGCGGGTTCAGATGCGCGATCGCCTCGATCCCGGCCGGGAACGACGAGATCGGGAAGAACGTCCCCGCCGTCAGGAACATCGGCGTCAGGATCCCGCTCGTCACGTACGAGAAGTTGTCGATCGACTCGGCCGTCGCGGCGAGCGTGATGCCGAACGCGACGAACGCGCAGCCGGTCAGGAAGCAGATGAACGGGACGAGCACGGCCGTCGGTCTCGGGTCGAGCCCGAACGCGATCGCCACGAGCAGCGGCACGTTGCCGTACACCCCGGCACGCAGCCCGATCCACAGCACCTCGGCGGACACGATCTCGTCCGTGTCGACCGGCGCCGCGAGGAACGCGTCGTACGTGCGCTGGAAGCGGTACTTCAGGAACGTCCCGTACATGCCGGGGAAGGCGGACGAGAACAGCACCGCGGTCGCGACGATCCCGGTCCCGACGTACTGCTTGTAGTCGAGCCCGCCGATCGACGTGATCAGCGCGCCGAAGCCGAAGCCGAACGCGAGCAGGTAGATCGTCGGCTCCACGACCGACGAGAACGTCGTCGTCTTCCAGTTGCGCGTGAAGACGGTCGCGTCGCGGCTCATCACGCCGAGCACCGCCTTGGGCTCGATGCGATGCAGCCGGCGGCCATGGCGCTTTCGCCCTCCGCTCATCGCAAGCGACGAGCTGCGGGCGACGTCACCCTCGCTCATTCGATCTCCTCGCCGGTCAACACGACGAACGCGTCCTCGAGCGTTGCGGCGCGCCGCACGCCCTCGGGCAGCGTCCCGTCGTGCTGCTCCGCGTGCAGGATCGCCAGCGCGGGCCCTGAGCGGCGCATCGCCCAACCTGCCCGCTCGCCCTGCGCCCGCAGCTCCTCCAGCCGCGCCGGCGGCCCGTAGACCTCGTGCGTCTGCTCGCCGGCATGCTGGCGCACAAGGTCGGCCGGCCGCCCGCGCGCGACGATCAGCCCTCTCGCCATCACGGCGACCGTGTCGGCGAGCCGCTCGGCCTCCTCGATGTAGTGCGTCGACATCAGCACGGTCGTGCCTTCGGCGCGCAGCGCCCCGATCAGCGACCACAGCTCCTGGCGCACCTGTGGGTCGAGCCCGACGGTCGGCTCGTCGAGCAGCACGAGCCGCGGTCTGTGCACGAGCCCGCGCGCGATCAGCAGGCGGCGGCGCATGCCGCCGCTCAGCAGGTCCACGCGCGTCTCGGCGCGCTCGGTCAGGTTCGCGATCTGCAACGCGCGCTGCACGGCGCCGGCGCGCGCGTCCGGCGGCACGCGGTAGAGCCGCGCGAACACGGTCAGGATCTGGCGGCACGTCAGCTCGACGTCGAGGTTGTCGAGCTGCGGCACGACGCCCATCTCGGCGCGCGCCTGCTTCGACTCGCCCGGCAGCGTCCAGCCGAGCACCGAGATCGCGCCCTCGTCGGGGATCGCCTGCGCCGTCAGCATCCGCATCGTCGTCGACTTGCCCGCGCCGTTGGGGCCGAGCAGGCCGAGGCAGATCCCGGGCGGGACCTCCAGGTCGAGGCCGGCGACCGCGGTGATCGGCCCGAACCGTTTGACCACGCCGCGCAGCGAGATCGCCGCGCCGCTCATGCCCATCTCATCGTCTGCGGCTCCGCGCGCATGCGCAGCACGCGCGCGGGCGCGCCGGCCGCGACCGCGTTCTCCGGCACGTCCTTCGTCACGACGCTGCTCGTCCCGATCACGCTGTTGTCGCCGACCGTCACGCCGCGCAGGACGCAGGCGCCGTAGCCGATCCACACGTTGTGGCCGACGTTCACGTCGCGCTTGTAGATCCCCTGCAGGCGGATCGGGCGCTCGACCTCGACGACGCCGTGGTCGAAGTCGATCAACATCACGCGGTCGGCGACGATGCACTCGCGGCCGATCGCGACGTGCTGGTAGGCGGAGATCGTGCACTCCTGCCCGAGCACGGACTTCGCGCCGATCAGCACCTCGCCCTCGTGCGCGCGCACCTTCGTGCCGTGGCCGAGCCACGACCAGCGGCCCAGCACGATGCGGGCGTCGCGGCCGATCTCGAGCTGCACGCCGGGGCAGACGAACGCGATCCCGTCGGTCTGCAGGCGCCCGCGCCAGCGCAGCTTCAGCCACGCCAGCCGCAGCAGCAGCACCGCGTAGCGGCGGTTCAGCATCCCGTTGCGGCGCATGAAGCGCAGCAGCGTCAGCGGGCCGCCGTGCGGCGGCGGCGGCGCGCTGCGGACCTCGGGCGGGAGGGCGACGGGGGGCGGGGCGAGCGTCGAGTCCATCGCCCGGGATGGTATGCGCGGCGCACGGCAGGGGCGCCGCGTGCCGTGCCATCATGCGCGGCCCATGAGCGCCGACCCGACCCTCGCCGAGCGCCTCCTCAGAGGCGACAAGCGCGCGCTCGCGCGGGCGATCACGCTCGTCGAGGACGACCGCCCCGAGGGCTGGGAGCTGGTCCGCGAGGTCTTCCCGCACACCGGCAACGCGGCCGTCGTCGGCTTCACCGGACCGCCCGGCGTCGGCAAGTCGACGCTGCTCGGCGCGCTCACGAAGGCCGAGCGCGCGCGCGAGCGCACCGTCGGCGTGCTGAGCATCGACCCGTCCTCGCCGTTCACGCAGGGCGCGCTGCTGGGCGACCGAATCCGCCTCTCCGAGCACTTCCTCGACAGCGGCGTCTTCATCCGCTCGATGGCGAACCGCGGCGCGCTCGGCGGCCTGAGCGAGGCTGCCCTCCAGGCGGCGCTGCTGATGGACGCCGCCGGCCGCGACGTCGTGCTGGTCGAGACGGTCGGCGTGGGGCAGGCGGAGGTCGACGTGATGGACCACGCCGACACGATCGTGCTCGTGCTGATGCCCGGCTCGGGCGACTCGATCCAGGCGCTGAAGGCGGGCGTGATGGAGATCCCGGACGTGATCGTCGTCAACAAGGCCGACCACCCGTTGACCGACACGATGGTGCGCGAGATCCGCGGCGTGCTGAGCCTCGGCGAGCAGAAGGGCTGGCGCGTGCCGATCGTCAAGACGCAGGCCGCGCACGCCATCGGCATCGACGAGCTGCTCGAGCAGCTCGAAGCGCATCGCGCCTACATCCAGCAGGAGGGCACGTTGCTGGAGCGGCGCCGCCGCAACCTGATGAACGAGGTCGTCGCGATCGCCAGCTCGCGCATGCGCCGCGAGCTGGAGGCGTCGATCCGCGAGGACGCCGACGTGCAGCGCCTGCTCGACGAGGTCTGCGAACGCAAGCTCGACCCGGCCTCTGCGGCGACGCAGATCCTCGCGCGTGGGCTCGCGCGCGCGGCCGAGTAGCGCCGCCGCTCAGGCCGCCAGCCGCCGCGCGAGCGCGACGAGCGTGTGCACGCCCCAGCCGGCGCCGCCTCTGCCGGCGTACGGCTTGCCGTTGTCCCACGCGGTCCCGGCGATGTCGAGGTGCGCCCACGGCACGTCGCCGACGAAGCGGTGGAGGAACTCTGCGGCGGTGATCGAGCCGGCCTTGCGGCTCTCGACCGCGTTCATGATGTCGGCGTAGCGGCCTCTGATCAGCTCGGCGTAGGAGTCGTGCAGCGGCAGCCGCCAGACCGGCTCGCCGGCGGCGTCCGCCGCCTCGCTCACCGCTGCGGCCCACGCGTCGTCGTTCGCCATCAACCCCGCGTGCGAGTCGCCGAGCGCGGTCACGATCGCGCCCGTCAGGGTCGCGAGGTCGACGATCCGCTCGGCGCCCTGCGCGACCGCGTAGGCGAGGCAGTCGGCCAGCACCAGCCGGCCCTCGGCGTCGGTGTTGACGATCTCGATCGTCGTGCCGTTCGACGCGCGCACGATGTCGCCCGGCTTGACCGCGCGCCCACTCGGCATGTTCTCGGTCGCGCCGACGATCGCCAGCACGCGGAGCGGCAGCTTCAGCCGCGCGATTGCGCCGAGCGCCTCCAGCACGGCCGCGCCGCCCGACATGTCGAACTTCATCTCCGACATTCTCGCGCCGGGCTTGAGCGAGATCCCGCCGCTGTCGAACGTGACCGCCTTGCCGACGAGCGCCAGCAGCGGCCCGCGCGTCTCGCCGGCGGGCGGCTCGTAGCGCAGGCAGATGAGCTGCGCCTCCTGCTCGGAGCCCTGCGCGACGGCCGCGAAGGCGCCCATCCCGCGCTCGCGGATCGCGGCCTCGCCGAGCACGTCGACGACGATCCCGGCGGCCTCGCCGGCGAGCTCGTGCGCGCGGTGGGCGAGGAACGCCGGCGTCGCCTCGTTGCCCGGCAGGTTCTGCAGGTCGCGCGCGCGGTTCTGCGCCTCCGCCACGACGGTGCCGATCGCGACCGGCTCGCTCACGTCGTGGTGGGCGCTGATCAGCAGCGCCTCGAGCGTGCCGTCGTCGTCGGGGTGGTTGCGGTAGCGGTCGAACCGATACGCCGCCAGCACGGTCCCCTCGACGAGCCCCGCGACGACGGCGTCGTCGACGTGGTGGGGGACCTCCCAGCAGAGGATCGTCGCGCCCAGCTCGCGTGCGCGCGCGTGGACGGTCGCGGCCGCGATGCGTGCGCGCTCGCCGTCGAACGCGTCGCGCGCGCCGAGCCCGACGACGACGAAGCGGCGGTCGTCTGCGTGCGCGACCGCGAGGTGCTTGAAGGCGCGGCGCGCCTCGCCGCGGTCGAGCAGTCGCTGGAGCGTCCCGTCGCCGGCGTCGTGGGCGACGTCTTCGCCGTCGAACACGCCGACGGCGATCGTGTCGGCGCTCGTCGCGAGCGGGGCGTCGGTCGTCGCGGCGATGCGCATCCGCGGCAGGTTACCCGTCGGCGCGTCTAGCATTCGGGGCCGGCGCCCCCGGCGGGCGCCCCTCCCACACCGCCAAACACGGAGATCCCGATGCCCAAGACCGTCATCCTCGGTGCCGCCCGCACCCCGATCGGAAAGCTCGGGGGCGGCCTGTCCTCGCTCGACGCGACCGAGCTGGGCGGAACCGCCATCAAGGCGGCGCTCGAGCGCGCCGGCGTCGAGCCGGAGCAGGTCCAGCACGTCGTGATGGGCCAGGTGATCCAGGCCGGGCAGGGCCAGATCCCGTCGCGCCAAGCCCAGATCAAGGCGGGGATCCCCAAGGAGGTGTCCTCGGAGACGATCAACAAGGTGTGCGCGTCTGGCATTCGCGCGGCCGGGATCCTCGACGCGGCGATCCGCGCGGGCGACGTCGAGGTCGCCGTGGGCGGCGGCATGGAGTCGATGTCGAACGCGCCGTACCTGCTCAAGGGCGCGCGCTTCGGCTTCCGCATGGGCGACGCGAAGGCGATCGACTCGATGATCAACGACGGGCTCACGAACCCGTTCTCCGGCAAGCACATGGCGCACGAGGCGTCCGAGGTCGCCGCCGAGCTGGAGCTGACGCGCGCCGACATGGACCGCTGGTCGGTGCGCTCGCACGAGCTGGCGATCAAGGCGACCGACGAGGGTCGCCTGCCGGAGGAGATCGTCCCCGTCACGGTGAAGGGCAAGAAGGGCGACACGGTCGTCGAGGTCGACGAGGCGCCGCGCCGCGACACGACCCTGGAGACGCTCGCGAAGCTGCCGCCGATCTTCATGAAGGACGGCTCGCACACGGCCGGCAACGCGCCCGGCGTCAACGACGGCGGCGGCGCGCTCGTGCTGGCCTCCGACGAGTGGGCCGCGAAGAACGGCAAGAAGGCGCTCGCCACGATCGTCGCGCAGGCGCAAGTCGCGGACGACTTCCCGTACCTCGCGAGAACGCCCGCGCTCGCTGCACAGAAGGCGCTGCGCCTCGCCGGCCTGTCGGTCGACGACATCGACGTGTGGGAGATCAACGAGGCGTTCGCCTCGGTCACGCTCAACTCGATCCGCATGCTCGGGATCGACGAGGACAAGGTCAACGTCAACGGCGGCGCGGTCGCGCTCGGCCACCCGATCGGCGCCTCCGGCGCGCGCATCCTCGGCTCGCTCGTGCTGGAGCTGCAGCGCCGCGGCGGCGGCCGCGGCTGCGCCGCGATCTGCTCGGGCGGCGGCCAGGGCGACGCCGTGATCGTCGAGGTGCCCGCGTCCTGAGCGACGTCGCGACCGACCCCCGTCCGCCGGCCCCCGCGGCCGGCGGCGCGGGCGGTGCGCGCGGCGCCGACGCGCTGCGCGCGGCCGCCTTCTTCGACCTCGACCGCACGCTGATGGCGGGCTCGTCGGCGTACGAGTTCGCGCGCGCCTCCTACCGCAACGGGCTCATCTCGCGCCGCCAGCTCGCCGCGGGCGCGTGGGCGAACGTCCAGTTCCGCCTGAAGGGCTCCACCGACGCGGCGACCGACGAGCTGCGCGAGCGGATCGCGCGCGCGATCGAGGGCGTGCGCGTGCGCGACCTGCAGCGGCTCGGCCCCGCCGTGCTGGCGGGCGTGCTGCCGCGCGTCTACCCGCAGATGCTGCAGGTCGCCTGGCAGCATCAGGACGAGGGCCGCGAGGTCTACATCTGCACCGCCGCCGCGCACGAGCTGGCGCAGGTGCTGGCGCTGGTGCTGGGCTTCGACGGCGGCGTCGGCGCGCGCTCGGAGGTCGTCGACGGCGTCTACACCGGCAGGCCGCACGGGCCGTTCACCTACCGCGAGGGCAAGGCGCAGGCGATGCGCGAGCTGGCGGTCGAGCGCGGGATCGACCTGTCCGCCTCGTGGGCCTACTCCGACTCCGAGTCGGACCTGCCGATGCTGCGCGCGGTCGGCCATCCGGTCGCGGTCAACCCCGACGCGACGCTCGCGCGCGTCGCGCGCGAGGAGGGCTGGGAGGTGCTGCGCTTCGAGCGGCTGGGCCGGCGCCTCGTCGTCGCCGGCTCGCTCGCCGGCGCGGCGGCACTCGGCGGGCTCGGCTCGCTCGCGCTGGGGCGCCGCAAGCCGGTCCCGCCGCCGCGCCGCATCCCGCCGCGCCGTCCGCTGCGCCGCCCGCGATGAGCGGGCACGAGCTGAGCGACGAGCAGCGCGAGATCCGCGCGCTCGCGCGCGACTTCGCCGAGCGCGAGATCGCCCCGCACGCCGCCGCCTGGGATCGCGAGCATCGCTTCCCGCACGAGGTCTTCGCACGGCTCGGCGAGCTGGGCCTGATGGGCGCGTGCGTGCCGCTCGAGCACGGCGGCGCCGGCGCCGACTTCCTCTCCTACGTGCTGGCGCTCGAGGAGCTGGCGCGCGCCGACGCCGGCGTCGCCGTCACGGTCGCGGTCCACACGAGCGCCGCCACGCTGCCGTTGCTCGCGCACGGCACGCCGGAGCAGGTCGCCCGCCTCGTGCCGCCGCTCGCGCAGGGGATCGAGCTGGGGGCGTTCGCGCTGACCGAGCCGGAGGCCGGCTCGGACGCCTCCGCGCTGCGCACGCGCGCCGACGCGGACGGTCGCATCACCGGCGCCAAGCAGTTCATCACCACCGGCTCGCACGCCCACACGCTGCTGGTGTTCGCGCGCGATCCCGACGACCGCATCTCCACGTACGTCGTCCGTCGCCCCACGCCCGGTCTGTCCGTGACCCGCGAGGAGGACAAGCTCGGCCTCAACTCCTCCAGCACCGCCGCGCTCGCGTTCGACGCCGTCCCCGCCGAGCGCCTCGGACCGCCGGGCGCCGGCATGCGGATCGCGCTCTCGACGCTCGACGGCGGCCGCATCGGCATCGCCGCGCAAGCGGTCGGGATCGCGCAGGCCGCGCTCGACACGGCAAGCGCCTACGCGAAGGAGCGCAGCGCCTTCGGCCGCCCGATCGGCGCCCAGGGCCAGATCCAGCAGAAGCTCGCCGACATGCAGACGGAGGTCGAGGCCGCCCGCGCGCTCACCTGGCGCGCCGCGCGGCTCAAGCAGGCCGGCAAGCCGCACACGGTCGAGGGCGCCCAGGCGAAGCTGTTCGCCTCGGCCGTCGCGCGCCGCCAGACCGGCGAGGCGATCCAGGTGCTGGGCGGCTACGGCTACACGCGCGACTACCCGGCCGAGCGCTACTACCGCGACGCGAAGGTCACCGAGATCTACGAGGGAACCTCCGAGATCCAGCGCCTCGTGATCGCCCGCGCGCTGCTTGGCGACGCGGCGCGCGGGGAAGCGTAGGAGGCGATGCACCAGGCCGCCTTCCTGCTCGGGCTCCTCGCCGCGGTCATGGCAGCGGTCCTGTTCAGCGTCGGCGTCGCGCTCCAGGCGCTCGACGCGCGCGCGGAGCCGCCCGAGGAGGGCCTGCGCGTCACGCTGCTCACGCGGCTGGTGCGCCGCCGCCGCTGGCTCGCCGGCGGCGCCATCGGCCTGCTCGGCGTGCCGCTCCAGGTGCTCGCGTTCGAGCAGGCGCCGTTCGTCGTCGTCCAGCCGGCGCTCGCGCTCGGCCTGCTCGTGCTGCTCGTGCTCGGCGCGCGCACGCTCGGCGAGCGCGTCGGACGCGCCGAGTGGGGCGGCGTGCTGGCGATGATCGTCGGCGTCGCCCTGCTCGCCTGGGGCGCGCCCAACCACATCGAGACGCACCGCCCCGGCGCCGTCCTCGCGCTCGTTCTCGGCGGGCTGGTCGCGCTGTCGCTGCTGCCGATCGCGTTGCGCGGCCGGCGCTGGGACACGGCGCTCGCGGTCACGATCGGCTCGGGCCTCGGCTACGGCGCGACGAACGTCGCGACGAAGCTGTTCGGCGACGACGCCGGCGGCGGCCATTGGCTCTCCGCCGCCGTGTGGGCCGGCGTCGGGCTGCTCGCCGGCGCCGGGGCGTTGCTGACGGAGATGACGGCGTTCCAGCGGCTCGCCGCCACGACGGTCGTGCCGATCTCGTTCGCGGTGCAGACGTTCGTCCCGATCGCGCTCGAGCCGCTGTTCCTGCGCGAGCGCTGGGGGAGCGCTGCGCTCGCGGGGGCGCCGCTGCTCGCCGGCCTCGCGCTGAACCTCGGCGCGACGGTCGTGCTGGCGCGCAGCCGGGGCGTGAGCACGCTCCTGGCCGGCGGCACGCGGCGACGGCATGTAGGAGGAGTTTCACCTAACATCCGCGCGCAATGAGCACGACCGAGCGCAAGATCCGCGTCGTCGTCGCGAAGCCGGGCCTGGATGGGCACGATCGCGGCGCGAAGATCATCGCGCGTGCGTTGCGTGATGCGGGCATGGAGGTCATCTACACGGGTTTGCATCAGACGCCTGAGCAGATCGTGGAGACGGTGATCCAGGAGGACGCGGACGCGGTCGGTCTGTCGATCCTCTCCGGTGCGCACATGACGCTCGTGCCGCGGGTGGTCGAGCTCTTGCGTGCGCAGGACGTCGACGACGTCGTCGTGACGGTCGGGGGGACGATCCCGGCCGACGACATTCCCGAGCTGAAGGAGCTGGGGGTCGCGGAGGTGTTCACGCCGGGCACGCCCACGCAGGACATCGTGGCGTTCGTGCGCGGCGCCGTGCGCACGTCCGCCTGACGCCCGCAGCGGCGTCCGCGGCGGGTCCGATCCGCCCGCCGGCGGTTCGCGCCGGGTGGTGCGATTGACTGGTCAGTCAACGCGGTATCATCCGCCGCCAGCGATAGCCACGAACACGCGTTTTGCCTGTTTTCCTTAGGAGGCACCCGAGTTGAAGATTTGCGTCCTGGTCAAAGAGGTGCCGGACGCCGCCGTCGAGAAGCGCATCGACCCATCGACGGGGCGAATGGACCGCAGCGGGGAGAAGAACCTCAACCCGTATGACACGCACGCCATCGAGGCGGCGATGCAGATCAAGGAGGGCGGGGCAGTCCCCGTCGAGGAGATCGTCGCCGTGACGATGGGGCCGGAGTCCGCCGTGCGCGCGCTCCACAAGGCCGTCTCGCTCGGCGCCGACCGCTCCGTGCATCTGACCGACGCCGCGCTCGCCGGCTCCGACGTCGCCGCGACCGGCTACGCGCTCGCGAAGGTGCTCGAGTCGGAGCAGCCGGACCTCGTCCTGCTGGGCCAGCAGTCGGACGACGGCGAGTGCTACACGATCGGCGCGGTCGTGGCGGACCACCTCAAGATGCCCTCGCTGACGCAGGTCATCAAGATGGACGTCGACGGCGGCGCGCTGCGCTGCGAGCGCCAGGCCGAGTACGGCTACGACACCGTCCAGGTCCAGCTCCCGGCCGTGATCTCGGTCGGCGACGCGATCAACGAGCCCCGCTATCCGTCCTTGAAGGCGATCATGGGCGCGAAGAAAAAGCCGCTCGACACGAAGGCGTCGGGCGACGTCGGCATCGACGGCTCGCTCGTCGGCGCCGACGGCTCGCGCGTCGACTGCGGCGAGTTCAAGGCCCCGCCGGCCAAGGCCGCGGGCAAGATCATCGAGGACGAGGACACGAACGAGACGGTCGAGCAGATCGTCGCCTGGCTCGACGAGAGGAAGTTGATCTGATCATGGGCAACATCCTGGTCTACGTCCTCCACTACGAGGGCGCCTTCAACAAGAACTCGCTCGGCGCCGTGTCCGAGGGCGCGAAGCTCGCCGGCGAGCTGGGCGTCGAGTGCGACGCGGTCGTCGTCGGCGGCGCCGACCTCACGAACGACCTCTGCGCCACGCTCGGCTCCTACGGCGCGAAGAAGGTCTACAAGGCAGAGGGCGCCGAGGGCCTCGCGCAGCCGGTCATCGACGTGATGGCGAAGGTGATCGACGACAACGGCCATTCGTACGCCCTGTTCGGCGGCGGCCTGCTCGGCTTCGAGATCGGCGCCGGCCTCGCCGCGCGCAAGCAGGCGGGCGTGACGATGGAGGTCACCGGCGTCAACGTCGAGGGCGGCAAGCTCGTCGCCGAGCGCCCGATTCTCGGCGACTCGCAGATCTCGGTCTCCAAGTACCGCGGGGACCTCGGGATCATCATCGGCCGCATCAACGCGTTCGAGGTCAAGGAGACCGGCGGCGGGGCGGCCGAGGTCGTCGACGTCGCGGTCGAGTACTCGCCGTGGTCGAACCAGGCGACGATGGTCCAGCGCGGCGAGCAGCGCGGCGCCGACGTGAACATCGAGGACGCCGACATCCTCGTCGCCGGCGGCCGCGGCCTCGGCAAGGCCGAGGGCTTCCAGCTCTGCGAGGACCTCGCCGGCGCGTTCGGCGGCGCCGTCGCCGCCACGCGCGCGGTCGTCGACGCCGGCTGGTACCCCTACGCGGCGCAGATCGGCCAGACGGGCAAGACCGTCGCGCCGAAGCTGTACCTCGCGGCGGGCATCTCCGGCGCGATCCAGCACAAGGTCGGCATGCAGGCCTCGGAGAACATCGTGGCGATCAACAAGGACGCGAACGCCCCGATCTTCGAGTTCTCCGACCTCGGCATCGTCGGCGACCTCAACAAGATCCTGCCGAAGCTCACCGAGGCCGTGAAGGCCAAGAAGGGGGCGTAGAACGCCATGTCCGCCAGTAACGGAAACGGCAAGGTCGTCCCGGCGGCGTATCCGCCGCCGGTCGACTCGCCGAAGGAGTTCGTCAAGCGCGGCCTCGACCCTGAGGACGAGCTGATCGAGGTCGGCGTCGCGATCGTGGGGGGCGGCACCGCCGGCCTCGCGTGCGCGAACCGCCTGCTCCAGTTGCTGGCGGACGACCCCGACCTGATGGAGCGCCTCGGCGAGGTGCCGGTGGCGGTCATCGAGAAGGCGAAGACCTGCGGCGGCCACAACCTGTCCGGGGCGGTCATGCGCCCCGGCCCGCTGCAGGAGCTGTTCCCGGAGCTGACGCGGGAGGACTGGCGCAAGGAGGGCTTCGCCTTCGGTGAGGTCACGAAGGAGGCCGTCTACATGACGCCGACCTCCAAGCTCGCGCTGCGAATCCCGACGCCGCCGCCGTTCAAGAACCACGGCAACGAGATAATCTCGGTGTCTTCACTGGCGCGCTACCAGCAGCGCCAGGCGGAGGAGGGCGGCGCCTACGTGCTGACCGAGACCTCGGCGACGCAGTTGATCGTCGAGGAGGGGCGCGTCGTCGGCGTGCGCTCCGGCGACAAGGGCCGCGGCAAGGACGGCGAGCCGCTCGGCAACTTCGAGCCCGGCACCGACATCAAGGCGAAGTGCGTCGTGCTGGCCGAGGGCTGCTGGGGCCACCTCACCGGTGCCGCGATCCGCGAGTTCGACCTCGCCGACGGCCGCGAGCCGCAGGTGTGGGAGCTCGGCGTCAAGGAGGTCTGGAAGGTCCCCAAGCCGCTCGACCGCTTGATCCACACCGTCGGTCCGTGGCCGGCGAAGATCCCCGGCAAGTACGGCCAGGTCGGCGGCACGTGGCTCTACCCGATGAAGGACGAGAGAACCGGCGATCACCTGGTGTCGCTCGGCTTCGTGATCGGGCTCGAGTACGCGGACGCGACGACCTCCGCGCACGACATGCTGCAGGCGTTCAAGCTGCACCCGCTCGTGAGAAAGATCCTCGACGGCGGCGAGCGCGTCGCGTGGGGCGCGAAGGCGCTGCCGGGCGGCGGCTACTGGTCGATGCCGAAGCTCTCGATGCCGGGCGCGGTGATCGTCGGCGACGCCGGCGGCATGGTCGACACGGCGGCGCTCAAGGGCGTCCACCACTGCATCAACTCCGGAAAGCTGGCCGCCGAGGCGATCTACAGAGGCCTGAAGAACGGCGAGACGTCGTTCGAGTCCTACGAGTACATGATCGAGGACTCGGTCACCGGCAGAGAGCTGTACGAGGTGCGCAACCTGCGCCAGCCGTTCCAGAAGGGCTTCCTCAAGGGCGGCCCGCTCGTCAACCTCGCGATCGCGACGAGAGGCAAGCTGCCACCGGGGCGCCTCGCGTGGCATCGCAACGACGAGAAGCCGATGTTCATCGGCAACACGCACAAGCGCTATCCGAGACCGGACGGCAGATACACGTTCGACAAGCTCTCGTCGGTCTTCATCACCGGCAACGCGACGCGCGACGACGCGCCGAACCACATCCGCGTGCAGAAGCACGTCCCGCGCGAGATCGCCGAGACGTGGAAGTGGATGTGTCCGGCGGGCGTGTACGAGATCCCCGAGGACGCGCCGGAGACCGGGCCCGTCGACGTGATCGTCAACTACACGAACTGCGTGCAGTGCGGCGCGATCACTGCGAAGGGCGGGCGCCTCACGACGCCCGAGGGCGGCGACGGGCCGCTCTACCAGATCACCTGAGCGACGCAACTTCGCCGCGGCGAGGCGGTTAAGGCGGCACATGGTCGCCCGCCTCGCCGTCACGCTGCTCACCGTCGCCCTCGCCGTCCCGACGGCGCTCGCCGCCGCCTCCCAGCGCGGTGGGAGCGCCGCGTCCGCGACGCCCGCCGGCGCGCGCCTGGTCGCCTGCCACCGCTCGCCGTCGATCGACCGGCGCGTCGCGGTCGTCGGCGCGTGGATGCGTCCGGTCCCCGGCGGTAGACGCATGGCGCTGCGGATCGAGCTGTGGGAGCGCACGCCGGGCCAGCGCTGGACGCAGCGCACCGACGTCCCGGGCCTCGGCAGCTGGACGACGCCGAGCGACGCGCAGCTCGGCACGCGCGCGGGTGACGTCTTCAAGTACCGCCAGGCCGTCGGCCGGCTCGAGGTGCCCGCGACGTACCGCTTCCACGTCGCGTTCCGCTGGCTGGCGCCGGACGGCAGAGTCGTGCGCGAGGCCGCGCTCACGACGAAGGCATGCCGCGAGCCGGACCTGCGTCCCGATCTCGTGTTGCGGGACGTGCGCGCACTCCCGGCGCGGGGCAGCGCGGTCCGCTACGTCGTGCGGGTCGGCAACGACGGGCGGAGCCCAGTCGCCCGCGCCGCGATCGCCGCGACGCTTCCCGGCGACACCGCTCCGGACCAGCGCACGCGCGTGGTCCGCGCGCTCGCTCCGGGCGCCACGGCCGAGGTCCGCTTCGTCGGCCCGGGCTGCCCCGCCGGCGGGCAGCCGGCGACGTTCGCCGCCGACCCGGCGAACGCGGTGGACGAGGCCGACGAGGCCAACAACGCCCTGAGCGCGGTCTGCCCGGCCCCGTAGGGCGGCTCCCGGCGGTCGGGCGCGGGCCCGGCGCGTCCGGCTACACTGGACCGACGATGAAGACCGAAATCCATCCCACGTACCGCGATGCGCACGTCCGCTGCACCTGCGGCAACGAGTTCACGACGCGCTCTGTCGAAAGAGAGATCCACGTCGAGATCTGCTCGAACTGCCATCCCTTCTACACGGGCCGTCAGAAGCTCGTCGACACCGGTGGTCGCGTCGAACGCTTCCAGCGCCGCGCGGCCAAGCGCCGGGCGGGCGCCGACGCGTAGCGGCGCGCCTCGCCTGAGCCGCCTTCGGGGGAAGCGGTGAGCGTCACCGACAAGCCAGCCGACACCGCTCCGGGCGGGGACCCGTCCCCGCCCGCCCAGCTGCGCGCCGGCCGCGACGCCCCGGTCGGCGGCCAGGCCGTGCTGGAGGGCGTGATGATGCGCGGCATCAGGACGTGGGCCGTCGCGGTCCGCAAGCCCTCAGCCGAGCAGCTCGCCACGCACAGGGAGGGGCTCGACCCGGAGGAGGCCGCCGAGGGCGAGATCGCCGTCACGGTCGAGCCGCTCGACTCGTGGCTCAGACGCCATCGCCTGCTGCGGTTGCCGATCGTGCGCGGGGTCGTCGCGCTCGGCGAGTCGCTGAAGGTCGGCTTCAACGCGCTCGGAATCTCGGCGAACGCCCAGCTGCCCGAGGAGGAGCAGGAGATCTCCGGCGGCATGTGGGCCGGCACGATCGTCGTCTCGATCCTGCTGGCGGTGGGCCTGTTCTTCCTGATCCCCGTCGGCGTCACCTCGCTGATCAAGGACCAGCTGCACTCGTCGTTCCTGTTCTGGCTCGTCGAGGGGCTGCTGCGAACGGCGATCTTCCTCGGCTACCTGCTCGCGCTCAGCCGCCTGAGAGACCTGCGGCGCGTGTTCGAGTACCACGGCGCCGAGCACAAGACGATCTCCTGCTTCGAGTCCGGCACGCCGCTCACGCCGGCCAACGCCGAGCGCTTCTCGCGCCTCCATCCCCGCTGCGGGACGACCTTCCTGCTGCTCGTGATGGTCGTCGCGATCTTCGTCTTCGCCCCCATCGGATTGCCGGCCTGGTACTGGCTCCTGCTCACACGGATCGTCGGAGTTCCCTTGATCGCGGGCATCTCGTTCGAGCTGATCAAGCTGTCCGGCAGACAGCGCCACCGCCGCTGGGTCCGCGCGATCATGTGGCCCGGCATCCAGCTCCAGTACCTCACCACCCGCGAACCCGACCGCGCCCAGCTCGCCGTCGCGATCGCCGCGCTCAACGCCGTACTGGAGGCCGAGCCGGACCTCCTGACCGCCGACGCCAGAAGCCTCATCGGCGTCGAGGTCGTCGCCTAGCGGGGCGAACCGCCCGAGCTGTGTCCCTCAGGGTCCCTCATGGGGACCCAAAAGGACACAGATCGCGTGATCGCGGCGTTGGCGGCGAGACAGTGGGGGGTGGTCTCCCGTGGCCAGCTCCTCGATGCAGGACTGTCGCGGAAGCAGATCGCCGACCGCGTTCGCGCGGGGCGCCTGCTGACGCTCCACCCCGGCGTCTACGCCGTCGGGCATGCCAGACTCCGCAGCGAGGGCCACTGGCTCGCCGCGGTGCTGGCCGCCGGGCCCGGCGCCGTCCTGAGCCACCGCGACGCGGCGGGGCTGCACGGCCTGCGCCCCGCGAACCACGCGCGCATCGACGTCGCGACGACCGGGCGCGCGAGGTCGAGCGCGAAGCTCCAGCTCCACCGCACGCGTGTCCTCGATGCCGACGACGTCACGACGGTGAGCGGCATCCCCGTCACCACCGTGGCGCGCACGCTCGTGGACCTCGCCGGCCAGGTCCCGCGCGACCACCTCGCGAAGGCCATCAAGGAGGCGGAGCGCCAGCGCACCTTCGACCTCAACCAAGTCCAGGCCGCCATGGCCCGCACACGGGGCCGCACCGGCCGAGGCCACAGAGCACTGAGCGCGGCCATCGAGGAGCACGCCACGCTCGGGCTCTCCGCCACCGACTCCATCCTCGAGGATGCCGTTCACCGACTGGTGCACGACAACGGCCTGCCGAGTCCGGAGATCAACGCGTACGTGGAGGGCTTCAAGATCGACGCCACTTGGCCGGCCCAGCGCATCGCCGTCGAGCTGGACGGCTGGGCCCACCACCACACCCGCGACGCGTTCGAGCGCGACCGCGAGCGGGACGCGACGCTGACCGCCGCCGGCTGGCGCGTCGTCCGCTTCACGCACCGCCAGGTGATCCACCGGCCCGACGCGGTGGTCGAGACCCTGCGTAGACTCGGACTCGCACCATGATCGAGCAGCTCGTCGAACAGATCGAAGCCCGCTTCGCGGAGCTGGAGCGCCAGATGGCGGATCCCGACGTGATCGGGAACCGCGAGCGCTACGCCGAGGTGGGGCGGGAGTACGCGAGCCTGGAGCAGGCCGCGAAGCTGGCGCAGGAGTGGCGCCGCGCGGTCGACGACGAGGCCGGCGCGCGGGAGCTGCTCGAGGACGGGGACGACCCGGAGCTGCGCGAGATGGCCGCCGAGGCCCACGCGAGGATCGAGGCGCTCGACGAGGAGATCCGCCTCGCGATGGTCGAGCCCGACCCGAACGACGAGAAGAACGTGATCGTCGAGATCCGTCCGGGCGCGGGCGGCGACGAGGCGGGCCTGTTCGCCGGCGACCTCTATCGCATGCTCAACCGCTACGCGGAGCGCAAGGGCTTCGAGACGGAGGCGCTGTCCGAGGGCGACGGCCAGTACAGCTTCGCGATCAAGGGCTCCGGGGCCTACAGCGTCTTCAAGTACGAGGGCGGCACGCACCGCGTCCAGCGCGTGCCGGAGACGGAGACGCAGGGCCGCATCCACACCTCCACCGCCACCGTCGCGGTGCTGCCGGAGGCCGAGGATGTCGACGTCGAGATCAACGAGTCCGACCTGCAGATCGACGTCTACAGGAGCAGCGGCCCGGGCGGCCAGTCGGTCAACACGACGGACTCAGCGGTGCGCATCACGCACAGGCCGAGCGGCATCGTCGTCTCGATGCAGGACGAGAAGTCGCAGCTCCAGAACCGCGAGAAGGCGATGCGCGTCCTGCGCGCGCGCCTGTACGAGAGGGCGCTCGCCGAGCAGCAGGCCGCGCTCGCCGCCGACCGCCTCGCGCAGGTCGGCTCGGGCGAACGCGCCGAGAAGATCCGCACGTACAACTTCCCTCAGGGCCGCGTGACGGACCACCGCATCAAGCTCACCGTCCACAACATCGACGCCGTCCTCGGCGGCGAGGTGGACGAGCTGACGGCCGCCCTGCAGGACGACGAGAAGCGCCGCCGGCTCGAGGCGCAGGCGGTTGCCTGACCCGTCCGCCGTGGAGTTCGCGGCCGGCCCGTCGGTGCGCATGTCGCTCGCGATCGCGACGGCGGAGCTGCGCGACGCCGGCTGCGACACGCCGCGCCTCGACGCCGAGCTGCTGCTGGCCGACGCGCTCGGCGCCACGCGCACGCAGCTGCACCTCGCGCCCGAGCGCGAGCTGACGCTGGCGGAGTCGGACCGCTTCGCCGAGCTGCTGCGGCGCCGCCGCGCGCGCGAGCCGGTCGCCTACCTGCTCGGCATGCGGGCCTTCCGGCACATCGAGCTGGCCGTAGACCCGCGCGTGCTCGTGCCGCGCCCCGAGACCGAGCTGCTGGTCGAGGTCGCGCTCGGCCTGCCGCGCGGCGCGCGCGTCGCCGACGTCGGCACCGGCAGCGGAGCGGTGGCGCTCGCGCTCAAGCACGAGCGGCCGGACCTGGAGGTGATCGCCACCGACGCGAGCGAGGACGCGCTCGCGATCGCGCGGGCGAACGCGCGGGCGCTCCGGCTCGACGTGACGTTCGCGCACGGCGACCTGCTCGCGCCGCTCGACCGCGATCCGCTCGACGCGGTCCTGTCCAACCCGCCGTACGTGGCCGACCGCGCGGAGCTGCCGCCGGAGCTCGCGCACGAGCCGGGGCCCGCGCTGTTCGCCGGCCCCGACGGGCTCGACGTGCTGCGCCGCCTCGTGCCGGCCGCCGCGGCGCGCGCGCCGTTCGTCGCCTTCGAGGTCGGCGCCGGTCAGGCAGGAGCGGTGGGGGAGCTGCTGCGCAGAGCCGGCATGCGCGTGGAGCTGCACAGCGACCTCGCCGGGATCGAGCGCGTGGTGGTGGGGCGGCGATGAGCGACGCGGACGCCTTCGTCGCGTGCATCGAGCGCGGCGGCGTCGTCGTGTTCCCGGCCGACACGGTCTACGGGCTCGCGTGCGATCCGGAGAGCCCGGCGGCGGTCGCCAAGCTCTATGCGCTCAAGGGCCGTCCGGCCGACAAGCCGGCGGCGGTGATGTGGTTCGACCAGGCGCGGGCGTTGGAAGCGCTGCCGGAACTGGGGCCTCGCACGCGTGCCGCCGTCGAAGCGCTTGCCCCGGGCCGTGTCACGTTGCTCGTTCCGAACCCACGTCGTCGGTTTCCACTCGCAGCCGGGCGGGCTGGGGAGGGGGGAGCGCTGGGGATGCGCATCCCGCTCGCGCCGCAGCTCCAGACCGTCCCCCTCGTGGTCCTCCAGTCGAGCGCCAACCACGCCGGGGGAGCGGATGCGAAGCGGTTGGAGGAGGTCCCCGAGGATATCCGCGCCAGAGCCGACCTCGTGCTGGACGCCGGCCCGCTCCCCGGCACGCCCTCGACCGTGATCGACCTGCAGCGCTTCGAGGACACCGGCGCGTGGAGCATCGTCCGCGAGGGCGCGCTGCCGGCCGCGAAGGTCGCCAGGGCGCTTGGTATCGTCGGCCGCCCATGAGGATCGCGCTCGCCTCCGACCACGCCGGCTTCCCGCTCAAGGACCACCTCGCCGCGTCGCTCGCCGCCGCCGGCCACGAGGTCGCCGACCTCGGCACCGACTCCACCGAGTCGGTCGACTATCCCGGCTTCGCCGAGCGGGCGGCGCGCGCGGTCGCCGATGGGGAGGCCGAGCGCGGGGTGCTCGTGTGCGGCTCCGGCAACGGCGTCGCGATCGTCGCGAACAAGCTGCCGGGCGTTCGCGCCGTGAACGCGCACGACGCGGACGAGGCCGAGATGGCCCGCCGCCACAACGACGCGAACGTCGTCACGCTGTCCGGCGCGCGCCTCGACCCGGCCACCGCCGACGCGATCGTCGCGACGTTCCTCACGACCGACTTCGACGGCGGCCGGCACGCGCGCCGCGTGGATCAGATCACCGCAATCGAGAGCGCCGCCGGCGCGACGGAGACCCCCGCATGACCGAGCTGCCGCCCGACTACTTCACCCGCCCGCTGGCCGACCTCGATCCGGAGATCGCGGACGTGCTGGCGAAGGAGCTGGAGCGTCAGCAGCGGACGCTGGAGATGATCGCCTCCGAGAACTTCGTGCCGCAGGCGGTGCTGGAGTGCCAGGGCAGCGTGCTGACGAACAAGTACGCGGAGGGCTATCCGGGCCGGCGCTACTACGGCGGCTGCGAGTGGGTCGACGTCGCCGAGCAGCTCGCGATCGACCGCGCGAAGGAGCTGTTCGGGGCCGACCATGCGAACGTGCAGCCGCATTCGGGGGCACAGGCCAACACGGCCGTCTACCACGCGCTGCTGCAGCCGGGCGACACGATCATGGGGCTCGAGCTGGCGCACGGCGGCCACCTCACGCATGGGATGAGAATCAACGTCTCGGGTCGGCTGTACGACATCGCGTCCTACCAGGTCGACCGCGAGACGAGCCTGATCGACATGGACGAGGTCGCGCGCATCGCCCGCGAGCGCAGGCCGAAGCTGCTGCTCGCCGGCTGGTCCGCCTACCCCCGACAGCTCGACTTCGCGCGCTTCCGCGCGATCGCCGACGAGGTCGGCGCGCTGCTGATGGTCGACATGGCGCACTTCGCCGGGCTCGTCGCCGCGGGGCTGCATCCGAGCCCGGTGCCGCACGCGGACGTCGTCACCAGCACGACGCACAAGACGATCGGCGGCGGGCGCGGCGGCTTGATCCTCTGCAAGGCCGAGCATCAGAGAAAGATCGACTCGGCGATCTTCCCCGGCCAGCAGGGCGGGCCGCTGGAGCACGTGATCGCCGGCAAGGCGGTCGCGTTCAAGATCGCGATGAGCGACGCCTTCAAGGAGCGCCAGCAGCGCACGCTCGACGGGGCGCGGGCGCTGGCGACAGAGGTCCTGCAGGCCGGCGCGGGCGCCTCCGTCCTCACCGGCGGCACCGACGTGCACCTGATCCTCGTCGACCTGCGCGAGTCCGAGCTCGACGGGCAGCAGGGGGAGGACCGCCTGCACGAGATCGGCATCACCGTCAACCGCAACGCCGTCCCGTTCGACCCGCGGCCGCCGATGGTCTCCAGCGGCCTGCGGATCGGGACGCCGGCGCTCGCGACGCGCGGCGTCCAGGTCGATGACTTCACCGAGATCGGGCGCATCCTCGCCGCCGCCTTGCAGCCCGGCTTCGAGCAGCGCCGCGACGAGCTGGCCGAGCGCGTGCGGACGATCGCCGAGCGCTACCCGCTCTACCCGCACCTGACCGCCGCCGCGGCGGTATAGCGCCGGCGGCGCGCGCCGCGGCGCGTGTCAGGATGCGTCCGTGAGCGAGATCGACGCGCTCTGGGGCTTCCTCGTCGCGCTCGCCGTGGCGGCGCTGCTGACGCCGCTCGTGGCGCGGCTCGCGGCCCGCGTCGGCGCGGTCGACGAGCCGCGCGAGCGCGGCCTGGCGCTGCGCAGGACGCCGCTGCTCGGCGGGCTGGCGATCCTCGCGGGCGTGCTGGCGGCCGCGCTGCTGTGGCTGCCGCTCGACCGCCAGACGGTCGGCATCCTGCTCGGCGCCGCGCTGATCGCCGCCGTCGGCGCCGTCGACGACACGCGCGAGCTGTCGCCGGGCGTGAAGCTCGTCGGGCAGGTCGCGGCTGCGCTGATCCCCGTGCTGGCCGGCGTGCGTGTCGAGCACATCACGCTGCCGTTCGCCGGCGCGCTCGACTTCGGCTCCGCCTGGGGCGGGGTCCTCACCGTCGTCGGCATGGTCGGCCTGATGAACGTCGTGAACTTCTCCGACGGCGTCGACGGCCTCGCCGCGGGCGTCTGCGCGATCAGCGCGGTCGCCTTCGCGATCATCGCGTTCGACCTCGGGCGCACGAGCGCCGGCGTGCTGGCGGCGATCGTCGCGGGCGCGGCGCTCGGCTTCCTGGTCCACAACTTCCACCCGGCGTCGGTCTTCATGGGCGACTGCGGCGCGCTGCTGCTCGGCTACCTGCTCGGCTGCACGGCGGTGCAGGGCTCGCTCAAGACGAACGCGTTGATCGCGCTCGTCGGCCCGCTCGCGATCCTCGCGGTGCCGTTCCTCGACACGAGCTTCGTCGTCGCGCGGCGGCTCAAGTACAGACGCGCGCCCTGGTCGGCGGACGCGCACCACTTCCACCACCGCATGGCGCGCATCGGCTTCAGCCAGCGGCGCACGGTGCTGTACCTGTACGCCTGGACGTTTTTGCTGGCCGGCTTGGCGGTGGCGATGCGCTTCATCCCGTACTCGGACAACCACGGGCACTTCAGACTCGGCTGGTCGCTGGTGATGGGTGCGCTGTTCCTGCTGGTGCTGGCGGCGAGCGTCTACCTCGTCGTCGTGCTGGAGATCCTCAAGCTCAAGCGGCTGCGCGCGTGGCAGCTGCGCCGTGCCGACCCGGACACGACCGAGCACGAGATCGTCGAGCGGGTCGAGCGCGAGCTGGAGACGGGTGAGTTCCCGGCGCTCGAGCCGGAGCGCAAGCGCTGAAGGACGGTCCGAGCGGCCGCGCGCCGCGTGTGGCGGGTGTCACAATGTTGTTACAAGCGCGCGAGATTCTGTACACTTGCCGCAGCCCGCGAGCTCATGGAGGACATCTTCAGGTTCGCGGCAGTCCCGCGCCGCCCGGTGCGGGCTTTTTGCATCCGGCGGCAACGCCCTTCATGTGTCCCCCCAACCAGCCCGAACGGCAGCCAGATGACTGCTACGCACGCACCGAGGTCAGCTGATCCGATGATCGTCCTGCGCTACCTCGACCTGCTGCTCGCCGTGCTTGCGCTGCCGGTCTTCCTGGTCGCCGGCCTGCCGCTCGTGGGATGGATCGCGGGCGCCGGCACGTACGCGGCCCAGCGGGCGATCGGGGACTACACGGCGCGCCGCGCGGCCGCCAGTCACGACGCGCGCACGACCGTCGGGCTGATGGCCGGCTCGATGATCGGACGCGGATGGCTCGTAGCGCTTACGATCTTCGCCGTCGGAGCCGCCACGGACAGCGCGACCGGCCTGTCCGCCGCCGTCCTCTTCATCGCCCTCTTCACCGTCTACTTCACCATGCAGATGATCCTGCGCCCGTTCGAGAAGGAGAACCCGCGTCCATGAAGGCCCGCCTGCTCGCGGCGCTCGCCCCGCTCGTTCTGCTGCTGACGCCTGCCAGCGCCTCGGCGCTCCAGGTCAACGAGAACTTCAAGCCGCAGAACGAGTTCAAGCTCGACCCATGGATCTCGATCCACATCGGCGGCCTCGACCTCTCGATCAACAAGGCCGTCTTCTACGTGATCTTGGCCGCGATCTTCACCTGCTTCACGATGGTGTGGATCGCGAGACGCATGCAGGCGCGCCCGAACCGCGTGCAGACGGCCGTCGAGGCCGCGTTCACGCTCATGCGCGACAACATCACGCGCGGGAACATGAGCGACGCGATGGCGAAGAAGTGGTTCCCGTTCGTCGGCGCGCTGTTCCTCTTCATCTGGTTCTCGAACATGCTCGGCTACCTGCCGCTGCCGACGAACACCGAGCACACGGTGAACATCTTCGGCGCGCAGATCCCGTCGTTGTCGCTCTACGCGGCGACCGCGAACCTGTCCGTCCCGCTCGCGCTGACGCTGGTCGTGTGGGTCAGCTACCACGTCGAGGGCGTGCGCGCGAAGGGCCCGGTCGGGTACATGAAGTCCTGGATTCCCGCGGGTGTCGAGGGCGCCGCCGCCGGCCCGATCTTCGTGATCGAGGTCATCTCCCACTTCGTGCGGCTCGTCTCGCTCTCCGTCCGTCTGTTCGCGAACATCCTCGCCGGCCACCTGCTGATCCTCTTCATGGGCGGCGGGCTCGTCGTGCTGCTGAACCTGGCGGTCGCCGGCTCGGTGATCCTCGGCCTCGTCACCGGCACGATGGCGATCGCGTTCTTCCTCTTCGAGGTGGGCCTGGTCGCCACCCTCCAGGCGTTCATCTTCGCCACGCTCACTGCCATCTACCTCGGCGGCGCGGTCGCCGAGTCTCACTAACGACACAGGAGATCTGCTGTGGACCTCTCCGTCATCAACACGCTGGCCGCCACGGTCGCCGAGAACGAGGCGATCGGCCGCAAGGCCGGCAAGGCGATCGCGCTGGGCGTCGGCGCCGGTCTCGGCACCGTCGGTCCGGGCATCGGCGTCGGCTACATCTTCGGCAAGGTCATCGAGTCGGTGACGCGTCAGCCGGAGATGCGCGACGAGATCACGAGCATCCAGTGGCTCGGCTTCGCCCTGACCGAGGCGATCGTCTTCTACGCCTTCATCTTCGGCCTGATCGCGTTCTTCCTCTCTTAGCGCCATGACGCCCGTCATCGCAGCCGCGGAGGAGAGCGGCAACTTCCTCGTCTCGCCCTCCGTGGGCCTGATGATCTGGTTGCTGCTCGCGTTCTTCGTGACGCTCTTCATCCTGCGCAAGTACGCGTTCCCCGCGATCGGGGACGCGCTCGACAAGCGCCAGCGCGCGATCGAGGAGTCGATCGACGCCGCCGAGCGCACCCGCGCGGAGGCCGACCAGCTGCTGGCCGACTACCGCCAGCGGCTGACGGACGCGCGCGCGCAGGCGGACGAGATCGTCGCCAGAGCCGAGCGCGCCGGCGAGGTCGCGAAGGAGGAGTCGCTGGCCGCCGCGAAGGCGCAGCGCGAGGATCTGCTCGAGCAGACCAAGCGCGACGTCGAGGCGGAGACGCGCCGCGCGCTGCAGGAGATCCGCCGCGAGGTCGCCGACCTGACCGTGATGGCGACGGAGAAGGTCACGCGCAAGACGCTCGACCCCGCGGACCAGCGCCGGCTCGTCGACGACGCGCTCGCCGAGCTCGACTTCAGCGCCCTCTCGGGCGAGGGGAGCCGGAACTAGGCCATGGAGGAGATCGCCCAGGTCTACGCCCGCGCCCTCTTCGAGGTCGCGAAGGAGCAGGACAAGCTCGACCTCGTGCGCGAGCAGCTCGGGCAGTTCGCCGGGGCGCTCGACGAGAACGGCGACCTGCGCGTGTTCTTCTTCTCGCCGTACTTCTCGACGGAGGAGAAGAAGGACGGCCTCAAGCGGGCACTCGTCGACGCCGACCCGGCGATCCTCAACTTCCTCGAGGCGCTGCTCGAGCGTCACCGGATGCCGGTGATCTTCCGCATCCGCGACGAGTTCGGGCGCCTGTGGGACCGGGAGAACCAGCTGCTGCCCGTCGAGGTCACCAGCGCGGTCGACCTCGACGACGCTACGGTGAAGTCGATCGGCGAGCGGATCGGGGAGCAGACCGGCCAGCGCGTCGAGCTGACGAGCAAGGTCGATCCGTCGATTCTCGGCGGGATCGTCCTGCGCGTCGGCAACTCGATCCTCGACGCGTCGATCAAGCACCGCCTCGACCAACTTCGCAAGCACGTCGCGCAGGCGTAGTCGCCGCGCCTGTCACGTCAAGGAGCCACTGAACCTCTCATGCAGATCAAGCCCGACGAGATCACCTCAATCCTGAAGACGCGCATCGAGGGCCTCGACACCGGCGGGGCGGACCTGACCGAGGTCGGCACCGTGCTGTCCGTGGCCGACGGCATCGCCCGCATCCACGGGCTCGAGAACTGCATGTCGTTCGAGATGCTCGACCTGCCGCACGACGTCACCGGCCTCGCGCTGAACCTCGAGTCCGACAACGTCGGCGTCGTGCTGTTCGGCGACTGGCAGAAGATCGTCGAGGGCGACACGGTCAAGCGCACCGGCAGACTGCTGGAGATCCCGGTCGGCGAGTCGCTGCTCGGGCGCATCGTCGACCCGCTCGGCAACCCGCTCGACGGCAAGGGCGACGTCAACACGACCGCGTTCCGCCCGGCCGAGTTCAAGGCCCCCGGCGTCGTCCAGCGCCAGCCGGTCACCGAGCCGCTGCAGACCGGCATCAAGGCGATCGACGCGATGATCCCGATCGGCCGCGGCCAGCGCGAGCTGATCATCGGCGACCGCCAGACCGGCAAGACGGCGATCGCGATCGACACGATCATCAACAACAAGGACACCGGCGTCATCTCGGTGTACGTCGCGATCGGCCAGCGCATGGCGACGGTCGTGCAGCTCGCCGAGACGCTCGCCGAGAACGGCGCGCTCGACAACACGATCATCGTCGCGGCCCCGGCCGACGAGGCCGCGCCGATCAAGTTCATGGCGCCGTACGCGGGCGCCGCGATGGCGGAGCACTTCCTGTACGCGGGCAAGCACGCGCTGTGCGTCTACGACGACTTGACGAAGCACGCCTACGCGTACCGCCAGATGTCGCTGCTCCTGCGCCGCCCGCCGGGCCGCGAGGCGTACCCGGGCGACGTCTTCTACCTGCACTCCCGCCTGCTCGAGCGCTCGGTGAAGCTCAACGACGACCTCGGCGGCGGCTCGATGACCGCGCTGCCGATCATCGAGACGCAGGCCGGCGACGTGTCCGCCTACATCCCGACGAACGTCATCTCGATCACGGACGGCCAGATCTTCCTCGAGCCGAAGCTGTTCTACTCAGGCGTGCGGCCGGCCATCAACGTCGGCATCTCGGTGTCGCGCGTGGGCGGCAACGCGCAGATCTCGCCGATGAAGAAGGTTGCCGGCAAGATCAAGATCGAGCTCTCGCAGTACCGCGAGCTGGAGGCGTTCGCGCAGTTCGGCTCCGACCTCGACGCCGACACGCAGCGCACGCTCGCACGCGGCGAGCGGCTCGTGAAGACGCTCAACCAGGGCGAGCGCCAGCCGCTGCCGGTCGAGGACCAGGTCGTCCAGATCTACGCGGCGACGAACGGCTACCTCGACCGCATCGACGCCGACAAGGTCGAGCGCTTCCTCGACGGCCTCACGCGCCGCGCGCACGCCGAGGGCGGCGACGTCCGCGGCAAGATCGCCGGCGGCGACTGGAGCGAGGAGACGCAGCAGGCGGTCGACGCGCTCGTCAAGCGCTTCGCGGAGGACTTCGGCTACGACCTCGACGAGGAGGGCAACCCGCTCACCGACGAGGACGCGCCCGAGGTCCGCCCGACGCACGCCGAACCGGTTGCAACCGCCGAGGAGACCCCCGAGCAGGAGCCGGCAGCGGTCTAACCCATGGCTCAGCGCGACGTCAAGAACCGCATCGCGTCGGTCAAGAACATCCAGAAGATCACGCGCGCGATGGAGATGGTCGCCGCCGCGCGCCTGCGCCGCGCCGAGCAGCGCATCGAGGCGCTGCGGCCGTACGCGGGCGCGATCCGCCGCATGACGCGGCAGGCGGCGGAGGCGGCCGGCAACGTGCCGGCGCTGCCGATCCTCGCCGAGCACGAGTCGGAGGAGCGCGTCGCGCTGCTGCTCGTGACGGCCGACCGCGGGCTCGCGGGCGCGTTCAACTCGCAGATCATCCGCGCGGGCGTGCGCACGGCGGCCGACTACCAGGCCGCCGGCAAGCAGATCGTCTACTACGCGACCGGGCGCCGCGGCGTCTCGTCGCTGACGTTCCGCGGCACCGAGCCCGAGCAGGGCTTCACCGGCTTCACCGAGCGCCCGACGTACGCGAACGCGCGCGAGATCGCGCACTGCCTGATGGCGGCGTACGTCGACGGCAAGGTCGACCGCGTCGAGGTCCTCTACAACGGCTACATCTCGCCGATCTCGCAGGAGGTGCGGCGCGAGACGCTGCTGCCGCTCCAGCAGGCGACGATCCTCGAGGCCGAGACGCCCGAGGAGGCGGACAGACCGACGGGCCACACCGCGCTCGTCGAGTACGAGCCCGAGCCGGAGGAGATCCTCCAGCGGCTCGTGCCCGACTACGTCGAGATCTCGATCTACCGCGCGCTGCTCGAGTCGACCGCCTCCGAGCTGGGCGCGCGCATGACCGCGATGCGCAACGCCTCGGACAACGCCGGCGACATCATCACGGACCTCACGCTCGAGATGAACCGCGCGCGTCAGGCGGAGATCACGCAGGAGATCATGGAGGTCGTCGGCGGCGCCGAGGCGCTGTCGTGACGTCGTCCGGAGGCCGTCGCTCGCGGCGGCCGTAGGCCGAAAGCCCTTTCCCCTCAGGAGAACCCAACACTCATGTCAGCAACAGCCACCAAGAACGTCGGGCGCATCGAGGAGATCCAGGGCGTCGTGATCGAGGCCGTCTTCCCCGACAAGCTGCCCGAGATCAACACCGCCGTCACGATCGACCGCGGCGAGGAGGGCGTCCTCGTCTGCGAGGTGCAGCAGCACCTCGGCGACGACCGCGTGCGCGCGGTCGCGATGGACTCGACCGACGGGCTCGCGCGCGGCACGGAGGTGCTCGACACCGGCGAGCCGATCACGGTGCCGGTCGGTCGCGCGACGCTCGGCCGCATCTTCAACCTGCTCGGCGAGCCGATCGATCTCGGCGGGCCGGTCGAGGCGGAGGAGCGCTGGCCGATCCACCGTCCCGCTCCGACCGTCGAGAACCTCACGCCGACGACCGAGATGTTCGAGACGGGCATCAAGGTCATCGACCTGCTCGCGCCCTACGCGAAGGGCGGCAAGGTCGGCCTGTTCGGCGGCGCCGGCGTCGGCAAGACGGTCCTCATCCAGGAGCTGATCCACAACCTCGCCAAGGAGCACGGCGGCCTGTCCGCGTTCTGCGGCGTCGGCGAGCGCTCGCGCGAGGGCAACGACCTGTGGCTCGAGATGAAGGAGTCGGGCGTCATCGACAAGACGATGCTCGTGTTCGGCCAGATGAACGAGCCGCCCGGCGCGCGCATGCGCGTCGCGCTGTCCGGCCTCACGATGGCGGAGTACTTCCGCGACCAGGGCCAGGACGTGCTGCTGTTCATCGACAACATCTTCCGCTTCGTGCAGGCCGGCTCCGAGGTCTCCGCCCTCCTGGGTCGCATGCCCTCGCAGGTCGGCTACCAGCCGACGCTCGAGTCGGAGATGGGCCAGCTCCAGGAGCGCATCACCTCCACGCGCCAAGGATCGGTTACTTCAGTCCAGGCGATCTACGTGCCGGCCGACGACCTCACCGACCCGGCACCGGCGTCGGTGTTCGCGCACCTCAATGCGACGACCTCGCTCTCCCGCGCGATCTCCGAGAAGGGCATCTACCCGGCGGTCGACCCGCTCGACTCGACCTCGACGATCCTCAAGCCGGACCTCGTCGGGGAGGAGCACTACACGGTCGCGAACCAGATCAAGCAGATCCTGCAGCGCTACAAGGAGCTGCAGGACATCATCGCGATCCTCGGCATCGACGAGCTCTCCGACGAGGACAAGCTGATCGTCCAGCGCGCGCGCAAGATCGAGCGCTTCCTCAGCCAGCCGTTCCACGTCGCCGAGCAGTTCACGGGCACGCCGGGCGCGTACGTCCCGATCGCCGAGACGATCCGCGGCTTCAAGGAGATCCTCGAGGGCCGGCACGACGACCTGCCCGAGCGCGTGTTCCTGCTGAAGGGCACGATCGACGACGTCGTCGCGGCGGCGAAGGGGTAGGGCGTGGCCCGCACGAAGTTCCCGGTCGAGGTCCTCACCCCCGAGGGGGAGGTCTTCAACGACGAGGTCGAGATGGTCTCGACGCGCACCGCGACGGGCTCGATTGGCATCCTCGCCAACCACACGCCGCTGCTCGCGATGCTCGACCCGACCGAGCTGCGGCTCTACCGCAGCGAGTCGGAGATCGTCCGCTACGCGCAGGGCGAGGGCTACCTGCAGGTGGCCGACGGGCGGGCGCTGATCCTCGTCGAGGACGCGATCGCCCCCGGCCAGCTCGACGCCGCCGACCTGACCGAGAAGCTGCGCGCCGCCGAGGACGCCTACGCGAGAGCGCAGGACGGCTCGGAGGAGCAGCGCCTCGCCGCGCGCGACAGACGTCGCTGGGAGGCGTTCCAGCGGATCGCCGCCGGGGCGTAGGACAGATGCGCCCGGCCGCCGCGGCCGGGCGCCCACTTATCCTGTCCTGACCGTGGTCGACGAACGCGCCCTCGCCGAGCGGCTGATCTCCTACGACACGTCCCGCCCCGAGGAGCTCGCGGCGGCGGCCGCGTTCGTGAAGGGGTGGCTCGAGGCACGCGAGATCGAGGTGCGCGAGCACGCGCACAACGGCCTGCCGGTGCTGGTCGCGGACGTCGGCGCGGAGGGCGACGGCTGCCCGACCGTGCTGCTGCACGGCCATCTCGACGTCGTCCCCGGCCACGAGGAGCAGTACGAGCCGCGCGTCGAGGGCGACCGCCTGATCGGCCGCGGCGCCTACGACATGAAGGGCGGCCTCGCCGCGATGATGTGCGCGGTGAAGGACTGCGCCGCGCAGGACCGCGTGCGCGTGCGCCTCCTGTGCGTCCCGGACGAGGAGGCCGAGGACGTCGACGAACGCTCGACCGACGAGCTGGTGCGGGCCGGCATGCGCGCCGACTTCGCGATCACCGGCGAGCCGACCGACCTGCACATCGGGATCGAGGCGAAGGGCGTGCTGGCGATGCGGATCGAGGTGCGCGGGCGCGCCGCGCACGGCTCGACCCCCTGGCTCGGCGACAGCGCCGTGCTGAAGGCGTTCGACGTCTTCCGCCGGATCGAGGCGATGGACTTCGCGCGCGAGTCCTCCGAGCTGTTCGACCGGCCGTCGATCAACCTCGGGCGGATCGAGGGCGGCGACGTCTTCAACAAGGTGCCGGACCGCTGCGAGATGGTCGTGGACGTCCGGTACCTGCCGGGCCAGGACCCGGGCGCGATCCTCGCGCAGATCCGCGCGCTGCCGGACGTGAAGGTCACGAAGACGCTGATGCGGGCCCCCGCGCACGTCGAGCGCACGAACCCCTACGTGCGCGCGCTGCGCGACGCCGCGGCGAGTGCGACGGAGGGGGAGGCGCTGAGCGTCGGCCGCGACGGCGCCTCGGACGCGATCTCGTTCCTCGAGGCGGGCATACCGGCGGTCGAGTTCGGGCCGACCGGCGGCGGTCACCACGGCCCCGAGGAGTGGGTCTCGATCGCCTCGATGCGCCGCTACCGCGAGGCGCTCGCGAGCTTCGTGCGCACGCTGCCGGAGTGGCTCGCGCGCGAGCGCGCCGGCGGGCAGGGCGGCCTGACGGCGATCGAGGGGGGGCTGGCGTGAGCGTCGGCCCGCCTCCGCCCGAGTTCCCGCGCCGCGGCGGCCTGTGGCTGAAGTTCCTGCTCGCCGGCTTCGTGCTGGTGGTGCTGAGCGCCGGCGTGACCGCGACCGTCGGCCTCAACACGGTCCAGGGCTTCGTCGACGACCTCAAGCAGGGCGGCACGATCAAGGGCGCCGGCAGCGTCATCACGCGCGCCCAGGCCGGCGACCCGCAGACGATCCTGCTGATCGGCTCCGACCACCGCTACGGCCACGACTCGAGAGACGCGCGCTCGGACACGATGATCCTCGTGCGGCTCGACCCGGACGCGAACGCGACGACGGTGCTGTCGATCCCGCGCGACCTGAAGGTCGACTTCACCGTCCCCGGCGGCGGCCTGCGCGTCGGCGCGAAGATCAACGAGACCTACACCGACGGCGGCGAGGTGCTGACGGCGAAGGTGATCAGACGCCTGCTGCAGATCCCGATCAACCACATCGTCAACATCGACTTCAGAGGCTTCAAGGCCGCGGTCGACGCGATTCACTGCGTCTACGTCGACGTCGACCGCTGGTACTACCACTCGAACCTGGGCTTGCCGGCGAGCGAGCAGTACGCCGAGATCAACGTCTCGCCCGGCTACCAGAAGCTGTGCGGCTCGCAGGCGCTCGACTACGTGCGCTTCCGCCACGCCGACAGCGACTTCGTGCGCGCCGCGCGCCAGCAGGACTTCCTGCGCCAGGCGAAGTCGCAGTACGGCGCCGGCCAGTTCCTGTCCGACCCGCACAAGCTGACGAAGCAGATCGGCAAGTACGTGCGCACGGACGCCTCGCTGCAGAGCAAGGAGGAGTTCCTGCGGCTGTTCTACCTGGCCGCCTACTCGGCCAGCCATCCGATCCGCGAGGTGCACTTTCCGGCGGCGTACGAGAACACCGCCGCCGGGTCGTTCGTGACCGCGACGCCGGAGGTGCTCGCGCAGATTCGCCACGAGTTCCTGTCGCCGCCGCCGGCACCGCCGAAGGGCCAGTCCGCGGGCGGCGGCAAGGGCAGGCACGGCAAGCGGCGCAAGCCGAGCGGGCCGAGCGTCGCCGGCCTCGTCGACGCCGGGCAGACGGGCGCGGACTACGCGATCCAGCTCGGCGCGACGAAGTTCCCCGTCTACTACCCGAAGCTGCTCACCGCCCGCGGGCAGTACATGCAGCCCGCGCGCGACGCAAGCGGTCAGCTCGAGTACCCGCGGGCCTACCGCATCAAGGCGCCCGACGGGAAGGTGAAGGCCGCCTACCGCCTCGTCGTGTCCTACGGGGAGGACGGCAACTACTACGGCATCGAGGGCACCACCTGGACGGACCCGCCGATCCTGAGCAATCCGTCCAGCGACACGCGCACGATCAACGGCAAGCCGCTGCTGCTGTTCTACGACGGCACGCGCCTGCGGACGGTCGCGTGGAGGACGCCGAAGGCCGTCTACTGGGTCCAGAACACGCTGCAGGAGAGACTCACCAACGACCAGATGCTCGCGATCGCAGGCTCGCTCACGCGTCTGGGCGGTGGGTGAGCCGGCTTCGCGATCCGCTAGTAGTCTTCGCCGCTTCATGACTCCCCCGCGCGAACCGATCGCCGTGATCGGCACCGGCTATGTGGGCCTCGTCACGGCGGCGGGCTTCGCGGAGCTGGGCAACGACGTCTGGTGCGTCGACATCGACGCCGACAAGGTCGCCCGGCTGGAGCGCGGCGAGATCCCGATCTACGAGCCCGGGCTGGCGGAGTCGATCGCCGCCAACCGCGAGCGGCTGCACTTCTCGACCGAGCTGGCGCCGGCGCTCGAGCACGCGCGCCTGCTGTTCGTCGCGGTCGGCACGCCGCCGACCTACTCGGGCGACGCCGACCTGTCGGCCGTGCACGCGGTCGTCGACGCGATGCCGCCGTCGGACCGGCACGCGCTCGTGATGAAGTCGACCGTTCCGGTCGGCACCGGCGCCTCGATCAAGCGCACGTTCGCGGAGCGCGGCAAGACCGGCTTCCGTTACGTCTCCTGCCCGGAGTTCCTCAAGGAGGGCACCGCGCTCGCCGACTTCCGCCGCCCCGACCGCGTCGTCGTGGGCGACGACGACGACTGGGCCGGCGACGCGGTCTGCGAGCTGTACGCGCCGCTGGGCGCGCCGCTCGTGCGCACCGACATCGCGAGCGCCGAGATGGTCAAGCTGGCCTCCAACGCGTTCCTCGCGACGAAGATCTCGTTCATCAACGAGATCGCGAACGTCTGCGAGGAGACCGGCGCCGACGTCGGCGAGGTCGCGAAGGGGATGGGGCTCGACCGGCGCATCGGCGCGCACTTCCTGCGCCCCGGGATCGGCTACGGCGGCTCCTGCTTCCCGAAGGACGTCAGCGCGCTCAAGCAGCTCGCCGGCAACTCGGGGTACCACTTCCAGCTGCTGACCGCCGTGATCGAGGTCAACGAGCTGCAGAAGCGGCGCGTCATCTCGAAGCTGCAGAAGCACCTCGGCTCGCTCGTCGGCAAGACGGTCGCGCTGCTCGGCGTCGCCTTCAAGCCCGACACCGACGACATGCGCGAGGCCTCCTCGCTCGTGCTGGCGGCGCGCCTGCAGGCCGACGGCGCGACGGTGCGCGCGTACGACCCGATCGCCGAGGAGGAGGCGCGGCGGCTGATGCCGGGCGTCCACTTCGCCGGCAGCGCGGTCGAGGCGCTGGACGGCGCCGACGCCGCCGTGCTCGTGACCGAGTGGCCCGAGTTCAGAGCGCTCGATTGGGACACCGCCGCGCGCCGCATGCGCGGCCGGCTGGTGATCGACGGCCGCAACGCGCTCGACCCGCAGCAGGTCCGCGCGGCCGGCTTCGCGTTCGAGGGCGTCGGGCGCGGCGCCGACCGCGCGGCGGCGGCCGCCCCGAGCAGCAACGGCAGTCCGACGACGACCGCGGCGGAGCGCAGCGAAGCAGGGGCCTGACGTGCAGGCCCTGATCCTCGCCGGCGGAGAGGGCACGCGGCTGCGACCGCTCACCTCGACGGTGCCGAAGCCGGTGGTGCCGCTCGTCGACCGGCCGTTCATCGCGTTCATGCTCGAATGGCTGCGCGGGCACGGCGTCGACGACGTCGTCATCTCGTGCGGCTTCCTCGCGTCGGGCGTGCACAACGTGCTGGGCGACGGCTCGGCGTACGGGATGCGGCTGCGCTACGTGGAAGAGCCGAGACCGCTCGGCACCGGCGGGGCCGTCAAGTTCGCCGAGGACCTGCTCGACGAGCGCTTCCTGATGCTCAACGGCGACGTGCTGACGGACATCGACCTGACGGCGCAGATCGCGCAGCACGAGCGCACCGGCGCGCGCGCGACGCTCGCGCTCGTGCCGGTCGAGGACCCGTCCGCCTACGGGCTCGTGCGCCGCAACGGCGACGGCAGCGTCTCCGAGTTCCTCGAGAAGCCGAGCCCCGACCAGATCGACACGAACCTCGTCAACGCGGGCGCGTACGTGCTGCACCGCGACGTGCTGGCGCAGCTGCCGGCCGGCCAGCACGTCTCGATCGAGCGCGAGCTGTTCCCACGACTCGTGGACGACGGCCTCTACGGCTACGAGGCGTCCGGCTACTGGCTCGACATCGGCACGCCGGAGCGCTACCTGCAGGCGACGTACGACATCCTCGACGGCGCCGTCGAGACGCACGTCACGGACGCCTACGACGCCGCGCACCTGGCGGTCGCGGACGGCGCCGAGCTGCACGGCCGCGTCGTCGGCCCGGCGCTCGTCGGCGCCCGCGCGCGCGTCGCGGACGGGGCGCTCGTGACCGGCCGCAGCGTGCTCGGCCCCGGGGTCGAGGTGGCGGAGGGCGCGCACGTCGACGGCTCGGTCGTGCTCGACGGCGCGGTCGTCGGGCCGCACGCCCATCTGACGCAGTGCATCGTCGGTCCCGGCGCGCGCATCGGCGCGCGCTGCCGGCTCGGCGAGGGCGTCGTGCTCGGCGAGTGCGTGACGCTCGGCGCCGACAACCAGCTTGCCGCCGGCGCGCGGCTGTCCCCGAACGTGTCCCTTCCCGACGGAGCGATCAAGTTTTGACCGATCAGGCGCTTACCCGCGAGGCCGTCGACACGGTCGACGTCTCGAAGCACGTGGACGACATCCTCGGACTGCCGGAGCATCTCCGCGACGCCCTCTGGCGTGTCGAGTCCGCCAAGCTCGAGCGGCACGACGCTCCCGGCGGGCTGATCGTCGCCGGCATGGGCGGCTCGGCGATCGGCGGCGCGCTCGCGCGCGCCGCGCTCGGCGACCGCGCCTCGCGTCCGCTGATCGTGATGCGCGACTACGGCGTGCCGTCGTGGACGACGCCGGACACGACCGTGCTGTGCGCGAGCTACTCCGGCAACACGGAGGAGACGCTGGCCGCCTTCGAGGCGGCCGGGGCGCTCGGCGCGCGGCGCGTCGTCGCGACGACCGGCGGCAAGCTCGCCGCCGCCGCGCGCGAGGAGGACGTGCCCGTGGTCCCGCTGCCGGGCGCGTTCCAGCCGCGGGCCGCGGTCGGCTACATGCTCGTGATCGCGCTCGAGGTCGCCGCCGCCTGCGGCGTCGCGGAGTCGCTGCACTCGGAGATCGACGTCGCCGCCGCGCACACCGAGGAGCTGGTCGCCGAATGGGGCCCCGAGGGGGCCGAGGACGCGCTGCCGAAGCAGCTCGCGCGCGGCCTGCTCGGCACGATCCCGCAGATCGCAGGCGCCGGCCTGACCGCGCCGATCGCCTACCGCTGGAAGACGCAGCTGAACGAGAACGCGAAGATCCCGGCGCACTCGTCGCAGCTCCCGGAGCTCGACCACAACGAGGTGGCCGGCTGGACGGGCGCGGCGGAGCTGGGCCGCTTCAGCACGGTCTTTCTCGACGACTCCGACCTGCACCCGCGCATCCGCCAGCGGATCGAGCTGACGCGCGGCCTGATCGGCGCGAGCGCGGCGGCCTCGTTCCGCGTCGAGACGCGCGGCGAGACGCGGTTGGAGCGGCTTCTGTCGCTGCTGCTGGCCGGCGACCTCGTGTCGGTCTACCTGGCGGTGCTGCGCGGCGTCGACCCGACGCCGGTCGACGCGATCGAGCGGCTCAAGGGCGCGCTGATCGGCGGCTGAGCGTCCGCTCGCGCTCAGCGCGCGACGAACTCGTACACGCCGTTGCCGGCCTGCGACTGGCGTCCGGGCCTGAAGCCCTGCGCCGCGAGGAACGCGGCGCATTCGGGGAACAGCAGGCGTCGCGCCGTGATGACGCGGACGCCGCCCGCCCTGCGCAGCGCGGCGATCGCCTCGGCCCACTGCCCGCGCGTCATCATCGAGCCGGCGTTGGCGTAGGGGGTGACGTCGTCGAGGCCCAGCTCGACCGCGATCCGGTGCCCTAGCGGCAGCAGCAGCGCGACCGGCTCACCGCGGCGCGTCAGCTGCGCGACGACCGCCTTCACAGCCGGGTAGGCGCGCCGGGCGGCCGGCGTCGCGGTCGTCATGCGGTCGAGCTGCGACCACGGCGCCGGCGTCTGCGCGAGCGAGCAGACCATCACCCCGAAGCCGGCCAGCACGAGCAGCTCCGCGAGCTGCGGCCGGCGCGACGGGCGGCGGGCGACCGCCCGCGCGACCGCCAGCAGCAGCAGCGCGAGCGCGAGCGACCAGGCGGAGAAGAGGTCGACCAGCACGTGCGGGTGCGAGCGCCCGACGAAGTAGCCGCCGGCGCCGAGGCCGAAGATCCCGGCCCACGCGAGCGCGCCCGTCAGCGCGGCGTCGCGCTCGCCGCAGGCGAGTCGCACGGCGGCCAGGACGAGCGCCCCCGCGAACGTCGCGTAGACGACGAGGTGCAAGCCCAGCGCGGGCAGCGGCAGCAGTCCGAAGCCGGCGTTCGCGTAGATGCGCGGGAACGTCAGCAGCAGCCCGAAGTGCGGCAGCGAGCTGGCGACCGCGAGCGTGAGGACGCTGACCGCCGCGACCGCCGCGAGCGCGCCCGCGAGCGCCTCCGCGCCGAGCCGCGCGAGCGTCGCGCGCGAGCGGTCGGAGACGGCGGCGAGCGTGAGGAGCGTGGCCGCGAGCGCGGGCAGCCCGAACTCGAGGTTGTTGAGCGCCACCACGCCGGCGAGCGCGAACAGCGGCACCGTCGTGCCGCCGTCGCCTCGCTGGACGCGGCGCACGAGGAGCCACAGCAGCACGTACGGGCCGCCGTAGCGGATCGGGAAGAGGCTGAAGAGGTTCGCCGGCCCGTAGCGGTTCGACAGCGGCCCGACCTCCATGAAGAAGCTGGTGGCGACGAACGGCGCGAACAGCACGAGCGCGCGCGGCGCGCCGCCGGCAAGGCGCCGGAAGCTCGCGAACACGGCGGCGAGCGCACCGGCGGTGCCGGCCAGCATCACGGCCGCGTAGGCCGCGAGCGAGGTGCCGAGCAGCTTCAGCGCGGCGGCCGCCAGGTACGCCCACAGGTGCCCGTACTGGGTGTGGAAGTCGACGAGCGGTGCGTGGCCGTTGAGGACCGAGAACGCCTCGTCGGACCAGTACGGGAGGTTTTCCCCCACTTCCGCGTTCGCGCGGTCGATCGTCGCATCGCTCTGGAACGCCGACGCGAGCCACACCAGCACGAGCAGCGCCGCGAGCGCGCTCGCCGCCCAGCGCGTGCGCGACGTCTCGCGCAGCAACTCGGCGGCGCGCGCGAGCAGCCGGCCGTCCCGCAGCAGCGCGGCGGCGAGCAGCGCGAGCGCCACCGCCGCGGCGAGCGTCGCCGGCGTCAGCAGGACGATCCGATGTCCCGTCGCTTCGGTCGTGAAGGCCGTGCCGTAGACGTGCGTCTGCTGCGCGACGAGCGCCGTCGCGACGAGCGCCAGCAGGACCGTCTGCGCGACGGCGGCGCCGGCCGCCGCGACGTTCGCGCGCACGCGGCGCCCGCGCAGCAGCAGCATGCCGGCGATCGCCAGCGGCGGCCCCAGCAGCGCGAGCAGGTAGCGCGCGTGCTCAGTCGGCTCCGCGTGCACGAACTGCGCGGCGACGTATGCATGCCATATCGCCGGCTGCGCCGACGGCAGCGCGCGCCCGAGCGGCGGCCCCAGCACGACGATCGCGAGCAGCGTCGCGAGCGCGCAGGGGAGCGCCGCGAGCCACGCGGACTCGCCGGGTGTCAGGGCATGCGTCGCCCGAGCAGATGCAGCGCGATTCCCCCGAGCGACCGGGCCCCGTGCAGAGGCGCTGGTCGACACGCTCGCAATCTACTCGGCCGAACCTTGACACACCTCTGGTAACGTTGGCCGCTCTGATGGCGGAGGGCGACGCGCTGACGATCCACGAGGCCGCGGAGACGACCGGCTGGTCCCCGCGGATGCTGCGCTACGTCGAGCGCAGCGGGCTCGTCGTGCCGGAGCGCTCGCGCTCGGGCTACCGGCTCTACGGGCCGGCCGAGCTGCAGCGCCTGCGCACGCTGCGCGAGCTGCTCGAACGCTTCGACGTCGGCCTCTCGGAGATCGGCTTCGCGCTGCGCCTGCGACGCGACGCCGACCTGCGCGAGGCCGTCGGAGAGTGGTTCGACGCGCAGCCACACCGCCCGGAGGACGTCGCCGCCGCCGACTGGCTGCGCTGGGAGCAGGAGAAGCACCAGAGGCTGCTCAACACACAACTGATGGAGACCGCGCCACGATGACCGCCCTGTCCAGCAAGACCGACTTCAAGGTCGCCGACCTGTCGCTGGCCGACTTCGGCCGCAAGGAGATCCGCCTCGCCGAGCACGAGATGCCCGGCCTGATGTCGCTCCGCGAGGAGTTCGCGGCGAGCCAGCCGCTGAAGGGCGCGCGCATCATGGGCTCGCTGCACATGACGATCCAGACGGCGGTGCTGATCGAGACGCTGACGGCGCTCGGCGCCGAGGTCCGCTGGGTCTCCTGCAACATCTTCTCGACGCAGGACCACGCCGCCGCCGCGGTCGCCGTGGGCCCGAACGGCACGCCCGAGGACCCGCAGGGCATCCCGGTCTTCGCGTGGAAGGGCGAGACGCTCGAGGAGTACTGGTGGTGCACCGAGCAGGCGCTCACCTGGCCGGGTGACGAAGGTCCCAACATGATCCTCGACGACGGCGGCGACGCGACGCTGCTCGTCCACAAGGGGACCGAGTACGAGGCCGCCGGCGCCGTGCCGGACGACGCCCCCGGCGACTCGGAGGAGTGGGGCGTGATCCTGCGCCTGCTGCGCAAGACGCTCGCCGAGGACCCGCAGAAGTGGACCAAGATCGGCCAGGGCATCAAGGGCGTCACGGAGGAGACGACGACCGGCGTCCACCGCCTCTACGAGATGACGGAGGCCGGCACGCTGCTGTTCCCGGCGATCAATGTCAACGACTCCGTCACCAAGTCGAAGTTCGACAACCTCTACGGCTGCCGTCACTCGCTCGTCGACGGCATCAACCGCGCGACCGACGTGATGATCGGCGGCAAGGTCGCCGTCATCTGCGGCTTCGGCGACGTCGGCAAGGGCTGCGCCGAGTCGCTGCGCGGCCAGGGCGCACGCGTGATCGTCACCGAGATCGACCCGATCTGCGCGCTCCAGGCGGCGATGCAGGGCTACGAGGTCAAGACGCTCGACGACGTGATCGGCGAGGGCGACATCTTCGTCACGTGCACCGGCAACAAGGACATCATCACCGCCGACCACATGGCGCGCATGAAGCACCAGGCGATCGTCGGCAACATCGGCCACTTCGACAACGAGATCGACATCGCCGGCCTCTCGAAGCTCCCCGGGATAGAGCGGATCAACATCAAGCCGCAGGTCGACGAGTGGAAGTTCCCCGACGGGCACACGATCATCATGCTGTCCGAGGGGCGCCTCTTGAATCTCGGAAATGCAACCGGTCACCCGTCGTTCGTGATGTCCAACTCGTTCACGAACCAGACGATCGCCCAGATCGAGCTGTTCACGAAGAACGACGAGTACGAGAAGAAGGTCTACGTGCTGCCGAAGCACCTCGACGAGAAGGTCGCGCGCCTGCACCTCGACGCGCTCGGCGTGAAGCTCACGCAGCTCAGCCCCGAGCAGGCCGCGTACATCGGTGTCCCCGTCGAGGGCCCGTACAAGCCGGATCACTATCGGTACTAGAGCGCCCCCCAGAAGACCGCGCGCATCCGACGTCGCCGACCTCGGCCTGGCCGAGGCCGGCGACGCGCGCATCGCGTGGGCCGACGCGCAGATGCCGGTGCTGCGCGCGATCCGCGAGCGCTTCGCGCGCGAGCGGCCGTTCGCGGGGCTGCGCGTGGGCGTGTGCCTGCACGTCACGACCGAGACGGCGAACCTCGTCCGCACCCTGATCGCGGGCGGGGCGCAGGTCGCGCTGTGCGCCGCCAACCCGCTCGACACGCAGGACGACGTCGCGGCGGCGCTCGTCGAGCGCCACGGGGCCGCCGTCCACGCGATCCACGGCGAGGACATGGCGACCTACTACCGCCACATCGAGGCGGTGCTGGAGACGCGTCCGCAGCTGACGATGGACGACGGCGCGGACCTCGTCTCGACGATCCACGCGACCCGCACGGACCTGCTGGCCGACGGCGGCATCCTCGGCGGCACGGAGGAGACGACGAGCGGCGTCGTACGGCTGCGCGCGCTCGAGGCGGCCGGCCAGCTCGGCTTCCCGATCGTCGCCGTCAACGAGGCGCGCACAAAGCGGCTGTTCGACAACCGCTACGGCACCGGCCAGTCCGCGCTCGACGGGATCCTGCGGGCGACGAACATGCTGCTGGCGGGGCGCGTCGTGGTCGTGTTCGGCTACGGCTGGTGCGGACAGGGGATCGCGCTGCGGGCGAAGGGCGCGGGCGCGCAGGTCGTCGTCTGCGAGGTCGACCCGGTGCGCGCTCTGGAGGCGAAGCTCGAGGGCTACGAGGTGCTGCCCGGCGTCGCCGCCGCCGCGAAGGGCGACGTGCTGATCACGGCGACCGGCAACCGCGACGTCGTGCGCCGCGAGCACTACGCGGTCATGCGCGACGGGGCCGTGCTGTGCAACGCGGGCCACTTCGACGTCGAGTGCGACCTCGCGGCGCTGCGCGAGCTGGCGGCCGAGCGCCGCCAGGTGCGCCCGCACGTCGAGCAGCACGTGCTGGCGGACGGGCGGCGCATCAACCTGCTGGCCGAGGGGCGCGTCGTCAACCTCGCGGCGGCCGAGGGCAACCCGGCCGCCGTGATGGACATGTCGTTCGCCAACCAGGCGCTCGCGGCGGAGCATCTCGTGCGCAGCGCCGAGACGCTGGAGGCGCGCGTCCACGGCGTGCCGCACGAGCTCGACGACGAGGTCGCGCGCCTCACGCTCGCGGCGCTGTCCGTCGAGATCGACGCGCTGACCGACGCCCAACGCGCCTACCTGACGGCGTGGGAGCAGGGCACCTGACCCGCCCACCGCGCGTTCGCTAGGGTCCGCGGCCTCATGAAGGCCATGGTCCTCGCAGCCGGGCTCGGCACGCGTCTGCGCCCGCTCACGTACGAGCTGCCGAAGCCGATGGTGCCGGTGCTCGACCGGCCCGTGATGGCGCACATCGTCGACCTGCTCGACCGGCACGGCTACGACGACGTGGTCGCGAACCTGCACTACTTCCCGGACACGATCCGCGACTACTTCGGCGACCGCCTCACCTACCGCGAGGAGCCCGAGCTGCTCGGCACCGCCGGCGGCGTGCGCAACTGCGCCGACTTCCTCGACGGCGGCCCGTTCCTGATCATCTCCGGCGACGCGCTGACCGACATCGACCTGACGAAGTTCGTCGAACGCCACAAGCAGGCCGGCGGGATCGGCACGCTGGCCGTCAAGCGCGTGCAGGACACGCGCGAGTTCGGCGTCGTGCTGCACGACGCCGACGGCCGCATCACCGGCTTCCAGGAGAAGCCCGACCCGGCCGAGGCGCTGTCCGACCTCGGCAACTGCGGCATCTACCTGTTCGAGCCCGAGATCTTCGACTACTTCCCGAGAGAGCCGTTCGTCGACTGGGCCAACGACGTGTTCCCGGCGCTGCTGGCGAACGACGTGCCGTTCCACATCCACGCGATCGACGAGTACTGGAACGACGTCGGCTCGCTCGGCGAGCTGAAGCAGGGCACGTTCGACGCGATGCAGGGCGCGCTGACGGTCGAGCTGCGCGGCGAGGAGGTCGCGGAGGGCGTGCGCATCTGCGCGGGCACCGAGCTGACCGACGCGACGCTGATCGAGCCGCCCGTGTGGATCGGCCGCGACGTGCGGATCGGCGAGGGCGTGCGCCTGCAGGGGCCGCTCGCGATCGGCGACGGCGCGGTGATCGGCGACGGCGCCGCGCTGAAGGACTCCGTCGTGCTGCCGGGCACCGAGGTCGCCCCCGACGCGATCGCGATCGGCGCGATCCTCGGGCACAGAGGCGTGCTCGACGGGCTCGCGCCGCGTCAGACGGCGCCGTAGCGCTCCGCCCGCTGCTCCTCGCGCTCGCTCTGCGCGAGCATCCGCACGAACAGCACGGCGACGACGATCCCCATCACGATCGCCTGCTCGAGCGCCATGATCGCGCCCGCGAGCGCCTGGTCGGCGTCGGGCGTCAGGCCCCACCAGTGCGGCTGATTCGAGTAGTAGGCGAAGAGCGAGCTGGGCGCGAACGTGAGCAGGATGCCGAGAAAGCCGACCGTCGCCTTCGTGCTGACCATGTAGACGATCGGCGTCGTGCCCTCGCGCCGCAGCCGTGTGCTGACCGGCGACAGCAGGTGCCACCAGTAGAGGAAGCCGGCGAGCGTGAAGCTGAGGTGCTCCAGCACGTGGATGCCGCTGTGGCGTGCGGCCGCGTCGTAGAGCGCCGGCACGTGCCAGACCCACATCGCGGCGGTGTAGAGGATCACGGCGACGACCGGGGAGGCCAGCACGCCGACGCGCTGCTCGATGCGGTGGATGCGGCGCGTCGCCGGCCGCAGCAGCACCTTCGTCAGGCCGAGGATCAGCAGGATCGGCGCGACGTCCAGCAACAGCACGTGCTGGACCATGTGCATCGCGAGCACCTGCTCGGCGAGGCGGTCGATCGGCGAGCAGAGCGCCGCAACCAGCACGAGGATGCCGGCTAGGAACACGAGCAGCCGCCCGACGCTCGGCGGGTGCGGCTCACCGGGCGCGCGGGCGCGCGTCCAGCGCACGAGGTAGAGGCCGGAGTAGACGACCAGTGCGATGACGACGCCCGGATCGAACGTCCACGATGCGTCCGGAGACATGCCGCAGGATTGTCGCACTCGCGTGCTGTCGTGTAGCAGGCGCCGCGCGAGCCTCCCGGCGATGGACGCCTCCGAGCTGCTCGCCCGCCTGCGCGCCGAGCTGAGCGCCGCGCTCGTCCCGCCCGCGTGCCTCGCCTGCCGCGCGCCGCTGCGCGACGCGGCCGCCGAGCTGTGCGTCGGCTGCCGGCGGGCGCTGCCGTGGCTGGTCGCGCCGCGCTGCGAGCGCTGCGGCCTGCCGGCGCCGTGCGGGCCGCGCTGCCCGGCGGACGGCGCGGCGTTCGAGCGCGCCTGGGCCCCGCTCGCGCACGACGGCTCGGCGCGCGAGCTGGTCGCGGCGCTGAAGTTCCGCGGCGCGCTGCCGGTCGCGCGGCTGATGGCGGCGCAGATCGCCGCCTCCGCGCCATCCGCGCTGCTGGACGGCGCGACGCTCGTGCCGGTCCCGTCGCACCCCGCCCGCCGCCGCGCCCGCGGCTTCGACCAGGCGGCACTGATCGCGGCGGCGCTCGCCGCCCGCAGCGGCCTGCCGGTCGCCGCGTGCCTGCGCCGGCGCGGCGCGCCGACCCGCCAACTCGGGGCCGGCCGCGCCGCGCGCCGGGCCGCGGCGGCGCGCCAGCTGCTGCGGGTCGTGGGCGCCGCGCCGGCGCGCGCGCTGCTCGTCGACGACGTCCACACGACGGGCGCCACGCTCGACGCCTGCGCCCGCGCGCTGCGGGCCGCCGGCGTGGCCCATGTGGCCGCCGTCAGCTACGCACGTACGCTGCCGCGCTGACCTGCGGCAAGCCACGGTTGGAAGCCGACCGTTGGCGCATCTACGATCGGGGAAAGATCCAACCCCACACGACGCAAAGGGGGCGCATCATGCGCATCGCGGTCAAGGGACGGAACACCCCGGTCACCGACGGCTTGCAGGATCACGTCGAGCGTCGCTTTCGGGCGATCGCGCGCCAGGTGTCCGAGCTCGCGGAGCTCGAGGTCGAGCTCAGCGAGGAGCGCAATCCGGCCATCTCCGACCGCGAGGTCGCCGAGGCGACCCTCTACCTGAAGGGCGTCACGCTGCGGGCGCGCGCCACCGCCCCGGACATGCACCACGCGATCGTCTGCTGCGAGGAGCAGCTCGCGCGACAGGTCAAGCGACATCGCGAGCAGCGCCGCAAGCGACGCGCCACGCGGGCCGCCCAGCAGTCGGCGAACGGCCTCGCGGGAGGCGGTGCGAGCGCCGCCTGAGCGCCTGCTCTGGACGGTCACGGGAGGGTTGCATCGCGGCATGCGGCCGCTGCTACGCTAGGCCGCATGTCGCTGATCGATCGTGCGCTGCGCTTGGGGGAGGGCAAGAAGTTCAGGTCCTACGAGCAGCGTGTAGCGCGAATCAACGAGCTCGAGCCGGAGATGCAGGAGCTCACCGACGCACAACTGCGCGCCGCCGCCGACTCGCTGCGCGCCCGCGCCCGCGGGAAGGGCGCCGAGCCGCTCGACGACCTGCTCTACGAGTGCTTCGCGCTGGTGCGCGAGGCGGGCCGTCGCACGATGGGGATGCGCCACTTCGACGTCCAGTTGATCGGCGGGATGGTGCTGCACGACGGCGCGATCGCCGAGATGCGCACCGGCGAGGGCAAGACGCTCACCGCCACCTTGCCGGCCGTGCTGAACTCGCTCGCCGGCAAGGGCGTCCACGTCGTGACCGTCAACGACTACCTCGCGCGCCGCGACGCCGAGTGGATGAGCCCGATCTACGACCTGCTCGGCGTGTCGGTCGGGATCCTCCAGGCGATGCAGCCGCACGAGGAGAAGCACCACGCCTACACGTGTGACCTCACGTACGGCACGAACTCCGAGTTCGGCTTCGACTACCTGCGCGACAACATGGCGCCGACGCTGGAGGACAAGGTCCAGCACGGCGGCCGCGACCTCGGCGAGGTGCGCTCGGCGAAGGACCGCCTCGAGCGCCGCTCGGCCGCTCACGCCTACGCGATCGTGGACGAGGTCGACAACATCCTGATCGACGAGGCGCGCACGCCGCTGATCATCTCCGGCGCGCCCGAGGACTCGTCCGAGATCTATGCGAAGTTCGCGCGGCTGGCGCCGATGCTGACGCCCGGCGAGATGCCGAGAGGTCTCGACCCGCGCGCGAGAAAGGAATTCGTCGCCGACTACGACTACGAATTCGACGAGAAGCACAAGACGATCTCCGTCACCGAGCGCGGCGTCGAGAAGGCCGAGCGCTTCCTCGGCATAGACCACCTCTACCGTGCCGAGAACGGCTACCTCGTCAACCACCTGATCCAGTCGCTGAAGGCCGAGTCGCTGTACAGACGCGACGTCGACTACGCGGTGATCGACGGCGAGGTCCAGATCATCGATGAGTTCACGGGCCGCATCCTCGAGGGCCGGCGCTGGTCCGAGGGCCTGCACCAGGCGATCGAGGCGAAGGAGGGCTGCCGCCTGACCGAGGAGAACCAGACGATGGCCTCGGTCACGTACCAGAACTACTTCCGCCTCTACGACAAGCTGTCCGGCATGACCGGCACCGCGCTGACCGAGGCGACGGAGTTCATGAAGATCTACAGACTCCCCGTCGTCCAGGTCCCGACGAACCGCCCGATGATCCGCAGGGACCGCAACGACCAGGTCTACAAGACCAAGGAGGGCAAGTGGTCGGCGGTCGTCGAGGAGATCGCCGAGCGCAACGCGAAAGGCCAGCCGGTGCTGGTCGGCACGATCTCGGTCGAAGTGTCCGAGCTGCTCAGCAGACGGCTCGAGCTGCGCGGGATCAAGCACACGGTCCTCAACGCGAAGCCCGAGCACGCCGAGCGAGAGGGCGAGACGGTCGCCGAGGCCGGGCGGCCGGGCGCCGTCACGATCGCGACCAACATGGCCGGCCGCGGCGTCGACATCAAGCTCGGCGGCAGCCCCGAGCATCTGATCCGCCATGAGCTCGCGAAGCTCGGCGTGAGACCGGGCGACCCCGACTACGAGGAGCACGAGGCGCGCGTCCTGCCGGAGCTCGAAGCGCGCTGCGAAGCCGACCGCGAGCGCGTGATGGAGGCCGGCGGCCTCTGCATCATCGGCACCGAGCGCCACGAGTCGCGCCGCATCGACAACCAGCTGCGCGGCCGCGCCGGGCGCCAGGGCGACCCCGGCGAGTCGCGCTTCTTCCTGTCCGCCGAGGACGACCTCGTGCGCCTGTTCGCGGGCGAGCGCATCTACCGCATCCTCGACCGCTTCGGCACGACCGACGACGAGGGCCGCGAGGAGCCGATCGAGGCGGGCCTGCTGACGAAGCAGATCGAGAAGGCGCAGAAGAAGGTCGAGGAGCAGAACTTCCTGATCCGCAAGCGCGTGCTCGACTACGACGACGTCATGAACGAGCAGCGCCGCATCATCTACGCGTACCGCGACGAGGTGCTCGAGGGCCGCGACATGGGCGAGCAGGCGCGCGAGGAGATCGCCAGCATGCTCGGCCGCGTCGTCGACGAGTTCACGGCCGGCGACTACGCCGAAGACTGGGACCTCGAGGGCCTGTTCGCGCGCGTCGCCGAGATATTCCCGGTCAGCTTCGGGCTCGAAGACGTCAACCCCGCCAGCACGAACCGCGAAGAGCTGACGGAGAGATTCGTCGAGGACGCGCTGAGGCTGTACGACGAGCGCGAGCGGGAGCTCGGCGAAGAGCTGATGCGCGTGCTGGAGCGCTACCTGCTGCTCAACACCATAGACCAGCGCTGGCGCGAGCATCTCTACGACATGGACTACCTGCGCGAGGGCATCGGCCTGCGCGGGCTGGCCCAGGTCGACCCGCTCGTCGCGTACAAGAACGAGGGCTTCGAGCTGTTCCAGGACCTGATGAACACGATCTGGTCCGACTTCGCGCGCATGATCTTCAACGTCGAGATCGCGGTGGAAGTCGAAGGCGAGCCGGAGCAGGCGATCCCCGACCCGGCCGAGGCGAGCAACTCGAACTGGGCCGGCGGCGGTGGCTTCACGTACTCCAGCGGTTCCTCGACGGCGACGGCGCTCGGCGCGCTCGCCGGCGGCGGCGAAGCGACCCCGTCCGCGCTCGGCGTCGCCGAAGCGCCCGCGCCGCAGGAGGACGACGGCGCGCACGTCGCCCAGCGGCGCGTCGACGCGATCGACCAGATCGGTCGCAACGATCCCTGCTGGTGCGGGTCGGGCAAGAAATTTAAGAAGTGTCACGGGACGTAGTCCCGGACGAGCGCGACGGCGCGCTGCGCTACTACGACCAGGCGGACCTTTGGGGCGACGACGAGCTGAGCGCGATGGAGCGCGAGCGCGTCGCCGAGACGCTCGCGGCGATCCCCGACGGCGTCGCGACCGTGCTCGATGTGGGCTGCGGCGACGGGCGCCTCACGAACCGGCTGGTCGCGCGCCACGAGCGCGTCGTCGGCGTCGACATCGCGGCCGAGGCGCTTCGCCACGTCGCGGCCGAGACGCACGTCGCGCCGGTCACGGCGCTGCCGTTCGAGGACCGCGCGTTCGAGCTCGTGCTGTGCACCGAGGTGCTGGAGCATCTGGACGACGAGCAGCTCGCGTGCGCGCTGCGCGAGCTCAGCCGCGTCGCGAGCCGCTTCGTGCTGGTGAGCGTCCCGTTCGAGGAAAGCCTCGCGAACGCCGAGGGCCGCTGCCCTGACTGCCGCGCGACGTTCCACGTCTTCCGTCACCACCAGCGCTTCGACGCCGCTCGGCTGGCGCAGCTCGTGCCGGGCTTCTCGCTGGCGCGGTGGAGCACGTTCGGTCCCGCGTTCCTCCCACCGCGACCGCTCGACGTGTGGATCCAACACAGGCTGCTGGGAAGCTGGCACCACAGCGCGGCGGCGGTCTGCCCGCGCTGCGGCCATCGCGGCACCGAGCCGTCGCGGCGCCGTGCGCTCGCGCGCGGCGTGCGCGCGACCCGCCGCCTGCCGCCGGGTCGCCGCAAGCGGCAGTGGCTGCTCGCGCTCTACGCGCGCGCCTGACGCGCACGCGGCGCGAGCGCGCGCGCAAGCGCGCTGCGGGACACGGCAAGCGCGAGCTTCGCCCCGATCCCGACCAGCACCGCTCCGTCGAGCAGCGGGTTGCGGCCGGCGTGGAACTTGCGGTAGAAGCGCGCCATCCCGCGATGGAACGCGACGTTCTGGCGCAGCCGCCGGTGGCGCCCGCTCGTGCCGCCCTTCACGTGCACGACCGTCACGCCGCCCTCGTACCAGACGCGCCAGCCGCGCTGGTGGAAGCGGTAGCACCAGTCGAGGTCCTCCATGTAGAGCCAGTAGCGCTCGTCGAGCAGCCCGACGTCGTCGAGCGCCTCGCGCCGCACGAGCATGAACGCGCCGTTGACGGCGTCGACCTCCCCGCTGTCGTGCTCGCCGAGCTGCGGCGCGCGGTACTGCGCCAGCCGTCTGTCAGCGCCGGCACGCCGCCCGACGCCGGCGAAGTGCGCGAGCGCGCTCAGCGGCGTCGGGAACGAGCGCTTGGCGGCGTGGTCGAAGGAGCCGTCGTCGAGCACGAGCCGGCAGCCGAGCATCCCGACGTCGGGCCGGGCCGCGAGCCTCAGCGCGAGCGCGTCCAGCGCGCCGGCCGTCATCTCGGTGTCCGGGTTGAGCAGCAGGACGGCGTCGCCGTCGGCGTGGCGCAGCACCGCGTTGTTCGCGACGGAGAAGCCGACGTTGCGCTCCAGGCGCTGAAGTCGCACGTGCGGAAAGCGCCGCTCGACCAGCTCGGCGGTGCCGTCACCGCTGGCGTTGTCGACGACGTGCACGCGCATCTCGCCGTGCGTGAAGGGATGGCGATCGAGCGATCGCAGGCAGCGTTCGAGCAGCTCGCGGCAGCGGTAGGAGACGATCACGACGTCGAGCGAGCGCATCAGAACGCGCCGCGGCCGGCCACCACGGCCCCGACCGTCTGGAGCAGGATCGAGGCGTCCTTGCGCAGCGAGTGGTTCTCGACGTACTCGCGCTCGATCGCCACGCGCTCGGCGAACGTCAGCTCACCACGCCCGTGCACCTGCATCGGCCCCGTGATGCCCGGGCGCATCTGGATGCGGACGCGCTCCGCCTCTCCGTAGCGCTCGACGAGGCGGACCTCCTCGGGGCGGGGGCCGACGAGGCTCATGTGGCCCGCCACGACGTTCAGCAGCTGCGGCAGCTCGTCGAGGCTGAGGCGGCGCAGCCAGCGGCCGGTGCGCGTCACGCGCGGGTCGTCGCGCAGCTTGAACATCGGCTCGTCGAGCGCGTCGAGGTCGACCAGCTCGGCGAGTCGCCGCTCGGCGTCCGCGACCATCGTGCGGAACTTGAGCATCGTGAACGGGCGCCCGTCGACGCCGGCGCGCCGCTGGCGGAACAGCACGGGGCCCGGCGAGTCGAGCCGGATCGCGAGCGCGATCGCGGCCATCGCGGGCGCGAGCAGCACGAGCACGAGCGCCGCGGCCGTGCGGTCGAAGGCGTGCTTGAGCAGCAGCGTCGAGCGCGACGGGTCCCACGTGCGAAGCTCGATCAGCGGCAGCTCGGCGAGATGCGTGAGCGACACCGCCGTGCCGAACATCGCCGGCAGCGGCGGCGTGACGGACAGCTTCGTGCGCGTGGCGCGGCAGCTGCGCACGACCGCCAGGAGGCCGGCTTCGTCGAGGTCCTCGCGCGCGACCACCACGCGCTCGACGCTACGCACGCGGATCACCGCGTCGAGCGCGAGGTCGCCGCCCGGGGAGCGCTCGTCGAGCACCCCGGGGGAGAGCAGCGCCGCATGGTGGCCCGGCTCCAGCCGCAGCTTGCGCACGAGCGTCCGCGCGAGCTCGCCGTCGCCCAGCACGAGCGTCAGCTCCTGCGGGACCACGCGCCGCCACAGGGCGCGCGCGGCTGCGCGCAGCGCGACCGCGGTCGTGAACGCGGCGAGCCACATCGCCGTCGCGGCCACCCCGTCGAGTCCCGGACGGCCCGCGAGCGAGAGCAGCAGCGCCGTCGTCGCCACCGACAGCGTCACCCACATGAAGATCGAGGGGATCTCGTCGCTCGTCAGGTGCCGCAGGCGCCGATGGTCGGCGTCGTAGAGGCCCTGCACCTTCGCCAGCACGATCCACACCGGCGCCGCGACGACCGCCGCCGACAGCGCCGTGCCGGCGTCGAGCGCGGTGGCGCTGAGCGCGACGACCCCCGCCGCGGCGGCGCCCAGGTCCGCCAGCGCGAGCATCCGGCGGCGCAGCGAGTCCTTCGTCCAGCGCTGCCGGCCCCTATCCGGCGCCCGCAGCGACGCGGTGCCCGGCGCGCTCAGCTCGTGCCCTGCCGTCGCGTCTGTCAGTCCGCTCGACACACCTGGCTCTCTTCGGGGGGATCGATGCGCGGAAACCTATAGCCACGACAGGCCGGAATCCGGTCGGCGACTGCAGGCACGCGGCGCGCATGACGGCGGCGCGCGCGCCGCTCAGGTCGCCCGCCTTCACGCGCAGACGGGCGGCGACGACCCACGCGCGCCAGTCGCTCGGGGCCCGCGCGAGCGCCTGCGAGGCCGCGCGGAGGGCCGCCGGCAGGTCGCGTCGCCGCTCCTCGACGAGCGCGAGCTGGAGGCGCGGCGCAGCCGCCCACGGCTGCACGGCGGCGGCCGCCTGCGCGGCGCGCACGGCGGCGTCGTAGTCGCCGGCGCGCACCGCGGCGCGGCTGCGGTCGAGCTGCACCTCGGTCGCGAGCACGACGGCCGCGAGCGCCACGCACAGCAGGACGCCGGCCAGGCCGACCGCGCGCCAGGCGGCGGACGGCCGCCGGCGGCGCGCCGGCGGCTGCAGCGCGATCGCCGCGCCGACGACTGCCGGCGCGAGCGCGGCGGGCACCTGCCATGTCCAGTCGATCGCCACCGCGACGAGGCCGCACGCGGCCAGGCCCACGCCGGCCGCGAGAACGCCGTCCCCGTCGGCGCGGCGGTGCGCGGCGCCGACCGCGAGCAGCGCCGCCGGCGCGAGCAGCAGCAGGCCTCCGAGCGCGCCCAGCTCGGCGAGCGTCTCGAGGCCGAGCGAGTGCGCGTTGCGCACGGGGTAGGCGAGCGTGCCGTGCTGTGTCCACCAGGCCTCGTAGCCGCCTGCGCCGAGGCCCCGCAGCGGATGCGCGCGGAAGGCGTCCCAGGCGGCTGCCCAGAACTGGTAGCGCCCGCTCCCGCCGGCGCTCAGCAGGTGGCCCGTCACGAGCCCGGCGCCGCCGTCCGCCGGCGCGGCGGGCGGGGCGCGAAAGGCGTCGACCCAGTGCGGCAGGCGGAGCGCGAGCAGCGCCGCGAGCGCCGCCGTCGCCGCGGCCGCGAGCGCCCACGTAAGCGGGCGCGGCACCCGCCACGCCGACGAGCGCGCCAGCCGGCCGTCGAGCAGCGCGCGCGCCAGCGCGAGCAGCGCCACGGCGGCGAGCAGGGCTACCAGCGTCGTGTGCGCCTGCGTGCGCGCCACCGCGCCGGTCGCGCCGTCCGCGAACGCGGGGCGAGCGGCGGCAACGGCGATCACCGGCAGCGCCGCGGCCCCGCCGAGCGCGAGGCCGAGCGCGAGCGCGACGCGTCGCCGCTCGAGCGCGATCAGCAGCGCCGTGCCGGCGGCGAGCGCGACGAGCGCTCCGCGCGAGGAGGTGAGGTACAGCGCGAGCGCCGGGATCGGCACGGCGGCCAGCGCGGCGACGCGCCCGGCGCGGGTTGTGGCGCGGCATGACAGCCAGCCGAGCGCGACGAGCGCGCTCGCCGTCGCGAAGCCGAGCGCGTTCCAGTACCCGATCGGATAGGCGAGGCGCGCGCGCGCCGACGGCAGCGCGCCGGCGAGCGGGTCCGGGAACGAGCCCGGCAGGAAGCGGCTCGCGAGCGCGACGGCGGCGACCGCCGCCAGCCCGAGCGCGACGCCGCGGATCCACGCGAGCCGCCCGACGCGGGCGGTCGCGAGCACGAGCGTCGCGACGCCGGCGTAGAGGCTCGCGGGCAGCGCGCTCGCGACGGCGCGCCCGGGGTCGTCCGCCCACCACGCAGAGGCGACGCCGAGCGCCGCGAGCGCGACCAGCAGCGCCGCCAGCCAGGCGCCGGCACGCGACAGGCGCAGGCCGCTCGACCAGCTCGCGACCAGCGCGGCGGCGGCCAGGCACCAGACGATCACGCCGGCCGCGGCACTACGCTCCGGACCGTAGCCGCCGCCGGCGAAGGCACCGGCGACGAGTGCGACCGCCACTGCCGCCGCGACCCCGTGAGCAGCCCACTCCATCTTCCGGCTCGTCACCGGGCAAGCATATGAGCCGCTCCGTACGGCTCCCGCTCGCCGGCCTGCTGGCGCTCGCGGCGCTCGTCGCCGGCGGGCTGGCGGCGCCGGCCGCGGCGCCCGCGGATGGGCAGCCGGCGCTCGACCAGTACGTCCCGAGCATGCCGTCCGCCGACGGCGAGCATGTGCGGCCGTCCGCAGCCGGCACGGCGCCGCTTCCCGGCGCGCTCGCCCGGCGCCTCGCGCGTGCGCCCGGCGGCGCGGTGCTGCGGGCAGTCGCCGAGTCGCGAGCGCTCGGGGCGCCGCCGGCGAGCGCGCGTGCGCGGACGCGGCATCGCGGCGAGCCGCCACCCGTCGGCGCCGGCACCGCGCTGTTCGGGGCGGCCGGCAGCGGCGCCGGCCTCGCGCTGCTCGCCGTGCCGTTGCTGCTGGTCGCCGTCGTGGCGGCTGCGCTCCTGCGCGCTGCGCGGCTCCGCCGGACGCGCCAATAGGCTTGCGAACGGTCTGACGTAGGCCATCCCGTCGGTGCGTCGATGCGCCGCGGTCGCCCAAGCCGATGCACCTCCGCACGCTCGTCCGCCCCGCCCGCGCCTCGCTCGCGCTCGCCGCCGTGGCCTGCGCGCTGTCGGCGCCGCCCGCGCCCGCCAGTCAGCCGCGCGGCTTCTTCGGCGTGCAGTCGTGGGCGACGCCGACCTCCGCGGAGCTCGACGCGATGGGGCGCAGTCGCGTCGACGTCTTCCGCTTCAACCTGGAGTGGTCGAGCGTCGAGCCGCTGCCCGGCAGACGCGTGTGGGGCCGCTACGACGACCTCGTCGCGGGCGCGGCCCGCAACGCGATCCGGCTGCTGCCGGTGCTCTACGGCTCGCCGCCGTTCGCGGCGGCGCACGCGACCGACCCGCCGCTGACGCGCGCCGCGCGCGCCGCGTTCACGCGCTTCGCCGCCGACGCCGTGCGCCGCTACGGGCGCGGCGGCGCGTTCTGGCGCCTGCACCCCGAGCTGCCGTACTTCCCGATCCTCACCTGGCAGATCTGGAACGAGCCGAACTTCGCCGCCTACTGGAACGGCCACCCCGACCCGCGCCAGTACCTCGAGCTCGTGCGCGCGGTCCGCGGGCCGATCCGCCATGTCGACCCGCGCGCTCGGATCGCGCTCGCCGGGCTGCCGGAAAGCCGCGGCGGGATGCCGATCGCGCGCTTTCTCGGGCGCCTCTACGACGTCCGCGGCGCCAGCCGGCTGTTCGAGGTCGTGGCCGTGAACCCGTACGCGCGCGACGAGCGCGGCGTCGTCGGCGCGGTCCGGCGCGTGCGCGCGATCATGGACCGCCATCGCGATCGCCGAACGCCGATCATCGTCACGGAGATCGGCTGGGCGACCGGCGGGCCCCCGGGGCCGTTCCGCACGTCGCTGCGCGCACAGGCGTCGCTGCTGACGCGCAGCTACGCGAGCGTCCTGCGGCTGCGCAAGCGTTGCCGCGTCGAGACGGTCGTGTGGTTCAGCTGGCGCGATCGCGCGCTCTACGCGGGCGAGCACGACTGGTGGGCTCCGCACACGGGCCTCTTCACGCTTGCCGGCAAGGCGAAGCCCGCATGGCGCGCCTTCGTCGGCCTGACCGGCGGGTCCGCGCTTTGACAACAGGCGTGAGCGCGTGCGTCGCCTGCGGGCGCGCGAGCATGCTGCCGTGGCGGGCGGCGCGGCCGTCGGACGCGCGGCTCGCCGCGCTGCCCGCCTACGAGCTGCTGCGCTGCGCGGCGTGCGGGACCGCCGCCGTCGCGCCGGCGCAGCGCGGGCGCGAGACGGCACCGCTCTACAGCGAGGGGACCTACCGCATGCGCGGACGGCTCGACGCGCTGCTCGAGCCGCTGCGGCGGCTGATCGACCGCGACCGGCTGCGCGCGATCGGCCGGCTGCCGGCGCATGCGCAGGTGCTCGAGGTCGGCGCGGGCGACGGGCGCCTGCTCGCGGCGCTGGCGGCGCGCGGGCAGCGCGTCGGCGGCATCGAGCCGTCCGCGCCGTACGCGGCTGCGGCCCGCGCGCGCGGGCTCGACGTCGCGACGGTCGGCGTAGAGGCCGCCGAGCGGGCGCCGGAGAGCGCCGACGCGGTCGTGCTGTGGCATGTGCTCGAGCACCTCGACGACCCCGCCGCCGCGCTGCAACGCGCGCGTGCGTGGCTGCGGCCGGGCGGGCGACTCGTGATCGCGGTGCCGAACCGGGCGAGCTGGCAGGCGTCGCTCGGCGGGGACCGCTGGTTCCACCAGGACGTGCCGCGCCACCTCACGCACTTCACGCCGCGCGGCCTCTCCGCGCTGCTGGAGCGCTGCGGCTTCCGCGTGACCCGCACGCGCCACCTGCTGCTCGAGCACAACGCGCTCGGGATGTGGCTGACGCTGCTCAACCGCCTGACGCGCGAGCGCGACGTCGCCTTCCGGCTGCTCAAGCGCGCGCGGCGCGGCTGCGGCGCGCGCGGCGCGGCGGACGTCGCGCTCACGCTGCTGGCCGGCCCGCTGCTGGCGCCGCTCGCGGTCGCGCTGGAGCTGCTCGCCGGCCTGCTGCGCCGCGGCGGCACGATCGTCGTGCTCGCGAGATGAGCGCGACGCGCTCGATCTCCGTCATCGTGCCGACGTGCGACCCGGGCGCCCGGCTCGAGCCGCTGGTCGCGTCGCTCGTGCGCCAGACCGTCCCGTTCGAGCTGGTGCTCGTCGACAACGGCGTCCCGGCGCCGGGCGTCGAGTGGGTGCGCGAGCGGCTCGCGCACGTCACGCTCGTGCGCTTCGAGCAGAACGCCGGCTACTCGCGCGCCGTCAACGCCGGCGCGCGACGCGCCGCCGGCGACGCGCTCGTGCTGCTCAACGACGACTGCACGTGCGAGCCGCGCTTCGTGGAGGCGCTCGCCGGCGCGCTCGACCCGGCCGCCGCGGTCGTGATGGCCGCCGGGGTGCTGCGCGACCAGCACGCGCCGGAGCTGATCGACACCGCCGGCATGGAGCTCGACGCGACGCTGCTCGTGTTCGACTACCTCAACGGCCGGCCGGTCGCCGCGCTCGACGCGTCGCTCCCGGCGCCGATCGGCCCGTCGGCCGCCGCGGCCGCGTTCGACCGCGCGGCGTTCCTCGCGGTCGGCGGCTTCGACGAGCGCATCTTCGCCTACTGGGAGGACGTCGACCTCGTGCTGCGCCTGCGCCGCGCCGGCGGCTGCTGCGCGCTCGCGCGCGACGCGCTCGGCGTGCACCACCACTCCGCGACGCTCGGCTCCGGCTCGCGCGCGAAGAACCGCCTGATGGGCTACGGGCGCGGCTACGTGCTGCGCACGTGGGGCGTGCTGCGCCCGCGCCGGCTGCCCGCCGTGCTCGCGCGCGAGCTCGTCATCTGCGCCGGCCAGGCGGTCGTCGACCGCAACGTCAGCGGCGTCGGCGGGCGGCTCGCCGGCTGGCGTGCGGCGACGCCGTCGTTCCCGTACCCGGGGGACCTGCTCGAGTCGGGCGGCGGCCCGGGGCTGGCCGGGGAGCTCGCGCGGCGCCTGCGGCGGCGCGCGCGGCTGCGGCGCCGCCCGCCTGCGCGCGCCGCCGCGGAGGGAGGGGCGCGTGGCTGAGCGGCCCGCTCACGTGCTGCTCGTCTCCTACCTGTTCCCGCCGAGCGACGTCTCGGCGGTGCGGCGCGTCGTCGCGCTGCGGCGCGCGCTGCACGATCTCGACGTGCGCACGACGGTGCTGATGAGCGCCGCCTCGGGGGCGCTGCCGGACGACGCGGCGCAGCGGGTCGTGCGCGCGGGCGACCTGCGCGCCCACGCCGACGGGCAGCACCGCGTCGTGGCGGGCCTCGCCGACGGCGCGGTGACGCGCACGCGGCGCCGCTGGTGGACGCGCGCGATCGTGCCGGACGCGACCGCCGCCACGTGGGCGCCCGCCGCGATCCGCGCGGCGCGGCGGATCGTCGCGCGGGACCGCCCGGACGTCGTCTTCACGACCTCGCCGCCCGAGTCGGTCCATCTCGTCGGGATGGCGCTGAAGGCGCGCGGCATCCCGTGGTTCGCCGACCTGCGCGACGGCTGGACGTTCGAGCCACCGACGCTGCGCCCGTACGCGACTGCGCTCGACCGCCGGCTGGAGGGCGCGGTGGTGCGGCGCGCCACCTGCGTCACGGCCGTGACCGAGCCGATCGCCGCCGACCTCGCGCGGCGCCACCCCGGCGCGCGCGTCGCGCACCTGACGAACGGCTTCGACCCGGTCGCGCTCGCGGCCGCGACGGACGAGCGCGCCACGCTCGACCCGTCGCGCTTCTCGCTCGTCTACACCGGCAGCGGCGGGGTGGACGGCAAGGACCCGCGGCCGTTCCTGCGCGCGCTCGAGCGCGTCCTCGGCGCCGACCCCGCGCTGCGCGAGCGGATCGAGCTGGTCGCCGCCGGCAGCTTCACCGAGCAGGAGACGGCGGCGCTGCGCGCGCCGGCGCTGGCCGACGTCGTGCGGCCGCTCGGCCGCGTCGAGCACCGCCGCGCGCTCGGCCTGCAGCAGGCGGCCGACGGGCTGCTGCTGATCACCTCGGTCGGCGTCACGCAGGTCGCGACCGCGAAGCTGTACGAGTACCTCGCGGCGGGCAAGCCGATCCTCGCGCTCGCGCACGCGAACGCCGCCGCCGAGCTGCTGCGGCGCAGCGGCGGCCACGAGCTGGCGCCGCCCGACGACGAGGCCGCGATCGCCCGCGCGCTGCGCGCGTACGCCGACCGTCGCGTCGTGGACGGCGAGCCGTACCGTCCGTCACCCGACTTCGACCTCGACGCCTACAGCTTCCCGCGCATCGCCGAGCGGCTGCTCGAGCTGTGCGCCGGCACCCCCGTCCCCGAGACCCTGGGAGCCCCATGTTGAGCAGCGTGGCCACATCCGTTCGCGAGCGCGCCGGAGCGCGCTGGGCGCTCGTCGCCGCCGGCGTCCTCGTGCTGGGGGCGATCGCGCTCGCGGCCTATCCGTACGGCGAGACGAAGGACCCGAACGAGCTGTCGGCCAGCCGCACGTACGAGCTGCGCGGTGCCTGGCTGCGGGCCGGCGCGACGTTCAGCGCCGACCCGGCGCTGCAGGCGCGCAGCTCGCCGCTGCTCGTCGTGACGCCCGCCGCGGCCGGCTCGAGCGAGGCGCGCGTGCTCGTCGGCGCGCGCGTGCGCGCGACGCAGCGGCTGTCGCTGCGCGCCGGCGCGGGCGCCGCCGCGCTGACGCGCTGGGACGGCGACGCGGTCGCCGTCGCGCGCGTGACGCCGAGCGCGCGGTCGGTCGCCGTCTCGGTCGCCTCGCTCGACAGCGGGCGCCGGCTCGCCGACGCCGACGTCGCCGTGCCGGGGCCACGCGGCGCCGCCGTCGACGCGCAGCTCGCGCCGTGGGGCGGGCGCCCCGACGACCTGTTCGCGGTCGTCTGGCCGCGACGCAACGATCTCCGCCCCGGCCAGCGTGCGACCGGCGTGCAGCCGCTGCCGCGGCTCGAGGTCCTGCGCGCGGACGAGGGCTGGCGGCGGCCGGCGCTGACGGCGGGCCTGCCCGTGCCGAGCGAGGCCCCGGCCGACTGGACGATCCTCGTCGCGCGCGTGAGCGGCTCCCTGCCCGACCTCGTGCTCGTCCGCCACAGCGCCGGCCGCCAGCCCGAGGTGCACGTGCTGAGCGGCGAGTCCGGCTTCCGGCAGTTCATGCTGCATCAGCGGCTCGACCTGCCGGCGGCCGACGCGCGCCGCGCGGCATACGTGGCGGTGCTCGAGGCCGGTCGGCCAGCCCTGCAGGTGATCGAGCCGGCCGCTGGCCACGCGAGCGTGCGCGTGTTCCCGCTGGGCGCCGCGCCGTCGGGCACGTGATCGCGACCGGCTTCAGCCACGCGGCGGGCCTCGCGCTGCTGACCGCGGGCGGCGTGCTGGCTATCGGCGGCGCGCGCCGCCTCGGCCCGCTGGCCGGGCTGCTGCCGCTGCCGGTGCTGTGGCTCGTCGGCGCCGGCCTCGCGCAGTTCCCGCTGTTCCCGATCCAGCGGCCGTGGTCGGGGACGATGTGGCTGCTCGTGCTGCTGGTGCCGCTCGCGTTCGCGCTCGGCGCCGCGGTCGCGGCGGCGGTCGTGCGCAGCCGTGCGCGGGAAAGGGCGATCCGGCTTCCCGCGGCGCTCGCCGGCGTGCGCCTGCGCCCGCTGCTGCTGGCGCTGCTGCTGCTGGGCCTCGCCGAGCTGGCCCACCAGTTCGCCGGCGCGGGCGGCGTGCCGCTGCTGTCGGGCAACATCGACGCGACGCGCTTCGCGCAGCCGCGCGGCCCGACGGTCCTGCTGGTCGACCTGCTCGACGTCGTCGCGGTCGTCGCGCTCGTGCGGCCGCCGCGGCTGACGGCGCCCGGGTGGCGCTTCGAGCTGGCGCTCGGCCTGACGGCGATCGCGGCGCTCGCGCTGCAGGCGAGCCGTGGGTCGCTGCTGCTGCCGCTCGCGACGGTGGCGGTCGCGCGCGCGATGGTGTGGGGGATCCCGCCGCGGCGGACGCTGGTCGCGCTCGCGCTCGCGGGCCTCGCCGCCTTCTGCGGGCTGTTCTACGCGCGCGTCGCGCAGCACCCGGACCGCCCGTTCGAGCATGACCTGCTGCATCGCGTCGTGCCGAGCCGGCCGTTGTGGGAGCGGCCGCTGCTGCCGGCGTACGTCGCGCTCGCGCCGAACTTCGAGGTGGTGCGCGGGCTCGTCGGCCACTTCCCGACGGTGGAGCCGTTCGCGCACGGCGCCTTCAGCACGGTCGCCTTCAACCGCGTGATCCCGGGCACGCGGCTGACGGGAAGCGTCTCGGCGCGCATCACCCCGCCGTTCACCGCGCCCACGTTCGCCGGCTCGCTGTGGGCCGACGGCGGGCTGGCGCTCGTGTGGGTCGGCGCGGCGCTGCTCGGCGCGCTGAACGGCGCGCTGCTGACGCGCGCGCGCGGCGGCGCGCTCGGCTGGCGGCTGACGGCCGCCTACGCGGTCGTGCTGACGACGTTCGCGATCTACGACAGCTTCTTCACGCAGTACCTCGACTGGCTCGTGATCGGCCCGGCGCTGCTGCTCGTCGGCACGCTCGCGCAGCGCGCGCCCGCCCCGGCCGGCGCGCAGCCGTCGCCGGCGCGCCGGCCGGAGGGCGCGCGTGCCTGAGCGCCGCTCGCGCGCCGGCGGGGACGCCGCGCTGGTGTTCCTCTCGCGTGCGCTCGCCGCGGTCGCGTTGCTCGCGCTGACCCCGTTCGTCGTGGCGCAGCTCGGCAAGCCGGCGTACGGGGTGTGGATCGTCGTGAGCGCGGCCACGGGGCTGGCCGGGCTGGTCGACGTCGGCATCGGGCCGGCGGTCTCGCGCGTCGTGGCAGCGGCCGCCGCGCGCGACGATGCGGCCGCGATCCGCTCGACGGTCGCCACGGCGCTGCTCGCGAGCTTCGCGCTCGACCTGCCGCTGCTCGCCGGCGGCTGGCTGCTCGCGCCTGTGCTCGCCGGTCTGCTCGACGTCCCGGCGGCGCTGCACGACCCCGCGCGCGACGCGCTGCGGCTCGCGTTCGCGGCGTTCGCGCTGACGACGCTCGCGGCCGTGTGGGAGGGCGTGCTCGTCGGCCATCGGCGCTTCCGCGCGCTGCTGGGCATGCGCGTCGGCTACGTGCTCGCGTTCACGGCCGGCGCGATCGCGACGCTGCGCGGCGGCCACGGCGTCGTCGGGCTGGCGGCGAGCCAGGTCGGCGGGATGGCGCTCGCACTCGCGCTCGGCGCGCTCGCGTGCCGGCGGCTGCTGCGCTCCCCGGCGCGCGCTCGGCCGAGCCGCGCGAGCCTGCGCCAGCTCCTGCGCTACGGGCTGCCGCAGCAGAGCTCTCGCTTCGCCTACGCGGGCGCGATGCACTACGAGCGGCTGCTGATCGGGATCGTGTGCGGCGCCGGCGTCGCGGCCGAGTACGGCGCCGCCAGCACGGTCGCGGCGGCGCTCGCCTCGCTGCTCGCGCAGTCGACGGTCGTGCTCGTCCCGCTGCTCACGCGCGTCCACGTGCGGCGCCCGGAGGCGCTCGACGACGCGTTCGCGCGCGCGCTCGGCGCCGTCTCGGCGATCGCGGCGGGGGCGCTCGGGGCGCTCGCGGCCAGCGCGGGGCCGCTCGTCGCCGCCTGGCTCGGCCCGGGCTTCGGGCGCACCGAGCGCCTGATGCAGATCCTCGCCGTCGGCTTCGCGATGTGGGTCGTCGCGCATCCCGGCTTCGCGCTCGTGCAGTCGCTCGGCCGCCCGGCGCTCGAGGCGCGCGCGGCCGGCGTCGTCGTGCTGGTCAACGCGGTCGCGACGAGCGTCCTCGTGGCCGTCTTCGGCGCGCACGCGCTCGCGCTCGGCACGAGCGCCGCGCTGACGCTCGGCGCTCTCGCGTTCTGGCGCGTCGCCGCCGCGGCGCTCCCGCGGGCGTCCGGCTGGCGGCGCTCGCTGGCTGTGCCGCTGCTGACGGCGGCGCTGCTGGCCGCGGCGATCTCGGCGCTGAACGACCTCGTCGTCTCGACGCGCTCGCTCGCGCGCCCGGAGGCGCTCGCGCTCGGCGCCGGCGAGGCGCTGCTGTTCGCCGCCCTCTACACGTCCGCGCTCGTGCGCGCCGGTGCGATCGCGCTGCCGGCGTCGCGCGCGCTGCTGCGCCGGGCGCCTGCGGTGGACGCCGAGGCGGCCTGAGCGCGATGCCCGCGGTCGACGTCGTCATCCCGACGCGCGACACGCGCGAGCTGACGCTCGCGTGCCTCGACTCGCTGCTCGGCGCGGACGCGGCGCAGACGCGGGTGCGCTGCGTCGTCGTCGACAACGCCTCGCGGGACGGCACGGCCGCGGCCGTCGCCGCGCGCCACCCGTCCGTCACCGTGCTGCGCAACGAGCGCGACCCCGGCTACGGCGCCGCCTGCAACGCCGGCGCGGCGCTCGGCGACGCGCCCTACCTGCTGATCCTCAACAGCGACGTGACCGCGCGGCCCGGCGCGCTCGACCGGCTCGTCGGCTTCCTCGCGGCGAGCCCCGGGCACGTCGCGGCCGGCGGTCGCCTGCTCGACGCCGGCAGTGAGCGCACGCAGGTCGGCTTCACGGTGCGCGCCCTGCCGACGCTCCGCGCGCAGGTCGCGCTGCTGTGCGGTCTCGAGCGGATGTGGGCGCGCAACCCGGTCTCGCGCCGCCAGCTGATGCTCGACTTCGACTACGAGCGCACGCAGGACGCGGAGCAGCCGGCCGGCGCCTGCCTGCTGTGCCGGCGGGACGCGTTCGAGCGGCTCGGCGGCTTCGACGAGCGCTTCCACTACTGGTTCGAGGACGTCGACCTCGTGCGGCGCCTGCGGGCGCTGGGGCGCGTCGGCTACGTGCACGACGCGCGCTTCGAGCACGTCGGCGGCGCCAGCTTCGCGCGCTGGCCCCGACCGCAGGCGATCGCGACGCGCCATCGCAGCCTGCTGCGGTACTTCGACAAGCACCATCCGCGCCGCGAGCGGATCGCGCTGCGCGCGGTGGTGGCGGCGCTCGCGCTGCTGCGGGCCGCCTGCTGGCTGCCGCTCGACCGCGCGCGGGCCCGCGCGTACGCGAGCGTCGTCCGCACCGCGCTCTCACGGTCGCTTGGATAGCCTCCACTGCGTGTCCGCCGCCTCAAACACATCGTCAGAGCCGACGCCGCAGCGCCTTGCGGCGATCCGCGACCAGCTGAAGCTGCTCGCGGACTATCTTTGACCCGGCTGGGCTGAAGGAGCGCGCCGACGCGCTCGAGCGCGAGATGGGCGAGGCCGGCTTCTGGGACGACCAGGAGCGGGCGGCGAAGACGAGCGCCGAGCACGCGCGCGCCACGAAGAAGCTGGAGACCTACGCGTCGCTCGCGCGCGACGTCGAGGACCTCGACCCGCTCGCCGAGATGGCGGCCGAGGAGCCCGACCTCGAAGCCGAGCTGTTGGAGCAGATCGCGTCCGTCGAGGAGCGCCTGGCGGCGCTCGAGCTGGAGCGGCTGTTCTCCGGCAAGTACGACGCCGGCGACGCGCTCGTGACGATCAACGCCGGCGCCGGCGGCACCGACGCGCAGGACTGGGCCGAGATGGTCCTGCGGATGGAGATGCGCTGGGCCGAGAAGAGAGGCTTCGAGGTCGAGCTGCTGGAGGCGAGCCCGGGCGAGGAGGCCGGCATCAAGTCGGCGACCTTCCGCGTCAGAGGCGAGAACGCCTACGGCCTCTACAGCGCCGAGAAGGGCGTGCACCGGCTCGTGCGCCTCTCCCCGTTCGACTCCGCCAACCGTCGCCAGACGAGCTTCGCCGGCGTCGAGGTCTCGCCGGTCGTCGAAGGCGTCGGCGAGATCGTGATCGACGACGACGACCTGCAGGTCGACACCTACCGCGCCAGCGGCGCCGGCGGGCAGCACGTCAACAAGACCGACTCGGCCGTGCGCATCACGCACAAGCCGACGGGGATCGTCGTGCAGTGCCAGAACGAGCGCTCGCAGTCCTCCAACCGCCTCACCGCGATGGGGATGCTGCGCTCGAAGCTGGCCGAGCTGGAGGAGCGCAAGCGGCGCGAGGAGATCGCGCAGGAGCGCGGCGAGGCGCAGGACGTCAACTTCGGCTCGCAGATCCGCTCCTACGTGCTGCACCCGTACACGATGGTCAAGGACCACCGCACGAGCTTCGAGATGGGCGACGCGAGCCGCGTGCTCGACGGCGACCTCGACGGCTTCGTGCGCGCGGAGCTGCTGCGGGCGGCGGGGAGATGAGCCCGGCGGCGCCCGACCGCCGCCAGCCGACCGCGCCCTACCTCGACGCGCTCGTCGCCTACGGCTTCCGCGGCCCGACGCGCTTCCACGTGCCCGGCCACAAGGGCGGCTCGGGCGCCGACCCGGGCCTGCGCTGGGCGCTCGGCGAGCGCGCGCTGCTGCTCGACGTGCCGCAGGACACCGAGGGGATCGACGTCGGACCGGAGCCGACGCCGTACCAGCAGGCGGAGGAGCTGGCCGCCGCCGCCTACGGCGCGGAGCAGTCGTGGTTCCTCACGAACGGCGCGACGCAGGGCAATCACGCGCTGTGCCTCGCGCTGGCCTCGCCGGCCACGCGCGTCGTCCTCCAGCGCAACGCGCACGCGAGCCTGATCGACGGGCTCGTGCTGTCCGGCGGGACGCCCGCGTTCGTCGCGCCGGAGACCGACGACGAGCTGGGAATGGCGCACGGCGTCACGCCGGAGGCGCTGCGCGCGGGGCTGGAGCGCTGCGCCGACGCGCGCGCGGTGTTCGTCGTCTCGCCGACCTACTACGGGATGGCGGCCGACGTGGCCGGGCTCGCCGAGGTGGCGCACGCCGCCGGCGCCGCGCTCGTGGTCGACCAGGCGTGGGGGCCGCACTTCGGCTTCCACCCCGGCGTGCCGCGCTCGGCGCTCGCGCTCGGCGCCGACGCCGTCATCACCTCGACGCACAAGATCGTCGGCGCGCTCACGCAGGCGGCGATGCTGCACGTCGCGCCGGGCGGGCGGGTCGACCGGGCCGCGGTCGGACGGGCGGTGCGGCTCGTGCGCTCGACCAGCCCCAGCTCGCTGCTGCTCGCCTCGCTCGACGCCGCGCGCCGTCAGCTGGCGCTGCACGGGCAGGCGCTGCTGGCCGGGACGCTCGCCGCCGCCGCGCAGGCGCGCGAGGCGATCGACGCGGTGCCCGGCTGCGCCGTCGTCGGGGAGCGGCTCGTCGGGCGGCCGGGCGTGCACGCGTGGGACCCGCTGCGGATCGTGATCGACGTGCGCGGCACCGGGCGCAGCGGCTACGACGTCGCGGCCGAGCTGCGGGCCGGCTCCGACATCCACCTCGAGCTGGCGACGCACGCGACGCTCGTGATGGTGCTGGGCGTGCACGAGCAGCCGGAGGCGCTCGAGCGCTTCGTCCACGACCTCGGCGCGACGGTCGCCGAGATCGCGCGGCCGATCGAGCCGGCGCGGGCGCCGCTCGTCAAGCCGCCGGAGCTGAGCGACGCGCTGGCGGTGTCGCCGCGCGACGCGTTCCTCGGGGAGACGGAGATCGTCGCCGTCGACGACGCGCTCGGGCGCGTCTCGTGCGAGGCGATCGCCGGCTATCCGCCGGGGATCCCGGCGCTGCTGCCGGGCGAGCGGATCCGCGCCGAGGTGGTCGCCTACCTGCGCGAGCTGGCACGCGCCGGCGCGCGCCTGCACGGGGCGAGCGATCCCGCGTTCGAGACCGTTACGGTGTTGCGCGATGCGACCTGAGTCCGACCGCCCGCGGGTCCTGCCCGACTTCCCCGACGACGCGGCCGAGCTCGTCGCTCGCGCGCTCGCCGAGGACATCGGGGAGGGCGACGTGACCGCCGCGGCGACGATCCCTGCCGACGCTCGCGCGAAGGCGCTGGTCCGCCAAAAGGCGCCCGGCGTCGTCTACGGGATCGGCTACGCGGAACTGGCGTTCCATGCGCTCGACCCCGACGCCAAGGTCCGTGCCGAGTGCCCGGAGGGCGTCTGGCATCCGGCCGGCAACCCGGTGCTGTTCGTGCGCGGCAACGCCCGCGCGCTGCTCGCCGCCGAGCGCACGGCGCTGAACTTCCTCGGTCGCCTGTCGGGCGTCGCGACGCTCACGGCCCGCTGCGTCAGAGCGGTCGAGGGGACCGGCGCCCGCATCATCGACACGCGCAAGACGACGCCGGGGCTGCGGATGGCGGAGAAGGCGGCCGTCTACTTCGGCGGCGGCACGAACCACCGCATCGGCCTGTTCGACGAGATCCTCATCAAGGAGAATCACGCGGCGGCGGCCGGCGGGGTGGGGGAGGCGGTCCGCAGAGCGCGCGCGGCGCGGCCGGAGCTGCCGCTCGAGGTCGAGGTGCGCAGCCTGGAGGAGCTGGACGAGGCGCTCGCGGCAGGCGCGCCGCGGATCTTGCTCGACAACATGGACCTCGCGACGATGCGCGAGGCCGTCGAGCGCACGGCCGGCCGCGCGTCGCTCGAGGCGAGCGGCGGCGTGACGCTGGAGCGGCTCGGGGAGATCGCGGAGACAGGGATAGACTTCATATCGATCGGGGCGTTGACGCACTCGGCCCCCGCACTCGACCTGTCCCTCATATTGGAGCCACTCTCATGAGCCTCCCAATGGTGCAAACACCAAGTGCGAATGCCGGTCCTCTGATGCTCGAGAACATCCCCGCCCTGCAGGCGGAGGTGCGCGAGCTTGCCGCCGAGCGCGGCGCCGTCATCCTCGCGCACAACTACCAGTTGCCCGAGATCCAGGACGTGGCCGACTACGTCGGCGACTCGCTCGGGCTCTCGCAGCACGCCGCCCGGTCCGAGCAGGACCTGATCGTCTTCTGCGGCGTGCACTTCATGGCCGAGACCGCCTCGGTCCTGTGTCCCGAGAAGCGCGTCCTGATCCCCGACGTCGACGCCGGCTGCTCGCTCGCCGACTCGATCACCGCCGAGCAGCTCCGCGGGTGGAAGGCGAGACACCCAGGCGCGCTCGTCGTGATGTACGTCAACACGACGGCCGAGGTCAAGGCCGAGACCGACTACTGCGTGACCTCGTCGAACGCGGTCGCCGTCGTCGAGCACATCTACCGCGAGCACGGTCCGGAGACGGAGATCCTGTTCGGCCCCGACATGTTCCTCGGCGCCTACGTCGAGAAGCGCACGGGCCGCACGATGCACGTGTGGGACGGCGAGTGCCACGTGCACGCCGGCATCCGCCCGGACGACATCACGGCCGTGCGCGCGGCGCATCCGGGCGCGGACTTCCTGATCCATCCGGAGTGCGGCTGCTCGACGAGCGTGATGGAGTACGTCGCCGCTGGCGACGTCGCGGCGGAGGGCGTGCACATGCTCTCGACCGGCGGGATGCTGAGATTCGCGCAGGCGAAGAAGGGCAGCGACGGCGCGGTGATCGTCGCGACCGAGACCGGCATGCTCTACCCGCTGCGCGAGGCGGCGCCCGACGTCGAGTTCATCGCCGCCAACGAGCGCGCGAGCTGCATGTACATGAAGATGATCACGCTCCCGAAGCTGCGCGACGCGCTGCTGCGCGACGAGTTCGAGGTCAAGGTCGACCCGGTCCTCGCCGAGCGCGCGCGCGTGCCGATCGAGCGGATGGTCGCGATCTCCTAGCCGTGCTGCGGGCGGCTCGCCCGGTCGGCGCTAGGCCGACTGGGCGAGCACGTCGATGCCTCTGTCGGCGGCGTCGCGGACGGCCCTGAGCTGCTCGCGCTTGCGCGCGAACTCCGGCTCGGTGTAGCAGTGGACGTCGGCCGGGGCGCCCATCTCGGAGCGGTCCCACAGCGAGCCGGCCTGGTAGACGCGCTCGAGCCAGGGGACGCCGTCGAAGAAGTCCGAGACGAGCACGACGACCCACTCCGGGCCGCGCTCGCGCTGCGGCGGGGCGCCGTTCGCGTCGTCGACGCGCGCGCCGCCGACGAGCGCCTGCGAGATCGGCCAGCGGTCGCTGACGCGCTCGACGTAGCGGCGCAGCTCGCGCAGGTTCAGCTCGGCGACGTCCTCGGGCGGCACAGCGGGGGATTCTCCCCGTTCGGGCGGCGCGAGCGCAATCCGGCCGCTCGGCTGGCCGGCCAGCTTCCTTCAGCGCAGCGGCTGCCAGTCGACGCTGCCCGCGCCGAAGGTGTAGGTGGCGCCGCTGCCGCCGCCGATCCCGCCCGGCTCCTGTCTGCCGTCGAGGCGGACGATCAGGATGCTGCCGTCGAACGAGACGACCGCGAGGCGCCGGCCGGAGGGCGCCCAGGCGACGCTCTGCGGGCTCGCGTAGCGCACCAGGACCCGGCGCACGTGGCTGCCGTCGCCGTTCGCGACGTAGAGCCGGCCGCCGGAGTGGGGGGTGCCGCACGTGAACGCGAGCTTGGTGCCGTGCGGGGACCAGGCGACGTCGCTGCACCGGGCGCGGTGGACGAGCCGTCTGAGGCCGCGGCCGTCGGGGCGGGCGCGGTAGACGCCGTCTGCGCGCAGGAAGGCGATCCAGTTGCGCGTGCTCCAGGCCGGCGCGTCGCCGTTCGCGGTGAGCTGCCGCGCGGCGCCGCCGGCGAGGTCGCTCGTCCACACGCCGCGCGGAGGCGCCGGCTGCTGCACGACGGCCACCGCGCCGGCCGCGAAGGCGAGGCGCTTCCCGCTCGGCGCGAACGCCGGCTGCCCGTCGTCCGCGCTGTGCGAGGCGAGCAGGCGGAAGCGGGTGCCGTCGGCGCGCATCAGCCCGAGCCGGTTGCCGGCGTCGAACGCGACCCACTGTCCGCTGGGCGAGACGGCGGGGCTGCCGTACGCGATCGAGCAGTCGCCGACGTCCGCCTTGCCGGTCTCTCTGACGCAGCCGCGCAACGTGACAGGTCTCCCGCCACGCGGCCGGACCGTCTGGATCGCCGTCTCGGTCCGGCTCGGGAACGGCTCGAGCTCGGACTCGGAGAAGCTCGACCAGCCGAACACGAGCTTCCCGTCGCGACCGGGGAAGGCGGCGTCGGACGGCGGAGCGGCAGCGGCGAGGAGCGCCGTGGCGGCAAGTGCGGCGAGCGCAGGACGGATGACGGTCACGGGCGTCACGCGAAGTCCTCGGCCGTGTGCGGGCCGACGCAGGCGATCGCCAGCTCGTCGGCGACGTCGCGGGCGACCGCGCGGACGTCGTCGTAGGTGACCGCGTCGAGCGCGGCGATCGCGAGGTCGGGGTCGATCTCCTCGCCGAACAGGATCGTCTGCTGGGCCGCGTGGCGGGCGACCGCGTTCGTGTTCTCGAACGCCAGCACGCGCGCGCCGGCGGCGTACGCGCGTGCCCGCTCGACCTCCTCCTCGCGCGGGCCCTCGTCGCGCAACTCGGTGACGATCTCGCGCATGCGCCGGTACGCCTCGACGCACTTGGCCGAGTCGAGCCCGGCCGACAGCTGCAGGATCGGCACGTCGGCGCTGTTGTGGGAGAGCGCGTAGACCGAGTACGCCAGCCCGCGCTGCTCGCGGATCTCGTCGAACAGGCGCGAGCCCATCGAGCCGCCGAGCAGCGTCGCGTAGATCGTCAGCGCGGCGCGCTGGGCGCGCGAGCGCGTGTCGATCGCCGGCCGGTAGGACATCCGCAGATGCGACTGGTTCGAGTCGCGCTCCTCCACCAGGGTGCGCACGTGCAGCGGCGGCGCCGCCTCGTACGGCTCCGGCTCCGGCAGCGTGGGAAAGCGGCCGAACAGCTCGTCCAGCGCGGGGTGGGTGGGATCGTTGTCATCAGGCAGGTGCTCCAGGTTCCCGACCACGAACGCGCCGCCGCGCGCGCCGCCCCAGCGCCGCTCGCGGAACGCCACGATCCCCTCGCGCGTGAACGTGTCGCGCAGGTGCTCGACCGGCCCCAGCACCGTGCGCCCGAGCGGATGGTCGCCGAACGCCGCGTGGTCGATCAGGTGCTCGGCGACCGTCGCGGGCTGGTCGTTCGCGCGTGCGATCTCCTGGATCACGACGCCGCGCTCGCGCTCCAGCTCCTCGCCGTCGAGCCGCGGGCGCCCCACGAAGTCGGTCAGCAGGTCGATCGCCTCCAGCGCGCGCTCGGCCCGCACGGTGATGTGGAAGGCGACGAGGTCGTGGCTCGTGTACGCGTTCAGCTGGCCGCCGATCCGCTCGGCCGTCTCGTTGACCGCTCTGTAGTCGGAGAACTTCTCGCCGCCCTTGAAGACGAGATGCTCGAGGAAGTGCGCCATCCCGTTCTCCTCCGGGCGCTCGGTGCGCGCCCCCGCGTCGAACGCGACGAGCGCCGTGACGGCGCGCGTGCCGGGAAGCGAGACACGGTGGAGCGGGAGCCCGTTCGGGGCGACGGAGGTGGAGATCGCGGTCATGCCGCGACGATAGCGGCGAATCGCCCCGATCCCGCGCCCGCCGGCGTGCGCGAGCGCCCGCGCGCCACGCGCCGCAGCGAGGAAATCCCTGCAAAACTGCTTGCAGCAGATGCCTGGGCCTGGTCGCTTCGCCTGGGTGCGCGCTACTGTCCCGGAGCCTCATGCCCGTGAAGACCGGCCCCTCCAGCACGCCGCCCAGCGCCGACGCCGAGCCCACGCCGGCGGTCGCCGTGCCGCACAGAGCGCGGCGCGCCGCGCCGTCCGTGATCGAGTTCCGCGGCGTCGAGAAGCGCTACGACGTCGGCGCCGTCGGCCTCGACCAGGCGACCTTCTCGATCCAGCGGGGCGAGTGGGTCTTCCTCGTCGGCTCGACCGGCTCCGGCAAGTCGACCGTCATGCGCCTGCTGATCAAGGAGCTGGAGCCGACCGCCGGCACGATCCGCGTCGCCGGCAAGGACCTCGCGGAGATCACGCGCAAGCGGGTGCCGTACTACCGCCGCAACATCGGCGTCGTCTTCCAGGACTTCAAGCTGCTGCCGAACCGCACCGTGCACGACAACGTCGCCTACGCGCTGCAGGTGACCGGCGGCTCGCGCAGGGAGATCCGCGCGAAGGTGCCGGACATCCTGCGCCTCACGGGCCTCTCGACGAAGTTGCACAACTACCCGGACCAGCTGTCCGGCGGCGAGCAGCAGCGCGTCGCGATCGCGCGCGCGTTCGTGAACCACCCGCCGCTGCTGCTGGCCGACGAGCCGACCGGCAACCTCGACCCCGAGACGTCGATCGGGATCATGCAGCTGCTCTACCGCATCAACCGCGCCGGCACGACCGTCGTGATCGCCACGCACGACAACGCGATGGTCGACAAGATGCGCCGCCGCGTGATCGAGCTGTCGCAGGGGCGAATCGTGCGCGACGAGGCGAGCGGCTCCTACGTGCGCGACGAGTCGACGCGCGAGTTCGCCGTGCGCATGCGCGACGGCCTGCCCGAGACGTCCCCGATCGTCGAGAAGTCGTGAAGCTCGGCTTCTTCATGCGCGAGTCGTCGCGCGCGCTGCGGCGCAACGCGGCCCCGTCGTTCGCGGCGCTCGCGACCGTGCTGTTGACGATGCTCGTGGTCGGCGTCTTCATCCCGATCGTGCAGGCGACGACCGGCGCCGCCAACGACGTGCGCAAGCGCGTGCTGGTCGACGTCTACCTCGTAAGAGGGGCGACGCAATCCGACGTCGAGCGCGTGCGCCAGCAGTTGCTCGACACGACGAACGTCAAGCGCGTCGAGTTCGTCTCCAAGCAGGAGGCCTACCAGCAGCAGCGCAAGAAGGACCCGGAGGCGTTCGCGCTGCTGGGCGCGAACCCGCTGCCGGACACCTTCCGCATCACGCCGGAGAACCCCGACGACGTGCTGAAGATCGCGTCGGCGCTCGCGCCGGAGGCGGCCGGCGGCGGCCACACGCCGATCGACCGCGCGATCGACGAGGTGCGCACGCGCCGCGACGACACGACCAAGATTCTCGAGGTCACGCGCTTCGTGAAGCTGATGGCGGGGACGCTCGCGGCGCTGCTGATCGCCGCCTCGATCTTCCTGATCGCGAACACGATCCGGCTGTCGCTCTACGCGCGCCGCCGCGAGGTCGAGGTGATGAAGCTCGTCGGCGCGACCGACTGGTTCATCCGCTGGCCGTTCGTGATCGAAGGGATCATCGTCGGCGCGCTCGGCACGCTGCTCGCGATCCTGCTGCTCGCGGTCGGCAAGATCGCGATCATCGACCCGCTCGCGAGCGACTTCTCGCTCATCAGCGCGCCCGAGACGATGCCCTTCACGATCCTGATCGCGGTCATGATGGCCGCGGGCATCGCGATCAGCGCGATCGGCTCGGCCGTCTCGCTGCGCCGCTTCCTGCGCGTCTGACGACCAGCTAGTCGTAGATCCCGACCCCGGACGGTCCCACAGCGGCCCCGCCTCGCCGCCCGAGCGCCGCCAGCTGCTCGACGGCGGACCATGCCTCCATCCGGGCCTCGAGGTCCCGCGCGTCGTCGATCGGCAGCAGATACCGGAAGCTGTCGACGGGCACGCCGGGCGGGACGATCGGATCGAGGCAGCCGACCGCTTCGCGTCCGTAGCGGGCGAAGGCCGGGGTCCCCTCGTAGACGTGGTAGCGGCACAGCGCCGCGAGGTGCCCGACGAACAGGTCGGGCTCCTCGCAGACGGTTCGCAACGTGGCTGTGACCGACTGCAGCCGCTCACGCGGATGATCGACGATGAGGTTGAAGTCGAAGCGAAAGTCCGGCTGCGCCTGCGCGAAGCGCCGCAGCAGCCGCAGGCCGGCGAGCGCCCGGTCCGCGTCGTAGCCCTTCGTCATCGCGTCGAGCAGCTCGTCGTCGACGGCCTCGACGCCGAAGAAGCCCTGCCGACAGCCGCCGGCATAGAGGTCGTCGAGCATCGCCTCGTCGATCTTGTCGATGCGCATCCACGCCATGAAGCGGACGTCGAGTCCGCCGGCGAGGAGCCGCGCGCCGATCTCGCGCACGCGACGGCGCGAGCTGTTGAACTCGTCGTCGGTGAAGAAGAAGTTCACGACGCCGTGGCGGCTGTGCTGCTCCTCGACCTCCGCCGCGACGCGTGCCGGCGTCTGCATCAGCAGCCGCGGATAGTCGACGACGTTGTGGCAGAACTCGCAGCGCGCGTAGGCGCAGCCGCGCGAGGTCTGCAGGGGCATCGTGCGGACGTCGGCGCAGTCGCGGCCGCGCGCGTACGAGACGTCGAACGACGGCGCATAGCGCGCGAGCTCGATGCCGGACCAGTCGGCGAACGGCAGCTCGTCGAGCGGCGGATGGCGCGGCGGCGCGATCGCCGCCTGCGAGCCGTCTGCACGGGTGAGGATCCCGCGCGGGCGGTCCTCCTCGCCGCTCAGCAGGCGCGCGAGCGCGTCGTAGGCGGGGCTCAGGGCGACCGCGTCCAAGGCGGGGCATCCGCGCAGCACGCCGGCGGCGTTGCGGGGGGAGACGTGCGGTCCGCCGGCGACGAGGAGCAGATCGGGGCGCGCGTCGCGCAGCAGCGCCGCCACGTAGTACGAGGCGGCGAGGTTGCCGACGGTCAGCGACAGGCCCACCCAGCCGACGTCGCGGCCCGCGAGCATCAGCGTCCGCTCCGCGAGCCACCCGCGCAGCAGCTCGCCGAGCCGCGTCAGCTCGGGGTCGCCGGTCAGGCGCTCGACACCCACCGCGCGCCAGAAGGCGCGCAGCGCGGCCGACGGATGACGGATCGCGCGAGCGACGACCGCCTCGGCTCCGTCGGGATCGAGCCACGACCACGCGAGCGCCTCGCCGAGATAGGAGCGGCGCGCCTGCATGAACAGCTCGTCGACCGACGCGCGGGCGCGGAGATCGTCCGCGAGCAGCTCGTGCAGCGCGCGGCGCGCCTCGATGTTGAGGTCCTCGACGGTCGACTCGATGCCGGCGCGCGCGAGCGACGCGCGCAGGTACGCGATCCCGACCGGCGGGTTGGCGGTTGAGTGGAACGGGGCGCAGACGAAGACCCCGTGCGCTGCGCGCATCACGCCTCGACGCGTTCCAGGACGCCGTCGGACAGCAGCCGCTCCACGAGCTCGAGCTGCGCGACGGGTGCGGGCTCGAGCGGGAGCTCGTGAACGGCGAACTGCTCGCGCTCATGCAGGAAGCGCAGCAGCGCGGCGTCGCGCGCGCCGCGCAGCCGCAGCGACTGGTTGCACAGCGTCGCGTCGCCGTCGGCGTGCTCGACGAGGACGCTGAGCGATGCGACGGTCCGGCGCACCAGCGACGCGGGCGTGAGCGGGGCGCTCGGCACGTCCCAGTCGGGCGGGCCCGCGCCGACCGTCGCGGTCTGCGTCCAGCGCTCGGCGAGATCTCCCAGCGCCGCCGCGACGGCCTCGTCGTCCATGAGCGCCCGCGCAAGCCGCTCGTCCGAGTCGAGCCGCCCGCCCGCGAGCGGCGGCAGGTCGGCGCGCAGCGCCTCCGCATGGGGCGCCGCGGCTTGCACGAGGTCCAGCCACGTGCAGCGCGTCGCGCCGAGCGTGATGTGAACCGAAGGCGCCTCGGTGGTGTGCGCGCGATGCGGGCAGCCGCGCGGGATGAACAGCAGCCCGCCTGGTCGCAGCACCCCCTCGAACGCGCACTCGCGGCAGTCCTCCGGCTCCAGGTGCTTGGCAGGGTGCTCGAGCGGATGGCGGTAGACGGGCTCGTAGACCGTCCAGCGCTTCTCGCCCGAGAGCTGCAGCACTGCCACGTCGTGGTCGTCGTAGTGCAGCGCGAGGCCGGTGGCGCCCGCCGGCGAGGCGAACAGGTTCGAGCGGATGGCCTGACGCAAGAGCACGCCGGCGTCGGCGAGCGCCTGGTCGAGCCGCCGCGCGAGCGCCGCGACCGCCGGCACGCGCAGATGCAGCCGGCGCATCACGAGGCTGTACCCGGCGCGGTAGGCGGATGCGACGCGGCGCGCATCGGGCGACCCCTCCGGAAGTGACCAGACGGACGCGTCGAGGACCGATCCCGCTCGGACCAGGCTGAGCCAGTCGACTGCCTTCGTCTGCGTCGCGACGAGCTTCGGCACGTCGATCGCGCGCGCGACCGCATAGTCGTCGTGGCTCGTCTCGGAGGCGATCGCGCCCGCGCGCATCAGCGCGACGAGCGTCGCGACGAGGACGTCGTCGGACCAGGCCGAGCCACTTGCGGCGGCCGGCGGCGAGGCGGGGAGGGCGCTCACCGGCCTAGCAGCCGGGGCCGCCGGGCGAGGAGATGCACCCGTCGGTGGACACCATGCCGGCCGACTGGTCGAGCAGAATTCTGGACAGCTCACGGCTCTTGAACTTCACCGCGAGGTCGTGTCTCTTGAGGATTTCCGCGAGCGGTTCCGGCAGGTCGACGTGCACCGTCGTCGCATGGTGCAGCTCTCCGTCGGGCGCTCTGCGCAGCCTTGTCTTGACGTCGTTGGCGAACTCCGGCTTGACCTGCGGCTGCGGGATCTCGGGCAGCTCCGGGTTCTCTGGGTCGGGCATCGGCGTCGGGCCTCCTACTCGTGGTGGACTGGCAGTGCGACGGCGCCTGACGGCCGTGCGTCCGCCGCGTAGTACTTGACGAGGTTGCGATAGCGCCGCTGCTTGTCGGCGTCCGTGCAGGTGGTGATGAGCCGGCTGCCGGTGCGCTTCGCGTTCATGACGCGGCAGGTCCCGCCGCAGAGGTAGCGGATGTCGCAGCTCGCGCAGCCGTCCGTGTAGTCGACGCTGAAGAGCGTCGCCAGGTGCGTGAGCTCCTCCACCCACGCGCCCAGCGGCTTGTCGTCGGCGTTGCCGAGGGGCGCGTCCAGCAGATGGCAGGGGTAGAGCGTGCCGTCGGGGCCGACGACGATCTGCTCGAAGTACCCGCATCCGGTCGTGCGGCGCGTCACGCGGGGACCGAGCTGGCTGCCGCGTCGTCCGGACAGGAGCCGCTCCACCTGCGCCTTGGCGGCCTCTGGATCGAGCTGCTCGCCGATGCCCTCGGCGCGGCCGTGCTCAGTGATCCCGAAGCTCATCTTGTACTCGAGGTCGGTGTGCGCGAAGCGCTCGGCGAAGCGAGCGAACTGCTCGCGCCACGCCTCCCAGTTGGACGCCATGCTCGTGATGCCCACGCGCACCTGCACGTCCGTCTCGAGCAGCGCGTCGAGCGCGCGCACGGCGCGGCTGTAGCTCGCCTTGCCCCGGATCGGGTCGTTGATCTCCGGCGACGGGCCGTCGAGGCTGACCTGGACCTGATCGCAGCTTGCGGCGATCCGGTCGATCAGCTTCGGCACCTTGATGCCGTTCGTGAACAGCGTGACGTGCAGTCCGAGCGTCTTCGCGTGCTCCATCAGCCCAAGGCACCCGCGGTGCACGAGCGCCTCGCCGCCCGTGAACAGGACGCGCTCCGTGCCCACCTCCGCCAGCTCGTCGAGCAGGGCGCGCCACCAGGCGAGCGGGCGCTCGCCGGAGCGGTCGACCGTCGGACTGGAGTCCGCGTAGCAGTGCACGCACTGGAGCTGGCACGCCTTCGTCAGATGCAGCCGCGCGAAGCGGTGGGGCGTCGGCACGCGGCTGCCGTGGAGCCCGCTGGTGGACGTCAGGAAGCCGGCGCTGGCGATGCGGCCGAGCAGGTCGCCGAGGTGCCGCGCGACGTCGTCGCCGTCGGCTGTGCGCCCGAGCTCGCGCGAGGCGATCGCACGCGGGGAGGCGCCCTGCGCGAGCTGCCGAAAGCGCGCGTCATCGGCGTCGTCGAAGACGAGGACGGCGCCCTGCTCGACGGCGACCCACAGGTGCGCGCCGTCGACGCGCCGGTGCGCGAGCGGCGCGACCAGCGGGAGCGAGGCGGCGGAGTCGAGGTCGACGTCGACTTGGGGCCGCTCGACGTATGGCGTCGGCAGAGCTCGACGCGCGCGGACCGCGCGCAGCCGCTCGGTCATCTCGGCCTGGAGCGCCGCGGCGCGCTCGGCGATCACCCCGCCGTCGCCGCCGGCGCCTGCGCCGCAGTCCGTCCTCTTGGCACCGGCCCGGCAGCCAGCGCCCTGCTGGCCCTTCGCCGCACCGGCCATCGGCAACTCGATCATCCGCGCACCCCCTGAGTGCTCAGGATCGATCGAGCATAAGCCGGTGACCCACCCCGGTCAACCCATAAAACCGGAATAGAGTGTTTTAGCGCGACGCGGCGGGTTTCGCCAAGCCCACCTAGCGCAGCAGCGCCTTGACCTCCAGGTACTCCTCCAGCCCGAACCGTCCGTTCTCGCGGCCGTTGCCGGACTGCTTGAAGCCGCCGAACGGGGCGTGCAGGTCGAACTGGCCGCCGTTGACCTCGACCTGGCCGGCGCGCAGGCGGCGGGCGACGCGCTCGGCGCGCGCCGGGTCGCCCGACCACACGCCCGCGGCGAGGCCGTAGATCGTGTCGTTCGCGATCCGCACGGCGTCGTCCTCGTCGTCGTACGGCAGGATCGCCAGCACCGGCCCGAAGATCTCCTCCTGCGCGATCGTCATCTCCGGCGTCACGTCGGAGAACACCGTCGGCCGCACGTAGAACCCGGCAGGCAGGTCCTCCGGCGGCTCGGCGCCGCCGCACACGAGCCGCGCGCCCTCCTCGACCCCCTTGTGGATGTAGCCGCGCACACGCTCGCGCTGCACGCCCGACACGAGCGGCCCGATCCCCGAGCGCTCGCCGGTCGGGTCGGCCGGCGCGAACCGCTCGGCCGCCGCCGCGGCGATCTGCTCCGCCTCCGCCAGCCGCTCGCGCGGCACCAGCATCCGCGTCAGCGCGGAGCACGTCTGGCCGCTGTTGAGGAACGCCTTCGCGACGCCGTTCGGCACCGCCTTGTCGAGGTTCGCGTCGTCGAGGATCACGTACGGCGACTTGCCGCCCAGCTCCAGCGCGACCCGCTTCACGCTCGCCGCCGCCAGCTCGCTCACGCGCTTGCCCGCGCGCGTGGAGCCGGTGAACGAGACCATGTCGACGTCCGGGTCGGACGCGAGCGCCTCGCCGACGACCGGGCCGGTGCCGGTCACGAGGTTGAAGACGCCCGCCGGCAGCCCGGCCGCGTCGACGACCTCCGCGAGCACGAACGCCGACAGCGGCGCGACCTCGCTCGGCTTCAGCACGACCGTGCAGCCCACCGCGAGCGCCGGCGCGACCTTGCAGGCGACCTGGTGCAGCGGGTAGTTCCACGGCGTGATCGCGGCCACCACGCCGACCGGCTCGCGCACGACGAGCGCCGTCCCGGCCTCCTCCTCGAGCGCCACCTCGTCGAGCAGGTCGGCCGCCATGCGGAAGGAGGCGACCGGGAGGCCGGCCTGGATCACGCGCGAGAGCTTCAGTGGCATGCCGACCTCGGCCGTGACCGTCGCGGCGATCTCGTCGGCGCGCGCCTCGAGCCCGTCGGCGATCGCGCGCAGCAGCCGCTGGCGCTCGGCGACCGGCGTCGCCGCCCACGCCTCGAAGGCGCCGCGCGCCGCCGCGACCGCCCGCCGCGCGTCCTCCGCGCTGCCCTCCGGGATCGTCGCCAGCACCTGCTCGGTCGAGGCCTCGACCACTTCGAGCGCGCCGTCGCCGTCCGGCGCCACCCAGGCGCCGCCCACGTAGAAGCGGTCGCGCACCGCGGGAGGTGACTGCTGGTCGACGGACATGGGGCCTCCAGGACTGAGGATCGACGGCTCCGTCGAGCGTACCCAGCGACCGGGGCGAGCGGCGCCGGTCGGTACGCTGACCCGGTGACTCGCCGCTTCCCCCGCATCGGGCGCGCCCTCGCCGTCGCGCTCGGGGCGCTCGCCGTGCTGCTGCTGGGGATCTACCTGGGCGGCCATCCCAGCGGGCTGCCCGGCCCGATCCGCGACGCCTTCGCCGGCAACGACGACACGCGCCTCATGCAGCAGGCGGTCGACACGATCGACCGGATCTACTACCGCAAGGTCTCCCGCAGTCAGCTGGTCGACCGCGGCATCGAGGGCGCCGTCGCGAGCCTCGGAGACCAGTTCTCGCACTACTTCGACCCGACCACGTACAAGCGCTTCGAGCAGGTCACGAACCCGAGCTTCAGCGGCATCGGCGTGACCGTGCGGCCGGACCCGAGCGGGCCGCTCACGATCGAGTCGGTGATCGCCGGCACGCCGGCCGCGAGAGCGGGCCTGCGGCGCGGCGACCGCATCGTCGCGGTGGAGGGCAGATCGCTCGCCGGGCGCCCGTCGAGCGCGTCGATCGCGCTGATCAAGGGGCAGCCGGGCACGAAGGTCACGCTCACGATCGAGCGCCACGGCAGACGCACGACGCAGGCGATCGAACGCGCGCGCGTGACGCAGCCGGTCGTCGCCGGCCGCATCGTGCGCTGGCGCGGGAAGCGCTACGGCGACGTGATCTACACGAGCTTCACGCAGGGCTCGGCCGGACAGGTGCACGCGACCGTCGAGCGGCTGCTGAGCGCCGGCGCCGACGGCATCCTGCTCGACCTGCGCGGCAACGGCGGCGGGCTGCTCGACGAGGCGGTCGGCGTCGCCTCGATCTTCCTCCCGGACGGGACGATCGTCTCGACCGACGGGCGCGCCCGCGCCCGCCACGTCTACACCGCGACGGGCGGCGCGATCCCCGGCAAGGTGCCCGTCGTCGTGCTCGTGGACCGCGGGACCGCCTCCTCGGCGGAGATCGTCACCGGCGCGCTGCAGGACCGCAGACGCGCCGAGGTCGTCGGCACCAACACCTACGGCAAGGGCGTCTTCCAGGAGATCCGCGAGCTGCCGAACGGCGGCGCGCTCGACCTGACGGTCGGCCAGTACTTCCTGCCGAGCGGGCGCAACATCGGCGGCAGAGGCGTCGCCGAGGGCAGAGGCATCGCGCCCGACGTGCGCGCCTCCGACAACCCCGACACGACGCGGCGCGACGAGGCGCTCGACGCGGCGCTGAGACAGCTGGCCGCCGAGCCACGGTGACGCGCTGGCAGCCACGCGACGGGGAGCGCGTCGCCCCCCGTGCGAGCGTCGTCGCGGTGCTCGACAAGCGCGGGCGCTTCCTCGTCGGCGACCCGTTCTTCGGGCGCGCCGCGCAGCTGATCGTCGACGCGGACCGCAGAGCGCGCGTCGGCGACCTGGTGCTGCTGCGGGCCGGCGGGCGGGGAGGACAGGGCGGTCGCGGCCACGCCAAGGTCGAGCGGCGGATCGGCCGCCCGGACGTCGCACGCGACGTGCTGGAGGCGCTGATGCTCGACCGCGGGCTCAGGCGCCGCTTCGACCCGGCGGTCGAGCGCGCCGCGCGCGAAGCAGCGGAGGGCGACGGCGTGCCGGACGTCGCGCGCCGCGACCTGCGCGACCTGACGACGTTCACGATCGACCCGGCGACCGCGAAGGACTTCGACGACGCGATCTCGGCCGAGCGGCGCGGCGAGGGCAGATGGCGCATCTGGGTCCACATCGCGGACGTCTCCGCCTACGTGCGGCCCGGGTCGCTCGTCGACAAGGAGGCCTACCGGCGCGGCACGAGCGTCTACGTCCCCGGCAAGGTCGAGCCGATGCTGCCGGAGGCGCTCTCCAACGGCGCTTGCTCGCTGCGGCCCGGCGAGGACCGCAACGCCGTCACGGTCGAGCTCGACCTCGACGGCGTGAGCGTCGTGCGCAGCGCGTTCTACCGCTCGCTGATCCGCTCCGACAAGCGGCTCGACTACGACCAGGTCGACCGCATCTTCGCGCTGCGCGAGCATCCGGAGACGCCGTGGGCGGAGCCGCTCGCGGCGGCGCGCGAGGCGTCGGCCGCGCTGCAGGCCGAGCGCGAGCGCGGCGGGGCGCTGGCGGTCGAGTCGGTCGAGCCCGACTTCGCGTTCGACTCCCAGGGCCACGTGACCGCGCAGCATCGCGTCGTGCAGACGGAGGCGCATCGCCTGATCGAGCACCTGATGATCCTCGCCAACCAGCAGGTCGCGAAGCTGCTGTCCGACCGCAGCGTCCCGACGCTCTACCGCGTCCACGAGCGGCCCGAGGGGGAGGCCGCCGAGCGCCTCGTCGCGCAGCTCGCCTCGCTCGACGTGGCGACGCCGCCGACGCCCGAGTACCTCACGCCGCAGCAGGCGGCGGAGACGATCGCGCAGTGCTCGCACCTCGTCGAGCAGCACGTCCAGCGCACCGGCCAGGGGATGATCGGGCTCAACGGGCTCGTGCTGCGCTCGCTCAAGCTGGCCCGTTACGACCCCGCGAACCTCGGCCACGCCGGCCTCGGCCTGACGCACTACTGCCACTTCACCTCGCCGATCCGGCGCTATCCCGACCTCGTCTGCCACCGCGCGCTGCTGAGCGCCGTCGGCGGCGGGGAGGAGGCGCCGAAGGCGAGCGCGCTGCCCGGCGCGGGCGACTGGTGCTCCGCGCGCGAGCGCGACGCGATGAGCGTCGAGCGGGCCGCCGACGACGTCGCGCGCGCGTTCCTGCTCGAGCGCGAGCTGTTCGAGCGCGGCTGGGAGCAGGACTTCGAGGGCGAGGTGACGGGCGTGATCGGCGCCGGCGCGTTCGTCGTCTTCGGCGACGGGCATGAGGGGATGCTGCCGGTGCGCAAGCTGCGCGGCGAGTGGTGGGAGCTCAACGAGGAGGGCACGATCCTCGAAGGCACGCGCAGCGGCGCGGCGATCCGCATCGGCGACCGCGTGCGCGTGCAGGTGGATCGCGTCGACACGGCGCGCGGGCGGGTCGACCTGCTGCCCGTCGAGATGTAAGGCTGTCCGTCATGGCGAAGGGCAAGGGCAAGCGCAAGTTCGCGCCGGGCGACGTGGCGACCAACCGGCAGGCGCGCCACCGTTTCAACCTGCTCGACACGGTCGAGTGCGGGATCGTCCTGAAGGGGACCGAGGTGAAGTCGCTGCGCACCGGCGGCGCGCAGATGAAGGACGCGTACGCGACCGTCAGAGAAGGCGAGGTGTGGCTGCACCACCTGCACATCCCGCCGTACGCGCCCGCCTACCACGACAACCACGCGCCCGAGCGCGACCGCAAGCTGCTGCTCAGACGCCGCGAGATCGACCGCCTCGTGGGCAGAGCGAGAGAGCGCGGGCTGACGCTCGTGCCGACGCGGATCTACTTCAGAGGCCCGCACGCGAAGGTCGAGCTGGCGCTCGCGCAGGGCAAGGACCGCTTCGACAAGCGCGAGGCGATCAAGAGTCGCGAGATGGCGCGCGACGTGCAGCGCGAGCTGCGCGATCACATGCGCTGAGCCGGCGGCAGCTCCGCGGCCAGCAGCTCCGCCTGCACGAGCGATGTGCCGGCGACGCGGTCGTAGAACGGGCGCCGACGACGCTTGACGTGCCGCCACGCGAGGCGCCCGAGCAGCCCCAGGGTGAACAGCGAGGCGATCGGCACCGCCCACTTCAGCGCCTCCCGCAGCGACCGTCGTCGCAGCGACGCCTCGCCGCCGTCGGGCGCGACGACGCGCAGCGAGCGGAGCTGCTGGCCGAGCGTGCGGTCGCGGTGGAAGGCCGCCAGCAGCGTCAGATAGCCGGCGCCGCCGAGCGGCAGGACCGTGACGTAGAAGACGAGGCCCGCCGCGGTGGACGACGCCAGCGCGTCGAGCGGCAGCGCGACCGCCAGCGCCGGCAGCAGGCCGGCGAGCAGCACGAGCGGCCCGTCGACGAGCGTCGCCAGCACCCGGTCGCGCCGCTGCGGCCAGCGGAACACGACGCGCGGTTGGGCAAGATCGCTCGTCGCCGCGATGCGCTCCGGTGCCAGCGTCGCGGCGGGACGTGGCGCCGGCCGTGTGCTCGTCGCGGTCTGCGTGCGCGGCGGCGTGCGGGGGACGCTCGGCGCGGGCGGGACGGCCGGCGTCCGCGCGAGCAGGATCGCGCCGTCGACGTCGCTCTTCTTCTGCGGCCGCTGGTACGGCGCCCGCTCGTGGACGCGGTCGCAGACGTAGTCGTAGAGCTCGTCGACGGAGACCCAGTCGTCGCCGTCGCGATCGGCTGCGCCCGTCTCCAGGCCCTCCAGCACCGCCTGCGTGAAGACCGAGGGCGACGGCTCCGCGGACAGGTGATCCCCCTCCCAGGAGTACTCCATCGCGCTCGAGGCGGTGATCACCACGCGTCCACGACCGTCGAGGTGCGGCGTCACCGCGATCGTCTCTCCGGCCCGCGCTCGCAGGCCGAACGGGAACGAGCCGCTGAAGCAGCAGTCCAGCAGCAGCACGATCCGCTTCGAGCGGCTGCGCGCGATCTGCTCGCTCAGCCACGACGCGGCGATGCTCGTCGCACCCAGCAGCTCGATCTCGGTGTCGCGGGCGGCGAGATGCAGCTCGCCGCCCTCGTCCTGGACGCCATGGCACGAGAAGTGCAGCAGCAGCAGGTCGTCGGAGCGGCGGTTGGCGAGGAAGGCGGCGATGCGCCGGCGCAGCGCTCCCTCCGACTCGTCGATCGCGCTCTCAACGGCGAAGTCGCCGATCGCCGGATCGCCGAGCACGCCGGCGAGCCGCTCGGCGTCTGTCGCGGGCGACCGCAGCTGCCGCAGCTTCGGGTCCTCGTAGCGGGAGCCGGCGACGACGAGCGCGTGGCGCGAGCCGTCGGTCATCGCCGATCGGACGGGTGCGAGCGATTGCGCGCGAGGAACGCGTCGATCAGCTCGCGCTGCGTCGCGTCCGTCACGCCGGTGACCTCGATCGCATCGTCGCCGAGCTTCAGCTTCACGCTGCGCTCGGGCCCGCGGCGCGCCCACGCGCCGAGCAGCTGGAGGATCGCCGGGATCGCACCGTCGCTGGCGGTGACGAGCAGGGCGCCGAGCAGCGGGCCGTCGAGCGCGCGTGCGCCGTCGCGCGCCGGAGGGCCCGGCGCGCGACGCGCGTCGACCGCGTCAAGCTCCAGCAGCTCGCGTCGAAGCGCGAGTGCCGCGGCGTCGAAGTCCTCCGCTTCGGCGTCTGGACCGAGCCCGATCTGCACGGTCAGCAGCTTGGAGCTTCCGGCGTTTTCCATCGCGCGGAAAGTCTAAGTCCGCCCCCGGCCGGCGAGCCGACCCGTAGACGGGAGGCCGAGCCGCTCGCTCAGGCGTCGGCGAACGTGCGCGCGATGTGCGTCGCGTCCATGCCCAGCACGAGCGCGGCGATCAGGCCGACGTAGACGACGGCGATCGCCGCGCGGTGCGCCGGCTTCACGCGGTAGTAGGCCGCGGCCTCTGCGCCGCCGGCGCGGCGCGCCTTCCAGCGCTGCCACGTCGAGAGCGCGGCAAACGCGAGGATCAGCAGGATGATCGGATTGGGGAAGGCGATCGCGAGCGCGGCCATCGCGGCGAGCCCCGCGAACCACATCCACGGCGCCATCGCCGCCATCGCGCGGCCGCCGTCGAGCGGCACGACCGGCAGCAGGTTGAAGAGGTTGAGGAAGAAGCCGGTGAACGCGAGCGCCCGCCACAGCTCGTTCCCGGTCGCGAGCCAGACGGGGATCAGCAGCGCCGCGCCGAGCGAGCCGAGCACCGGGCCGGCGAGGCCGACGCGCGCCTCGGCCGCCGCGTCGTCGCCGAGCGACTTCGCCGCGACGACCGCGCCGAGGAACGGGATGAACATCGGCGCGCTCGCCTCCAGGCCCTCACGACGCAGCTGGATCACATGCCCCAGCTCGTGCACGAGCAGCAGCAGCACGAAGCCGGCCGCGAAGCGCCAGCCCCAGATCAGGCTGTAGGCGGCGACCGAGACGAGCATCGTGCCGGAGGTCGTCAGCAGCTTCAGCTTCGGCAGCAGCAGGAGCAGGCCCTTGAGCTTCGCCGCGGCGGCCGCGAGCACGGCGAGCGGGCCGGCGAGGCGCTTGACGCCGCTGCGCGGGCGGGCGGGCGGCAGCCCGACGTCCTCCGGCGTGGCCGGCGTGGGCGTTGCGGGCGGCAGCCACTCGACGCGCTGATCCATGGAAGGGAGTGTGGCAGCTACACTTGAGGGCGCAGTAAACCCCAGGGGACGACAGGCTTCGACGTGGTTGTTCTCGTGGGGGTGGTTGCGAGCCGAGGTCCCGGTAGGCCTCGTAAAACCACCGGGAAAACCATACGTGCGGACTCTCACGAGTACGCCCTCGCCGCTTAGCACCTAGCTAAGCCGTGAGGTTTCGGCCCCCGCCAGCCTGCCGCGGGGTTTCGCCGGAATCAGAACGCAGGCTCACCCGGCGAGGCCCGCCTCCGCCGAACCGGGGACAACTTCAGGAGGCTGGCCCCCCGCAACCCCGCCGGCGAGGCGAGCGGGGGACGAGACCAGAGCGCCGGCTACGCTCGTAGACGCTGCCTTTCACGCGACCGCGGACCCGGGTTCGATTCCCGGCGTCTCCACTCCGGCCGGCGCCTTGAGCGCCGGCCGCGAGATCCCGGACATCCGTCCACAGCGCTCGTGGACGAACGTCGGCGCGCCGATCCAACCGCCATGGTCGGCCGCCTCCGCAACCGCCTCCACCCCGACGCCGGCCGCCTGCTGCGGCTCGCGCTCGGCACCGCCTGGATCGCCGGGCGCGTCGGCACCGAGGCGCGCGGGCGCGACGCGCGCCCGCGCTACGGGCGCTTCTTCGAGCGCCACCACCGCCTCACGCGCACGATCGCGCTCGCCGCGCTGGCGTGGGGCGCCGTCTACCTGACGTGGCGCGTCGGCTGGACGGGCGCGGGCGCGAGCCCGGTCACCTTCGCGATGCTGCTCGTCACCGAGCTGTACGGCATCTGGGCGCTCGGCACGCTCACGTGGTTCTCCTGGAGGCGCACGCCCGTGACGCGCCCGCCGATCGTCAGCCACCCGCCGGTCGACGTCTACGTCTGCACCTACGACGAGCCGGAGGAGGTCGTGCTCGCGACGCTCGCCGGCTGCCGTGCGCTGCGCTACCCGCACACGACCTACCTGCTCGACGACGGCCGCCGCGAGAACATGCGCGCGCTCGCGGAGCTGACCGGCGCGCGCTACCTCACGCGCCCCGACAACAGCCACGCGAAGGCGGGCAACATCAACGCCGCGCTGCCGCGCACCGACGGCGAGCTCGTGTTCGTGCTCGACGCCGACCACGTGCCGATGCCGGACGCGCTCGACGCGCTCGTCGGCTACTTCGAGGACCCGCAGGTCGCGCTCGTGCAGAGCCCGCACGACTTCTCCAACCAGGACTCCGTCCAGCACTACGCCGTCGGGCGTCACGAGCAGTCGCTCTTCTACCACGTGATCTGCCCCGGCAAGGACCGCCACGGCGCCGCCTTCTGGTGCGGCTCGGCGGCCGTCATCCGCCGCGACGCGCTGCTGGGAATCGGCGGCGTCGCGACCGAGACGATCGCGGAGGACTTCCACACGACGATCCGCCTGCAGCGCCACGGCTGGACGTCCCGCTACCACGACGAGGTGCTCGTGCAGGGCCTCGCGCCGCACGACCTCGACGGCTACCTGCTGCAGCGCGACCGCTGGTCGCGCGGGAACCTCGCCGTCTTCACGCTGCGGGAGTCGCCGTTGCGCGCGCGCGAGCTGAGACCGCTCCAGCGGCTCTCCTACTTCGTCAGCCTCGCCTCCTACCTCGCGCCGCCGATGCGCCTGCTGCTGCTGCTGACGCTCGCGCTCGTGCTGTGGTCCGGCTGGCTGCCGATGCGCGTCGACTGGCTCGCGCTCGCGACGCTGTGGGCGCCCGCGCTCGTGCTCAACCTCGCGGCCGGCTCGGCGCTCGCGCGCGGCTACATGCGGATCGCCGAGACGACGCACTACGAGCTGATGACGATGGGCATCTACGCGCGCGCGCTGCGCTGCGCGATCGTGCCGGCGAAGACCGCCTTCAAGGTCACGCCCAAGGAGGGGATCGACCTCGGCGGGACGCACGCGCTCGCGCGGCTGAAGATCGCCTGCTTCCTGGCGTTCGCGCTGACGGCCGGGATCGTGATGCGCGTGCTCGACCTGTGGGGCGTCGGCCCGCTGCCGGACCTGCCGCCGATCGCCGACGTCCTGATCCCGCTTCTGGCGGTGATCGAGCTGCGGCGCGTCCTGCGCACGCTCGTGCTGGTGGCCGGTCGCCGCCAGCGCCGCCTGATCTACCGCTTCGAGGGCGACGCGCCCGCTGTCTGCCTCACGCCCGGCGGCTCGGTCTCCGCGCGCCTGCTGGATGCGAACGCTGCCGGCCTCGGCCTGCTGGCGACCGCGCCGGTCGACGCCGGCGTGCGCATGCCGGTGCGCCTGGACCTGGAGGACAGCGAGGGCTGCGTGCGCGACGTGCACGTCGTGGCCGAGGTGCGCTCGTGCCGTCCGGCCGCGGAGGGCTTCGTGCTGGGGACGCGCATCGTCGAGCTCGAGCCGGCGGCGCGCGTGGCGCTGATGGAGTGGTGCTACGTCGTCTGCAGCCACCACGAGGTGCGCGGGCGCCGTCCCGGCGAGCCCGTCCCCGCGCGTCCGGCGGGCGAGCCGGCCCGCGTCCCGCAGCCGGCGGCGATTATCGAGCCGGTGGTCGCCACCGGCGCCGCCGTCGCCTGAGCGTCACGAGCCGTTCATCTCCCGCGCGGGCGCGTGGAGTAGGGTCGTCCGCATGACCACATTCGATCCAGCCGAGCTGACCCGGCGCCAGCGCGCCATGTGGGCGGAGGGCGACTACTCCGACATCGCGCGGACGATCGAGCGCGTCTCGCACGAGCTGCTCGACGCGGCCGGCGTGCAGGCGGGCGAGGCCGTGCTCGACGTCGCGACCGGCACCGGCAACGCCGCGCTCGAGGCCGCGCGCCGCGGGGCGCGCGTGACCGGGCTCGACCTCACGCCGGAGCTGCTGCTCGTCGCCGAGCGGCGCGCCGCCGAGGAGGGCGTCGAGCTGGCGCTCGTGGAGGGCGACGCGCAGGCGCTGCCGTTCCCCGACGACAGCTTCGACCGCGTCACCTCCGTGTTCGGCGCGATGTTCGCGCCCGACCAGGCGCGCACCGCCGCGGAGCTGTTGCGCGTCTGCCGTCCCGGTGGGACGGTCGCGGTCGCGGCGTGGGCGCCGGACGGGCTCAACGGCGAGATGTTCGGCACGCTCGGGCGTCACATGCCGCCGCCGCCGGACGGCTTCAGACCGCCGATCGCGTGGGGCAGCGACGCCGTGGTACGCGAGCTGTTCGCCGACGCCGCGGAGGTGACGACGGAGCTGCGGCCGGCGCGCGACTCGGTGCGCGCGCCGTCGGTCGACGCATGGATCGACTACACCGAGCGCGTGCTGGGGCCGACGATCATGGCGAAGCGGGCGCTCGAGCCGCAGGGCGGCTGGGAGGCGGCGCGCGCGGACCTGGCCGCGCTCTACGCCCGCCACAACGAGGCGACGGACGGCTCGCTGCTCGCCCACCCGACGTACCTGTTGACGGTCGTCCGCGTGGCCGGCGGCTGAAGCGCCCCGCAATACACAGAAATGATGTTTAATGGGTCTCGCGCGGCGGCACGGCGCGATCGGAGCCGCCGGCGCGCGGAGGCTCCATGGCAGACATCGCAGGCTTCGTCTCAGAGGTGCACGACCACTTCGGCATGCGTCCGGTGGTCCCGCTCGAGTTCCCGATCGAGATCGGCGACATCGGCACGATCGGCAACGACGGCAGCTGGCGGCCGATCACGACGGTGCGCCACCGCTTCAACGCCTATCCCGGCAAGGTGCGGCGCTCGACCGACGGCGCCGTGTGGGAGCTGTCGTCCGGCAACGACGTCGCGTTCCGGCTCTACGACCGCGGCGAGACCTCGGAGCTGATCCCGGCAGCCGCGCACGCGAAGGCACGTGCCGAGATCACGTTCCGCTCGCCGGGCGCGTTCGTGCTGGCGGCGCGCGGCGTGACGGTGCGCACCGCGACGGAGATGGACGCGCTGATCGACAAGATCCACCTCGCCTACCACACGCGCCGCCGGCGCCCGGAGGAGGGCCGCTGGTACAAGGACTTCGCATTCGTCTTCGAGGTCGCGGACGCCGAGCGCTTCACCGCGCTGCTGCCCGCCAACGGCCACGCGCGCGTGGCGGTCACGCCGAAGGGCACGGCCGGGTTGCCGGGCACGCCGGGCAAGCTGGCGTCGCTCGTGCGCTTCGGACCGGGAGCCGAGGACCTCGAGCGCACGAACCAGCGCGACGCGCGCGGTCGCTTCTACCGCGCCTACAAGCTGCGGCCCGAGGTGCTCGCGCGCTGGCGCGAGGAGCCGTGGTCGCAAGCGCGCGGCGAGATCACGTTCGGGTGGCGCACGCCGTCGTTCGAGGAGACCTTCGAGGAGGTCTGATCAGCGCGCGGCGCGGATCGTGCGCCGGCAGCGCCGCTCGAGCAGGTGCGCCGCGACCCAGAAGCGCTTGAAAGCCGGGTTGCGCGTCTGGCGATGGTGGTAGCGGTAGTAGATCTGCTGCGCGATCACGGCCAGGCGGAACAGCCCGAACGTCTCGTAGAAGGCCCACGCGTCGGTGCCGAGCCCGGCGCGCTCGCCGTAGCGGGCGACGATCTGCGCGCGCGTCGGCATCCCCGGCAGGTGCGACGGCTGACGGCGGAACAGCCGGCCGGCGAGGCCGTCGTCCGCCTGCACCCAGTACGCGAGCGAGCTGCCGAGGTCCATCAGCGGGTCGCCGACCGTCGCCAGCTCCCAGTCGAGCACCGCGCGCACGCGCAGCGGGTCCGCTGCGTCGAGCACAAGGTTGTCGAGGCGGAAGTCGTTGTGGATCGCGCACGCGCCGACGTCGGCCGGCTGCTCGGCGTCGAGCCAGCGCATGACCCGCTCGAACGACGGCACGTTCCACGTCTTGGCGCGGCGGTAGCGCTCCGACCAGCCCTCGACCTGCCGGCGCACGTAGCCCGGCCCGCGGCTCAGCTCGGCGAGCCCCGCCGCGTCCGCGTCGACCGCGTGCAGCTCCGCCAGGAGGTCGACGAAGCGCTCGCCGAGGCGCGTCATCAGCTGCGGGTCGGTGTCCACCCCCGGCGGCATCTGCGCGCGCGGGACGACGCCCTCGACGCGCTCCATCACATAGAAGTCGGCGCCGAGCACGGCGTGGTCGGTGCACAGCGCGACCATCTCGGGGACATAGGGGAAGACCGGCCGCAGCGCCGCCTGGATGCGGTGCTCGCGCGCCATGTCGTGCGCCGAGGCGGCCTTTGTCCCGGTCGGCGGCCGGCGCAGGATCAGCTCGCGCGCGGGATAGCGCAGCAGGTAGGTCAGGTTCGACGCTCCGCCGGCGAACTGGCGCACCTGCGGGAGCCCGTCGAGGCCGCTCACTCCGGCCGCGCGCAGCCACGCGTCGACGGCGCCCAGGTCGAACGCGTCCTCCGCTCGCACCGGCCGCGCGTCGCTCATCGCGCGGCAGCGTAGCCGGCCGCTCGTCGCGCGGCGCCGCATGGGGCGCGCTGGACGTTTGTTCGAGGTCCGCGCACGCGGCGCGTGAGGAAACGAGCGCGGCGGTGTCTGAACCGGCAGAGACCCCACGGGCGCGCACTGCGCCGAAGGAGGAAGCCTGATGAGACGAATCTTCTTGCTGGTCGTCGGCGTGCTGGCCCTGGCGATCGCGGCGCCGAGCGTCGCATCCGCGCACGGCCATCATGGGCACCGCCATCACCACAAGCACAAGGCCAAGCACGCGCGCGTCAAGCACTTCGCCGGCAAGGCGAACGTCGACCCGGCCGGCCCGGCCGGCCCCGGCGACGCCGGCACCGTCGCGTCGTTCGACCAGGGCACCGGCATGCTGACGATCACGCTCGCCGACGGCTCGTCCGTCAGCGGCAAGGTCACCGCGGACACGAACGTCAACTGCATGGCGGCCGGGCAGACCGCGTCGCACGACGACAACGCGGGTGACGACCAGGGCGGCGACGACCAGGGCGACAACCAGGGCGGCGGCGACCAGGGCGACAACCAGGGCGGCGGCGACCAGGGCGGCCAGGCGGCGTGCGACACGTCCGACCTCGTTGCCGGCGCGGTCGTCCACGAGGCGATCCTCAAGCTCGGCTCGAACGGCGCCGAGTTCAAGCTCGTGCTGCTCGACCAGCACCCGACCTCCTGACGCAGACCGATCCCGGGCGGCGGCCGCCACGTGCGGCCGCCGCCCGCTCCGACACCATGAGGCGCCCGATGGCCGCACCCCCGCGATGAGCCCGTCCGTCACCGTCCGCCTGCTCGCGACGCAGAGCGACGCGCGGCTCGTCGAGCTGGCGCGGCACGGGCACGAGCGCGCGTTCGAGGCGCTCGTCCAGCGCTACCGCAAGCCGCTGCTGAGCTACTGCCGGCGCGCGCTGCTGCCGGACGCGCGCGCCGAGGACGCGCTCCAGCAGGCGCTCTTGCAGGCGTGGCTCGCGCTGCAAGGCGGCGCGGAGGTGCGCGACGCGCGCGCCTGGCTCTACCGCATCGTCCGCAACACCGCGCTCAACGCGCTGCGCAGCTCCGGCTACGACTACGCGGAGCTGTCCGAGGCGCTCTCCGGCGCCGACGCTCCGCAGACCGACCTCGACCGCCGCATCGCCGTGCGCGAGGCGCTCGCGGGGCTCGCCGCGCTGCCCGAGCAGCAGCGCGAGGCGCTGATGCGGACGGCCGTCGAGGGCGCGAGCCACGCCGACGTGGCGGCGGCGATGGGCGTCAGCGAGAGCGCGCTGCGCGGCCTCGTCCACCGCGCGCGGGTCACGCTGCGCGCGGGGCTCACCGCGGTCACGCCGATGCCGCTCGCCTCGTGGGCGGCGGGCCTCGCCGGCCACGGCGGCGGCGCCGCCGCCGAGCTCGCCGTCGGCGGCGGCTCCGCCGGGCTCGTGGGACTGCTGGCGAAGGGCGGCGCGGTCGCGGTCACCGCCGGCGCGCTCGCCGTCGGCGTCGGCGCGGCGGAGCGGCACCGCCACCACGCGGCCCCGCATCGCCCACATGCGGCGCGCGTCGCGCAGGCGCCGGCCGCGCTCGCGGTCGCCGACCTGCCCGCCGCGGCGCCGGCGCTCCGCCGGCCCTCCGGCTCGACCGGCCACGCGCGGCACGACACGAGCGCCGCGGCGCCGCACGAGGACGCGCCCTCGCGTTCGCGCCCGCGCGAGGACCGCGGACCGCGGCACGGAGCGTCCGGGCGGGACGACGGCCGCGGGGACGTGCGCAGCGGCGGCGGGCCGGGACCCGGCGCGCCGCGCGAGGGAGAGCGCTCCGGCGCTCGCTCCGGCTCCGGCTCCGGCCCGGGCGACGGCGGCTCCGACGGCGGCGGCGACTCGCGGAGCGGCGGCTCGAGCGGCAGCGGCTCCGGCGACGGCGGCTCGCAGTCGGGCTCCGGCTCGGGCGACGGCGGGGGCACGGGCTCCGGCGACGGCTCCGGCAGCAGCGGATCGAGCGGCACCGGCGGCGGCACCGACACCGGCGGCAGCGGCTCGGGCGACGGCGGCTCCGCCGTCAGCTCCCGCGACGACGGCGGGAGCTGACGGGTGCCGCTACATCAGCGGCTCGGCCTCGCCCCGCTGACGCCGCAGCTCGCGTCGCGCGATCGACAGCTTGTGCACCTCGTCGGGCCCGTCGGCGAGGCGCAGCGTGCGCATGTGCGCGTACATCCACGCGAGCGGGAAGTCGTCGGAGACGCCCGCGCCGCCGTGCACCTGGATCGCACGGTCGATGATCTTCAGCGCGATGCTCGGCACCGCGACCTTGATGCCGGCGACCTCGACGCGCGCGTTCTTGCCGCCGACCGTGTCGACCAGCCACGCCGTCTTCATCACGAACAGCCGCGCCATCTCGATCTCGATGCGCGCCTCCGCGATCCAGTCACGGATGTTCGAGCGCGTCGAGACCGGCTTGCCGAACGTCTCGCGCGCGTCGGCGCGCGCGCACAGCAGCTCCAGCGCCCGCTCGGCGGCGCCGAGCGCGCGCATGCAGTGGTGGATGCGGCCGGGACCGAGCCGCGCCTGCGCGATCAGGAAGCCGGCGCCCGGCCCCGCGATCAGGTTCGCCTGCGGCACGCGCACGTCGGCGAACTCCAGCTCGCCGTGTCCCTCGGGGTCCATGTAGCCGAACACCGGCAGGCTGCGCAGGATGGTCAGCCCCGGCGTGTCGAGCGGCACGAGCAGCATCGACTGCTGCGCGTAGACGGGCGCCTCCAGCTCCGTCTTGCCCATCACGATCAGGATTCTGCATCTGGGGTGCATGACGCCGGTCGTCCACCACTTGCGTCCGTTGAGGACGAAGTCGTCGCCGTCGCGCTCCATCCGCAGTTGGACGTTCGTCGCGTCCGAGGAGGCGACGTCGGGCTCGGTCATCGCGAAGCCGGAGCGGATCTCGCCGTCGAGCAGCGGCTGGAGCCACTGCGCCTTCTGCTCCTCGTTGCCGAACTGGTGCAGCACCTCCATGTTGCCGGTGTCCGGCGCGGAGCAGTTGCAGACCTCGGCGCCGATCATCGTGCGGCCCATCAGCTCGGCCAGCGGCGCGTAGTCGAGGTACGACAGGCCGGCGCCATGCTCCGGATCCGGCAGGAACAGGTTCCACAGCCCGCGCCGGCGCGCCTCCTCCTTCAGCTCCTCCAGCAGCGGCGGGTGCACGTGCGGCGTCGCCGCGGAGCGCACGGCGTCCACGTACTCGCGCTCCGCGGGGTAGACGCGCTCGTCCAGGAACGCCTGCAGCCGCTCGCGGAAGTCCTTCGCGCGATCGCTCAGCTCGAACTCCATCAGACCTCCTCGGGGGACTTCGTCGGGCGCGGCCCGGGGACGTTGCGAAATTGGAAGGGCGCCGGCTCGCGACCCTGCTGGACGAACCAGCACTCGCCGCTCGCGTCGAGCGCGAACAGCCGCACGACCGTCTCGGCGACGACCTCCGCGGGGATCAGCTCGAAGCCGGCCGCCTCGAGCCCCGCGCGGATCGGCGCGGTCATCGCCGACTCGGCGAAGCCGGGGCAGACGGCGTTGAAGCGGATCCCGTCGAGCGCGAGCGCGGGGCCGAGCGAGCGCGCCAACCCGACGACGCCATGCTTGTTGGCGGCGTAGAGCGGCTCCATCGGGACGGCCGTGAGGCCGGCCAGCGACGCGGTCGCGACGATCGCGCCGCGCTCCGGGCCGTCGTTGCGACGCAGGCCGGCGAGGACGGCGTGCGTGCCGAACACGACGCCGTCGAGGTTCACGCCCATCGCGCGCCGGTAGGACGCGAGGTCGAAGTCCTCGCCGAGGCCGCAGCCGCTCGTGACGCCGGCGTTGAGGTGCGCGAGGTCGAGCCGGCCGCAGCGCTCCAGCACGAACGCGACCATCGCCCGGTTCGCCTCCAGGTCGGAGACGTCGGTCGCGACGAAGTGGCCGCCGACCTCGGCCGCGACCTGGGCGCCGGCGCTGTCGGGCAGGTCGGCGACGACCACCTCGGCGCCCGCGTCCGCGAGCGCGACGGCGGTCGCGCGGCCGAGGCCGCTCGCCCCGCCGGTCACGAGCGCGACGCGGTCGCGCAGGGGGGAGAGGTCGACGGGGGTGCTGAAGGCGCTCGTCACGGCGGACACAGTCTGATCGCGCCGCACGCCCGGTGCGCCGGCAGCCGGGGGCGCGCGGATGTGCCAGCGCGGACCACGAGCGATGACACGTCCGAACGGTCCGACTACGCTGGATGGTCAGAAGACAGACCAGATCGGGTCGGCGCCCGATGTTCCGGCTTCGAATCGCTTGAGAGGCTTGACGGGGGTGCCGACGAAGATCGAAGGCACCGCCGCAGAACGCCCATGGACGCTCGTCGACAGTCCACCGCACCGGCACCCCGCGCACGCAAGCTGACGCGCGTTCGCCGCATGCCGCTCCTGCTCGCGGTGCTCGTGCTGCTGGCGACGCTGCCGGCGCGCGCCTTCGCCGATCGCGGCGGGGAGCCCGCATGGCGCACGCACCCGTTCGCGACCGCAGCGCTGGCGCACGACACGGTCGCGGACGAGCAGACGCCCGCCGACCCGGCGCCGGCTCCGAGCGACCCGGCGCAGCCGGCCGAACCCGCGCCGACGGACCCCGCGCCGCCGGCCGACACGTCCGCGCCGGCCGACCCGGCGCCGCCGGCCGACCAGACGCCGGCCCCGAGCGACCCCACGCCCACTCCGACCGACCCCGCACCGGCGCCCGCCCCGAGCGACCCGGCGCCGACGCCCACTCCGAGCGACCCCGCGCCGACGCCCACTCCGACCGACCCCGCGCCGGCGCCCACCCCGAGCGACCCCGCGCCGGCGCCCACCCCGAGCGACCCCGCGCCGGCGCCCACCCCGAGCGACCCCGCTCCCGCTCCCGCGCCGACCGATCCCGCGCCGCCCGCCGACCCGCTTCCCACTCCGGTCGACCCGGCGCCGACCGACCCCGCCCCGAGAGAAGCCAGAGCGCCCGCGCAGCAGCCCGACCCCGTCCCGTCGGGCGAGCAGCAGGTCGCCACCCCCGGGCTGGCGGCGATGCCGGTGTCCGGACCGCCGGCCCAGCCGGTCGCGCCGGCGCCCGCGACCGCAACGGCCCCGGCCAAGCCGAAGGCCACCGCCGACCAGACGGCCGCCCAGCAGGCGAAGGTCGTCCGCGAGGCGCTCGCGAAGCTCGGCATCGGGACGATCGCCGTTCCCAAGTCGGGCGAGCTGCAGACCGCCATCGCCAGCATCGCCCCGCTGCCGGGCTGCGCGCCGATGGGCGTCGGCGCCGCTCCGGCACCCGCGGTCGACGGCACGATCGCGACCCGCCCGCTCGTGCATCCGCGCCGCGCCGAGAGCGACCCGCCGCAGCTGCGCGGCCCGCCGGCGCCGCTCGACACGCGCACGTCCCCGGTCGCCACGGCCGGTGGCGGCATCGCGGCGCCCGGCGGCGCGAGCAGCGACCGCGACGCCGCGATCGACGCCGAGCAGATCGTCATCCAGCTGGCCGACGCCGAGCGCCCCTTCACCGGCGCGCGCGACGACCACGCCGCTCCCGCGACGGCGAACGCCGCCGCTCGCGCTCCTCCCGTCGTCTGACGCATCGCAACGGCTCGCTCCGCCGGAGCGAAGCCACGTGAACGTCAGATCGACTCTCAGGAGGAAACGATGGTCGCCACCAACGACCGCATCCAGAGCATCACCAGCGCCCGCCGCGACCGCATCACGCGCTCGTCGCGCGTGCGACTGCTCGCGCGGCAGGTCGCCGCGGGCGAGTACCACGTCGACGCCGACGCGCTGGCCGAGGCGCTCGTCCGCCGGGCGCTCTTCCACCGCGCCGTGCGCGAGGAGCTGATCGCCGAACGCGTCGCGCGCAGCGACTGATGCGCGCGACGCGTCAGCCTGTCGCGACGCGCTCGCGCGCGGCGGCGCGGCGCGTGCCCGCACGCGCGAGCGCCGTGCCGAACAGCGTGCCCGCGGCGCTGAGCGCGACGATCGCCGGATCGGGCGCGCTCAGCGCGAAGAAGCGCCGCATGGGAGGGAGCGCCAGCATCGCGACGTAGCCGGCGGCAAGCAGGAGGCACAGCAGCAGCACGAGGCGCCGGCGCAGCGACGACCCGGGCCTCCCGTCAGCCTCCAGCAGCCACACGAGGTACAGCCCCACCAGCACGAGCACGGAGGTCGCGACCGTGCGCGCGTCGATCGTCGCGAAGCCGAGCAGCTCGAGCGCGACGAGGTACGAGGCGATCACGCCGGCCGCCAGCGCCAGCCCGCCCGGGACGGCGAAGCACGCGACCTCGCGCAGGAAGCCGGCCGGCTCCCAGCGGCCCGCGCTCGGGGCGAGCGCCAGCACGAACGCGGGGATCCCGATCGCGAACGACGACGCCAGGCTGAGGTGGCGCGGCAGGAACGGGTAGGCGACGGACGAGACGCCGAGCGTCACCACGACGACCGCGGCGAACACCGACTTGCTGACGAACAGCTTCGCCACGCGCTGCACGTTGCGCAGGATCTGCCGACCCTCGCCGACGAGCCGCGGCACGACCGCGAAGTCGCCCTCGACCAGCACGAGGTCGGCGACCGCGCGCGCCATCTGCGTGCCGCTGCCCTGCGCGAGGGCGAGCCGCGAGGCCTTCAGCGCCGGCACGTCGTTGACGCCGTCGCCGACCATCGCGACGTAGCGGCCCTGCGCCGCCAGCGCGCGCACGAGCCGGCGCTTGCCCTCGGGCGAGACGCGGCCGACGACGGTCGCGCGCGCGGCCAGCGCGGCGAGCGCGTCGTCGTCCGCCGGCAGCTCGCGCCCGTCGAGCGCCACGACCCCGTCGTCTCCGGCCAGTCGCAGGTCGTGCGCGATCGCCGCGACGGTCGCGGGCGCGTCACCGGAGAAGACCTTCACCGCGACGCCCTGCTCGCGCAGGTAGGCGAGCGTCTCGCGCGCGTTCGGTCGCAGCCGCTCCGCCAGCAGCGCGAGCCCGAGCGGGCGCAGGCGCGCCGGCGGCGCCGCCTCCGGTCCGCGGTCGCCGAGCGGCTCGCCGGTCGCGCACAGCGCGAGCGTGCGGCGGCCGCCCGCCATCTCGGCGCCGGCGCGCGCCGCCAGCGCGTCGCCGAGCGGGAGCGCCTCCGGCGCGCCGAGCACGAGCGTGGTGCCGTCGAGCCGCACGGCGCCCCAGCGCCGGCGCGAGGAGAACGGCACGCGCTCGTCGGCGTCCGCGGCGTCCGCGTTTTCCGCGGTCGCCACAGCCGCCGCCGGGGCGGCGCCGTCCGCGCCCGCGAGCGCGTCGAGCGTCTCGTCGCCGCGCTCCCAGCAGGCGGCGTAGCGTGCGAGCGCCGCGCGCAGCGCCCGCTCGTCGCCGCCGTCCGCCGGCACGACGCCGACGAGCCGCAGCGTGCGCTCCGTCAGCGTGCCGGTCTTGTCGCAGCACAGCACGTCGACCGAGGCGAGCGACTCGACCGCGTTGAGCTGCTGCGCCAGCACGCCGCGCCGCGCCATCCGCAGCGCCGCGACCGCCATCGTCAGCCCGCTCAGCAGCAGCAGCCCCTCCGGCACGAGCGCGAGCACGCCGGCGACGGCCGTCGAGACGGCTCTGTGCGTCGGCTCGTCGCGCGCCGCCAGCACCGCGATCAGCAGCGCGCCGAGCGGCACCATCACGGCGACGAGCAGCAGCAGCAAGCGGTTGAGCGCGCGCTCGAGCGGCGAGCGCGGGTGACGGAACGCGCGCGCCTCGCCGGCGACGCGCTCGGCGTAGCTGGCCGCGCCGACCGCCTCCACCACGTACGTCCCCGCGCCCTCGGCGACGAACGACCCCGACCGCAGCCGCTCGTCGGCATGCCGCGCAATCGGCGCCGACTCGCCCGTGAGGATCGACTCGTCGACCTCCAGCCCCTCCGAGGACGCCACGACCCCGTCGGCGACGACCTGGTCGCCGGCCTCTGCGCGCACGAGGTCGCCGGGGACCACCTCGTCGACGTGCAGCCGCCGCGCGACGCCGTCGCGCACGACGGTCGCGGTCGGCGCCACCAAGGCGGCGAGCCGGTCGAGCGCGCGCTTCGCGCGCACCTCCTGCGCGATCCCGATCGCCGTGTTGGCGACGAGGATCCCCAGGAACAGCGCGTCGCGCCAGTCGCCGAACGCAAGCGTCACGACGCCCGCGACGGCGAGGATCGCGTTGAAGACGGTGAAGACGTTCGCGACGACGATCGAGCGGTAGGAGCGGCTCGTCGCAACCGCGCGCGGCGGGGGCCGGCGCGCCAGGCGGTCGCGCGCCTCCCGCTCCGTCAGCCCCGCGACGGCAGCCGTGGCGCCGCTCCTACGCGCGTCCGGCGTCGCGCGCGGCCTGCTCCGCGGCCGTGAGCTGCTGCTCCACGAGCGCGAGGCCGGCGTCCCAGAAGCCGGGGTCGGCGAGGTCGATCCCGACGACGCGGCCGAGCGCCTCCGGCGCCATCGAGCCGCCGGCGCTCAGCAGCCGCAGGTAGTCGGGCACGAAGCCGGCGCCCTCCTCCTCGTAGCGGCGGTAGACCGACAGCGCGAGCAGCTGCCCGTACGCGTACGCGTAGACGTAGCCGGGCGTGTTGACGAAGTGGGGGATGTAGGACCACCACGCGCGGTAGCCGTCGGTCACCTCGACCGCGTCGCCGAACAGCTCCTCCTGCGTCTCGCTCCACAGCGCGGAGAAGCGCTCGACCGACAGCTCGCCCTGCTCGCGGCGCGTGGTGTGGACGAGGTGCTCGAAGCGGTGCATCGCGGTCTGGCGGAAGACGGTCGCGATCGCGCCCTCGATCGCCTCCGCCAGCAGCGCGAGGCGCGACTCCGGCGTGCCGGCCGCCTCCAGCAGCCGCCCGAACACGAGTGCCTCGCCGAACACGGAGGCGGTCTCGGCGAGCGTCAGCGGCGTCGACTGGTGGAAGACGCCCTGCGGCGCCGCCAGCGCGGCGTGCACCCCGTGGCCCAGCTCGTGCGCGAGCGTCAGCACGTCGCGCCGGCGCGAGGTGTAGTTGAGCAGCACGTACGGGTGCGCGGACGGGACGGTGTAGGAGCAGAACGCGCCGCCGCGCTTGCCGGGGCGCACGGGCGCGTCGATCCAGCGCTCGTCGAAGAAGCGCCGCGCGAGCGCGCCCAGCTCGGGCGAGAAGCTGCCGTACGCGTCGAGCACCAGCTCGCGCGCGTCGGCCCACGCGAACGTCTCGTCCTCGGTCGCGACCGTCGCCGCGCGGTCGTAGTCGGCGAGCTGCTCGACGCCCAGCAGCCGCGCCTTCAGGCGGTACCAGCGCTGGGGGATGTCGTAGCGCGCGCGCACCGCGCCGACGAGCGCCTCGACCGACGCGTCGCTCGCCTCGTTCGCGAGGTTGCGCGACGCGAGCCAGTGCGAGTAGCCGCGCAGGCGGTCGTCGACCGCCTTGTCGTGCAGCAGCGTGTTGTAGATCGAGGCGCGCGTGCGGATCCCCGGCTGGAGCGCCGCGGTCACCGCCGCCGCCGCCGCGCGCCGCTGCTCGCGGTCGGGGCCGGACAGGCGCGCGAGCGCCTGCTCGAGCGCCACCGGCTCCTCCACGTCCGGCAGCGTGACCTTCGTCGCCGACATCAGCTCGGCGAACAGGCGCGTCCAGGCGCTGCGGGCGCTGATCGCCTTCTCGTTGAGGATCCGCTCCTCCGGCTCGCTGAGCAGGTAGGGGCGGTAGCGGCGCTCGCTGCGCAGGTGGTGCGCGCAGAAGGCGAGGCCGGGGTCGGCGAGCAGCGCCTCGGCGCGCTCGTCGTCGAGCGCCGCCCACTCCAGCTCGAAGAACAGCAGCGTCGTCTGGATCGCCGTGGCGCGCTCCTGCACGTGCTGGAGCAGCGCGCCGAACGCGGGATCGGCCGTGTCGACGGCGAAGCGCAGCGAGGCGTACGAGCCGGCGCGGCCGACCAGCTCGCTGATCGCCGCCAGCTCCTCCATCGCGGCGCGCAGCCCGTCCGTGTCCAGCTCGGCGACCTTGCCGGCGTGCGCCGTCGCGAACGTCTCCGCGCGCGCGGCCGCCTCGTCGAGCAGCGCCCGCACGCCCGTCTCGCCCTCGCCGCGGACGAGCGGCTCGAGGTCCCAGGCGACGCCCGCGACCTCGGGATCGTCGGGCTGCTGGGCGGCTGCGGGGGCGCTGGCCATCGGGCCTGAGAGCTTAGTCGCAGCGCGTCCGACGGGCGGATCTGCTTTGCTTGCAGGCAAGACAGACCGATACTGCCGAGTCTTCGCCGTCCCGACGGCGGAGAGCGGGGGACCCACTCGGATCGCGGACGTTCGCGATCCACGGGGCGAATCGCCGCCGGCACTCCGAATCGCACGGGTGCTCTGGCCGCGTAGCGCGATCTTTCCGCGCGAGCCCGACAGCTCACCCCGTAGGCGCCCGAAAGAGCCCACGGAGGTCCCATGTCCACCCGTCACGCCATCGTTCCCGCGCTCGTGCTCGCGCTCGCCGCGGCCTGCCTGCTCTCCGCTCCCGCGAGCGCCGACACGCACGCCCTGAAGCGCGGCAGCCGCGGACCGCTCGTCGCACAGGTGCAGCACAAGCTCGGCATCCCGGCGGACGGCGTCTTCGGTCCGCAGACGGGCCGCGCCGTCAAGCGCTTCCAGGCGCGCAAGCGGCTGACGGTCGACGGAGTCGTCGGTTCGCAGACGGCGCGCGCGCTCGGGATCGACCTCGCCGAGGGGCGCGCCGCCGCCGGCGGCGGTCGCCGGGTCGGCGTGCCGCCGGCGCTCGAGCGGATCGCCCGTTGCGAGTCGGGCGGGAACCCGCGGGCGGTCTCGGCCGACGGGACCTACCGCGGCAAGTACCAGTTCGACCGCGAGACGTGGCACGCGATGGGCGGTCACGGCGACCCGGCGCACGCCTCAGAGGTCGAGCAGGACCGCCGCGCGCTCGCGCTCTACCGCGCACGCGGCGCGTCGCCCTGGCCCGCCTGCGGCAGTTAGGACTCCTAACCGGCCTGCATCGCGCGCTGGGTCGCGGCCGGCTCGGCGTCCTCGCCGGGCGGGGCTCCGCGCAGGATCCAGGCGCCGTCTTCGCGCCGCGCGATCAGGCCGCGGCGCGAGAGGTCCGACAGCGCCGTCGTGACCGACGGGCGCTGGGCCCCGACGAGGCGGCCGAGCACCTGGTGCGTGAGCGGCAGCTCCAGCACGACGCCGTCCGGGCCCACGCGACCCCAGCGGTCCGCGAGCCCCCAGAACAGCAGCTCCAGGCGCGCGTCGACGCGCGTCAGGTGGCTCGTCGCCTGATTCGTGGCCAGCTCGAACGAGCGTCGCACGGCGCGTGCGACGACGGCGCTCACGAGCTCCGGCCAGCGCCCCATGACGCCTGCGATGCGCCGGTCGAGGACCGCCAGCCGCACCGGCTGCAGCGCCGTCCAGGTGACCGCGGGCTTGATCGTCAGCACGTCGCGCTCCCAGTCCCACGGCCGCAGCACGTCGCCGCGGCCGATCAGCTCGGTGCACGTCGCGTGCGCGACTGTCACGTCGCGCATCAGCAGGCCGTCGAGCACCAGCAGCCCGAGGCTGCCGGCGCCGCCGTCGGCCGGGAAGGCCGGCTCCCACGGGCCGGGGGCGATGATCTCGACGGCGGCGATCGCGTGCCGCGTCGCCAGCTGCACGCTGGTCGGGTCGAGGCCGGCGGCGAGCTCTGGATCCTCCTCGAGAACGCGTACGAAGGCGTTTCCGGCTGCCATGCGATACAGCGTATTCCTGTTGCGCATGCGAACGCAAACTCAGGCCCTGGCAAGTGCGCCAAGCCTGATCGTGTCAGGACCCGAACGAGATACGCTGTACGGCGAGGTCTCAGTCGCGCGTCAGCAGGCGAACACGCAGCTGCTCGCCGTCGCCGTCGCCGTCGCCGCCGTCCACCGGCTCGACGGTGACCGCGTCGGTCAGCCGCTCGAGCAGCGAGCCGAGGCCCGGCAGCTCGGTGTCGTCGACCACACGCTGTGCGCCTCCGGCCGCGAACGAGCCGACGAGCAGGTCGAAGCCGCGCGCATGCTCGTCGATCGCGACGCTGAGCGTGCCGTCGCGCAGGTGGCCGGTCGCCGCGCTCGCGATCGCGTCGCTCACGATCTGCGCGTCCGACAGCCGGTCGATCGAGAAGTCCGCACGCGCCGCGACGAGCGAGACGACCCGCCCGAGCACGGGGGAGGTGCGCTCCGGCGGCCGCAGCGCGAGCACGATCGCGTCGCTCTCCGGCGCGGGGTCCGCCGACGGCTGGATCGCGAGCGGCGGGGCGCTCGCGCCGGACAGCGCGAAGGCGATGCGGACCTCGGTGCCGTGGCGGCCGCCGACGAGGCCCAGCTCGTCCGACAGCGAGGCGATCAGCGCGAGCCCGAAGCCGAGCGGCGCGCCCTCGTCGCGGCCGGGCAGCGGGTGGAGGCCGCTGCCGCGGTCGCGCACGCCCAGCACGAGCCGCTCGTGCTCGACCGCCATCGTCACCTCGAGCGGGCCCGGCTCGTCGTCGTAGGCGTGGACGACGACGTTGGTGCAGGCCTCGGTGAGCGCGATCTTCATGTCGGCCGCGCGGGCCGGCTCGACGCCCAGCTCCTCGGTCAGGCCGGCGAGCGCCTGTCGCACGAGCGCGACGTTCGCGGGCAGCGCGGGCATGGCGAGACGGACCGCGGGCTGCACCGCGTCCTCGTGCTCGCCCGTGGGCCGGCGCATGCCGCCCGAAGATCGTGTCCCGACGCCGTCGCTCACGTCATCACCCCGTATGTGCGGAGGCGCAGTTCGCCAAACGTGGAGTGTGCGCGCGGGTCCGGACGGTCGCGCGCGGGCCGATCGGCGGTCAGCATCCCGTCCTATTCTCCCAGGATGCGACTGCACGGGCCCACGCTCACCCTCCGCTACGCCGCTCCGGAGGACGCGCCCGCGCTGTTCGAGCTCGGCTCCGACCGCGCGGTCACCCGCTTCTTCTCGTGGGGCCCGTACGTCCGCGTCGAGGAGCCGGCCGCCTACGTCGTCGGCCTCGCGGACCGGCGCGAGCGCGGCGAGCAGCTCGACCTGCTGATCGTCCATCGCGAGGACGGGCCGATCGGGGTCGTCGGGCTCGCCGAGCTGTCGATCCGCGATCGGCGCGCCGTGATCGGCACGTGGCTCGGCCGCCGCTGGTGGGGCAGCGGCGCGAACCGCGAGGTCAAGGCGCTCGTGGCGCAGCTCGCCTTCCTGCACCTCGGGCTCGAACGCCTCGGCGCCTACGCCGACGTCGAGAACGGCCGCTCGCAGACGGCGCTCGAGCGGCTCGGCTTCCGGCGCGAGGGGCTGCTGCGTCGCTGGCACCGCCACGGCGACCTCGCGCACGACGTCTACGTCTACAGCCTGCTGCGCGAGGAGTTCGAGGAAGGGCCGCTGGCGGCGGTCCCACTCGCGCTGGAGGGAGCGCCGCCGGCCGCGTTCGTCGTCGCGACCGCCGAGCCGCTCAGCCCCGGCGCTGCTCCCAGCTGAAGCCGCGGATCGCGAGCGCCACGCCCAGCACCGTCCACACGACGAGGACGCCGAGCGCCGACCACTCGTCGCCGAGCCCCTCGCCGCTCACCATCGCGGCCGACAGCCCGTCGATCAGGTGCGCGAGCGGCAGCGCCTCGGCGATCCCGCGCAGGAACGCCGGGTCGTGCGCCGCGTCGATCGAGATGAACACGACCGGCAGGAAGATCACGTTCACGTAGACGGTCGCGGCCTCGAACGTCGGGATCGCGTGCGCGAGCGCGACGCCCAGCGAGGCGAAGCAGACGACGCCGAGCACGACGAACAGCACCAGCTCGGGGACGTCCTGGGGCCAGTCGATCCCGTAGAAGACCTTGCCCGCGACGACGATCAGCACGACCTGGATCGCCGTGTTCGCGACCGCGTTGCCGGCGATCCCCAGCAGGTAGGCGCCCGACGGCAGCGGGGTGCCGCGCATGCGCTTGAGGATCCCCTGCTCGCGCAGGAAGACGACGTTGTAGGCGAGCGCGCTGAACGTCGTCGCCAGCACCGCCATGCCGGCGATCCCCGGCACGATCACGTCGCGGTCGCTCTGCTTCGTCAGCACCGCGCACAGCAGCACGAGGAACAGCAGCGGCAGCAGGAAGTTGAAGAAGGCGGCGCTCGGGTTGCGCCAGAACATCGTGCGCTCGAGCCGGAACTGGCGCCACGAGAGCGCCGCGACGCTGCGCGGCTCAGGCATCGGCGGTCAGCTCCAGGTAGACGTCCTCGAGCGTCGGGCGCGTGACGCTGAGGCTGTCGAGCCGCTCGCCGCGCTCGAGCGCGGCGGAGGTCAGCTCGTGCAGCAGCGAGGTCGGGTCGTCCGTCTCGCGCTGGTTGAGCAGCCCGCTGCCGTTGCGCCACGCGACGCGGTAGCGCGTCGCGCCGTCGCCCGCGCCCAGCTCGCTCGGCGCGCCCTCGACGAGGATGCGCCCGTCCTTGACGATCGCGACGCGGTCGGCGAGCGCCTGCGCCTCGTCGAGGTAGTGCGTCGTCAGCACGACCGTCTTGCCGAGCGCCTTCAGCGAGCGGATCGTATCCCACGCGCCACGCCGCGCCGCCGGGTCGAACCCGGTCGTCGGCTCGTCGAGGAAGATCAGCTCCGGGTCGCCGATCAGCGCGAGCGCGAGGTCGAGGCGGCGCAGCTGCCCACCCGAGAGCGTGCGCGTGCGCGCGTCCTCCTTGCCGCCAAGGCCGACCAGCTCGATCACCTCCTCGACGCCGCGCGGAGCGGGGTAGAGGCCGGCGAAGTGCGCGAGCACCTCGCGCACGGTCAGGTGGCGGTAGATGCCGGTGCTCTGCAGCACGATCCCGACGCGTTCGCGCAGCTCGCGCGCGCGCAGCTGCGGGTCGTGGCCGAGCACCGTCACGTCGCCGTCGCTGCGGTCGCGGTAGCCCTCGAGGATTTCGACCGTCGTCGTCTTGCCCGCTCCGTTGGGGCCGAGCAGGCCGTAGACCTCGCCCCGGCGGACCGCGAAGTCGAGCCCGCGGACCGCCTCCAGGTCGCCGTAGCGCTTGCGCAGGCCGCGGACCTCGATCGCCAGCTCGTCGTTCACGGGGGCCCATGATGCCTCAAACGCCGCGTGCGCCCGCTCCTCATCGCGGTTACGCTCGCTCACGCCGTGCGCTGCGCCTGCATCGACATCGGCTCGAACACGACGCGGCTGCTGGTCGCGGACGTCACGGAGCCGGCGGACGGCGGGCCGCCGCTGGCCCCGGTCGTCGAGCGGCGCGCCTTCACGCAGCTCGGGCGCTCGTGCCGTGCGGGCGGCGTCGTGCCGGCGGCGACGCGCGACGCGCTCGCCGCCGTCGTCGCCGCGCAGGCCGACGAGGCGCGGTCGCTCGGCGCCACCGCGCTGCGGGTCGTAGCGACGGCGGCGCTGCGGCGCAGCGCCGACGGGCTCGCCGTCTGCCACGCGCTGGCGGCGGCGGCCGGCGTCCCGGTCGAGCTGCTGAGCGAGCACGACGAGGCGCGGCTCGCGTTCGCGGGGGCGACGTGCGCGCTCGGCAGCGCCGGCTCGGACCCGGTCGCCGTCGTCGACGTCGGGGGCGGCTCCGCGCAGCTCGTCGTCGGGACGTGCGCTCGCGGGGCGGCGTGGTCGGCGTCGTTGCCGCTCGGCACGGGCGACCTCGTGCGCGAGCATCTGGCCGGCGACCCGCCGAGCCCGCGCGAGCTGCAGGCGCTGCGGGCGGCGGTCGAGCAGACGCTCGACGGCGTCGAGCTGCCGCCGGTCGAGCGCGCGCTCGCGGTCGGCGGCAGCGCCACGTCGCTGCGGCGCCTCGCCGGTCCCTGCCTCGAGCGGGCGACGCTCGAGCGCGCGCTCGAGCGCGTCTGCGCGGCGCCGTCGGCGCGCGTCGCCGAGCGGCTGCCGATCGCGCCCGAACGGGCGCGGCTGCTGCCGGCGGGCATCGTCGTGCTGGCGGCGGTCGCGGAGCGCCTCGGCCCGCTCGAGATCGCGCGCGGTGGCCTGCGCGAGGGGGTGCTGCAGGCGCTGGCCGCGGGGGCGTAGCGCGACGCGACAGCGGCGTGCGGTCACAGCGCTGCGCAGCAACCGTGCCAATCGCCGCGCGCCGAGCCGGACCGCGCGTCGCGCTGCGCGAAGCTCGGCGCGATGAGGCGCTGGCGCGACGCATGCGGGCAGGCGACGAGCGAATGGGTCGCGCTCGTTCTGCTCGTCGCCGTCGTCCTCGCGCTCGCCGCCGGGCTCACGTCCGGCGGCGGCGCCGGGCACGTGCTCGCGGGCCTCCAGCGCGGGCTCTGCCACGTCGCCGGCGTCCCCTGCGCCCGTCCGCAACCGCCCGCGGACGAGCTCGCGCCGTGCCCGCTCGAGCGCACGACGAGACGGGAGGCGCTCGACGGCGCGTTCGAGCTGGTCCGGCTCGGCCGCAGCGGCACGCTGACGACGGTTCGCGACTCCGACGGCCGCGTCACCGTCTCGCTGCTCGACGGGTCGCAGCGCGGCGGCGAGGTGGGCCTCGGGCTGCACGTGAGCGCCGGGCGGCGTCTCGGCGTCGGCGTGAGCGCGAGCGTCGGCTTGAGCGTCACCTCCGGGCGCTCCTGGACGCTGCCGAGCGCGGCTGCCGCGCGCGCGTTCGTCGCGCGCTACGGGTCCAAGGCGACGCTCGGCGGCAAGGCGGTCGACGCCGTGCGCAGCGGCTGCTCGATCCTCTGCGACGCGCTCGGCTGGCGCCCGCACGCCGAGCTGCCGCCGCCGGACGAGCGCTCGGTCGCGCGCGGCGGCCTCGCGCAGCTGAAGGTCGCGCTGCCGGTCGCGGCGCTCGGCGGCTCGGCCGGCGCCCTGATCGGCGCGTCGACGCGCCGCGACGGCGGCAGCACCTGGTTCCTGCAGGTCGACGCCGGCTTCGACCTCGCGGCCGCGGTCGGGCCCGGCGGGGCGGCCGCCGGCCGCGAGGGCGAGGCCGTCGTCTCCTACTCGCTCGACGCGCAAGGCCGGCCGAGTCGGCTCGTCGTCCACACCGTCACGCGCTTCGGCGCCGCCGCCGGGCTGCGCGGCATCCGCGGCGTCGCGCGCGCCGGCACCGGCGCCGGAGCGCAGCTCGTCACCGAGCTGGACGGGACGCTCGACCTGCACGACGCGCGCAACCGCGCGGCCGCCGACGCGCTCGTGGCGGCGCTGAGGGACCCGCTGGCGCTCGGAGCGCTCGCGCGGCGGGCGGCGGCGGTCCGCGAGCGGATCGCGCGCGCCGGCGTCGTCGATCGCCGCACGTACGCGCTCAGCTCCTCCGCGCTCGCGCTCGGCCTCGACGTCACGGCCAGCTCCCGGCTCGGCGCCGACTTCGAGCGCACGACGGAGGGCATGCGCCTGCTGTCCGCCGAGACGCGCCTGCCCGGCCTGCCGTTCCTGCCGCGCGACGACTGCCGCCCGGGCGCGGCGGCCGCCTGACCGCGCGCCGCCGCGCGCGTTAGCCTGAGCGCGCGATGAGCGCCGCGCAGATCGACCCCTCCGACCGGCCTCCGCGCGAGGCGCTCGCCGACGTCCGCATCCGCGTGCCGACGCGCGGCAACCGCAAGCTCGAGCGCCTGCTCGACGCGGTCAACGCCGACGAGCAGGTGAAGGCGTGGTGGCACGTCTCGGCCGTCAACGCGACGCGCCGGCTCGGCATGTCGGACCACTCGTGGATCCACATCCAGATCGTGCTGAACGTCGCGCTGCGGCTCGCGCGCCTGCTGTTCCGCCGCGGGGTCGTGCCGAACGTCGTCGCCGACTACGCGATGAGCGAGCGCGACGCCGAGGTCGTGATCGCCGCGGGGGCGCTGTTCCACGACGTCGGCATGACGATCCACCGCGCCGACCACGAGGAGTACAGCCTCTTCCTCACGGCCGACAAGCTGGGGACGCTGCTCGCCGACGCCTACCAGGAGCCCGAGCGCTCGATCGTCGTCGCGGAGGCGCTGCACGCGATCATCGGCCACCGCCGGCGCGGCAACCCGTTCACGATCGAGGCGGGGATCGTGCGCGTCGCGGACGCGCTCGACATGGCCCGCGGCCGCTCGCGCGTGCCGTTCGAGGCCGGCCACCAGAACATCCACTCGCTGTCGGCCTACGCGATCGAGGAGGTCAGAATCACCCCCGGCAAGGACCGCGCCGTGCGCGTCGAGATCGCGATGTCGAACAGCGCCGGCATCTTCCAGGTCGACGAGCTGCTCGCGACGAAGCTGCGCGGCTCCGGCCTCGAGCAGCACGTCGAGGTGATCGCCCGCATCGACGCCGAACACGAGAAGCGCCTCGTGCAGGTCTTCCGGATCTGACCTCGTTTCACTGCTCCGGTACGCCTGGGCCGCGCAATGCTCCCCCGCGAGCCCCTCTCGTCATTGCCGCGCAGGGCTCAGGCGGGAGTGGGTGCCGCAGGGGGGTCTCGCGGAGGACATTGCGCGCCGCCCGGGTAGCCGGCCGCGCGGCCTTGTCAGCGAGACCCCCCACCGGCTTGCACGGCATCACGCGGCGCCGGACGGTCACACGAGAGGGTCTCGCTGGCAAGTGCCGGCGCGGCCCGGCGTACCACAGACGCCGAAGAACGCCGAGCTACCAGTGAACGCCGCGAGTGAGGTGCGCGAGGGCCAACTGCTCGCGGGAGACCACCTCGTCGCCGCCCACCTGCCCGCGCGCCGCGGCCGAGTCGGGGAACACGCGGTAGGCGAGGTGCAGGAGCTGGTCGACCGCCTTCGGCGCGAGCGCGTAGGCGACCTCGCCGAACGTCCCCAGCCGCGTGTTGACCTGCTTGGGCTTCTTGCGGATCGCGTCGCAGATCAGGTCGGCGGCCTCCTCGGGGGAGATCGTCGGGAACGAGTTGTAGAGCTTCGTCGGCGCGATCATCGGCGTGCGCACGAGCGGCATGTGGATCGTCGTGAAGGTGACGCGGTCGGCGATCGTCTCCGACCCGACGACGCGGGTGAAGGCGTCCAGCGCCGCCTTCGAGGCGACGTACGCGGAGAAGCGCGGCGGGCTCGTCTGCACCCCGATCGAGGAGATGTTCACGATGTGGCCGCTCTTGCGCGCGCGCATGTGCGGCAGCAGCGTGAGGATCAGCTTCACGGCGCCGAGGTAGTTGAGCTGGATCGTGCGCTCGAAGTCATGGAAACGGTCGTAGCTGAGCGCGATCGAGCGGCGGATCGAGCGCCCGGCGTTGTTGACGAGGACGTCGACCGCCGGGTGGTCCGACAGCACCTGCGCGACGAGCTGGTCGATCGACTCCGGGTCGGAGACATCGGCGGTGTACACGTACGCGGTGCCGCCGAACGCGGCGATCTCGTCGCGCACGTCCTCGAGCTTGTCGGCGCTGCGCGCGACCAGCAGCGGGATCCCGCCGGCGCGCGCGAGCTTGATCGCGGCGGCGCGGCCGATCCCGCTCGACGCGCCCGTGATCAGGATCGTCTTGCCGTTGACCGCGCTCGCGAGCGAGCTGTCGGCGCGGAACTTGTCCGGGTCGAGGTTCGCCTCCCAGTAGTCCCACAGCGCCTGCGCGTACGTCGACAGGTCGGGCACTTCGAGACCGCTGCCGTCGAGCCCGGCCTCGGTCGCCTCGGTCGAGAAGACGGGCACGAGGTCCATGTTGTCGACGGCCGCCTCGGGGATCCCGACCTGCGCGAGCGCGGCGCGCCGCACGGTGCGCGCGCCGGGCAGCCGGCGCAGCAGCGCGCGCGAGGTGTCGGCGAGCCCGAGCGTCAGCTCGTCCTCGATCTGCACCGCGATGCGCGGTGCGCCGGCCGCGCGCGCGAACGCGTTGACGACCTCGGCGGCACGCTGCGGGCGGGGGGAGACGAGGTGGAACGCGCGGCCGTCGAGCCCCGGCTCGTGCGCGATCCGGTCCATCGCGGCGGCGACGTAGTCGACCGGCACGATGTTCGTGTTGCCCAGCTCCGGCACGACGAGCGGCAGCCACGACGGCAGCGCGTCGCCGAGCCGCTGGATCAGCTTGAAGAAGTAGTACGGCCCGTCGATCTTGTCCATCTCGCCGGTGTGCGAGTCGCCGACGACGATCCCCGGGCGGTAGACCCGCCACGGCACGACGTGCTCCTGGCGGACGATCTGCTCGGCCTCGAACTTCGTGCGGTGGTAGGGATGGGGGAGCGGCTGGCCCTCGTCGAACATGTCCTCGCGGAAGACGCCTCTGTACTCCCCCGCGACCGCGATCGAGGAGACGTGGTGGAGGCAGCCGGCCTCCAGCACGCCGGCGAGCGCGACGGCGTGGCGCGTCCCCTCGACGTTCGCGAGCCGGTCCTGTGCCTCGCTCGCGGTCATGTCGTAGATCGCCGCGAGGTGGAAGAAGTGGTCGATCGTGCCGCGAAGCTCCGCGACCTGCGCGGGGGCGAGGCCCAGCAGCGGCTTGCTGAGGTCGCCCAGGACCGGGCGGATCCGTGCGGCGCCGCCCCAGCGGTGGATCAGCGCGTCGAGTCGGCCGATCGACTCCGGCCGCACCAGCACGTGGATCTCGCCGTCGCGCTCGAGCAGCCGCTCGACCAGGTGACGGCCGATGAACCCCGTCGCGCCTGTGACGAAATACGTCATGACACGACCTTACCCGGGCAGCCGTGGCCGGTTACCCGGTGATGCGCCGGATCTGGTTGCGGCGGACTACCAGCCGCCGGACCAGTCCGCGCTCGCCTTGCGGCGCTTCGCGGCGGCCTTGCGCGCGTCTCTGCGCTTGTCGAGCCGCCACTGCAGCAGGCTCAGCACGAGGATCAGCGTCGGGAAGAACGCGATCACGATGAAGCCGGCGTTCGTGACGACCTTGTCGTCCGCCGGGCCGTACGTGCCCTGGCCGCCGTTCGGCGCGCTCGCGAGCGCGGCGGAGGCGAGCACGAGCAGCAGCAGGCAGCTCGTGACGCAGGCGGCGAGGAGTGTGCGCAGGCGCTTCATGCGGGGCGGAACGATAGCGAAGGATCCGGCAACATGAGGGCCACATGGCGGTCGTGATCGCATCGGACCTCGGCAAGGACATGGCGGGCGACCCGCTCATGCGCGGCGTCGCGTTCAAGCTCGAGCGCAGAGACCGCATGACGCTCTCCGGACGCAACGGCGCCGGCAAGACGACGCTGCTGCGGATGCTCGCCGGCGAGGCCTCCGTCGACGTCGGCGAGCTGGCCTTCCAGAAGGGCGCGAAGGTCGCACTGCACGACCAGCGACCGCCGCGCGAAAGGAACGTCACACTGCGCGACTACGTCCTCGGCGGCGCCCAGGAGATCCTCGCGGTCGAGGCCGAGCTGGCGCGGCTGGAGCAGGCGATGGCCGCCGGCGCGCACGACGAGAAGACGCTCGACGCCTACGCCCGCGCGCAGGCGGAGCTGGACCGCCACGGCGGCTACCGCTGGCGCGACCGCGCGCAGACGATGCTGCACGGCCTCGGCTTCGGCGACGAGCAGCTCGACCGCGAGCTCATCACCTTCTCCGGCGGCGAGCTGACGCGCGGCTCGCTCGCTCGCGCGCTCGCCGGTGAGCCTGACCTGCTGCTGCTCGACGAGCCGACGAACCACCTCGACATCGCCTCGCTGGAGTGGCTGGAGAAGTACCTGATCGAGCTCGACGCGGCCGTCGTGCTGGTCGCGCACGACCGCTGGTTCCTGGAGGCGGTCGGCACCGCCGTGCTGGAGCTGGAGGCGGGCCGCTCGCGCTTCTTCGCGGGCCCGTGGCACAAGTGGCGGCAGGAGAAGGCGGCGCGCGAGCTGGCGCTCGGTCGCGCGATCGACAAGCAGCAGGCGGAGATCGCGCGGCTCGAACGCTTCGTCGAGCGCTTCCGCGCGAAGGCGACGAAGGCGAGACAGGCGCAGTCGCGCGTCAAGCGCCTGGAGAGAATCGAGCGGATCGAGCGCGACCCGCGCGACGTCACGACGCTGTCGTTCTCGTTCAAGAGACCGGAGCGCGCCGGACGCGTGATCTTCGAGCTGGAGGACGGGCGCGTCGAGGTGCCCGGCAGGACGCTGCTCGACGATGCCGAGCTGTGGCTCGAGCGCGGCGAGCACGTCGCGCTCGTCGGCGCGAACGGGTCCGGCAAGACGACGCTGATCGAGACCCTGGCCGGCAACCGCCCGCTCGCCGGCGGCAAGCTGCGCAAGGGCCACAACGTGCAGGTCGGCTACCTCTCGCAGCACTCCGAGCACTTCGGCGAGACCGGCACGGTGCTGGAGGCGGCGCAGCGCGCGACGAGACTGACGCCGAACAAGGCGCGCGCGCTGCTCGGCCAGTTCCTCTTCTCGGGCGACGAGGCGGAGAAGCCGATTGCCGGCCTGTCGGGCGGCGAGCGGCAGCGGCTGTCGCTCGCGATCCTCGTGCACTCGGGCGCGAACGTGCTGATCCTCGACGAGCCGACGAACCACCTCGACGTCGAGAGCCGCGAGGCGCTCGAGGAGGCGCTCGAAGGCTTCCCCGGCTCGGTGCTGCTCGTCTCGCACGACCGTGCGCTGCTCGACGCGGTCGGCTCGCGCACGGTCGCTGTCGAGGACGGCACGCTGCACAGCTACGAGGGCGGCTGGGCCGACTACCTGCGCATGCGCGAGGAGCGCAGAGCGCTGGAGGAGGCGGCGAAGACGGCCGGTGCGAAGGCCGAGAGGACGGCCAAGCGCCCGCCCGCGAGAGCGGTCGCGAACGGCGCCGGCAACGGCGCGGCGAAACCGGCCCGCTCGAAGAACGCGATCCGCGAGGCGCAGCGGCTCGAGCGCGAGATCGAAGCGGCGGAGGCGGCGCTGCAGGCGCTGGAGGAGGAGCTGGCGGACCCCGGCGCGTGGGCCGATCCGGGGCGCGCCGCCGACGCGGGCGAGCGGCACGCCGCCGCCAAGCGCGCCGTCGAGGAGCTGTACGCGCGCTACGCGCGCGTCGCGGGCTAGCGGCCCGGCGATCGCGGGGCCGCTCGCACGACCCGCACGACCCGGTTCCCGCCCGCGCCATACCCGCAAGATGTCCCTGCAATGCGCGGGATCTTGTGACCAATCGATCACGTCCCCGTCACACGCGCGACACACGCGCGCGCACGCGCGGACCTACGGTGGCGCCATGACCGATCTCACGATCCACCACACGCGCGTTCCGGCGCCGCTCGCGCCGGTCGGGGAGAGCCGCCCGCTCGGCGGCCGGCTCGGCCTCGACGTCCCGCGCGACACGTGGCCGACCGCGCCGGAGCTGAAGCGCCTCGAGGCCTGCGGGTACGGATGGGTCCAGATGCACGCGCCGCCGGTCGCCATGCTGGCCGACCCGGTGAGCGTGCGACGGCACGGGGACTGCCTGCGGGCGGTGCTCGCGCCGACGAGCTTGCACGTCGCGATCCACGCGCCCGCCGAGCTGCGGCTCGGCGAGCCGGACCACGACGCGGCCTTCAGCGGGCTGCTCGACCATGCGGTCGCGGTCGGCGCGGGGTTCGTCGTCTACCACGCCGCCGCGCTGCCAATCGCCGACGGCGCGCAGGCCGATCGCGTCGAGGACCGCCTGCTGGCGGAGGAGCGCGCGTTGCGCCGCTTCGCCGCGCGCGCCGAGCAGCAGGGGCTGATGATCGCGCTCGAGAACGGGGCGCCGGCGTATCCCTCGCCGCCGCTCGCGCCGCTGCTGAGCCACGCGCCGCTGTTCGTGCGCGACCTCGTGCGGCGGATCGACTCGCCGGCGCTGGGGCTGGCGCTCGACCTCGGCCACGCGCACCTCACCGCGCAGCAGGCCGGCGTGGCGCTCGTGGACGTGGTGGCCGCGGTGCGCGCGGAGGTCGTGCTGTTCCACGTGCACGACAACCTCGGCCTGCGGCGCGGTCCGGGCACGCCGCCCGGGATTCTCCCGCTGCGGCTCGACCTGCACATGGCGCCGGGGCGCGGAACGCTGCCGTGGCGCACGATCGCGCCGCTGATGCGGACGCATCCGGCACCGCTGCTGCTGGAGGTGGCGCCCGCGCAGCGTCCGGACCCGCTGCGCCTCGCGACCGTCAGCGCCGAGCTGCTCACGCGCGCCTGATGCGCGACTCGCTGATCGAGGCGGTGCTGCTGAAAAGCCGCAATCTGCGGAAAGGTTGTGAAGCGCCTGTTACCGCCGAAGGAGCCGAGCCGGCGCCGTCGCAGCCGACCGTTAGACTGCCGCCCACGATGTCCAGCGTGGCTCCGGATCGCCCTCTCGGCGAGTCCACCCCCCAAGGAGCGCGGTCTGCTCCGCTCCGCCTGGCCGTGATCGACGGCGACAGCGGCTTCCTCCACGTGCTCGAGAAGCGCGTGCGCGCACGCGGCTGGCAGCAGCGCGTGCTGCCGGGCGCCGTGCCGGTCGAGGAGCTCGTCGCGCTGCGGCTCGGCGCGCTCGTGATCGACCTGTCGGTGCTCGGGGCCCCCGGTTGGGCGTACCTCGAGCAGGTCTGCGCGGCGCTCCCCGCGCTGCCGACGATCGTCTGCACGGGGCCGTCGACCGTGGCGCAGCGCGTGCGCGCCCTCCGGCTCGGCGCCGACGACTGGCTCGCGAAGCCCTGTCACCCGGAGGAGCTGATCGCGCGGATCGAGGCGATCGTCCGCCGCGGCAGAGCGGCCGCGCCGCCGGCCGAACGCCCCGCGCTCGAAGCGGGCGAGCTGTCGATCCGCTCCGACCAGTTCCAGGCGTTCGTGGGCACTCGCAGCCTCGACCTCACGCGCCGCGAGTTCGAGTTGATCCGCCTGCTTGCGAGCAACGCCGGCCACGTGCTGGAGCGCGAGGCGATCTACCAGCGCGTGTGGGGCTACGCGATGGCGCACGGCGACCGTTCGGTCGACGTGTTCGTGCGCAAGCTGCGCCAGAAGCTCGAGCGCTCCTCGCCGCAGTGGCGCTACATCCACACGCACTTCGGCGTCGGATACCGCTTCGCGCCCGAGCGCGTCGACGCGGAAGCAGCCGACATGCTGGACGCCGACGTGGCCGCGGGCGAGCTGACTCCGGAGCATCTGCTGCAATAGCAGCGTGCCCGAGACCGCTCGCAACGTCCTGATCCTGCTCGCGCTCGCCGCGCTCGTGATGCTGGCGCCTGGCGGCGGCAACGCCAGCGCGGGCATCCTGCAGGCGCTCGTGATCGCGATGCTGGCCGCGATCGCGTGGTTCGGCGTGCGGCTCTACCGCGAGCACCGCAGCGACATCTACGCGCTCGGCGACCGCAACCGCGGCATCCTCTACGCCTCGGCCGGGCTGCTCGCGCTCACCGTCACTGCGACCGACCGCCTGTGGGCGACCGGCCCGGGGACGGTCGTGTGGGTCGCACTGATCGCGCTCGCCTGTTACGGCGTCTACTACGTCTTCCGCGCCTCGCGCGAGTACTGAGCCGGCCGGGGGCCAGCCCCACCGCGGGCATCTGCCTGCGCCAAGCACTGCTGGCGGCGGCATCTACGCCGCACTTGCGCGCGCTGTGCGCGGTCCGGCGCGGAATCGCCGCGAAGCACGACGGATCTGTGACAGCTCGCGCATGAGCCTGCGCGCATGCATCTGCCACGAAGTGGCGCCTCGGACGATGGTCAGGCGAGCGTCGAGCTGGTCGCGCTGCTGCCGCTGGTCGGCGTGGTGGTCGCGCTGCTGTGGCAGGCGCTGCTTGCCGGCGAGACGGTCTGGCTGAGCGGCAGCGCGGCACGCGCCGCCGCACGCGCGGCGGCGGTCGGCGGCGACCCCGCCGCCGCGGCGCGCGCCGTCCTGCCGCCGCGCCTGGAGCGAGGCCTGCGCGTGCAGCGGGCGTCGGACGGCGCGGTCGTGCTGGTGCTGCGCGTGCCGGCCGCGCTCGGGCGCGGGACGCTCGCGCCCGTCACGGCCCGCGCCCGCTTCGAGGCGCAGCGATGAGCGGCGCCGCTCACCGCCCGCACCGGCGTCGCTCCGCCGCGGCCGACGCGCAGGCGGTCGACATGCGGGCTGCGTCCTCCGGCCAAGCGGCGGTCGAGCTGGTCGCCCTGCTGCCGCTGCTCGTCGCGGTCGCGCTGGGCGTGCTGCAGGCGCTGGCGGCGGGAGTGGCCGCCGAGCTTGCCGGGCACGCGGCGCAGAGCGGCGCGGTCGCGGTCGCGCTCGGCCGCGACGGCGAGGCGGCGGCGCGGGCGGCGCTGCCGGGCTGGGCGCACTCGCGCCTGCGGGTCGAGGTGAGCGGGAGCAGGGTCCGCGTGCGGGTGACGCCGCCGTCGCTGCTGCCCGGCGTGGGCCCGCGCCTCGCGGCCGACGCGAGCGCGGACGCGGGGCCGGAGCGGTGAGCGGCGCGCCGCACGTGGCGATCCTCTGCACGGAGCCGCGTGCCCGCGTTGCCGCCGCCGGCATCGCACTCGCGCTGGCCCGCGCCGCCGGCGCCCGGGGCGCGCTCGCCGCGGCGCTCGGGCACGGCGGCGGCAGCGCGCTCGGCGGGCTGCCGACGGCCCGCCGAGCGAGCGCGGCGCTGCGGCGCGATGGGCGTGCGGTCGACGCGAGCGGCCGGCTCGCGTGGCTCGCCGATCGTCGCGCGGGCGTGGACGACGACGCCCCGGTGCGGCTCGCCGATCGTCGCGGCACCGTCGAGGACGACGCCGCGGCGCGGGCGGCGGCGCTCTGCGCCGAGCTGGGGCGCGCGGGGACGCTCGCCGGCCTGCCGACGACGGTGGCGCTGCCGCTCGCGCGCACGGCTGCGCTCGACCGCGTGCTCGCGTGGCACGACGCGATCGTCGTCGTGCGCGAGCCAGACGCGGCGGACGGACTGGCCGAGCGAGCGCGCGCGAGCCTCGCGCGGCTCGGACGGCCGGTCGCCGAGCTGACGCCGCCGCGCCGGCTGGCCGGCGCGCTCGCGCTCGGAGGCATGGCGATTCCGCAGGAGGCGGCAGTCGCCGTCGCGGAGCTGGCGCTGAGCGGCGGCGATGGTTGACCGCAGACGGCTCGCGGACCGCGGCCGGCTCGCGGAGCCCGGCCGGCTTGCTGCCCCCGACCGCCTTGCGAGCGGCCCGCGCGAGGACGGGCAGGCCCTGCTCCTGCTCGTCGCCGCGATGTGCGCCGCGCTCGTGGCGGCGCTCGTGCTCGGCGGCGTGGCGCGCGGGATCGGGGCGAAGGGGCGCGACCAGCAGGCGGCGGACCTCGCCGCGCTCGGCGGCGCACGCGCGATGCGCGCGAGCTACGAGCGGCTGTTCGCGCCGGCGGCGATCGAGGGCGTCCCGAACCCGCAACACCTCGACCGCTCCGCGTATCTGGCGGCAGCGCGCGCACGGGCGCTCGCGACCGCCCGGCTGAACGGCGCGCAGCGCGTCGAGGTCGCGTTCCCGGACGGCGACGCGTTCGCGCCCACGCGCATCCGCGTCACGGTCCGTGACCCCGCGGTCGTGGAGGTCGCGGGCCGCCGCCGCAGCGCGCCCGTCGTCGCGGTCGCCGAGGCGCAGCTCGCGCCCGGGGCGACCAGCGCGTTCGCGGCCGGCGCGGGCGAGTACCGCGGTCCGCTCGCGTCCCGGCAGGGCAAGCCCATGCGCCCGGACGTGGCGCTCGCGTTCGATCGCATGGCCGCCGCGGCGGCGCGCGGCGGCGTGTCGCTGATCGTCGTAAGTGGCTTCCGCAGCAACGCCGAGCAAGCGCGCCTGTTCGCCGCGCACCCCGATCCGAGATGGGTCGCTCCGCCCGGCAGGTCGCTGCACCGGCTCGGCACCGAGCTGGACCTCGGGCCGGCGAGCGCGTACGGCTGGCTGGCGGCGCACGCGGGCGGGTTCCACTTCGTCCAGCGCATGTCGTACGAGCCGTGGCACTACGGCTTCACGCTGAACGCCGGCACCACCGCCGTCGGCTACGGCGACGATGGCCGCGCCGGCCTGCCGTCGTTCGTGCCGGCGCGGTACGCCGCTCCGCTCGCCGCCGCGGCGCAGCGCTGGAACGTCTCGGCGGCGCTGCTGGCGGCGCAGCTGTACGCCGAGTCCGGCTTCGACGCCGCGGCGGTCTCGCCCGCGGGGGCGCAGGGGATCGCGCAGTTCATGCCGGCGACGGCGCATGCGCTCGGCCTCGACGACCCGTTCGACGCCAGACAGGCGATCGACGCGCAGGGGCGGCTGATGCGCGACCTGCTGCGCCGCTTCGGCAGCGTCCCGCTCGCGCTCGCCGCCTACAACGCGGGCCCCGGCGCCGTGTCCGCCTGCGGCTGCGTGCCGCCGTACCCCGAGACGCAGGGCTACGTCACCCGCATCCTCGGCCTGCTGAGCGGCGCCGGCGACAGCGCCGGGCTCGCGACCAGCCTCGCCGTCCGCCTCGTCAGATGACGCTGCTCGTCCTCGTCGTGCTGCTGACTTCCGAGCTGCCCGACCCGGGTCGCGTCTCCACAATCACGTTCTCCGCGACGTTCGGCAGTGTCATCGGAGCGCTCGCGGCCGATCTGCGGAAGCTGCCTTCGGAGAGAGCAGGCGACGCGACGCGGGCTGGGCTGATCCTCGGCTTCGGCGCAGGAGTGCTGGGCTTGCTGGTCGTCTTCGCCATAGATCGGCTGTAGACGTCGACCCTACGATCGATTCATGAAGCAAGACAGTCGTCTCCTGCGGATCTGGGTGGACATCACCGGCTTGGTGATACCGCTGGTCGTCATGGCTGCCTACTTGCTCGGCTGGCCGTCCGCCGTGAGAACGGCACTCGGCGGGCTCTTCTTCGCCGGCATGCTCTCCACCTGGATGCTCACCAAGGATGTCCGGAGCTGGCGTGTCAGGCAGGCAGTGCGGATTCGCCGGCTGCGCCGCCGCTGGCACTGACACGGCACCGCCGGCCCCTATCCTCGACGGCCGACGATGGCCGACACGGACGGGAACGACACGACGCGCGAGCAGCGACTCGCGCAGCAGCGCCGCGCGCTGCCGGACCAGCCCGGCGTGTACCTGTTCCGCAACGCGAAGGGCACCGTCATCTACGTCGGCAAGGCGAAGTCGATCAAGAAGCGGGTCGCGTCGCACTTCTCCAACCCCAGCACGCAGGTGGGCCGCGATCTGCTGCCGATGATCGAGCGGATCGAGTCGCTCGTCGTGACGACCGAGTCGGAGGCGCTGCTCGCCGAGCAGAACTTCATCAAGCAGTACAAGCCGCGCTTCAACATCCGGCTGCGCGACGACAAGTCCTATCCGTACATCGGCATCAGCCTCGACGAGGACTATCCGCGGGTCTACTTCACGCGTGAGCGCCACCGCCGCGAGCGCGTCTACTTCGGGCCCTACTCCAACGCGAAGCGCGTGCGCGAGACGCTCGACCTGCTCGGCAAGATCTTCATGTTCCGCACCTGCGACGGTCCGGAGCCCGGCCGTCGCAGCGGCTCGCCCTGCCTGGACTACTACATCAAGCGCTGCACGGCCCCCTGCGTCGGCTACGTCAGCCGGCAGCAGTACCGCGACGCGATCGACGGCGTCGTCGACTTCCTGTCCGGCCGCTACCGCCAGATCGAGCGCGCGATCGAGGGCTCGATGCGCCAGGCAGCCGCCGAGCAGCGCTTCGAGGACGCGGCGCTCGCGCGCAACCGCCTGAGAGCGATCCGCTCGCTGCTGGAGCGCCAGCGCGTCGCGAACGAGTCGGTCGGCACGATCGACGCCGTCGCGCTCGCGGTCGACGGGACGGAGGCGAACGCCCAGGTCTTCCAGGTGCGCGACGGGATTCTGTCCGACCGCCAGAGCTTCTACCTCGAGAACGAGGCGGGCGACGAGCTGCCCGCGGTCGCCGAGGCGTTCCTGCTCCAGTACTACGGCGACGCGATCGCGATCCCGCCGCTGATCGTGGTGCAGCGCGACGCGGCCGTGCCGGAGACCGTCGCCGAGGCGCTCGCGCAGCGGCGCGGCGGGCCGGTCGAGCTGCGCGCCGCCGAGCGCGGCGACAAGCGCCGCATCCTCGAGCTGGCCGAGCGCAACGCGCGGCTCGCGCTCGACCAGGAGAGGCTGCGGGCGGAGCGCAGACGCCACCAGCGGGTCGAGGCGCTCGAGCGCCTGCAGGAGGCGCTCGGGCTCGACGCGATCCCGCTGCGGGTCGAGTGCTTCGACATCTCCAACCTCGGCGGCACGCACACGGTCGCCTCGATGGTCGTGTTCGAGGGCGGCGCGCCGAAGAAGGCCGACTACCGCCGCTTCACGCTGCGCGAGGGCGTCGACGGGGTGCCGGACGACTTCGCCTCGATGGAGGAGGTGCTGAGCCGGCGCCTCGCGCAGTACGAGCGCCAGCACGATCGCTCGCCGCACGACGAGGCGTACGACGCCTCGTTCGCGGCGCTGCCGAACGTCGTCGTGATCGACGGCGGCAAGGGCCAGTTGTCCGCCGGCCTGCGCGCGCTGGAGGGCTTCAGCCGTCGCGGCGTCGCGGTCGTCTCGCTCGCGAAGCGGATCGAGGAGCTGTTCGTGCCCGGCCGCGCAGCGCCGATCGTGCTGCCGCACGACGCGCCCGAGCTGCAGCTCTTGCAGCGCGTGCGCGACGAGGCGCACCGCTTCGCGATCGGCCACCACCGCATCCGCCGCGACAGAGCGATGACCACCTCCGTGCTCGACCGCCTGCAGGGGATCGGACCGGCGCGCAAGCGCGCGCTGCTGCAGCACTTCGGCTCGCCGGAGGCGTTCCTGGCGGCGACGCGCGAGCAGCTCGAGGCGGTGCCGGGACTGCCGGGGAAGGTCGCGCGCGACCTCTACGCGCAGCTCAACAAGACCGGCCATTGACCCCCTCTTCACACGGCCATCCGCCGAGATCGGCACAATGAGGGCATGAGCGTCTCCCGGCCCACGGGGCTCGGGGACCGTCAGCGTCCGGCGGGGCGCAAGTTGGAGCTCACGCCGGAGCCGGCGGACATCCGCAGCTCCGCGCTGACCGATCTCGTCCTGATCACCGGCTTCTCCGGTGCCGGCAAGTCGACGGCGATGGCCGCCTTCGAGGACGAGGGCTACTTCTGCGTCGACAACCTGCCGCCGGAGATGATCCGCTCGCTGGCCGAGCTGTTCATGCACCAGGGCTCGAAGGTCGAGCGGGCCGCGGTCGTCTCCGACGCGCGCGGGGGCAGCTACTTCGCGGGCCTCGTCGCCGTGCTGGACGAGCTGGAGCGCGCGGGCGTCAGCCACCGCGTGCTGTTCCTCGAGGCGGACGAGCAGGCGCTGATGACGCGCTACAAGGAGACGCGCCGCCGGCACCCGCTCTCGCCGGCCGGCAGCGTCGCGGACGGGATCGCGCGCGAGCGCTCGCTGCTCGCCCCCGTGCGCGAGCGCGCCGACCTCGTGCTGGAGACGACCGGGCTCACGAGCGCGATGCTGCGCCGCAAGCTCGCCGACGCGCTGCTGCCGACGCGCGCACCCGGCAGACTCGCCGTCACGATCCAGAGCTTCGGCTTCAAGCACGGCCCGGCACGCGATGCCGACCTGCTGTTCGACGTGCGCTTCCTGCCGAACCCGCACTACGAGCCGGAGCTGCGCCCGCTGACCGGCATGCAGGCGGAGGTCGTCGCCTACATCGACCGCGACGGCGCGCTCGAGGCGTTCTACGCGCGGCTGCTGCCGATGCTCGACTACCTGCTGCCGCAGTACGTCGCGGAGGGCAAGGCGCACCTGTCGATCGCCGTCGGCTGCACCGGCGGGCGCCACCGCTCCGTCGCGATCGCCGAGCACCTCGCCGCGCGCTACCGCGAGGCGGGCGACTACCTCGTCGAGGTCGCGCACCGCGACGTCGACCACGGCGGTCGCTAGGAGCGCGCCGCTCGCGGCGCAGCGCCGAGGCGCCGCGCGCGGCAAGATGCACGGCGATGAACGCCGACGAGCTGCACGAGCACGACCTGCTGCCGGACCCGATCGCGCTCGTGCGGCGCTGGTTCGCAGAAGCGGAGGCGTTCGGGCTCGAGCAGCACGACGCGATGACGCTCGCGACCGCCACGCCCGACGGCCGCCCGTCCGCGCGGGCGGTGCTGCTGAAGGGGATCGACCAGCGCGGCTTCGCGTTCTTCACCAACTACGAGAGCCGCAAGGCGCGCGAGCTGGACGCGAACCCGCACGCCGCGCTCGTGCTGCTGTGGATCCCCTTGCAGCGGCAGGTGCGCGTCGGCGGTCGCGTCGAGCGGCTCGGCGGCGAGGAGTCCGACGCCTACTTCGCCACCCGCCCGCGCGGCAGCCAGCTGGGCGCGTGGGCGTCGGAGCAGAGCCGGCCGCTGCCGGACCGCGGCGAGCTGGAGCGTCGCTTCGCCGCGCTCGACGAGCGCTACGCCGGCGGGGTCGTGCCGCGGCCGCCGCATTGGGGCGGCTACCGCGTCGAGCCGGACGAGATCGAGCTGTGGCAGGGGCGGGCGAACCGCCTGCACGACCGCTTCCGCTACACGCGCGGCGCGGACGGCGCCTGGCAGCACGTGCGCCTCGCGCCCTGACGCGACGGGCCGACCCGTGCGCACGCCGGACGCGGCCTGAGATACTCGGCCGAAAGCGACCAGGGGGAACGGGGGATGCGACTGGGGGCTGTCGCGCAGGAAGGCGCGAACGGGTATTACCGCCTGCTGCTGCCGTTGATGGCGCTGCGCGAACGCGGTCACGACATCGTGCACGTCGAGCAGGAGTACAAGAGAGTCATCGACATAGCGCCGCTGGCGGGCTGCGACTTCGTGCACATCCACCGTCCCGCGCTCCTGTACGACGACGGCGACGTCGTCACGAGGCTGCTCGAGCGGGGGATCGTCGTCGGCTTCGACGAGGACGACAACATCCTCGACATGCCGCCCGGGCTGGGGGAGAGGACCGGCCAGGACTGGCTCGACCGCTCGCGCCGCAACTTCGAGCTGCTGCTCGAGCACGTCGGCCGCGTCGACCTCGTCACGACCCCCAGCGACCACCTCGCCGATCGCTTCGAGGCGGCTGGCGCGCGCAACGTCCACGTCGTCGACAACTACCTGCCGGGCGCGTTCAACCGCGTCGCGCCGCACGGGCACGACGGGCTCGTGATCGGCTGGCACGCCGGGCTGGAGCACCTCGTCGACGCCGAGACGCTCGGGCTCGCGGAGACGCTCGCGCGGATCCTCGACGAGCACCCGCAGGTGCGCGTCGAGACGATCAACATCGACCTCGGGATCGAGCACCCGCGCTACCGGCGCGAGGAGGCGATCCCGATCGAACGGCTGACGCAGCGGCTCGCCGACTTCGACATCGGGCTCGTGCCGCTCGCCGACATCCCGTTCAACCAGGGTCGCTCGAACGTGAAGGCGCGCGAGTACGCCGCCGCGGGCGTCCCGTGGCTGGCCTCGCCGGTCGGCTCCTACCGCGAGCTCGGCACGGAGGAGGGCGGCCGGCTGGTCGCGGACGGTGACTGGTTCGACGCGCTCGACGGGCTGATCCGCAGCCGCCGCGAGCGCTCGAAGCAGGGCAAGCGCGCGAAGGCGTGGGCGAAGCGCGAGACGATCTGGGAGATGGCGGGCGTCTGGGAGCGGCTGTTCGTCGACGCGATCGCGGCGCGGCGCGCGGTCGCCTGAAGCGCCGTCGCGGCGGGATGCGCTGATAGCCTTCGCGCCCCGCCGGGCACCGTTGAACCCCCGCTCGGCATTCCTCTTCAGCAAGCACTTCGCTACGAAGGAAGGACCGCACGCATGCCGCTTCGGGTTGGGATCAACGGCTTCGGCCGGATCGGCCGGAACGTCTTCCGCGCCGCCCAGGAGCAGGGCGCGGACATCGAGTGGGTCGCCGTCAACGACCTCACCGACGCCAAGACGCTCGCCCACCTGCTCAAGTACGACTCGATCCTCGGTCCCTACCCGGGCACGGTCGAGACCTCGGACGGCGGCATCCGCGTCGACGGCAAGGAGCTGAAGGTGCTGGCCGAGCGCGACCCGGCCGCGCTGCCGTGGGGCGACCTCGGGGTCGACGTCGTGATCGAGTCGACCGGCTTCTTCACGAAGCGCGACGACGCCGCCAAGCACCTCGCCGGCGGCGCGAAGAAGGTGATCATCTCGGCGCCGGCGACGGAGCCGGACGCGACGGTCGTGCTGGGCGTCAACTTCGAAGAGGCGTACGACAAGGCGAAGCATGACGTCGTCTCGAACGCGTCGTGCACGACGAACTGCCTCGCGCCGGTGGCGAAGGTGCTGAACGACACGGTCGGCATCGACCACGGACTGATGACCACGATCCACGCCTACACTGCTGATCAGCGTCTGCAGGACATGCCGCACAGCGACCTGCGACGCGCCCGGGCCGCCGCCCTCAGCCTGATCCCCGCCTCGACCGGTGCGGCGAAGGCGATCGGGCTCGTGATCCCGGAGCTGAACGGCAAGCTGAACGGCTTCGCGGTGCGCGCGCCGGTGCCGACCGGCTCGGTCGTCGACCTGACCGTCGTCGCCAAGCGCGCGACGACGAAGGAGGAGGTCAACGAGGCGCTGCACGCGGCGGCGGCGGAGGGCGGCCCGCTGAAGGGGATCCTCGCCTACACGGAGGACCCGATCGTCTCGGCGGACATCGTCAAGAACCCGCACTCGTCGATCGTGGACGGACAGCTCACGGCGGTGATGCAGGACACGATGGTCAAGGTCGTCGCCTGGTACGACAACGAGTGGGGCTACTCGAACCGCGTGGTCGACCTGGTGCAGCAGGTTCTGTGAGGACGCTCGACGACCTCGACGTCGACGGTCGCCGCGTCCTCGTCCGCGTCGACTTCAACGTCCCGCTGAAGGACGGCGCGGTCGCGGACGACACGCGCATCCGCGCGGCGCTCCCCACGCTCAACGAGCTGCGGGAGCGCGGCGCGGCGCTGATCCTCGTCTCCCACCTCGGGCGGCCGAAGGACCGCGAGCCGGAGCTGTCGATGCGGCCGGTTGCCGAGCGGCTCGGCGACCTGCTGGGCGCGCCGGTGCGGCTCGCTCCCGGCGTCGTCGGCGACGAGGTGACGCAGCTCGCGCATGCGCTGCACGGCGGCGAGCTGCTGCTGCTGGAGAACGTCCGCTACGAGCCCGGCGAGACGAAGAACGACCCCACGCTGGCGCACGGTCTCGCCGCGCTCGCCGACGTCTACGTCAACGACGCGTTCGGCGCGGCGCACCGCGCGCACGCGTCGACCGAGGGCGTCGCCCACCTGCTGTCGCAGTCGGCGGCGGGCCGGCTGCTGGAGCGCGAGGTCACGACCCTCAACGGGATCCTCGAGGACCCGGCCAAGCCGCTCGTGGCGGTCGTCGGCGGCGCGAAGGTGACAGACAAGGTGGCGGTGATCGATCGTTTCCTGGAGGTTGCCGACGCCGTCCTGATCGGTGGGGCGATGTGCTTCCCGTTCTTCAAGGCGCAGGGCCACGCGGTCGGCGGCTCGCTGTGCGAGGAGGAAGGGATCGAGCCGGCCCGGGCGGCGTTGGCGAAAGCCGCGAAGGGTGGCGCTCGCCTCGAGCTGCCGAGCGACCTCGTGCTCGGCGACAGGTTCGGCGCGGACGCCGAGCGCCGCGAGCTCGACGGCGTCGACGTTCCGGACGGCTGGATGGGGCTCGACGTCGGTTCGCGCACGGCCGAGCGGTATGCCGCGGAGATCGCGCGCGCCGGCACGGTCTTCTGGAACGGCCCGATGGGCGCGTTCGAGCTGGCGCCGTTCGCGGCCGGGACGCGGGCGGTCGCCGAGGCCGTCGCGGCCGCGCCGGGCACGACGGTCGTGGGCGGCGGCGACAGCGCCGCGGCGCTGCAGCAGTTCGGGCTGGCGGAGCAGGTGACGCACCTCTCGACGGGTGGCGGGGCGTCGCTGGAGCTGCTCGAGGGGAAGCGGCTGCCCGGAGTGGAGGCGCTCTCATGAGCAACGGACGCAGGCCGCTGATCGCGGGCAACTGGAAGATGCACAAGACGGTCGCGGAGGCGGAGGCGTTCGTCGCCGCGCTGCTGCCGCGTGTCGCGACCGCCGACGCGGTCGACGTCGCGATCTGCCCGTCGTTCCTGTCGCTCGGCGCGATGGTCGACTCGGCGCGCGGCTCGCGCGTCGAGGTCTACGCGCAGAACGTCCACTACGAGGACGCCGGCGCGTTCACCGGCGAGGTCTCGCCGCAGATGCTGAGCGAGCTCGACGTGCACGGCGCGATCGTCGGGCACTCGGAGCGACGCGAGCTGTTCGGCGAGACCGACCGCGCGCTGCAGCTCAAGGTCCCCAAGCTGCTGGACGCCGGCCTCAAGCCGCTTCTGTGCGTCGGCGAGACGGAGGCCGAGCGCGAGGCCGGCGACACCGAGCGCAAGCTGCGCCATCAGATCGGCGAGGACCTCGAGAGAGTTCCGGAGGAGCTGCTCGGCGAGGTGGTGATCGCCTACGAGCCGATCTGGGCGATCGGCACCGGCCTCGTCGCGACGCCCGAGCAGGCGCAGGAGGCGTGCGCGTTCGTGCGTGCGCTCGTCGGCTCGCGCTCGGAGGAGGCGGCGCAGCGGGTGCGGATCCTCTACGGCGGGTCCGTCAAGCCCGACAACGCGGCCGAGCTGCTCGCGCTGCCGGACGTCGACGGCGCGCTCGTCGGCGGGGCCTCGCTCGAGGCCGAGTCGTTCGCGGCGATCGTGGCGGCCGCCGGCTGATGCCGCTCCCGCCCGGACCGGAGCGCCTGCCGGCGCCGCGTGCGGTGCTGGTCGTGCTCGACGGCTGGGGGCTCGCGCCCGACGGTCCGGGCAACGCCGTCTCGCTCGCGCGGACGCCGGTGTTCGACGAGCTGTGGACCGCGTATCCGCACACGCAGCTCACCGCCTGCGGTCGCGCGGTCGGGCTGCCGGACGGGCAGATGGGCAACTCCGAGGTCGGCCATCTCAACCTCGGCGCCGGCTCGGTCGTGCGGCAGGACCTGACGCGGATCGACGACGCGGTCGCGGACGGCACGCTCGCGCAGAACGAGGTGCTGCGCGCGGCGTTCTCCGACGCGCCGCGGGTGCACCTGATTGGACTTGTCTCCGACGGCGGCGTGCACTCCGGCTGGGAGCACCTGCGCGCGCTGATCGAGCTGGGCGGCCGGCTCGGCGTCCCGGACCTCGTCGTGCACGCGTTCACCGACGGGCGCGACACGCTGCCGAAGGCCGGCGCCGGCTACCTGGAGACGGTCGAGCGGTGGCTGCGCGAGGCGCAGGCCGGCGGCGCGGAGCGCGCGCGGATCGGCTCCGTGGTCGGCCGCTACTTCGCGATGGACCGCGACAAGCGCTGGGAGCGCGTCCAGCAGGCGTACGACCTGCTCGTGCACGGGCGCGGGCAGCACGCGGCCGACAGCGGTCCGGCCGCGGTGCGCGCCGCCTACGAGCGCGGCGAGACAGACGAGTTCGTGACCGCCACGACGGTCGGCGACGAGGCGCGCATCCGCCCGGGGGACTCCGTTGTCGCGTTCAACTTCCGCCCCGACCGCATGCGCGAGATCACGCAGGCGCTCGCGGACCCGTCGTTCGGTGAGGTCGACCGCGGCGGTGCGCCGCCGCTCGCTCGCTACGCCTGCATGACGGAGTACCAGGAGGGTTGGCCCTACCCGGTCGCGTTCCCGCCGGAGCGGCCGCAGATCACGCTCTCGCACGTGCTGGCCGAGCGCGGCGCGACCCAGCTGCACGTCGCCGAGACGGAGAAGTACCCGCACGTGACGTACTTCTTCAACGGCGGCGAGGAGACCCCGTACGCGGGCGAGCGACGCGAGCTGGTCGCCTCCCCGCGCGACGTGCCGACCTACGACCACAAGCCGCAGATGAGCGCCCCGGAGGCCGCAGCGGCGTTCGTGCGCGCGTGGAACGAGGACCTCCCGCGCTTCGGGATCATCAACTTCGCGAACGCCGACATGGTCGGGCACACGGGCGTGATCCCGGCGGCGGTCGCCGCGATCGAGACGGTCGACCGCTGCCTCGGCGAGGTCGTCGCGGCGGTCCACGCGTCCGGCGGCGCGTGCATCGTCACCGCCGACCATGGCAACGCCGATCACATGCTCGAGCCCGACGGGTCGCCGAACACGGCGCACTCGCTCAACCCGGTGCCGCTGATCGTGACTGCGCCCGGCCTCGACCTGCGCGACGGCGGGATCCTCGCCGACGTCGCCCCGACCGTCCTGCGGGTGCTCGGGGAGACGCAGCCTGACGGGATGACGGGCCGCTCGCTGATCGACGCCGCGTAGCGCAGCGCGCCCCTCAACGGGCGCGCCGCAGCTCGAGGATCCCCGACACCGCCTCGGCGGGCACGTAGCCGGCCGCGATCAGCGCCTGGACCTGCTGCGGCGCCGTGTCGCCCTCCTGCAGCAGTTCGCTGCCCGGGTAGGGCACGAACAGCGCCTCGACGCGCTCCCTCCGCGCCGTGTCGAGGAGCGTGCGCAGCTGCGCGCGCGTGACGATCTCGTTCATGAACCCGTACGGCGCGACGTTGTCCAGCCCGAGGTCGCGCGAGATTCGGTAGCCCATCGGCACCAGCACCGCAACGCGCTCGCCGGCATGCGTGCGCCGCGCCACGAACCGCTCGGCGGCGGCCCGGTACGCGGGCGGCCGGAGCGGTCTCATGAGGCGGCGGATCTCCCGCTGCGGCGGGGAGAAGGCGCCGAGCGCGCAGACCGACAGCGCGAAGCCGAACAGCACGAGCAGCTCCGCCACGGTCGGCCGGCGCCAGTCGCGCGCCGCCAGCGCACGCACGACCACCACCACGAGCATGGCGAGTGCGAAGTCCCACGCCGACAGCATCGCCGTGAGCTTCTGCACGTCGGGGCGCGACACGAAGTAGCTGCCCGCAAGCAGGCCGAAGACGCCGCTCCAGGCGAGCATGCTTGTCAGCACGACGTCGCGCTCGTCGCGGATCGCGCGCACGACCGCGACGACGATCGCGGCGAGGAAGGTCGCGTAGAGCGCCAGGTGGAGGCCCAGCGTCGGCAGCGGCAGCGAGAACCAGCCGAGCGTGGAGAAGATCCGCGGCCACTCGAGCAGCAGGGCCGGACGTGGCAGCGCGCCGGCCCGCAGCAGCGTCAGCAGGCACACGACGGCGACGGCGGCGAGCGTCCCCGCCCCCGCCCGCGCCGCCAGCGGCCCGAGCGTGCGCAGCGACGCCGGGCGTCGCGCGCACACCAGCGCCGCGAGCGTCGCCGCGGTCGCCGCGAGGCCGAATTCGAGCGTGTTGAGCGTCGCCAGTCCCGCGACGAAGAAGACGACCAGCTCGTGTCGTGGCCGCCGCGCTGCGACGTGCCGCGCCGTCAGCCACGCGACGAGGTAGGCGCCGCCGTAGCGCATCGGCCAGTTCGCGGACAGCGTCATCGGGCTCGCGACGCCGCCGGCTATCGGCAGGCCGACCATGTCGCCGACGGCCACGAACGGGACGAACAGCGCCAGGGCGCCCAGGGCGCTGCGTGCGACGAGGCGGAAGGTCGCGAAGACGGCTGCCAGCGCCAGCGCGTCGAGCGCCGCCATGAAGGCCGTGTAGACGAAGATCGTGGTGCCGAACGCCCCCAGCACCGCCGCCGACAGGTACGGCAGCAGCTTCGCGTAGATCACGTGGAAGTCGACCAGCGGCGTGCGGCCGGCGAGCACCGCCACGGCGTCGTTCATCGTGTACGGCAGGTTCAAGCCGCCCACGTCGCCCGCGAGCCGGTCGGTCATGAGCGCTCTGAGCAGCCACGCCGCCGCGAACAGCGCCGCGATCGTCACGGCCGCGACGCCTCGCCCGCGCGTGTCGTGCAGCAGCCCGGCGAGCCGCTCGCGCACGACGCGGGCGCGCAGCGCGGCGAGCACGCAGGCGAGCGCGGCGACCGCCACGGCGATCGTCACCGGGCCGAAGACGGTCGTTTCCGAGCGATCGGCGGCGAGCGCGACGACCGTGAGCGCCGCCAGCAGCGCGCCGCCGGCGGTCGCGAGGGCGCGGGCGCGGCGCGGCTGCATGCGCAGGCCGCGGCGGCTGCCGGCGAGCACGGCGCCGGCGAGCAGCAGCGGCGCCAGCGCCGCGAGCACGTAGCGGCCCTGCTTGACCGGTTCGGGACGGCCCTGCGCCTCCCACCAGCGGGGCGGCCAGAGCTGCTCGCTCCCGGGCCGGAACAGCAGGTGCCCGAGCGGCGGCCCGAGCAGCACGATCGCGGCGAGCGCGAGGGCCGCGCACGGCAGCAGCACGACCCACGCGATCTCGCCCGCGTCGAGCGCGCGGGGCCGCGAGCCTTCCCCCATGGGGCCACGCTACACCAGATGCCGGTCCAGCCGACCCGGTGGTCGGTTGCCTGCGCCGTCCGCTGCGTCGCCTAGCCTTCGACGCCCTTCTCGTAGCCCCGTCCCGCTCATCGAAAGGAGTCGCGCGCGTGAGCGCAGGCGTCGCTGCCCGCAAGAGATCGCTGCCGCCGTGGCCGGCGCGCCGGCCGCTGCGCGCATGGCAGCAGCGGGCGCTCGACGCGCTCGCGGCGCATGACGGCGAGGCGTTCCTCGCGTCCGCGACGCCGGCCGCCGGCAAGACGACGTTCGGGCTGCGGGTCGCGTACGAGCTGCTGAACGCCGGGCGCGTGCAGCGCGTCGCGATCCTCGCGCCGACCGCGCACATCGCGCGCCAGTGGGCGGCCGACGCCGCCCGCTACGGGATCGACCTCGAGCCGAACCGCCCGAACGCCGAGGGGCCCGAGCCGTGGGACCGCCACGGCGTGGCGGTCACCTACCAGGCGGTCGCGGCCGGCCCGGCGCCGCACCGCAGAGCCTGCGCGCAGCGGCGCACGCTGCTGATCGCCGACGAGCCGCACCACATGGGCGAGGACGCCAGCTGGGGGATCACGACGATGGACGCGTTCGCGCGCGCGGAGCTGCGGCTGCTGCTGTCCGGCACGCCCTTCCGCTCCGACAACTCGCCGATCCCGTGGGTCGAGTACGACGCCGACGGCTTCTCCTCGGCGGACTACACGTACACGTACACCGACGCGCTCGTCGACGGCGTCTGCCGCCCGATCACGTTCGTCCCCTACGACGGCGACATGGAGTGGCTGAGCGACGGCAAGCGCCGCCGCGCGGACTTCTCCGTCGTGCTGCCGCGCGCCGAGGACGCGCGCCGGCTGCGCACTGCGCTTGACGCCTCCGGCGACTGGGTGCGGCGTGTGCTGCGCGACGCCGACGCACGGCTCGCCGAGGTCCGCGCCGGCGACCACCCCGACGCCGGCGGGCTCGTCGTCGCGACCGACAAGCAGCACGCGGTCGAGCTGGCGGTGCGGCTGGAGGCGATCTCCGGCGAGGCGCCGATGATCGTGACCTCCGACGAGGCCGACGCCTCGCAGCGGATCGCGCGCTTCGCCGCCGGCACGCAGCGCTGGATCGTCTCGGTGCTGATGGTCTCCGAGGGCGTCGACATCCCGCGCCTGCGCGTCGGCGTCTACGCGACGAGCGCGCGCACGGAGCTGTTCTTCCGCCAGGTCGTCGGCCGCTTCATCCGCCGCTCGCCGGCGCCGCGCAGACAGATGAGCTACCTGTTCCTGCCATCCGACATCACGCTCAAGGCGCTCGCCGGGCGGATCGAGGAGGAGCGCAACCACGCGATCGAGCTGAGACCCGTCGTCGAGGAGGGCGCGCTCGACGAGCCGCCCGAGCGGGTGCGCAGCGAGCCGGGCGACATGTTCGAGGCGCTCTCGTCCGACGCGCGCCCCGACGAGCTGATCGCGGTGGGGGAGAACCTGTCGCTCTTCGGCGACCCCGAGCCGAGACCGTCGGCCGCATTCGTCGCGTTCACGGGCGGGGCGGTCGCGCAGGCGGCGCCGGCCGACGAGCTCCCGACGGCGGCGGGCGATCCGGGCTCCTCCTACCAGCGCCGCGAGCGGCTGCGCGAGGAGCGCGGCAAGCTCGTCGCGCAGCGCGCCCGCGCGACACGCGAGACGCACCGCGAGATCAACGCCCGCGTCAACCGCGCGGTCGGCGTGCGCTCGGTCGCCGACGCGACGCTGGAGCAGCTCGCGCGGGCGAACGAGCTGCTGCGGCGCGAGTTGGAACGCGGACGGTGACGACCCACCTTGCGGTCAGATGAGCGCGCGAGCGCTGCTATCTTCGCCCCCGAGGCCTGAACCGTGTCGCTCACCACGGACACCCCGATGGCAGTGACAAGTCCTCCCGCGGCGGCGGTCGAGGGGCTGTGCCCGGCCGAGCTGGCCGCCTGGCGCGGCCTGCTGCGCGTCCACGCGAGCGTGCTGAAGCAGCTCGACGCGGAGCTGGAGGCGGCGCACGGGCTGCCGCTCACCTCCTACGAGGTGCTGATCCAGCTGGCCGACGCGCCCGAGCGTCGCATGCGCATGTGCGACCTCGCCGACTCCGTCCTGCTGAGCCGCAGCGGCATGAGCCGGCTCGTCGACCGCCTCGAGCGCGACGGGCTGCTGGTCCGCTGCGCCTGCACGCACGACGCGCGCGGCGCGTTCGCGTGCATCACGGACGCCGGCCTCGAGCTGCTGGCGCAGGCGCGCCCGACGCATGTGGCCGGCATCCGCCGCCGCTTCCTCGCCCAGTTCGGCGAGGACGAGCTGCGCCTGCTCGGCCAGTTCTGGGACCGCCTCGTCCCGCCCCCGCCCGCGGTCTGAGGGACCGCCTCAGCCGGTGTCAAGCCCGCCCTCGGCGGGCATCCAGGCATGTGCGGGCGCGTCGCTGGACTTGACATAGTGAGACTTAGATTTCATACTGGCGGCAATGTAGTTTCTTGACTGGAGGTACGACAGATGGCACTCGTGCGATGGGAGCCGGTCCGTGAGCTCAACACGATCCAGGGCGAGATCAACCGGCTCTTCAACAGCTTCTTCGACACGCCCGTGAGCGCGGGCGAGGGCGCCGGCCGCCGCTGGCTTCCGGCGATGGACCTCGTCGAGGCGGGCGACCACTACGTGCTGCGCGCCGACCTGCCGGGCCTGTCGGGCGACGACGTGACGATCGAGGTCGAGGGCGACGTCCTCACGGTGTCCGGCGAGCGCAAGGCCGAGCACCAGGAGCGCGGGGAGGGCTACCACCGGCTCGAGCGCGCCTACGGCTCCTTCTCCCGCTCGCTGACGCTGCCGGAGGGAGTCGATCCGGAGGCTGTGCAGGCGAGCTTCGACCGCGGCGTGCTCGAGGTCCGCATCCCCAAGCCCGAGCAGCGCAAGCCGCGCCGCGTCTCGATCGGCGTCGGCTCCGGGAACGGCTCCGCCGCCGGCAAGGCCCCCACGATCGAGGGCAGCGAGCGCGCCGGCGCGCCGACCGACCCGACCGCGCCCCAGCGCGAGGGCGAGGGCACCGCGTAGATCCGCGTCCGCGGCGCGGGCGCTAGGGTCCCGCGCCGTGGCCGAGCTGCTCGACGTCCAGCATCGCGACCCCGGCTCGCGCGCGCGGACCGCGGTCCTGCGGCTGGCGCACGGCGAGGTGCGCACGCCCGCGTTCGTGCCGCTGGCGACGAAGGGCGTCGTGAAGGGGATCGAGCCGCACGAAGTCGCCGCGCTCGGTTACGACATGGTGCTCGGGAACACGTTCCACCTGTTCCTGACGCCGGGCCACGAGCTTGTCGCCGAGCAGGGCGGCCTGCACGAGTTCATGCGCTGGAGCGGTCCGATCATCACCGACTCCGGCGGCTTCCAGGTCTTCTCGATGGGGCACGGCACGGTCGCCGACGAGATCAAGGGGCGCGCGCCGACCGGCGCCGACCGCGCCGGCGCGATCCTCTCGATCGAGGAGGAGGGCGTGCGCTTCCGCTCCTACATCGACGGCGGCGAGCGTTTCATGGCGCCGGAGACGTCGATGGAGGTGCAGGCGGCGCTCGGCTCGGACGTCGCGCTCGCGTTCGACGAGTGCACGCCGTTCCACGTCGACCGCGACTACACCGAGCGCTCGACCGAGCGCACGCACCGCTGGCTCGAGCGCTGCCTCGCGTGGCAGGACGCCCACGGACGCGCGGACCAGGTCTTCTACGCGATCTCGCAGGGCGGCGTGCACGAGGACCTGCGCCGCGGCTCCACGCGCGTCGTCGCCGGCAGCCGTGCGCACGGCGTCGCGATCGGCGGCTCGCTCGGCGCCGAGAAGGCGCAGATGTACGAGGTCGTCGGGTGGGCAACCGACGAGCTGGAGCGGGTCGCCCCCGGCAAGCCGCGCCACCTGCTCGGGATCGGCGAGATCGACGACCTCGTGCGCGGCGTCGAGCTCGGGATCGACACGTTCGACTGCGCGATGCCGACGCGCCTCGGCCGCCACGGCATGGCGATCGTGCCCGACCCCGAGCGCCGCTGGCGCGTCGACCTGACGAAGGGTCGTTGGAAGCACGCGCGCGAGCCGATCATGGATGACTGCCCGTGCCCGGCCTGCGCGGGCGGCTACTCGCGCGCCTACCTGCACTACCTGTTCGGCGCGCGCGAGCTGACCGCGCTGCGGCTCGTGACGCTCCACAACCTCTCCTACGTCGCGCGGCTGATGGCGGACCTGCGCGCCGCGGTCGCGGCGGGCACGCTCGCGGAGGCGGCCGCGGCGGTGCGTGCCGGGGCGTCGCCGCGCGCCTAGCGCGTGTTGTCGTCGACCAGGCTCTGCAGCTGCTGGACGGCCTGGCGCGCGTCGTTCCCCGCGACTCTCTGGAGGCGCACGCCGCCGCCCGAGCCGCCGCCGGCCAGCACGACGATCGCGACGAGCGCGGCGGCAAGCGCGAGCATCGCGAGCAGGGCGAGGAAGCGGCGGCGCGCTACCCCGTGATCCGCCGGGGGCGCAGGCGGGGTGGCGCGGCGGGACGCTGCCGGCGCCGGCGCCGGCGCCGGGCGGCGGGCGGGCACCTGCTGCGGTGTGCGCCGCGCGGCGACGGCGCGCGTCTCGGCGGTGGCGGCGGCCGGGGAGAGGATGCGCGTCGCGGCCGTCCCGCGCGTCGGCGCGACGGCCGGCGGGACCCCGCGGGCGCCGTCGCGGATCGCGTGCTCCATCTCTGCGGCCGTCTCGTAGCGGCCCTCCGGATCGAGCGCGAGCGCGACCGCGATCGCCTGCGCGAGCGCGGACGGCACGTCCGGGTTCATCTGCTCGAGCGGCGTCGGCAGCTCGCGCTGCTGCTTGAGCGCCAGCTCCGACAGCGACGTCGCCTCGTAGGGCAGCCGGCCGGACAAAAGCTGGTAGGCGACCACGCCGAGCGAGTAGAGGTCCGAGCGAGGGCCGGACTCCTCGCCGCGCGCCTGCTCGGGCGCGAGGTACGCGGCCGTGCCGAGCACCGAGCCGACCTGCGTGATCGACGACTGCTCGGTCGCCTTCGCGATCCCGAAGTCGGCCAGCTTCACGACGCCGTCCTCGGTCACGAGCAGGTTGCCGGGCTTGACGTCCCGGTGCACGACGCCGTTGCGGTGCGCGTAGTCGAGCCCGCGGCACGCCTGCGCGACGATCTCGACCGCCTCCTCGACGTCGAGATGGCCGCGCTCGCGCAGCAACTCCGCGCACGATCTGCCCGGCACCTGCTCCATCACGATGAAGTGGTGGTGCGCGGCCTCGTCGAAGCCGAAGTCGAACACCTGCACGACGTTCGGGTGCACGAGCCGCGCGGCCGCGAGCGCCTCGCGGCGGAAGCGCGAGACGAACGCCGGGTCGTCGGCGAGGTGCTCGGCGAGCAGCTTCACGGCGACGTGGCGCTCGAGCCGGCGGTCGAGCGCGAGCTGGACGGTCGACATGCCGCCGATCCCGAGGCGGCGGCCGAGCTCGTAGCGGCCGGCGATCACGGTCTCGCTCATCCGTCCTCGTTCCCCTGCTTCTTGAGCTGGCCGGGCGGCGCCCCGCCGCTGACGCCGGGCGCCCCGCCGCTGTTGCCGGGCGGCGTCGTGCCGCCGGGCGTGGTCGTGGTCGTCGGCGGCGTGGTGGGCGTCGTCGGGGTGGTCGTGGTCGTCGTGGGGACGGTGGTCGTCGGGGTCGTCGACGTGGTGGTCGTCGGCGTCGTGCTGGTGGCGGTGGTCGGCGTGGTGGTCGTGGTCGTCGCGGCGGTGCGCGTGCAGGTGCGCGCCACGAGCGTCTCGAGCGTCGCGGCGCCGTCCTGCAGGTTGCCGATCAGCCGCCGGTCGACCTGGCCCGCCGGCAGCGCGTTCACGCGGTCGGCGAAGCTCTGCACGGCGATCGCGGCATGACCGGCGTCGCCCCGCTCGCAGGCCGACTGCACGGCCGCCAGGGCGTCCTGCAGGCTGCTCGCCTGGGAGCCGGACAGCAGGCCGTTGCTGTTTCCGCAGGCGACGAGCAGGGCTGCCGCGCAGCCGAGCGCAGCAAGGGGGAGGGCCTTCAGGAGCGACCGCATGAAGCGCCTAAGGCTACTGACCGGCCTCGCGCTACTGGCCGTGCGCGAGCCGCTCGGCGAGCGAGTCGGGCAGGCGCGCGGCGCGGATCGCCGCGGCGGCGCCGGCGATGTCGTACTCGGTGCGGTGGAACGTCGCCGTGCAGGCGCGCGTGTCGAGCAGCAGCCACGCGGCGCGCGGGTCGCCGTCGCGCGGCTGGCCCACGCTGCCGGGGTTCAGCAGCCACGTGTCCGCCTCGAGCGCGAGCTGCGTCTCGGCTCTGCACGTCCCGCCGGAGGCGATCGCGCCCTCGGCGCGCGAGTACTGCAGCGCCATGTGCGAATGGCCGACGCAGGCGATGCGGTGCTGGAGGCGGTCGAGGTTCAGCTCCGCCTGCAGCGGCGACAGCACGTACTCCCACACCGGGTCGCGCGGCGAGGCGTGGTAGAGCCCGACCGCCTCGTCGAGCTTCTGCGGCGCCAGCGTGTCGAGCCATTCCAGGTGCTCCGGCGCGATCACCTCGCGCGTCCAGGCGATCGACAGCTCCGCGCCCTTCACGAACTGCTCGAGTGGCAGCTTCCCGCAGGCCGCCAGGTCGTGGTTGCCGGCGAGGCAGACGGCCGCGTGGCGGCGCGCCAGCGCGACGCACGCGTTCGGGTCGGCGCCGTAGCCGACGAGGTCGCCGAGGCACCACAGCTCCTCCGCGCCGGCCGCCTCGACGGCGTCGAGCACCGCCTCGAACGCGTGGCGGTTCGCATGGACGTCGGAGACGATCGCGACGCGCATCGCCGCTATGCGACGGCGGCGGCCGCCGGCAGGATGTCGCAGTAGACGAAGCCGTCGCGCTCGACGACCGCGCCGGTCTCGACCGCGATCGGCGCGCCGAACACGGGGCCGGCGTGGACGAACGTGTGGAACTCGCCGTTCTCGCCGCAGGGGTCGACGCCGGCCGGCAGGTCCGCGAGCAGCGCCTCGTCGTACGCGCGGCCGGCGAACGACGGGTCGAGGTGGCGCGGGTCGACCGTCGCGACGATCGCGCGGAAGCCGGCGGCGAGGAACTCGCGCGCCAGCGCGGCGGTGTCGCGCCCCCACACGGGGAACAGCGCGCTGCGCCCGCTCGGCGCCAGCCGCTGCTCGCGGTAGGCGCGGATGTCCTCCAGGAACAGGTCGCCGAACGCGACCTCCGTCACCGCGTCGAGCGGCGGCCGCGCGAGCGCCTCCTCCATGCGCGCCTCGTAGACCTCGTTCGGGCACGGCAGCGGGATCCGCACCTCGACCGGCTCGATCCCGAGCGCCGCCGCCTGCGCGTGCAGCAGCTCGCGGCGCACGCCGTGGATGCTGATGCGGTCGACGCCCTCGGTGACGGTCGTCAGCAGCGCGCGCGGCTCGCGGCCGGCGGCACGCAGCGCGCGCAGCGCGAGCGCCGAGTCCTTGCCACCGCTCCAGGCGAGCGCGAGGCTCACGGCGCCGCTACGGCTGGCGCGGCTCGTCGGGGCCGCCGAACTCGGGGAGGTTCTTGATCCCCTCGCTCGTCTGCCACTTCGAGTAGTTGTCCTGCATCGCGTCGATCAGCTCGCGCATGAAGCGCGGCGAGAGGTTGACGCGCGAGACGACGACGCCCGGGATCTCCTCGTCGTCGACCTCGTGGTCGACGCGCGCGAACGTGATCGTGAACTCGTACTCCGAGTGGCTCACGTTCGCGAAGTTCGCATAGACCCCCGCCATGATCTCCGGGGAGAAGTGGATGTTGATGTGGCGCTCGCGGTCTTCGTCGTCCATGGGGCCTAGTATCGCAGCCGTGCGCATCATCGTCCTGGCCGTCGGTCGCCTGCGCCCGCCGTTCGCCGACGACGTGCAGCACTACCAGAAGCTGCTCGCCCGCCATGCGCGCGTCGAGCTGGTGGAGGTCCGCGAGGACGAGCAGGTCGCCCGCCGCATCCCCGACCGCGCGTTCGTGTCGCTGCTCGACGCGGAGGGCCGCCAGTACGACTCGCCGTCGTTCGCTGCCTTCCTGGAGGAACGGCGCCAGGGGGGCCGCGACGTCTGCTTCGTCGTCGGCGGCCCGTTCGGGCTGCAGCTCGACGCCGTCGACCACCGCCTCTCGCTCGGCGCGATGACGCTGCCGCATCAGCTCGCCCGCGTCGTGCTGTTGGAGCAGATCTACCGCGGTCACAAGATCCTCGCGAGAGAGCCGTACCACTACTAAGTAGGGCTTGGCGAAACCCCCGCGGCGTCTGGCGGCGGGCGACGCTGCGCGGATGCTGCGTCCTCGGTCGGCGCAATAGCGCTGCTATTGCTGCCTCCCTGCGTCCTTGCCCCGCTTGGTCGCCCATCCGCCAGCCGCTCACGCGGGTTCCGCCAAGCCCTACTGGGCGAGCGGGCGCTCGGCGCGCCGCCGCCGGTACCCTCCGACCGGTGACCCCCCTGCAGGACCTGCGTGCCGCCGTCGAGGCGGCCTCGGCCGCGCTGCGCGACGGCGAGGCGGCGACCGCGCCGACCGTCGAGCGTCCGAGACGCGACGGCTTCGGCGACTACTCGACGAACGCCGCGATGCTGCTCGCCGGCAGCGTCGGCGCGCCTCCGCGCGAGATCGCCGAGCGGCTCGGGACGGAGCTGGCGCAGCGGCTCGGCCCGCGCCTGGAGCGCTACGAGGTCGCCGGGCCGGGCTTCCTGAACCTGTTCCTCGCGGACGCCTGGCACGCCGCCGCGCTCGCCGAGGTGCTGGCCGCCGGCGACGCGTTCGGCGCGGGCGGCGCGCAGCAGCCGGAGCGGATCCTCGTCGAGTTCGTCAGCGCGAACCCGACGGGGCCGCTCGTCGCGGCCAGCGGACGCCACGCCGCGTACGGCGACGCGCTCGCCGCGATCCTCGCCTTCCACGGCCACGACGTGCAGCGCGAGTACTACCTCAACGACGCCGGCGCGCAGGTGCGCAAGCTCGGCGAGTCGGTGCAGGCGCGCGCGCTCGGCCGGCCGGTGCCGGAGGGCGGCTACGAGGGCGAGTACGTCGCCGAGCTGGCGGCCGAGATCCCCGACAGCGCGACCGCCGACCCCGACCGCCTCGCGCAAGAGGCGGTCGCGCGGATGCTGGAGCGAATTCGCGTGACGCTCGCGCGCTTCGGCGTCCGCCACGACCGCGTGTTCAGCGAGGCCTCGCTCTACGAGGGCGAGCCGAGCGCGGTCAGACGCGCGTTCGCGGCGCTGGAGGCGAGCGGCCACACGTACCGCTCGGAGGGCGCGCTGTGGCTGCGCACGACGACGTTCGGCGACGACAAGGACCGCGTGCTGGAGCGCGCGAACGGCGAGCCGACGTACTTCGCGTCCGACTGCGCCTACCTGCTCGACAAGCAGTCGCGCGGGTTCGAGCGCCAGATCGACGTGTTCGGCGCCGACCACCACGGCTACGTCGCGCGGCTGAGAGGCGCCTTCCAGGCGCTCGGCGGCGATCCCGGCGCGATCGAGATCCTGATCATGCAGTTCGTGCACCTGATCAACGCCGGCGACCGCTCGGCGATGTCGAAGCGGCGCGGGATCTTCACGACGCTCGACGAGCTGATCGACGACATCGGCGTCGACGCGACGCGCTTCTTCATGCTGCAGCGCTCGCACGACTCGACCGTCGACCTCGACCTCGCGCTCGCGCGCGAGCAGTCGAACGAGAACCCCGTCTACTACGTCCAGTACGCGCACGCGCGGATCCACTCGATGCTCGAGAAGGCGGGGGAGGAGCGCGTCGCGGCGGCGCTCGCGGCGGCCGGCGCCGCGACGGGCGACGACGGGCTTGCGGGGTCGCTGGAGCCGGCCGAGCGGGCGCTCGTCAAGAAGCTGCTGGCGTTCCCCGACGAGGTCGCGGAGGCGGCCGAGCGGCGCGCGCCGCACCGCGTCGCCGTCTACGCGCTGGAGCTGGCGCAGGACTTCACCGCCTTCTACCGCGACTGCCGCGTCGTCGGCGCCGAGCCGGCGGCGGTCGAGTCGTTCCGCATCGCGCTGTCGGTCGCGGCGCAGCGCACGATCGCGCGGGCGCTCGGGCTGCTCGGCGTGCGCGCGCCCGACGCGATGTGAGGTTCGCGCGCGGCGCGGCGGGCGCCGCGTCAGTCGTGCCGCGCGAGGTCCTCGTCGAGCCGGCGCATGTCGTCCGCGCTGAGCGCGGGCGCCGCGGCGGCGGGCGCGGCGGCGCGGGCGCGGGCGTGGCGGCGCCAGCGCGGCAGCGCGACCGCCAGCAGCGCCAGCGCGAGCGCGACGAGCAGGATCGGGACGAGGTAGACGGCGAGGTCGAAGCCGCTGGCCTTCGGCAGCGCCAGCACGCGCTCGCCGTACTGCGCGACGAGCGCTGCCTTGATCTGCTGCTCGCTCTTGCCCTGGGCGATCAGCTCACGGATCTGGCGCCGCTCGGCGTCCGCCTGCGGGCCGTTCGCGACGGCGAGCGGCGTTCTGCAGACGACGCACATGACCTGCTGCTCCATCGCCGGCAGCGTCGTCTTCGGCTGCGCGGCCGCGGCGGGGGCGGCCGGGGTGGCGACCGCCGCGAGCGCCAGCGCGACGAGCAGGGCCGTGGCGCGGGCGCGGCTCATCCGCGCTGCGCCCCCCGTGCGAGCAGCGGGTCGACGGCCGACGCGATCCAGGTCGGCACGAGCTGGCTGCGCTGCAGCGCGACGATCCGCCCGCGGGCGTCGATCACGAACGTCTCCGGCATGCCCTTGACGCCGTAGGCGGCGGCGAACGTGCCGTTCACGTCGCGCAGCACGGGGTAGGCGATGCGGTGCTCGCGCACGAAGCTGCGCGTGTCCCCGGTCGCGTCGTTCCATGCGACGCCGACGATCGTCCCGCGGCCGGCGAGTCTGTGCTGGAGGCGGTTGAGCAGCGGCGCCTCCTCGCTGCACGGCTCGCACCAGGAGGCGAAGAAGTTGACGACCACCCAGCCGCCTCTGCTGCGGTAGTCCGCGAGCGTGCGCGAGCCGCCGCCGTCGAGCAGCGGCAGCGACGCGTCGTGGGCGAGCGGGTGCTCGCCGCGCGCGAGCGCCTGGTCGATCGAGCTGTCGTCGCCCGTCTGCAGCACCCCGAACACGAGCAGCCCGACGAGCAGGAGCGCGAGGACGGCGGCGACGAGGGTCGTGAGCGTGCGGCGCATGCGGAGGCTCAAGGGTAGAGCGGCGGCTCGCCCGGCTCCTCGCCGTCGACCGCCGCGTGCACCAGCTCGCGCGCACCGAGGGGGGCGCTGAGCCGCACGACCGCGTCCTGCTCGCGCCCGAGCGCGACCCAGCCGCCGGCCGGCGGCGACCAGCGTGTCAGCACGGTCACGAACACCTGCGTCGGGGTCTCCTGCGCGTCGATCCGGTCGAGCTCCATATGCTCGTCGCTGCGGTAGCGGATCGCGAGGCTCGGCTCGTCGGCGGGCGCCTCGACCAGCGTCCACGGCACGCTCACGAAGCGACTGCCGGGCGCGTCCGGGGCGGCGGTCGGCGCGAGCGCCGGCTGCGGCGGGCGGGCGGCGAGCGGGGCGCCGGCCGCGCGCCGGCGTCGCAGGCGGCGCGCGAGCAGCAGGCCGGCGAGCGCGAGCAGCGGCACGATGACGACGCGACGGCGCATCGCCCGAAGCCTACGGACCCGGACCCGCGGCGGCCGCAGGCCCCGCGCTTCGCATCCCGGCCCGGCGGGACTAGAATCCGTCACCGCTGCGGACGTAGCTCAGTTGGTAGAGCGTCGGCTTCCCAAGCCGAAGGTCGCGGGTTCGAGGCCCGTCGTCCGCTTCGCCGGCATCATCGCGAGGTGTCCGTCCGAACCGAGACGTCTCGCGACTCGCTGCCGCTCGGCCGAGCGCAGGTGGCGGCGCTGGCGCGTGCGGTCGTCCGCGAGCTGGTGTGGGGGCGGCGTCACGTCGCGCACGAGATCCGCTTGTGGGAGGCGCGCGCGGCGAGGATCGAGGATCGGACGCTGCGCGAGGACGCGCTGCAGGCGCTCCGTTGCAAGCGCGGCAGCATCGACGGCGCGGGCCTCTTCTGGACGCTCGCGGACCGTCGCGACCGGCGATTGCTGCGCGCGCTCGTCGCCCACGAGCTGATCTGGGACTACCTCGACTGCGTCAGCGAGCGCGGCGCAGCCGCCGGCGACGCGAACGGCCTGCAACTGCATCGCGCGTTGGCCGACTCGCTGACGCCGGGCACTCCGATGGCGGACTACTACCGCCACCATCGCTGGCGGCGCGACTCCGGGTTCCTGCGCGAGCTGGTCGGCGTCTGCCGCACGTGCTGCGCCGCGCTCCCGTCCTACCGCACGGTGCAGCCGACGCTGCTGTACGAGGCGCGGCGCGGGGCGATCCAGGGGCTCAACCACGCGCTCGACCCGCGGCACCGAGAGGACGTGCTGCGCACCTGGCTGCGCGCCGGCGATCCGCGGCGGCGGCCGCCGCTCCACTGGTTCGAGCTGGCGGCCGCGGAGAGCGCCCCGCTCGTCATCCATGCGCTGCTCGCGCTCGCGGCGAGCCCGCGCGCACGTGCCGAGGACGCGCGCGCGGTGCACGGCGCCTATTTCCCGTGGGTGTCGCTCGCGACCGTGATGCTCGACAGCTACGTCGACCAGGTCGAGGACAGCGCGAGCGGCGGCCACAGCTACATCGCCCACTACGCGAGCGCGGCCGACGGGGTCGAGCGCCTGCGCGAGGCGCTGGCGCGCGCCGGGAGCGGCGTCCTGCGACTGCGCGACGGACATCGTCACGCGGTGCTGGTCGCCTGCATGGTCGCGATGTACCTCTCCAAGGACAGCGCCGGCACGCCGGAGCTGCGCGCGACGACCCGGAGCCTCGTGCAGGCGGGAGGAACGCTCACGCTCGTGCTCGTGCCGGCGCTGCGGCTCTGGCGCATCCGCCACGGACAGCGCTCGTGGTGACGAGCGCTACGGCTCCTGAAGCCCCAGACGGGGGCTCGCGTTCGCCGCGAAGGCGCCTGGGATCGTCGTGACGGCGAGCGCGCCGGCGCCCACGAGGACGCACGTGGTCGCGGCCGACAGCCAGCCGATCGCGAACGGCACCGGGTAGCCGGTGCTCGACGTCAGCCAGCGTCCTCCGAGCAGATGGCCGTAGGTGCCGACCGTCGCGCCGATCACGCAGCCGACCGCGAGCACCACCGCGGCCTCGACCATCAGCGTCATCCAGAGCCTCGCCGGCTCGAAGCCGTCGATCCGCATGCGCGCGAGCGGGACGCGGCGCTGCCAGATCGCGGCGCCCATCGCGGCGGCCATCGCGAGCGCCGCCGCGATCAGCAGCAGCGCCGAGATCTGCGACAGGCGCGCCAGCCCCTGGCGTGCGAGGACCTCGAACTGCCGGTCGCGTTGCGCATAGGTCTGCACGCGGAGCGCCGTCCGGCTGCCGAGCGTCGCCTGAACCGCGCGGCGGGCGGCGGCCGGGGCGGTGCCGGGCCGCAGCGTGACCTCGATCGCGGACGGGTCGTCGGTCAGCCACGCCCGCCGGTAGTCGTTCGCGTTGAGGACCACGGCGCCCGGGCCCCAACCGAGGTTGGTGAGCGTGGCGGCGATCCGGTACGTGCGAACGCCTGACGGCGTGGGAAGGCTGATGCGGCCGTCGACGCCGGTCCCGAGCGCGTCGGCGAGGACGCGCGAGACGGCGACCCAACCGCCGCGGCGGATCAGCTCGCTCGCGGTCGCGAGGTTGCCCTGGTCGAGCTGGGTCGGCGGCACGACGTCGCGGTCCTGGGGCGGACGGCCGATGATCCAGACCCGTCGCTCGCCGACGTCGAGCATGCTCCCGTAGTACGGCCGCGCGCTCGCGACCGCCGGCAGGGCGCGGATGCGCCGCAGCGCCGCCGCGGCCGGGAAGCTCTGCGTCGTCAGGCTGTTCTCGTCGCCGCCGGTCGTGAGCCACAGGTCGCCCGCAGCGAGGTAGTCGGCGAAGTTGCGGTCGAGCCCGTTGACGAGGTCGCGGTGGTCCCCCTCGATCGCGACGCTGCCGAAGACCGCGACGGCTCCGGTCGCGGCCAGCGCCAGCGAGCGGATCGAGGTCGCTCGGAGCGCGCGCAACGCGAGCACGAGCGAGTTCATCCGCAGGCGCCGGGCGAACGGCTCCAGCATCCGCAAGGTCGCGCGGAAGGCCGCCGGCACGGCCAGGACCGCGGCGAGGGTGATCCCCAGCAGGCCGATCGTCGCCGCCTGCGTTCCGGACAGCCCCGCCACGCCGCTGCTGCGCGAGCGGGCGACGACGATCGTCGCGAGCAGGACGAGCGCTCCCGCGGCGATGCCGAGCCACATCGCGATCCGCGACGAGAGCGCGTGCCCCGGCTCGGCGTTCGGCGTCGAGATCGCCTCGGTCGGATGCGGGTTGCGAAGGTCGAGCAGCGCGGACGACGCGACGACGCAGGTCACGACCAGACCGCCCAGCCATGCCGACGCCAGCGTGCTCAGCGGGACCACGCGGTGGGTCCCCAGCGGGAAGGCGAACGACAGGTAGCTCGGCGGGCTCTGCGCCGCGGCGCGCGAGAGCAGGTCGCCGAGTCCCAAGCCGACGCTCGACGCGACGGCTCCGAGGACGAGCGCCTGGAACGCGACGAGGCTGACGACGTGCCCGCTTCCGTATCCCTGGATGCGCAGCTCCGCGATCGCCCGCCGGCGCTCGGGCATCGTCAGCAGCATCGCGTTGAACGTGAAGAGGAGCCCCACGAGCGCGCTGATCGCCGCGAACAGCCCGGTCGCCTGATCGTTCGGCGTGACCGCCTGCTCGAGCGCGTGGACCTCGCTGTCGACGGGAGCGACCGTCAGGCGGGCGCCGACCAGCCGCGTCAGCTCGCGGCGGACGGCGGCCTCCGCTCCGGGCCGGACGCTCACCGCGATCCGCGTCACACGCCCGGGCAGCCCCGCGAGGCGCTGCGCGTAGTCCAGCGAGGTGACGCCGATGAAGGCGTCGGCGAGGGACCCGATGTCGTGCGCGGTGACGACGGCGCGCACCGGGATCGCGAAGCGCTGTCCGCGGACGTCGAGCGTCACGTGCGTGGGCGCGTCCGGCGAGAGCGTCGGCGGCAGCCGCAGCGCCCCGGCGATCGACGAGGGCACGAGCATGCCGCGCTGCCCGACGAGCGCGCCCAGCAGGAAGCTGCGCGTCGCGCTGCCGCCCAGCGCGGTGATGCGCGCGTCGAGGCCCACGAGGTCGATCGGCACGCGGTGGCCGTCGCGGACGAGCGTCGCGCGCTGCTCGACGATCGGGGCGGCGGTGGCGACGCCCGGAAGCGCGCCGACCTGCTCGGCGACGCGGGCGTCGAAGCCCCGCGGGTCGCGGCCGGCGACCTGCAGCGTCGCGTCGCCGACGATCGCGCGGAGCATCTGGTGCGCGGAGTCCGTGATGCTGCTGTTGGCGACCTGCACGGCGAACACGAGCGCGACGCCGATGGCGATGCCGAGCGCCGCCAGCAGCTCCTGCATCCAGTGCACGCGCAGGCGGCGGCGGTAGAACCAGATCAGCGTTCCGGGACTCACGACGGGTCGCTTCCGGGGAACGCCGGCGCGGGCGCGGAGCCTCCGGGCGCCGCGGGGCCCTGATCGCCGTGCGGATGGAGCTTGCCGTCGCGCAGGACGACGGCCCGGTCGGCGATCTCGGCGGCGTGCGGATCGTGGGTCGCGAGCAGGATCGCCATTCCGCGCTCATGCGCGATCCGGTGCAGCAGTTCGAGCACCGAGCGCCCGCGCTGGGAGTCGAGGCTGCCGGTCGGCTCGTCGGCGAGCAGCAGCACCGGGTCGTTCGCCAGCGCCCGAGCCACCGCGACGCGCTGGCGCTCGCCGCCCGAGAGCTGATGCGGCAGCTGGTCGCCCTGGCGATCGAGCCCGAGACGTCTGAGCCAGGGCCGCGCGCGCCGCTTGGCCTGCAGCAGCGGGACCGGGCTCGCCAGCAGCTTGAGCGCCGCGTTCTCGATCGCGGGGACGCCGGCCATCATGTGCGAGTGCTGGAGGACGACGCCGATCACCTCGCGGCGATAGCGGGCGGACTCCTTGCGCGACAGCGAGCCGACGTCGCGTCCCTCGACCGTGACGACTCCCGCGTCCGGAGCGATCAGCCCCGCGGCGATCAGCAGGAGCGTCGTCTTGCCCGAGCCGCTCGGGCCGTAGAGCGCGACCATCTCGCCACGGCCGACGGCGAGCGTCACGCCGTCGACGGCGCGAACCGTCTCGGAGGGGCCGCGATAGTGCTTGACGACGTCGTCGAGGCGCAGCGTCATGCCGACGGCTCAGCGCGCCGCAGCGGCAGGACGGGCGCCGGCTCGGCCGGCGCGGTCGCTCCGCGCAGCTCGCCGCCGCCGATCGCGAGCAGACGATCCGCCACGGTGGCGAGCCCGGGGACCTCGTCCACGGTCATCAGCACCGCCGGCCCGGCCTCGCGCGTGAGCGTCCTCAGCAGCGAGAAGATCGCGTCGCGCTCCGGCGCGGGGACGCCCGAGGTCGGCGCGTCGAGCAGCACGAGCCGCGGCTGCATCATCAGCGCGCGCGCCAGCATCACCCGAACGACCTCGCTGGGCTCCAGCTCGTCGGGGCTCATCTCGGCGCAGCCGGCGACGCCGACGCGGTCGAGCAGCTCGAACGCGCGCATCTGCGCGCACTCGACGCGAGCGCGCGTCTTCAGCATCGGCGTCGCGACCTGCTCGACGACGACGCCGTGCATGCGGCTGAAGTGCGGCTGGGCGAAGCCGATGCCCTCCCGTTTCCCGAGCAGCCGCCGGTGGGCGAGGTCGTGGCCCGCGAAGCGCACCGAGCCTTCCGTCGGTTTCTCCAGTCCCGCGCACACCTCGAGCAGCGTCGTGCGGCCGGAGCGCCGACGGCCCCACACGGCGACGAACTCGCCCGGCGCGAGCGCGAGCGAGACGTCTCGCAGCGCGATCCGCTCTCGCGCGGTCTGCGCGCCGCGCGGGTAGCGCTTCGAGACGTTCTCGAGCGTCAGGAGGTTGCTCATCCGGCCGTCTCGCGTGCGATCAGCGCACGCAGCTGCTCGCGCGCCGCGGCGCTCCAGCGAAGCGCGCCCTCGATCGCGGCTTCGTGGTCCTCGCGAGCGAGGTTGTCGACGACGGTCAGCGGCTCCGCAGCGGAGATGAACCCGATCGAGCCGAGCACCGCCTCCTCGAAGCGATCGAGCAGGCGCAGCATCGAGCCGTAGTCGTCCGGGCGCAGGGCGCGCAGGCGCGTGAACAGCTCGCGGCGCGCGGTCTCCGCCGGCATCGGGCTGGCGAGCCAACCGCGGAAGCTGCGGGCGCCCTCGGCCGTCGCCCGGAATGACGCCTTGCGGATCTGTCCGTGCGACGGCGGCTCGTCCTCGAGGTCGATCGGCTCGATGAAGCCGGCCTCTCTGAGCCGTCTCAAGTTCGTGTAGACGTTCTGAACCGTGGTGCGGTAGAGGGGGTAGTAGCGCGACACGAAGCGCACGCCGATGTCGTAACCGTGGCCCGGCCGCTCGATCACGACGGACAACACCGCCATGTCGACCGTCGATCTCGTCACGACTCCTCCCATCGCTCCGGTGGGTCCCCGCGCGAAGCAGTGATCGCAGACTAATCACCACCGTTCATCTGTGCAACTGGTGGAATGGCGGCGGGGTGACCTATTGCGCCATGTAATAGTGCGTCGGCGACTAGGCGGCGGCCGGCGAGCGCACGACGATGGGTTCGTGCAGCGACGGCATCCCGATAGCCAGCTTCGTGTCCCTTCCCCCATACGGCACGAAGATCCGACAGGCGCCGTTCCCACCTTCCCCCCATTCGGGATGGTGCCCGCGCGGGATCGCCGTCGCTGCACCGACGTCGCCGCCGCCCGCGTGTGACCGCTCCATCGCCGGTCGGTCGGGGCCGCTCAGCGCGCTTCGACCCGTTCGGTGCGAAGCCGCCTTCTGCGGGTGTCGCCCTGGAAATCCGCCTGTCCGCCGCAGAAAACAGAAATGTGTACAGCCGCTGCCCGAGTGTGTAGTCTGCGACCCCTAGCCGTAGGCCCGCTGCGGCCTCTGGGGAACTCGGAAGGAGAGCAGGATGCACCGGCAATCGCTTCGGCGTCGGGGAACTGTCATGGCGATCACGGCGCTCGCCGTTCTGGCGATCGGCCTGCTGGCCGGCGGGGTCAGCTCCGCCGATCCGTCGGCGCACGCGGCGCGCCGCGTGCTTCACCTCTCGGGCACCGCGCGCCTGCACCTGACGAAGAAGTCGGGCAACGTGCTGTACGAGAAGGGCACCGCGACCGGCACGCTGCCCGGCACCGTCACCGCACGCTTCGTCACCGGCATCGCGAAGGTGACAGGCACGGTGACGTTCCGTCCTTACAGCGGCGGCTCGCTCACGGTGACGGCGGTCGGCTACCCGCAGTCGGCAGCGACGATCACGAGGTTCAACGGGAGCCTCGCCGTCCGCAAGGGCACGGGGCGCTTCCGCCACGCGCTCGGCAGCGGCAGCTTCAGCGGGACCGCGAACCGCAAGACGTGGGCGATCACGGTCCACGCCAGCGCGAAGATCACATACTGAGAGGCGTTCGCGGATGCGCCGCCGGCCGCGCACGGGCCTCGCGCTCGTCGGGCTCGCCCTGCTGTGCGCCGCCGGCGGGCCGGCCGCGGCGACGGCGGCCGCGGCGCGTCACCGCCACCGCGAGCCGGTCCGGCTCGCGGTCCGCTTCGACGCCGGCGCGCGGCTCGGCGGCGCCACCGCGGTCGACGTGCTGCTGCGACTCGACCTGCGCCGGCTCACGCGGGCGCCGCTGACCGAGGTGCGCTTCGCCTATCCGAGCAGCCTCGGGATCGTCTCCAGCGGGCTCGGGCTCGCGACCTGCACGCGCCCCGCGAGCGACTTCGTGAAGGTTCTGATCGTGGCGCCGCCGCTCGGCGGCTGCTCTCCGAACGCGGTCATGGGCACCGGCACGGCGATCGCGCTCGTGCGCCTGACGACCGGCCAGGAGATCCCCGAGTACGCGACCGTCACGCTGCTCTCCGGGGCCTACGCGCAGGGCCGGCTCGGCCTCGTCGTCTACGTCGACGGGCAGAGACCGTTCGGCGCCAAGCTCGCGTTCGCGGGCGACGTGCGCGACGCGCCGAGACCGTACGGCGGCGCGCTGGCCGTGCGGCTGCCGCCCGCGCCGAGCCTCGTCGACCTCGCGACGATCTCACTCGCCGAGCTGCACCTCGTGCTCGGAGCGCACACGATCCGCTACTACGAGCGGCGTCGCGGCCGGCGCGTCGCCTACCACCCCGACGGCATCGCGCTGCCGCCCGCCTGTCCGGCGGACGGCTTCCGCTTCCGCACCTGGATGCGCTTCGCCGACGGCACCCGCAGATCGGCCACCACGGTCACCGCGTGCCCGCCCGCTGCCGCGTAGGCTCAGCGGATGCCTCGGCTCCGTCTGCTCGCGCTGACGCTCGGCCTGCTCGCCGCCGTGGCCGTGCCGGCGGCCCGGGCCGACGGCGGCGTGGCGCCGCCGGGCGTGCGCGTGACGCTCGCGCCGTCGGACGGCGGCGCGGTCCGGTCGCTCGCGCTCGCCGACCTGTCGGCGCGCTTCGACGTGCACGGCCGGACGTACCGCCTGCGCGACGTGGACGGCAGCGAGCGCACGGTCGCCGTGGCCGACGGCATCTCGCTCGACGCGCTGCTCGCCGCGGCCGGGCTCGACGGCGACGCGTTCGACTACATCGCGGTCCCGGACGGGAACGGGTCGCGCGCGATCGTGATGCGCGACGACCTCGGCGGCGCGGACGACGGTCCCCCGGTCGTCTGGAGCGACGCCGCGGGCATCCACTTCCTGCGACCGGCGAGCGGGAGCGGCGACGCGAACGCGGTCGACTACGTGACGCTGCCCGGCACGACGCTCGCGCTGCGGCTGCGGCGCGGCGAGCCGCTCGAGCCGCGGATCGCGGTCTCGACGCTGCGTGCGAGACCGCATGAGCGCATCGACTTCCGCGCGTCGGTGGCCGGCGGCGGGCCGCTCCCGGCGGGGCTCGCGTACCAGTGGTACTTCGACGGAGCGCTCGCGACGGGGGCGAGCGTCTCGCACCGCTTCGCCGGCTCCGGCACCTACCAGGTGCTGCTCAACGTCGCGCGCGGGCAGACCACGATCGGCGATCCCGCCATCGTGCTCGTGCGCGTCGTGCGCGCGCGCGAGCGGCACCCGCACGGGGCCCGCGAGGCGGGCACGTCGGCCGGCGGCGCGAACGGGTCCGCCGGCGCGGGCGGCGGGGGCGGGTCCGCCGGCAGCGGGTCCGCCGGCACGGCCGGCGGCGCCGG
>JAFDWH010000008.1 GCA_018268595.1 Actinomycetota bacterium | reverse complement strand
GACCGCTGCCCCGACCACATCACCTACACCCACTGGCAAGCGATCGACGACGCGGAGAGAACCGCCGGCGAGCCCCACGGCCGCCCCCGCGTCAAACTCGTGCGCAAAGAGCACCTGCTCGACGCCGCCAAGAACGCCGAACCGGCACGCGACTGACGCTCCCCGGCAAGCCGTCGCTCCGCACGAGCCAGCTGGTCCACGCCCACCTGAGCGGCCTACCCGGGACGACGCCTACGGCCGATCGCTCGGAAGCATTTCCAGGCGGCAGCAGGACCACCGACGCCGGCGCCGATCGCGCATCTGTGCGGCGCCCACCGCGCGGCCGGTGGGGCTAACGCGAAGCCAACAGTGCGCTTACCAAAGGCTTACCGGGGCGTCCATAGGGTCCCTCGCCGCGTGGCCGGACACCGCGCGTTTTTCCGCAAACCTGACCGGCCCCGCGGGGCCGAGCGAGGAGCGACCCCCATGACGCATCGGAGCATCCACGCTGCGACGACGGCCGCGGTGATCGCGATCGCCGCGACCGGACTCGCCGCCTGCGGCAGCACGACGAAGACCACGAGCACGACGAAGACCGCCACGGCCACCAAGACCACGTCGACTGCGAAGATGGCCCCGGCCGCAACGACGACGACCGCGCCCGCGCCGCACGGTCCCGCGAAGGTCGCCGTCACCCTCAGCGAGTTCAAGATCAAGCCCGCCGTGCCACGCGTCGCCGCGGGCCGTGTCACGTTCGTCGTCACGAACGCCGGCAAGCTCAAGCACCAGTTCACGATCATCCGCACCAACAAGCCGGCCGCGGCGGTCCTCTCCAAGCACAACCCGGACGACGACATCCCGGGCGCACGCGGCGAGATCTCCTCGCTCGCTCCCGGCGCGACGAAGCAGCTCGTCGTCAAGGACCTGAAGCCGGGCCACTACGCGCTCGTCTGCGCGCTGCCGGGCCACTACCAGGCCGGGATGTACGCGGACTTCACGGTCAGCTGACCTGCAAGACCCGCTGCTCGACCGGCGCGCGCCCGCCGGCCAGCACCGTCGGAGCGTTCACGCCCTGCGCGACCGTGACGACGAGCCGCTGGCCGGCGGCCGCCAGCCAGCGATGGCGCCGGAAGACAGCGCTTGACTACGTTCTGCGACATTACGTTTTGTCTTCGTACATTGACAGTCTTGGGATGTCGTCGTACGCTGCCATCCCATGGACGTCCGCAGCCTCCACGATCTTGCCGCGCTGGCCCGGGGTCGACGACGCGAGCTTGGCCTGAGCCAAGCGGAGCTGGCGGCCCGGACGCGTGTCTCGCGGCAGTGGGTGAACGCGTTCGAGAGCGGGAAGGCGACCGCAGAGGTCGGCCTGGTGATCCGGCTGCTTGACGCGCTGGACCTCCGTCTGACTGTCACCGAACCAGGCGCCGCCACGACGTCGCGCGGACCAGCACCGGTGGACTTGGACGCGCTGCTCGACGAACAGCAGGGCCCGTGAGCGAGACGCTCGTCGTGCTGCTCGACGCCGCCGTCGCCGGGACGCTGACGCGCTCAACTGGCGGTCGGCTCGCGTTCGCCTACGACGAGGACTACCGCCGCCGAGCGGAGACGACGCCGCTTTCGCTCTCGCTGCCCAAGCAGATCCACGAGCACTCAGGCGCCCGGCTGGAAGCGTGGCTGTGGGGGCTGCTGCCGGACAGCGACGCCGTGCTGCGCCGCTGGGCGCGGCAGTTTCACGTCTCGGCATCCTCGCCGTTCGCGCTGCTCTCCACACCGGTCGGTGAGGACTGCGCCGGCGCCGTGCAGTTCGTCGCTCCCGACCGCGTCGGGGAGCTGTCGGAGCGGCCGGGATCCGTCAGCCGGCTCACCGAGGAGGAGGTCGCCGAGCGACTGCGCGACCTGCACGCCGACACGACCGCCTGGCTCGGCCGCGCCTTCACCGGCCAATTCAGCCTCGCCGGCGCCCAAGCCAAGACCGCCCTGCTGCAGCGCGATGGGCGTTGGGGCATCCCTTCCGGCGCGACACCGACGACCCACATCCTCAAGCCGGCCGTCGCCGGCCTCGACGACCACGACCTCAACGAGCACCTCTGCCTCGACGCCGCCCGCCGCGCCGGCCTCATCGCCGCCCGCACCCGCATCGAGCGCTTCGCCGAAGAGACCGCGGTCGTCGTCACCCGCTACGACCGCATCACCACGGGAAGAGCGATCCGACGCGTCCACCAAGAAGACCTCTGCCAAGCACTCGGCATCCACCCCGAGCGCAAGTACCAGAACGAAGGCGGCCCCAGCCCTGCCCAGATCGCAAGACTGCTCCGCTCCGCGATGCGCCTCACCGTCGCCGAAGACGCCGTCCGCCGCTTCGCCGACGCGCTCGCCTGGAACTGGCTGATCGCCGGCACCGACGCCCACGCCAAGAACTACTCCCTCCTGCTCGCCGGATCCCAAGCACGCCTCGCCCCCCTCTACGACATCGCCTCAGCACTCCCCTACGGCACCCACGAGCGCAAGCTCCGCCTCGCGATGAAGCTCGCCGGCGACTACCGCGTCGATCCGGATCGCAACCCCTGGCCCAGAACCGCCCGCGAACTCGGCCTCGACCCCACCGCACTCACCGACCGCGTCCGCGAACTGGCCGAAACCGGCCCCGACGCCTTCGCCGACGCGACCGCAGCCCCCGAGGTCGCCGCACTCGAGCGGTCCCTCCCCACACGCCTGCTCGACCTCGTCGCCGACCGAGCACAACGCTGCCGGCGAGTGCTTGACAGCACGCGATAACGACACGTCGCCTGTACCCCAGAGCGACCTGCAAAGGACCTCTCCATAGAGAGGCGGCTCATATCGGGCTGACCGGACGGCTTTTGAACCCGACGGTGCGCGAGCGCGTGCTGCGGCTTGTGTGCACGGTGGTGCCGCCTGACCGCCGTCGCGACACAACATGACGGCTGTAGATGAATGCCCGTCGGCGCTGGAGACTGTCGGCCCAGTAGCCGAGCAGGCGACCCCGCCTGACTGTTGACAGCCTCCAACACTCCGCTAGAGTCATGCGACGGCACTCCGACAAGGACATCCGCAAGGCGATCAAGCTCGCTCTCGATGCGGGATGGACACTCGAGAAAGGCAAGGGTCACCGCTTCGGGACGCTGCGCTGCGGCGACGGCTGCGAGGTGGCGGTGTGGAGCACGCCGCGCAACCCGACCACTCACGCCAAGCGAATCCGCGAGACAGTCCAGCGCTGCCCGCACGAGACGGACGCATAGGAACCGAGACGACATGAGCCCAGCCAAGAAGACCTATACCTTCACGCTGTTCATCCAGGGCGCGGACCTCCTCAGCGACGAGAGCCTGCACGCGCTGTTCGAGGCCGGCTGCGACGACGCGACCTTCGGCGCCCGCGACGGCGCGCAATACGGCGAGTTCGACCGTGGAGCGACCAGCTTCAGCGCAGCCCTGTCGAGAGCCATCCATGACATGGCCAACGCCCTCCCCGGCCTGGAGATCGTCCGCGTCGAGCCCGACGACCTCGTGAGCATGGCAACGATCGCCGAGCGCAGCGGACGCTCCCGCGAGTCGATCCGCCTCCTCGCAGCCGAACAGCGCGGCCCCGGCGGCTTCCCGCCCCCCATCGCCTACGTCGACCAGAAGACCCGCCTCTGGCACTGGCCAGACGTCGCCCACTGGCTCACCGAACACGACAAAGCAAAGGTCGACGTCGACCCAGAGGCCGCCGACCTCGTCGCCGCCCTCAACGCCGCCTACGACCTGCGCGAGCACACACGACGACTCCCCAACGCAGCGCTCGCGCTCATCGACGAGGCACTGAGCGCAAGCCGCCTCGCCCGTCCGTAGCGCGGACGGCTCGCCGCCCGAGAGCAAGCCAGAGCCGCCAAGGGATCAACCCTTCAACCGCACGGTTAAAAGTCGGCCTGACCGGACGCTTTTGAACCCTGGCTCGCGCCACCGCGTTACGCGGCTGCACGCGTGTCGTGAGACGACGCTCGTGGGTCTAGCTGGCGAGCAGGAGACTGAGCGCTTCAGTCGTGCCCGAGCCCACGATCGGCCTCGGTGATTTCGCTCACCGGCAGTGGCTCGTAGGCTGGCTTTTTGGGTTGCAGAGTGCTGAGCGGGCCGGGAACGGACGTGGTCTGCGGCGAACGCCGATCGTCGTCACGATCCCCAGGCACTGGGTCCGCGGGAATCACTTACCTTGCCCGGGTCTCCCGCCACGCGTGTCTGTCTGCGTGGGGAGCGGCTCGTAGGCGCCACCGCCACCACCACTACCGGGTCGGGGGGACGGCGATGGATCGGACCCCGACGCGAACACAAAGCTTCGCTGCGTTCCGGGCTCAACCGGGAGTGGCCGGTACGCCGTTGCTCCGGCAGAGAACGTTCCCGACAGAACGCCGAAGCTAGCGAGGCGAAGGGACCGCGGGGAGCTGATGCGGGACATGCTCGATCACGATACGCCCGCTGGTGGACGGACCCCTATGCGGCGGGTCGAGTGCGAGCACGGTCCCCTGACCAACGAGCCCAACAAGCGCTACGAGGAACAACGCGAACGAAGCCTGCAACCATCTCGCCTTGTCCTCGTGCCGGTCGTCCATTTTCTTCGCGACCGCGATTCGACCGGCGAGGGTCCGACCTTGCACCTCATGCGTCGGACAGTCGAGGAAGTCACTGTCGTTGAAGTGATCGAGCGCCGCCCCTCCAAGCCGATCGTAGCGGCGAGGCCACTGCGTAATCGCGCCGCACAGGGCAGCGCCGACAGCAGCGGCGAGCGCGAGTACCAGAAAGCAGCGAGCGGTCGGCGCAGCGCCCGAGCCGTAGATGCCGGCGTCCTTCGCAAGCGCGACGAGCACCGTCATGAGAACGCCGCTGGCGACGATGAGCCCTCGCGCAGTGTTCTCCTGCTCCTGCTTCCGGTGGTTCCGATAGTCCAGCTCACGATCAAGGAACGCGCCGCCGAACTCGACGTTCGCCAATCGCTGCCGCTCTGCCTTCTCTCGCCCGCCACGCCGCCGGATCATGTCTTCGAAGCTAGAGAACCTCGCGGACCGACTCGACCCACGCTACGCAGCAGGCGAATGATTTGCCTCCCTCACTCGGCGTAGCAGCTGCGCTGCGAGCTCAGGCAGTCCCAGTGTGCGCAGCGCGTCGATTGGCGCGCCTCACGTCTTGGCCGCCAGCCGGCTCTGAACCGGGCCCGTGCCGCAACCGATCCAGCGTCGGCACTAGTCCGATTCGTGGCGGTGCCCGGCTACTCCTCGTCGGCAGTATTTATGAGGCCACGTTCGCCACGCCCCCATTCGTCCCAATAGGCGAACCGCTCCTTCAGGAATGCGCGCCGCTTCGCCGACATCCACTCGCTGTGCGCGACGGCCTCCTCCTTCCCGGAGATCAACCTCCAGTCGCTCGCGTAGCGGGGCCCGAGTGTGATCGTCGGCGGGATGCTCACGGCTTGATATCCGCGCGTCCCGAGTCGCGCGGTGAGGTAGGCAAAGGAATCTTTGTCGGGTCTGAGATGCTCGTAGGGCACGACAAACTGAGTGGGCTTCGTCAAGTGTCTGCGGAGCCTCATGATTGCTTCTGGATCCTCACTCTGCCGACCGTAGATCAACAGGTAGATCGGCTCCACCTGGCGGCGCCGCATCTCGACGGGAATGTCGTAGGCCTCAAGGAACATCGCCTGGTTCTCGCGGCTTCGGAACCAATCGGTCCACTCTTGAAGCTGATGGAGAGCTTGCGTCAGCTCGTTGTGCTGCTGCCCTGACCTGGTGACCCACCGCTTACCGGGCGCCTCGATCTCCACGAAGATCGGGTTCAGGTAAAGGCTATCCATCGCGATCCACAGGAGGTCCGGCGTTCGGGTCGTCAGCCCTCGCAGCGGGGGTTGAGCAATCAGTGCACCCGGGAACGGTGCATGGCCGCTCTTACCCAGGCGCCCGAGTCCGACGTGCGCACCGGGCACCATCGAGGGATGTGTCTCAAGGAAGGCCTGCACCTCACGCTCGGCCGGATCTGACCGAAGCAGCTCACCCCAAGCGCGCGTAACGCGCTCCTCGTAGATCTGTGGCGGCATCGCCAGCGGCGGGTTGGCCGCCAGGGAGTATGTGACCTCAAAAGGACTCACTCGGCCGATCCTCCCAGGCGAAGGAGCGACCCGGCAATGCCCAGCGACTTTGTTGGGCGAGGAGCGGATGCGACGAGGCCCGCGGAGCAGACCGGTGAGCACGGGCACGAGCGAGGAGCGAGCGAGCGCGGCCGTGCGGCCAGCCAGCAGTCGGAAAAGTCAGATGGTGTTCGGGAGATAGACGCCAGCGATCGGGGAGGCGGCGGGATCGACGGTGGGGCCGGCGATCCCGGTGGTTTGGCTGCCCGGCCAAAGCGTCCCGGAAAACGGCCTCAATGCGAAGTAGAGGCTTGATGTGGGTCAGCGTCGGTCGTAGGCGGCGAGGGCGCGGGGTGGGCGGTCGGTGAGGGTGTTGATGTAGATGCCGAGTGTGAGCGCGAGCAGGCGCTGAGCGATGCGGGCGACGAGGCCGCCGATGGTCTTGGCCTGGTGGTCTTGGAGGCCCATCTGGTGCTTGAGCGTCGCGAAGACGCTCTCGATCACGAGCCGGATGCGGGCTTTGGCGATCTCGGCCGCGGGTCGCTGGGAGACCTTGTGCTTGGCCGGGGTGATCAACTCGATGTCGATCAGCTGCATCGACGCTTGGTATTCGCGGCCCCAGAACCCGCCGTCGGCGAACAGCATGCTGCCGGGATGGGCGGCGAGGTGCAGGACGGCCTGGCGTTCTTGGCCGGTCTTCGGGCCGACGAGGTCATAGCCGACGGGGACGCCCTTGGGGTCGGCCAGCAGCACGAGGCGCATGCCACACGAACTGGCTCTTGGACGGGCAGTAGCCGAAGCTCGCGTGGCCAGCGAACTCGCTCTTCGACGCGCAGCCCGGGTAGTTGGCGCAGGCGATCAGCGTGCCGTCGGCCAGCAGTACGCGGCCTTCGGCGACCAGCTCCGCGAGCATCAACTGCACCGTCGTGATCCACGGCATCAACCTGCGCAGCCGACGGTTGTACTGCGTTTGGTCGGGCAGGTCGGGGAAGAACCCCGGCAGCAGCCGGCCGATCGTGCCGAGAAAGCGTCGATCGGACACCGTGCCGGTGATCGCTTGAGCGACGGCAAGCGCGACGATCTCCTCGTCGCTGACTTTGCCCACCGGCCCCGGCCGAGCGATCCGAAACGTCGAGGCGAACACGTAGGCTGCGATGACGAGGGTCTCCAGCGACGCGCACACCTCGTGCTCCAATCACGAGGTTGCAAAAACTGGAGACCCTCTTCTTATGACAACGGCCAGCTCCTCCACGCCGACCCAACCCACATCAAGCCTCTAGAAAACGGCCTGGGAAACGGCCTGAAAACGTCCTGCCGCAGGAGGGCTGTGGCGGGCGGGGTTGCCGAGGAGTGCCAGTTCCTCGTAGCGTCTGGCAGGTTCCCAGAAAGAAGCGGCCCGGCAGCGTTGCAGCGCCCCGGGCCCGGCACCGAAGGCGAGGCTTCGATGCGTCAGCGATTGTTCCCGAGCAGCAGCCGTACGTCCAGCCCCACAGGGGCGCGGAGCGGCAGCGGGAGCGGCGTGCGCGGGTTGTCTTGCCCACGGTGCCATGGAGCCTGTGAGGAGGCCTCATGTCCCAGCATCGCCCTGCCGTCTCCACCGTGGCCGCGGTCGCGGACCTGCTCGACGGCGTCGCCCGGCTCGCCGGTGAGCCTGACCGCTTCGGCGTCGAATGGGACCGCGACAAGCAGCTGCTCGCGCTCGGCCGGGCAGTGCGTGAGCTGCGCGCCCGCCACGGCCTCTCCCAGGAGCAGCTCGGGTTCGCGTGCGGGCTGCATCGCAACTACGTCGGCGCGGTCGAGCGCGGCGAGGTCAACAGCACCTTCCGCATCCTGATCCTGCTCACCGCCGGGCTGGATGAGCCGCTCTCGGAGCTGATCGCCCTCTACGAGCGCAACCGCTACGCCGACCTGTCCCGCTGCTCACACGATCGAGGCTGAGCCCATGCGGTTGAGCGGTTGTGGACGCCACCGCCGGGTGGGCGTAGACCTCCCCGCGTGCACCACGCGCAACCCATCACGGCGAGCCGGCGGGCCGGCCGATAGCCGCGCACGACTGCTCGCCTCAGCCGCCACGTCGCCGACGCAGACGGCCTGCGTGCGCGGCGACACGGCGCCCGGTGCGCGTGGAGGCGGTCCGGCGCGAGGCGCCGGAACTGGACCGCTTCGTCGCCGCGCTGCTCGCGCTCGCCCAACAACCGACCGCCACCGGCGAGCGCTCAGAGTCGCGTGCCGACTGAGGAGATGCCGATGAGACGCGCGGTGCTCTACCTGCGCGTCTCGACCGCCGCGCAGGCGCGGCGCAATCGTGAGCCGGAGGGCTACTCGATCCCCGCCCAGCGCGAGGCGTGCCAGCGCAAGGCGGCGAGCATGGGTGTGGAGATCGTCGGCGAGTACGTCGACCGCGGCGAGTCCGCGAAGACCGCCGACCGCCCACAACTCCAAGCGCTGCTCGAACGCGTCCAGGTCGAGCGCGACATCGACGCGGTCATCGTGCACAAGGTCGATCGCCTCGCGCGCAACCGCTACGACGACGCGACGATCAGCTACACCCTGCACGCCGCCCGAGTCGAACTCGTGTCAGCAGTGGAGAACATCGACGACACGCCGTTCGGCCGGTTCATGCACGCGATCCTCTCGGCCAACGCCGAGTTCTACTCCGCCAACCTCGCCGCCGAAGCCAGAAAAGGCCTCATCCAGAAAGCCAAGTCCGGCGGCACACCGACACGCGCGCCGCTCGGCTACCTCAACGTCCGCCAGGTCATCGAGGGCCGCGAGCTGCGCACCGTCGAGACAGACCCCGACCGCGCCCCACACGTGCGCTGGGCGTTCGCCGCCTACAGCTCCGGCGCCTACACGCTCGACACCCTCCACGCCGCCCTGAGCGAGCGCGGGCTGACGACGCGACCGACGCCGACCCGACCGGCAAGAGCGGTGTCGCGCTCGCAGCTCGCCGCGCTCTTGGCGAACCCGTACTACGTCGGCGTCGTCCGCTATTCCGGTGTCGACTACGACGGCCGGCACGAGCCGCTGATCGACCGCGACACCTTCGCCAGAGTCAGAGCCGTCCTTGCCGCGCACAACCACGCCGCAGAAAAGGACCGCAAGCACCACCACTACCTCAAGGCAGCCTGTTCTGCGGCCGCTGCGGGTCGCGGATGAGCTTGATCCACGCCAGAGGCAACGGTGGCATCTACCGCTACTTCTTCTGCATCGGCCGCATGAAACGCACCGGCTGCCAACAACCCTACGTGCCAGTCGATCGCGTCGAGCGAGCCGTCGAGCGCATCTACGCCACCGTCCGCATGCCCGCACGCCAGCTCGCCGAGATCCGCGAACTCCTCGACCGCGCGCTCGACGGCATGCGCGAACAAGCCGAACAGGAGGCGACCCGGCAGCGCCGCCGCCTGCTCTCACTCAGAGAGCAGCGCGAGAAGCTGCTGCACGCCTACTACGCCGGCGCCATCCCCACCGACCTCCTGCGCACCGAGCAAGACCGCCTCGCCGGCGAGATCGCCCACGCCGAACACCACGCCTCCCAAGCCGAGGCATCGTTCGGCGACATCCGCGACACGCTCGACAAGGCCCTCGACCTGCTCGCCGACCCACAGACTGCCTACGAGCAAGCGCCGGGGCACCTGCGCCGCCAATGGAACCAAGCCCTCTTCCAGCAGCTCCTCGTCACCGACGACGAGATCGCCGACGCACCGCTCGCAGAGCCGTTCGCGACGCTCGCCGGCCCCAACCTCCCGGCCCAGCTCGCCGACGCCACCGCGACCGCCGAGAACGGCCACCCGGCACCGACCCCACCAACAAGAACCGCCGCCCTTCCAGGCGGCGGTTCAAAAGAGACCTTGGTAGTCGGGGCGCCCGGATTTGAACCGGGGACCTCACCGACCCGAACGGTGCGCGCTACCAGGCTGCGCCACGCCCCGACTGAGCTGTCCAGTATTCCACACGGGTCGCCGATCCGGCGGACCGCCCGGTGGTAGGTTGGCGCCGCCATGGGCACCGCCGCCAAGACAGCCGAGATCGTCGCCTTCGTCGACGAGCTGCTCGAGATCCACCGCTTCCAGGACCTCGGGCCGAACGGGCTCCAGGTGCCCGGCGCCGACACCGTCACGACCGTCCTCACCGGCGTCAGCGCCCAGCGCGAGCTGTTCGAGCGCGCGCTTGAGCACGACGCCCAGCTGATCCTCGCCCACCACGGCATCCTGTGGGACTTCGAGCCGCGCCGCATCGGCCCCGCGCAGGCGGCCCGCCTGAGACTGCTGCTGGCCAACGACGTCGCGCTCGCCGGCTATCACCTGCCGCTCGACGCGCATCCGCTGCACGGCAACAACGCGATCCTCGCGGAGCGGCTCGGAGCCACCAGCCACGTGCGCGCCTTCCCCTTCAAGGGCGAGCCGATCGGCGCGATCGCCCGCTTCGACCCGCACCCGCTCCACGCCGCCGAGCTGTTCGCCCGCGTCGCCACAGCCACCGGACGCGAGCCGCTCGTGTTCGACGCCGGCCCACCGGAGATCCGCACGCTCGGGATCGTCTCCGGCTCCGCCGCCAACACCCTGAGCGAGGCGGTCGACCTCCGGCTCGACGCGTTCCTCACCGGCGAGCCGAAGGAGCACGTGATGGCGCAGGCGCGCGAGAGCGGCATCCACTTCATCGCCGCCGGCCACTACGCGACCGAGACGTTCGGGATCCGCCGCCTCGGCGAGCTGGTCGCGCAGCGCTTCGGCGTCCGCCACGTGTTCGCGGACATCCCCAACCCCATCTGACGCCAGAGCTGGCAAAAGCTCCCGGGAACGCACCGCGCCCGTTGCACTCCGTCCAACGCCGGCGGTATAAGTGACAACATGTAGCGTTCTCCCCGACGAGGAGGTCCAGTCCGATGGCAATCCACCTCACGCCCACGGAGCTCGCCCGTGAGGCAGGACTCGAACGCCGCGACGTCATCTCCAAGTGCCTGGAGATGGGCGTGCCGATCTTCCAGGGACGGATCGACAAGACGCTCTTCCTGACGACCCTGCGCCACGAGCACGCGGCGCCGGCCGTCCCGCCGCCCCGCCTCGCGACCGGATAGGTCGCACCCGCGCCGGGCCCGGGCCCGGCGCGCCTCGCGCCCAACCCGCGCGCCGTCGGACCCTCGTGCCTAGAATCGAAAACCTCCGCATTTCCGGCACGAGGAGGACGCCCAGATGGACGCCAGCGCCAGCGCCCCGAGCGGCGCCGAGGCATCGACCGGCTCGAAGACGATCGCCGACCTGCTGCCGCTGGCCGCCGAGCGCTACGGCGACCGCGTCGCCGTGCAGTTCAAGCAGGACGGCGCCTGGCACGAGGTGACCGTCGCGGGGGTCGCGGCGATCGCACAGGAGATCGGCCTCGGCCTCGTCGACCTCGGCGTCCAGCCGGGCGACCGCGTCTCGATCCTCTGCCGCACCCGCCCGGAGTGGACCTACTGCGACTTCGGCGCGACCGAGGCGGGCGCCTGCGTCGTGCCGATCTACCCGACGAACGCGCCTGAGGAGTGCGAGTGGGTGCTGGCCGACTCCGGCGCGCGCGTCGTGATCTGCGAGGACGCGTCTCAGGTCGCGAAGGTCGCCGAGGTGCGCGAGCGGCTTCCCGCACTCCAGCACGTCGTCGTGATCGACCCCGACGGCGTGCCCGCCGACGCGATCACCCTCCAGGACCTGCGCGCGCGCGGCCGCGGCGCAGACCGTCAGCAGCTCGCCCGCCGCATCGCCGCCGTCCAGCCCGCGGACCCCTTCACGATCATCTACACGTCCGGCACGACCGGGCCGCCGAAGGGCTGTGTCCTGACGCACGGCAACTACCGCGCGATCCTCACGATGGCGCAGTCGACGCGCGCGGTCGAGGGCGACGAGCTGACGTACCTCTACCTGCCGCTCGCGCACTCGTTCGCGCTGCTGATCCAGCTGCTGAGCTTCGACGTCGGCGCCTGCATCGCGTACTGGTCGAACGACCCGCAGCAGCTCGTGATGGAGCTGAACGAGGTGCGGCCGACGAACTTCCCGTCGGTCCCCCGCATCTTCGAGAAGATCTACACGCTCGTCACGTCCAACGGCGACCCGGAGCTGATCGGGAAGGCCGTGCAGGTCGGCATGACGGTACGCGAGCTGGAGCTGGCGGGCCGGCCGGTCCCCGACGAGCTGCAGGCGCACTTCGAGCGCGCCGAGGAGGAGCTGTTCTCCAAGGTCCGCGCCGCCTTCGGCGGCCGCATGCGCCAGGCGGTCTCCGGCGCGGCGCCGATCGCAAGAGAGATCCTCGAGTTCTTCTTCGCCTGCGGCGTTCCGGTGTTCGAGGGCTACGGCATGACCGAGACGGCCACCGCCGCCACCTTCCAGTCGCTCGACGACTACAAGTTCGGGACGGTCGGCAAGCCGTTCCCCGGCGTCGAGCTGCGGATCGCCGACGACGGCGAGGTCCTGATCAGGGGCGCGAACATCTTCGCCGGGTACCACAACAACGCCGACGCCTCGTTCGGCGCCGTCGAGGACGGCTGGCTGCACACCGGCGACCTCGGCTCGCTCGACGCGGACGGGTTCCTGACGATCACCGGCCGCAAGAAGGACATCATCATCACCGCGGGCGGCAAGAACCTGACGCCGGCGAACATCGAGAACGACATGAAGCAGTGCCGCTGGGTCTCGCAGGCCGTCATGTACGGGGACCGCCGCCCCTACCCGGTGATCCTGGTGACGCTCGACGCCGAAGAGATCGTGCCGTGGGCCCAGCAGAACGGCCTGCCGGGCGACGTCGAGCAGCTCGCGAGACATCCCGACGTGCACGCGATGATCCAGGCGCACCTCGACAGGGCGAACGACAAGTACGCGCAGGTCGAGAAGGTCAAGAAGCTCGCGATCCTCGGTCACGACCTCTCGCAGGAGACGGGCGAGCTGACGCCGACGCTGAAGGTCAAGCGCAACGTCGTCAACGAGAAGTACAGAGCCGTCTTCGACGAGCTGTACGCGAGCTGAATCTCAGGGTCGATCTCAGGGGCGATGCGCCGCAGCGGACGCGGCGCAGCCTCTACCCTGCTTGAAGACGCATGCGTACGGATCCCACCGACACCGGCGGCCTCTTCGTCACGCGCCGTCCCGGCACGCGGCCGGTGCGGTTCCGCACGCCGCCGAGACGGGGCGGCGACAGACGCCAGCGGCTCGACGGGCTCGTCGCGGCGGCGCTGCTCGCCGTGATGGTCGTCGTGAACCTGTGCTTCTGGGGACCGCTGCCGCTCGCCTGCCTGTGGATCGGCGGCCGCGTGCAGTGGTGGACCGACAGCGTCGGGGCCGGCCTGCTGGCGGCGTTCGTGACGCTCGGCGGCGGGCTGCTGCTCGGCCTGATGACGCTGAAGCGACTCGACTACGCGTGGCTGCTCGTGCGGCGCGCCGCCGGCCATGACCAGCGCGAGGGCGTGATCGGCAAGATCTTCATGATCTGCTGCATGATCGGCGTGCCGATCTTCGGCATCTGGTTCACGTTCTTCAGCGGCGCGTCGCTGTCCGGCGTCGACGTCCAGAGCATGCTCGGCGGCTGACGCCGCGCCGCGATGGGCCTGCTCGACTACTACCGGCAGTTCGCCGGCATGACCGACGAAGAGGTCTCGGCGCAGCTGCGCGAGCAGGCCGACGAGCAGCGCCGCCTCGCGCTCGCGCGGATCGAGGAGCTGGACCTCTCGCGCACGACGTGGCACGAGCTGCCGCACCCGGACGTCGTCAACGCCGTCACGTTCGCCGCGCGCGGCGCGCTCAACCTCGCGCCCGACCCGACCGCCGAGGAGCTGCGGCGCGAGCTGGGCCGCCGCAACGGCGTCGAGCCCGACCGCGTCGCCGTCGGCCACGGCGCGGCCGAGCTGCTGAGCGCCGCCGCGCGGGCGCTGCTCGAGTCCGGCGACGAGCTGCTGACGCCGTGGCCCTCCTACGGCCTCTACCCCGTGATGGCGCAGCGCGCCGGCGCGCGCGCGACGCCGGTGCCCGGCGGCCACGACCCGGAGCGCCTGCTCGCGGCGATCACGCCGGCCACGCGCGCGATCGCGCTGTGCAACCCGAACGACCCGACCGGCGAGCACCTCGGCGCCGACGCGCTGCGCGCGCTGCTCGACGCGCTGCCCGAGCGCGTGACGCTGCTGCTCGACGAGGCGCTCGCCGACTTCGTCACCGCGGAGCCGGCCGGCGCGAGCCTCGCGCTGCTCGACGACCACCCGCGCCTGCTCGTCTTCCGCACCTTCTCGAAGGCCTACGGGCTGGCCGGCCTGCGCGCCGGCTACGCGCTCGGCGGGCCCGGCGCGGAGCCGCTGCTGGCGCGGATCGCGCCCGTGCTGGGGATCGGCCTGCCGGTCCAGTTCGGCGCGCTCGAGGCACTCAGAAGATGCGACGGCCAGCTCGCGCAGCGGCGCGCGCTCGTCGCGAGTGAGCGCGCGCGCCTGCTCGACGCGCTGCACGAGCTGCCGCTCGACGCGCGCCCGAGCGAGGCGAACGTGCTGTGGATCCGCCCGACAGGGCTGTCCGGCGGCGAGCTGGCGCAGCGCCTGCTGCGCAGCGGCGTGCGCGTGATGAGCGGCGCGAGCCTCGGCGACGAGCAGCACGTGCGCGTGACCGTGCAGAGCGCCGCGGCGAGCGACCGCCTGCTCGACGCGCTGCGCAGCGCGCTCGGCGCGGGCTGAGCTACTCCGAGGCCGACTGGCGCAGCAGCGTGCCGGTCGTCTGCTCGAGGATCTTGCGCCAGCGCGCCGTCTGCTCGGGCTCGGTCGCAAAGTGCTTGACGACCTTGCGTACGCGCGTCGCGGAGATCTCGATCCCGTGCTTGGCCGCGACCTGCTTGAGGTGCGGGTAGTCCTCCGCCAGCTTCACCGTGACGGAGCGGAAGCCGTGGCTGGCGATCTGCACGCGCGAGCTGTAGTCCATCACGCTCGTGCGGAACATCAGCTCGTCGGAGGCGTCCGGCTCGATCAGCACGAAGTCGACGCCCGGATAGCGGTCCTCCCAGCGCTGCCGGATGTCGTGCAGGCGCTGGTAGGTCATCAGCTTGAACGCCTGGTAGCCGATCTGCGGGAAGCCCATGTCGGAGACGCGCGGGTGCAGCGGGTTGGCGCGCCGCGCCTCGTTCACGTACGGCACGAGCGGGTTGACGATCACGACGAGTCTCGCGCCCGCCTCGACGGCCAGGTCGAGGTTCGTCGTCGAGATCAGCCCGCCGTCGACCAGCTCGCGGTCCCCCACGCACACCGGCTCGTAGACCATCGGCAGCGCCGTCGAGGCGCGCACGGCCGTCGAGATCGGCACGTCCTCGAAGCCCTCGCCGCCGAGCACGACGCGTTCGCACGTGTCGAGGTCGGTCGCGGTCACGAACAGCTTGCGCTCGAGCTGCCGGAAGTCGTCGGTGCGGCCCTCGTCGGCCAGCACGCGGCGCACGTAGTCCTCGATCCCATCGCCCGAGTAGAGCCCGGACGGCAGCCCCTCGGCGATCCCCAGCACGACGTCGAGCGCGGAGACCTGGCCGACGTGACGGGCGAGCGTCCAGCCGAGCCTCGCCATCCGCCACGGGAACGCGACCGCCTTGCTCGCCAGCTCGCGCAGGTTGAGCGACAGCAGCGTGCCGAGCGCGATCTCCGGGAAGGGCGTCGGCGCCTGCCGGTCGAGCACCCGCATCATCTCCTCCGGAGACACCCCGTTCGCCGTCATCGCGGCGACGAACGAGCCGGCGCTGGTGCCGACGTAGATGTCGAAGTCGGTCACCGAGCGGTTGACCGACAGCAGGTCGAGCGCGCGCAGCGCGCCGATCTCGTAGACGGCGCCGGTGAAGCCGCCGCCGCCGAGCACGAGCGCCGTCTTCGACGGCTTGGCCCGCCGCGAAGCCGCCCGGGCGCCCTGCGACGATGTCGCCGCTCTGCGCGCGCCGGCCGACGTCTCCAGGCTGACAACCTTGCCCATGCAATCGAATTGTACGGCGCCGTTCGGGCGTCTTCGACCGCGACTTCCGCCCCGGCGCGCTGTTGTGAAGCGCGTGCGCCGCTCCGTCCTGCCGCTGCTCCTGCTGGCCCTGCTCGCGCCGGCGGCGTCCGCGGGGCCCGCGGCGGCGGCGCCGCTCGACCGCCTCGTCGCGAGCGGGCTCGCACGCGCCGGCGGCGTCTCCGGCGGCTACGTGCTCGACACGACGACCGGCCGCACGCTCGCCGCGGTGCGCGCCGACACGCCGCGCATCCCGGCCTCCGTCAACAAGCTCTACACGACCTCGACCGCGCTGCTGCGCTTCGGCCCCGACGCGACGCTGACGACCGGCGTCCTCGGCGTCGGCACGCTCGACGACGCCGGCACCTGGCACGGCGACCTGTACCTGCGCGGCGGCGGCGACCCGACCTTCGGCACGGCCAGCTTCGACCGGCTCGCGTACGGCCTCGGCACGACCGTCGCGGCGCTCGCCGCGCGCGTGCGCGCCGCCGGGATCGTGCGCGTGACCGGGCGTGTGTACGGCGACGAGTCGTTCCTCGACCAGCTGCGCGGCGGGCCGGCGAGCGGCTACGCGCTCGACCTCGACGTCGGCGGCCCGCTCGGCGGCCTGCTGTTCAACCGCGGCCTCGCGCGCGAGGACGGCAGCGCGCTGCAGCGCCGCCCGGCGAAGTTCGCCGCCCAGCAGCTCACGCTCGAGCTGCGCCGCGACGGCACGCGCGTGTCGCGCAACGCGGCGACCGGCGCGACGCCGGCCGGCGCGCAGCAGCTGGCCGCGGTCGACTCGCCGACGGTGGCGACGCTCGTGCGCCTGACGCTCGTGCCGTCCGACAACCTGTTCGCGGAGATGCTCGTGAAGGACGTCGGCGCGCGCTTCGGCTCGGCCGGCTCGACCGCGGCCGGCGTCGCGGTCGTCAAGCGTACGATCCGGCGCTTCGGGATCCACCCGCGGATCGCCGACGGATCGGGGCTCTCGCGCGCGGACCGCACGTCGCCGCGACAGGTCGTGCTGCTGCTGAGCGCGCTGCGCGCGAACGCTTCCCTGCGCGCGGCGCTGCCGGTCGCCGGCCGCTCCGGCACGCTCGCCGCGCGCATGCGGCGCACGACCGCGCAGGACCGCTGCCAGGCGAAGACCGGCACGCTCTCGAACGTCTCCGCGCTCGCCGGCTACTGCACGACGCGCAACGGGCACCTGCTCGCGTTCGCATTCATCGAGAACCTCGTCTACACGCCGACCGCCAAGGCCGCCGAGGACCGCCTCACGGTCGCGCTCGCGCGCACGCGCCCGGCCGACGCGCCGCTCACGACGCCGGTCGCACAGCCGACGCCCGCTCCGGGCCCCGCCGGCGGCGGCGCCGCGCCCGCGAGCACCGGGCGCTAGGTCTCGTACCGGATCGCGCCGGTCGCGAACGCCAGCACGAAACCGGCCGACAACAGCGCGACGCCGGCGGCGCCCGCGAGCGTGCGGCGGTCGCGCAGCTGCTCGGGCCGCAGCGCCAGCAGCAGCGCGAGCAGCACGAACGGGTCGAAGTACTTCTGGTAGGCGAGCCGCGTCGCGAGCTGAGCGAGCAGGAAGCAGCCGAGCAGCAGCACCGGCAGCGCCCGCGGCCCGCAGCGGCGCGCGACCGTCGCCAGCAGCGCGCAGCCGAGCGGCACCAGCAGCCAGAACGGCCACGCCGTGCCGAGCGGCTCCGGCCCGCTGCGCGCGAGCCGCCAGATCCAGCCCTCGTCGGCGGCGCGGTAGGCGAGCGGGACCGCCGCCAGCGCCAGCGCGCCGGCCGCCGCCGCGGCCAGCGGCAGCCGCCACGCGCGCGGCCCGCCGCCGCGCAGCTCGTCCCACAGCGCCGGGCCGTGCAGCAGCGTCCCGTACACGGCCGCGATCGCGAGCGCGTAGAGCGGCGCGCGCAGCGGCGAGCCGCCGCTCCCGCCGGCGCGGCCGGCGCCGGCCCCGCACAGCCCGCACGAGGTCGGGTCCGAGCCGACCGGCACGAGCCCGTGCCACGCCAGCACGAGCAGCCCGAACGGCACCAGCGCAACGGCCAGCAGGACGACCCCGCCGACGAGCGTGCGCCGCTCGTGCGGCGCGTGCAGCGCCAGCACGAGCAGCGCGAGCGGCGCCAGCCAGCCGGCGCTCTGGCGCGTCAGCGTCGCCAGCCCGATCGCCCCGCACGCGAGCGCGAACGCCGGCAGGCCGCCGCCGCGCGCGAACGCCAGCAGCCGCTCGACCGCCACGAGCGAGAGCAGCAGCGCGAGGTTGTCGGTCACGAGGATGAACGACTGCCCGAACACGTACGGCGAGCAGGCGAACAGCGCGGCGAGCAGCGTCGCGCCGCCCGCCCCCAGCCCCGCATGGCGGCGCAGCAGCCGGTAGAGCACGAGCGCGACGCCGTAGGAGATCAGCACCTCGACGAGCCGCAGCCGCCACAGCTCCAGGCCGACCGCCTTGCCCCACACCGCGACCAGCAGGTGGAACAGCGGCGTCTGGGCGGCCCGGTAGTGGACGAGGTCGACGCCCGGCAGCTCGTGCGCGAAGCGGACGATCGTCGGCAGGTGGTAGTTCGCCTCGTCGCCGGCGTGGAACGTCGGCATCAGGCGCGTCAGCCCGCGCAGCGCGACGACGCCTGCGAGCAACGGCAGCGCCAGCAACACGGCCGCGCGCCGGCCCTCGCGCGAGGGCAGCGCGACGCGGCGGCGGACGCTAGCCCGGGTCGCCGCCATGCAGCAGCGCCTCGAGGCCCGCCTCGTCCAGCACCGGCACCCCCAGGCGCTCGGCCTTCTCCAGCTTCGAGCCGGCCGCCTCCCCCGCCACCACGTAGTCCGTTCTTCTCGACACGCCGCTCGTCACGCGCCCGCCGGCGGCGAGGATCCGCTCGGTCGCCTGCTCGCGCGTGAGCGTCGGCAGCGTGCCCGTCAGCACGATCGCCTTGTCCGCCAGCGGGCCCTCGCCGGGCGGCGGCCCCTCCTCCTCCAGCCGCAGCCCGAGCGAGCGCAGGTCCGCGATCAGCGCCCGCATCTGCTCGTCGGCGAGCTGGTCGTGCACGAGCTGCCCGACGATCGGGCCGATCCCCGGCGTGTCGGCGATCTGCTCGGCGCTCGCGGCCATCAGCGCGTCGATCGAACGGAAGCGCTGCGCGAGGTTGCGGCCGGTGATCGCGCCGATCCCCTCGATCCCGATCGCGAACAGCACGCGCCCGAACGGTCGCGCCTTCGACGCCTCGATCGCGGCCACCGCGTTCGCCGCCGAGACCTCCCCGAAGCGCTCCAGCTCGACGAGCTGCTCGGCCGTCAGGCGGTAGAAGTCGGCGGCCGTCCGCACGAGCCCCCGCTCCATCAGCATCGTCACCTGCTTCTCGCCGATCCCGTCGACGTCCATCGCCCCGCGCGAGACGAAGTGCGTCAGCAGCTGCCAGCGACGCCCGGGGCAGTCGCGGTTCGGGCAGTGCGTGAAGACGCTGTCCTCGGGCTTGACCGTCGGCGTCCCGCAGACCGGGCAGCTGGCCGGCGGCAACGGCGACGGCCCGCGGTCGGTGCGCTCCACGACGTGCGGCGCGGGCGAGACGACCTGCGGGATCACGTCGCCGGCGCGCAGCACGATCACTTCGTCGCCGGGACGCACGTCCTTGCGCGCGAGGTCCTCCTCGTTGTGGAGCGTCGCCTGCTTGACCGTCACGCCGCCGACGTGCACCGGCTCGAGCTCCGCGTACGGGTGCAGCGAGCCGAACTTGCCGACGTTCCAGTGGACCGCCACCAGTCTCGTGACGGCGGTCGTCGGCGGGAACTTCCACGCGATCGCCCAGCGCGGGTCGCGGCCGACGACGCCGAGCCGACGCTGCAGCTCGTAGTCGTCGACCTTCACGACGGCGCCGTCGATCTCGAACGCGAGCGCGCCGCGGCGCCGCTCCCAGTCGCGGCAGCGCTCGATCACGTCGTCGCCGCTCGTGAGCCGCGCGACGTCCGGGTTCACGCGGAAGCCATGGCCCTTCAGCCATTCGAGCGCCTCCCAGTGGCTGGCGATCGTCAGGCCCTCGTGCACGCCGATCCCGTACGCCCACATCGACAGCGGTCGCTCCGCCGACTGCCTCGGGTCGAGCTGGCGGATCGCGCCCGCCGCCGAGTTGCGCGGGTTCATGAAGGTCGAGAGCCCGGCCTCCGCGCGCTTCAGGTTGACCTGCTCGAAGTCGGCCAGCGAGATGTAGATCTCGCCGCGCACCTCGACGCGTCTGGGCGCGTCCTTGATCGACAGCGGGATCGAGCCGACCGTGCGCAGGTTGTGCGTGACGTCCTCGCCGACCTCGCCGTTGCCGCGCGTCGCGCCGCGCACGAGCAGCCCGTCCTCGTACAGCAGCGAGATCGCCAGCCCGTCGACCTTCGGCTCGACGACGTACTCGAATCTCGGGTCCTCGATCCCCTCACGCGCGAGGTGGCCGCGCATGCGCTCGATCCAGCCCTGCAGCTCCTCGTCGCTGCGCGCGTTCGCGAGCGACAGCATCGGCTGCAGATGCCGCACCTTCTCCAGGTGCGAGACAGGCTCGCCGCCGACCCGCTGCGTCGGAGAGTCGGGCGTCAGCAGCTCGGGGTGCGCCGCCTCGATCGCGCGCAGCTCGTCGAGCAGCGCGTCGTATCTGTCGTCCCCGATGACCGGGTCGTCGAGGACGTAGTAGCGGTGGCCGTGGTACGCCAGCTCCCTGCGCAGCTCCGCCGCCCGAGCGGCGACATCCGACGGCGCCGGGCTCACTCCACCTCGCGCGCGGCCGGCGCGATCAGCCGCGCGAGGTCGTGCTGCTCCAGCGCCCCGATGCCGGCGCGGTGCGTGAGGTCGAAGTGCACCGGCGTGACCGCGATCCGCCCGGCGGCGATCGCCGCGATGTCGGTGCCCGTCTCGTCGCCGGTCTGCACCGCGTCGCCGTAGATGCGGAACAGGCGGCGGTTGGGGTGCTCCTCGTCCTGCAGCTCCAAAACGTCGTCGTAGATGCGCTTGCCGAGCGTCGTCACCTCGACGCCTCGCGGCTCGTCGCTGGGCACGTTGACGTTCAGCAGCGTGCCGCCCGCGAGCGGGACCTCGTCGACCTCCGCCACGAGCCGCGCGGTAAACGCGGCGGCGGTGTCGAAGTCGAACGTGCGCGCGAGGCGGAAGTCCAGCTCGCGCGCGTGCGACTGCTGCGAGACCGCGATCCCCGGCAGCTCCAGCAGCAGCGCCTCGAACGCCGCCGCGACGGTGCCCGAGTAGGTGATGTCGTCGCCGAGGTTGAGCCCGTGGTTGATGCCGGAGACGACCAGCTCCGGCTTGAAGCCGTCGATCAGCCCGAGCTTCGTCAGCCGCACGCAGTCGACCGGCGTGCCGTCGGTCGCGAAGCCGTGCGTGCCGTCCTCGAACTCGACCCGCTCGACCCACAGCGGCCGCCGCGTCGTGATCGAGCGGGCGGTGGCGGAGCGGTTGCCGTCCGGCGCGACGACGGCGAGCTCGATCCCCGGCACCTCCAGCAGCGCGCGCCGCAGCGCCTGGAGGCCCTCGGCCTCGATCCCGTCATCGTTCGTCAGGAGGACCCGCATCGGCCCCGGATGGTAGTCGGCGCACCCGCGGCCAGCCGCCCCGCCAGCGCCGAGCGCCCGTCGTAGCCGACGCCGGCCAGGTACAGCCCCTCCGGCGGCGCCGTCTTGCCGGCCCGCGCCCGCGGCACGCCGTCCAGCAGCGCGACGAAGTCCTCGACCGCGCGCCGCCCGCCCGCGACCTCCAGCATCGTCCCGACGAGCACGCGGTTCATGTTGCGCATGAACGCGTCCGCCTCGATCCAGAACTCCAGCACCGCGCCGTCCGGCTCCCCCCGCCACGCCGCGTGCCGCACGTCGCGCTCGAAGCGCACGTGCTCGGTCTCGGTCGGGGTGAACGCCGTGAAGTCGTGCGTCCCGACGAGCGCCCCCGCGCACGCGTCGAGCGCGGCACGGTCGAGCGGGTGCGGCCACCACAGCGCCCGCCCGCGCTCGAAGACGCCCCGCTCGCCCCGTACAAGCACGCGGTAGCAGTAGGCGCGGCTGGTCGCATCGTGGCGCGCGCTGAAGCCGGGCGCCGCCGCCTCGCTGGCGAGCACGGCCACGTCGTCGGGCAGCAGCGCGTTGAGGCCGCGCGCCGGGGCCGGCGGGCCCTCGTACGAGGCCACCTGGGCCCACGCGTGCACACCGGCGTCCGTGCGGCCCGCGACCGTGAGCGCGACCCCGTCGGGCGGCCGCCGCAGCACGACCGCGAGCGCCCGCTCCAGCTCCTCCTGGACGGTGCGTCTGCCGGGCTGGCGCGCCCAGCCGGCGAAGTCGCGGCCGTCGTACTCGAGCGTGAGCTTGGTGACCAGCGGCGCGCTCATCGCACGCGGCGGCGCGCCGCAGGTCTAGACCAGCTCGAGGAAGACCATCTCGGTCGCGTCCGAGCGGCGCGGGCCGAGCTTGAGGATGCGGGTGTAGCCGCCCGGTCGCTCCGCGTAGCGCGGCGCGATCTCCTCGAACAGCTTGTAGACCATGAACTTGTCCTGCCCGAGCGCCGACAGCGCCTGCCGGCGCGCGTGCAGGTCGCCCCGCTTCGCGAGCGTGATCAGCTTCTCCAGCTCGGGCTTGACGGCCTTCGCCTTCGTCTCGGACGTTCTGATCCGCTCGTGCTCGATGACCTCCTTGCAGAGGTTCGCCAGCAGCGCCTTGCGGTGCGAGGCGCTGCGCGAGAGCTGGTAGCGGTTGCGTTGATGGCGCATGGGCTGGGAGAGGGTACCGGACGCTCAGTCCTGGCGCAGCGAGAGGCCGCGGCCCTCGAGCGTCTCGATGACCTCGTCGATCGACTTCTTGCCGAAGTTCGGGATCGCGTTCAGCTCGTTCTCGGTCTTCGAGATCAGGTCGCCGACCGTCTGGATGCCCGCGCGCTTGAGGCAGTTGTACGAGCGCACGCCCAGCTCCAGCTCCTCGATCAGGATGTCGTCCATCGCGTTCGCGGGCCGGCCGCCCGGCTGACCGCCGACCGCGCCCGGACCGCCGACGAGGCCCGCCTCGAGCGCGCCGAGGCCGCCCGTGTCGCGCAGCTCGACGACGCGGTCCGCGTCGGTGAAGATCGCCAGCTGCGAGATCAGGATCTCGGCCGCCTCGCGCAGCGCGGCGTGCGGGTCGATCGAGCCGTCCGTCTCGATGTCGAGCGTCAGCTTGTCGAAGTCGGTCTTCTGGCCGACGCGCGCCTGCTCGACCGCGTACGCCACGCGGCGCACCGGCGAGAAGATCGAGTCGATCGGGATCACGCCGATCGGCTGGTCGGCGGACTTGTTCTCCTCCGCCGGCCGGTAGCCGCGGCCGCGCCCGATCGTCAGGTAGACCTCGAGCTTCGTTCTTCTCTCGAGCGTCGCGATGTGCGCGTCCGGGTTGAGGATCTCGACGCCCGACGGCAGGTCGATGTCCTTCGCGGTGATCTCGCCCGGACCCGTGACGACGAGCGGCGCCTCGATCTCCGTCGCGTCGGAGTGCATGCGGCAGACGACGCCCTTGAGGTTGAGGACGATGTCGGTCACGTCCTCCTTGACGCCCGCGATCGTCGAGAACTCGTGCGCGACGCCCTCGATCCGGACGCTCGTGACGGCGGCGCCGGCGAGCGAGCTCAGCAGCACGCGCCGCAGCGAGTTGCCGAACGTGTAGCCGAACCCGCGGTCGAGCGGCTCGATCGTGAAGGAACCGCGGTTCTCCTCGACGGTCTCAGTGGTGATTCGGGGGACTTGGAAATCGAGCATCGGGGTCGGTCCTAACGTCGTCGTGTCATGAGCGCCGCCCGCGGGCGGTCATGGGCGCGGCGCGCGGCCGTCGGTCGAGCCGGCCGCTGCGCGCGCGATGCGGCTTACTTCGAGTAGAGCTCGACGATGAGCTGCTCCAGCACCGGCGCGGCGATCTCGCGCCGCTCGGGCTTGCGCAGCACCTTCGCCGTCAGCGCGTCGTGGTCCGCCTGCAGCCAGGCAGGGACCTGGCCGGTCAGCTCCGTCGCGTCGCGGATCACCTGCGCCGCGCCGCTGGAGGCCTTGACCGCGATCAGGTCGCCGTCGCGGAGCTGGTAGCTCGGGATGTCGACGCGGCGGCCGTTGATCGTCCAGTGGCCGTGGCGGATCAGCTGGCGCGCCTGACGGCGCGAGGCGGCGAAGCCGAGGCGCACGAGCACGTTGTCGAAGCGGCACTCGAGCATGCGCAGCAGGTTCTCGCCGGTGATGCCCGGCTGCCGGCTGGCCTTCTCGTAGTACGCGCGGAACTGGCGCTCGAGCACGCCGTAGTAGCGGCGCGCCTTCTGCTTCTCGCGCAGCTGGACGCGGTACTCGCTCTGTCTCTGGCGACCGCGACCGTGGTCGCCCGGCGGGTACGCGCGACGCTCGACGCCGCACTTGTCGGTGAGGCAGCGCTCACCCTTGAGGAAGAGCTTCTGGCCCTCCCGCCGGCACTGCTTGCACTGGGGGCTGGTGTCTCGTGCCATGGCGGCGACTCCCTAGACGCGCCGCCGCTTGCGCGGGCGGCAGCCGTTGTGGGCCTGCGGGGTCACGTCGCGAACCGCCGTCACCTCGAGGCCGGCGGCCTGGAGCGAGCGGATCGCGGTCTCCCGGCCGGAGCCGGGACCCTTGACGAAGACCTCGACCTTCTGCAGGCCGTGCTCGATGCCCTTGCGGGCGGCCGCGTCGGCGGTCACCTGCGCGGCGAAGGGGGTCGACTTGCGCGAGCCCTTGAAGCCGGCGCCGCCGGCGGACTCCCACGCGATCACGTTCCCCTCGCGGTCGGTCAGCGAGACGATCGTGTTGTTGAAGCTGGTCTTGATGTGCGCCTGGCCGACCGGGATGTTCTTGCGGACTCTGCGGCGACCGCGCTGTGGGCGCTTCGGTGCTGGGCTCACTTACTTCTTCCCCGCCTTCTTCTTGCCGGCGACCTGCATGCGCTTCGGGCCCTTGCGCGTGCGGGCGTTGGTCTTCGTCTTCTGGCCGCGCACGGGGAGGCCGCGGCGGTGGCGCAGGCCGCGGTAGCAGCCGATCTCCATCAGGCGCTTGACGTTCTGGGAGCGCTCGCGGCGCAGGTCGCCCTCGACGGTGAGGTCTCTGTCGATCTGGTCGCGGAGCTTGCTGACCTCGTCCTCGGTGAGGTCGCGCACGTAGGTGTCCGGCGAGATGCCCAGTTCGGCGAGGAGCTTGTTCGACTGCGATCGGCCGATCCCGTAGATGTACGTCAGACCGATCTCGACGCGCTTGTTCAGCGGGATGTTGATGCCTGCTATGCGAGCCATGGAAGCGCCCTACCCCTGCCGCTGCTTGTGACGGGGGTTCGAGCAGATGACCAGCACGCGCCCGTGGCGGCGGATGATCTTGCACTTCTCGCACATCGGCTTGACCGACGGTCGTACCTTCATGATCCCTTTCGGCTGATTCCGGTCGACTCGGCTCTGGCTGCCGGAGCGGCTGCCGCTACCACGTCGAGGACAGAGCGCACGGGGAGCCGGGCGACTCCGGGCGCGACGGTGAAGAGTAGCAAAGGACGTCCACGAGGCGCGGCGTACGACCGGGCTGCCTGCTACGCCGCCGCGCGGGTGCCGTGCTGGTGCCAGGGCGTCAGCACGCGCGGCCCCTGCGGCGTGACCGCGATCGTGAACTCGAAGTGGGCGGCCAGCGAGCCGTCCTGCGTGAAGATCGACCAGTTGTCGTCGGCCATCCGCACCTGGTGGCGCCCGGCCGTGACCATCGGCTCGATCGCCAGGACCATCCCCTCCTCCAGTCGCGGCCCGCGGCCGGGCGGCCCGTAGTTGGGGATCTGTGGGTCCTCGTGCATGTCGCGGCCGATGCCGTGGCCGACGAGCGAGCGGATGATCGAGAAGCCCTCGGCCTCGACGTGCTGCTGGATCGCGTGCGAGACGTCGCCGAGCCGGTTGCCGGCCACGCACTGCGAGACCGCCGCGAACAGCGCCCCCTCGGTCGTGTCGAGCAGCTTCTGCGCGACCGGCGTGATCGGGCCGACGGGGAACGTCCGCGCCGCGTCGGCGACCCAGCCGTCGAGCACGACGCCGACGTCGACCGACAGGATGTCGCCGCGCTCGAGCTTGTACTTGCCGGGGATCCCGTGCACGACCATCGCGTTCGGCGACGCGCAGATCGAGCCGGGGAAGCCGCGGTAGCCCTTGAACGCGGGCACGGCGCCCTGCGAGCGGATGAAGCGCTCGGCGGCCTCGTCGAGCTCCTGCGTCGTGACGCCCGGGCGGATCTTGCCCTCCACCAGCTCCAGCGTGCGGACGAGGATGTCGCCCGCCGCGGCCATCTTGTCGATCTGGTCTGGCGTCTTCTTGACGATCACAGCGTCTCTTCGAGGCGCAGCGTCGCCAGCACCGCGCGGACGTGGTCGTGCACCTCGGTGGGGCTGCGGGTTCCGTCGATGCGCCGCAGCAGGCCGCGCTCGTCGTAGTAGGAGACGAGCGGCTCGGTCTGGTCGTGGTAGACGTCGAGGCGCTGCTTGACCACCTCGGGCTTGTCGTCGTCGCGCTGCACGAGCCGCGAGCCGTCGACGTCGCAGCGACCCTCGTGCTTCGGCGGATCGCTCTCGACGTGGTACACACGTCCGGTCTTGACGCTCACGCGCCGGCCGGAGATGCGGCGGATCAGCTCCTCGTCGGGCACGTCGAACAGCAGCACGGCCGTGATGCGGCGGCCGAGGCCCTCGAACGCCGCGGCCAGCGCGTCGGCCTGCGCGCGCGTGCGCGGGAAGCCGTCGAGGATGAAGCCGTCGCGCGCGTCCTCCGCGCCGATGCGGTCGACGACGAGGTCGATCAGCAGCTCGTCGGGCACCAGCGCGCCGGCGTCCATGAAGCCCTTCGCCTTCTGCCCCAGCTCGGTCCCCTCCTTGACGGCGGCACGCAGGATGTCGCCCGTCGCGACGTAGGGCAGACGGAAGTCTTCCTGAAGGCGCGCGGCCTGCGTTCCCTTGCCGGCGCCGGGGGGCCCGAAGAGGATGAGGTTCAGCTCGCTCACGGAGAGCGAAACGTACTAGACCCGGGCGCCATGCGCCGCTCGGGCTACTTCAGGAAGCCCTCGTAGTTGCGCATCATCAGCTGGGCCTCGAGCTGCTTCATCGTGTCGAGCGCGACCGCGACGACGATCAGCAGCGAGGTGCCGCCGAAGAAGAAGTTCGCGCTCGTCGAGTTGATCAGCAGCGTCGGCAGCGCGGCGACGGCCGCGAGGAACAGCGCGCCCGGGAATGTCAGGCGGGCGAGGATGCGGTCGAGGAACTCGGCGGTCGGGCGCCCCGGGCGCACGCCGGGGATGAAGCCGCCGTAGCGCTTGAGGTTGTCGGCCTGCTCGACCGGGTTGAACGTGACCGCCGTGTAGAAGTAGGTGAAGGCGATGATCAGCACCGTCTCGCCGATCAGGTAGGGCGCGTTGCCGGGGTTGAAGAAGGTCGCGACGCTGTGCGCCCACGGCTGGTTGATCAGCTGGCCGACGGTCGGCGGGAACGCCATCAGCGAGGCGGCGAAGATGACGGGGATCACGCCCGCCATGTTCACGCGCAGCGGCAGGTAGGTCTGGCCGCCCTGGGTCATGCGCTGGCCGATCACGCGGCGCGCGTACTGCACCGGGATGCGGCGCTGGCCCTCCTGCACGAACACGACCGCCGCGATCACGCCGAGCGCGAGGAACGGCATCATCACCTTGAAGACGGGGTCGGGGCTCGTCCACCACGCCTGCACGCCGTGCGGCAGGCGCGTGACGATCGAGGCGAAGATCATCAGCGAGATGCCGTTGCCGATGCCGCGTTGGGTGATCAGCTCGCCCATCCACATCACGAGCATGCAGCCGGCCGTGAGCGAGACGGCGATCAGGATCAGCTTCGGCACCCCGAAGTTCGAGACGACCGGAAGGCCGGCCTGCGCCTCGAACGAGCGGAACAGGTAGACGTACGCTATGGACTGCGCGCCGGCGAGTCCGACCGTCAGGTAGCGCGTGTACTGCGTGATCCGCTGCGTGCCGACCTCGCCCTCTCTCTGCAGCTGCTCGAGCGACGGCACGACGACCGTCAAGAGCTGCATGATGATCGAGGCGGTGATGTACGGCATGATCCCGAGCGCGAACAGCGCGACCCGGGCGAGGCTCCCGCCGGAGAAGGTGTTGAGCAGCCCGAGGATCCCGCTGCTCAGGTTCTGGTCGATCTGCTTGACCGCGTCGGCGTTGATGCCGGGAGCGGGTATGTGCGCGCCGAGCCGGTAGAGCCCGAGCAGCAGGGCCGTGAACGCGAGCTTCTTGCGGATGTCCGCGACTGTGAAGGCGCTCAGGATCGTCGCGAGCATGCTCGAGTCCCCCTCGGCTCGTCTACTCGATGATCTGGCAGGTTCCCCCGGCGGCCTCGATGCGCTCGCGCGCGGCCGCACTGAAGGCATGGGCGTGGACGGTCAGCGGCTTGGTGACCTCGCCCTTCGCGAGCACCTTCACCGGGATGCCTCTGCGCGTCGCGAGGTTCTTCGCGTTGAGCGCCTCGAGCGTGACCTCGGCACCGGCGTCGAAGCGCGCCTCGAGGTCGAGCAGGTTGACCGGCTGCGTGTGCGTCCGGAACGGCTCGAACGGCATCGACTTCTTCATGTGCGGACCGCGCAGCTTGCGCATCCGCATGTGGATCGGCATCTGGCCGCCCTCGAAGCGGGCGCGGTCCTTCGCGCCGGAGCGCGAGCCGTAGCCCTTCTGGCCGCGACCGGACGTCTTGCCGGTGCCGGAGCCCTCACCGCGGCCGACGCGCTTGCGCGGCTTGCGGCTGCCGGGGGCCGGTCTCAGGTTGTGCAGGCCGATGCGCTCCTCGCGCTCCTCGGCTCTGTCGGCTGCCTTGGCAGGACTCATGCGGCCTCCTCGACCTTCACGAGATGACGGACCGCGTGGACCATGCCGCGCAGGGCGGGCGTGTCTCTCTGCTCGACCGTGTGGCCGATCTTGCGCAGGCCGAGCGAGCGCAGCGTGTCGAGCTGGCGCTTGTCGGAGCCGTTGCGCGACTTCACCTGGGTGACCTTGACGGTGCTCACGCCTCGTCCTCCGTGGCGCCGACGGCGACCGGCTCCTCAGCCGTCTCGCCTTCCGCGGGCGCGTCGCCGTTCTCGGACGTCAGCTCGGCCGTCGCCTGGTTTCGGTTCGGGTCCAGGCCGAGCACCGCGTCGATGGACAGGCCGCGCAGCTCGGCGACCTCCTCCGGCTTGCGCAGCGACTCGAGCCCGGCCATCGTCGCCTTCACGAGGTTGATCGGGTTCTGCGTGCCGAGGCTCTTGGAGAGGATGTCGTGGATCCCCGCCAGCTCCAGCACCGCGCGCACGCCGCCGCCGGCGATCACGCCGGTGCCCGGCGAGGCCGGCTTCAGCAGCACGCGGCCGGAGCCGAAGATGCCGAGCGTCTGGTGCGTGATCGTCGAGCCGTGCTTGGGCACGCGGATGAGGTTCTTCTTCGCGCGCTCCACGCCCTTCTGGATCGCCACGGGCACCTCGTTGGCCTTGCCGTAGCCGACGCCGACGATCTCGCGCTCGTCGCCGACCACCACGAGGGCGGTGAACGAGAAGCGGCGGCCGCCCTTGACGACCTTCGCGACGCGGTTGATCTCCACGACGCGCTCTTGCAGGTCGAGGCCGGCGGCGGATACAGATCGGTCGAGTCCGAGAGCCATGAAGTTCCTGAGGGTAGCGGTTCGAAGCGGGTCGGTCGGTGGTTAGAACGCCAGGCCGCCCTCGCGGGCGCCCTCGGCGAGCGCCTGCACGCGGCCGTGGTACTGGTAGCCGCCGCGGTCGAAGACGGCCGTCTCGATGCCGGCGGCCTTCGCCCGCTCGGCGAGCAGCGTGCCGACGCGCTTGGACTGGTCGGCGCGCGAGAGGCCGCGCAGCTCCGCCTCGGTCCAGTTGACCGCGGCGAGCGTGCGACCGGCGACGTCGTCGATGAGCTGGGCGCTGATGCCGCGGTTGGAGCGGAAGACCGAGATGCGCGGCCGCTCGGCCGTGCCGTGGACCTTCGCGCGAACGCGGCGGCGGCGCTTGAGGCGCCGCGCAGGAGCAGTGAGAACGGTCATGCGCGCTTCCCGACCTTCCGGGCGACGTACTCGCCCTCGTAGCGAATGCCCTTGCCCTTGTACGGCTCCGGCTTGCGCTGCTTGCGGATGTTGGCGGCGGTCTCGCCGACGAGCTGCTTCGAGATGCCCCTCACGACGATGCGCGTCGGCTGGGGAACCTCGAACTCGATCCCGTCCGGCGCTCTGATCGGCACCGGATGCGAGTAGCCGAGCGCCAGCTCGAGGTCCTTGCCCTTGAGCTGCGCGCGGTAGCCGACGCCCTGGATCTCGAGGCGCTTCTCGAAGCCGGTGGTGACGCCCTCGACCATGTTCGCCACGAGCGAGCGCGTGAGCCCGTGCAGGGCGCGATGCTCGCCGCGGTCGGTCGGGCGCGTGACGACCAGCTCCTCGCCCTCGTGCGCGACCGTGATGTCGCGGTGGATGCGCTCGGAGAGCTCGCCCTTCGGGCCGTTGACCGTGACGCGCTCGGCCTCGATCGCGACGCTGACGCCGGCGGGGACGGGGATTGGCTTGCGGCCGATGCGACTCATGCCTGCCTCACCACACCTTCGCCACGACCTCGCCCCCGACGCCCGCTCTGCGGGCCTCGTGGCCGGTCATGACGCCGTGGGACGTCGAGATGATCGCGGTGCCGAGGCCGCCCTGGATCTTCGGGATGTGGGCGTGGTCGACGTACGTGCGCTGGCCGGGCCGGGACACCCGCTGGATGCCCTGGATCACCGGCTTGCGGTTGCCGGAGTACTTGAGCTTGACCTTGATGACCTCGCCGGGGTGCTCGGCGTTCGGCGCCTCGACGTCGTAGCCCTCGATGTAGCCCTGCTCCTGGAGGATGCGGGCAAGCTCCTTCTTGAGCTTGGAGGAGGGGATCGTGACGACGTCGTGCGACGCGTGCGCGCCGTTGCGCACGCGTGTGAGGAAGTCGGCGATCGGGTCCGTCATCGACATGCGGTCACCAGCTGCTCTTGGTCATGCCGGGGATGTAGCCGTTGTGCGCCAGCTCGCGCAGGCAGATGCGGCACAACCCGAACTTGCGGAACACCGAGCGCGGCCGTCCGCAGCGACGGCAGCGGGTGTACTCGCGGGTTCTGAACTTCTGGGTCCGCTGCTGGCGGACACGCAATGAGGTCTTGGCCATAGCGGTTCCTTTAAGCGTTTCCGTTGGTCGCCGCGCCGGGCGCGCCGCGGCGGTCTCTCGAGAACGGCATCCCGAACAGCTCGAGCAGCGCGAACGACTCCTCGTCGCTTCTGGCGCTCGTCGTGATCGCGATGTCGAGCCCCCGGACCTGGTCGACCTTGTCGTAGTCGATCTCCGGGAAGATGATCTGCTCCTTGACGCCCATGTTGTAGTTGCCGCGACCGTCGAAGGCGCGCGGGGACAGGCCGCGGAAGTCGCGGATCCGCGGGATCGCTATCGACATCAGGCGGTCGAGGAACTCGTAGGCGCGCTCGCCGCGCAGCGTGACGCTGACGCCGACCGCCATCCCTTCGCGCAGCTTGAAGGCGGCGATCGACTTGCGCGCTCTGCGGATGCTCGGCTGCTGGCCGGTGATGCGCGCGAGCTGGGTCGTAGCCTCCTGCAGGACTCTCGAGTCCTGCTTGGCGTCGCCGACGCCCATGTTGACCGTGATCTTCTCGATCTTCGGGGCCTGCATCGGGCTGGAGTAGCCGAAGCGCTCGATCAGCGCCGGACGGATCTCCTTCAGGTATTGGTCTTTCAGTCGTGCAGGCATGTGCTCAGTCGATGGTGGTGCCGGAGCGGCGTGCGATGCGGAAGCGTCTGCCCTCGCGGACCTCGACGCCGACACGCGTCGGCTTGCCGTCCTTGGGGTCGAGCAGCATCACGTTGGACAGGTGGATCGGCCCCTCGCGCTCGATCACGCCGGCGACCGCGTCGGGACGGCCGGGCGTCGGGCGCTGGTGGCGCTTGACGATGTTGAGGCCTTCGACGAAGACCTTCTGCTTGGTCGGATCGACGCGCAGGACGCGGCCCGTCTTGCCGCGGTCCTTGCCCGAGATCACGATCACCTCGTCGTCTCTGCGAATGCGCGCGGGCATGCCTAGAGCACCTCCGGGGCAAGCGAGACGATCTTCATGAAGTTGCGCTCGCGCAGCTCGCGCGCGACGGGGCCGAAGATGCGGGTCCCGCGCGGGTTGTTCTGCGCGTCGATGATCACGGCGGCGTTCTCGTCGAAGCCGATGTACGTGCCGTCCTCGCGGCCGTACGCCTTCTTCGTGCGCACGACGACCGCGGTCACGACCTCGCCCTTCTTGACCGACCCCTGCGGGGCGGCCTGCTTGACGGTCGCGACGATCACGTCGCCGACGCCGGCGTAGCGGCGGCGCGAGCCGCCGCGCACGCGGATGCAGAGGATCTCGCGCGCGCCGGTGTTGTCGGCGACCTTCAGCCGGGTCTCGTTCTGGATCATCGGGCGCGCTCCACGACCTCGACCAGGCGCCAGCGCTTCAGGCGCGACAGCGGCCGCGACTCGCGCACGACGACGGTGTCGCCGACGTGCGCGTCGTTGCGCTCGTCGTGCACGTGCAGCGTGGTGGAGCTACGGACGATCTTCTCGTAGCGACGGTGCCGGCGGGCGACGTCGATGCGGACCGTGATCGTCTTGTCGGCCTTGTCGGAGACGACGATGCCCTGGCGCACCTTCTGACGACCCTCGCCGTGCTCGCGCGGCGGCGTCGCCTCGCCCGTGTGCGTCGCCTTGACGCGCGCGCGCTCTCTGAGGCGAGCGCCTCTGCGGCGCGCCGCCTTGGCCTTGCGGGCGGCGTCGCGCTCGGCCTGACGCTCCTCGGGGCTGCGCTGCGGACGCGCGGCGGCAGCGGCCGCGACCTTCGCGGCGCGCTCCTGACGGCGCTGCTCCTTCGGGCTGGCGGACGGAGCGGCCGGCGAGGCCTGCTCGTCACCACCCTCAGCGACCTCCGGAGCCTCGGCCTCGACGGCCTCCGCGGCAGCCTCGGGCGCCTCGGCCTCAGCCGCGGGAGTGGTCTCCTCGACGTTCTCGTTCTGCTCTTCGTCGGCCATCGCTTACCGGCTCAGTTCCTTGTTGACATCGACTCCCCGCTCGCGCAGGACGGTCAGCGCGCGTGCGACGTCGCGCTTCGCGTCGCGCAGACGCGAGGTGTTCTCCAGCTCGCCGGTGGCGTGCTGGAAGCGCAGCCCGAACAGCTCTCGCCGCGCGGTCCGCAGGTGCTCCACGAGGACGGTGTCGTCCATGTCCCGCAGCTCGATCGCCTTGGTGCCAGCCATCAGCCGTCCTCTCGCATGACGAACTTCGTCTTGACCGGGAGCTTGTGGCCGGCGAGGCGCATCGCCTCGCGCGCAAGCGGCTCCGGCACGCCCGCCAGCTCGAACATCACACGGCCGGGCTTCACGACGGCGACCCACCCTTCGGGCGAGCCCTTGCCGGAGCCCATGCGCGTCTCGGCCGGCTTCTTCGTGTACGGCTTGTCGGGATAGACGTTTATCCAGACCTTGCCGCCACGCTTGATCTTGCGCGTCATCGCGATACGGGCCGCCTCGATCTGGCGGTTCGTCAGCCAGCCCTCGTCGAGCGCCTTGAGGCCGTACTCGCCGAACTGGACCTTGACCTGCCCGCGCGAGAGCCCGCGCCGCCGGCCGCGATGCTGCTTGCGGAACTTCACACGCTTGGGAGAGAGCATCAGCGCGTCACCTCGGGAGCACGGGGACCACTGCGCCCGCCCGGACCGCCGGGCCCACGCCCGCCGCCCGGACCGCGACCGCCGCCGGGACCACCGGGACCGCCACCGCGACCGCCGGGACCGCCACCGCGGCCACCCGGGCCGCCACGGCCCGGACCACCCGGGCCGCCGCCGCGACCGCCGCGCCCGCCCGGACCACCGGGCCCGCCGGGCCCGCGACCGCCCGGACCGCCACCGCGACCACCGCGACCGCCGCCCGGACCGCCACCGCGACCACCGCGACCGCGACCGTCGCCGCGCTCACCGCGCCGCCCGCGATCGGGCTGGGCCGGCGGCTCGTCCATCTGCGTCAGGTCGGCGCCGGTGTAGCCCTCGGGCATGATCTCGCCCTTGTTGATCCAGCACTTGACGCCGATGCGGCCGAACGTCGTGCGCGCCTCGTGGAAGCCGTAGTCGATGTCCGCGCGCAGCGTGTGCAGCGGCACGCGACCGTCCGAGTAGCCCTCGGTGCGCGCCATCTCGGCGCCGCCGAGGCGGCCGGAGACCTGGACCTTCACGCCCTTCGCGCCCGAGCGCATCGCGCTCGTGAGCGCGCGCTTCATCGCGCGGCGGAAGGCGACGCGGTTCTGCAGCTGCTCGGCGATCGACTGCGCGACGAGACGCGCGTCGAGCTCCGGGCGCTTGATCTCGAGGATGTTGACCTTGACCTGCTTGTTGGTGATCTTGTGCAGGTCACGGCGGAGCGCGTCGACCTCGGAGCCGGACTTGCCGATCACGATGCCCGGACGCGCGGTGTGGATGTTGACCTCCACCTCGTTCGCGTTCTTGCGGATCGTGATGTCCGAGAGGCCGGCGTGCGAGAGCCGCCCGACGATGTGTCTGCGGATCTGGACGTCCTCGTGCAGGTAGTCGGCGAACTGCTTCTCGTTGAACCAGTTCGACTTCCAGTCGTGGATGTAGCCCACGCGGAGCGACTCGGGATGAACCTTTTGTCCCATGCTGTCGTTACTCCTTCGGGGCGAGCAGGATCGTGAGGTGGCTGGTGCGCTTGCGGATCGGCGTCGCGCGGCCCATCGCGCGCGGCCGGAAGCGCTTCAAGGTCGGCCCTTCGTCGGCGTGCGCCGCCTTGACGATCAGGTCGTCGCCGTCGAGCTCGTTGTTGTGCTCGGCGTTGGCGACCGCGGACTCGAGCACCTTCGCCCAGTCGCGCGCGACGGCGCGGGGCGTGAACGCGAGGATCGCGCGCGCCTCCTCGACCGACTTGCCGCGGATGTGGTCGCAGACGAGCCGCGCCTTGCGGGCGGACGAGCGCACGTACTTGGCCTGCGCGCGCACGACCAGCGGGCGGACGGCGCCGTCGTCGGCCGCCGCAGCTCTGCGCGCGGCTCTTCTCGCGGCAGGTCTGCTCGCCGGCGCCTGCTCGGCGTCCGCGCCGTCAGCCGGCTGCTCGGCGCTCGCGTCAGCCGCTCTTCTCGCGGCTCTCGCTCTCGCCGCCGGTCTTCTCGCCGCTCTTCTGGCAGCGGCTCTCGGCGCGGCCTCGGCCGCCGGGGCGCTCGGCTCGGCTTGCGTTCTCTCGGTGGTGTCTCTCTCGTCTGCCATGGAGTTCGTGCTAGCGGCGCTTGCCGGTCTGGGCGTGGCCGCGGTAGAGGCGGGTCGGCGCGAACTCGCCGAGCTTGTGTCCGACCATCGACTCGCTGATGAAGACCGGAACATGTCTACGACCGTCGTGGACGGCGATCGTGTGGCCGACCATCTCCGGGAAGATCGTCGAGGTCCGCGACCAGGTCTTGATCATCTGCTTCGTGTTGGCCGCGTTCATTCTCTCGATCCGCGCCATCAGGCGCTCCTCGACGAACGGGCCCTTCTTGCTCGAGCGGCTCATCTGTCAGTCCCTCAGCGCTTCTTCCCGCGACGACGGCCGCGGACGATGTAGCGGTCGGATGCCTTGCCCTTCTTGCGCGTGCGGTACCCGAGGGTGGGCACGCCCCACGGGGTGACCGGGTGACGGCCGGGCGTCGTCGAGCCCTCGCCGCCACCGTGCGGGTGGTCGACCGGGTTCATCGCCGTCCCGCGCGTCTGCGGACGCACGCCGAGGTGGCGCTTGCGGCCCGCCTTGCCGATCTTGACGTTCTGGTGGTCGGCGTTGCCGATCGTGCCGATCGTGGCGCGACACTCGGCGCGCACCATCCGCATCTCGCCGGACGGCAGGCGCAGCGTGATCATGCCCTGATCCTTCGCGAGCAGCTGGATGCCGGTTCCCGCCGAGCGGCCGAGCTGGCCGCCGCGCCCCGGGGTCAGCTCCACGTTGTGGACGACCGTGCCCGCGGGGATGTTCTCCAGCGGGAGGCAGTTGCCGACGCGGATCTCCGCGTCCGGGCCGCTCTGCACGGTCATCCCGACGGTGAGTCTGTTCGGCGCGAGGATGTAGCGCTTCTCGCCGTCGACGTAGTGCAGCAGCGCGATGTAGGCGGAGCGGTTCGGGTCGTACTCGATGTGCGCGACCTTCGCCGGGACGCCGTCCTTGCGGCGCTTGAAGTCGATGCGCCGGTACAGGCGCTTGGCGCCGCCGCCGCGGTGGCGGGCGGTCTTGCGCCCGCGCGCGTTGCGGCCGCCGGACTTCGTGAGGCCCTCGACGAGCGACTTCTCGGGCTCGCTGCGGGTGATCTCGGCGAAGTCGGGATAGGTGACGAAGCGCCGGCCCGGGCTCGTCGGCTTCGGCTTGCGGATCGGCATTACTCAGTCCCCTCCAGGCCCTGGAAGATCGGGATCGAATCGCCCGCTGCGAGCTGCACGATCGCCTTCTTCCAGGTGCGCGTGCGGCCCGCGTGGACGCCGCGGCGCTTCGGCTTGCTCTTGACCGACACGGTGCGGACGTCGCGGACTCTCACGTCGAAGAGCTGCTCGATCGCCTGCCGGATCTGTGTCTTGTGCGCGTCGGCATGAACACGGAATGTGTACTTCCCGATCTCCGCCTGCACGAAGGACTTCTCCGAGACGACGGGGCGGATGATGACCTGGCTCGCGTCCATGGCTACGCGGCGACCTCCTCGGCGACCTTGTCGCCGTTCGCGCGGGCCGTGAGCTGACCGAGCGCAGCCTCCGACACGAGCAGGGACGCCGCCCCGATCACGTCGGCGACGCCCGCGTCCTCGACCGGCATGACCAGCACGCGCTCGAGGTTGCGGAACGAGAGTCCGGCGTTGGCCTCCTCCGCGTCGAGCAGCACGAGCGTCGCGAGCGGCTGGCCCCAGTCGGCGAGCAGCTGCTTGGCCTGTCTCGTCGCCGGCGCGTCGAACGTCGCCGCGTCGAAGACGGCGAGCGAGCCGCGGTCGGCGTGGACCGACAGCGCGCTGCGCAGCGCGGCGCGGCGCGCCTTGCGGTTGACCTTGAAGGTGTAGTGACGCGGGCTCGGGCCGAAGACCGTGCCGCCGCCCTTCCACAGCGGCGAGCGCGAGGAGCCGGCGCGGGCGCGGCCGGTGCCCTTCTGGCGCCACGGCTTGGAGCCGCCACCGCTGACGAGGCCGCGCGTCTTCGTGGCCGACGTGCCTTGCCGCAGCGCGTTCAGCTCCGCGCGCACGGTCTCGTGCACGAGCGGGCCGTTGAACTTCGCCGTGAAGGCCGCGTCGTCGAGCGCGACGTCGCCGCCGCCGAGCTTCGGAGCTCTAGGCATCCGTGCGCACCTCCACCGTGCCGCCCTTCGGGCCGGGAACGGCGCCGCGGACGAGCATCAGGTTGTCCTTAGCGATCACCTCGACGATCTCGAGGCCCTTCTGGGTCACGCGCTTGCTGCCCATCTGACCCGGGCCGCGGATGCCCTTCATCACGCGCGCCGGCCAGGCGGAGGCGCCGATCGAGCCGGGGGCTCGCACGTTGTGCGAGCCGTGCGACTTCGGGCCGGCGTTGAATCTGTGGCGCTTGATCGTGCCCTGGAAGCCCTTGCCCTTTGAAGTACCCGAGATCTTGACCTTCTGGCCGGCCTCGAACGCCTCGACGGTGACGGTCTCGCCGACCTGCAGCTCGCCGGCCTCGTCGCGGAACTCGACGAGGTGGCGGTGCGCGGAGGCGCTCGCCTTCTTGAGATGGCCGAGCTCGGCCTTCGTGAGCTGCTTCTCGCGGCAGGCGCCGAACGCGAGCTGCACGGCCTCGTAGCCGTCGCGCTCCGGCGTGCGGATGCCGGTGACCGGGCACGGGCCGGCCTCGAGCACGGTGACGCGCTCGACACGGCCGTCGTCGAGGAAGCGCTGGGTCATCCCGAGCTTCTTGGCGAGGATCGCAGCCATGACTAGGACGCCAGCCGGATCTCGATGTCGACGCCGGCAGGCAGGTGGTCGAGCCGCTGGAGCGAGTCAACGGTCTTCGGCGTCGGCTGGTGGATGTCGATCAGCCGCTTGTGCGTGCGGATCTCGAAGTGCTCGCGCGAGTCCTTGTCCTTGAACGGCGAGCGGATCACGCAGTAGACGTTCTTCTCGGTCGGAAGCGGCACGGGCCCGGACACGGTCGCGCCGGTGCGGGTCGCCGTCTCGACGATCTCTCTCGCCGCAGTCTCGATCGCCGAGTGATCGTAGGACTTGAGGCGAATGCGGATCTTGTTCTGGGCCAGGGTTGCCACGGGAGCCTTTGGTTCTTTCCGTCCGGTGTCTGGTGTGTCGTGTTGACTGGTTCTCTGCGTGCGTGAGGCGAGCCCCGGGTGTGCTGCTGGGACCCGCCCCTTCGTCGTATGGCTTGACTTCGTGGTGGCGGCGGGACGAGCCCGCCGCCGGAACTACGGTGCTACTCGATGACCTCGGTCACCACGCCCGAGCCGACCGTGCGGCCACCCTCGCGGATCGCGAAGCGGAGGCCGGCGTCCATCGCGATCGGCTGGATCAGCTCGATCTCCATCTGGACGTTGTCGCCCGGCATGACCATCTCCGTCCCCTCCGGGAGGTTCGCCACGCCCGTCACGTCCGTCGTGCGGAAGTAGAACTGCGGGCGGTAGCCGGTGAAGAACGGCGTGTGACGGCCGCCCTCCTCCTTCTTGAGGACGTAGACCTCGGCCTTGTACTTGGTGTGCGGCGTGATCGAGCCCGGTCTGCAGAGGACCTGGCCACGCTCGATCTCCTCGCGCTTGGTGCCGCGCAGGAGGCAGCCGACGTTGTCGCCCGCGCGACCCTCGTCGAGGATCTTGCGGAACATCTCGACACCCGTGACGACCGTGCTGGTCGTCTCCTTGATGCCGACGATCTCGACCGTGTCGCCCGTTCTGACGATGCCCTGCTCGATGCGGCCGGTCGCGACGGTGCCGCGGCCGGTGATCGAGAAGACGTCCTCGACCGGCATCAGGAACGGCTTGTCGAGCTCGCGCGTGGGCTCGGGGATGTAGCTGTCGAGCGCGGCGGCCAGCTCGATGATCTTGGCCTTGTACTCCTCGTCGCCCTCGAGCGCCTTCAGCGCCGAGCCCGTGATGAACGGGATGTCGTCGCCCGGGAAGTCGTACTCGGAGAGCAGGTCGCGGACCTCGACCTCGACGAGCTCGAGCAGCTCCGGGTCGTCGACCATGTCGGCCTTGTTGAGGAACACGACGATGTAGGGCACGCCCACCTGGCGGGCGAGCAGGATGTGCTCGCGCGTCTGCGGCATCGGGCCGTCGGCGGCCGACACGACCAGGATCGCGCCGTCCATCTGCGCGGCGCCCGTGATCATGTTCTTGACGTAGTCGGCGTGACCCGGGCAGTCGACGTGGGCGTAGTGCCGGTTCTCCGTCTGGTACTCGACGTGCGACGTGGCGATCGTGATCCCGCGCTCCTTCTCCTCCGGAGCGTTGTCGATCTCTTCGAAGCTCCGGGCCTCGCCGCCCATCTTCTCCGCCAGCACCGTCGTGATGGCAGCAGTCAGCGTCGTCTTGCCATGGTCGATGTGACCGATGGTGCCGACGTTGACGTGCGGCTTGTCGCGCTCGAACTTCTCCTTCGCCACTTTGGGTTCGCTCCTTGTGAAGTCGGGTCTGGCTCGCCTCGCCGGGCGAACCTCGGAAATCTATCTCAACCGCCGCGCTCGCGCCGATTCAACGACGCGACGGGGCGAAATCGCCGCTCTAGGCTGCCTGCTCGCCTCCCGAGCGACTCTCGACGACCTTCTCGGCGATGTTCGGCGGCACCTCTTCGTAGCCCTCGAACACCATCGTGTACGTCGCGCGCCCCTGCGTGTTCGAGCGCAGGTCGGTCGCGTATCCGAACATTTCGGACAGCGGGACCGAGCCCGTCACGACCTGGGCGTTGCCGCGCGCCTCCATGCCGTGCACGCGGCCGCGGCGGCGGTTGAGGTCACCGATCACGTCGCCCATGAACTCCTCGGGCGTGACGACCTCGACGGCGAAGACCGGCTCCAGCAGGACCGGCTTGGCCCGGCGCGCCGCCTCCTTGAAGGCGAGCGAGCCAGCGACCTTGAAGGCGATTTCCGACGAGTCCGTGTCGTGGTACTTGCCGTCCACGAGCGTGACGCGCACGTCGACCATCGGATAGCCCGCCTTGACGCCCGTCTCGAGAGCCTCCTCGACGCCCTTCTCGACGGCCGGGATGAACTCGGACGGGACCGAGCCGCCCTTGATTCTGTTGACGAAGTCGAAGCCCTCACCGGGCGCCGGCTCGATGTCGATGTAGACGATGCCGTACTGGCCCGAGCCGCCGGTCTGGCGCACGAAGCGGCCCTCGACTCTCTCGGCCTTGCTGCGAATCGTCTCGCGGTAGGAGACCTGCGGCCGGCCGACGTTCGCCTCGACCTTGAACTCGCGCAGCATGCGGTCGACGAGCACCTCGAGGTGCAACTCGCCCATGCCCGAGATCTCGGTCTGGCCGGTCTCCTCGTTGGTGCGGACCTGGAAGGTCGGGTCCTCCTCGGCGAGGCGGCCGAGCGCGACCGACATCTTCTCCTGGTCGACCTTCGTCTTCGGCTCGATCGCGACCTTGATGACCGGCTCGGGGAACTCGATCGTCTCGAGCTTGATCGGTCTGTCGGGCGCGCACAGCGTGTCGCCGGTGACGACCTGCTTGATGCCGACGGCGGCCGCGATGTCGCCTGCGGACACGTCGGTCAGGTCGACGCGCTCGTTGGCGTGCATCTCGAGGATGCGGCCGACACGCTCGGTGCGGCCGGTCGAGACATTGAGGACGCGCGCGCCTGCCTCGAGCTTGCCCGAGTAGACGCGGAAGTAGGTGAGCTTGCCGACGTAGGGGTCGGCGGCGATCTTGAAGGCGAGCGCCGAGAAGGGCGCGTCGTCGGACGCCTCGCGCGCGGCGGGCTGCCCCTCCTCCTGGCCCTTGACCGGCTCGATGCCCTCGACCGCCGGCACGTCGAGCGGCGACGGCAGGTAGTCGATGATCGCGTCGAGGAGCGGCTGCACGCCCTTGTTCTTGAAGGACGAGCCGCACAGCACCGGCGTCAGCTTCAGCTCGAGCGTCGCCTTGCGGATCGCCGCCTTGATGCGCTCGGCCGGGATCTCGGCCTCCTCGAGGATCAGCTCGACGAGCTCGTCGTCGTAGTGCGAGATCTCCTCCAGCATGTGCTCGCGCGCGGCGGCGGCCTCGTCGGCGAGGTCGGCCGGGATCTCGGCGACCTCCTGCTCCTTGCCGAGGTCGTCCTTGTAGATGATTGCGTGGTTCTCGACGAGGTCGATGATCCCGCGCAGGTCCGACTCCGCGCCGATCGGCAGCTGGATCGGGACCGGGTGCGCGCCGAGGCGGTCGATCATCGTCTGCACACCGCGCTGGAAGTCCGCGCCGATGCGGTCCATCTTGTTGATGTAGGCGATGCGCGGGACGCCGTACTTGTCGGCCTGGCGCCAGACGTTCTCGGACTGCGGCTCGACGCCGGCGACGGAGTCGAAGAGCGCGACGGAGCCGTCGAGCACGCGCAGCGAGCGCTCGACCTCGACGGTGAAGTCGACGTGGCCCGGCGTGTCGATGATGTTGATGCGGTGGCCGTTCCACTCGCACGCGGTCGCGGCCGAGGTGATCGTGATGCCGCGCTCCTGCTCCTGCTCCATCCAGTCCATCGTGGCCGCGCCCTCGTGCACCTCGCCCAGCTTGTGGGTGCGCCCGGTGTAGAACAGGATGCGCTCGGTCGTCGTCGTCTTGCCGGCGTCGATGTGAGCCATGATCCCGATGTTGCGGGTTCTGTCGAGGGCGTATCTGCGGGGCATGTGGGTGCGGTCTCTTCTCTGGCTGTCAGGCGGTCGTGGCGCCGGGCACAAAAACGGGCCCAGTGGGCCCGGTCGTGACGTGGAATGTCGTCCCGGGGCCGGCGTCTTATCGAGTGGAAGTCTCCATGGCTCGTGACCTCCGTTGCGGCGACCTGCGCAAACGCACGCGCAGTCCCCGGAGGCGGCGAGGGAATATAGCAGAGGAACTGCGGACGGATCGGCCGCCGCCGCCGCCGATTCCCCGGCCGGCTCGGACCTCGGGCGATTCGATCGAGAACGACGAAGCGCCGCTCGACGGCGGCGCTCCAGGCGGTTCGGCGGTGGCTCGGACGAGCGCTACCAGCGGTAGTGCGCGAAGGCCTTGTTGGCCTGCGCCATGCGGTAGATGTCGTCCTTGCGCTTGTACGCGGCGCCCTGCTGCGACAGCGCGTCCATCAGCTCGTTGGCGAGCCGCTGCGCCATCGTCTTCTCGCGACGCTGGCGCGCGAACTGGACCAACCAGCGGACGGCGAGCGTGCGGGCGCGACGCGCGGGCACCTCGACGGGAACCTGGTAGGTCGCGCCGCCGACGCGGCGGGAGCGGACCTCGAGCTGCGGCGTCAGCGCCTTGAGGGACGCCTCGAGCTGCTCGATCGGATCCTTGCCCGTGCGCTCGCCGATGATCGCGAGCGCGTCGTAGACGATCCGCTCGGCGGTGGACTTCTTGCCGTCCAGCATCACGCGGTTGATGACCTGCTGGACGAGGCGGGAGCGATGGATGGCGTCCGGCTCGATCGCTCGGACGGCGGCTGCGGCGCGGCGCGGCATTACGGCTGGCTGGTCGTAGGCATGTGGCGCGGGATCGTAGCAGCGTGCGGCGGGACGCGGCGCCTCAGTGCACCAGCTCGCGCCCGCGCAGGGCGAGCCAGAACTCGATCCGGTCGCGCGCGTTGGCGAGGCTGCGGCCGGTCAGCTCCTCCACGCGGCGCATGCGGTACCGCAGCGTGTGACGGTGGCAGTAGAGCCGCTTCGCGGCGCGCTCCCACTGGCCGTTCTCCTCGATGAACGCCTCCAGCGAGCGCATCAGCTCGCCGCCGTAGGCGCCCTCGCTCTGCTCGATCGGCGCGAGGATCGAGTCGCAGAACAGGCGCAGCGCGTCGTCGTCCTGCAACGCCAGCAGCAGCTGGAAGGAGCCGAGGTCGCGGTACGTCGCGACACTCGCGCCGGCCGCCTCGCCGACGACGGCGCCGTTCCCGTTGCCGACGCTCAGGGCCCCGTCCATCACCGCCAGCGCGCGCGCCTCCAGCGCGCAGCGCGCCTCGTGGAAGGAGCGGCGCGCCTGCGCGCCGCCGACCGCGCGGCCGGCGCCCAGCCTGACGTGCGCGTCGAGCGCGCGCGCGGCGCGCCCGCCGACGCGCTCGGCGAGCGCGAACAGCTCCTCCTCGTCGAGCCCGGGCACGAGCGCGCACGCGAGCCCTTCCGAGCGCGCGACGAGCCCCTGGGTCGCCTCGCCGCGCAGCGCCGTCGCGAGCGCGGCCTCGGCGTCGCCGAGCGCCGCGCCGCCCGGCCGCGGCGACGCGAGCACGATCGCGCCGACGTGCTCGGACAGCCCGAACGGCTCCAGCCGCCGCACCAGCTCGGGGCCGGCGAGGTCGCCGCTGACGATCGCGTTCAGCACGTCCCCGGCCAGCCGCCGCTCCGTGTCCTCGGCGATCCGCCGGCGCAGCAGCTCGAGCGCGACGATCGTGACCGCCTGGTGCAAGGTGAGGCGGTCGAGCTCGGAGAAGCCGTCCTCGTCCTTGACCGCGACCAGCCACGCCTGCAGCGGTGCGCCGCCTTCGCTCTCGCCCAGCTCGCGCGCGCCACTCGCGCGCACCGGCAGCACGAGCGCGCGCCCGGCGAGCGCGGCCGCGCTGGGGGCGAAGCTCTGGCGCTCGCCGGCGCGGGCGCGCACCGCCAGCTCGGCGCCCAGCTCGGCGAGCGCGACGTCGTCGAGCTCCTGACGGAAGGCGCGTCGCACGAGCAGCGCGCCGCGCGCGTCATACGCCAGCACGGTGCCGCCGATCAACGTCGCGAGCGCCGCGACGACCGTGTCGAGGCCGCGCTCGGCGAGCACGATTCGCTCCAGCCGCTCGTGGGCCGCGATCGCGCGCCGCAGCACGGCGTACTGCTCGTTGACGAGGCGGCTGAAGGCCGCCTCCGTGACGGCGATGAACGGCACCTCGTAGGGCACCTCGACGAGCGGCAGGTCGCGCTCGCGGGCAGCGGCGGCGACAGCCTCCGGCACGGCTCTGTGCGAGAAGCCGGTGCCGAAGCCGAGACCTGCGAGCTGGTGGTCGGCGAGGCGATCGACGAACGCGCGCTGGCGCTTGGGCGTGTCGAGCTGGAGGCCGGTCGTCAACAGCAGCTCGCCCCCCGACATCCACGGCGTCGGGTCCTCCAGCTCAGAGATGTGGACCCAGCGGATCGGCGCTTCGAGGCCCGGCTCCCCCGCGACGAGACGCAGGTCGAGGCTGCGGACCAGCTCCCCCACCGTCAACATGCGCGGCTCGCGATCACGCTCTGCGCACTCCCACGCGCGGGACGGCGCCGCGCAGGTGCATGCGGCGCGTCGCCTCCTCGAGCACGGGCCGCAGCACCGCCTCGATCTCGGCGAACTGCTCGGGCCCGGCGATCAGCGGCGGCGACAGCTGGATCACCGGGTCGCCGCGGTCGTCGGCGCGGCAGACGAGGCCGCGCCGGAACAGCTCGCCCGAGAGGAAGCCGCGCAGCAGCGTCTCGGCCTCGTCGTCGTCGAACGTCTCCTTCGTGTCGCGGTCCTTCACCAGCTCGATCGCCTGGAAATAGCCGGCGCCGCGCACGTCGCCGACGATCGGGATGTCCCGCAGCGACTCGAGCATGGCGCGGAACGGCGCCTCGTTCGCGCGCACATGCTCGAGGATCCCCTCCCGCTCGTAGGCGTCGATCGCGGCCAGCGCGACGGTCGCGCAGATCGGGTGGCCGGCGAAGGTGAAGCCGTGCAGGAACATCTCGGTCCCCTCCATGAAGGGGGCCGCGACGCGGTCGGAGACGATCAGCGCGCCGAGGGGAGCGATCGCGCCGGTGATGCCCTTCGCGGTCGTGATGACGTCCGGCACGTAGTCGTAGCGCTGCGCGCCGAACCACGTGCCGAGCCGTCCGAACGAGCAGATCACGTCGTCGGAGATCATCAGCACGTCGAACTCGTCGCAGATCTCGCGGATCCGCTGGAAGTAGCCGTCGGGGGGCGTGAAGCAGCCGCCCGCGTTCTGGACCGGCTCCATGATCACCGCGCCGACCGTCTCGGGTCCCTCGAACAGGATGCGGTCGCGAACGGCCTCGGCGAGCGACAGCGGGTCGAAGCCGTCGGCGCGGCGGTACAGGTTCGTGCTCGGCACGTGGACGCCGCCGGGCGTGAACGGCTCGAACGGCGTGCGCAGCGCCGGGATGCCGGTCGCCGAGAGCGCTCCGAGCGAGGCGCCGTGGTACGCGATCTCCCGCGCCACGACCTTCGTCTTGTTCGGATGGCCGGTCAGCTTGTGGTAGGCGCGTGCGAGCTTCAGCGCCGACTCGACCGACTCGCTGCCGCCGCTGGTGAAGAAGACGCGGTTGAGGTCGCCGGGCGCGAGCGAGGCGAGCTTTGCCGCCAGCTCGATCGCGGGCGGGTGCGCGTAGGACCACGTCGAGAAGTAGTCGATCCGCTCCGCCTGCTCGGCGCCCGCGCGGGCGATGTCGGCGCGGCCGTGGCCGAGGTTGGCGCAGAAGAGCGAGGAGAGGCCGTCGAGGTAGCGGTTCCCGTGCTCGTCCCACACGTAGCAGCCGTCGCCGCGGACGATGACGGGGACCTCGGCGTCCGCGTAGGCGCCCATACGGGTGAACGCCATCCACAGATGCCGCTTCGCCAGGTCCTGCAGCGTGGCCGTGGCGTCCGTGGTCGGCTGCCCGGTCGTCGCCATCGCGCGATCTCCTCGTGTCTACGCCTCGACGTACAACGGTATTGCCCCATGGCACTGCGGAGCAACCATCCCGCGGGCAGATCCGCCGCGGACGCCTTGTACAAGACGTACAGCTCAGTGGGCCGCGGCGGGCGCAGCGACCGCACGGACCGGCGCGGGCGTGAGCGCCGCGGCCACGACGACGAGCGCGAATGCGACGCCCTGCAGCACGATCCCGACGGCGGAGCCGGGCAGCGGGTCGCCGAAGACGACGATCCCGCCGAGGATGCCGGAGACGTTCGCCGCCGTCCCGGTGAGCGCGATGACCGGCACCGCGTCGCCCTCCTGCAGGCCCTTCGCCGAGGCGTAGAACGCGGCGACGGAGGCCGCGAGCGCGACGAGCGTCCACGGGCTCAGCAGCGCGGAGAAGATGCCGACGTCGCCGACGAGGCCCGTGATCGCCTTGATCGAGACGTCGGAGACGCCGAACAGGACGCCGGCGGCGGCACCGAGCATCACGCCGTGGTGATGGTCGGGCGCGCCGATCCGCTTGCCCATGATCAGCAACGCGCCGAACGCGACGAAGCCGGCCTCGAACGCGATCATCCCGGGCAGCGAGAACTGCGACTGGGCGCCGTGGACGTGCGGGAGCGTGAAGCCGAGCAGGACGAGGCCGAGCGCGGTCAGTCCGAGGCCCGCCCACTGGCGCGGCCCGACCTTGAAGCCGAAGATCCGCTCCGCCATCACGGCCAACAGCACGACCCCGCCTGCCAGGACCGCCTGCACCACCGACATCGGCGCGAGCGCGAGCGCGCTGACGTGCAGCGCCCACGCGCCGACGGCCACGAGCATGCCGATCGCGAACCAGCGCGAGGCGAACAGGCCGCGCGCCGAGCGCAGCGGGTGCGAGACGTGGACGGCAGGCGCGTCGCACGCCCCGCGGTGCTTGTAGAGGAACCCGAGGTTCGTCGTGAAGGCGCAGGCGAGCGCGAGCAGGATGCCGAGGTAGATGGTCATGAAGATCAGCGGGCGTCCGCTTCCGGCGGCCCGAGCGAACCGCTCCTCACCACGTACGTCGGCAGCGCGGAGCGACCGCTTGAGTTCGTCCCCTGGATCGGGACAGAGTACCGGTCGCGCTTCGCGGGGGATAAAGGTTGGCGCGGCCGGCAGACTGTGCGCATGCGCACGAGTCCGGAGCGGCCGCTGCTGCTCGTCGACGTCGACGGCGTGATCTCCCTGTTCGGGTTCGCGCTCCGAGCGCGCCCGGCGGGACGCTTCGAGATGGTGGACGGCATCGCCCACTTCCTTTCGGCCACCGCCGGCGAACACCTGCGTCGTCTGTCGTCCGCGTTCGAACCGGTCTGGTGCACCGGCTGGGAGGAGAAGGCGAACGAGTACCTGCCGTCGGCGCTGGGGCTCGACGGCCCTTGGCCCTACGTCTCGTTCGCTCGCGCGGCAGGGCCGGGCGCGAGCATGCAGGGCCACTGGAAGCTCGACGCGATCGACGCCTGGTGCGGCGCCCGGGCGCTGGCGTGGATCGACGACGCGCACGGCGAGGCGTGCGAGGCGTGGGCGCTTGCGCGCGCGACGACCGGGGCGCCGACGCTGCTGGTGACGACGGAGCCCGCGGTGGGGCTCACGGATCGCGACGTGACCGGACTGTTGGCGTGGGCGGCACGGGAGGCAGATACGCGCCGACCGGCGCAGCGCCGAACGGATGCTCGTTCCGCGCCTGCAGCGAGAAGTACAGGAGCGTCCCGAAGAGGGCGGTCAGCGAGAGCGTGAGCACCTGCAGCAGGATGTAGAGCGCGATGTAGAGGACGCCGGAGGGGATCGCGTCGATCGCCCGTCCCGGCAGGTAGGACGCAATCGTCAGGAGAACCCAGCCGAGCAGCAGCGTCCCGGCGGTGCGCCACCAGCGACCCTCGACCAGGTGCGAGCTGCGGCGAAACGCCGCCAGCGGCCCGCAGCGTTCCATGACGGCTGTCTGCGTCGCGAAGTAGCCGGCGATGAACACCCAGATCCCGGGGACGATCAACAGGATCGCCCCGCCGAGGACCAGGATTGTGTAGACCACGACCGCCGCGAGCGCGAGCGGGAAGCGCGGCGCCTCCGCGACGGTCGGCACCCGACCCGCGCCGAGGTCACGCACGATCGTCACGTGCAGTGCGGTGACGAGCACCGGCATCACGAAGGCGAGAGCGGCGGTCACCGCCGCTGCCGCAACCGGCATGTCAGCTGCGCTCCCGCCGGCAAGGCGGCCGCCCCATACGCCGGTGACCAGGACCATGACGGGCGCGACGATCACGAGCGTCACGGACAGGAACAGCGCGGCGTGCCGAGCGAACAGCACGAGCGTCGTCGCGATCAGGTCGCCCGCGTCGCGATGCGCGTCGAGATCGATCTCCGGCGCCTCCTGCATCGGCGAAAACCTAGTCAGAGGAGCGGCGGGAAAGGCATGACCAGCGCCGCGAGCCCACACACCACGCCGCCGACGAGCGTCGCCGCCATGTCGGCGATCGTGTCGTCGTACGCGTGCGCGTGGGCCGCAGCGCCGTAGAGCAGCGGATACTCGACCAGCTCGACCAGCAGCTCGGCGAGCGCGACGAGCCCGAGGGCGAAGGCGAGGACGAGCCAGGCCGAGCGCATGCGGCGGCGCGCGAAGGCGGCGCCGGCAGCCCCGAGGAGCAGTCCGGCGACGACGTGCTGCGGGCTGCCGAGCCAGTCAGGAGACATCGGCGGGGGCGGTGGACGGCAGCGCTGCGGCCGCGAGCGCGGCGGCTCTGCGCTGCCAGCCGGGCAGACCGTTCTGCGCCTGCGGGCCGAGGATCGACGCCCAGAGGCGGCCGAGCGGACCGCGGATGTAGATTGTGTTGACGAGCCGGACGCCGGCGGGCTCGTCGCCGGCCGCCGGCAGCGGCTGCAGCTCGTGGCGGTGGCCCATGCGGGCGCCTGGCAGGCGCGACTCGTCCGTGAAGACACGCTCCGACTCGACCTCGACGAGCGTGAAGCGCAGGCGCAGGCCGGTCTTGAAGCGGACGCGTGCGCGGGAGCCGACGGCGAAGGGGCCGAGCAGCTCGGCGGACGCGAGCGCGTCGTTCCACGCAGGCCACGCCGAGGCGTCGGAGTAGGCCGAAGACCAGACGGCCGCAGCGGTCACTCCGGGAGCGTCATACGTGCTCAACGTACGCCACATCGAGCGCGAACCCTAGCCAGCGCCGATCGGGCGGGTGGCGCTGAGGACGCACGTGCGCCGGCCGAAAGGCCGGTGTGCGCGCGCCCGGAGGGGCACCGCCGGCGAAGCCGGTGGTCAGGACCCGCCCGCCACGGCGTCAGCGCCGAAGCGGGCGGGCTGCCAAAGCGAAACGAGGCTAGGAGTCGGAGCCCTCGTCCGGCACGTCGAGCTCGGCGAGCTCCTCGGCGAAGCCGTGGGAGTCGCCGTTGCCGCCGCCGATGCCGTCGAGCTCGGCGAGGTCGGCCTCGAGGCCGGGGCCGAAGCCCTGCAGGCCCTCGCCGTCGGTGAGGCCCAGCTCGGCCGCGAGGTCGTCGTGGTCGAGCAGGCCGACGTCGTCGATGCCGCGGGGCAGCGGCTCGGCCGGCTCGATCTCGATGCGGCGGTAGCGCTTGAGGCCCGTCGCCGCCGGGATCAGCTTGCCGATGATGACGTTCTCCTTGAGGCCGTTGAGGCGGTCGATCTTGCCTTCGAGCGCCGCGTCCGTCAGGACCTTCGTCGTCTCCTGGAAGGAGGCCGCCGACAGGAACGAGTCGGTGTTGAGCGAGGCCTTCGTGATGCCGAGGATGATCTCCTCCGCCTGGGCCGGCTCGCCGCCTCTGTCGATCACCGCCTGGTTGATCTTCGCGTACTCGTGGCGGTCCACGAAGACGCCCGGCAGCAGGTCCGTGTCGCCCTTCTGGTCGACGCGCACCTTCTTGAGCATCTGACGCACGATCAGCTCGATGTGCTTGTCGTTGATGTCCACGCCCTGCGACTTGTAGACCTCCTGCACCTCTCTGACGAGGTACAGCTCGGTCTCGGTGCGGCCGCGGATCGCGAGCAGCTCGTGCGGGTACAGCGAGCCCTCGTTGAGCTGCTTGCCCGGGTCGACCTTCTCGCCGTTCTCGACGAACAGGCGCGTGCGGCGCGGGAACGTGTGACGGTGCTCGTCGCCGCCGTCGTCGGTGATGACGACGGTCAGCGCCTTGTCCGTCTCCTCGATCGTCACCTTGCCGCCGACCTCCGCGATCTTCGCGAGGCCCTTCGGCTTGCGCGCCTCGAACAGCTCCACGACGCGCGGCAGGCCGTGCGTGATGTCCGCGCCGGCGATGCCGCCGGTGTGGAACGTCCGCATCGTCAGCTGCGTGCCCGGCTCGCCGATCGACTGGGCGGCGACGATGCCGACCGCGTCGCCGATCTGCGCGAGGTTGCCGGTCGCCATCGAGCGGCCGTAGCACGCCTGGCACACGCCGGTGGGCGCCTCGCACTTGAGCACGGAGCGGACCGGGACCTTGATGCCTCTCTCGTCGCCGAGCGCCTCGATCAGCGCCGCCAGATCGGCGCGGCCGATCTCCTGGCCGGCCGTCAACAGCGCTCTTCTCGCCGGCGTTCTTCTGCCGAAGTCGAGCGCGGCGATGCGCCCGATCAGGTTGTCGTTCGGCTCGTCGCCCGCCTTGTGCAGGAACAGCTCGACGTGCTCCTCGGTGCCGCAGTCCTCCTGGCGGATGATCACGTCCTGGGCGACGTCGACGAGACGACGCGTCAGGTAGCCGGAGTCGGCGGTGCGCAGCGCGGTGTCCGCGAGGCCCTTGCGGGCGCCGTGGGTCGAGATGAAGTACTCGAGGACCGTCAGCCCCTCCATGAAGTTGGCGCGGATCGGCCGCTCGATGATCTCGCCCTTCGGATTCGCCATCAGGCCGCGCATGCCGGCCAGCTGGCGGATCTGCTTGAACGAGCCACGGGCACCCGAGTTGGCCATCATGTAGATCGGGTTGAGGACGTCGAGGTTGTCCTCCATCGCCTGGGCGACCTCCTCGGTCGCCGCCGTCCACTGCGCCACGACGGCTTCCTTGCGCTCCTCCTCGGTGATCAGGCCCGTGTCGTACTGGTCCTGAATCTCCGCGACCTGCGCCTCGTACTTCGCGAGGATCTCCTCCTTCGTCGGCGGCACGATCACGTCGTTCTTGGAGATCGTGATGCCGGCCTGCGTCGCGTAGCGGAAGCCGAGGTCCTTGAAGGCGTCGAGCACCTGCGAGATCGTCGGGGCCCCGTACGCCTGCACGAGGTCGTCGACGAACCGCGTCGTGTCCTTCTTCTTCATCGAGCGGTTGACGAACTCGTAGGAGCTGGGATCGAAGTCCTCGCCCAGCGTCTCCTGGATCGCGCGCTCGATCTTGTCGTTGTAGATGATGCGGCCGACCGTCGTGAGGATGTGACCGCCCTCACGGCCCAGCGGACGGAACTCCGCGAGGTCGTGCAGTCTCACGATGCCGTGCTCGTAGGACCACTCCGCCTCCTGCGCGGTGCGGTACACGTGCGGGCGCGGCTCCTGTCTCGCGGGGTCCATCTGCGCCAGCTCGTCGCCCTCGGGCCCGTACGTGAGGTAGTACGCGCCGAGGATCATGTCCTGCGTCGGCGTGGCCAGCGGCGCGCCGTGCGCCGGCGAGAGGATGTTGTTCGCCGACAGCATCAGGATGCGCGCCTCCGCCTGCGCCTCCGCGGAGAGCGGCAGGTGGACGGCCATCTGGTCGCCGTCGAAGTCGGCGTTGAATGCGTGACAGACGAGCGGGTGGACCTGGATCGCCTTGCCCTCGACCAGCACCGGCTCGAACGCCTGGATGCCGAGGCGGTGCAGCGTCGGGGCGCGGTTGAGCAGGACCGGGTGCTCGTGGATGACCTCCTCGAGCACGTCCCAGACCTCGGGGATCATCGAGTCGACCATCTTCTTGGCCGCCTTGATGTTCTGCGCCGCCTTGCGCTCGACGAGCCGCGCCATGATGAACGGCTTGAACAGCTCGAGCGCCATCAGCTTCGGCAGCCCGCACTGGTGCAGCCGCAGCGACGGGCCGGCCACGATCACCGAGCGGCCCGAGTAGTCGACGCGCTTGCCGAGCAGGTTCTGGCGGAAGCGGCCCTGCTTGCCCTTGAGCATGTCGGAGAGCGACTTGAGCGGGCGGTTGCCCGGGCCCGTGACGGGCCGGCCGCGGCGGCCGTTGTCGAACAGCGCGTCGACGGCCTCCTGCAGCATGCGCTTCTCGTTGTTGACGATGATCTCCGGCGCACCGAGGTCGAGCAGCCGCTTGAGGCGGTTGTTGCGGTTGATGACGCGGCGGTAGAGGTCGTTGAGGTCCGAGGTCGCGAAGCGGCCGCCGTCGAGCTGCACCATCGGACGCAGCTCCGGCGGGATGACCGGGACGGCTTCGAGGACCATCATCTCCGGGCGGTTGCCCGAGTTGAGGAAGGCCGAGACGACCTTCAGCCGCTTGACCGCGCGGGACTGCTTCTGGCCCTTGGCGGTCTTGACCATCTCCTGCAGCTCGTCTCTCTCGGCGTCGAGATCCACCTGCTCCAGCAGGTCTCGGATCGACTCCGCGCCCATGCCGCCGCGGAAGTACTCGCCGAAGCCGAACGGGCTGCCGAAGCGGTCCTTCAGCTCGCGGAAGAGCGTCTCGTCGTTGACGACGTCCTTCGGCTTCATGTTCTGGAACAGGTCCCACACCTGACGCATGCGCTCGGCCGCGTCCTCGATGTAGGCCTCCGTGTCGTCCATGTCGGCCTGGAACGTTCTGCGCAGCTCCTTGAGGAGTCTCTCGCGCTCCTCGTCGGACAGCTTCGCGACGTTGACGTCGAGCGCCTCCGCCCACAGGTGGTCCTCGTCGGAGAACTCGCGCGACTGCTTGCCGCTCTCGAGGTACTCGACGCGGCGCTCGAGCGACTCTCTCAGCTCCAGCAGCCGCTCCTCCTTCTCGGCCGCGTAGGAGTCGAGCACCTTGTTGACCTCGTCCTGGAGGCTGTCGACGTCTCTCGCGCGCGCCTCCTCGTCGATCCAGGTGACGATCGACGCGGCGAAGTAGAGGACCTTCTCCAGCTCCTTCGGAGCCATGTCGAGCAGGTAGCCGATGCGGCTCGGGACGCCCTTGAAGAACCAGATGTGGCTCACCGGGGCGGCGAGGTCGATGTGCCCCATGCGCTCGCGACGCACCTTGGAGCGCGTGACCTCCACGCCGCAGCGCTCGCACACGATGCCCTTGTAACGGACGCGCTTGTACTTGCCGCAGTAGCACTCCCAGTCCTTCGTCGGACCGAAGATGCGCTCGCAGAAGAGGCCGTCCTTCTCCGGCTTGAGCGTGCGGTAGTTGATCGTCTCCGGCTTCGTGACCTCGCCCGAGCTCCACGAGCGGATCTGCTTCGAGGACGCGAGGCCGATCTCGATTGCGTCGAAGTTGTTGATGTCGATCATGTGATGCCTAGGCCTCGATCTCGTCGGTCAGGTCGTCGTCGCCGACGGGAGCAAGCTCCTCGTCGTCGACCTCGGCGCTCGGCTCCTCGTCCGCGGGGGTGGGCGGGCCCGCATCCGTGTCGTCCTCGCTGTCGGTCGACTCGTCGGCCGCCTCACCGTCCGTCGCACGGACGCCGGAGAGGTCGATGCCGAGCTCCTCGGCAGCGCGCAGCAGGTCGTCGTCCTCCTCGCGCATCTCCGCGCGGGTGCCCTCCTCGGACACCACGTTCACGTCGAGCGCGAGCGACTGCATCTCCTTCAGCAGCACCTTGAACGACTCGGGGATGCTCGGCTCGGCGATGTTCTCGCCCTTGACGATCGCCTCGTACGCCTTCACGCGCCCGACCGTGTCGTCGGACTTGATCGTCAGCATCTCCTGGAGCGTGTAGGCGGCGCCGTACGCCTCCAGGGCCCACACCTCCATCTCGCCGAAGCGCTGGCCGCCGAACTGCGCCTTGCCGCCCAGCGGCTGCTGGGTGACGAGCGAGTACGGGCCGGTCGAGCGGGCGTGGATCTTGTCGTCGACGAGGTGGAGCAGCTTCAGGATGTACATGTAGCCGACCGTCACCTGCGTCTCGAACGGCTCGCCCGTGCGCCCGTTGAAGAGCGTGAACTTGCCGCTCGCCCGCTCGCCCTCGCGGGCCTTCGAGTCGATCGCCATTCTGATGCGGCCTTCGTGCTCCTCCTGCCACTTGACGAGCGCGGTGTCGACGTCCTTGACCGTCGCGCCGTCGAAGACCGGCGTCGAGACGTAGACGCGGCGGCGGCCCTCGCCGTTGCCGGCCGCGGCTCTGCTCGCGACTCTGAACGCGTCGGAGCCGTCGTCGTACCAGCCCTGCGCCGCGGCCCAGCCGAGGTGCGTCTCGAGGATCTGGCCGATGTTCATGCGGCTCGGCACGCCGAGCGGGTTGAGGATCACGTCGACCGGCGTGCCGTCCTCGAGGAACGGCATGTCCTGCTCGTCGACGATCTTCGAGATGACGCCCTTGTTGCCGTGGCGGCCGGCGAGCTTGTCGCCCTCGGCGATCTTGCGCTTCTTCGCCACGAACACGCGCACCAGGTCGTTGACGCCCGGCGGCAGGTCGTCGCCGGAGTCGCGGCTGAAGGTCTTGACGTCGATCACGACGCCGCCCTCGCCGTGCGGCACCTTCAGCGAGGTGTCGCGGACCTCGCGCGCCTTCTCCTTGAAGATCGCGCGGATCAGCTTCTCCTCGGCCGTCAGCTCGGTCTCGCCCTTCGGCGTGACCTTGCCGACGAGCAGGTCGCCCGAGCCGACCTCGGCGCCGATGCGGACGATGCCGCGGTCGTCGAGGTTGCGCAGCGACTCCTCCGAGCGGTTCGGGATGTCGCGCGTGATCTCCTCGTCGCCGAGCTTCGTCGTGCGCGCGTCGATCTCGTACTCCTCGATGTGGATCGAGGTCAGCTCGTCGTCCTTGACGAGGCGCTTGGAGAGGATGATCGCGTCCTCGAAGTTGTAGCCCTCCCAGGACATGAAGGCGACCATCAGGTTCTTGCCGAGCGCCATCTCGCCCTGGTCGGTCGCGGAGCCGTCGGCGAGCACCTCGCCCGCCTTGACCGCCTGACCGTTCTTCACGAGCGGCTTCTGGTGGATCAGCGTGCCCTGGTTGGAGCGCATGAACTTCTGCAGGACGTACTCGTCCTTGTCGCCGTCTCTCGTCTCGACGACGATCTGGTCGGCGTCGACGTAGGCGATCGTCCCGGCGCGCTCGGCGAGGATCACGTCGCCGGTGTCGACGGCGGCGCGGCGCTCCATGCCGGTGCCGATCAGCGGGGCGTCCGTCTTCAGCAGCGGGACCGCCTGGCGCTGCATGTTCGAGCCCATCAGCGCACGGTTCGCGTCGTCGTGCTCGAGGAACGGGATCATCGCCGTCGCGACGGACCAGATCTGCTCCGGCGAGACGTCCATCAGGTCGACGTCTCTCGGCGAGACGGTCACGTACTGGCCCGCCTGCGTACGGCAGACGATCGCGTCGCCCTGCAGTCTGCCGTTCGCGTCGATCGGCGTGTTCGCCTGCGCGATCCGCTGCTCCTCCTCCTGCGTGGCGTCGAGGCGGACGACCTCCTCGGTGACCTTGCCGTCCTTCACGACGCGGTAGGGCGTCGTGACGAAGCCGTGCTCGGAGATCTCGGCGTACGCCGACAGCGAGCCGATCAGGCCGATGTTCGGACCCTCCGGCGTCTCGATCGGGCACATGCGTCCGTAGTGCGTCGGGTGGACGTCGCGCACCTCGATCGGCGCGCGCTCGCGCGTGAGGCCGCCGGCGCCGAGCGCCGACAGGCGGCGGCGGTGCGTGAGGCCCGCGAGCGAGTTCGTCTGGTCCATGAACTGCGACAGCTGCGAGGAGCCGAAGAACTCCTTCAGCGCCGCCACGACCGGGCGGATGTTGACGATCGTCTGCGGGGTGATCGTGTCGGCATCCTCGGTCGTGAGGCGCTCGCGCACGACGCGCTCCATGCGGTAGAGGCCGATGCGGAAGGCCTCCTGGATCAGCTCGCCGACGGTGCGCAGGCGGCGGTTGCCGAAGTGCTCGTACTCGTCGAGGTGGTCGAGGACCGGCTCGCGCGGCATTCCGACGGCCTCGGCGGCGTAGTCTCTGATCTCGACCTCGGGCTGCTCTGGCATGCCGAGGATCCGCGGCAGCGAGACGAGCTCCTTGACGAGCGCGATGATGTCGTCGTGCGTCAGCGTGCGCGTCTCGAGGTCGATGTCGAGATGCAGGCGGCTGTTGAGCTTGTAGCGGCCGACGCGCGTGAGGTCGTAGCGCTTCGGGTCGAAGAACAGCTGGTGGAGCAGGCTGCGGGCGGCGTCGACCGACGGCGGCTCGCCCGGGCGCTGCTTCTTGAACAGCTCGATCAGCGCGCCCTCCTCGGTCTTCGTGACCTCGGGGTCCGCCTCGATCGTGTTGCGGATGTAGTGGGAGTCCTCGAACAGCTTGAGGATCTCCTCGTCGGAGGAGTACCCCATGGCCCGCAGCAGGACGGTGACCGGCAGCTTGCGCTTGCGGTCGATGCGGACGTAGACCTTGCCCTTCTTGTCGATCTCGAGCTCGAGCCAGGAGCCGCGCGCGGGCATCAGGTTGGCGATGAAGACCTGCTTCTCGCGGTCCTTCGCCTCCATCAGATAGGCGCCCGGGGAGCGCACGAGCTGCGTGACGACGACGCGCTCGGTGCCGTTGATGATGAACGTGCCGCGCTCCGTCATCCACGGGAAGTCGCCCATGAAGACCGACTGCTCGCGGATCTCGCCCGTCTCACGGTTGACGAAGGCGACCGTGACCGTCAGCGGACGCGCGTACGTGAGGTCCTTCTCGCGGCACTCGTCCAGGGAGGCGACCGGCTCGTCGAAGACGAACTCGCCGAACTGGACGGCGAGGTTGCCGGTGTAGTCCTCGATCGGCGAGATGTCGTCGATCGTCTCGCGCAGGCCCCCGTGCTCCGGGTCGGTGAGCCAGGCGAAGGACTTCTTCTGGATGTCGATCAGGTTGGGGACATCAAGGGCCTTGGAAAGGCGCGCGAACGTGCGGCGCGTCCGGGGGGCGTCAACAGGTGCCAAGACGGCGACTCCTCGAGCGGTCGAGAGCGAGCAGAGAGGCGGCGCGAAAGCGCGACCAGCGAAGATAGCACACGGCATCGCTGCCCTGTGCGGGGGGCTGTCAGCGCTCACGGACCCCGCCCTGGAAACCCGCGTATGTGGCGCGGGCTCCGGCCTGGTGGGCGGCTACGACTATCGGCCGACCGGCGGATCGTACCGGTTTGCGGCGGTTTTGGATAGCGCGGCGGGCGCGGCGGTGGGAGCAGTGCGGGTTTGTGCATCGCAGGGATGTAGCGATCCGCACTGGTCCGAGAACGACGAAGGGCCGGCGCTGCGGCCGGCCCTTCGGTGAAGCGGTGACGCGGGTCGGCTACTTGAGCTCGACGGTGGCGCCGGCCTCCTCGAGCTCGGCCTTGAGCTTGTCGGCCTCGTCGCGCTCGATGCCCTCCTTGACCGGCTTGGGGGCCTCGTCGACGAGCGCCTTGGCCTCCTTGAGGCCGAGACCGGTCGCGGCGCGCACGACCTTGATGACCTGGATCTTCTTGTCGCCGGCGCCGGTGAGGACGACGTCGACCGTCGAGGACTCATCGTCCCCGCCGCCGTTGTCGCCACCGGCCGCGCCGCCGCCGGCCGCCGGGGCCGCCGCGGCGACGGCCGCCGCGGACACGCCGAACTCCTCCTCGAGCGCTCTGATGCGCTCGGCCAGCTCGAGCACCGAGATGCCCTTCAGCTCGTCGATCCACTCCTGAGTGGTCGCCATGGTCTAGTCCTCCTTCGCGTCGGAAGCGTCGCCGGCTTCCGCCGCGGCGTCCGTCTGGTTCTCAGTGGTGTCAGTGTCAGTGGTGGCCTCGACCTCCGCGGGCGCGGCGGCCTCGGCCTCCGGCTCGGGGGCGGGCTCGGGCTCAGCCGCCGGCGCGGCGCTGCCGCCGACGAGGCCCTGGTCGCGGATCTGGCCGAGCTGGACCGCGATGCCGGAGATCAGCGCGTTCAGCGTCCGCGCGAGTCCGTTGAGCGGCGCCGCGACGGTGCCGACGAGCTGCGCGTAGAGCACCTCGCGCGACGGCAGCTTCGCTATCGCCCCGATGTCCTCCGGCGAGACGGCCTTGCCGTCCATCAGGCCGCCCTTGAAGGCCAGCACGTCGGTCGCTCTCTGCGCGTCGCTGAGCGCCTTCGCCGCCGCGGCGGCGTCGCCGCGCACGAACGTCAGCGCGGTCGGGCCCTCGAGGCTCGCCTTCAGCGCCTCGGCGCCCGCCTTGTCGGCGGCGCGCTCGGTCAGCGAGTTCTTCACGACCGCGAAGGTCGCGTCCACCGCGCGCAGCTTCGCGCGCAGGTCGGCGACCTGGCTGACCGTGATCCCGCGATAGTCGACCGCGAAGACCGCCTGGGAGGACTCCAGCTCCCCGGCGATGCGATCGACGACCGCGGCCTTCTCGTCTCTGTTCATGGTCTTGGTTCGCTCTCTCTCGAAACGAGGAGCGCCCGCACATGGCGGGCGTCGAGGGAGCGGGCGGCGGAGTCCGCCGGCCAGACCTTCGAGGCACCGCCTGCCCCGGACTTACGAACCGCCGGGGGTCTCGGGCAGGGCGCTCTTTCAGACGAGGCTACGCCGCGAGCGGCGCCTCCTCCACGATGTCGCGCGTGCGCGCCGGATCGACCTTGACGCCCGGCCCCATCGTCGAGGCGAGCGTGATCGAGTGGATGTACTTGCCCTTCGCCGCGGACGGCTTGGCGCGGACGATCTCCTCGACCACCGCCGCGTAGTTCTCCAACAGGCGCTGCTCGTCGAAGCTCGACTTGCCGATCACGAGGTGGACGATCGCGGTGCGGTCGGTGCGGTACTCGACCTTGCCGGCCTTCGACTCCTCGACGGCCTTGCGGACGTCCATCGTGACCGTGCCGACCTTCGGGTTCGGCATCTTGCCCGAGGGGCCGAGGATGCGGCCGAGGCGGCCGACGACCGGCATCAGGTCCGGCGTGGCGATCGCGACGTCGAAGTCGTCGAAGCCCTCCTCGATCTGTCTCGCGAGGTCCTCCGCGCCGACGTGGTCGGCGCCGGCGTCGATCGCCTCCTGCTGCTTGTCGCCCTGCGCGAAGACGGCCACCTTGACGTTCTTGCCGAGGCCGTGCGGGAGCGCGATCGTGCCGCGCAGCTGCTCGTCCGCGTGGCGGACGTTCAGGCCGGTGCGGATGTGGACCTCGACCGACTCGTCGAACTTGCCGTGCTTGAGCTGCTTGACGAGCGCGATCGCCTCGGCGGGCGCGTACTCGTGTTCGCGGTCGTAGCGCTGGCGCGCCTCGACGTGGGCCTTGCCGTGCTTAGCCATCAGTCAGCCACCTCCACGCCCATCGAGCGGGCCGTGCCCGCGATGATCTTCGCCGCCTCGTCGAGGTCGTGGGCGCTCAGGTCCTCGAGCTTCGTCTGCGCGATCTCGCGCAGCTGCGCCTGCGTGATCTTCGCGACCTTCGTGCGGTTCGGCTCGGCGGAGCCCTTGTCGAGGCCGAGCGTCTTCTTGATCAGCACGGCGGCCGGCGGGCTCTTGGTGATGAACGTGAACGAGCGGTCCTCGAAGACCGTGATCTCGACCGGCACGACGGTGCCCTGCTGCGAGGCCGTCTGGGCGTTGAACGCCTTGACGAACTCCATGATGTTCACGCCGTGCTGACCCAGGGCGGGACCGACCGGCGGGGCCGGGCTCGCCTGACCGGCGGGAGCCTGGAGCTTGATGACTGTCAGAACCTTCTTGGCCATTTCAGATCTTCTTCACCTGGTCGAAGCCGACCTCGACGGGGGTCTCGCGGCCGAAGATTGATACCAGCACCTTGAGGCGCGCGCCGTCCTCGTTGATCTCCGAGATCTCCCCGGAGAAGTCGGACAGCGGGCCGGAGACGACCTTGACGGACTCCCCGATCGAGAACTGCGCACGCGTGCGCGGGCGCTCCGCCGTCTCGCGGTGGAGCAGCCGGTCGACCTCGGCCTGCGTCAGCGGGACCGGCTCGTTCGACGCGCCGACGAACCCGGTGACGCCCGGCGTCCCCTTCACGAGCGCCCACGAGTCCTCGTTGAGGTCCATGTTCACGAGCACGTAGCCGGGCATCGTGCGCTTCTCCGTCACGACCTTCTGGTTGTCCTTCATCTCCGAGACGGTCTCGGTGGGCACCACCACCTGACGCACCGCTCGCTTCTGACCGAGCGAGACGACGCGGTGCTCGAGGTTGTGCTTCACCTTGTTCTCGTGACCGGAGTAGGTGTTGACGACGTACCAGCGGAACATTGCGGGGGAATCCTTCGGGGTCGGGCGCGGGACGAAGCCTGCTCTAGATGATGAGTTCGACGATCTTGCCGGCGACGAAGTCCGCCAGGCCGAGGAACGCGCCGGCGACGATCACGAAGCCTATGACGACCGCTGTGGCCTGGCCGACCTGCCGACGATCCGGCCACTGTACTCGCTGAAGCTCGCGCCAGCTTCCTCGCAGGAACGTGACGAGGCGATTGCCCTCGCGCGGCTCCTTCTCCGAAGCCGCCCGCCCGCCCGCGCGGCGGCGGCTGCGGACCGCCACGGCGCCTTCGCCGCCCGGAGCGCCTTCGTCGTAGGGCTCGCCTTCCTCGAAACGCTCCTCGGCCTCGTCGACGCGGTCCTCGAGCTCCTCGAACTGCTCCTCGTCGGCCAGCTCGGGCAGGTCGACCGGGTCGTCGACGACGTCGGGGACGTTCGTGGAAGCGGCGTCCGTCAGCTCCGGGCGCGCGAGCTCGAGCTGCGCCTCGATCAGGTCGCGGTCGCCGCTCGCCAGCTCGGCCGGCTCGTGGTCGTGGACGTGCTCCGCGTCGTGGGGCGCCTCGGGCATCGGCGCCGCGCCGTCGGGATGGCGTTGCTGCGCGCCGCCGGCCGCACGGGCCTGGCGGTCACGGCGCTGCTTCGCTCGTCTGCGGTCGCGGGCCATGGCTTCGGGTTCGCGCTAGCGCGTCTCCCGGTGCGCCGTGTGCGTCTTGCACCAGCGGCAGTACTTGCGCAGCTGGATCCGCTCGGGATCGTTGCGCTTGCTCTTGTTCGTCTGGTAGTTGCGTCGCTTGCAGTCTTCGCACGCGAGCGTGACTGCGATCCGGACGTCTCCGCGGGCCATGGGCGTTCCAAGGTCGGTATGGGCACGTGACCGCGACCGGTGGCGGACAGACAACGGACCGCCAGCCGGCGCGAGCCACGCAGTGTAGCGTGGAACGAGTGGCCGGCGGGCCGGTGGGACGTCGCCTGCGATGACCGGAGGGCGAACGCCGTTTCGTCGCGCTAGGGTGCCGGCCGATGGGGCTCGCGGTCACCGGTCCGCTGCGCAGGGAGGTCGCCCGGCTGCTGCCGGCGCGGCCGTTCGCGGTGGGCTTCTGGGACGGCAGCGAGCTGCCGGCGACGGACGACGGGAACGGCGCCGGCGCGGCTCCCACCTTCACCGTGCGCTCGCCCCGCGCCATCGCGCACGCGCTGCGCGCGCCCGGGCAGCTCGGGCTGGGTCGCGCGTACGTGAGCGGCGAGCTGGCGGTCGACGACATCGACGCCGTCATGCGGCTGCTCGACACGTGGCAGCCGCCGCCGATCGACGGGCGCGACCGCGTGCGCCTGCTGCTCGCCGCCATCGCCGCGGCGGGCCTGACGCGGCCGCCGCGACCGCCCGCGTCGGAGCTTGTGCCGCGCGGCACGCGCCACTCGCGCGAGCGCGACGCGCGCGCGGTGCGCCACCACTACGACGTCTCGAACGACTTCTTCCGCCTCTTCCTCGGGCCGACGCTGACGTACTCGTGCGGCGTGTGGGCGCGCTCCGGCGCGCAGACGCTGGAGGAGGCACAGGAGGCGAAGCTGGAGCTGGTGTGCGCGAAGCTCGGGCTCCGCGCCGGCGAGCGCGTGCTCGACGTCGGCTGCGGCTGGGGCGCGTTCGCGCTGCACGCGGCGGCGAAGCACGACGTGCACGTGACCGGGATCACGCTCTCGCCCGCGCAGGCGTCGCTCGCGAGAGCGCGGGTGGAGGCCGCCGGGCTGACGGAGCAGGTCGACATCCGCCTGGCCGACTACCGCGAGCTGGAGACCGAGCCGTTCGACGCGATCGCCTCGATCGGGATGGTCGAGCACGTCGGCGACGTGCAGATCGACGCGTACGCGGCGCGGCTCGCGGAGCTGCTGAAGCCGGGCGGGCGGCTGCTCAACCACGGCATCACGCGCCAGCGCCACAGCGACCCGGACGCGGGCGACTTCTCCGAGCGCTACGTGTTCCCCGACGCCGAGCCGCTGCATCTCTCGCGGGTGCTGCTGGCACTCGAGCGCGCCGGCTTCGTGACGCAGCACGTCGAGGGCTTCGGAGCGGACTACGCGGAGACGCTGCGGCACTGGGCCGAGCGACTCGACGAGCACCTCGAGGAGGCGACGCGGCTCGCCGGCGAGGAGCGCATCCGCGTGTGGCGGCTGTACCTGCGCGCGGCGCGCAACGGCTTCCTGTCCGGCTTCACCGGGATCTACCAGGTGCGCGCCGCGCTGCCCGGCGGCCCGGCCCCGGCGGAGGCGCCGGGCGGGCCGGCGCTGGTGCGCTCCTAGGCATAACGGCGCAGGACGTCCGTCGCGCGGGCGCCCCAGCTCGATCCGAAGAGGACGGCGTGCAGCAACAGCGGGGCGAGCTGCCAGAGGGCGACGCGCTCGGAGGCGCCCGGGGCAAGCGGCGCGACTTCGTCGTAGGCCTCGAAGCAGCGCTCGGAGGGACCGCCGAACAGGCGCAGCATCGCGAGGTCGAGCTCGCGGTGGCCGCCGTGCGCGGCGGGATCGATCAGCCAGGGCCGGCCGTCGCGGTCGGTCAGGACGTTGCCGGACCACAGGTCGCCGTGGACGCGCGCGGGCGGCTCGGGCGGCCCGGCGAGCTGCGGGAGGCGCGCGATCAGGCGGTCGAGCAGGGCCGGTGCCTCGGGCGGCAGCGCACCGCGGTGGTGCGCGCGGCGGGCGAGCGGCTCGAGGCGGCGGGTCGCGTAGAAGGACGCCCAGTCCGGCGCCGGCGCGTTGGGCAGCGTGAGCGGGCCGATGCGGAGCGTGTCGGCGGGGCCGCCGAAGGCGGGCGCGCCGGCAGCGTGGAGGGCGGCGAGGCCGCGGCCGAGCGCCTCGTCGCCGGCCGGCGTGGAGGGACCGGCGTCGATCCAGCGGAGCGCGAGGAAGCGGGGCGTGGGGTCGGACGCGGCGAGTGCGGCGGGCTCGGCGGGAGGCGGATCGGCGAGTGGGGCGGGCTCGGCGGGAGGCGGGTCGGCGAGTGCGAGGACGGCGGGGACGGGCAGTGCGGCGGGCTCGGCGAGCCAGCGCAGGCCCTCCGCCTCGGCAGCGAACGACCCGGCCGCGGCCCGGTCGGCGCTCGTCTTGACGAACACGCGCGCGCCGTCGGCGAGCGTGGCGGCGTAGGCGTCGTTGAGGTCGCCGCCGGCGACCGGGTCGAGGCGGGCGACGGGGCGGCCGAGCGCCGTGGCGAGGGCGGCGGCGAGCGGCGCCTGCACGCTCAGTCGCGGGACGGGACGGCGGCGCGCAGCTCGTCGAGCAGGCCGGCGCAGGCGGCCTCGACGAGGTCGAGGACGCGGTCGAAGCCGTCCGCCCCGCCGTAGTAGGGGTCGGGCACGTCGAGGCTGCCGGCGCCGGCCGCAGCGGGGTCGAACTCGCGCAGCAGGCGGACTTTCGCGGCGGCCTCGGCGTCGGGCGCGAGCGCGCGCAGGTTGCGGTGGTTCTCGTCGTCCATCGCGACCAGCAGGTCGAACGCGTCGAAGTCCTCGCGGCGCACCTGCCGGGCGGTGCCGCGCATCGCGACGCCGCGCGCCGCGGCGGCGGCGGTCGCGCGCTCGTCGGGCGGGCTGCCGACGTGCCACGCGCCCGTGCCGGCGCTGTCGACCTCGATCGCGTGCTCCAGCCGCGCGTCGGCGACGAGCCGCGCCATCACCGCCTCCGCGGTGGGCGAGCGGCAGATGTTGCCGAGGCAGACGAACAGGAGGCGGGGCATCGTGGCGAAGGCTAGAGCGCGCCGGGAGTCAGGAGGCGAGCGCACCGTCGAGCGCCGCGGCGAGCGCGTCGGCGATGGCGCTCGCGGGGCGGTCGGTGCGCAGGCGGTGGTGGCGCTCGGCCGGCACCTCGTCGAGCGGCTGCCAGCGCTGCTGCTGATCGAGCGCGAGCGGTGCCGTCGCGTCGGAGATCCGCTGCGGGTCGCCGAGGCGGCCGACCGCGCGCGCGGCGAGCACCGCCGGCGGAGCGAGGCACTCGACGTAGCAGACGTCCGGAGCGTCCGTGCGGGGGCTTCCCGCGACGGTCGCGAGCGCGGCGCGGAAGGCGTCACGGTCGGCGCGGTGGCGGAACGTCGCATCGACGATCGCGCCGTCGCGACGGGCGGCGGCGACCGCGAGCAGGCCCAGCTCGCCGTAGGTGCGGCGGCTCATCTCGGGCGTGTAGTGCTCCGGGCGGGCGCGCTCGGTCGGCGCGAGCCCGGCGAGCCGCTTGCGCACGACGTCGGCGGCGATCGCGGGGCGGCCGCTGCGCCGCGCCAGCTCCGCGGCGAGCGTGCTCTTGCCGGACGCGGCCGGGCCGCAGACGACGAGCACGGGCGGCAGGCGCAACCGCCAGGCGCAGCGCTCGGCGAGCGCCAGGAGGGCGTACGCGGCCGGCGGGACGGTGGTGGCGGGTGAGGCGGCGGCGGTTGTTGCGGCGGGCAAGGCGGCGGTCGGCGAAAGAGGGTCGGGCGCCGGAGTGGCGGGGCCGGTCAGCAGCGCGACCTTCGCGCGGACGAGGGCGCGGTGGAGCATGTGCCAGGCGACCAGCTCGTCGTCGCCCGGGTCGCCGCCGGCGGCGCGGTAGGCGGCGACGAAGCGGCGGGCGGCGTCGGGCCGGCCGAGCGCGGTCAGGTCCATCGCGAGGAAGGCGACCTCGTCGCCCGTGTCGACCTCGCGCAGCGCGCGGTCGAACTCGAGGCGGTCGACGATCCGCACGGGCGGGCCGGGCAGCACGTGCTCGGCGCGCAGGTCGCCGTGCAGCTCCCGCACGCGGCCGGCGGCGGCGCGCGCGGCAAGCTGGTCGGCGCGGCCGGTCGCGAACGCGGCGGCGCAGCGCCAGCCGGCGGCGACGCGGGTGCGGTCGGCCGGCGCGGCCAGCAGCGCGAGCAGCTGCTCGGCGTTGCGGTCGAGGCGCGCGAGCGCGGCGGCGAGGGCCGGGCCGACGGGTACGGCGGGTGGCGGGCCGGCGGGGGCGGCAGGTGGCGGGCCGGCGGGGGCGGCGGGTGGCGGGCCGGCGGGGGCGGCGGGTGGCGGGCCGGCGGGGGCGGCGGGGGGCGGGCCGGCGGGGGCTGGGACGACGCGCGCGGTTGCGTGGAAGGCGGCGACGCGCTCGGCGACGGCGACGAGCTGGTCGTCGGTCAGCGTGCCGGCGCGCGCGTGGGCGGCGAGCGTCGCGTGCTCGTCGAAGCGGCGCATCTCGACGGCGTAGTCGACGGCCGCCGGGTCGTCCGCGTCCGCGAGCCGCAGGCGCCCGTCGTCGCCGGCCGGGACGAGCGCGCGCACCGCGAGGTAGAGGTCGGGCGCCAGCTCGCGGTTGAGGCGCAGCTCGTCGTCGCACAGCTCGCGGCGGCGCTCCGGCGCGCGCTGGTCGAGGAACGCGAAGCGCACCGGCTTCTTGACCTTGTAGGCGCGGTCGCCGTGCAACAGCACGCGCGAGGTGTTCGACTCGCGCAGCTCGGCCGGCGGCGCGGTCGGCAGCAGCCTCATGGCCGCAGCGCGCGCAGCGCGTTGAGGATCACGGCGACGTCGATGCCCTCCTGCAGCAGCGCGCCGGCGACCGGCGGCAGGCGCCCAGCGGCGGCGAAGCCCATCGCGGCGAGGCTCAGCGCCATCCCGGCGACCACGCTCTGGCGCGCGATCCGCAGCGTGCGGCGGCCGATCCGCACCGCCGCCGCGACGCGGTCGACGCGGTCGACCGTGATGACCGCATCGGCGGCCTCGCTGGAGACCGTCTCGCTCTCCCCCGCGATCGCGACGCCGACGTCCGCGAGCGCCAGCGCCGGCGCGTCGTTGACGCCGTCCCCCACCATCACGACCGGGCGCAGCTCCGGTCGCGCGCGCACCGCCCGCACGACCGCCAGCTTCTGCTCGGGCGTGCGCTCCGCGTAGACGCGGTCGACGCCGGCCTGCTCGGCGATCGCGCGCGCGACCGCGTCGCGGTCGCCCGTGACCATCGCGACCTGCCGCACGCCCGCGTCGCGCAGCTCGGCGGCGAGCCGCGCCGCGTCGGGCCGCAGGCGGTCCGCCATCACGAGCGCGCCGGCGACGCGGCCGTCGACGCCGACGTGCACGAGCGCGCGGCCGGGCGCCGCGCCGTCGAGCGCGGGCGGGCGCGCGTCGCCGCCGGCCGGCGCGAAGCCGCGCGCGTGCAGCCAGCGCTCGCCGCCGACGCCGACGCGGTGGCCGCCGACCGTCGCCTCGATCCCGTCGCCCGCGTCCTCGTGCGCGCCGGCCGGCGCCTGCAGCGCCAGCCCGCGCGCCTGCGCGTCGTGCACGATCGCCTCGGCCAGCACGTGCGCGGACAGCTGCTCGGCGGAGGCGGCGAGCCGCAACAGCTCGTCGCCGGGAGCGCCGTCGAACGGGACGACCAACTCGACCGCCGGGCGGCCCAGCGTGAGCGTCCCGGTCTTGTCGAACAGCACCGTGCGGGCCGCCGCGAGGCCCTCGAGCGCGCTGCCGCCCTTCAGCACGATCCCTTCCCCCGCGCAGCGCGAGAGGCCCGAGACGAGCGCGATCGGCGCGGCCAGGATCAGCGGGCACGGCGTCGCGACGACGAGCACCGCGACCGCGCGCACGAAGTCGCCGCTCGCCGCCCACGCGCCGCCCGCGACGAGCAGCGTCAGCGGCAGAAAGATCGCCGCGTAGCGGTCCGCGAGCCGCGTGAACGGCGGGCGCTCCGCGCGCGCGGCGGCGACCAGCGCGACGAGCGCCGCGTAGGCGCTGTCGGCCGCGGCGCGCGTGGCGCGCAGCTCGAACGCCTCGCCCGCGTTCGCGACGCCGCTGCGCAGCGGCTCGCCGCGGCGCAGCTCGACCGGCAGCGGCTCGCCCGTGACGGCGGAGGCGTCGATCGCCGCGCGCTCGCTCGCGAGCGTCCCGTCGACCGGCACGACCTCGCCGCCGCGCACGAGCACGACGTCGCCCGGCACCACCGCCTCGACCGGGACCTCCTCCCAGGTGCGGTCGGAGCGGCGGTGCGCGATCCGCGGCGCACGGCGCAGCAGGGCGGTCAGCTCGCGCTCGGCGCGGCCGGCCGCGTACGCCTCCAGCGCGTTGCCGCCGAGCAGCATCACCGCGACGACCGCGCCGGCCAGCAGCTCGTCGCCGACGAGCGCGGCGACCATCGCGAGCAGCGCGATCACGTCGACGCCGACGTCGCCGTGCGCGAGGCTGCGCGCGACCGACCACGTGACCGGGACGAGCGTGCCGGCGATCGTCGCGACCCACAGCGCGTCCCCGGCCGCGGGCGCGCCCGCCAGGTGGCAGACGCCGCCGGCGAGCGTGCCGAGCAGCGCGACGGCTGCGGCGAGCGTGCGGACGCGGAGGCCCATCGGCCCGATTCTTCCCGCGCGCGAGCGGCGCGGCATCGGGAGATCACCGGCCGCGGATCCGTGGTTCCCCGCCGGGGCGCTGCGGCGGCGCCCGGCTGTGAGCGCGGCCGCAGCGCGCGATCGTGCCAGGCACACCGACAAGGAGCGCACGATGTCGACCTTCCACGCCTTCACCGATCCGGCCACGCACCGCGACACGACCGCGGCGCCGCTGCTGTTCCTGTTCCTGATCCCGCTGCTCGCCGTCGTCGGGCTCGTCGTGTGGCTCGCGTCCGGGCCGACGTGGGGGCTCGTCGCGGCGGTGCTCGTCGCGATCGCCGTCTTCACGACCGCGATCGTGCTCGTGTTCCTGCGCCGGCTGAACGACGAGGACGGCGACCGCTAGCGTCGCCGGCGTGGACGGCACCCCGAGCGAGGCGGCGCTCGCCGCGCGCGCGGTCGACGTCGCGCTGCGCGACGGCGCGCCGGTGCACGTGCGCCCGGTGCGGGCGGACGACCTGCCGGCGCTGCGGACGTTCCTCGGGCAGCTGTCGCCCGGCTCGCGGCGGCTGCGCTGGTTCACCGGCGCGGCCGACACCGACGCCGCGGCGCGCTGGGCGGCCGACGTCGACCGGCGCGAGCGCGACGGCCTGATCGCGCTCGTCGGCGCGGGCGACGGCGACGGGAGCGGCGGGACGATCGTCGGCCACGCCGCGTGGGTGCGGCTGGCGCCGGAGCGCGCCGAGGTCGCGTTCGAGACGGCCGACACGATGCAGGGGCGCGGGCTCGCGACGATCCTGCTCGCGCACCTCGCGTTCGGCGCCCGCGCGCAGGGGATCCACACGTTCGTGGCAGAGGTGCTGCCGGAGAACCACGCGATGCTGGCGGTCTTCCGCGACAGCGGGCTGCCGCTGCAGGTGCGCTCGCAGCCCGGCGTGCTCCACGTCGAGATGCCGACGGCGCTGACGGAGGAGGCGCGCGAGCGCTTCGAGCGGCGCGACTCGATCGCCGCCGTCGCCGCGATGGACAGCGTGCTGCGGCCGCGCTCGCTGGCGGTCGTCGGCGCCTCGCCGAAGCCGGGGACGATCGGCGGGGCGGTCTTCCGCAAGCTCGTGGACGGCGACTTCGCCGGCGACCTCTACGCCGTCAACCGCAACGGCGGCGAGGTGCTCGGCCACCGCGTGTACGCGTCGGTCGACGAGCTGCCCGGCGAGCTGGAGGCGGCCGTGCTGGCCGTCCCGGCGGAGCAGTGCGTCGCGGTCGCGCGGGCGTGCGCGGCGCGCGGCGTGCGGGCGCTGGTCGTGCTGGCGGCCGGCTTCTCGGAGACCGGGCCGCAGGGCGCGGCGCTGCAGCGCGAGCTGCTGGCCGTCTGCCGCGCCGGGCGCATGCGGCTGATCGGCCCGAACTGCCTCGGCGTGATCGACACCGACCCGGACGTGCGGCTCGACGCGAGCTTCGCGCCGACCGCGCCGCCGCGCGGGCACCTCGGGCTGCTGTCGCAGAGCGGCGGCGTCGGGATCGCGCTGCTGGAGCAGGCGCACGCGCTCGGGATCGGGCTGTCGGCGTTCGTGTCGGTCGGCAACAAGGCCGACCTGTCGGGCAACGACTTCCTCGAGTGGTGCGAGCAGGACGAGCGCACGCGCGCGGTGCTGCTCTACCTCGAGTCGTTCGGCAACCCGCGCAAGTTCGCGCGGATCGCGCGGCGCGTCGGGCGCGTGAAGCCGATCGTCGCCGTCAAGGCCGGTCGCTCGGCGGCCGGCGCGCGCGCCGCCGCCTCGCACACCGGCGCGCTGCTGGCCGGCTCCGAGGCGGCCGTCGGCGCGCTGTTCCGCCAGGCGGGCGTGCTGCGCGCCGACACGCTGGGCGAGCTGTTCGACCTCGCCGCGCTGCTGGAGCACCAGCCGCTGCCGGCCGGGCCGCGCGTCGCGATCGTGACGAACGCAGGCGGCCCGGGGATCCTCGCCGCCGACGCGTGCGTCGCGGCGGGCCTCGAGCTGCCCACGCTGCCGGACGAGGTGCAGGCGGCGATCGCGCGGCACGTGCCGGCCGGCGCGGCGCTCGGCAACCCGGTCGACCTGCTGGCGGCGGCCTCGCCGGCGGCGTTCGCGGCGGCCGTCGAGGTGATCGGGACGAGCGGCGCGGTCGACGCGATCGTGGCGGTGTTCGTGCCGCCGCTCGTGACCGAGGCGGAGGACGTGGCGGTAGCGGTGCGGGAGGCGAGCCGGACGCTCGCCGGCCGGCTGCCGCTGCTGACGTGCTTCATGACGGCGGACAGAGCGCCGGCGGTGCTGCATGCGGAGGTCCCCGGCGGAGGGGCGCCGCCGCTGCCGTCGTTCCGCTACCCGGAGGACGCGGCGCGCGCGCTCGGGCGCGCGGTCGAGCATGCGCGCTGGCGCGCGACGCCGCGCGGAGCGGTCCCGGCGTTCGCCGACCTGCGTCCCGACGAGGCGGCCGCGACGATCGCGCGGGCGCTCGGCGCGCGCGGCGCGGCCGACGGCGACGCCGGCTGCTGGCTGAGCGCCGAGGACGTGCACACGCTGCTGCGCTGCTACGGCGTGCCGCTCGCCGAGCAGCGGATCGCCCGCAGCCCGACGGGCGTCGCGCACGCCGCGGCCGAGCTGGGCGGGCCGGTCGCGCTGAAGGCGATCGCCCCCGGCCTGCTGCACAAGAGCGACGTCGGCGGCGTCGCGCTCGCGCTCGCCACGCCGGCGGCGGCGCGCCGCGCCGCGCAGGAGATGCGCGAGCGGCTCGCGGCGGCGGGCCATGCGCTGGCGGGCTACGTCGTGCAGGCGATGGCGCCGCCCGGCCCCGAGCTGCTCGTGGGGTCCACGTCGGACCCGCTGTTCGGCCCGGTGCTCGCGGTCGGCGCCGGCGGGCGCGCCGTCGAGCTGCTGCACGACGTCGCCGTGCGGCTGACGCCGGTGACCGACCGCGACGCGCGCGAGATGGTCGCGTCGCTGTCGATCGCGCCGCTGCTGCGCGGCGCCCGCGGCGAGCCGCCGGTCGACCTGCCGGCGCTGGAGCAGGTCGTGCTACGGATCGGCGCGCTCGTCGACGCGCACCCGGAGGTCGCCGAGCTCGACTGCAACCCGGTGATCGCGCATCCCGGCGGCGCCGTCGTGGTCGACGCGCGCGTGCGCGTGCGGCCGGTCGCGCCCGCCGCGCCGGCCCCGGCGCTGCGCAGCTGAGGCCGGCGGCGGCGATCAGCCGGTGCTAGCCGTCGTCGCCGCCGTGCGCGACGACGTGCAGCGGCGGGCTGGCGCGGAAGGTGCGCTCCAGCCCCGCCGCCAGCGCGGCCCGCTGCGCGGACGACAGGCGCGCCTCGGAGTGGATCAGGCGGTACTGCAGCGGCGGCATCTCGCCCGCGCGCACGACCGCCGCCACCTCGGCCGCTGCGGGCTGGGGGCGCTCGCGCCACTCCGACACGTCGAAGCGCGCGCGGCCGTCCTCGACGTCGTGCTGGACGAGCCACGAGACCGGCGCGGCGTTGCTGTACCAGGGCCATGTCGTGAGGTTGCTGTGGCACGCGCCGCAGGCCTGCGCGAACAGCGCCTTCGTGCGCGGGCTGTCCCATCTCGGCTCCGAGCGGACCGGCGGGTTGCCGTGGGCACGGCCGTACGGCACGAGCTGGATCAACGCGAACGCCGCGACGAGCGCGAACGCGGCGCGCGGCGCCCACCAGCGCAGGCCGGCGCGGCGCGGCGCGACGGTGACGGCCCCGCTCATCGCGCCGCCTCAGCTCGCACGGGTCGCCGGCAGCGGTCGGCGGGAGCGGGTGCGGGTGGAGCGGTCATCGAGCGGAACTCCTTTGCGGGGTGGGGGATCTCGGCGCGCGACGCGCAGCGCGAGCAAGACGAGGACGAGCGGGATCGAGGCCAGCAGCGGCCAGCGCAGCCATGCCGAGCCGGCGTCGGTGCCGGCGCCGAGCGTGTGCGCGACGACCAGCGCCCAGGCGACGGGCGTGAGGCGGTGCAGCGCACGCCAGCGTCCCACGCCGACGCGTCCGCGCGCGTAGTAGGAGAGCCCGAGCAGGGCCGCCATCCAGCCGGCCACGATCCCCAACGAGGTGAACGCCGGACGGTAGCTCGGCGCGCCCGGCAGCACGATGCCCGCGAGCCCGGGTCTGAGCCAGTGGTCGCCCAGCAGCGTGGCGCCGTGCACGGCGATCGCCGCGAGCCCCGTGAGCGAGAGCTGCTCGTGCAGCGTCACGAGGCGCGCGGCGTGGCGTCTGGCCCACGCCGGTCTGAGCGCCATCGCGAGGCCCAGCAGCGTCGAGCCGGTCACGAGCACGAGCGCGACCGCGCCGGCCGCGCGGCTCGCGAGCCACCAGCCGTGCTGGAGCGGGTCCGGGGCGGCGGCGAGCACGCTCACGCGGGCCGGCCTCCGCGCGCGGGGCCCGCCGGGGCCGGGAGCGTGAGGCGCAGCCGCGGCGACCGCGGCGGCGCGGCCGCCCGCAGATGGTCGCGCGCGGGGCCGATCCACTCGGCCGCGCCGTCGTCGTGGACGACGATCCCGCCGTGCTCGACGAGCCAGCGGCGCGCGCCCAGCGGCCCGCTCAGCAGCGCGGCCTTCGCGCGCGTCTCGGCCTCGAGCGCCGTCGGCGCGAGCGCGGTCGCGGCGACGAGGCCGGTCCACGCCGGCGCGCCGCTCGACGGGTCGAGCAGGTGGTGCGCCCAGCGGCCGTCGGGCGTCCGCCACAGGCGCGAGCCGATCCCGGACGTCGCGACCGCGCCGGCGGCGATCCGCAGCGTGCCGAGCGGCTCCTCGCGCCAGGGGTGCGCGACCTCGACCTCGTGCGGGCGCACGGCCGTGCGGCTGCCGCCGACGCGGATGTCGCCGGCCGCGTCGACCGCGAAGCGGGCGTGGCCGGCACGCGCGAGCCCGGCGGCGACGAGGTCGGCGGCGAGCCCCTTCCCCACCCCGCCGCTGTCGAGCCGCAGCCCCGGCGGGCGCACGATCGTGCCGGCCTCGTCGTCGACGCGCACGGCGCGCCACGGCGCCTGCGGGCAGGCACGCGCGGGCCGGCGCGGCGGCGCGCTGTGGAGCGCCTCCGCGACCGGCCCGGGTGTCGCTCCTGCGAGCGAGCTGGCGTAGCCGGCGCGCTCGAGCGCGCCGACGAGCGTGGGGTCGAGCAGGCCGCCCGTGCGCTCGGCCGCAAGCAGGGCGGCGCGCACGGTCGCGCGCAGCGGCGGCGAGGCCGGGACCGTCTCGCGCGGGTCGGCGTTGAGGCGGCTCAGCTCGCTGTCGGGGCGGAAGCGCGAGAGGCGCGCGTCGAGCGCCTCCAGCCGCGTCCGCGCGGCGACGGCCGCGGCGGCGGCGCCGGGCGCGCCGACGAGCAGGCGGAACTCGCACCCCATGCAGGGGAACGTCACGTCGTGCTCGGCGACGAGGTGGATCGTGCGCGTCACGAGGCGCGCGTGACGACGGGGGCAGGCGGCGGGACGGGAGCCGGCGCGGGCGCAGGCGCGGGCGCGGAGGCGGCCGGCGGCGGCGCCGACGGGGCCGGAGCCGACGCGGCCGGCGCGGGCGCCGAGGCGGCGGG
>JAFDWH010000007.1 GCA_018268595.1 Actinomycetota bacterium | reverse complement strand
GACCGCTGCCCCGACCACATCACCTACACCCACTGGCAAGCGATCGACGACGCGGAGAGAACCGCCGGCGAGCCCCACGGCCGCCCCCGCGTCAAACTCGTGCGCAAAGAGCACCTGCTCGACGCGGCCAAGGGCGCCGAGCTGGCACGCGACTGACGGCGCTCCGCGCTACAGGATCGGCAGGTACTTCTCCAGCTCCCAGCTGGTGACCTGCACGCGGTAGTCCTCCCACTCCTGCCGCTTGATCTCGACGAAGCGGTTGAACATGTGCTCGCCGAGCGTGCGCAGCACCAGCTCGGACTCGGCCGTCAGCTCGATCGCCTCGCCGAGCGTCGCCGGCAGCTGCTCGATCCCGAGGCGGCGCCGCTCGTCGGGCGCCAAGTGGTAGAGGTTCTTCTCCATCGGCTCGGGAAGCTCGTAGCCGTGCTCGATCCCCTCGAGGCCCGCCTGCAGCAGCGCCGCGAACGTCAGGTACGGGTTGCAGGCTGGGTCCGGGCAGCGCAGCTCCGCGCGCGTCGACTGCTCCTTGCCAGGGTGGTAGAGCGGCACGCGCACGAGCGCGGAGCGGTTGCGCCGCGACCACGCGATGTAGGTCGGCGCCTCGTAGCCCGGCACGAGCCGCTTGTAGGAGTTCACCCACTGGGCGAAGATCGAGGAGATCTCGCGCGCGTGGCGCAACTGCCCGGCGATGAACGCCTTGCCGATCTCCGACAGGAAGTACTGGTCGTCGGCGTCGAAGAAGGCGTTTCTACCGTCTCTGAACAGCGACATGTGCGTGTGCATGCCTGACCCGTTCTCGCCGAACAGCGGCTTCGGCATGAACGTCGCGTGGAGGCCGTACTTCATCGCGCACTCCTTGACGGTGAGGCGATACGTCATGCAGTCGTCGGCCATCTTCAGCGCGGGCGCGTAGCGCATGTCGATCTCGTGCTGCGAGGGGCCGACCTCGTGGTGGCTGTACTCGACGTGGATGCCGAGCTGCTCGAGCGCGAAGATCGTCTCGCGCCGCAGGTCCGAACCGGCGTCGAGCGTCGTGAGGTCGAAGTAGCCGCCCTGGTCGAGCGGCTCGGTCGATCTCGCGTCTCTGAAGTAGAAGTACTCCAGCTCCGGGCCGACCATGAAGTCGTCGAAGCCCATGTCGCTCATGCGCCGCAGCGCGCGCCGCAGGACGTGGCGCGGATCGCCCTCGTACGGCGTGCGCTCGGGCGTCTGGATGTCGCAGAACATGCGCCCGACGCCGTCGTCCTGGGGGCGCCACGGCAGCACCGCGAAGGTCGCCGGGTCGGGCAGCGCGATCATGTCCGACTCCTCGATCGCGTTGAAGCCGGTGATCGAGGAGCCGTCGAAGCCCATGCCGCCCTCGAACGCGTCGTCCAGCTCGCTGCTGTTGATCGAGAACGACTTCAGCTGACCGAGGACGTCCGTGAACCACAGCCGGATGAAGCGGATGTCGCGCTCCTGGACGAGCGCCTTGACGTCGTCGGCGGTGAGCGGGGCGTCGGGCATGGCTGGCTCCTGAGGCGTCGGTCGGGCGACGGGCCCCGGAACCGTATCGCGGGCGCCCCCCGCGTCAGGCGGCGCTGAGCGTGCGCGACTCCTCGACGGAGCCGTCGACGGGGACCTCGCCGGCGACGTTGACCATCGCCGTGAAGCGCTCCAGCGCGACGGCCGCCATCGCCTCCAGCAGCTCCTCGTCGTCCCAGCCGGCCTCGCGCGCCTCCTCGTGGAGATGCATTCTCGGCTTGCCCCCCGCGAGCAGCGCGCCGATCCAGCGCAGCAGCGCGGCCTCGCGCGCGTCCTTGGACTCGCAGCGGCGCGCCATCTGGACCTCGTCGAAGCGCAGCCCGACCGCGCGCGCGGCGCGCGTGTGCATCGCGACGCCGGGCGCCGACCCGTCGTGCTCGGCGACCGCGAGCGCGATCCGCTCGAGCGTGGCGGGCGCGAGGCGGCCGTGGCGCAGCTCCGAGCGGAAGCGCGCGTAGGCGCGCAGCGCGGCGGGCGACCCGGCCAGCACGCCGAGGAAGTTCGGCAGCTGCCCGCCAGCCGCCGTGGCCCCGCGCAGCACGGGCGCGGACGCCTCGGGAGCGGTCAGGTCGTCGTGGATGTGGAACCGGCTCATCGGAGTTCTCATGGCGTCACCGCGCTTCTGGAGAGCACTGGAGGGACGCGGCGGCCAGGTGCCGAGCCGCGTGGGGGTCTCCGTCTCCTTATACGGGCGGACCTAAACGCCGGCTCAGCCTGCCGGGCGCGGGATCGCCAGGTGCGGCGAAAAGGCGCGCTACGCGCCGTGCGCCGTCATGACGGCGACGAGGATCAGGAAGACGCCCATCATCACGGCCCACAGGGCGGCGCGATCGGGGCGCGTGCCGACGATCCGCTCGCTCGCGCGGCGCGGCGGACGCCGGCGGGCGGTCGTCGCGGCGTACGGACGCGGCTGCGGCGGCGGAGCGACCTGGCCGCGGATCACGACGGTGCGACGCGGCGCGGCGGCGGTGCGGGCGGGGCGTGGGGGCGCCTCGGCAGGTGGCATTCGGTCCTCTTTCGTCGGCTTACGGGGTTAGCTGACGGGCTCGCGCCGAAAGAGCGGCGCTACGTGCGGCCTGCACGATTCGCCCCGATGTCCTGGGTCCCCCGCTTCCCGCCCCACTCGGGCGGGAATTCAGCGGTATGTGCGGGGCGATCCTAGCAGCGGTGGCCCACCGTGCACCTGCGTTTTGCCGATGTTATGGAGAGCGCCGGTCGGATTCCCGGAGCGACCGGCGAACTTCCCGGAGGATGCGCGGAGCTCCGTGCGCTACTTGCCGGCGACGGCGGCGACGAAGGCCGCGACGGCGGCGACGTCCTGCCCCTGGACGATGCCGGCGGGCATCGTGCCGTTGCCGCGCTGGCGGCCTCTCGTGACCGCGTCGGCGACGAGGGCGGCGGGCGGCATCAGCTTGTCGAGGCTCGGGCCGACCTTGCCGTCCGCGCGCGCGGCGGCGAGCGTGTGGCAGCTCGCGCAGCGCTCGCCGAACACCTGGCGCCCGTCGCGCTCCTGCTTCGTGAGCCTGATCGCCGTGCCGCCCACGCGCGCGTCGGCGCTGTGGTCGTTGCCGACGAGGATCAGCAGCGGCACCGCGACGCCGACCGCGACGTAGAAGACGGCGAACAGGATCGCCGCGGCGCGGCGGCCGCCGCGGCTCTGCGACTGGAGCGTGGCGCGCGCTCCGCGCGGCCCGCCGCGCAGCGCGATGAAGAACAGCACGAGGCCGACGACGATCCAAAACGCGAGAAATGCGACGGTCGCGAGCATTGCCGTTGCGGACCCTACCCTGAGCGGACCACGGAATGGAAGAGGGAACTGCGCAGCGCTGGCGCGCCGGCGCGCCGGCGCGCTACCGCCGCCGCCCCTGCGCGAAGCTCATGACGGCCGGCGCGACGGCGCGGAAGTCGCCGGCCGCCGCCCGCTCGGCGCCGCGCCCCGCACCGGCCGGCGCCAGCTCGCGCACGTCCGCGACGACGCGCTCGGGCGCGTGCAGCGGCTCGATCCGCTCGACCAGCACGTTGATCCCTCCGCCGGCCGCCGGATGGCGCTCGAGCCGCCCGGCGGCGAGCACGAGCGGCTCGGTGCGGACGGTCAGGCGGCTGCGCTCGTAGAGCGTCGGCGGGACGATCAGGTTGATCGTCCCGTGCTCGTCCTCCAGCAGCATGAAGACGACGCCGCTGGCGGTGCCGGGACGCTGGCGCGCGACGACCATCCCGGCCACGCGCACGCGCGCGCCGTGGGCGACGTGCGGCAGCTCGCGGCTGGCGGCGACGCCGCGCGGCAGCGTGGATCGCAGTTGGGCAAGCGGGTGCGAGCGGGCGGTGAGCCCGGTCGTGTCGTAGTCGGCGAGCAGCTCGCCCCAGGGGCCGAGCCGTGTGAGGCCGGGCGCGCCGGGGAGGTCGAAGCCGAGCGCGAGCTGCGTGCCCTGCGGCACCCGCCGGCCCGGCGTCGCGACGCCGAGCCGCCACAGCGCCACGCGCCGGTCGCCGCCGGCAAGCTGGTCGCAGGCGCCCGCCCACGCGAGCAGCTCGAGCGCCGGCCGGCCGGCGCCGGCGCGCGCCGACAGCTCCCCCAGGTCGCGGAACGGCCCGCCCGCCGCGCGCGCCGCCGCCAGCGCCTCCGCGTCGGCCTGCTGCACCCCGCGCACGTAGCCGAGGCCGATCCGCACGACGGCCGGCTCGACCGCCTCGACCGTGCACTCGACCGCGCTCGCGTTCACGTCCGGCGGCAGGATCGTCAGCCCGCGTCGCTGCGCCTCGTGCACGAGCGCGTCGGGCGGATAGAAACCCATCGGCTGCTCGTTCAGCAGCGCGCACAGCAGCTCGGGCGCGTAGTGCACGCGCAGCCACGTCGACTGGTAGGCGAGCAGGCCGAACGCCGCCCCGTGCGCCTTCGGGAAGCCGAAGCCGGAGAAGCCGCGCACCTTCTCGAAGACGCGCTCGGCCAGCTCCCGCTCGACGCCGTGGGTGCGCATCGCGCCCGCCACGAAGTTCGCGTGGTGCGCCTCGATCGCCGCCTCCGAGCGCTTGCGGCTCATCGCGCGGCGCAGCCCCTCCGCCTCCCCCGCGCTGAAGCCGGCGAACGCCATCGCGACCTCGATCACCTGATCCTGGAAGATGATCGTGCCGAGCGTCTCGCGCAGCGGCTCGACCAGCGACGGGTGCTCGTACGGGATCTCGTAGCCCGGGTCGGCGCGCAGCCGCTGGAGCCGTTCGATGTAGGGGTTGACGGCGCCGCCCTGGATCGGGCCGGGCCGCACGATCGCGACCTGGATCGTGATGTCCTGCAGCGTTCTCGGCCTGGTGCGCAGCAGCGAGGCCATCTGCGCGCGGCTCTCGATCTGGAAGACGCCGGTCGTCTCGGCTCTCTGGATCGCGTCGTACGTGGCGGGGTCGTCGTAGGGGATGCGGGAGAGGTCGATCCGCTCGCCGCGCATGCGCGCGATGTCCTCGACCGCGCGCTCGACCGCACTCAGCATGCCGAGTCCCAGCAGGTCGATCTTCAGGAAGCCGGCGTCGGCGCACGAGTCCTTGTCCCACTGGACCATCTGGCGACCCTCCATCGCGGCCGGCACGATCGGGCAGCAGTCGATCAGCGGGCGCGTCGCGACGACCATCCCGCCGGGGTGCTGGGAGAGGTGGCGCGGCAGGCCGTGCGCCTGTTCGGCGAGGCGCGCGAGCCACGCCCAGCGGCTGCCGCTCGCGAGCCGCTCCGGCCCGAGCGCGGACGCCACGTCGTGCGCGACGTCGCGCGCCGACCAGCCCTCGCTGCCGCGCGCGACGCGCTCGATCTCCCCCGGCGGCAGCCCGAGCGCCTTGCCCAGCTCGCGGATCGCGCCGCGCGCGCGGTAGGTCGGGAACGCGGCCACGAGGGCGGACCGGTCTCTGCCGTAGCGCGCGTGGATGCGCGGGATCAGCGCGGCGCGCACGTCGCGCGGGAAGTCGAGGTCGATGTCGGGCAGCGCGGTCAGCTCCTCGTTGAGGAAGCGGCCGAGGAACAGGTCGTTCGCGATCGGGTCGACGTGCGAGAGGCCGGTCAGGTAGCAGACGATCGAGGAGACGGACGAGCCGCGCCCGCGCCCGGGCGGAAGGAGAGCACGCGCGGTGTCCGGCCCGCGCACCTCGAGCGCGACCTCGCGCGCCAGCTCCAGCATGTCGCGGTGCAGCAGGAAGAAGCCGGACAGGTTGAGGATCGCGATGATGCGCAGCTCCTCCGCGAGACGCGCCTCGGCCTCCGCGCGCAGCGCGCCCACTCCGCTTCGCGCGCCCGGCCCGCCGGCGGGATAGCGCTCGTCGAGCTTCGCCCACGCCAGCTCGGCCAGCCTGCGGTCGGCCGTGGCGTCCTCTTCGCCCGGGTAGCGATAGCCGTGGTGCGCGGTCAGGTCGAAGCGCAGGCGCTCGGCGACGCGCGCCGTCTCCGCGACCGCGTCGGGGTGGTCGGCGGCGAAGCGCGCGGCCATCGCCTGCGGGGTCGTGAGCACGTGGCTGAAGTTGCCGCGGCGCAGCGGCTCGGAGGCGTCGAGCGTCGTGTGGTGGCGGACCGCGACGAGCGCGTCCTGGAGAGGTCCACGCGAGCGCGCGTGCGCGTGAACGTCGCCGGTCGCGACGGTCCGCAGGTCCAGCTCGCGCGCGAGCTGCGCCAGCCGACGGTTGCGCGCGCGGTCGTCGCGCAGGTAGGGGCGCTGCAGCTCGACGCGCAGGCGCTCGCGGCCGAACGCGTCGCGCAGCGCTTCGAGGCCCGCGCGGTCGTGGACCCCGCGGGTCGCGCAGCCGCTCAGGCAGACGAGGCCGTCGGCGTGGTCGAGCACTGCGTCGAGCGGGACGTGCGGCTCGCTCGCAACGCGGATGCGGCCGGCGCCATGGCGCCCCGCACGACCGACCATTGCGGGTCTGTGCATCCATGGGATGTATGGATCCGCAGTGGTCGCGCCGGCGGCGGGTGAGCGCGCGCCGGGGGCGGGTCCCCCGCCCGCCCCCGGGTCCCCCGTCGCGCTGTCGCGCGCGCCCCCCGCGCGCGCGTCTCTCGCCGGCTCGTCCCCGCGCGTGTGAGCGTGCGCGCGAGTCAGGAGCCGGCAGAGGTTGCGCCACCCGCGCTCGTCCTCGACGAGCAGTGTCAGGTGGCGGTCGTCGTCGAGCGTCAGCTCGGCGCCGTGCAGCGCCCGCAGGCCGATCGCCTTGCACGCCTGCGCGTGCTCCATCGCGCCGCACACGTTGTCGTGGTCGGTCAGCGCGAGCGCCTCGTGCCCCAGCTCCCGTGCCGCGACCGCCAGCTCGTCCGGCAGCGAGGCGCCGTCGAGGAACGAGAAGGCGGAGTGGGCGTGGAGCTCGACATAGGACACGAACACATGTTCGCTTCCCACATCTATGTTGGCTACCGCCCGGAGGTGGAAACCGGAAGCGCCGCCGCCCAGCTCCCGTGCGGCAACCTCAGGCGGTCACCGCTGCGCGAACCACCCCCCGCCGCGCAGGTCGTGGAAGACGACCAGATTGCGGCCGCAGGTCGTGACGACCTCCCAGTAGCGGCGGCGGACGGGGCTGCCGTTCCACCAGCGGTCCTCGACGAGCCACGACTCGCGCACCGCGTCGACCGCGCGGCCGTCGACCGCGAGCGGGCGGCCGTCCGCGGGGCGCGCCTCGACGCGCGCGCGGCGCGGACGGGCGAGGCGATGCGTGCGCGCGCCGCTCACTCGAACGGCGTCAGCACGACGCGGCGCTCGGGCACGCGCGACTCGGCCTCGACCGCGAGCACGCGCAGGGCCGCGTCGGGGCCGGCCGCCGCGCGCGCCTGCCGGACCGCCTCGCGCAGCCGCGCGCGGCGCACGTCGTCCGCCTCGTCGAGCAGCGAGCGCTGGTCGCTCGCGTGCGGCCCGAAGCGCTCGACGGCGAGCCGCAGGCGCTCCGCCGGCGCGGGCAGCAGCGCCAGCCGCTGCGCGAGCGCGAGCCGCATCCGCAGCGGGTCGGCGAGCGCTTCGCGGAACGGGACCTGCTCGCGCCACGTGCCGCCCTCGACCAGCGCGGCCGACAGCACGACCGTCCGCAGCGTGCGGCCGCGCCGCTCGCGGCGCGCGAGCAGGCGGTCGACGAGCAGCCGCAGCGCGTGGTCGAGCTGGACGCCGGAGAGCGCCTCCGGCAGCTCCAGCTCCTCCGCCAGCCGCTCGGGCGGCCGGCGCGGCGCGAGCCGCCCGTCACGACCGCACGCCAGCTCGCGCGCGAGCAGCCCCGCGGCGCCGAAGCGATCGGCGACCGCCGCCGTGGGCAGCGCCGCCAGCGCCCCGAGCGTCTCGATCCCCAGCCGCGCGAGCGGCTCCGGCAGTTGCGCCGTCTCGCGCCGGCCGCGCAGCAGCGCGACCGGCAGCGGCGCGAGGTAGGCGGCCGCCTCCGCCTCCCCGCCCGCGACGACCTCCGGCCGACGCACACGCGCGCGTGAGGCGGCGGCGAGCGCGCAGAAGCGCGACGGGCCGGCGCCGAGCCGCGCCGGCTGGCGCAGCGCGTGGCGCGCGGCGCCCAGCACGTGCTCGAGCGACCCGCCGTGCAGGCGCAGCAGCCCGCGCACGGCGAAGCAGGCGAGCCCCGGCCGCTCCGGCTCGACCGCCGCGCCGATCGCCTCCAGCCGCACCAGCAGCCGCTCCCAGCGGTCGGCGACGCCGGCCGGGTCGGGCGGCACGAGCGTCAGCGACGGGCAGCGCGCCAGCGCCTCGCCGAGCGGCGTGCCGGCGCGCACGCCGAACGCCTCGGCGGCCGGCGATGCCTCTCCCACGCGCTGCTCGCGACCGGGCTCCGGCGCGAGCGCCGCCGGCATGCGCAGCAGCTCCTCACGGTCGCCGGCGGCGACGGTCAGCTCGAAGCGGGGCAGCAGGACGCAGGCGATCATCGGGCGAACACATGTTCGCCTCAGGCCGGCTCGCGCGCCACCGTCCACGGACGGAAGATCACCGTTCACGGGTGGAGATCCGGGCCGGCCCGGAGACGCGCCGTCCCGCCCGGCCGGCAGGCCGAGCGGGACGGACGAGACACGTCGTGTGTGAGCGTCGACCTACGGCAGGCCGAGCGCGACGTCGTTCGTGACTTCGGCGAAGTTGTTGCCACCCGCCGAGGGCAGCTGGAGCCTCAGGTTCACGAGCGAGTTGATCAGGCCGAGCCCGAGGCCGCATTCGGTCGCGCCCGGAACGGAGAACGAGTTTTCAACGTTTCTGGCGCCTCTGAATATGACCCTCGTGTTGGTGCCTTCCGGTTCGCCGAACGAGCCGCTTATCGGCCTGTTGGGCGCCGGCGGGCTCGTCGTCCCGGTGATCAGGTTGAGCACGACCGGCCTGCTGTTCGTGCCGATGTGGCAGTCCATCCCGAGCAGCAGGTTCACGAGGCGGACCTTGATCGGCATCGTCACTTCGTGCGTCAGGATGTTCAGTCTGATCGACGACGCGGGGCCGGCGAGCTCCGTGATCGCTAGCACTTCGTTCCCCGGCAGCCATTCTATGCCGAAGATCCCGCCCGGGACCGGGACCGGTCTCGTGAAGAAGCCGTTCGTGCCCGTCGGCGGGACGAACGTGGGCGTCGCCGTGCCGTTCGCGAGGAGCATCCCGCGGATCTCCATCGTTTCATGGAGCGGCATGTTGAAGCCCTTTATGTTCAGGTTGCCGCTGCGCTGCTGGATGTCCAAGCAGGACGACACTTCGAGGTCCGTGGCGGTGCAACCCGAGAAGTTCGGGAACGCTGCGTGCGCCACCCCTCCGAGGCCGGCAAGCGCCAGCGCCATGACCGTCGCGGCGATGACCGCGACGCGCCTAGGTGATCTCATCTCTCTGCCTTTCCCCGCGCGTGATCGCGCGGACGAAACGTCGGGACGACGCCTCCTGCTCCGTCGCGACACGAGCACGGCACGACTTCCCCCCCGCAGCCGCAGTCCCTCGCAGCGCGCGATGCCATCCCCCTCCGCGGCAGACCGGAGCCGCCGCCAAGCGCGAACCCCCAGTCCGCGCCCAATCGAGACACTAGAAACCTGAACGGCTCTGTGTCAAGTTTCTGTGTGCCATTTCGCAGCTGGGCTGACGGCGTCGCATGCACCTGCTCGTGCCGTCTGCACGCCGCCGGAGCCGCCGATCTCGCCGCACCGGCGCCCACCGGACAGGCCGCAGCTAGGGTGGCGGGCGAGATGGCGCAGCCCGGCTCCCGCACGCTCACCGACGCGTTCGTGATCGACGCGGTCCGCACGCCGTTCGGCCGTTACGGCGGCGCGCTGGCGGGCGTGCGGCCCGACGACCTCGCCGCGCACGCGGTGGAGGCGCTGCTCGCGCGCTCGCCGGGCCTCGATCCGGCGGCGATCGACGACGTCGTCTTCGGCAACGCGAACGGCGCCGGCGAGGAGAACCGCAACGTCGCGCGCATGGCCGTGCTGCTCGCCGGCCTGCCGACCTCGATCCCCGGCGTGACCGTCAACCGGCTGTGCGCCTCCTCGCTCGAGGCGGCGATCGCCGGCAGCCGCGCGATCGAGTGCGGCGACGCGTCGCTCATGCTGACCGGCGGCGTCGAGTCGATGAGCCGCGCGCCGTGGGTGCTGCCGAAGCCCGAGCGCGGCTTCCCGCGCACGGACGAGACGCTCGCCTCGACGACGCTCGGCTGGCGGCTCGTGAACCCGCGCATGCCGGACCGCTGGACGATCTCGCTCGGCGCCTCGACCGAGCAGCTCGTCGACAAATACGCGATCTCGCGCGAGGCGCAGGACGCTTTCGCCTTGCGCAGCCACCGGCTCGCGGCGGCAGCGTGGGACGGCGGCTTCTACGACGCGTGGGTCGTGCCCGTCCCCGGGACCGAGCTGGCGCGCGACGAGATCATGCGGCCGGACACGTCCGTCGAGGCGCTCGCGCGCCTGAAGCCCGCGTTCCGCAGCGGCGAGGACGGCGGAACGGTGACGGCCGGCAACTCGTCCGCCTTGAACGACGGCGCGGCAGCCGTGCTGATCGGCAGCGCCGCCGCGGCCGACGCGATCGGACGCGAGCCGCTGGCGCGGATCGCCGGGCGCGCCGCGTCGGGCGTCGACCCGGACGTGTTCGGGATCGGGCCGGTGCAGGCGGTCGAGCGCGCGCTCGCGCAGGCGGGGATCGGCTGGTCCGACGTGAGCGTGCTGGAGCTGAACGAGGCGTTCGCCGCCCAGTCGCTCGCGTGCCTCGCCGAGTGGCCACAGCTCGACCCGGAGCGCGTGAACGTGAACGGCGGCGCGATCGCGCTCGGCCACCCGCTCGGCGCGAGCGGCGCGCGGGTGCTGGCGACGTGCGCCTACGAGCTGCGCCGTCGCGGCGGCGGCTGGGGCGTCGCGGCGCTCTGCATCGGCGTCGGCCAGGGGCTGGCGGTCGTGCTGGAGGCGTGACGGCCGCGCCACCAGCGCCCCGCCGCTACTCCGGGATCGTCACCGTGGAGAAGCTCAGCAGGTGGAGCGCCAACGGCGTCGCGTTGCCGACGCCCGCCCCGTCCCCGACGAGCACGCCGCCCTCCAGCCGCAGGTTCGCGAGCCGCTGACGCGCACCGCCCCAGCTGCGCGCCACCAGCTCGACGGTCACGAGTCCCGCGGCCGCGTCGAGCGCGACGTTCACGCCGAGCTGATCGCGGCGCTCCCACGCGAACGGCGCGGCCGGGAGACCGGCCGTGCGATCGCTGAACAGCTGGTCGAGGACTCCCGACAGGCCGGCCGGGGTCGGGAGCAGCAGGCCGCGCGCGTAGGACACGACGGCGTCACGCTGCGCGCCGTCGGGCCCGCTCGCGGGCTGGCTCGTCGCGATCACGCAGCCGACCCCGCGGTCCGGGGCCGCGGCGACCCACCGCACGACACGGGCGACGTGCTCGTGGACGCTGCCGGGCTCGCGGAAGCCCGGCACGAGGCCGATCGCGTCCAGCAGCGTCGCCGCGACCGCCTCGACCGCTCCCGTCGACATGCCGGTCGCCGCGATCGCCCGGCCGAGCCGCACGGCGGGCGGATCGCCGGGGCTCCCGCCGTCGGCCGACACGGCCCGCAGCAGCTCGCGCTGTTCCAGCTCGGCGCGCAGCGCCTGCTCCACCAGCCCGGCGAGGCCGTCGCCGCCCGCGCGCTCGACCTCCACGCGGGCGCGCGTGGCCAGCTCCCCGCTCAACGTGACCGTCAGCCCTTCCCCCACCGCGTCCTCCTCGCGTTCGGACGTTCGCTCACCACGGCTGGCGCCGCGCCATCAGGCGTCCGCTCGGCGCGTTCGCCAGCAGCTCGACGCGCCCGTCTTCGAGCACGCCGGCGGCGATCTGCCCGTCGACCTCGCCGCCGAGGCCGGTCCACCTGCCCCAGCCGGCCGGCCCCAGCTCGATCGCCGTCACGGTCCGGTCGACGCAGGTCCCGAGCAGGACGAGCGCGACGGCGTGCACGGCGTGCACGGCGACGAGCGCGCTCGTCGGGTCGAGCCGCGCGCCGCCCGGCAACGGCGGGAGCGGCTGCCACGGCCCCCAGCCGATCGCGAAGGAGCGATCGTCGTCGAGCGCCTCGTACGCGTGACCGCGGGCGTCGACCGCGAGCACGCGCAGGCGCGGATTGGTGCCGAGCGCCTCGACCGCGAGCGGGCGGTTCGCGGCGGCCAGCGGCGCGCCGCCGGGCGGCTGCAAGGGCGCCGGCGGCGTCCAGCCGCTGTCGCCGCCGGGCCCGGTCTGAGCCGTCCACACCACCGTCCCGTCGTCCAGCTTGGCGACCGCGACGAGCTGGTCGCCGCGCGCGCCGCCCGTCGCGTGCCGTCGCAGGCAGACGCTCGGCGCGACCGCGATCGGCGCGCTCCCGAGCGGCGCCAGCTCGCTCCAGGGACCGTCGACCCAGCGCGCCCACGTGTGCAGCAGGCGCGCCGGCTGGTCCCCCGCGCGCGCGAGCGCCTCGAGCCGGCCGTCGGCGTGGGCGGCGACCGCGGGCTCGCACGAGATCCGCGGCGCGGAGCCGACGAGCGGTGCGCCCTTCGTGTCCCACGCCGCGAAGGGACCGCCGGGCCGCTCCTGCTCCCAGCTGTGCTTGAGGCGGTCGTCGCCGCGCACGAACAGCTCCACGCGACCGCTGTGGCCGCGCGTCGGCACCGGCGTCGCCCGCGGGTCGACCGGCGCGAGCCCGGCGTCGTGCCACGCGCTCGACACGGCCGTGGCGGCGCGCAGGCTCGTCCGGACGCGCCCGTCCGCGTCGACGACGAACGCCTGCAGCGGCCGGCCGCCGGCTGCGGACACGACGCCCGGCGGCGATCCGGCGACGATCCCGGCGTCGCCCCAGGCAGCCCAGCGCTCCGGGTGCGGCAGCTCGAGGCCGTGCGCCCGCGTGAACGGCGTGCTGAACGTCTGCGAGTCGCCCTCGAGCGCGTGCAGGACGGTGCGCCAGCGCGCCAGTCGTTCGCCGTAGGCGAGCGACACCTCTGCGGCGCTGAGGTCGTTCTCCTCTCCCCAGTGGACGCGGCCGTCGTTGCGAGCCGCGTGCCGCTGCAGACGGTCGAGCGCCTCGCCGTTGCCCTCCAGTCCGCGCAGCATCGCTATCTCGATCGCGCAGGTGCTGGACCAGGCCGCCATCCCGAGCAGCGATCTCGTGCGTGCGAGGAAGCGCAGCGAGAGGTAGCCCCCGATCGGCCTGCCCTCGGCGCGCAGCGCGTCGAAGATCTCGAGCACGCCGTCGACCTTGGCCGGCAGGCCCGCGCCGGGCGCGGCGTCGAACAGCAACTCGACCGAGTCGCCGCCGTAGCAGCCGTCGAGCGCTTCGCCGAAGACGTCGGCGATCTGGGCGCGGGTCCCGTGCACGAGCCATGGAGGCCTTCTGACACCGGGGGGCGCCGAGCGCGTGTCCGACTGGGCTCCGTCGAGGACCGCGTTCGTGATGAGCGCGTTGAGGTCGATGCACGGCACGCTCGTGGCGAGGTTGACGAGGTCGGCGAGCACGTCGCCGACGCGGTGCTCGGGTCCGATGCGATCGATCGAGGCGGCGGCGTCGAGCAGCGCCCCGGCGACGATCGCGCCGAACGGGGGAAGCTCCAGCGCCACGCGAACCGCCACCACCCGCAGGACGTCCCGGACGGCGGCCAGCTCGGGGGTGATGTGGTCGACGCAGAAGGCGCGACCGAACTCGGGTGGCAGCGGCATGCGGCCGCGCTCGGCGACGACGTCGGCGCTCGCCACCGGGCGGATGCCGAACAGCGCGCCGGCGTGGCCGATCGACGTGTCGGGCGCTTGGAGGTGCCGCGTCTCGTAGCACGTCCGGTCGCCGTCGTCGCGCACCGGGTTGATGACGTACTGGAGGAAGCCGTCGTCGGCGACCGCCCGGGCGACCGGCGTGGCGAGGTCGAGCTCGTCGCGCACGTCGCTCCAGCGGCGCTTGGTGCGGTGCTCGAAGACCAGGGTCCCGGTCTCGTCGGCGACCTCGACGACGTAGGCGTAGACGACGCCGACCCGGCCGAGCGCCACCACGGCGGCGTCGAGCGCGTCGTCCGCGGCGACGTCGACGACCGCGACCCCGCGTCCGGCTTCGGCGAGCAGCGTCCGCTCCAGCGCGGGGAAGTCGAGCACCGGAGCGTTGGCGCGCTGGACGACGGACACGTCCCCGCCCGAGCCGACGACGATCGCGGCGTGGACGCAGTCGCCGATCGGCGGGCGCGCCGCGTCGCCGCCGTGCGTGCCGGTGCTGACCGCGCCGGCGAGCGTCTGCAGGCTCGCGCCGCCGTGCGTGGGCAGGGCGAGGCGCCGCCCCGGCGCGAGCCACGCGAGCGGGTGCCGGCCCGGCGGCCGCTGCTCGAGCACGCGGTCGAGCTCGTGGATGCGGATGCCGGCGTGGACCGCCAGCAGCACGCTGCGCCCGCGGTCCGCTCGGCCGATGGCGCGCTGGATCGCCTGCGGGAAGCCCGCGATCCCACGCAGGTCGACGACGACGCCCGCGCAGTAGGCCGGCGCCGAGAACGCGAGCGCGGCGCCGACCGCGTGGACGGCCAGGCCTTCGGCCTCCGCCCGGACGATCTCACCCCGCAGCTGTGCGAGGTTCGCCGGAAATGCGAACCGCACGATCGGTTGGACGTGCCGGCCCGAGAAGTCGCGGAAGACGTCCATCCGTCGTCAGCTCCTGGCCACCCGGCGAACGCGCCGCGCGAGCCCCGCCATGCGTCCCCCTCTGGTCCCCCGTCGCGCCGCACGTCCCGGTCCGGCGCATCGATGAACCCGATTCTAGTCTGCGGTGGGCCGATCCGTGGCGATGACGTCCGCGAGGCGGGAGGCGAGCTGGGCGATCGCGGGGAGGTTGCTGCGCGTGAGCTGCTCGAGCCGTCGTCTGCCGGCTGCGGTGAGGCGGACGTGCACCTGGCGCTGGTCGCGCGCGTCGCGGGTGCGTGCGACCAGGCCGAGCTGCTCGGCGCGTTGCGCGAGCTCGACGGCGGTGTGATGGCGGACGTCGAGCGCGGCGGCGAGCTGACCGACGGTCGGGCCGGACGCGGTGGCCGCGCCGCGGACCGCGAGCAGCAGCTGGTGCAGCGCGGGCGTGAGGCCGGCGTCGTGCGCGACCGCCTCGCCGTGGCGCAGGAAGCGGCGCAGCTCGATGCGGAACGCGAGCAGCCGCGCGTAGTCCGCGTCGTCGAGCGGCCGGCGGCTCACGAGCCCCCGCGCGCCGGCAGCAGCGCGCCGATCGCCGGCAGGCGCCGCGGCGAGAGCGGGCGCTCGCGATGGCGCTCCTCGACGAGCACGCGCTGGTGCGCGGCGAGCAGGTCGAACTGCGAGACGAGCCCGAGCAGGCGCCGCCGCTCGTCGCGCGCGACGACCGGCAGCACGCCGTGGCCGCTCGCGAGCATGCGGTCGGCGGCGGCCCGCAGCGTCTCGTCCGGGTGCACGACGACCGGCATGTGCGCAAGCGTGGCGAGCGGCGCGGACGCGTCGTGCTCGGCGCGCGCCGCGAGCACGTCGGACCACGCGACGACGCCGTCCAGCCGGCCGTCCGCACCGAGCAGCGGGTACAGCCGCTGGCGGCGCGCGGCGCTGCCCTCGGGCAGCTGCGCGTGCAGCTCCCCCGCGGTCATGCGCGGGTCGAGCGTGAGCGGGTCGGCGTGCATCACGTCGCGCACGAACAGCGCCTGCAGCGGGTCGACCTCGTACTCGCGGTTCACGTGGTAGCCGCGACGGGCGATCTTCTCGGTCAGGATCGAGCGCTTGAGCGCGAGCACGCTCGCGAGGTGCGCGACCGCGCACGCCAGCAGCAGCGCCGGCAGCACGCTCACCTGTCGCGTCAGCTCGAGCGCGAACACGACGCTGGTCAGCGGCGAGCGCATCACGCCCGCCATCGCCGCCGCCAGTCCCAGCAGCGCCCACGTCCCGCCGTCGGCGCCCGGCAGCAGCGCGCCGAGCAGGCCGCCGAGCGCCGCGCCGAGCATCAGCAGCGGCGCGAGGATGCCGCCGCTCGTGTTCGAGCCCAGCGCGACCGCCCACACGACGAGCTTGCACAGCAGCAGCGCCGCGAGCGCGCCGACGGCGAGCTGGCCGGCCAGCTCCGCGCGGATCGTGCCGTAGCCGGCGCCGAGCACGCGCGGGTCGAGCAGGCCGCCGAGCCCGACGACCGCGCCGCCGAGCGCCGGCCACCAGCACCAGTGCAGCGGCAGCCGCGCGAACGCGTCCTCCGCCGCGTAGACGCAGCGCGTCATCGCCCACGCCAGCGCCCCGCACGCGAGCCCGATCGCCACCGCGCCGGGCAGCGCCGTCGCCGACATCGCCGCGACCGCGTGCAGCGGGAACAGTGGCGCCGGATGCACGAGCCCGCCGCGCGCGAGCGCCTCGCGGACGGCCTCCGCTGCGGCGCTCGCGAGCGCGACCGGCACGAGCGAGCGCGGGCGCCACTCGAACAGCAGCAGCTCGACCGCCAGCAGCACGGCCGCGACGGGCGTGCCGAACACGGCGGTCATGCCGCCGGCCGCGCCGGCGACCAGCAGGCTGCGCCGCTCCGCCGCCGTCAGGTGCAGCAGCTGGCCGGCGATCGAGCCGACGGCGCCGCCCGTGACGATGATCGGCCCCTCCGCACCGAACGGCCCGCCCGAGCCGATGCTGATCGCGCTGGAGAGCGGCTTGAGCAGCGCCAGCCGCGGCTCCATGCGGCTGCCGCGCAGCAGGATCGTCTCCATCGCCTCGGGGATCCCGTGGCCGCGGATGCGCTCGGAGCCGAAGCGCGCCATCAACCCGACCGCGAGCCCGCCGGCGACCGGCACCAGCGCGCTCGCGGGGCCGAGGACGTGCGGGTCGGGCGCCGTCAGCGCCGTGCTCCAGCGGCCTGCGTACGCGAGGTTGGAGATCAGCCCGATCAGGTCGAGCAGCACGAGCGCCACGCCCGCCACGGCGGCGCCGATCGCGACCGCCACCGCCGTCAGGCGCAGCAGCGCCGGCGTCGCGGAGAAGTCGCCGAGCCCGCGCTCCGCGCCGTCCGCGGGGCGCGCGTCCGGGATCGCGACCGCGTCGTCGGGAAGCTGGCGCGGCCGCGGCATCGCGCGGGAGTTATATCGGAGTCCGATACTTCCGGCGGGATGAGCGCCGAGCCGACGGCCACGTCGTCGGCGACAGGCGCTGCCCGCGCGGCAGCGCCCCATCCGCCCATAGAAAAGCCCCGCCGGAGCGGGGCTCTTCCGTAGCTGACCGGTAAGCCGGATTCTGTCGTGAGCAGTCATCCATCTGTGCGGCCGACCTGGACCTCGGCGGGCAACCTGCGAACGGTCCGGCTTGGCCTTGCATCGGGTGGGGTTTGCCTGGCCGCCGCGTCACCGCGACGCCGGTGCGCTCTTACCGCACCATTTCACCCTTGCCGGCCCGCCTCGGAAGGCGGACGTAGGCGGTGTCATTTCTGTGGCACTTTCCCGCGGGTTTCCCCGGGTCGGCGTTACCGACCACCCTGCCCTGTGATGTCCGGACTTTCCTCGAAGGACGAACCTCCGCGACTGCTTGGTCAGCGGCGTTCAGCCTAGCTCGCGCACGGCGGTGTGCAAGCAGTGCACGTGAACCTGCGGACGCCGGAGGCCCAGCGCCTCGCGCTCGTGCCGCACGCCGGCGACGGGCCCTCCCCCTCCGCGCGCCGGCCAGCCCCGTCAGTCCAACGTCGTCCCGCAGTCACCGCAGCGCCCGCCGACGGCGTCCGGCGCCCCATGCGGGCGCAGCGGACCGCCGCACAGCGGGCACGCGACGACGACGTGGGCGGCGAGGCCCTCCCAGGCGCCGACGATCGCGTCGTCGAGCGTCGGCCTGCCTCCCAGGTCCCCCGGGCGCTCGCACCCGGCGCCGCCAGCTGCCGGCGCGTGTCGCCCGGGATCCGACCCGAACAGCGACGGCGGCCGCTCGACGCGCTCCGCCATCAGCACGGCCATCACATGCTCCGCATGAGGCCGACGACCTTGCCGAGGATCCGCAACTCGCGTGTGCGGATCGGCTCCATCGCGTCGTTCTCCGGCTGGAGCCGTATGTGGTCGGCCTCTCTGTAGAAGGTCTTGACGGTCGCCTCCTCGCCGACGAGCGCCACGATGATCTCGCCGTCCCGCGCCGTGTCCTGCGGCGAGACGACGACGAGGTCGCCTTCGAGGATCCCGACGTCCTTCATCGACTCGCCGCGCACCCGCAGCAGGTACTCACCCCGCTCGCCGCCGACGACGTCCGGCGTCTGCACGTACTCCTCGACGTTCTCCTCCGCGAGGATCGGCTGACCGGCGGCGACCTGGCCGACGAGCGGCAGGCCCGGCGGGCGCACGATGCTGCGCACGTTGTCGACGGCGCGGTCGAGCAGCTCGATCGCGCGCGGCTTGGTCGGGTCGCGCCGCAACAGCCCGACCTTCTCGAGGTTCGCGAGGTGCGCATGCACCGTCGAGGACGAGGCGAGGCCGACCGCCTTGCCGATGTCGCGCACCGTCGGCGGATAGCCGTGACGCGCGGAGTAGCGCTTGATGAACTCGAAGATCTCCTGCTGGCGCTTCGTGAGGTCGACCATCGGGCAACGCGCTCCCAGTGCGGATTCCAAGACGAACGTGTGTTCGACCAGTGTACCGTGGCGCCGGACGGACCCGCAACGCCCCCTCCCCTCTATACTCACCGCCCACGCTCGCGCTCGTGGCGGAATTGGTAGACGCGCAAGGTTGAGGGCCTTGTGGACCGTATGGTCCGTGGTGGTTCGAGTCCACTCGAGCGCATTCGGAGGGGGCTGTTGGGCCTTACGCAAACCGTCCAGCAGCCGTCGCGCCGCCTCAGCGTGCGCGTCCCAGGACCGCACGAACAGCGGCCAGCGGAACCATCAGCGTCCGCGGCTCGCCGCCGAGCGGCGCGAACGAGAAGTGCTCGTAGAACGCCGCGGCCTCATCGTCCAGCGCATGGACCACCACGGCGCGGATCCCAACCAGATCCGCAGCGCCGACGGCCCGCCGAAGCGCGTCGAGGAGGAGATCAGCACCGAGTCCTCTGCCCTGCGACTCGCGATCGACCGCCAGCCGCGCAACCAGGCAGATCGGGATCGGATAGTGCTTCGACGTCCCGGCACGCACGCTGCTCGTCGCCTGGTTCCGCTCGACCTGGCCGGCGACGAGTGTGTAGTAGCCGACGACATCGCCACCAGCACCCGCGGCGACGAACGTCCGGCTCGTGTCGCGCCGCTGCCCCTGCCCCGCGTACTCACGCAGCCAACGGTCAAGCGACGGCCGGCCGCACGCGAAGCGCTCGACGGAATGGTGCTTAAGGTCGAGCGGCTCGGTCGTCACGCGCCGAGCGTACGAGACCGCTCGGTCAGTCGCCGCAGCCCCGGCTCAAACGCCGCCGGGTTCTCGAGCGCGTCGAGGAACCGCTGAGCCTCGTCGTCGCCGAGCACGATTCGCGGCGATACCTCGTGCTCCCGCCGCGCCACCATCACGCGCAGCGCATCCTCGGCCTCAGCGTCGGACAGCTCATCGACCAACTGGTGCAGTTGCTGCTTCGTGGTCATGGGAAAAGCCTACCGTTGGCGATGTCGCCTGTGGCATCGCCTTGCGCGGACTTTGCTCTTCGAGAGAGAACTGAGCCTCTGTCCGGTGGCGCCATGTGCTCGGTCGCGGTTGGAGCAGCGGTCCCGCCGGAGCTGGCGCGATCATTGGACGCATGGCCACACGGCGCCAACACAGACGACGACTCGAGCGCCGGGTCGAAGCGGCGCGCCGGCGTCGGCGCGAGTGCCTGTACTGCCGCAGTACGACGAACGAATTCTCCGCCGAGGAGCACATCGTCCCAACAGCCCTCGGCAACAAGAAGACGGTGCTACCACCCGGCATCGTCTGCCGCCCATGCAACAACGGCCCACTCTCCATGCTCGACAAGCAACCTCTGCGACTTCGCTCCAGTCGCGCTCATGCGAGTGCAGCTCGACCTCCGCGGCCGAGATGGGTGCCGGTTTCTCGATGGACCAATGCACACATCTCTCGTGACGAGAACGATCATCTCTTCATAGATTGCAGAGACGGCAAGCCCGCTATGCGCCCTGATCCGAGCGTGCCGAACCGTCATACCCTGACGCTTCATGCGCGCCGCATGACACCGCGGTACACGCGCGATCTCGTTCGCGCTCTCTACAAGGTGCTGCTCGGCTTCATCTGCCTCGACCAAGGACAGCGCGCTGCGATGAGCGAGCGGTTCGACGAGGCGCGCGCGATGATCCTAGGCGCACAGCACTTCCATGGCTATCTTGCGCTGCTGTGCCATAGCGAGCCGCATGCCCTGGTCCACTTCGCCTACCAAGAAGTCGCGATCATGGATGCGCCGACTATCGCGATGCATGCCGACTTCTTCGGGGTCAATCTGATCACTGACCTCGACCGTCGTCAGGTGGTGGATCCAAGTCGCGTTCCGCGCGATCAGATCGCGGTCATAGAGTTCTGACTGTCATCGACCATCGCCGCTCCGGTGGCGGAGCGAGCTACCCATAGGGAGCAGCGCGCAGCGCCCGCCGCCGCGCCTCCCGTCCCACCCGGTTTGTGAGAAGTCCAGTCAGTTGCATGAGGGGAGCCTGGAATCTCGGGCGTGTCACAGGCCCCGCGAGCGACCCCCGACAGGCCGTGAGCCCGCGGAACCGAAGCAGCGTCAGGCGCACCCGAGCGCCAGCGCACGCCCGAGACCGGCGTCCACTTGGGCCATGAGCCAATCCGGGAGCGCACCGATGCGCCCCTCGAGTGCGCCACGATCGATCGTGGCGACCTGTGTGACGTTCACGACGGAATCCGTCTCGAGCCCGGTGGGCTCAGCCGGCAGCCCGACGTTGCCCGGCAACGCAGCGAGTTGACGGTTGGTCGTGACCACCGCGACTGTGACCGTGCGCAGGTTGGAGCGGTTGTACTGATCGGCGCTCACGATCAGCACAGGACGTCGGAACGCCGGCGCCGAACCCCGCGGGAGACCGAGGTCGGCCCACCACAGCTCTCCACGCAGCATCAACGGGGCTCGTCAGCAACCAACGCCGCAGCGGCCGCGTCGGTGAACGCGTGGTCCTCCGGCAGCCCGGCGATCGCCCGGTTGATCGCCTCGGTAGTGCCGTCCTCCTCGAGCGCGTCCAGCCAACGCTCCGCAGCGCGCGCGAAGAACTCACTACGCGAGACGCCCAGACGCCTGGCGGCGTGATCTACGCGATGGAACGTGTCGTCAGGGAGCGAGATCGCAGTCTTCACACCATCAGTATAACCGAGTCATACCGAAAATCCGCGAGCAGCATGCACAGGCACGATCGGCAAGGCCCCCCACGCGCCCCCGCACAGGAACCGCACGACGCGCGTGGAAGTCCACACTCCCATGGGATTCGCAAGCCGCCGCAGGCGCACAGCCGAGCGCGCCGGATCGCCGCGGGCAGCGGAGGTCGAGGAGTTGCAGGCTGAGCTCGATCGCCTGCGCGCACAGCTCGCCGAGCGCGACTGCGAGGCGCAGCGGCGCGAGCTGCAGCTGCGCGCCTCCTACGAGGCGACCGTGCGCGCGCTCGCGGACGCGGTCGAGGCGCGCGACGCGTACACCGCGCGGCACGCCGAGCGCGTCGCCGCGTACGGGCTGGAGCTCGCGCGCGTGTGCGGGATGGACGCGAGCGCCGACCCCGACCTCGAGTTCGGCTTCCTGCTGCACGACATCGGCAAGATCGCGATCTCCGACGCGATCCTCTACAAGCCCGGCCGCCTCACCGACGACGAGCGCGACGCGATGCGCCGCCACCCGGTGATCGGCGAGGAGATCGTGCGCGGGATCGACTTCCTCGCGGGCGCGCGGCAGGTCGTCCGCTCCCACCACGAGCGCTGGGACGGCGCCGGCTACCCCGACGGCCTCGCCGGCGAGCAGATCCCGTTCGCCGCGCGCGTGTTCGCCGTGGCCGACACCTTCGACGCGCTCACGAGCGACCGTCCGTACCGTGCCGCGAGCTCCTTCCGCGAGGCGCGACGCGTGATCGCCGCGGCCTCCGGCACGCAGTTCGACCCGACGGTCGCCGACGCGTTCGACGACATCCCGGACGCACGCTTCGACGCGATCCGCTGCACGCTCGCGTAGCCGCGGCCGCAGCCCGCCGCGCGCCGCCGGCGCTCAGATCTTCAGCAGGACGACGGTGTTGACCGCGAACAGGACCGCGAAGAAGACGGTCCAGCGGTTCAGGTTGCGCTCGACGAGCGAGCCGCCGCCGAAGGGCCCCGACCCGCTGCCGACGCCGAACGCGCCCGACAGCCCCGTGTCTCTCCCCGAGTGCATCAGGATCAACAGGATCAGGACGACGGCGATGATCACCTGAACGACGCTCAGCAGCGTGTACATAGCCCGTCGATCTTAGCCGCTGCGGGCTCTCACGGTGTCGATCCGCTTCAGCAGCGCGATCGCCTCGGTGCGCAGCTCCCCGTCGAGCACGCGGTGGTCCTCGTCCGACAGCTTGCCGGTGCGATGGTCGAGCTCGGCGTCGCGGATCTCGCGGTACTTCGCCTCCTTCGCGGCCTCGAGGTCCGCCAGCTCCGCCCGCACCCCCGCCTCCGGATCGAGCCCGCGCGCCCGCCCGCGCAGCGGCGCGCCGACGACCGCGACGACGACCAGCACGACGAGAAAGACGAGCAGCAGCTCCATCACTGCGTGGTGCGCGCCAGCTCGCGCGCGACGCGGGCCGCGTAGCCGGCGCTCACGCGCCGCCGCGCAGCCGCCGGCGCCGGCCACAGCGCGAGCAGCCCGCCGAGGAAGGTGATGATCGCGCCGATCCAGATCCACGTCGCCAGCGGCGAGACGATGAAGCGGAAGTCGGCCGGCCACGGCGAGGTGACGAAGCGCCGCGCCACCGCCGTGACGGCCGCGTCGCGCAGCGCGTAGAGCTGGCCGATCGCGCGCTGGCGGTCGGCGGCGGGGCCGCTCATGATCCCCACCATCGCCTTGCGGAACGTGCGGTTGCCCTGGTCGATGATCGGCGTGAGCGGCGCGAGGTTCGGGTTGATGACGGTCCAGATGTCGCGCCCGAAGCCTGCCCGCAGCCCGACCTCGCTCTCCGACTCGCCGCCGAAGAAGCGCCCGACGATCCCCTGCGTGACGTCCTGCGACGGGTAGAAGCCGCGCGTGGTGCGCAGCGTCGCGACGTGACGGCCGTCCTTCAAGACGTCGAGCACCGCGCCGAGCGAGATCTTCTCCGCGCTCGCGTGCGAGGTCGCGCGCACGTAGCGGATGTCGAAGCCGTCGACGCGCGCGCTCTGCCCCGGCTTCAGCGACACGTCCCTGGCGTGCTGGAAGGAGGAGGAGATCGCGACGCCGAGCAGCAGCACCGCGAAGCCGGCGTGCACGACGTAGCCGCCGTAGCGGCGGCGGTTGCGCCGCACGACGCCGGCCAGCGCGACGGGCGCCGACTCGCGCGCCGACGCCTGCCGCGCGCGCATGCCGCGCCACAGCTCCTGCCCGACGCTGACGAGGACGAACGCGACGACGCCGGCGAACAGCGCCGCCTTCGGCTCGGCCCACGCCCCCGGCACGACGAGCAGCACCAGCACGGTCGCGAGCGCGGCGGCACCCGGCAGCACGAAGCCGCGCCGCACGCTCGCGAGCGTCAGGCGGCGCCACGGCACGAGCGGGCCGATCCCCGACAGCGCGACCAGCACGAACGCGAGCGGCACCGTGTACTTGTTGAACCACGGCGGCCCGACGGAGGCGCGCGTGCCCGTCACCGCCTCGGAGATGAGCGGGAAGAACGTCCCCCACCAGACGACGAACGCGAGCGCGACGAGGATCACGTTCTGGAACAGGAAGACCGCCTCGCGCGAGAGCAGCGAGTCGAGCCGATGCTCCGTCCGCAGCTCCGCGCGCCGCCACACGACGAGCCCGACCGAGCCCAGCACCATCGCGCCGATCAGGATCAGGAACGGGATCCCGAGCGTCGAGGCGCCGAACGCGTGGATCGAGTCGAGGATCCCCGAGCGCACGAGGAACGTGCCGAGGATCGCGAGCGTGCCGGTCGCCAGCACGAGCGAGGCGTTCCACACCTTCAGCATCCCGCGCCGCTCCTGGATCATGATCGAGTGGATGAACGCGGTGCCGGTCAGCCACGGCAGCAGCGACGCGTTCTCGACCGGATCCCAGGCCCAGTAGCCGCCCCATCCCAGCTCGGTGTAGGACCAGCGCGCTCCGAGGACGATCCCGACGCCGAGGCACAGCCATGCGCCCAGCGCAAAGCGCCGCGTCGAGACGATCCACTCGGCGTTCAGCCGGCGCGTCACGAGCGCGCCGATCGCGAACGCGAACGGGATCGAGAAGAGCGTGTACCCCGAGTACAGCATCGGGGGGTGGAACATCATCGCCGGGTGACGCAGCAGCGGGTTCAGGCCCGTCCCCTCGCTCGGCGGCTGCGCGAGCGTCCCGAACGGGTTGGCCCAGAAGATCGTCAGCATCAGGAAGAACGCCGCGAAGGTCATCAGCACGCCGGTCGCGACGGGCGCGACCTCGCGCACGCGCCGGCGCGTGAGCGCGAGCGCGAGGCTCGACCACAGCGACAGCAGCCACACCCACAGCAGCAGCGAGCCCTCCTGCGAGGACCACGCGGCGGTCGCCTTGTAGAAGGTCGGCGTCGTCGTGCTGGAGTGCGTCGCGACGACGTTGAAGGAGAAGTCCGAGCGCAGGAACGCCGCCTCCATGATCGCGAACGCGAGCGTCAGGACGCCGGCGAGCGCGTAGACGGCGCGGCGGCCGGAGTCGACCCAGGCGCGCCCGCCGGCGAAGGCGCCGTAGAGCGAGGCGCCGATGCCGTACAGCGCGACGGCGAACGCGACGATCAGCAGGGCGCGGCCGACGGTTGCCATGAGGTCAGGTGATGGCGGCAGCCGGACTGGAGCCGGATCTCGGCGGCGCGACCTGGAACTTCGACGGGCACTTCGTGACCATCGTGTCCTTCTCCCCCACGAACAGGTCGCCGCGGCGCTCGACCTTGACCATCACGCCGCGCCCTTCGCGGAATGGGTCGGGCACGATGCCCGTGTAGCGCACGCGCACGGCGACCGGCCGGTGCGGGTCGCGCACGCTGAACCACAGCACCCCGTCGCCGCGTCTGACGGAGCCGTCCTTGACCGTCCCGGCGAGCGTGTAGGTCCGCCCGGCGACGGCGCCGTCGAGCAGCTGGCCGGCCGTCTTCTCGTCGCTGCCGGCGCTGAAGCTCGTGTAGACGAGCGCGCTGGCGGCCAGCAGCGCGGCCGTGAGCGCGACGACGAGGCGGATCCTGCGCTTGCGGGACGGGTTCATCCGCCGCGATTGTCGCAGACCGCTCAGGTCCGGTGACCGGTCTGCCGATGCCTGAGGCGAGGAATTGACGACCCGCTGACGAAACCTTTACCCGCTCATGGCGTTTCTGTTGATGACCGTGCGAACCCGTCTCGATCGCCCGAGGACCCGCCCGCGCGTCGGGCGCGCGGTGGGGCGGCGGCGGCCCGCGCCGACAGTCCTCTCGGCGACGCCGCCGGCGCAGCCCGCCGCGCAGCTGCGCGAGCGCGACAGCGGCGGACCGCAGGACCGCGCCGCCTACGCGTGCGCGTGCGGCTACGTGTTCGAGGCGCCCGTCTCGACGACGGTCGGCTGTCCGCACTGCGGCGGCACGCAGGCCTGGTAGGCCGTCACGCCGGCGCCAGCGCGCGCGCGATCACCGGCCACAGGACGTCCACCGTGCGGTCGACGAGGTCGCGGCGCGGCACCTTCGGATGGCGGCACCACCAGCCGGCGCCGCCGAGCACGACCGACTTCAGCAGCTCGGCGAAGATCTTCAGCTGCAACTCGCGGTCGGCGTGCCCGCCGAACGCGGGCGTCTCGCTGTGGAGCGTGCGCGCGAGGCCGGTCGACAGCTTTTCCTCCAGCTCGCGCCCGATCGGCGACACGTTGGCGCCCTGCAACTCGAGCACGAGCAGCCGCGACGCTTCCGGGTGCGCCTCGACGTAGCCGTAGATCGCGTCGACGGCCGCACGCACGCGCTCCTCGCCGCCGCCCGGTGCGCTCAGCGCATCTTCGACGGTGCGCTCGATCTCGGTCCGGATCGCCTCCAGCAGCATCACGTAGAGGTCGCGCTTGGAGGCGACGTGGTCGTAGACGACCGCCTTCGAGATGCCGGCCGCGGCAGCGATCTCGTCCATCGCCGCGCCGTCGTAGCCGTGCGCCGCGAACGTGCGCAGGGCGGCGCTCAGGATGAGCGCGCGGCGCTCGGGTCCGGGCAGCCGCCGCCGGCCTCTGCGGGGGGCCGGATCGGGCGAGCGCATGGGGCTCGCGGATGTCATTGGCGCAGCCCTACCATTTATTAGAGTGTAAAGCCGTGGCGGGTCTTCCGGGCCGCTTCGAACAACCGGCCCGCGGCGGCCGGGCGCCTTGCGCCCCGCCGCGGAGGCGCGCCCGCGATTGGTGCCGCTGAGAAGCGGGTAAGGCCGGGGCCCATGAGGCACGGAACCGGGAGCGCGCCCCAGTTGGAGCTGCTGCAGGGCGGCGCATCGACCAATGCATTGCGTACACGCGCGCTCGCTACGCGCGCTCGTAAGGGGGACCATCAGGCCCGCGAGGCGCTGATCGCCGAGCACCTGCCGCTGGCGCGGGCGCTCGCGCGGCGCTACCGCCGCGGCAGCGAGCCGCTCGACGACCTCGTCCAGGTCGCGTCGCTCGGCCTGATCAAGGCCGTCGACCGCTTCGACCCCGATCGCGGGCACAGCTTCTCGACGTTCGCCCAGCCGACGATCGTCGGCGAGCTGCTGCGCCACTTCCGCGACACCGGCTGGGGCGTCCATGTCGCGCGCGGGACGCAGGAGCTGGCGCTGAGAGTGCGCGCGGCGGCCGAAGCGATCGAGTCGGAATCCGGCAGAGCCGCCACGCCCCGCCAGCTCGCCGAGCGCACCGGCGCGAGCCTGGAGGCGGTCGTGGAGGCGCTCGGCGCGCTCTCCAACCGCACCGCCCTGTCGCTCGCGGCGCCGACCGGCGGCCACGACGACGGCGGGGGCGAGACGACGATCGCCGACACGCTCGGCGCCGCCGACGACGGCTACAACCGCGCCGAGGCGCGCGCGCTGCTCGGCTCTGCCGTCAGATGCCTGCCCGAGCGCGAGCAGAAGATCCTGCGGCTGCGCTTCGTCGAGGACATGACGCAGAGCGAGATCGCGACCGAGATCGGCGTCTCGCAGATGCAGATCTCGCGCCTGCTGCGCCAGTCGCTCGAGCGGCTCGCGCAGATCACGCGGGCACGCGACTGATCGCGGGCGCGGCGCCTCTGCCGCGCTCCGCCTTCGCCTCGTAGAGGCGGTCGTCCGCGCGCGCGAGGCAGGCCGCGAGCGTCTCCTGCTGCCGCCACTCGACGAGCCCCGCCGACCAGGCGGCCGTGTGGGCGGCGCGCAGCCGCGCGAGCGGCTCGACGGCGTCGGTCTCGCTCGTCGCCGGGAACAGCACCAGGAACTCGTCGCCGCCGTAGCGCGCCAGCACGTCCCCGGGCCGCAGCGTCCGCGTCCACGCGCCGGCCAGCTCCGCCAGCATGCGATCGCCGGCCGCGTGCCCGTGCACGTCGTTGACGTGCTTGAAGCCGTCGAGGTCGAGCACGGCGACCGTCAGCGGCGCGCCCGTGCGGCCGGCCAGCGCGTGCTCGCGGGTCGCCGCCTTCGCGAAGCCGTTGCGGTTCAGCAGCCCGGTCAGATGGTCGGTGTCGGCCTGCTCGCGCAGGCGCGCGACGAGCGCGCTCAGCAGCAGCGTCGCGACCCACACCATCGCGCACACGGTCGCGGCCTCCATGTACGTGCCGGGGATGCGCGCGACCGCGGCCGCCGTGGCGCAGCCGAGCGTGATCGCGAGCGCGAACCAGCGCGCGGCGCGCGCCGACAGGAACAGCGCCGTGTAGACGGCGAGCCACTGCAACGCCCGCGCCGCCATCATGAAGCCGGCGGCCGTGTGCGCGTTGGCGAGGAGCACGCTCGCGCCGACCACGAACGTGAGCACCGCCGCGTGCAGTCCGGCGCGCGACAGCCACGGGCCGGTCGCGAACAGCGCGAGCGCGATCAGCACGGCCCCCGCCGCGAGCAGGCGCGGCAGCAAGATCGGCTGCTGCGCGTTGACCGGAGCGAAGCTGACGACCGTGAGGCCGACGGCCATCACGACACCGATCGCGATCATCGCGGTGACCTCGATCGGCAGCTCGGCGCCGCGAACGCGGTCCAGCCAGCGGGCCGCCTCGGCCGGGCGCCCGGTCAACCATGCGCCTGCGCGCGCGTTGGACATCGTCTTCGGCTTCGGCACGGCGGCGCCGGAGCTTAAGCCGTGGGACGGCGCGAGCGTCAGCCGAACTTGCCCGTCACGTACTCCTCGGTGCGGGAGTCGTCCGGGTTGGTGAAGATCTTCTCCGTCGGCCCGACCTCGACCAGCTCGCCGTCGAGCATGAACGCGGTCTGGTCGGCGACGCGCGCAGCCTGTTGCATGTTGTGCGTCACGATCGCGATCGTCACGCGCGACTTCAGCTCCTGCACGAGCTCCTCGATCTTCAGCGTCGAGATCGGGTCGAGCGCGGAGGCCGGCTCGTCCATCAGCAGCACGTCGGGCTCGACCGCCAGCGCGCGCGCGATGCAGAGGCGCTGCTGCTGGCCGCCGGAGAGGCCGATGCCGGGCTTCGCGAGCCGGTCCTTGACCTCCTCCCACAGGCCGGCGCCGCGCAGCGCCGACTCGACCTGGTCGTGGCTCACCTTGCGGGCCGTCAGCCGCAGGCCGGCGGCGACGTTGTCGAAGATCGACATCGTCGGGAACGGGTTCGGCTTCTGGAAGACCATCCCGATCGCGCGCCGCACCGCCACGACGTCGACGCCGTCGCCGTAGACGTCGGTGTCGTCGAGCAGCACGCGCCCGCTCGCTCTCGCCCCGGGAATCTCCTCGTGCATGCGGTTGACGCAGCGCACGACGGTCGACTTGCCCGAGCCGGAGGGGCCGATCAGCGCGGTCGCACGGTTGGGCGCGAACGACAGCGTCAGGTCCTTGACCGAGTGCTGGTCCCCATACCACGCGTTCAGCCGCTCAACCGTGACCGCACGCGCGGGCGAGGCGACCGGCTGGAGCGCGGGACCGGGCGCCGGCCTCACGGTGGTGGTGCGTTGGGCGGCGAGGTCGCTCACGACAGACGGCTCCTTCTCTGGATCAGGCGTGCGAGCAGGGTCAGCATGAGGATCATCGCGACGAGCGTCAAGGCGGCGCCCCACGCGATCGTGACGAGACGGTCCTGTGCCTGCCCGACGTTCTTGAAGATCAGCATCGGGAGCGAGTTCATGCTGTCGTTGTAGTTGAACGCGGTCGCGTTGACGGCCGCGGCGGTGAACAGCAGCGGCGCCGTCTCCCCGGCGGCGCGCGCGACCGCCAGCAGCACGCCCGTCACGATCCCGGGCAGCGCGGTCGGCAGCACGACGCGGAAGACGACCTTCCAGCGCGGCGCGCCGAGCGCGTAGGCCGCCTCGCGCAGCGCGTCGGGCACGAGCAGCAGCACGACCTCGGCCGAGCGCGTGACGATCGGCAGCATCAGCAGCGCGAGCGCGGTCGAGCCCTTCCAGGCGGCGAACGACGAGCCGCCGGCGCCGCCGATCACGAGCGTGATGTAGACGAACAGCCCGAAGACGATCGACGGGACGCCGGTCATCACGTCGATGAAGTACCGCACCGCGTGCGCGAGCTTCGACGCGCGCCCGAACTCGACGAGCCAGACCGCCACGCCGACGCCGACCGGCACCGCGACCGCGGCCGCCAGCCCGACCATCAGCACGGTGCCGAGGATCGCGCTCTTGATGCCGCCGGGGTCGCCGAGGAACGAGCCGGTCGGGTCGGTCGTGAAGAAGTCGAGCGAGATCGCGCCGATCCCCTGCTTGACGAGGTAGTAGAGGATCAGCGCGAGCGGCACGAGCGCGACGCCGGTCAGCAGCGCAACCGACGCGCGTGCGAGCTTGTCGGTGCGGCGGCGTCGGGCGCTGACGGGCGCGAACGCGACGGAGCTCATGCGGCCATCCCCGCCGGGCGCCGACCGCGCTCGGCCCGCACCACGAACGCGCGCGCGACGCCGTTGACGCCCAGCGTCAGCACGAACAGCACGAGCCCGGCGCCGATCAGCGCGGCGCGGTGCAGCTCGTTCGAGGCGGCCTCGCCGAACTCGTTCGCGATCACGGCCGCGAGCGTGTAGCCCTGCTGGAAGATCGAGTCGCCGATCACCGGTGCGTTGCCGATCACGAGCGTGACGGCGATCGTCTCGCCGATCGCGCGGCCGAGACCGAGCATCGCGCCGCCGGCGATCCCGCCGCGGGCGTACGGCAGCACCGCCATGCGGATCGTCTCCCAGCGCGTCGCGCCGAGCGCGAGCGCGGCCTCCTTGTGCTCGGGCGGGACGGTCGAGATCACCTCACGCGAGATCGCCGAGGCGATCGGCAGGATCATGATCGCGAGGATCAGCCCGGCGACGAAGTAGTTCGGGCCCGTGACGGTTCCGCCGACGAACGGGACGAACGAGAACGTGTCGGCGAGCCACTGCTCGGCCGGCTTCAGCTTCGGGATCAGGAAGAAGAAGCCCCACAGCCCGTAGACGACCGACGGGACCGCCGCCAGCAGGTCGACCACGACGGTGAGCGGACCGCGGATGCGGCGCGGCGCCAGCTCGGTGATGAAGAGCGCGGTCGCGACCGCGACCGGGATCCCCAGCAGCAGCGCGATCGCGGAGGTGATGAGCGTGCCGGCCAGCAGCGGCAACGCGCCGTACAGCTCCTTCGACGGCACCCAGTCGGCCGAGAACAGGTAGTTCACGACGCCGACCTGCTGGAAGACCGGCTCCGACTCGACGATCAGCCGGATGAAGAAGTAGGCGATCAGGACGATGACGCCGAGCGACAGCGCCGTCAGTCCCCACTTCAGCGCCCGATCGGGAAGCCGGGCCGCCGGCGAGCGGTGCAGCGCGCTGCTGCGCTCGCCGGCGGGTGTGATCGTCCCGGCCTCCATCGACTCGCTAGCTGATCGGCGACCCGTTGCAGACGAGCGCGTCGACCTTCGCCTGCGCTCTGCTCTGGATGCTCGCCGGCAGCGGCGCGTACTCGAGCTGCGGCGCGACTCTCTGGCCGTCGCCGAGGATGTACGTGAGCCACGCCTTCAGGTTCGTGGCCGTGCCCTTCGAGATGCCGGCCTTGCAGGCGTCCTGCCACACGATCTGGAACGTGACCGCGGTGATCGGGTAGCTTCTCGCGCCCGGCGCGTTGATCGTCGAGAACTCGAGGTTCGCCGGCGGCTTCGCGCCCTCGCCGGCGGCCGAGGTGGCCTCCAGGCTCGGCTCGACCCACTGGCCATCCTTGTTCTTCACGGCCGCGGTCGTGAAGTTGTTCTGCAGCGCGTACGCCTGCTCGACGTAGCCGACCGCGCCCGGGGTCTGCTTGACGCAGCCGGCGACGCCGTCGTTGCCTCTCGCGCCGGTGCCGGTCGGCCACTGGACGCTCTTGTCGGAGCCGGGGCCGTCAGCCCACGCTCTCGAGTAGTCCGCCAGGAACTCGGTGAAGTTCTTCGTCGTGCCGGACTCGTCGGAGCGGTGGCAGACGGAGATGTCGGTCGACGGCAGGCTCACGCCGGGGTTGAGCGACGCGATCGCCTTGTCGTTCCACTTCGTGACCTTGCCGAGGTAGATGTCGGCGACCGTCGGGCCGTCGAGTCTGAGGCCGCTTCTGACGCCGTCGAGGTTGTACGACACGGTGACCGCGCCGAGCGCGATCGGGATGTGGACGGGCGTGCCCTTGTCCTTGCCGGCCGCGACCTCTTCCGGCTTCATGACCGCGTCGCTGCCGGCGAAGGCGACCGTGCCCGCGGTCAGCTGCGCGATGCCCGCGCCGGAGCCGACCGGCTGGTAGTTGACGGTCGTGCCGCTGCTCTTGTTGAAGCGGGTCGCCCACTCGCTCACGAGTGGAGCCTGGAACGTCGAGCCGGCACCGCTCAGGGCCGCCGACGACGAGCTCGATCCCCCGGTCGAACTGTCCTTGCTGCTGCTGCCGCAGGCGGCGACGCCCATGGCGATCGCGGCGGCCGAGCCGAGCGCGAGGATCTGCGAGTACCTCATCTGCTTCCTTTCTCCTTGCGACTGTGCTCGGCAGCCTCACAGGGCACGAACGCGATTCTGTTATCGCGCTGTGGCGGACCTGTTTAAACCTTGTGAAACGGGGTCGAAGCGGTAGCCGAATCCGGGGTGCGTGTGGATGAACGCCGTGTCCGGGAGCGCCTGCTCGAGCTTCGCGCGCAGCTTGTGCACGTAGACGTCGACGGAGCGGTCGCCGGCGCGCAGCGTGCCGCCCCAGGCGAGGCGGTACAGCTCCTCGCGCGAGACGATGCGCCCCCAGCGGTCGACCAGCGCGACCAGCAGGCGCAGCTCGCGCACCGAGGTCTGCACGACCTGCCCGCCGGCCAGCACGAGCCCGTCGGAGCGGCGCAGCTCGAGGCCCCCGGCGCGGATCGTCTCGTCGTGGGGTGCTGCCTCCATGGTCGCCGAGGATCCCGCACGGTGCGCGCGCGCCTGTTATCAGGCGGTGAAGCGAATGCGATCGGCGCCCTCTTCCCCACGCGTTCACGACTCGTTCACGAGTCGGTAACACCGCTGCAACCGGTCTGCGAGGATGCTTCCTGCGATGGCGCCGTCCGACTCCGAGCTGCGCGTCCGCTTCCAGGAGGAGCTGACTGACATCGAGCGGGCCGCGCTCGGCGGGCTCGACCTCGTGCGCGACCAGTTGCGGCGCGTGCTCGAGGCGGTCGAGCACCAGGACGTCGCGCTCGCGGCCGAGGTGGTCGCCGGCGACGACGAGCTCGACCGGCTCTACCGCGAGCTGCACGAACGGATCCTCTCGCTGCTCGCGCTGCAGGCGCCGGTCGCCGGGGACCTGCGCCTGTGCGCCGCGCTGCTGCACGTGATCCGCTCGGTCGAGCGGATGGGCGACCAGTGCGTGAACGTCGCGAAGCTGATCCCGCTCGACGGCCACCACCCGCCGACGCACCCGACGCTGCTGGAGGAGCTGGGCGTGATGGGCCGGCTCGTCAGCCAGGAGATCGACCAGTCGAAGCGCGCGTTCGCCGAACGCGACCTCGCGCTCGCGCGCGACCTGATCCATCAGGACCGCGACGTCAACGAGCTGAACCGGCGCGTCTTCCAGTTCGCGTGGGAGAGCGGCGACGACCCGGACGCGCGTGAGTGGGCGATGCACATGATCCTCGCGGCGCGCGCGGTGGAGCGGATGGGCGACCTGTCGGTCGACGTCGGCGAGCAGCTCGGCTTCGTGCTGACGGGCCAGTTCGAGGAGTTTCGCGACGCCTCGCACCCGTCGGCGAGCGACGCGGCGCCGTCGGTCTAGCGCTTGCGCACGACGATCGTGCGGCCGTCGTCGAGCTGGTAGACCGTCCCGATCGCTCTGCCGTGCCCGACGACGCGCTCGCCGGACCTGAGCCGGACGGCTCTCACCTGGGCGCCTCTGGAGGCGACGACCGCGTCGGCTCTCTTCGCGGCGCGGTCTCTGCCGAGCGCTTCGGGACCGAGCTTGAGCGACGACAGCGCCGCGAGCAGGAACGCGACCGACAGCACGATCCCGAGGTCGAACAGGTTGACGAGCCCGTCGAGCGGGTCGCCGGCGCGGTCCTCGCGCGAGCGCGCGCGGGCGGTGACCGTCGGCCGGCTCACGGGACGATCGCCTCCTGCGGCGGCGCGTGCACGTGGGCGGCCGCCGGCGGCGGCGCGGCGGCGGCCGCGAGCGCCACGCTCATGTACTCGACGTCGGAGTAGTCCTGGTCGTAGAGGCGGTTGCGCACGAGCGAGACGGCGTAGGCGACCGCGCCGACGAGCAGCCCCGCGACCGTGACGCTGAACGCCACGCGCAGGTCGTCGGTGAGCCGCTGCACGTCGCCGGCGGCGAGCCCGGCGAGCGCCGGCGAGAGCGGGATCAGCGTGCCCATCAGGCCCAGCGCCGGCCCCATCCGCACGAGGATGCGCGTGCGCTCGAGGCGGCGCACCGAGCGGTAGTCGTACTCGGCGAGGCGCTTGGCGATGCGGTTCGCGGCGTCCGGCTTCTCGCGCTGCTCGACGATCGCCGCGAGCGCGTCGTCCATCGCCGGATTGAAGCCGACGCTGCGCACGGCGCGCAACGCGCCCGCGCCGTCGCCCGCGGCGAGCGCGTCGCGCGCGACGTCGGCCGCGCGCTCGAGCCGCGCGACGCCGCGCCCGCGGCGGCGGCGCAGCTCGGCCAGCAGCGTGCCGACCTCGGCCAGCACCACGACGAGCGCGACGAGCGCGAGCAGCAGCACCGGGTAGCGCAGCGCGTCGGAGATGTCGAAGAGGATGTGCTCGATCGTCATGGCTGCCAGAAGGGGGTGGTGTGACGCGACTCCAGCGCCCAGCCGAGCGCCAGCAGCGCGAGCAGGCCGATCGCGACCCAGGCGCCGACCGGCAGGTGCAGCGGGCCGTCGGACGCGGCGCCGCGCACGACCGCCGCGCGCGCCGCCTGCGCACCGGCGGCGGGCGCCGCGACGGGCCTTGCCGACGCGAGCAGGGTACCGCTGACGAGCGCGCCTCGCGGCGCGCGAGCGGGGGTCGGCGCCGGCCGCGGCGCGCGCACGGGCGTCGCCGAGCGCGCGGACGGCTGGGCGGCCGCCGCGCCGGCGTCCCCGGCGCCG
>JAFDWH010000006.1 GCA_018268595.1 Actinomycetota bacterium | reverse complement strand
CGCCGCGGCGGGCGGCGCGCAGAGCCGACGGCGAGGCGGCCGCACGCCGCCGGCTGCGCGCGCAGATCGCGGCGCTCGAGCACGCGCTGTCGGCGCTCGGCGCGCGCCCGGCGGCGGCTCCCGAGCCGGCCGCCGGCGAGCGTTCCCAGCGCACGCCCCGCCCCCGCCTGCCGAGCGCGGCCGAGCTGGCCGCGCAGCGCGACGAGCTGCTGCGCCGGCTGGCCGAGGCGCACGTCGGCGGCTGAGCCGCCGTCAGCCGCGGCGACGGCCGCGCGCGACGTCGATGCGGCGGCGGTCGCGCTTCGTCGGGCGCCCGCCGCCCGGGTGGGGAAGCGGGGCGCCGAACGGGTCGGCGGCGCGCTCGATCCGCCGCTGCTCGGCCAGCCGCTCCCGCGCGGCGACGCTCTCGGGCGTCTCCTCGTAGAGCGTCGCGGCGACGCTCGCCGGTCCGCGCCGCTCGGCCAGCCCGCGCACGACGACGACGCGCGGGGCACCGCCGCTCGTCACCTCGACGCGGTCGCCGACGCGCACGCCCTTGGCGGCCGGCACCCGCCGCCCGTTCAGCTCGACGTGGCCGCCCTTGACGGCCTCGGCCGCCAGCGGTCGCGTCTTCGCGAGCCGCGCCGCCCACAGCCACTTGTCGATCCGGACGGTGTCGCCTGCGTCGGTCACGCGCCGATCGTCTCAGCTTCCGCCCCAGCGGACCGGAGATACTGGCGGAGCGGCCGTCGCGCGCGCTAGATTCGGCGGTGTCGATGGACGACGACGCGTCCCACGGATCCCCCGGGACGCAGCTCGTGCCGCTCGGCACGCGCGGCGTCCCTCGCGAGCTGATGCTCGCGGCCGACCTCGCGCTCGGTGCGGGGACGCGCGCCGCCCGCATGGCGCAGCGCGTCGGCGCGGCGGCCGGCGGGGCGTTGCGGCTCGGCGCACGGGTCGCGGACGCGTTGCCGGGCGCGCGCGTCGCCGGCGACGCGCTGTCGGCCGCGGCGCGCCCGTTCGCGGCGGACGGCGTGCGCGTGCGGCGCCGCACCGTCGCGCAGGCGCAGCGGGCGCTCGAGCGGCTCGTGCCCGCGGTCGTCGAGCTGCTCGACGTGGAGGCGATCGTGCGGCGGGTCGACGTCGGCGCGGTCGTCGCGCAGGTCGACCTCGACGCGCTGCTCGCGCGCACGGACGTGAACGCGCTGCTGGAGCGGATGGACCTCGACGCGCTGCTCGCCGGCGTCGACATGGACGCGCTGATCGCGCGGATCGACGTGGACGCGATCGCCGCGCGCATCGACGTCAACGCGGTCGTGCAGCGCGTCGACGTCGACGCGGTCGTCGAGGAGACCGAGCTGGGCACGATCGTCGCGCGCTCGACGAGCGGCTTCGCGAGCGCGGCGCTCGACGCGGCGCGCGCCCAGACGGTCGGCGCCGACACGCTCGTGACGCGGCTCGTCGACCGCCTGCTGCGGCGGGCCGAAGGCCCGCCCGGGCCGCCGCTGCTGCTGCCGGACGAGCGAGGCGAGCCGAGCGCGTGACGCCGACGCGCGACGCGATCGAGCAGCAGGGCCACTACGCCGGCCCGATCAGCCGGCTGCTCGCGTACGCAGCCGACTCGTTCCTGATCGGCGTGATCTTCACCGCCGGGCTCGCGCTGCTGCGCTTCGCGATCGAGGCCGCGACGCCGTGGACGCTGAACGTCGGGAGCGCCGGCTTCGCGATCGGCACGCTCGCGTGGGCGGCGCTGTACTTCGGCAGCTCGTGGGTCGGCTTCGGACGCAGTCCCGGCATGTCGCTGCTGGGCCTGCGGATCGTGCGCGCCGACGGCGCCGACCTCGACCAGCGCCACGCGCTCGTGCGGCTGGTCGCGTTCCCGCTCGGCTTCCTGACGCTCGGCGTCGGCTTCCTCGGCATCGTGCTCGGGCGCACGCGCCAGGCGCTCTACGACCGCATCGCCGACACGGCCGTCGTCTACGACTGGGACGCGGAGGCGGCGAAGCTGCGCGAGCTGGCCACGCGCGGCGGGCGGCGGCGCCACGGCGGCGTGGCGGCCGACGAGATCTCCTGATCGGAGGCCCGGCGAGCCGCTATTGTTGGCTTTCCGGTCTATCGGGATGGGGGAACGATGTCCGAGGCCGCGCCGGTGCGCGCCGCTGGGGTCGAGGCCGTGCCCGCGCCGGCCACGGCGGCGGAGCGTCCGCGCGCGCTGACGCCGGCCGAGACCGCCTGGGTCGTGCTGCTCCCCTGCGCGCTCGCGATGGCGGCGGCGATCCTGCTGCTCGGGCCGCCGCTCGGGCACCTGCTCGTGAGGCCGGGCTCCGACGCGCTGTGGCCGCTCGGCTGGTGGCAGACGAAGGGCACCGCGGAACCGGTCAAGAACGGCCGCTACGACCTCGCCCTGCTCGCGCCCGTCGTGCTCGCGGGCGCGATCCTGCTCGGCGCGCGGCGTCCGCTGCGACTGCGCCCGCGCACCGTCCGCGCGCTCGCGCTCGCAGGCCAGGCCGGCGTCCTCGCGCTCGTCGTCGCCGGCGCGATCGGCCAGCACAGGATCATCCAGGAGGGAAGGAGGATCGATCCCGTCTTCGGCGGCGGCCTGCTCGCAGCCGCCGCCGCGCTGCTCGCGCTCGCGCTGCTCGCGCTGCGCCGCGGCGGGCTCGCCGGACGCGTCGCGCGGCTCGCGCGCGAGCGACCGGCGACGCGCCGCGCGTGCCTCGCGCTGGCGGCCGTGTTCGCGGCGATCTGGCTCCTCGACGGGGTCGCCACGGACGCGATGTGGGAGGACATCGGCATGCTCAACTGGATGCCGAGCGGCGCCTACGCGGTGCTCGACGGGCGCACGCTGCTGGTCGACGCGCACATCCTGTACGCGAAGCTGCTGCCCTACCCGACCGCGCTCGTGCTCGCGACGTTCGGCGCGACCACGCTCGCGTTCACGCTGTTCATGGCGCTGCTCAACCTCGGCGCGCTGCTCGCCGCCTGCGCGGTGCTGCGCCGCATCGTCGGCAGCGTCTACGGGCTCGCGCTGTTCGTCCCGTTCGTGGCGCTGAGCGGCACCGACCACGGGATGAGGCTCGCGTCGATATGGCCGATGCGCTACGGCGGCGCCTACCTCGTCGCGTGGCTGACGGCGCGCCACGTCGACGGCGAGCGACCGCGCCGCGCGTGGCTCGTGTTCCTCGTCGCCGGGCTCGTGACGATCGACAACCTCGACTTCGGGCTCGGCGCGCTGCTGGGAGCCGTCGCCGCGCTGCTGTGCGCCAGCCCGCCGCGCACGCTGCGCGAGCTCGCGCGGCTCGCCGGCAGCGTCGCCGGCGGCGTGGCCGGCGCGGTGGCGCTCGTGACCGCGTTCACGCTCGTGCGCGCGGGCCGCCTGCCCGATCCCGCCGTCCTGCTCGAGTGGCCGAGGATCTTCACCGGCCTCGGGCTGCTGTCGCTGCCGCTGCCGACCGCGAGCCTCGACCTCGCGCTCTACGCAACGCTCGTCGCGGCGATCGCCGTCGCGGCCGTGCGGGTCGCGCGCGCGGCACGCGACGTGCTGCTGACGAGCATGCTCGCGTGGAGCGGCGTGTTCGGCCTGCTCGCGGCGAGCTACTACGTCGCGCGCCCCGACGACCTCAAGCTCGTCGCGCTGTTCTCCGCGTGGGGCTTCGCGATCGCGCTGCTGACGATCGTCTGCGTGCGCGCCCTGGCAGCGCGCGAGTGGCGCGCGCCGACGCTCGCGGAGCTGCTCGTGCTGTTCGCGTTCGCGCTCGCGGTCGTCTCGCTCACCGGCATGCGCTCGCCCGTGCCGCGCATCTCCGCGATCGCGCGCGGCGGCCACGCGTCGTTTCGCGGAAGGATCGCCGAGCCGTTCGTCTCCAGGTTCACCAGACGCGGCGACAAGGTCGCGATCCTGATAGCCGAGGGCTACCGGATCGCCTACGACCTCGGGCTCGACGACGTCTCGCCGTACGAGTCGGAGAACGCGGTCGTCACGAGACGCCAGATGGCGACGCTGGTCGACGCGATCGAACGCGCGCACGTGCGCATGCTGTTCACGCCCAACCCGGGCTGGAACCCGGTCGGCGACTCGCTAGCGCCGAACGCGCACCTGCGGGTGTTCCTGCACCGCGGCTACAGGCTGATCGCCACGAACGGCACGATGCTCGCGTGGCGTCACGCCCGCTGACGCGCCGGTCACAGCGGTGACGGCGGCGATTCCCGCGCCGCCCGTCGGGGCAGATGTCGCGTGACGCCGCGACCGAGGAGGATCCGATGCCGACGACCGCCCAGTTCATGCTCGAGCGCCTGACCGCGTGGGGGGTGCAGCGCGTCTACGGCTATCCGGGCGACGGCATCAACGGACTGCTGGGCGCGTTCCACGAGGTCGGCGACAGACTCGAGTTCGTGCAGGTGCGCCACGAGGAGATCGCCTCGTTCGCGGCCACCGCGCACGCGAAGCTGACCGGCGAGGTCGGCGTCTGCATGGCGACGAGCGGCCCGGGCGCGATCCACCTGCTCAACGGGCTCTACGACGCGAAGCTCGACCACGCGCCGGTCGTCGCGATCGTCGGGCAGCAGAAGCGCATGTCGCTCGGCGGCAACTACCAGCAGGAGGTCGACCTGCAGGTGCTGTTCAAGGACGTCGCGTCCGAGTTCGTGCAGGTCTGCATGGAGCCGGCCCAGGCGCAGCACCTGATCGACCGCGCGATCCGCATCGCGAAGGTGACGCGCTCCCCCACCTGCGTGATCGTCCCCAACGACGTGCAGGAGGCCGACTACGCGGCGCCGCCGCGCGAGCACGGCGCCGTCTACACCTCGACCGGCTTCAGCGAGCCGCTGATCGTGCCGCGCCACGAGGACCTCGAGCGCGCCGCCGCCGTGCTGAACGCGGGCGAGCGCGTCGCGATCCTGATCGGGCAGGGCGCGCTGCACGCCGGCGCGGAGGTCGAGCGCGTCGCGGACCTGCTCGGCGCGGGGGTCGCGAAGGCGCTGAACGGGCGCGCGGCGCTGCCGGACGAGCTGCCGTTCGTGACCGGCTCGATCGGGCTGCTGGGCACGAAGCCGTCCTACGACATGATGGAAGGCTGCGACACGCTGCTGATGGTCGGCTCGTCGTTCCCCTACGCCGAGTGGCTGCCGCAGGAGGGCCAGGCGCGCGGCGTGCAGATCGACCTCGACGGGCGCATGCTGAACATGCGCTACCCGATGGAGGTCGGCCTCACGGGCGACAGCCGCGAGACGCTGCGCGCGCTGATCCCGCTGCTGGAGCGCAAGCAGGCGCGGGAATGGCGCGAGCAGATCGAGGACGGCGTGCGCCGCTGGTGGGAGATCCTCGACGCGCATGCGCACGAGCCGGCCGACCCGATCAACCCGCAGCTGCTGTTCCACGAGCTGTCGAAGCGGCTGCCGGACGGCGCGATCCTGACGTCCGACTCCGGCTCGGCGACCGACTGGTGGGCGCGTCACCTGCGGATGCGCGCGGGGATGCAGGCGATCCTGTCGGGGACGTTGGCGACGATGTGCCCGGCGATCCCGTACGCGTTGGCGGGGAAGATGGCGTTCCCCGACCGGCCCGTGATCGCGTGCCTCGGCGACGGCGCGATGCAGATGCTCGGCATCAACGCGCTGATCGACATCGCGAAGTACCGCTCGCGCTGGAGCGACCAGCGGCTCGTCGTGCTCGTGCTCAACAACCACGACCTCAACCAGGTGACGTGGGAGCAACGGGTGATGTCGGGCGACCCGAAGCTCGACGCCTCGCAGACGCTGCCGGACTTCCCGTACGCGAGCTACGCGCAGCTGATCGGGCTGAAGGGGATCCGCATCGACGCGCCCGAGCAGGTCGGCCCGGCGTGGGACGAGGCGCTCGCGTCGGGGATCCCGGTCGTGCTGGAGGCGCTCACCGACCCGGAGGTCCCGCCGCTGCCGCCGCACATCCGCTTCGAGCAGGCGCGCGAGATGGCGCACGCGCTGGTCGGCGACCCGGCGCGCGGGCGCATCCTGCGGCAGGCGATCCGCGGGAAGGTCGACGAGCTGGTCAACCGCTGAGCGCGGCGCGGATCGTTGCGGCGGTCTGCGCCGGCCGGTGGACGAGGTCGGCGTGCATGAAGCGCAGGACCCTGTACCCCGCGAGTTGGAGTCTGTTCGTCTTGTCGCGGTCCTGAGCAGCGGCTTGGCGCTCCTTGTGGTGCGCCCAGCCGTCCAGCTCGACGACGAGTCTTGCGGTCGGCCAGAGGGCGTCGACCTGGTAGCCGGCCGTCGTGGCGTTCAGCGCGGGCTGTGGGAGGCGGGCCTTGATGATCAGATCGAGGAAGCGCTCCTCCAACTCCGAGCGCACCAGGGTGATGCCGCGCTGCTGATGGGCAACGAGGGCGGCCGAGAGGCGCTCGTGGCCCGGGCCGTGGCGGCCCTTGGTGCGACGCAGCGCCCGCGCTGTCGCGCGGACGTCGAGGAGCCCTCTTCGGTCTGCCTCCCCGAGCGTCGCCTGGAGTTGCCCCGCGGTCAACATCGGCGCGAGGTTGACCAGCGTGCGTGCTGGGCTGGTGGTGGGGATGCCCTTGACGTTCGTGACGTCTTCTGCGGTGAGCTGGCGTCGTGCGTACAGCCAGACGCCGGCGATCTCCCGCCGATGCGTCGGCGCGCTTACGCTCACCTTCCGCGAGTCCGGCGGCTTGCGCATCCCGTGCAGCGCGGCGGCGTCGCGGTGGCTCAGCACGGCGCCGTCTCCGGCGGCCAACACCGCCGCCAGCCATCTCCCCTCGAGGCGCAGTTGGCGGTGCCCGTATGCGTAGACGTCGCGATGGAGCGGGATGAAGATTCCGCGAGAGAGGCGTCCCTGGATCGCCCTCTGCGTAACGCCCAAGTCGAGCAGTTGCCGTCGCGCGACCACCCCGTACTGCTGCTCGGCCAGCGCCGAGATCGGATCACTGTCCGTCTGAGTACGCACGAGGTATGAAGAGGGACAGTCATCGACGGATTCGCCCCCGTGGCGCTCGGGTAGGCGACAGGGCGTGACGGGCTTTCTGCGGCAGCTGAGGGGCGATCCGTTGGGGCTTGGGAACTCCGCGCGGTCGCGGAGGAGCGCGGAGCTGGTCCCGCGGACGAAGACCGCCGACCGGGTCGTGCAGTCGATCTGCCCCTACTGCGCCGTCGGCTGCGGGCAGAAGGTGTACGTCAAGGACGAGAGGGTCGTCCAGATCGAGGGCGACCCCGACTCGCCGATATCGCGCGGTCGGCTGTGCCCGAAGGGCGCTGCGTCCGAGGCGTACGTCAACTCGCCGGTGCGCGAGCACGAGGTCAAGTACCGCAGGCCGTACGGGACGAGATGGGAGTCGCTGAAGCTCGAGACGGCGATCGACATGATCGCCGACCGCTTCCTCAGAACGCGCGCCGAGACGTGGGAGGACGTCAACGAGGACGGCAAGCCGCTGCGGCGCACGCTGGGCGTCGCGGTGCTCGGCGGCGCCACGCTCGACAGCGAGGAGAACTACCTGATGAAGAAGTTCTTCTCCGCCGCGGGCGCGGTGTCGATCGAGAACCAGGCGCGCATATGACACAGCTCGACGGTCCCCGGTCTGGGGACCTCGTTCGGGCGCGGCGGCGCCACCACGTTCCAGCAGGACCTCGCGAACGCTGACGCGATCCTGATCATGGGCTCGAACATGGCCGAGCAGCATCCGGTCGGGTTCCAGTGGGTGGTCGAGGCGAAGGAGCGCGGCGCGACGGTGATGCACGTCGACCCCCGTTACACCCGTACGAGCGCGGTCGCGGACCTGCACGTGCCGCTGCGGCCCGGCAGCGACATCGCGTTCCTCGGCGGCGTCATCAACTACATCCTCAGCAACGACCGCCAGTTCACCGAGTACGTGCGGCATTACACCAACGCCCGCGTGATCATCAAGGACGAGTTCAAGGACCCTGAGGAGCTGGACGGCTTCTTCTCCGGCTGGGTTCCGGAGGACGGCGTCTACAACGTCTCGACGTGGGGCTACGCCGGCACGAGCGGCGAGCTGCCGGCCGGCAAGCGCGAGCAGACCGGCGACGTCTCGGGCGACCAGGCGCACGGCGCGCACGGGATGAGACTGGAGCACGGCGAGCCGCCCGAGGAGGACTGGAGCCTCGAGCACCCCAACTGCGTCTTCCAACTGCTCAAGCGCCACTTCGCCCGCTACACGCCAGAGATGGTCGAGCAGGTGTGCGGCGTGCCGCGCGAGAAGCTGCTCCAGGTCGCGGAGATCCTCTGCCGCAACTCCGGCCGCGAGCGCACCTCCGCGATCTGTTACGCGGTCGGCTGGACGCAGCACACGCACGGCGTGCAGAACATCCGCGCCGCCTCGATCGTCCAACTGCTGCTCGGCAACATCGGCCGGCCCGGCGGCGGCATCCTCGCGCTGCGCGGCCACGCGAACATCCAGGGCTCGACCGACATCCCGACGCTCTACGACATCCTGCCCGGCTACATCCCGATGCCGCACCCGGACGCGGGCGACGACCTCGACGAGTTCGTCGAGAGAAACGGTCCCGACACCGGCGCGTGGGGCGACCTGAAGTCGTACGCGGTGAGCCTGCTGAAGGCGTGGTGGGGCGACGCGGCGACGCCGGAGAACCAGTTCGCGTTCCCGTACCTGCCGCGCATCGACGGGGACCACTCGCACTACCAGATGATGCTGCGGATGCTCGACGGGCGCACGAGAGGGTTCGTCGTGATCGGGCAGAACCCGGCCGTCGGCTCCGCCAACGCGGGGCTGCAACGCCGTGCGCTGGCGAACCTCGAGTGGCTCGTCGTGCGCGACACGAACGAGATCGAGACGGCCGCCTTCTGGTACGACTCGCCTGAGATCGAGGCCGGCGAGACCTCGCCGGAGCAGATCGGCACGGAGGTCTTCTTCCTCCCCGCCGCCGCGCACACCGAGAAGGACGGCACCTTCACGAACACGCAGCGGCTCTTGCAGTGGCACTTCAAGGCGGTCGAGCCGCCGCGGGACTGCCGCTCGGACCTGTGGTTCACCTACCACCTCGGCCGCCGCGTGCGCGCGCGGCTGGCCGGGTCGACCGAGGAGCGCGACCGGCCGCTGCTCGACCTCACGTGGGACTACCCGACGCAGGGCCCGCAGGACGAGCCCGACGCCGAGACGGTCATGCAGGAGGTCAACGGCCGCCACGCCGACGGCAGCTTCGTCTCCAGATACCAGGAGCTGAGAGACGACGGCTCGACCACGTGCGGCTCGTGGATCCACGCCGGCATCTACAGAGACGGCGAGAACCAGAGCGCGCGCAAGAAGCCCGGCGGCGAGCAGAGCTGGATCGCGCCCGAGTGGGGCTGGGCGTGGCCGAGCAACCGCCGCATCCTCTACAACCGCGCGTCCGCCGACCCGGAGGGCAGACCGTGGTCGGAGCGCAAGAAGTACGTCTGGTGGGACGCCTCGGAGAGAAGATGGGCCTCGCTGGGCGACGACCCCGACTTCGTGCCCGACCGACCGCCCGACTACGAGCCCCCCGAGGACGCGAAGGCGATGGACGCGATCTCCGGCAGCTCCCCGTTCATCCTGCACCCCGACGGGCTCGGCTGGCTGTACGCGCCGACCGGGCTCGTCGACGGACCGCTGCCGACGCACTACGAGCCGCACGAGTCGCCCGTCCCGAACCTGCTCTACGCGCAACGCTCGGTGCCGACGCGACAGACGTTCCCGCGCCCCGAGAACCCGTACAACCCGTCCGACGTGCAGCCGGGCGCGGACGTGTTCCCGTTCGTGCTGGCGACCTATCGGCTGACCGAGCACCACACCGCCGGCGGCATGAGCCGCACGGTCCCCTACCTCGCCGAGCTGCAGCCGGAGCTGTTCTGCGAGGTGAGCCCGGCGCTCGCGGCCGAGCGGGGCTTGGAGCACGGCGGCTGGGCGACGATCGTCACGACTCGCACGGCGATCGAGGCGCGCGTGATGGTGACCGACCGCGTGCAGCCGCTGAAGGTCGCCGACCGGCTCGTGCACCAGGTCGGCGTGCCCTACCACTGGGGCCGCAAGGGGCTCGTCAAGGGCGACTCGGCGAACGACCTGCTGCCGCTGGTGCTCGACCTCAACGTGCACATCTCCGAGTTCAAGACGGCGACGTGCGACATCGTCGCGGGGCGGCGCCCGCGCGGGCCGGCGCTGAGCGCGTTCGTCGAGGAGTACCGCCGGCGCGCGGGCGTCGTGCCCGGCGAGCCGGTGCGCGAGGACCGCGCCGGCCGCGCGGAGGGAGGCGCGGCCGGATGAGCGAGCTGGAGGTCCGCACCTACGGCGGCGAGGCGAGACCGCGCGTCGGCTTCTTCACCGACACCTCGCTGTGCATCGGCTGCAAGGCGTGCGAGGTCGCGTGCAAGGAGTGGAACCGCGTGCCGGAGTCGCCGCAGGGCTTCACCGGCAACTCCTACGACAACTCGATCGACCTCGGCGCGAACCGCTGGCGCCACGTCGCGTTCGTCGAGCAGCGCAAGGAGCTGGGCGTCGACGGGGTCGCCGCCGGGGGGCTCGTGGAGGCGGCCTCGCTCGAGTCGCTCGTGACCGACACCGGGCTGCAGACCTACCAGGACGGCGAGGGGCTGCGCTGGCTGATGGCGAGCGACGTCTGCAAGCACTGCACGCACGCGGCGTGCCTGGAGGTGTGCCCGACCGGAGCGCTGTTCCGCACCGAGTTCGGCACGGTCGTCGTGCAGGAGGACGTCTGCAACGGCTGCGGCTACTGCATTCCGGCGTGCCCGTTCGGCGTGCTCGACCAGCGCGAGGGCGACGGTCGCGCCTGGAAGTGCACGCTCTGCTACGACCGCCTGAAGGACGACAAGGAGCCGGCGTGCGCGCAGGCGTGCCCGACCGACTCGATCCAGTTCGGCGAGCTGGAGGAGCTGCGCGGGCGGGCGGATCGGCGGCTGGAGCAGCTCGCGGAGGCCGGCTTGGAGGGCGCGCAGCTCTACCTCGCGGACTCGTCGGACGGCGTGGGCGGGGCGGGCGCGTTCTTCCTGCTGCTCGACGACCCCGAGGTGTACGGGCTGCCGCCCGATCCGGTCGACACGACGCGCGACGTCGGCGAGTCCTGGGCGGCCGTCGGCGTCGCGGCGGCCGGGCTCGCCGCCGCGCTGATCGGGTCGGTGCTGCTCGGAGGCCGGCGGTGACGGCGGCCGGCTCCGCGAACGGGCACGCGCGGCTCGGGAGCTTCCCCGCCGCGGTCGAGCGCGAGGCGCCGCGCGAGGCGCGCTCCTACCACGGCCAGCCGGTCATCAAGGAGCCGATCTGGCACCCGGAGATCCCCTGGTACTTCTTCGCCGGCGGGCTCGGCGGCGCGTCGGCCGGGCTGGCGTGGCTGGCCGAGCTGCGGGGGAACGAGGTGCTGGCGCGGCGTGCGTGGATCGGCGCGCTCGTCGGCACGGGGATGTCGCCCGTGCTGCTGATCAGCGACCTGGGGAGACCGGCGCGCTTCCTCTACATGCTGCGGATGTTCAAGGTCACCTCGCCGATGAGCGTCGGCTCGTGGGTGCTGGCCGTGTCGGGCGGGGCGGCGAGCGCCGCGGGACTCGACGCGCTGCTGCCGCCGGCGCGGCGGCGCTGGCGCCGGCTGCTGCGCGTGGCCGCGATCCCGGCGCGCCCGGCCGCGGCGGCGGCGGGCCTGCCGCTCGCGACGTACACCGGCGCGCTGATCGCGCAGACCGCGGTGCCGGTGTGGCACGAGGCGCGGCGCGAGCTGCCGGCGCTGTTCGCGGCCGGCGCGGCGGCGAGCGCGGGCGCGCTGGCGAGCGCTTTGACGCCGGTCGCCCACGCCGGCCCGGCGCGGCGGCTTGCGCTCGTGGGCTGCGTCGCGGAGCTGGCGATCGTGCCGCTGATGGAGCACCGGCTCGGCGAGCTGGGCGAGCCGTATCACCGCGAGGCGGCCGGCGCCTACGGCCGCCTCGCACGCGGGCTGACGGTCGCCGGCTCGCTGCTGCTGGCGGCGCGCGCGGAGCGCTCGCGCGCGGCGGCGGCGGCCGGCGGGGCGCTGGTGCTGGCGGGCGCGGCGTGCGAGCGCTGGAGCGTCTTCAAGGCCGGCTTCCAGTCGGCGCGCGACCCGCGCTACACCGTGGCGCCGCAGCGCAGGCGGATCGCCGGCGGGCGCACGCGCGGCGCCAGCCGGCGCGTCGTGGCGGCGGGCGCGGCGCGCGCGGCTGGGCTGGCGGGTCGCGGGGGCGCGAGCTGATGCTGACCGCCGAGGACGCGCGCAGTTGGACCGGCCGCACGGCGCAGGACCCGTACGGCGCGGCGCTCGGCACGATCGCGGGCGCGTTGCACGACGCCGAGACCGGCGCGCCGGAGTGGCTCGTGCTGGTGCCCGGCGGCCCGGGGTCCGACTCCTGCTCCGGCTCCGGCTCCGGCGAGGAGGGCGTGCTGGTGCCGGCCCGCGGGGCGCTGCCGACCGGGCGGCGCGTGCGCGTCGTGACGCCGGCCGAGACGGTGCGCGACGCCCCGCGCGTGCGCGTCGGCGAGGACATCGACGTGGCCGCGAAGCGGACGGCCGCCGCGCACTTCGGGCTCGTGCTCGACCGCGACACCTCCGGCACGGGCGAGCTGCGCGACCCCGGCGCGGCGCACCCGCAGACGGTCGCCGAGCCGGCCGGCGCGCCGCCACCGGCCGGCGTGCCGGAGCGGCGCGCGGAGGTCGTGCAGGCGCTGCGGGCGGCGCACGCGATGGAGCAGGCGTCGCTGAAGCTGCTGGCGGCGATGCGCTGGCGGCTGCACGACGAGGAGCTGGTGCACGACGTCGCGTTTCACCACAAGGCGACGAACCGGCACGCCGAGCGCGTGCGCGAGCGACTCGACGAGCTGGACGCGGCGCGCCTGCGACCGCTCGACTGGGGCGCGAAGCTCGGCGCCTACGCGCAGGCGCAGCTCGGGCGGCTGCGCCGGCGTCCCGACCCCGCGGACCTGCGCGCGGCGCACGCGTTCGAGCGCGGCGAGCTGGCGGCGTACGAGCGGCTCGCGCAGCTCGCGCGCGCGGCCGGCGACGCACGCACCGCGGCGCTCGCGCGCGCGAACGCCGAGGACGAGCTGGCGATGGCGATGACGATCGAGCAGTCGCGGCTGTGGCGCAGCGGCGTCACCGAGCCGAGACCGGAGGCGCCGCGCACGTGAGCCGCCCGACCGACGTCGAGATCAGCCGCGCGCTCAACGCGCTCTCGACGACGCTGCGCGACCAGCGGGCGGAGCGGTTGGAGCCAGCGCGCGTGCAGCAGATCGTGGACGGTGCGCTGGCCGGCGAGCGCAAGCTCGCCTATCGCTCGAGCGGGCCGACGGCCGGCGAGCTGCGCACGCGCGAGGGCGACCGGCTCGTCGCGCTGCTGACCCAACGCGACGGGCAGTGGACGGTCGAGCGGCGGATGCGCGCGGGCGGGCCGAGCTGGGCGCTGCCGCAGCCGGCGCACGACGAGGCGTCGTGAGGTCGGTCACGGCCCGAGCAACGCCGCGGGCACGACGGCGATGCCGTCCGGCCGCCGGTAGGACTCGCGACCGGTCGTCACGACCACGGCGTCGAGCAGCTCGTCGCCGAGGCGTCCGCGCAGCCACTCGAGTTGCTTGACGTCCGCGTCCTGCGGCGTGGCGGCGAGCTTCACCTCGATCGCGACGACGCGGCCGTCCGCGCGCTCGACCACGAGGTCGATCTCGTGTGCACCGCGGTGCGTGCGCAGGTGACCGACGCGCGCCTCGGCGGCCTGCGCGTAGACGCGCACGGACAGCGTGACGAGCGACTCGAACAGCGCGCCGAGGAGCGTGCCGTCGCGCACGACCGGCGGACCGGGCGCCTGCCCCTCCAGCAGCGTGTCGGCGGTGGCGCCGAGCAGGCGCGCCGCAAGCGCCGGATCGGCGAGGTGATGCTTCGGCGGGAGGCCTAACTCCGCGATGTGGTTGCGCGACGGCTTCCAGCCGGGCACCTCGTCGAGCATGAACAGGCGCTCCAGGACGTCGCGATACGGCTGGACGGTCGTGCGCGCCGGCTTGGCGTCGTGTCCGCCAGTCGACGCGTCGCGGATCTTCTCGAACGACGTCGTCGTCGCCGTCGCGGCGGCGTAGGCGGTCATCCAGCGGCGGAGCGCGCTCGGATTGCGCAGCGGATGCCCCAGGTCGGCGAAGTCGCGGTCCACGATCCGTGCCAGGTAGCCGTCGAGCTGTGCGCGCAGAGGACGCCCACGAAGGTCCTGGATGCCGGGGAAGCCAGAGTGCAGGATCTCCTCCACGTAGTCGACGAGCCCGCAGTCGGTGCGGCCGTCGAGCGGGGGGCGCTCTCCCTCCAGCAGCGTCGCCAGACTCACGGCCGCGGTGCCGGGGTAGCGCTCCGCCAGCGACAGCGGCCGCATGCGCAGGCTGACGATCCGCCCGCCACCAGAGTGGGCTCCGGTGTCGCGCGGCGATGCCGAGCCCGTGAGCAGGAAGCTGCCCGGCGCGGCGCCGGCGTCGACGGCTCGGCGGACGCTGTCCCAGACCGGCGGCACGTACTGCCACTCGTCCACGAGCACCGGCGCGGGCGTGACGAGCAGTCGGGCGAGGTCGGCCTGCGCGATCGCACGTGTCGCGGGCTCGTCGAGGCGGTGGACGCTGCGCGCCCGCTGCGACGCGGTCGCGGTCTTGCCGACGCCTTTCGCACCCTCCAGCGCGATCGCCGGCAAGGCACGCGTCAGGTCATCCAGCTCGTCGTCGAGGATGCGGCGGTGGTAGCCCATGCCCATAGACTACCATTTCGTAATCGTTCACAATACAATTTCGTAGAGATATCCGCTACAGATTCGTAGCGAGGTGCGCGAGCGCCGCGCGGATCGCGGTCGCGGCGTGGCCGATCTCGTCGTCGGCGAGCGTGCGGGGGTCGACGAGGACGCGGCCGGCGTGGAGCCGGGGGATCAGCGGCGGCCGGCCGGCGCGCAGGGCGGCGGCGAGGTGGGCGGGGTCCGGGTCGGCGGCGCGGGCGGGCGGGTCGAGCGCGACGGCGGGGCCGGACAGCTCCAGCAGCGGCAGCGCGCCGCCGCCGACGCGCGCGACTGCCTCGACGACCTCGCCGCCGCAGGCGTCCGCGAGCCGCCGTGCGCGCTGCTCGAGCGTCTTACGCGGGACGTCGAGCATCGCCAGCACGGGGATCGCGCGGCGGGCGCGGTCGGGGTCGCGGTGCAGGGCGAGCGTCGCGGCGAGCGCGGCGAGCGGCAGGCGCCCGATCCGCAGCGCGCGCGCGAGCGGATGCCGGCGGCACGCCTCGACCGCCTCCGCGCGGCCGACGAGGATCCCCGCCTGCGGGCCGCCGAGCAGCTTGTCGCCGCTGAAGACGGTCAGCGCCGCGCCGGCCGCGACCGAGCGGCGCACCGGCGGCTCGTCCGCCAGCGCCGGCAGCTCCGTGAGAACGCCCGAGCCGACGTCGTCGATCACCGGCGCGCCGAGCCCGCACAGCGCCTCGACGTCGACCTGCTCGACGAAGCCGACCGTGCGGAAGTTCGACTGGTGGACGCGCAGCAGGACGGGCTCGGCGCCGGCCGCGCGCTCGTCCGCGAGCGCGCGCTCGTAGTCGGCGAGGCGCGTGCGGTTCGTCGTGCCGACCTCGACGAGGCGCGCGCCCGCCTGCGCGATCACCTCCGGCACGCGGAAGCCGCCGCCGATCTCGACGAGCTGCCCGCGCGAGACGATCACCGGCCGGTCCTCGCGCTGGCGCGCGGCGAGCGCGGCGACCGCCAGCAGCGCGGCGCCGGCGGCGTTGTTGACGGCCAGCCCGTCCTGCGCGCCGGTCAGCTCGCGCAGCAGCTCGCGCACGTGCTGGTCGCGGTGACCGCGGCGCCCGTCGTCCAGGTCCAGCTCCAGGTCGGCGTAGCCCTGCGCCGCCTCGTGCACCGCGCGCGCCGCCGTCACCGCGAGCGGCGCGCGGCCGAGGTTCGTGTGGATCACGACGCCGGTCCCGTTCAGCACGCGCCGCGGGCCCGGATGCAGCCGCTCGCGCGCGCGGGCGAGGAGGTCGGCGTCGTCGTCGTCGGGTGCGCCTGCCAGCAGCTCGCCGCGGCGCTCGGCCAGCACGGCGCGCGCGACCGAGACCGCCTCGGCGGGCGTCGGCAGCACGCCGTTCGCGAGCCGCGCGGCCAGCCGGTCGACGGCGGGCAGTGCGCGCAGGGCGCGGAGGCGGCCCTCGTCCGTCATGCGCGCGCTCCGGCGTGCGCGGACCGGCGGACCAGCTCGCGGCGGTCGTCCGGCAGGCGCCGCGTGACCCGCGCGGCGTCGAGCTGCTCCAGGAACGCCTGCGCGCTCTTGCGCGAGAGGCCGAGCGCGTCGCGCACGGCGGCGAGCCCGAGCGGGCCGTCGCGCTCGAGCAGCGCGACGATCCGCTCGCCCACGTCGGCCGCCACGTCGGCGTGCGCGTACAGCCGCCCGCTCACGCGGACCGCCCGCCCGTCGGCGCGCAGCGCGCGCAGCGCGTCCTCCTCCCCCGTCATCTGCGCCTCCGACAGCAGCGCCGGGCCGGCGGCGCGCAGGCGCTGCTCCAGCGCGGCGAGCGCCGCGGCCGGCGGAGCACTGCCGATCTCGCCTCGCATAGCGAGGTCAGAGACGCAGTGCTCGAGCCGCGGCGCGCGTCGCGCCGGCTCCCCGCGCGCGAGCGCGCGCAGGCGCGCGACGATCTCGGGCCGCGCGCCGTGGCGGCCGGCGCGCGCGTCGAGCACGACGCCGCCGCCGAGCGTGTCGGGCGGCGCGAGGCGGCGCACGACGAGGCGGTCGCCGTCGAGCGCGAGCAAAGGCGCCTCGAGTCGGAGCTGCCACAGGCCGTCGTCGGGGTCGAGCGGCGCGAGGCGGCCGGGCACGTCGCGCGCGCCGTGATGGATCTGCACGCGCGCACCACGTGAGGCGGGCGCGTCGCGCAGCGCGAGCGCGCAGTCCAGGATCCGCGCCTCGGACACGGCGCCGGGCGCGGCCAGCACGTCGCCGCGCGCGACGTCCGCCACGCGCGCGCCGAGCAGGTTGACCGCGACGCGCTGGCCCGCCTCGGCGCGGTCGCGCTGCTCGTCGTGCACCTGCAAGCCACGCACCCGCACCGCCAGCGCGCCCCGCCCCGGGCGCAGCAGCTCCAGCGCGTCGCCGGCGGCGAGCGCGCCCGACCACAGCGTGCCGGTGACGACCGTGCCGCGGCCGGTGACGGTGAAGGCGCGGTCGACGTGCAGCCGCGCCGGCCCGCCGGCCGCCGCGCGGCTGGCGAGCACAGACGCGAGCCGGTCGAGCGCCGCGCGCAGCTCCTCGATGCCCATCCCGGTCCGCGCCGAGCACGCCACGACGGGCACGCCCGGTCCGAGCAGCTCGCGCGCCTCCGCGACCGCGCGCGCCGGGTCCGCCGCGTCGGCCTTCGTGACGGCGACCACGCCGTCCGCCACGCCCAACGCGTGGAGGACCTCCGCGTGCTCGACCGTCTGCGGCATCACGCCGTCGTCGGCCGCGACGACCATCAGGAACGCGTCGATCCCGCTCGCGCCCGCGACCATCGTGCGCACGAAGCGCTCGTGGCCGGGCACGTCCACGACCGACAGCCGCCGGCCGGAGGGCAGTGTCAGCGGCGCATAGCCGAGCGCGATCGTCAGCCCGCGCGCACGCTCCTCCGGCAGGCGGTCCATGTCCACGCCGGTGAGCGCGGCGACGAGCGCGGTCTTGCCGTGGTCGACGTGGCCGGCGGTGCCGAGCGTGAGCGGGCCGGCGCTCACGGCGTGCCTGGGCCGACGACGCGCGGGGTGGCTCGGACGGAGCGGCGAAGGAGTCGAACCTTCCCGGCGCGGGAAGCGCGCCGCCGACGGCTTTGAAGGCCGTTCGGGGCACCGGCCCCGGGCCGCTCCAGGGAGGTGGGAGAGCCGGCGCGCGGCGGCCCGCTGCGCAACCCGCTCATCGCACGCGGATCGTCCCCGCCGGGCCGTCGAGCAGCCGCCCGACCACGACGCCGGGGACGTCGTCCGCGGCCTCCGGCGCCAGCGCGACGAGCAGCCCGCCCGACGTCGTCGCGTCGACCACGAGCCGCCGCCGCCAGCCGGCCACGCCGTACGCGCAGCTCGTGAACGACTCGGCCCACGCGGCGTTGCGGCGGCTGCCGCCGGAGCCGCCGGGCGGCTGCTCGCCCTGCAGCAGCTCCTCGACGCCGTCGAGCGCCGGCACCGCCTCCGCCTCCAGCTCGGCGGCGAGCCCGCTCTCGCGGCACAGGTGGTGGAGGTGGCCGAGCAGCCCGAAGCCGGTCACGTCGGTGGCGGCGTGCGCGCCGGCCGCGAGCGCCGCGCGCGAGGCCGCGGCGTTCAGCTCCGTCATCGTCGCGACCGCGTCCGCCAGCAGCGCGTCGCCGGCGAGCCCGCGCTTGCGCGCGGCGACGACGGCGCCGACCCCGAGCGGCTTCGTCAGCACGAGCGCGTCGCCGGCGCGCCCCCCGGCGTTGGTCAGCAGCCGCGCCGGGTCGACGACGCCGGTCACGGCCAGCCCGTACTTCGGCTCGGCGTCGTCGATCGAGTGGCCGCCGGCCAGCACCGCGCCGGCTGCGACGACGACGTCGAGCCCGCCGCGCAGGACCGCCGCCAGCAGCTCGCCGCCGAGCCGCTCCAACGGGAACGCGACGACGTTCAGGGCGCTCAGCGGCGTCCCGCCCATCGCGTACACGTCCGACAGCGCGTTCGCGGCCGCGATCCGCCCGAAGTCGTACGGGTCGTCGACGAGCGGCGTGAAGAAGTCGACCGTCTGCACCAGCGCGAGGTCCTCGCGCACGCGCACGACCGCCGCGTCGTCGCTCGTCGCGGCGCCCACCAGCAGGCGCGGGTCGGGCTGCGCCGGCAGCGCCCGCACGATCGGCAGCAGCTCGGCCGCGGGCAGCTTGCAGCCGCAGCCGGCGCCGGCGGCCAGCGCGGTGAGCGGGACGCCTGCGGGCTCGAGCGCGGTCATCGCTCCGCTTCGTCGTGCGGCGGGCGGGGTACGTCGCTGGCGTGACGGACACGCGGCACGAGTACGACACGCTCGCGGGCCTGTACGTGCCGATCGGGGCCGCCGTCGTGCTGCTCGTCGCGCTGCTCGTGGTCGCGTTCGCGTGGCGCTACCGCGCGCGCCCCGACGACCCGGACGAGCAGCGCCGCCCGAGCCGCATCCACAGAGCGCCGCGCACCGAGGCGCTGTACGTGCTCGTGCTGGCGTGCGTCGCCGCCCTGCTGCTGTGGCGGACCTACACCGTCGAGGGACGCACCGACCACGCCGCGTCGGGCAGGGGCCTGGGCGTCCTCGTGACAGCCTCGAAGTGGCACTGGCGGTTCGACTACCCGCGACTGCGGATCGTCCAACGCGGGACCGACGACGCGCCGCCGACGCTCGTCGTGCCGGCGCGGCGCACGATCGACTTCACGCTGCGCTCGCTCGACGTGATCCACGCCTTCTGGATCCCCGACCGGCGCTTCAAGCGCGACGCGACGCCGGGCTTCGTCAGCAGCTTCTCGCTCGTCTTCCCGCGCACCGGCTTCTGGCGCTACGGCGGCGAGTGCTCCGAGTACTGCGGGCTGCGCCACACGTGGATGAAGTTCCACGTCGCGGTCGTCTCGCCCGCCGCGTTCGCGCGCTGGACCCGCGCTCGGCAGGGAGGCGCGGCGTGACGGCGGTCGGCGCCGCCGGCGTGCGGCCGCGGCCGCGCCGCGGCTGGCTCGGCACGCTCGCCTCGACCGACCACAAGGCGCTCGGCGCGGGCCTCTTCACGACCGCGTTCGGGTTCTTCCTCGCCGCCGGCGTGCTCGCGCTGCTGATGCGCTTCGAGCTGGCGCGCCCGCGCCTGCAGCTGATGACGCTGCACGGCTACGACGAGCTGTTCACGTTGCACGGCTCGACGATGTTCTACCTGTTCGCGACGCCGGTCGCGCTCGCGTCCGGGGTGTATTTGGTGCCGCTGCAGATCGGCGCCGCGCGGCTGCGGTGGGCGCGGGTCGCGCTCGCCGGCTGGTGGATGGTGATCGCCGGCGGGCTGATCATGTGGATGGGCTTCCTGACGGCGCAGGGCGCGGCCGACGTCGGCTGGTACTCGTACTGGCCGCTGTCGGACATGCCGAACTCGCCGGGGATCGGCACCGACTACTGGATCGTCGGCATCCTGCTCGCGGCGAGCGCGGCGATCCTGATCGCCGCCTGCGTGCTCGCGACGATCGTGACGCTGCGCGCGCCCGGCATGACGATGCTGCGGCTGCCGGTCTTCACCTGGACGATGGTCGTCACCTGCCTGATGGTGCTGACGGCGTTCCCCGCGCTCGTCGTCGCGATGGGGCTGCTGCTGGCGCAGCGCCAGCTCGGCGGCGTCTTCAGCGGCGCCTCCGGCGCGTTCGACTACCAGCACCTGTTCTGGTTCTTCGGCCACCCCGTCGTGTACGTGGTGTTCTTCCCGTTCGTCGGCGCGATCGCGGAGGCGATCGCGATCTTCAGCGGGCGGCGCTGGTTCGGCTACAGACCGTTCGTCCTGTCGCTGCTGCTGTTCGCGGCGCTGTCGATGAGCGTGTGGGGCCACCACATGTTCACGACGAGCGCCGTCGAGAACAGATACTTCTCGCTCACCTCGACGGCGCTGCTCGTGCCGGCCGGGATCGAGTACTTCGACGCGCTGGCGACGATGTGGCGCGGGCGCATCCGCTTCGCGACGCCGCTGCTGTTCGCGCTCGGCTTCCTCGTGCTGTTCGTGATCGGCGGCACGACGGGGATCTTCGTCGGCTCCCCGCCGCTCGACTACCACGTCACCGACTCGTACTTCATCGTCGCGCACTTCCACTACACGCTGTTCGGCGGCAGCGTGATGGGCCTGTTCGCCGCCGTCTACCTGTGGTGGCCGAAGGTGACGGGGACGCTGCTGAGCGAGCGCCTCGGGCGCTGGCACTTCTGGCTGACGATGGTCGGCATGAACGTGACGTTCTTCCCGCTGTTCTTCCTCGGTTGGGAGGGGATGCCGCGGCGCGTGGCGGACTACCCGAGGTCGTCCGGCTGGGAGACGCTCAACGCGGTCTCCTCGGCGGGCTCGGCGCTGCTGCTGATCTCGCTGTTGGTGTTCCTGCTGAACGTCGCGCGCTCGCTGCGCCGGCGCGTGCCGGCGGGGCCCGACCCGTGGGGCGGGCAGACGCTCGAGTGGGCGACGTCCTCCCCGCCGCCGCCGGAGAACTTCCCCGCGCCGCTGCCGCCGGTGCGCTCGTTCGCGCCCTTGCAGGACCTGCGCGAGGCGGCGTCGTGAGACGGCCGGGCGTCGCGATCCTCGTGTGGGCGGCGCTGCTCGGCGCGCTGGCGGTCGTGCTGTGGGCGGTGTTCGAGGAGGTCGACTACCTGAGCGTGCTGATGCCCGCGTTCGCGGTCGCGGGCACGGCGCTGATCGCGCTCGCGGGCTGGCGCGCGGCGCGGCGCGCCGGCGAGCGAGCGTTCGCGCCGCAGGCGGTGCCGGAGACGAGCTGGCCGGCGGTGCTGGCGGCGCTCGCGCTCGCGCTCGTGCTGCTGGGGCTCGAGGTCGGCACGTTCCTGTGCCTGATCGGCGCCGGCCTGTTCGCGTTCGCCGTCGGCGGGCTGGCGCGCGAGTGGCGCGCGGAGCGGCGGACGCGATGAGCGGCCGCCCGTCGATCGGCGAGCTGCTGGGCGGCTGGACGCTCGACCCCGGGCTGCTGCTGAGCGCTGCCGTGGCGCTCGCCGCGTACGCGTGGGGCGCCGTGCGCGCGCGGCGCTGGCCGGCGCAGCGCGGCGCCTGCTTCGCGCTCGGCGTCGCGGCCTCGCTGCTCGCGCTCTGCTCCGGCCTCGACGCCTGGTCCGAGCGGCTGCTGTCGGTGCACATGGTCCAGCACCTGCTGCTGACGCTCGTGGCGGCGCCCCTGCTGGTCGCGGGCGCGCCGCTCGCGCTCGCGCTGCGGGCGCTGCCGCACGGCGGCGCGCGGCGGCTCGCGCGCGCGCTGCGCTCGCGGCCGGCGCGCGCGCTGACGCACCCGCTCGTGACGTGGTCGCTGCTGCCGGCGCTGCTGCTCGCGACGCACCTGACGGGGATCTTCGAGCTGACGCTGCGCGACCCCGCGGCGCACGCCGCGGAGCACCTCGCCTACCTGGCAGCGGCGGTCCTCTTCTGGCTGCCGGTGCTCGGCGCCGAGCCGCTGCCGCGCCGCCCGGGGCCGGTCGGCCAGCTGCTCTACCTGCTGCTGGGGATGCCGGCGATGGCCGCCGCCGGCGTGCTGCTGACGATCGACACGAGCGTCCGCTATCCGGCCTACCTCGCCCCGGCGCGCGCGCTGGGGGTCGACGCGCTCGCCGACCAGCACGCGGCCGGGACGATCATGTGGGTGGCCGGCTCGGTGCTGGCCGCGGCGCTGACCGTCGCCGCCGTGTGGGCGGCGCTGGAGCGCGAGGAGCGGCGAGCGGTCGCACGCGAGGCGCGCCAGCCGCTCGCGCTGCTGCTGGCGGTCGTGCTCGCGATCGGGCCCGCGCTCGCCGCGCAGCCGCCGGCGGCGCGCGCCGCGTCCCCCCTGCCGGCGCAGGGACAGCTCCTGTTCCAGGGCTCGTGCGCGTCCTGTCACGGGCTGAGCGGGCGCGGCGTGCCCGGCCGCGGCCCGTCGCTCGCGGGCGCCGGCGCGCAGGCGGCCGACTTCTACCTCAGAACCGGGCGCATGCCGCTCGCCGACCCGGGCGACGCGCCGGTGCGCTCCCATCCGCTGTTCTCGCCGCCGCAGATCCGCGCGCTGACCGCGTACGTCGCCGCGCTCTCGCACGGCCCGCCGATCCCGCGCGTGGACCTCGCGCGCAGCTCGCTCGCCGCCGGTCGCAGAGCGTTCACCGACCACTGCGCCGGCTGCCACCAGGTCGTCGCGCGCGGCGGGATCGTCACCGGCGCGATCGCGCCGCCGCTGCAGCAGGCGACGCCGACGCAGGTCGCCGAGGCGGTGCGGATCGGCCCGTACCTGATGCCGCGCTTCACCAGAAGACAGATCGACGACCGCACGCTCGCGGACATCGCCCGCTACGTCGAGTGGACGAAGCACCCGGACGACGCCGGCGGCTGGTCGATCGGCAACATCGGTCCGATCCCGGAGGGACTGATCGCGTGGTTCATCGGCCTGCTCGCGTTGCTGATCGTGATCCGCCTGATCGGGGAACGGTCGCCGCGATGAGCCCGTGGCGCGTGATCGTGGCGGCGATCCTCCTGCTGCTGCGGGGCGGCCGCCGCGGGCCGGCGCCGCAGCAGCCGCTCGACCCGCGCGAGCGGCGCGTGCCGTTCAACGGCCGCGCCGAGCTGCTCGTCGCCGCGCTGCTGATGCTCGGCGGGCTCGCCGGGCTCGGCTTCGCGCTCGTCTACCTGCTCGCGCCCGGCGGCGAGACGCAGTGGCTGGGGCTCGCGGTCGGCGTCGCGCTGGCGCTGATCGCGGCGGCGCTGATCGTCGCCGGCAAGGCGGTCGTGCCGCAGGAGATCGCGGTCGAGGAGCGCTCCGAGCTGATCGACGAGCAGGCCGAGCAGGAGGTGCCGGAGCTGCTCGCGGAGGGCGTGCAGGGCGTCACGCGACGGCGGCTGCTGGCCCGCGCGGCCGGCGTCGCCGGGATCGGCGTCGGCGCCGCGCTCGTGGCGCCGGCCGCCTCGCTCGGCCCGAACGTCGCGCAGCGGATCGACGCGACGCCGTGGCGGCGCGGGGTCCGCGTCGTCGACGAGCGCGGCAGAGCGATCCTCGCCGACGACGTCCCGTTCGGCACGTTCGTGACCGGCTTCCCGGAGGGCGCCTCGCTGCGCGACCTCGCCTCACCGATCGTGATCGTGCGCCTGCCGCCGAGCACGATCCACCTGCCGGACGGGCGCGCGCAGGCGGCGTGGGCGCCCGAGGGCCTGCTCGCCTACTCGAAGATCTGCACGCACGCCGGCTGCGCGATCGCGCTGTACCGCTACCCGTCGTTCCGCGCGACGCAGCCGCGCCCGGCGCTCGTCTGCCCCTGCCACTACTCGACGTTCGACCCGGCGCGCGGCGCCGACGTGATCTTCGGCCCGGCCGGCCGGCCGCTGCCGCAGCTCCCGCTCGCGATCGACCCGGGCACGCGGGAGTTGCGGGCGAACGGCGGCTACTCCGGCTCGATCGGCCCGGCGTGGCTCGAGGTGAAGCGGGGCGGCGCGTGACGCCGGAGCCCGGGCGCGACACGGTCCGCTGGATCGACGAGCGCGCCGGCGCCTCGCCGGCGCTGAAGGCCGCGCTGCGCTACGTGTTTCCGGAGCACTGGTCGTTCATGCTCGGCGAGATCGCGCTGTACGCGTTCCTCGTGCTGATCGGAACCGGCACGTTCCTCGCGCTGTTCTTCCAGTCGAGCACCGCCGACACCACCTACCACGGCTCCTACGCCCCGCTGTTCGGCGAGCGCATGAGCCTCGCGTACGACTCGACGCTGCGCCTCTCGCAAGACGTGCCGGCCGGCCTGCTGATGCGCCAGACGCACCACTGGGCGGCGCTCGTGTTCGTCGCGGCGATCGTCGCGCACCTGCTGCGCGTGTTCTTCACCGCCGCCTTCCGCAAGCCGCGCGACATCACGTGGGCGATCGGCGTCACGCTGCTGATGCTCGCGGTGCTGGAGGGCTTCCTCGGCTACTCGATGCCGGACGACCTGCTGAGCGGCATGGGGCTGGCGATCGCGTACGGGGTCGCGATGTCGATCCCGGTCGTCGGCGCCAACGTCGCGTTCCTCGCGTGGGGCGGCGAGTTCCCCGGCGGACACCAGTTCACGACGCGCCTGCTGACGCTGCACGTGTTCCTTCTGCCGGCGCTGATCGCCACGCTGATCGCGCTGCACCTCGCGGGCGTGATCCGCAACCACCACACGCAGTTCCCCGGCCCCGGCCGCACCGAGCGCAACGTCGTCGGCACGCCGGCGTGGCCGGCGTACGCGCTGCGCTCGCTCGGGCTGCTGGCCGCGACCGCGGCGGTGCTGTTCCTGCTCGGCGGGCTCGTGCAGATCAACCCGATCTGGCAGTGGGGCCCGTACGAGCCGTACCTCGCGACGAACGGCGCGCAGCCCGACTGGTACCTCGGCTGGCTGATCGGCGGGCTGCGCATCATGCCGCCGCTGGAGATCCACTTCGCCGGCCTCACGTGGATCCCGAACCCGTTCTGGGGCGGGGCGGCGTTCCCGCTCGTCGTGTTCGGGCTGCTGTACGCGATCCCGTGGCTCGATCGCCGCCTCACGGGCGACCGCAGCCGCCACGAGCTGCTCGACCGCCCGCGCGACAACCCGCAGCGCACCGCCCTCGGGATGGCGTTCTTCAGCTGGGTCGCGCTCGTCTTCTTCGCCGGCTCGGCCGACCGCATCCTGATCCGCTTCGGCATCCCCTACGAGCTGCAGATCTGGTTCGCGCGCGCGGCGGTCTTCGTCGTGCCGGTGATCGCCTACCTCGTGACGCTGCGCATCTGCCGCGAGCTGCAGCGCAGCGACGCGCACCCGCTGCGCGGCTGGAGCGGACGGCGCGTGCGCCGCACGCCGGCGGGCGGGTTCGCGGTCGTCGAGGCAAGCGCAACCGCGGCCGGGGACGATGTGTCCCAACAGCCATGGACGTCGTCCGACAGCGCCGGAGAGCGCCTCATGCGCGGCCGCCGCTCCTGACCGGCGCGCGCCTACGCGCCGCCGCGGCCCTGCTGCTGACCGTGCTGGCGGCCGCCGCCGGCGTCGTCGGCGTGCTCGCGACCTACCACCAGGACCACCAGCTCGACGTCGCGACCGTGCGCATGTCGGTGCACCCCGGCGACCGCGGCGCGCTCGCGCTGTACGTGCCGCTCGTCGACTGGGGCGTGCGCTTCCCCGTCGTGCGGCTGCCGGCCGAGCTGCGGATCGACGTGCGCGGCGTCGATCGCACCGCGGCCGAGCGGATCGCCGAAGACCAGCAGGTCGACCTGCACACGCTGCGCCGCGAGGTGCGCGACGCGGTCGCCTCCTACCTGCGGGTGCTGGTCGTGCTCGCGCTGCTCGGCGGGCTCGCGCTCGGCGGACTCGTCGCACTCGCGGTGCGCAGCCGCAGCGGTCCCCGCGTCCGCTGGCTGCTGGCGTGCGCCGGCGGCAGCGCGCTCGCGTGCACGGCCGCGGTCGCGCTGCTGCTGCCGCCGCGCGGCCCGCTCGACGAGCCGCAGTACTTCGCGCACGGGGCCGACATCCCGCAGGCGCTGCGCGCGGTCGAGGACGCGACGCGCTCCTCACAGCATCTCGGCGAGGAGATCGACGCGCAGCTCGTCGGGCTCGCGCGGCTCGTCATCGCGCCGGCCGGGCGCCTGCCGGCGGCCGGCGCGCCGCGGCTGACGCTCGCGTCCGACCTGCACAACAACGTGCTCGTGCTGCCGGCGCTGCGGCGCGCCGCGAACGGCGGCCCGCTGTTCATGCCGGGCGACCTGACCGACCGCGGCTCGCGGCTGGAGACGGCCGTCACGCAGGCGGTCGTGCGCGCGGGCAGACCGCTCGTGTTCGTCGCCGGCAACCACGACTCGACGGGCCTGGAGCGCGCGCTCGCGCGCGCCGGCGCGATCGTGCTGACACGCGACGGACGGCTGCGCGCGGACGGCTCGTTGGGACCGCGCGTCGTGCGCGTCGCCGGGCTGCGCGTGGCCGGCTACGACGACCCGTTCCTGCGGCGGCCGGGCGTCCCCGCCGGGACGAACCCGCATCCGGACGCAGCGCAGCAGGCGGCCTTCGACGCGTGGCTGCGCGGCGTGCAGCGCGACGTGGACGTCGTGATGGTGCACGAGCCGGCGCTCGCCGCACAGGCGTTCGCGCGGCTGGCGGCGCGACCGCCCTCGCACCCGCTCGTCTTCCTCGTCGGGCACACGCACATGCAGGATCTGCGCGCCGGCGGGAACGTCGTCGTGCTGAACGCCGGGACCGCAGGCGGCGGCGGGACGGGCAACCTGGCCGAGCATCAGCCGATCGGCGTCGCCGTGCTGCTGTACGCGCTCAAGCCGCGCTTCGGCCGCCCGCTCGCCGCCGACCTCGTCGCGATCGACCCCGGCAACGGCGACGCGACCGCCAACCGGCGCCGCATCGACCTCGGCGGCCGGCTCGCGCTGTCACATCCATGACCCCGGCGATTCCCGGCACGCGCCTGCGGAAACCACTCATCCCCGATGAGCGCGACGACGGAGGCGGTGCGGGTCGGGAGCGTGCGCGCGAGCGCCTACGAGATCCCCACCGCGACGCCGCAGGAGTCCGACGGGACGCTCGTGTGGCACGCGACCGGCGTGGTCGTCGTGGAGATCGACGGGGGCGGCGCGACCGGCCTCGGCTACAGCTACTGCGACGCCGCCGCCGCGCGGATCGCGACGACGACGCTCGCAGATGCGATCGCGGGCGTCGACGCGATGGCGCCGGGCGCGGCGTGGGCGCGCATGCAGGCGGCGATCCGCCAGCTCGGGCAGGAGGGCCTCGCGGCGATGGCCGTCTCCGCCGTCGACCTCGCGCTGTGGGACCTGAAGGCGAAGCTGCTCGGCGTCGCGCTGTGCGACCTGCTGCCGCGCTTCCGCGACGCGGTCCCCGCCTACGGCAGCGGCGGCTTCACGAGCTACGGCGCGGCGGAGGTGGCCGAGCAGCTCGGCGGCTGGGCGGCCGACGGCTTCCGCTCCGTGAAGATGAAGGTCGGGCGCGACCCGGCGGCGGACGTGGCGCGCGCCGCCGCCGCGCGCGAGGCGGTCGGCGACGAGGTCGAGCTGATGGTCGACGCGAACGGCGCGTACCGCACCCCCTCGGAGGCGCTGCGCTGGGCGCACCGCTTCGCGCGCGAGCACGACGTGCGCTGGATCGAGGAGCCGCTCTCCTCGCGCGACGCCGTCGGCCTGCGCGACGTGCGCGGGCGCGCGCCCGCCGGCCTCGCGATCGCCGCCGGCGAGTACGCGTGGACGCTCGCCGACGCGCGCCGGCTGCTGGAGGCGGAGGCGGTCGACGTGCTGCAGGCCGACGTCTCGCGCTGCGGCGGGATCACGAACCTGCTGCGGATCGACGGGCTGTGCGCGGCGCACGAGCGGCCGTTCTCCGGCCACTGCGTGCCGGCCGCGATGGCGCACGCCGGCTGCGGGCTGGAGACGTTGCGGCACACCGAGTGGTTCTTCGACCACCAGCGCGCGGAGCGGCTGCTGTTCGACGGCACGCCCGAGCCGGTCGACGGCCTGCTGCGGCCGGACCGCGCGCGGCCGGGGCTGGGGATCGAGCTGAAGCGCGCCGACGCGGAGCGCTACGCGGCATGAGCGCGACGCCGCTCGACGTCGCCGGCCTCAAGCGCCGCCTGTGCGAGACGGTCGCGGGCGAGGTGCGCTTCGACGCCGCCGCGAAGGGCCTCTACGCGACCGACGCGTCGAACTTCCGCCAGATCCCGATCGGCGTCGTCGTCCCGCGCACGCTCGACGACGTCGTCGCCGCGCACGCCGCCTGCCACGCCTTCGGCGCGCCGCTCGTTCCCCGTGGATGCGGGACGAGCCTGTCGGGCGAGACGGTCAACCACGCGGTCGTGATCGACGTCTCCAGACACCTGACGTGGATCGGCGAGCCGGACGCGGACGAGAGGACCGTCACCGTCGAGCCGGGCGCGATCAACGAGCAGGTCAACCACCGCACCGGCGCGGTGGGGCTGGTGTTCGGGCCCGACCCCTCGACGCACTCGCGCTGCACGATCGGCGGCAACGTCGGCAACAACTCGTGCGGCACGCACTCCGTGCAGTCGCAGCTCTACGGCCCCGGGCCGCGCACGTCCGACAACGTCGCCGCGCTGGAGATCCTCACCTACGACGGCGCGCGCTTCGAGGTCGGCGTCGGCGAGGAGGAGCGGATCGACGAGATCGTCGCCGCCGGCGGGCGCAAGGGCGAGATCTACGCCGCGCTGAGGGAGCTGCGCGACAGATACGCCGACGTCATCCGCGCCGCCTGGCGCCCGGTCGACGAGCTGCCGCGGCGCGTCTCCGGCTACAACCTCGACGAGTTGCTGCCGGAGCGCGGCTTCAACGTCGCGCGCGCGCTGGTCGGCACCGAGGGCACCTGCGTGACGGTGCTGAGATCGACGCTGCTGCTGACGCCCGCGCTCGCGCACCGCTCGCTCGTCGTGGTCGAGTACGACACGCTCGTCGACGCCTGCGAGCACGTCGAGGAGATCCTCGCGTGGAGACCGATCGCGCTGGAGGGGCTCGACCGCGCGCTGCGCAAGGCCGCGCGCCGCAGCCACGTGCACGCGGCCGAGTTCGACGAGTTGCCGCTGCCGAAGCGCGGCGGCGCGTGGCTGCTCGTGCAGTTCGGCTCCGACCGGGCCGGCGAGGAGGACGAGCGGGCGGAGGCGTTCGCCGCCTGGCTGCGCGACGAGAAGGGCTACGACGAGGACCGCATCGAGCGCTTCGGCGGCGAGCGGCCGGGCGCGCGTGGACACGCCGCCGAGATCTGGAGAGCGCGCGAGGCCGGTCTCGGCGCGACCGCGTTCGAGGTCCGGCCGGAGGGCGTGCGCAACTACTGGGCCGGCTGGGAGGACTCGGCCGTTCCCCCGGGGAAGCTGGGCGAGTACATCGGCGCGCTGCAGAAGCTGTACGACAAGCACGGGCTCGACGGCGCGTTCTACGGCCACTTCGGGCAGGGCTGTGTGCACACGAGCACGTCGTTCGACCTGCGCCACGCCGACGGGCTGCGGGTGTACCGGCGCTTCATCGAGGAGGCAGCCGACCTGTGCCTCTCGCTCGGCGGCTCGCTGTCCGGCGAGCACGGTGACGGCCAGCAGCGCGCCGAGCTGCTGGAGCGGCAGTTCGGCTGCGAGGGCGTCGAGGCGATGCGCGCGTTCAAGCGCATCTGGGATCCCGACTGGAAGATGAACCCGGGCAAGGTCGTCGACCCCTACCGGCTCGACGAGAACCTGCGCCTCGGCGCCGACTACAACCCCGCCCGGCCGCCGGTGCGCTTCGCCTATCCGCAGGACGCCGGCGACTTCTCGCACGCGACGCTGCGCTGCGTCGGGATCGGCGAGTGCCGCGTGCCGGACGCGAAGTCGGTCATGTGCCCGAGCTTCCAGGCGACCCGCGAGGAGATGCACTCGACGCGCGGCCGGGCGCGGCTGCTGCACGAGATGCTCGTCGGCGAGGTCGTGACCGACGGCTGGCAGAGCGACGCGGTGATGGAGGCGCTCGACCTGTGCCTCGCGTGCAAGGGCTGCACGAACGACTGCCCGGTCAACGTCGACATGCCGACGTTGAAGGCGGAGTTCCTCTACCACCGCTATAAGGCGCCGCGCACGCGCCGGCCGCGGCACGCGTACGCGTTCGGCTTCGTCGACCAGGCGGCCCGCGTCGCCTCGCACGTGCCGGCGCCGCTCTTGAACTTCCTCGCCGCGCACGAGCCGACCGCGTCGCTCGCGAAGCGCGCCGCCGGGATGGACCCGCGCCGCTCGATCCCGCGCTTCGCGAGGACCGACCTGCGCAGCTGGTTCGCGGCGCGCGGCGGCTCGCGCAACCTCGTCGGACCGCGCGTCGTCTTGTGGCCCGACACGTTCAACACCTACTTCCACTCGCAGGTCGGGATCGCCTGCGTGGAGGTGTTGGAGGCGGCCGGCTGGCAGGTCGTGATGCCGACCGGGCACGTCTGCTGCGGGCGGCCGTTGTACGACTACGGCTTCCTCGACGTCGCCGAGCGCTACCTGCGGCGCGTGCTCGACGTGCTGCGCGACGAGATCCGCGCCGGCACGCCGGTCGTCGGGATCGAGCCGAGCTGCCTGGCGGTCTTCAAGGAGGAGCTGCCGAAGCTGCTGCCGCACGACGACGACGCCGACCGCCTGCGGCGGGTCGCGACGCACTTCGCCGACTTCGTCGAGCAGCACGAGCTCGCGCTGCCGCGCCTCCAGGGCCACGTGTTGCTGTGGGGCCACTGCCACCAGAAGGCGACGGGCGGGATGGATTGCGAGCAGGCCGCGCTGGAGCGGATGGGCCTGGAGGTCGAGCAGGTCAGCGGCGGCTGCTGCGGGCTCGCCGGCTCATGGGGCTTCGAGGACGGGCACTACGACGTCTCGATCGCGTGCGGCGAGCATGCGCTGCTGCCCGCCGTGCGGGCCGCCAGCCCGCAGACGCTGATCGTCGCCGACGGCTTCTCCTGCAAGACGCAGCTCGAGCAGGTGGCCGGGCGGCACGCGCTGCACCTCGGCGAGGTCATCGCGCGAGCGCGTCGCTGATCGCCGCGGCGATCTGCGCCGGCCGGTGGACGAGGTCGGCGTGCATGAAGCGCAGGACGACGTACCCGGCCGCCTGCAGACGGTTGCTCTTCTCGCGGTCCCACGCCGCCGCCTGGCGCTCCTTGTGGTGCGCCCAGCCGTCCAGCTCGACGACGAGTCTCGCGGTCGGCCACAGCGCGTCGACCTCGAAGCCGGCGGCGTGGGCGTTCAGGCGCGGCTGCGGGAGGCCCGCGTCGATCGTCAGGTCGAGGAAGCGCTCCTCCAACTCGGAGCGCAACAGGGTGATGCCGCGCCGCCGATGGGCATCGAGGGCGGCCGTGAGGCGCCGGTGGCCCGGGCCGTGGCGGCCCTTGGTGCGACGCAGCGCCCGGTAGACCGCGGCCGGTTCGAGCAGCCCGCGACGGTCCGCCTCGCCCAACGTCGCCTGGAGCTGCCCGGCGGTGAGCATGGGCGCGAGGTCCACCAGCGTGCGCGCGGGGCTGGTGGCCGGGATGCCGCGGACGCTCGCGACGTCCTCCTCGTGGAGCGCTCGACGCGCGTACACCCACAGCCTCTGCGTCCCCTTCGCCGCCGAGGCCGTCGTGACGCTCACCTTCCGCGACTCCGGCGGCTTGCGCATCCCGTGGAGCGCGGCGGCGTCGCGGTGGCTCAGCACCGCGCCATCCCCGGCCGCCAACACCGCCGCCAACCATCTCCCCTCGAGCGTCACATGGCGATGCCCGACCGCGAACACGCCGCGGTGCAGCGGGATCAGCAGCCCCCGCGCGGTCCGCCGGTCGATCGCGCTTCCGTCCACGCCCAGCGCGACGAGCTGCCGCCGCGTCACGATCCCGTGCTGCCGCTCCGCAAGCGCCCCGATCGGATCACTGCATCTTTTGCCTCGCATACCGAGGTAAGAGGTGCAGTGATCGCGGAGTTCGCCCCCGCGAGCGCGAGCGCGGCGGAGATGTGGGCGAGGTGGGTCAGGCCCTGGGGGAAGTTGCCGAGCAGCTCGCCGGTGCGCGGGTCGGCCTCCTCGGAGAAGAGGCCGAGGTCGTTCGCGCAGCCGGCGGCGCGCTCGAAGACCGCGGCGGCCTCGTCGGCGCGGCCCTGGTGCGCGAGGCACTCGGCGAGCCAGAAGGAGCAGGCGAGGAAGGCGCCCTCGTGCTCCTCGTCCGCCTCGACGCGGTAGCGCAGCAGCAGGCCGTCCGCGTCCAGCTCCTCGCGGATCGCGTCGGCGGTGCCGACCATCCGCTCGTCGTCCCACTCCACGAAGCCGACCGTCGGCAGCAGCAGCAACGCGGCGTCGAGGCGCCCGTCGCCGAACGCCTGCACGAATGTTCTGCGCGCAGCGTCGTAGCCGTCGGACTCGATCGCCTCCCGCGCCGCGTCGCGCTCGGCGGCCCAGCGTTCGAGCGGCGCCTCGCGCCCGGTGTCCTCGGCCAGGCGAATCGCGCGGTCGAGCCCCGCCCAGCACATCGCCTTCGAGTGCACGAAGTGGCGCGGATCGCCGCGCACCTCCCAGATGCCGCGGTCCGGCTCGCGCCAGCGCGCCGCCGCCGCGTCGGCGACGTCGACGAGGAAGCGCCAGTAGTCGTCGTCCGGCCGGTGATCGCGCAGATGCCAACGCCACGCGAGCTCGAGGAGCTGGCCGTAGACGCCGAGCTGGCACTGGTCGGCCGCTGAGTTGCCGACCCGCACCGGTCGTGCGCCGCGGTAGCCCGCCAGCTCGAGCGTGACCTCCCCCAGCCGCCGCTCGCCGCCGAGGCCGAACATCACCTGCACGCCCTCGGCGCTGCCGGCGGCGCTGCGCTCGACGAAGCGGCGGAACGCGTCCGCCTCGTCGTCGTAGCCGACCTCCGCGAGCGAGCGCACGGTGAAGGTCGAGTCGCGCACCCAACTGAAGCGGTAGTCCCAGTTGAGGTCGCCGCCGTCGACCTCCGGCAGCGAGGTCGTCGGCGCGGCGGCGATCGCCCCCGTCGCCGGGTTGGCGAGCGCCTTCAGCACGAGCGTGGAGCGCAGCACGCCCGCCTCCCGCGCCTCAGGGCTCGCACGCGAGGACCACTCGCGCCACCACGCGACCGTCGCATCGAGGCGCGCGTCGAGCGCGGCGGCGTCCTCCTGCGCGCGCGGGCGCTCGTCCACCAGCACCGGATCGACATGCTCGATCGACAGCCGCCGCCGCTCGCCCTCGCACAGCTCCAAGCGAGCGCACAGCTCGTGCTTGCGCGCCTCCAACGGCAGGTCGCCGGAGATCAGCAGCGCGTCGTCGCCGCCGGTCGCGCTGAACGTCCCACCGCCGTGGTCGCGGATCCACGGCGGCAGCTCGCCGTAGTCGAAGCGCGGCGCCACGCGCACCTCCAACGTCACCGCGCCCCGCACGCCCTCGACGATCCGCAGGAGCTGCGAGCGGGGGCCGGCCTCCTCCCCCGGCGCGACGGCGAAGCAGTCCAGCAGCCGCACCTCGCCGGCCTCGCAGGCGAGCCGCGTCTCCAGCACGAGCGTGCCGTCGAGGTAGCGGCGGCGGGTGCGGGCCGGCCCGGCGGGCGCCACCGTGCAGCAGCCGCCGCGCTTCCAGTCGAGCAGTCGCCCGAAGCAGCTCCCCTGGTCCATCCGCGGCAGGCAGCACCAGTCGATCGCGCCCGCGGTCGACACGAGCGCCGCCGAGCGGCAGTCGCCGATCAGCCCGTAGTCCGCGATCGGCGGGCAGCGCTCCTCCGCCATCGCCTACCGCCGTGCCAACAGCGCCGCCAGTCCCGTCGCCGCGACCGCCACCCCGCCGGCGATGCGCGCGCGCCGCTCGCTCGCCCACAGCTCGGGGCTGCGGTCGCTCGCCCGCGCGTCGAAGCGCCCGTGCGTCGCGTGCAGCCCCTCGACCGGCTCGTAGAGGTTGCACGGCCGGTCCGCGGGGACCGGCTCGTCGGTCTGCTGCGCGTCGTAGCCGGTGCGCGCGAGGTAGCGGTCGGCGATCGACGGCGCGAGCTTCGCCGCCACGATCGCCTTGATCGCGGAGTGCGCGACCCACAGCTCGCGGCGCGGATGCTCGGACGCCCACACGATCGCGTCCGCCGGCACCTCCGGCTGGAAGATCGGCGGGACCGGCTGCGGATGGCGCGGCAGGCGCGTCTTGCACCACTCGAACTGCGGCGTGTTGACCGCCGGCAGCTGGACCATCGTGACGTGCACGCCGCTTCTGTCGTGCAGCAGCTCGGTGCGCAGCGAGTCGGTGAAGCCGCGGATCGCGAACTTCGCGCCGCAGTACGCCGCCTGCAGCGGGATCGCGCGGTAGGAGAGCGCCGAGCCGACCTGCACGATCGTGCCGCGGTCGCGCGGGAGCATGTATCTGAGCGCGGCCATCGTGCCCCACACGGTGCCGAGGTACGTGACCTCCGTCGCGCGCCGCACGTCGGCGGTCTCCAGCTCCTTGACCGGGGCGAAGATCGTCGCCATCGCGTCGTTGACCCACACGTCGATCGGGCCCAGCTCCTGCTCGGCCCGCGCCGCGGCCGCCTCGACCTGCTCGGCGTCCGCGACGTCGGTGGGGAGCGCGAGCGCGCGCCCGCCGGCCGCCTCGACCTCGCGGCAGGCGTCGGCGAGGCCGCTCGCGCTGCGCGCCAGCAGCGCGACGCGGTCGCCGCGCGCGCCGAACGCCCGCGCCGCCGCGCGGCCGACGCCCGCCGACGCGCCCGTCACGACAACCGTCTTGCTCACGCCCGCTTCCTACCCTGCTGCGGCGGACCGGAACGTGGAACGGTCAGCCGGCGCGGCGCTTGCTCCGCCGCGCGCGCGGGTACCGAACCGAGCGTCTCGCGATGCCGGACCACGAGCGACATCCGGGAGGACCGCGCGGCGGCGGCGGGCGCCGCGGCGCCGCGCGCGCGTGGGCGATCTGGTGGCTGCTGTGCGCGGCGCTGTGGCTCGCGATGGTCGACCGCGTCGCGCTCGACGAGCTGCTGACCGGCGCCGTCGCGGCGGCGCTCGGCGCGACGGCCGCGGTGCTGGTGCGTCAGCAGCGACGGACGCTGATCCGCCCGCGCGCCGGCTGGCTGCGCACCGCGTGGTGGCGCCAGCCGCTCGCGCTCGTGCGCGACCTCGCCCCGCTCGCACGGGCACTCGTCGTGCGCGGCGTGCTGCGCCGCGAGCAGACGGGCGCGACCTGCGCGCTGCGCTTCGACGCGGCCGGCGACACGCCGCGCGCGGCCGCCTACCGCGTGCTGACGGCGACGCTCGGCTCGCTCGGACCGAACACGATCGTGCTGGAGGTGGACGCGGACGAGCGCACGCTGCTCGCGCACCAGCTCGTGCCGCGGGCCGAGCCGGCGCGCGACGCGCTGCCGCTGGAGGGCGCGCCGTGAACGGCTGGCTGTGGGCGGCGACCGCGCTGGCGGCCGCGCTCGTGCCGCTGCTCGCGGTCGCGGCGCTGAGCGAGCCGCTCGCGGGGCTGGTGGCGGTCGAGCTGGCGGGGATCGACGCGGCGCTCGCGCTGCTGCTGCTGGCGGAGGGGACCAAGAGCCAGTCGTTCTCGAGCCTCGCGCTGGTGCTGGCGGCGACCTCGTTCGCCGGCTCGATCGCGTTCGTGCGCTTCCTCGCGCAGCTCGCGCCGCGGAGCGGGCGCAGATGAGGAGCGCGCTCGCGTGGGCGCTGCTGGGCGCCGGCGCGGCGGTGCAGCTGCTCGCCGTGCTCGGCGTCGTGCTGATGCGCGACGCGCTCGACCGGCTGCACTACCTGGGGCCGTCGAGCGTCGCCGGCGCGCTGATCGCGGCGGCGATCGTCGTGCGCGAGTCGTTCTCGCTGATCGGCATCTGGGCGCTGCTGCTGGCGGCCTTCCTGCTGTTCAGCGGGCCGGTGCTGGCGCACGTCACGGGGCGCGCGATCCTGCTCGCGCGGCGGGAGGCGGAGTGACGGTCCTGCACGTCGTCGCGCTCGCCGTCGTCGCCGTCGGCGGCACGACCGTCGTGCTGGTGCGCGACCCGGTTCGCCAAGCGCTCGCGGCGAGCGTCTTCGGGCTCGCGCTGGCGCTGCTGTTCTTCGCCTTCCAGGCGCCCGACGTGGCGATCTCGCAAATCGTCGTGGCGACGGTGGCGGTGCCGGTGATGATCCTGCTGACACTGACGAAGCTGCGCCGCGACGAGGACGAGGAGCGGCGGCGGTGAGGGTCCGCCGCCGCAGCGCGATCGCGCTGCTCGCGCTCGCCGCGCTCGCCGCCGCCGTCGCGTGGGCCGCGACCGAGCTGACGCCGTTCGGCACGCCGTCCGGGCCGGCCGACGCGGTCGTGCGCACGCTCGTGCACGAGCGCCACGCGGCGAACACCGTCAACGGCGTCACGTACGACCTGCGCGGGCTCGACACGCTCGGCGAGGAGCTGATCCTGTTCGTCGCCGCGCTCGGCAGCGCCGTGCTGCTGCGCCACGGGCGCGGCGAGCGGGACGCGGGCGAGCGCGCGGAGGCGCGGCCGAGCGGCCGCACCGCCGACGCGCTGCGGGCCGCCGGCGCGGCGCTCGTCGGCCCGCTGGTCGTGCTGGGCGTCTACGTCGTCGTGCACGGCCACCTGTCGCCGGGCGGCGGCTTCCAGGGCGGTGTGATCCTGGCCGCCGGGCTGCTGCTCGTCTACGCCGCCGGCCAGGTGGCGATGCTCGAGCGCGTCGAGCCGAGAGCGCTCGTGGAGGTCGCGGAGGCGTCGGGCGCGCTCGCGTTCGCGCTCGTCGCGATCGGCGGCCTCGTGTTCGCGGGCGCGGCGCTCGCGAACTTCCTGCCGTTCGGGACGACCGGCAACCTGCTGTCGGCCGGGACGATCCCCGTGCTGAGCGTCGCCGTCGGGGTCGAGGTGACGGGCGCGGTCGCGCTGATCCTCACCGAGCTGCTGGACCAGACGCTGCTGGCGGGAAGCGCGTGACGGTCCTCCCCTACCTCGTCGCCGGCTGGCTGCTCGTGGTGGGCCTGTGGGGCGTGATCACGAGCCGTCAGCTCGTGCATCAGGTCGTGTGCCTGACGGTCGTGCAGTCCTCCACGTACGTGCTGCTGCTGGCGGTCGGCTACCGCACCGGCGGCTATGCGCCGATCGTCTCCAGCAGCGTGCCGCCCAGCTCCCCGTTCGTCGACCCGATCGTGCAGGCGCTCGCGCTGACGGACGTCGTCGTGGAGGCGACGGTCGTGGCGGTGCTGCTGGCGCTGACGGTGCAGGCGCACAAGCGCTTCGGCACCGCCGACCCGGACCGGCTCGGGGAGCTGAGCGGCTGATGACGGCGCTCGTCGCGCTCAGCCTGCTCGTGCCGATCGTGGCCGGCACGGCGCTCGCGCTCGCGAACGTCGCCGAGCGCCGGCGCGCCGCGGCGGTCGTCGCGGTGGGCGCCGCGCTCGCGTCGCTCGTGCTGCTCGCGGTCGTGCTCGCCCGCACCGGTCGCGGGCGCACCGTCGTGTGGTGGGGCGACTGGCCGCCGCGCGGGCGCGTCGTCGGGATCGACTTCGCGATCGACGGGCTCGGCGCGGGGCTCGCGCTGTACGTGATGGTGCTGGCGCTGCCGGCGCTGCTGATGGCCGGCTACGCGATCCGCGCGAGCGCGCAGCTGTTCTACGGCGTCTGTCTCGTGTTCGTCGCCGCGATGGTCGGCTACTGCCTGACCGGCGACCTGTTCGACCTGTTCGTCTTCTTCGAGCTGATGAGCGTGGCCGCCTACGTGCTGGTCGGCTACGAGGTGCGTCAGCGCGCGCCGCTGGAGGGGGCGCTGACGTTCGCGATCACGAACGGCGTCGGCTCGATCCTGCTGCTGTTCGGGATCGCGCTGCTGTACGGGAAGACCGGCGCGCTGAACCTGGCGCAGATCGGCCGGGCGCTGCACGAGGTGGGCCCGAGCGGGCTGGTGTACGTCGCGTTCGCGCTCGTCGCGACGGGCCTGCTGGTGAAGGCGGCGGTCGTGCCGTTCCACTTCTGGACGGCGGACGCGTACGGGGTCGCGCCGACGCCGGTGCTGATCCTGCTGGCGGGCGTCTTCTCGGAGCTGGGGCTGTACGGCTTCGCGCGCGTCTTCTGGACCGTCTTCGAGCCGGCGCTGGCGGCGCACCACGACGCGGTGCGGGCGATCTTCGTCGTGCTCGGAGTCGCGACCGGGCTGCTGGGGGCGGCGCTCGCGCTCGCCCAGCACCACCTCAGACGGATGCTCGCGTTCGTCGTCGTCTCGCAGATCGGGCTGTTCCTCGTCGGGATCGCGCTGCTGAGCGCGGACGGGCTCGCGGGCACGGCGATCTTCGTCGTCGGCGACGGCTTCGCGAAGGCTGCGCTGTTCATCTGCGTCGGCGTCGTGCAGCACCGCTACGACGCGATCGAGGAGCGCACGCTGCACGGGCGCGCACGGGCGCTGCGGCCGCTCGCGGTCGTCTACCTGATCGCGGCGCTGACGGTCGCGGACCTGCCGCCGTTCGGGACGTTCCTCGGCAAGGCGCTCGTCGAGGACGCGGCGCTGAGCGCACCGGGCTGGGCGTGGGTGCCGGCGGTCATGGCGCTGATCTCGGCGCTCGCGGCGGGGGCGCTGCTGCGCGCCGGGCTGCGCGTGTTCGGCGGCGTCGGCGAGCCGGCCCCGCGCGACGAGCGCTTCGCCCCGCGCGAGGAGGACGCCGCCCGCAGCGACGAAGCCGACGTCGCCGTCGGCGTGCCGGCCGCGATCGCGGCGGTGCTGGTGCTGGCCGCGCTCGTGTGGGGGCTCGTCCCGGGCCTCGCGCAGGCGGTGACGGACGCGGCCGCCCGCTTCATCGACCCGGCCGGCTACGCGGCCGCGGTGCTCGGCGGCGGCGTGGGCGCCTCGACGCCCGCGGTCCCTGCCGTGCGCGGGCCGGGCGTCACCGCCTACCTGTACGCCGCCGCGACGCTCGCGGGCGCGGCCGCAGTCGCCGCGCTCGGCGTCGCCGGCCGCCGCCTGCCGGCCGCCGCCGCGCGCGCCGTCGACGCGGTCCGCGCGCTGCACAGCGGCCACGCCGGCGACTACGTCGCGTGGACGGCCGGCGGCGCCGCGGCGCTCGCCGGCCTGTTCGCGCTCACGCTTCGGTGACGGGTGGCAGGCGCCGTTCGCTCAGGCGAGCGCGTCGGCCTCCGCGAGCAGCCGTTCCACGTAGCCGACCGAGAGCGTCGCGACCTGCGCCTCGGGGACGGCGCCGCGAAGCGCACGGATCGCCATCGCGACGCCGGCACCGCTGCGACGCCCGAACAGCCGCGGCAGGCTGCGGATCGCGCCTTCGGTGACCGGTCCCGCGACCGGATCGCGACGCAGCTCGGGAAGATCGGGCCGGAAGCCGGCGTCGCGCATCGCAGTCGCGAGCTGTGGCTCGTCGCCGAGCAGCAGCGGGTCGAGCGCGAGGTCTCCGTCGGTGGTGTACGGCGCCACGCCGAGGTCGGCGTCGCCGCTCCGCAGGTAGACGGCCTGCGGAGCCCGCGACGACGACTGCCCGGCCGTGCGGCGCGAGCGCTTCGAGCGCGTCGAGCAGGACGCGCCGCGCCGCGACGTAGCGGAGGTCGATTTCGTCGCCGGCCGCCGCGGGCAGCGAGTCGTTGCGATCGCGCACCATCAGGCCGCCGGGGGGTCCGCGGTCAGGGAGGAGCGCCGCCAGCGCCGCTCGTCCGCGAGCATCCAACCGAGCAGCGCCTCACCTTCCGCCGGCATGCGGCCGTTACCGCTGAGGCAGTCGATCGCCGCCTGCGACGGCGTCACGTACGCGACGCCGTCAACCAGGCTCGACCCCTCCCACGCGACCGGGTCGAAGGGCCGCAGCAGCGCGACGTTCGCGCCCGCATCGGCGGGCATCAGCTCCAGCTCTCGGCTCAGCGCCTCGACGTCGTCGGCGTAGACCGCCAGCAGCGCGGGGGCCGCGACCGGGGCGAGCCGCACCGCAGCGAACGACCCCGTGACGGCGAAGCGCCCCGGTGGGCGGTCGATCCGCTCCAGTCGCTCCAATGCCGCTCTGGCGCCGCGCGGCGCCAGAAACCGCGCGACCTCGTTCGTCGCGAACACGTCGTAGGCCTCCGCCCAGCGGCGCAGCAGCCCCTCGACGTCGGTTCGCTCGACACGACCGCGTCTGGCGCGCTCCACGAGCGCGTCTTCGTCCAGCGCTTCGAGCACGCGCGAGACGTAGCCCGGTGCCAACCCGGTCGCAGCCGCCAGCTCGCCGACGCCGTAAGGCGGCCGGACGTCGACCAGCGTCCGCAGCAGGCGGCCGGCCTTCGAGCCGCGCAGACGCACTCGGCCTCGCGGCGCCGGCGCCGGATCGCGCGCGGCGCCCTGCGATTGCACGAACAGCGCGGGATTGTCGAGTTGCACCCGCGCGTTCCCCGTCAGGTCGACGTAGTTGACGCCTTCGGCGGCCAGCAGCGTCTGGGTCCGCTCGCTCAGCCACGGCGCGACGACGAGGACCGGGATGTGCGGCGTCATCGCACGCAGCTTCTGACCGAACGAGCCGCCGAGCAGCCGCTCGACGTCGCGCGGAGCGACCGAGCTGCGCGCCTCTACCGCGAACGTGGCGTAGCTGCTGCGCGGGTCTCGCACCGTGATCGCCGCATCCGCCGCGCGACGGTCGCTCGGCTCCTGCGAACGCGATGCCTCCACGGTCCATGTCTCGGGCGTCCGCTCATTCAGCCAGACGGCAGCCGCGATGACCAAATCATTCTCGGAATTCCGGAGTCTTGCGGTCTCCATGCAAAGCAGGATACCAGAGATATTTTCCTTTTTTAGCGTATTTGCTGGTTCGACAAATAGAGTGCTTTAGGAAAAGCTATCCCGCTTTCGGCCGCTCCTCCACCCGCCCGCTCACGGTCGGCGGCTCGGCGTGGCGCAGCACGCGGTCGTAGAGGAACGCGCCGGCGAGCGCGCCGAGCAGGGGGCCGAGGATGTAGATCCACCAGCCGGGGAACTCCCACGCGACCAGCATCGGCCCGAGCGAGCGCGCCGGGTTGAACGAGCCGCCGGACACCGGCAGCATCGCGAACACGCCGGCGGCGACGGTCAGCCCGACCGCCATCCCGACCGCCGGCGGCGTCGCGCGCTCGTCGGTCGCGGTCGCCATGATCACCGTCAGCAGCAGGAACGTGATCGCGATCTCCGCCAGCAGCGCGAGGCCGTCCCCCACCCCCGGCTGCGTGGCGCCCAGGATCAGCGGCTGGTGGTCGACCGGGCCGGGGAACACGATCCAGACCGCGAACGCCGCGAGGATCGCGCCGGCGAACTGCGCCACGACGTAGAACGGCACGACCGGCCACGGGAAGCGGCCCGTCGCCGCCAGCGCGACCGTCACCGCGGGGTTCACGTGCGCGCCCGACAGGTGGCCGAAGGCGTAGACGACGATCAGGATCCCGAAGCCGAACGCGAGCCCGATCGCGGCGTCGCCGGCGGTCACGAGCCCGCCGCCGCCGGCCGCCGTCCCGACCGCGCACACGGTCCCGGTCCCGAACAGCACGAACAGGAACGTGCCGACCGCCTCCGCGACGACGGCGCCGATCAGGTGCCGCTCGGCGACCTGCTCGCCCGCGCTCCCGCCCGCCGCCGCCATCTCACGCCGCCACGGGGTGGAGCACGACCTTCGTGTAGCCCTCGACGCGTCTGTCGAACTTCTCGTACGCGTCGGGCGCCGCGTCGAGCGGCAGCTCGTTGGAGACGATCAGGCTCGGTCTCGCGCGCCCGGCGACGATCAGGTCGCGCAGGTAGCGGTTGTATCTCTTGACGTTGCACTGCCCGGTGTGGAGCGAGAGCCCCTTCTCGAACAGCCGCCCGAACGAGATCGGCAGCATCCCCGCTCTCGCGTGCGGGTCGCCCGCGCCCGGGTCTGACGGCACGTAGAGGCCCGGGATGCCGATCTTGCCGGTCGGGTTGACGACCCGGATCAGCTCCTCCAGCACGATGTTCGGCTGCTCCTCGCCGTCCTGGCCGCTCTGCGCCTGGTAGCCGACCGCGTCGATCCCCTTCATGACGCCGTCGCCGCCGCGCATCTCCCTGATCTGGTCGACCGCGTCGCCTCTGGAGAAGTCGATCGGCACGCAGCCGATCTCCTCCGCCTTGCTCAGCCGCTCGGGCACGCGGTCGACGACGTACACGACGGACGCGCCGCGCAGCATGCAGCTATAGGCGGCCATGATCCCGACCGGGCCCGCGCCGAAGACCGCGACCGTCTCGCCCGGGTTGACCTCGGCGATCGCGGCGCCGTGGTAGCCGGTCGGGAAGATGTCGGAGAGCATCGCGAAGTCCGCCTCGTGCTCCTCGCCCTCCGGCAGCTGGAGGCAGTTGAAGTCGGCGAACGGGACACGCAGGTGCTCGGCCTGCCCGCCCTTGTACGGGCCCATGTTCACGTAGCCGTACGCGCCGCCGGCGAAGCCCGGGTTGACGGTGAGGCAGAAGCCGGTGTAGCCGCGCTCGCAGTTGTTGCAGAAGCCGCAGCCGATGTTGAACGGGAGGTTGACGCGGTCGCCGCTTCTGACCGTGACGACCGCGCTGCCGACCTCCTCGACGATCCCCTGGTTCTCGTGGCCGAAGACGATCCCCGGCTCGGCCTTCGTGCGGCCCTCGTACATGTGCAGGTCCGAGCCGCAGATGCAGGTGGAGGTGACGCGGACCAGCGCGTCGGTCGGCGCCTCGATGCGCGGGTCCTCGACCTCCTCGACCTGGACGTTGAACGGGCCCTCGTAGACGACGGCTTTCATCGGATGCCTCCTCGCTGCTCGCTCGCGGACGATGCCGCTCGGCGAGCGGCTTCCCCATCGGCGACCCGGCGTCCCGAGCCGTGTCGCCCCGCTGACGCGCGTGCGGCGCGAGCGCGCTAGCCGCCGCCGGCGGGCGCCGGCAGCGGCCCGCGCTCAGCCGACCAGCCGCGTGTCGGCGAGCGCCGCGAGGCCGTGCGCGATCGCGTCGCCGATCTGCTCGAGCTCGCGCTCGCCGACCGTCAGCGGCGGCGAGACGGCGATGCCGGTGCCGAGCGGCCGCACGAGCACGCCCGCCGCGCGGCACGCCATCTGCAGCCGCACGACGGCCGCCGGGTCGGCGGCGCGCGCCTCCTCGACCAGGTCCACCGCCGCGAGGAAGCCGAGCCCGGCGCGCACCTCGCCCACGAGCGGATGCTCGGCGAGCGGCGCGAGCGCGTCCGCGAGCGGCCGCTCGAGCGTGCGCCCGCGCTCGATCAGCGCCTCGCGCTCGTAGAGGTCGAGCGCGGCGTTGGCGGCGGCGCAGCAGGCCGGGTGGCCGGCGTACGTCGCGCCGTGACGGAACACCGGCGCGCCCGGCGCGTCGGTGAAGAACGGCTCCGCGACGTGCGGCGCGACGATCAGCGCGCCGACCGGCAGCGTCCCGCCGCTGATGCCCTTCGCGAGCGCGATCAGGTCCGGCTGGACCGGCCAGCGGTCGATCCCGAGCCACGTGCCGAGGCGCCCGAAGCCGCAGATCACGCAGTCGGCGACGAACAGCACGCCGTGGCGGCGGCAGATCGCCGCCACCTGCTCGACGTAGCCGTCCGGCGGCAGGCGCACGCCGCCGGCGCCGATCACCGGCTCGCAGAAGAAGGCCGCGACGCGCTCCGGCCCGACGCGCAGGATCTCCGCCTCGAGCGCCGCCGCGTCGTCGTGCGGGACGTGCGAGACGTCGCCCACGAGCGTCCCGAGGCCGGCGCTGTTGGCGGGGATCCCGCCGATGCTCGTGCCGAGCCCGTGCGTGCCGTGGTAGCCGTGCTCGCGGCCGATCAGGTGCACGCGCCCGGGCTCGCCGCGCTCGGCGTGCCAGCGGCGCGCGAGCTTGCCGGCGGTGTCGAGCATGTCGCCGCCGCCGGAGCCGAGGAACACCTTGCTGCCGGGCGACGGCGCGAGCGCCGCGACGCGGTCGGCCAGCTCGAGCGCCGGCTCGTTCGCGTAGTCGCCGAAGATGCTGTACGCGTCGAGCGTCTCGAGCTGCCGCGCGGCCGCCTCGGCGATCTCGCGGCGGCCGTGGCCGAGGTTCGCGTACCACAGCGCGGCGGTCGCGTCGAGGTAGCGGCGGCCGGCGTCGTCCCACACCCACGCGCCCTCGCCGCGTACGAGCGTCAGCCGCTCGTGCGCGACCGCGCCCATGTCGGCGAACGGGTGCCACAGCGCGCGGGCGCTCATGGCCGCACCGCCTCGCCGCCGAGGTTCATCGCGACATACTTCGTCTCGAGGTACTCCTGCATGCCCTCCGGTCCTCCCTCGCGTCCGTAGCCCGACTGCTTGACGCCGCCGAAGGGCGCGCCCGCGTTCGAGACCATCCCCTGGTTGAAGCCGACCATGCCGACGTCGAGCCGCTCGATCGCGTCGAACGCACGGTTGACGTCCTGCGTGAAGACGTACGCGACGAGCCCGTACTCGGTGTCGTTGGCGCCCGCGATCGCCTCGTCGTCGTCGGCGAACGTCACGATCGGCGCGACCGGCCCGAAGATCTCCTCGTGCAGCACGCGCGCCTCGCCGGGCACGTCCGCCAGCACGGTCGGCGCGTAGAACCAGCCGGCGCCGTCGAGCGCCGCGCCGCCGGTCACGATGCGCGCCCCGCGGTCGCGCGCGTCGGCGACCAGCTCGGCGACCTTGTCGCGCTGCGCCGCGTCGATCAGCGGGCCGACCTCGACGCCCGGCTCCGTGCCGCGCCCGACGCGCATCGCCGCGAGCCGCTCGGCGAGCCGCGCCGCGAACGCGTCGGCGACGCGCTCGTGCACGTACATGCGGTTCGCGCTCGTGCAGGCCTCGCCGCCGTTGCGCGTCTTCGCGAGCACGGCGCCGTCGACCGCCAGGTCGAGGTCGGCGTCCTCGAACACGAGCAGCGGCGCGTTGCCGCCCAGCTCCATCGAGACGCGCAGCACCTGCTGGGCCGCCTGCGCGATCAGCAGCTTGCCGACCTCGGTCGAGCCGGTGAACGACAGCTTGCGGGCACGGGCGTCGGACAGCAGCGCCTGCGTGACCGGTCCCGATCTGCTCGTCGTGACGACGTTCACGACGCCGGCCGGCACGCCCGCCTGCTCGAGGATCTCGGTCAGCGCGAGCATCGACAGCGGCGTCTGGCGCGCCGGCTTGACGACGCACGTGCAGCCGGCCGCGAGCGCGGGCGCGAGCTTGCGCGCGCCCATCGCGAGCGGGAAGTTCCACGGCGTGACGAAGACGCACGGGCCGACCGGCTGCTGGAGCGTCAGCACGCGCCCACGGCCGTTCTCGTTGACCGCGAAGCGGCCGTCGACGCGCACGGCCTCCTCCGAGTACCAGCGCAGGAAGTTGGCGGCGTAGACGACCTCCGAGCGCGACTCGGGCAGCGGCTTGCCCATCTCGAGCGTCATCACCAGCGCCAGCTCGTCGGCGCGCGCCATCGTCAGCTCGTAGGCGTGCCGCAGCGCGTCGGCGCGCTCGCGCGGCGCGGTCGCGCGCCAGGCCGCGAAGGCGCGGTCGGCGGCGTCGAGCGCGGCGAGCGCGTCCTCCGTCGTCGCGTCGGCGACGTCGCACAGCGGCGCGGCGGTCGCCGGGTCCTCGACGGACAGTGTCCCGCCGCCGCCCTCGCGCCACGCGCCGTCGACGTACAGGCCCTTGGGCACCGCTGCGACGACGCTCCTCTCCTCGTCTGCCAGGACAGTCATGTCGTTCTCTCTTCCGTGGGGGAGTGCGCGTCCGTCGCGCGCCGGGCGGGAGCTTGGTCGCGCGGGGGCCGCCTGTCCATTGGTCGAAATGGCGCGTTCGCGCACTGCTCTTTGACCGCTGCTTCCAGCCGGCGGTTGACATGAGAAAGCGCTTTTGCCACTGTACCAGCGGTCCCCGGAGAGAGGAAGACAACGCGATGAGCGAGGGCCCCGAGAGCAACGCGCTGCTCGAAGTCATCAGCGGCTTCAACGAGCGCGACGTCGAGCGTGCGCTGCGCGCGGTCGCCGAGGACTGCGAGGTGCTCGAGGTCCCGACCGGCGAGCGCTGGAGCGGCCGCGAGGGCGTGCGCGCGGAGTTCGAGCGCTGGGCCGCCGCCCTGCCGGACGGCAAGCAGACGGTCCACAACATGATCGCCGTCGACGACTGGGTGATCGTCGAGGGCACGCTCGGCGGCACGCACGACGGCCCCTTCGTGATGGAGGACCGCACGATCGAGGCGACCGGAAGGCCGTTCGAGTTCCGCTTCTGCACCGTCGCGAAGGTCAAGGACGGGCAGGAGATCCAGACGACCCACTACTACGACCTCGGCACGATCATGCGCCAGCTCGGCGTGGACGAGGCGGCAGACAGGAGGCAGACGTGACTGCGACGAAGAGCGCCCCGCTGATCTCACCCGAGGCGTTGGAGGCGCTGAGCCGCCCGCCGCTCGAGGCCTCCACGCTTCCGCCCGAGTGCTACTGGTCCCCGCAGCTCTACGAGGCCGAGGCCGAGCAGATCTTCCGCAAGGAGTGGCTGTGCGTCGGGCGCGTCGAGGACGTCCCCGAGCCGGGCGACTTCTTCACCGCCAGCATCGTCGGCGAGCCGGTCGTCGTCGTGCGCGACGGCGACGGCGAGATCCGCGCGCACCTCAACGTCTGCCGCCACCGCGGCTGCCAACTGGTCGAGGGCGCCGGCAGCGTCAAGTCGTTCCGCTGCCCGTACCACGGCTGGATGTACGGGCTCGACGGCACGCTGCGCGGCACGCCCGACTTCAGAGAGACGCGCAACTTCGACAAGGCCGACTATCCGCTCCACGCCGTGCGGACGGAGATCTGGGAGGGGTTCGTGATGGTGAACCTCGACCCCGACGCGACGCCTTACGCCCCGCGCGTGAGCGAGACGACGCGCTGGCACAGCGACAAGTACGGCCTCGCCGACTTCGTCACAACACACCGCTGGGACTACGACCTCGCGTGCAACTGGAAGATCTACGTCGAGAACGCGATGGAGGAGTACCACGTGCCGTGGGTGCACGCGGAGACGTTCCAGCCGGTCACGCCGATGAAGGGCTGGATCGAGTTCCCCGACATCAGCGAGCAGCCGTGGATCCTGATGGTCGGGCAGTTCCCCGGCTTCACGCTGAGCGACTCGGGCGACGCGCTGCTGCCGGTGACGCCGACGATGGCGGACTGCCCGCCGGAGTTCGACGGGATGCCGATCTGGCTCTCCTACCCGAGCTTCGCGGTGCTGCCGATGCTCGACTGCATGCTCTACTACCTGATGCATCCGACCGGCCCCGAGCGGATGGCGCTGAGCATCTTCCTGTGCGTGCCGCCGGAGGCCGCCGCGGCCTACAAGGACGGCGTCGAAGGCCCGCTCAAGGCGGGCGTCGAGGAGTACGCGCGCAACATCCCGCCGTTCGTCGCCGAGGACAACAAGATCGCCGAGATGCAGCAGGTCGGCATCCGCTCGCACCGCGCGACCGCCGGCCGCTTCTCCAAGCACGAGGGGATCATGTGGAGATTCGACCGCTGGGTCGCCGAGAAGGCCTACGGCGGCGCCCCTCTCAACGGCAACGGCGCGCACGCGAACGGCGCCGGCCGGAACGGCGCGGCCTAGCCGCGCCCTGGACCTCGGCGGGGGTCCCGGCGGCCGCGGCGCGCCCTGCGTCGCGGCCGCCGTCCGTTCGCCGCCGCTTCCCCCGGCCGCCTCCCCATGGCCTACGTCTTCCTGTTCGGGGCGATCTGCGCCGAGATCGTCACGACGATCGGGCTCAAGTACACCGACGGCTTCACGCGCCCCGGGCCGAGCGTCGCCGTCGTGGTCGGCTACGCGATCACGTTCGGGCTGTTCGCGCAGGCGCTCAGAACGATCCCCGTCGGCACCGCCTATGCGATCTGGTCGGCGCTCGGGACGGCCGCGATCGCCGCGATCGGCTTTACGCTGCTGGACGAGCCGGCGAGCGCGACGACGGTCGCGGGGATCGTGCTGATCGTCGCCGGCGTCGTCGCCGTGCACCTCGGCGGCGCACACTGACGGCGCGCCGCCGGGCGCGGTCGGCTCAGGCGAAGTCGGCGCGCTCGAGGCGGTCGCGCAGCGCCGCCAGCATCAGCGAGGCGGGGTGCCCGTCGACGGCGCGGTGGTCGTAGACGAGCGTCAGCGCCATCGTCGGCGCCGCGATCACGGCGCCGTCCTGCACGAGCGGTCGCTCGGCGATGCGGCCGACGCCGAGGATCGCCACCTGCGGCGCGTTGAGGACCGGCGTGAACCAGTCGATCCCCGTCGCGCCGAGCGTGCTGACGGTGAAGGTGCCGTGCTTGATCGCGCTCGGGCCGAGTCTGCCGGCGCGCGCGGCGCCCGCCAGCTCACGCGACTCGCGCGCGAGCTGCTCGACCGGCTTCTCGCCGGCGTCGCGGATCACCGGCACGAGCAGGCCCTCGTCGAGGTTGACGGCGAGGCCGAGCGCGACCTCCTCGACCAGCTCGACGCCCTCCGCGTCGACGCGGCCGTTGAGGCGCGGGTGCTCGCGCAGCGTCAGCGCGACCGCGCGCAGCACGAGGTGCGTCGGCGTCAGCCGCGGCTCGGCGCCGACCCGCTCCTGCAGCTCGCGCTGGAGCGCGAGGCAGGGGCGCATGTCGACCTCGACGGCGGCGGCCACACGCGGCGCCTGCCAGGCCGCGGTCATCGCGCGCGCGACCGCGCCGCGCAGGCCCGTGAAGGGCACGCGGCGCGGCTCGCCCGCGGCGCTCATGCGCCCGGCTCGATCCGCACAAGCTCGCTCTCGCGACCGAACGTCTCACCCTTCGCGACGAGGATCTCCGCGACCGTGCCCGTCACCGGAGCCTCGAGGTCGAAGCTGGTCTTGACGATCATCAACGACGCGATCGCCTGACCCGCTTCGACCGCGTCACCGACCGCCACGTGCCACTCGTCGAGGAGGCCTTCGACGTCCTCGTCGGCGTCTTCCCAGACCTCTGTCGGGGCGTGCACGGCAAGCGTCTGTGCGCTCATGCGGCCACCGTGGCGCCGACGAGCTCGCGGACGCAGGCGGCGATGTCGTTGACCTGCGGGATCACGTGCTGCTCGAGTGGGCGGCTGTAGGGGATCGGGACGTCGGGGACCGCGAGGCGCCGCACGGGCGACTTGAGCTGGACGCGGCCGAGCTCCTCCGCGACGATCGCTGCGATCTCGCCCGAGAGACCGAAGCTCAGGTAGTCCTCATCAGCGATCAACAGCCGGCCCGTCTTCGCGACCGACTCCAGCACCGTCTCGCGATCGAGCGGCACGACCGTGCGCAGATCGATCAACTCAACCTCGATCCCCTCACCCGCGAGCTGCTCAGCCGCGAGCTGCGCCTTCTGCACCATCTGGCTCAAGGTCACGATCGTCACGTCCGCGCCCTCGCGCACGACCCTGGCTCTGCCGAACGGGACGGTGTAGGCGCCCTCGGGGACGTGTGTGGTTGAGCCCTCGAAGTAGGACATCCACACGAGGCCCATGATCCCCTTGTGAAAGAGGTAGATCACGGGGTTGTCAT
>JAFDWH010000005.1 GCA_018268595.1 Actinomycetota bacterium | reverse complement strand
GGCGTCTGGCGGCGGGCGACGCTGCGCGGATGCTGCGTCCTCAGTCGGCGCAATAGCGCTGCTATTGCTGCCTCCCTGCGTCCTTGCCCCGCTTGGTCGCCCATCCGCCAGCCGCTCACGCGGGTCTCGCCAATCCCTACTCGCCGCGCGGTCAGCCCCAGCGCATGACGCGGGCGACGGCGTTGTCAACGATGCGATCGCCGGCGATGCGCGCGAGCAGCGCGCGGGACTTCGCCTCGCGGCCGACGAGGTAGCGGGTCCTCGGCCTGCGGGCGGTGAGCGCGTGGGCGACGTCCTTGGCGACGGCGTCGGGCGGGAGGCCGGTCTTGGCGCCCTGCTCGGAGGCGGTGCGGACGGTCGCGATCAGCGGGCCGTAGTCGCGCTTGGCCTGCCCGCTCAGGGTCGCCTCCAGCTCGTCGCCGGACGCGATGCCCTTGTCCCAGATCGGCGTGGCGATCGTGCCCGGCTCGATCACGGCGACGTGGACGCCCCACGGGCGCAGCTCGCGCCGGAGCGTGTCGGAGAAGCCCTCGAGCCCGAACTTCGAGGCGGCGTAGGCGCCGAGCAGCGGGACGGCGACCTTGCCGCCGATCGAGCTCATGTTCACGATCCGCCCGCGCGCCGCGCGCAGCTCCGGCAGGAACGCCTGCGTGACGGCGACCTGACCGATCAGGTTGACCTCGATTTGATGGCGGAAGTCGTCGATCGGCTGGTGCTCGACCGGCGCGGGGACGGCGATGCCGGCGTTGTTGACGAGGCCGGCGAGGCCGCGGTCGCCGGTCGCGTCGCGCACCGCCTGTGCGGCCGCTGCGATCGAGGCGGCGTCGGTCACGTCGAGGACGAGCGGCGTGACGCCCGGGATCTCGCCCCGCAGGCGCTCGCCGTCCTCCACCTTGCGCACACCCGCGATGACGTGGAAGCCAAGCCCCGCGAGCCGCCGCACGCACGCCTCCCCGATCCCGCTCGACGCGCCGGTGACGACGACCGCGCCGCGCCGGCCGTCTTCGCCCGGCCGCTCACCCACCGCCATCGCGCCGTCCTCCCGCCATCGCGCCGGATTGTGGCAGGCCCGATCAGGACCGGCGCCGCGTGCACTGCGCAGAGGCTTTACCCGATCACAGATATGCGATGGCGACAAACGGCGACCGCGGTCGTAACGTCGTGCACGCACGGCGGAAGCGGCTTCTGCCAATCGATCCCTCCGGATGCCGGGACTGGTCGGGGCCTGTCAGCCCCGGCGTCCATCGGACGCCAAACGGCTACGAAAGGAGGGATCTATGGCTGAAGCAGTGCTTGCACTCACGCTGCTCGTCGCCCTGCTGGTCATCGACCGGCTTGTCGGCGGCAGGCACTGAGCGCGGAAACCACCGTGCCAGCCGCGCTTCGACGGCAGGCTCCGTGGTCGACGCGGAACGCAACGGGCCGGGGGTGGCATCCCCCGGCCCGTTCGCAAGCGGAGGGCCTATGGCGTCCGCTGTACTCGCACTCACGGCCAAGGATAGGAGGCGACCGATGGGGCGACAACCGCAACGACGGTGCGCTCGCGAGAGTCGGTCTCACTCCGTCATCAACGCGACCGGAAGCGCGAGGCCGGCGGCGCGGCGCAGCGTGGCGATGCGGCGGCCGGGTTGGACGGCGGCGCGCGGCGGGCTGCAGCGTTCCTCACCGATCGCGGCGACGGTCGCGTCGAGGTCGGGGGTCTTGAACGCGAGCCCCCAGAAGAACGCCGGACCATCGGGTCCGCCGCTGCGCGCCAGTGCGTCGTCCGGCGCCTGCACGACCTCCAGGATCACCTCGCCGAGGCGGAAGAACGCCTGCCGCGGCGCGCCCGCCGGCGTCGGCTGCTCGCGGACACGGCGCAGGTCGAGCCCGGCGGCTTGCAGCGCCGCGACGGTGCGGTCGAGCGCTGGCGCGATCGCGACGACGTGGTCGAGCGCACTGACGCCGTTTGGGTGTGCCACCGGAGCCGCGTCCGCGGGCGCGTGCTCCTCGCCCGCGGCGAGTCGCGTCGGCAGTCCGTCGAGCGCCTCGCTCGACGCGCCGCTGAGCGTCCATTCCACGAGGCCGTGTCCCGCATCGCGGCCGGCGAGGCGAAGCGGAACGCCCCCGACGCGGCACACGTCCCCCTCGACCGCAAACCCGAGCGCCGCCCACGTCGCGACGGCGTCGGCGATCGTCAGTTCCTCGATCCGTGCCATTACGAGTGGTAATTTGATGGTATGCGAGTTGCCATCGATGCAGCCGGACGGATGGTCATCCCGAAGTCCCTCCGCGCAGAGCTTGGCATCAGAGGCCCGACCGAGGTCGAGGTCGTCTCCGGAGACGGGCGTCTGGAGCTGTCCGTCCCAGACGTGCCGGCCCACGTCGAGATGCGCAACGGCCTTGCGGTGATCGTGCCGGAGCGACACGTCCTGCCGATCACGGCCGAGGACGTGCGCGCGGTGCTGGACGACGTCCGCCGATGATCGCGCCCGACTCGAGCGTCGTCGTCGCGGCGCTCGCGCCCTGGCACGAGGCGCATGCATACGCGCGACACGCACTGCGGGGCGGCAGATCGGGTCTGATCGCGCACGTCGCCTTGGAGACGACCGCGGTGCTCAGCCGCATGCCGGAAGGGCACCGGATCGCGCCGGCGGTTGTGATCGAGGCACTGAGACAAGGCTTTCCCGCGAGATGGCTCACGCTCGACGGCACGCGCACGCGCAGAGCGCTCGACTCGGCCGTCGCGGCCGGGGTGCGCGGCGGCGCGCTGTACGACGCGCTGATCGCCGCGACCGCGTCCCATCATGGCCTGCGGCTGCTCAGCGCGGACCATCGCGCACGACGCACCTACGAAGCGCTCGGCGCCGACGTGACGTACGTCGCTCCGCCGGGCGGTTGACGGCGATCGTGAGCCGTCAGCCCCGCTCCAGCAGCGCCACGCACTCGATGTGCGGGGTCTGCGGGAACATGTCGACCGGGGTGACTCTGCTCAAGCTATAGCCGGCTTCGACGAGCTGCGCGGCGTTCGGCGCGAGCGTCGTCGGGTTGCAGGAGACGTAGACGACGCGCTTCGGCGAGCTGTCGATGATGCGTCTGACGACCTTCGTGGAGAGCCCCGCCCGCGGCGGGTCGACGACGACCACGTCAGGCGTGCCCGCTTCCTTCACCAGCTCTCTGAGCGCCACGCGCACGTCGCCGGCGAAGAAGTGCGCGTTGTCGATCTCGTTGAGCCGCGCGTTTGAGATCGCGTCGGCGATCGCCGGCTCGATCAGCTCCAACCCCCACAGCTCCGACGCGCGCGGCGCCATCGTCAGGCCGATCGTGCCGATGCCGCAGTAGAGGTCGTACAGCCGCTCGAACCCGCTCAGCGCGGCGTACTCGCCGGCGAGCGCGTACAGCTTCTCCGCCATCTCGGTGTTCGTCTGGAAGAACGCGTGCGGCGAGATGCGGACGCGCAGCCCGTTGACTTCCTCGTCGAGGTAGTCGCTGCCGGAGATCAGCTCCGTCTCGCCGAGCGCGGTCGTCTCGCCGACGCCGTCGAACTGCGTCCACAGCAGCCCGTCGCAGTCGACCGCTTCCGCCAGCCCGTCGACGTCGAGCGCGCCGGGCATCGTCACGAGCCGCACCTGGATCTGCCCCGTGCGCCGCCCCTCGCGCACGACGAGGTTGCGCAGCAGGCCGGTGTGGGTCCGGCGGTCCCACGCGACGAGCCCTCTCGACCGGCACCACGCGAGCACTTGCCTGCTGACGACGTTGGAGCGCTCGGAGGCGATCAGGCAGTCCTCTATCGGGACTATCCGTTCCCAGTGGCCCGGCGCATGGAAGCCGTAGACGAGCTCGCCCGCGTCGTCGTTGCCGAACGAATATTCCATCTTGTTGCGGTAGCGCCACGTCTCGACTGCCGGCACGATCGGCTCCATCGCGAAGCCGTCGAGCTTGCCGATCCGCCGCAGCGCCTCCTCCACCTGCTGCGCCTTGATCTCGAGCTGGCGCTCGTACGGCAGCACCTGCCACGGCACGCCGGGATGCGGCGCGGTGCGGGGGATCCGCTCGGGCGAGGGCTCGAGCACGTCGACCACTATCGCCTCGGCGTAGTCGCGCTTGGGCCGCGTCACTCTCGCGCGCACGCGGTCGCCGGGGATCGCGCCGATGACGAACACGACATAGCCCTCGTGGCGCGCGACGCCGTTGCCGCCGAAGGCGAGCGAGTCGATCGTCAGCTCCAGCTCGTCCCCGCGGTTGGGGCGCTGGCGTCTCGTCAGGGCAGTGGACATGCGGCTAGCATCGCACGCTCATGGACCTCGCCGCGTACCGACTGCAAGCCGAGGCGTTCACGGCCGAGCTGGGCGAGGAGTACCACGCGCACTTCGCCGGCCTCAGAGCGGAGTTCGACGTCGAGCCGATCTACGCGCGCCACGCCGGCCTCTTCAGCGCCGACACGGTCGCGCGCCTGCGCGAGCAGGCGGACGCCGCGAGCGCGCGCGGCGAGGACGCCGGCCGCCGCGCGCGCATGCTGCTCGACTTCGCGGTCGAGGGCCATCTCGGGCTGATCGCGACCGACCTGGAGAGCGAGCTCGCGCAGCGCGAGGCCGGGACGGTGCTGTCGGTGCGCGACGGCAGCGGCGCGGCGATCCCGTTTCGCGAGGCGACGATCGTGCAGGCGAACGAGCCGGACCGCGACCGGCGGCTCGCGATCGAGGCGGCGCGCCTGGAGGCGACCGAGACGCAGCTCAACCCGCTCTACGCGGAGCTGCTGGAACGCACGCGCGCGACCGCGCGCGAGCTGGGCTGGGCGAGCTACCGCGCGCTGTGCGAGCAGCTGAAGGGCTTCGACCTCGACCGGCTCGCGCGCGCGACCGACGCGTTCACCGCCGCGACCGAGCAGGCGTACGCGCCACTCGTCGGCCCCGTGGTGGAGCGCACGCTCGACGGCGTCATGCTCGAGGACCTGCAGCGCGCGGACCTGCCGCGCCTGTTCCGCTTCGCCGAGGCCGACGCCGCCTTCGACGGCGCGCAGCTGCTGCCGAGCTTCGCGGCGACGCTCGACGGGCTCGGGATCGACCCGGCGACGCAGCGCAACGTCCACCTCGACGTCGCGTCGCGCCCCGGCAAGTCGCCGCGCGCGTTCTGCGTGGCGGTGAGAGTCCCGCAGGACGTGCGGCTCGTCGTGCCGCCGATCGGCGGGCGCGACGACTTCACCGCGCTGCTGCACGAGGGCGGTCACGTCGAGCACTACGCGCACGTCGACCCGGCGCTCGCGTTCGAGTACCGCCACCTCGGCGACAACGCGATCACGGAGGCGTTCGCGTTCCTGTTCGACCACCTCGCCGAGGACCCGGAGTGGTTGCGCCTGCGGCTCGGCGTGCAGGACGCGGACGGCACGCTCGCCGCGCACGCGCGCGCGACGCGCCTGATCTACCTGCGCCGCTACGCCGCCAAGCTCGCCTACGAGCTGGACGTGCACGCAGTCGACCCGCCGGACGACGGTGCGCTGCGCGAGCGCTACGCGACGCTGCTCGGCGCCGCCGCGCGCGTGCGCTGGCCGCGCGAGACGTACCTCGCCGACCTCGACCCCGGCTTCTACGTCGCCTGCTACCTGCGCGCGTGGGCGCTCGAGACGCACCTGCGCGCGCACCTGCGCGAGCGCTTCGGCGCGCAGTGGTTCGCGCAGCGCGAGGCGGGCGAGGCGCTGCGCGCGCTGTGGCGCGACGGGCAGCGCCTGTCGGCGGAGGAGCTGCTCGGGGAGCTGACCGGCGCCGAGCTGGACTTCGGTGCGCTGCTCGCCGACCTCGGGCTCGCCCCCGACGCGGACCCGCAGGCCGTGCGCTGAGCGTTCGCGCGCCATCCGGCAGGGCGCCCCGACTGAACGACAGCCGGGACGCCCCGCGGGCTCACTTTCTGCGTGCTCTCGTGACCGCTGCGCGGGCGCGTTCGGCGCCTCTCAGCAGCAGGTCGACCGACTCCGCGCGGCGCGCGCTCGCGGCCGTGCCCTCGAGTCGCCGCGAAAGCTGCTCGAGCTGCTCGACGCCCTTGCCGAGCAGCTCGTCGAGGTTCGCGAGCACGTCGTCCTTCTGCTCGCGACCCTTGCGCATCAGCTCGTCGACGAGCTCGTTCGCGTCGCCGAGCTGCGTGCGCAGCGCCTCGACGAGCTGGGTGACGGAGTCGCCGCTCGCGCGCTGACCCGCGCCGCCGATCGCCCGTGTCGGCGCGGTGGTACTGGAGGCTCTTCTGGACGCGCGTCTCGCGCCGGCTCTTCTGGCCGCCGCTCTGCGCGCCGGCCGTCTCGCCGCCGGTCTTCTCGCCGCGACTCTGCGCGCCGGTCTTCTCGACGCCGCTCTGCGCGCGGACGACGCCGCTCTTCTCGGGGCGGCTCTTCTGGCAGCCGCTCTGCGCGCCGGTCTTCTCGCCGCGACTCTGCGCGCCGGTCTTCTGGCGGCCACTCTGCGCGCGGGTCTTCTCGCGGCCGCTCTTCTCGCCGCCGCTCTGCGCGCGGGTCTTCTCGCGGCGCTGCGGGCAGCGGTCGCTCTTCTAGCGGCTGCGGCACGTCTGGCAGCCGGTCTACGAGCAGCCGCGGCTCTTCTCGTGGCTCTTCTCGCAGCGGGGGACTTCGGCTGGGGCATCGATGCTCCTCGGTGTGGACAGACGGACCGATCGGGCGCGACCCTACCGCAGCAGGAACTCCAAGAGTGCCTTCTGGGCATGCCGCCGGTTCTCGGCCTGGTCCCAGATGCGCTGTCGCGCTCCGTACAGGACGTCGGCCGAGATCTCCTCACCCGGATGGGCGGGAAGGTCGTGGAGCGCGATCGCGCCGGGCGCGGCGCGATCGAGCAGCGCGTCGTCGACGCGATAGGCAGCGAGCGCCGCGCGGCGCTCGGCCGCGGTCGCCTCGTCGCCCATGCTGACCCACACGTCGGTGTAGACGGCGTGCGCGCCGTCGACCGCCGCGTGCGGGTCGTCGGTCAGCAGCGCGTCCGCGGTCGGCTCGAGCTGGTAGCCATCCGGCGACGCGACGCGCACCTCGACGCCGGCGCGGCTGCCGAGGATCGCGAGCGAGCGCGCGACGTTGTTGCCGTCGCCGACGTAGGCGAGCGTCAGTCCCTCGAGTCTTCCGAACGTCTCGCGCAAGGTGAGCAAGTCGGCAAGTGCCTGGCAGGGATGGTGTCCGACGGTGAGCATGTTCACGACCGGGACGGACGAATGCTCGGCGAGCTCACGCACCAGCCCGTCGGGACCGGTGCGAATCCCGATCGCGTGGACGTGACGCGAGAGCGCGAGCGCGGTGTCGCGCGGCGCCTCGCCGCGGCTGAGCTGCATCTCGTCGGGACGCAGGATCAGCGGATGGCCGCCCAGCTCGACGATGCCCACCTCGAACGAGACGCGCGTGCGCGTCGACGGCTTCTGGAAGATCAGCGCGACGTGCTTGCCCGCGAGCGCGCGCGAGGACAGCGGCTCGGCCTTCAGCTCGAGCGCTCGCTCGATCAACGCGAGCAGCTCCTCGCGGGTGAGCTCCTCTCCTGTGAGCAGGTGGCGCGGCAAGCGCGCAAGTGTACGTTCGATGCATGTCGCTGCGCGTGCTCACCTGGAACCTGTTCCACGGCCGCGCCCTGCCTCCTCGCGACGAGGACCTGCTCGACGCGTTCGCGGCGCGACTTGCCGGATGGCGGTGGGACGTCGCACTGCTTCAAGAGGTGCCGCCGTGGTGGCCGTCTTCGCTGGCGCGCGCATGCGACGCCGAGGCGCGCTGCGCGCTCACCTCGCGCAACGCGCTGCTGCCGCTGCGGCGCGCGCTCGCGCAGCGCCGTCCGGAGCTGACGCGCGCGAACGGCGGCGGCTGCAACGCGATCCTCGTGCGCGGGCCGGCGGTCGTCGCGCACGCGCGGCGGCGGCTGTGCGTGTGGCCCGAGCGGCGCGTCGTGCACGCCGTGCGCGTGGACGACGGGGGCTGGTTCGCGAACGTGCATGCCTCGACGCATCCGCCACGCGCGCGAGCCGACGTCGTGCGCGCGCAGGCGGCGGCGCTGCGCTGGGCGGGCGGCGAGCCGCTCGTGCTCGGCGGCGACTTCAACGTGCTGCACCCGCCGTGCCTGTTCGGGTTCGTCCATGTCGGCGCCTCGCACGTCGACCACGTCTTCGCGCGCGGGCACGCGCATGCGCACGACGCGCGCGCGAAGACGGTCCGCGACCGCGGTGGGCTGTCCGACCACGCGCCGCTGCTGGTGGAGCTTCCCGGTGCTTGAGCCGGCGCGCCCGCCTGCCGATAGACGGATCGTGCGTCGAACGTCCTACCGCTTTGCGGTCGCTGCGCTGTCGCTCCTGCTCGCGCTGTCGGCGAGCGCCTCGTGCGCCTCCGGGCACGCCGGCGAGCGCGCCTCGCGCTGGCGCGGCGCGACCGCGTTCGGCCACTGGGCCGGCTGGTCCAAGCGCGAGATCCTGCGCGGCGACGCGGCGGCCGTGCGCGTCGACGGCGTCGCCGCGACCGCGTACACGGTGCACCCGGGCGACGTGCCCGGCAAGAACGGCGAGCGCAGCGAGGTGTCCGCCTCGGTGCGCGACTCGGGCGCGCAGCCGGGAGCGGTCGAGCGCTACCGCTGGGCGACCCGCTTCCCCGCGAGCTTCCGCCCCGTGCCCGACAGCACGTGGAACATCGTCACGCAGTTCCACGAGAGCGACCCCGACGGCTGCCATCCGAACCTCGCGCTGCAGGTCAACGCGCAGGACGGCGGCGAGCGGCTGCGACTGACCGTGCGCGGCGGCCGGCTCGACACGCGCACGTGCGATCCCGAGGCGACCGAGACGTGGGACTTCGCGCCGCTCGCGCGCGACCACTGGTACCGCTTCGACCTGCTCGTCGGCTGGTCGGCGAGCGCGCGCCACGGCTTCGTGCAGCTCGCGGTCGACGGACGCACCGTCGTCCCGCGCACGCCGCACTCGACGCTCTACCGCGGCCAGAGCGCCTACCTCAAGCAGGGGCTCTACCGCGGGCCGGCCGACTTCGCCGCGACGGTCCTCCACACCGGGGTGACGCGTCAGGCGGAGGCCGCCGCGCCGGCGGCCTCCGCCCGCAGACGCTAGAGCGCCGCCTCGCAGGCGGCCTGGTCGGCGAACACCGGCTTGCCGACGCTGTTGACGAAGTTGCGCCACTGGCGCGACGCGCAGTCGCCGTCGTTCGCGGCGCGCAGCGTCACGTGGAACGCGCCGTAGTTGTCCGACGTGACCGGGTCCTTGACGCGCACCGACAGCTTGTGTCTGTGACCGAGCACCGGGTAGCTGTAGGTGTGGTCGCCGCGCGGGCTCGTGTAGCGCCCGCTCAGCGTCGTCGGGTGGCGGTAGCCGTTGCCGTCGTTGAGCTGGAAGCGACGCGACGTGCGCGGAAGCGGGTCGTTGGCGCACTTCTTTCTCGTCGTGAGGCGCGCGAACATCGTCTCGGGGTCGACGCCGACCGGGCCGGTCGGGCCGGCCGTCGGGAACATCGGCGCGGACTCGGGCGTGCCGCACACGATCCCTCTGCGATGGTGGCTCAGCAGCGGGTTCGACCACTGGCTCGGCTTGAAGTAGCTGCCGGTGCCGGATGCGGTCACGACATACCACTTGCCGGCGGCGAGCTTGTCGCTGAACGTGGCGTGCGGGTCGCTGAGTCTGAGCGTGATGGTCTGCGGGATCGCCGCCGACGCCGCCGAGGCGAGCAGGGCGGCGGCCGCGAGGGCCGTGGCGATCGCCGCTGCGGCGACGCGGACGTACTTCATGAGACCTCCTGGATGTGGACGACGAGATCGGGTGACTGACGTCATCGGATGTCCTCCGGGGACGGGGTGGTGAGCAAGAGGGAACGCGGAGTCGTGGCGGCGCGCAGCAGCGCGCCGCCACGCGCGTCGGGGGCGGCGCTCGCGCGCATGCGCACGCGCACGAGCGAGCGCAGCTTCAGCTCGATCGGCGTCCGCCGGCCGTCGATGCGCGGCAGCTCGAGGTGCGCCGCCGCGCCGGGACGCAGGCGGATCACCTCGCAGCGCGCACGGCTCGGCCAGCAGCGCCCGCCGCCGACGCGGGCCGCGCCGAGGTTCGCGAACGCGACGCGACCGTCGCGCCCGACGCCGAGCAGCAACGCCCACGGGCGGCCGTGCGCGTCGCGCAGCGGCGCGAGCGGACGCGTGCGCCGCAGCTCGCGCAGCGCGCGCCAGTCGCCGAAGCCGACGCGCGCGACGAACGCGCGGCCACCGGCCGCGCCGATCCAGCGGCGCACCGACGCGTCGAGCCGGCAGACGCCGAGGCCGAGCCGCGCCGGCGTGCAGATCGGGCCCGGGCCGGCCGCGCGGTAGAGGGTGATGCGCTCCTTGAAGCCGTCGAAGCGCGCGAGCGGCGGGCTGTAGCGCAGCAGCCGCTCGAGCGTCGCGTTGCGCGGCGGCCGCTGCGTCTGGCTGCGATAGATCGCGAGGTACGCGACGTCGCCGACGCACGCGCCCGCCTCGTAGAGCTTGCAGTACGGCTGCGGGATCATCGTGCCGATCGACTCCTCCGTGAGGAACGTCGCGTCGCGCGGCAGCGTCCGCGCGAACGCGCGCGTCGCGCCGAGCGCGTCGTCGCTGCGCTGCACGAAGCGCTGGTCGAACGTCCACGCGTTGACCGCCAGCAGCGCCAGCAGCAGGCAGGCGATCACGCGGCGCGCGGCGGGCGCCGGCCGGCGCCGCGCCCACGCCGCCAGCTCGGCGAACGCGTACAGCAGCAGCGGCACCTCGACGAGCACGAAGTAGTGCGCCATCTTCAGCCGCAGCGCCGCGAGGAACAGCAGCGCGGCGAGCGCCCACGCGTACAGCAGCGGGTCGGCGACGCGCCGCGCCAGGTCGCGCCGCCGCAGGCCGGCGGCGGTCCGCCACAGCACGAGCGCGGCGCCTGCGGCCGACAGCGCGAGCGTCGCCACGAACAGCTTGTAGGGCCCGACGAGCGCGTCGAGCGCGTCGTGCCAGCTGCCGATCGAGCCGCGCGAGGACTTGTGGCCCAGCACGCGCTGGAGCTGCACGCGCGTGTCGTCGAGGAACCAGTTGTGGCCGTGGCTGCGGAAGGCGAGCAGCATCACCGCGAGGTCGGCCGCGAGCAGCGCGCCGGCCGCGCCGAGCAGCACGAGGTGGCCGCGACGCGCGCGGCGCGTCAGCGCCCAGTGCAGCGCGACGACGCCGAATCCGTAGACGGCGATGTGCTTGTACGCGACCGCCGCGGCGAGCAGCACGCCGGCGAGCGCGAACAGGCGCGTCGCGTCGCGCGCGCGCGCGTCGCGCCGCAGCGCGCGGTCGTACGCGAGCAGCCCGCCGACGAGCAGCACGAGCATCGTGTTCTCGATCCAGCCGACGCGGTTCGTGAAGATCAGCCAGCCGTCGGTCGCCAGCGCGAGCGTCGCGGCGGCCGCGCCGAGCGCGCCCCAGCGCGGTCGCACGAGCGCCCACGTCAGCGCCAGCACGACGAGCGAGGCGAGCGCGGCGAGCGTGCGCGCGTCGCCGATCGTGTCGGAGCCGACGAGCCGCATCCAGCCGCCGAGCAGCACGAAGTAGAACGGCGGGTGGAACAGGTAGGGCTGCGAGACGTGGCCCCACGGCACCTTCGCCTCGAGCCCGTGGCCGTGCGCGAGCGAGCGCGCGACGTCCGCGTAGACCGGCTCGTCCCACTCGGTGCCGGGCCGGCTGTGCAGGTCCCAGAAGCGCAGCAGCGCCGCGACGGCGAGCAGCGCCAGCACGACGGCGAGCTCGACGCCGTGACGCGTCGTGAGGAGGCGGCGTCGTCGTGCCGGCGTCGCCGGCGAAGGCGGCGGCGGGGTGCCGGGCGGGGCGGGCGTGTGCAGCGTCGCGCTCATCTAGCCGGCCGCCTCCAGCGCCGCGTCGAGCGACGGACCGCTCCGCGCGATCACGACCGGCGCCGCATGCAGCCGCGTCGGCCGCGCGAGCCCCCGCAGCAGCCCGCTTGCGAACGACACGCCGAGCACGAGCGTCGCGAACGGGAAGGCGAGCGCCGCCGCCCTGCCGACGCGCAGCGCGCACGCCGCCGCCAGCACGGCCGCGCCGGCGAGCGCGAGCGCAGCCTGCGCCGGCACCAGCTCGGCCGCCACGTCGCCGTCGGCGAGCGCGAGCGCGACGACCTCCACGAGCGCGAGCAGCACGACCGCGAGCACGCGCACGAGGTGCGCGAGGCGGTTGCGCCCGAAGCTGCTGTGCGGGTGCTTGCGCACGAACATCGCGCAGCCGCGGCCGGAGCGGTGGTACTCGCGCACGAGCTGGCGCAGTCCCTGGCGGTGGTGGTGCAGCGCGCGCAGCCGGTCGGTGCAGAGCACGCTGAAGCCGGCGTCGACGACGCGCTGGAACCACTCGTAGTCCTCGTAGGAGTGCACGAACGCGGCGTCGAGCCCGCCGACGCGCTCGTACAGCTCGCGCGTGAACAGCACGTTGGCGGTGATCGGCGGCTTGCGCGCCCCGTCGAACGAGTTGCGGCAGGTGACGTAGTCGCGCTCCATCCGCGGGGTCTTGCCGACGAACGGGTTCGCGTCGACGTAGCGCCCCCAGAAGTCGTCGCTCACGCTCTCCATCGGGCCAGCGACGCACGCATGTCCGTCCAGCAGCGCGACGCCGGTCGCGACCCAGTCGGGCGGCAGCACCATGTCGCTGTCGGTCAGCGCCAGCACGTCGCCCCTGGCGGCGGCGAGCCCGGCGTTGCGCTTCGCGTTCGCGTCGCGCCCGCCGGTGACGACCTCGACCTCGACGATCCGCACGGCGCCGTCGTCGATCAGCTCGCGCAGCGGCTCCCAGGTGGAGTCGCCGACGTCGCCCACGAGCAGCAGCTCGAGCGGTCCGTCGTAGTCCTGCCTCAGCAGCGACTCGATCGTCCGGACGATCGTGCGCCCGCTGTCCTTGACCGGCACGACCACGCTGACGGCTCTCACGAGGCATCCTCCTTGGACCGGAACACGAGGTGGTGGGCGACGACGAAGTTCACGGCGCTGCTGACCGCGATCCCGATCGCGTTCGCCGCCAGGTAGCCGACGCCGAGGCCGACGAGCAGCGAGAAGAAGCCCTGGTTGGCGGGCACCGTCAGCAGCCGCGAGGTGTGGAAGCGCAGCCACTCGCCGGCGATCCCGCGCCGGCCGGTCGCGCGGCGGTCGGACCACGTCCACGCGCGCGACAGCACGAAGCTCGCCTCGATCGAGAACAGCGCCTGGATCAGGTAGGCGAGGTGCGGGCTCATGCCCGCGAGCTCGACGAGCGCGACGAGCAGCAGCGCGCCCGCCGCCATCACGACGGCGCCCACGACGGCGAAGCGGCCGAGCCGCAGCCGGCGCGAGCGCACGGCGACGAGCGCGCCGCGCCTCGGTGCGAGGAGCGACTCAGCCATCGCCGCCGATCGACGCGAGCGACAGGTCGGCGGCGGGCCTCGCGAGACGCGGCGCCGTCAGCTCGCGGCGCAGCCGCGGGACCGCGGCGATCGCCTCGAGCACGATCGCGCCGCACATCTTGCTCTGGCCGCGGGTGCGGTCGCGGAACTCGATCGGGATCTCCTCGACGCGCATCCCGGCCCGCAGCGCGCGGTAGGTCAGCTCGATCTGGAAGACGTAGCCGCGGCCGCGCACCTGCTCGAGCGCGACCGCCTCGAGCGCCCGCCGGCTCCAGCACTTGAAGCCGCCGGTCAGGTCGCGCACCCCGACGCCGAGCAGCGTGCGGGCGTAGATCGAGCCGCCGCGGCTGATCAGCCGGCGGCTCAGGGACCAGTCCGGCGTCGCGCCGCCGGCGACGTAGCGCGAGCCGATCGCGAGGTCGGCGGTCTCCGCCGCCGCCAGCAGGCGCGACACGTCCTCGGGGGCGTGGGACATGTCGGCGTCCATCTGCACGACGCGGGTGGCGCCGGCCGCGAGCGCGGCGCGGAAGCCGGCGACGTAGGCGGCGCCGATGCCGTCCTTGCTGGTGCGGTGCAGCACCTGCATGTCGCCGTCGGCGCGGGCGAGCCGCTCGGCGAGCAGGCCCGTCCCGTCCGGCGAGCCGTCGTCGACGATCAGCAGCCGCGCGGCCTCACCTCGGAGCCCGGCTCGCAGGCGGCGCACGAGCTCGGGCAGGTTGCCGGCCTCGTTGTAGGTCGGCACGACGATCCACGTGGAGTGACTGCGCAAGCGCGCAGGTGACAGCGACGGCCCCGACGGGCCGGCGACGGCGTGTGGCATGGCGAGCGCCTCTGGGTAGCAGTGAAGTTGTGAGCTGCTGCGCCTGCGCCCTGCCAGCACGGGTCACAACGCCGGCCCGTCTTCCAAACGGCGGCGTTTTTCAGCGAGGCGATTCTCTTCGGGTCGCTTCACACCCGTCCATAAGACATACGTCCAGATTTTTGAATTAAAAGTAATAAGTTTGATGTGCCTCCATTGCATTGATCAAACGCGTGCGTAGCAGTGAAGAAACATGGAGCGACCCGGGAGTCACCGTGACTCCTTTAACAGGTGAGTTAGTGCGCCGCGGACGATCTCAGGCGCGTCGCGCGCGCAGACCGAAGCCCTGGAGGGCCAGCAGCGCCTTCTCGCCGAGCGTGCCGGCGGCGGGCAGGGCGCCGAGCTGCACGGCCGCGTCGTAGCGGTCGAAGAAGGCGCGCACGCGCAGCAGCCGGCCGGCGCGCAGCTCGCACCAGACGACCGCGTGCACGACGACGAAGCGTCTGGTCGCCGGCAGACCGTCGAGCGGGCCGCGCTGCGTCCCGGCGAGCTTGCAGGGAGCGGCGACGAAGCGACCGGCCGCGTCGCCGAGCCGCTCGCCGGCGCGCTCGACGCGCACGTCGGGGAAGCCCTGCCACAGCAGCCCGGCGTGCGCAGCCAGCTCGTCGACCCCGATCAGCGGCTCGCGCGTGAGCGGGTCCTCGTACTGGACGGCCGGGTCGCACAAGGGCGCGAACGCCGCCGCGTCGCGGCCGCTCCAGGCGGCCTCCCAGCGGTCCAGCAGCGCGTCGGCCGAGCGGACCGCCGGCTTGGCGGCGGCGGGCTCGCGCGCGTCAGGCATCAGCCGGCGCCGAAGTCCGGCAGGCCGGCGTCCGGCGTCGAGGCCTCGGCGTGCAGGCGCCGCGGGATGCGGCCGGCGCGACGCGCGAGGCGTCCGCCCTCGACGCCGGCGCGGATCGCCCGCGCCATCGCGACCGGGTCGTGCGCGCGGGAGATCGCGCTCGCGCACAGCACCGCGTCGCACCCCAGCTCCATCGCGAGCGCCGCGTCGGAGGCGGTCCCGACGCCGGCGTCGAGCACGACCGGGAGCTGCGTGCGCTCGCGGATGATCGCGACGTTGTACGGGTTGCGGATCCCCATCCCCGAGCCGATCGGCGAGCCGAGCGGCATCACCGCCGCGCAGCCGACGTCCTCGAGCCGGCGCGCGAGGATCGGGTCGTCGGTCGTGTACGGCAGCACGACGAAGCCGTCCGCGACGAGCGCCTCGGCGGCGGCCAGCAGCTCGACCGCGTCGGGCAGCAGCGTGCGGTCGTCGCCGATCACCTCGAGCTTGACCCAGTCGGTCTCGAACGCCTCGCGCGCGAGCTGCGCGGTCGTGATCGCGTCGCGCGCCGTGTAGCAGCCGGCGGTGTTCGGCAGCACGGCGACGCCCGTCTCGGCGAGCACGTCCATGATCGAGCCGCGCTGCTGCGGGTCGACGCGCCGCAGCGCGACCGTCACCAGCTCGCTGCCGCTGACGCGGATCGCCTCGCCCATCTCCTCGAGCGAGCGGAAGCCGCCGGTGCCGAGCAGCAGGCGGCTGCCGAACGTCTTGCCCGCGATCGTGAGCGGGTCCTCGTGCGTCTTGCCGACCTCGATGCTCATGGGCGCATCATCCCCCTTGGATCGCGGTGAGGATCTCGACGCGGGCTCCGCCGGTCAGCGTCGTCTCGCTCCACGCGCCGCGCCGAACCACTTCGCGATCGACCGCGACGGCGACGCCGCGCGCGTCGAGCGGGACGCCGAGCAGCACGACCGCGTCGGCGACCGTCGCGCCGTCGGGCACGTCGCGCCACTCGCCGTTGAGCTGCACGTTCACGAGGCGACCGCCTCGCGCTGGCTGGCGAAGCGCTCCGCGCCGAACGGCCGCGCGACCGCGGGCAGCGGTTCGCCGGCCAGCGACGCGGCGAGCGCGTCGGCGACGATCGGCGCCAGCAGGATCCCGTGGCGGAAGCAGCCGGCCGCCCATTGCAGCCCGTCGACCGCGCCCGGGCCGAGCACGGGCGCGTTGTCGGGCGTGCCGGGCCGCAGGCCGGCGGCGACCTCCTCGACCTGCAGCTCGGCGACGCCGGGGACCAGCTCGATCGCGTCGCGCAGCAGCTCGAAGATCCCGCCGGCGGTCGGCGCGGTGTCGAAGCCCTGCTCCTCCATCGTCGCGCCGAGGATGTAGCGGCCGTCGCCGCGCGGGACGAGGTAGCCCGGCTGCATGCGGATCACGCGCGCGAGCAGGCCGGCGCCGGCGGGGTCGCGCAGGCGCATGATCTGGCCCTTCACGGGACGCACCGGCACGCGCGCGTGCGCGGGAAGGCCGTCGAGCGCGCCGACCCACGCGCCGGCCGCGACGACGACCTGGTCGGCGTGGACGTGCGCGCCGTCCGTCAGCTCGACGCCGGCAACGCGCTCGCCGTCGTCGGCGGTCACGATCCGGGCGACCGCGGCGCCCTCCCGCAGCGCCCCGCCGGCGCGCTCGATCGCGACCGCCAGCGCCGCGCTCAGCGCGCGCGGGTCGATCGCATGGTCGCCGGGGATGTCGAGCGCGAGCCGCAGCGTCGGGGCGAGCGCCGGCTCGCGGCGGCGCGCCTCGCTGGGCAGCAGCCGCTCGACCGGCAGGCCCAGGGCCGTGCGCTCGGCCAGCTCGCGCTCGAGCGCCTCCGCCTCGTCGCGGTCGCGCGCGACGAGCAGCGTGCCGCACGCGCTGTAGCCGGGATCGCGCTGCGACGCGGCCGCCAGCTCCTCGACGAAGCCGGGGTAGCGGTCGAGCGAAGCGCGACTGAGCGCGAGCAGCCCGCGCTCGCCGACGCGCGCCTCGCTGATCGGCGCGAGCATCCCGGCGGCGACGCGCGTCGCGCCGTGCGCGAGCCGGTCGCGCTCCAGCACGACGGTGCGCAGGCCGCGCCGCTGCGCGCGCCACGCGACGGCGAGGCCGGCGATTCCGCCGCCCACGATGGCGACGTCGAAGCGATCGGTGGTGTGGGGCACGTGCTCCTTCCCTGCGCCGGCATGACCCGGATCAGGTTCTGACGGTCGGCGGCCGGAGCGCCGCCCTCTCAGCCCGGTTCGAGGGCTCCCGTGGAGTCGATGGTAGCGCCGGCCGGTCGTGCGGCGCGGGCCGCCGTCAAGCAGCCGGCGCCGGCGCCGTCTCGCGCGCGAACTCGGCGATCAGGTCGGCGAGCTGCACTGGTCTGTCCTCCGGCGAGAAGGTGCGGGCTCCGGCGACCAGCTCGAAGCGCGCGCCGGGGATCGTCGCGGCCAGCCGCTCACCGTCCTCGCGCGGGAAGAACTTGTCGTCGGCCGACCAGGCGATCAGCGCCGGGCGGTCGAACGCCTTCAGCCGCTCGGCCGCCTGGCGCGTGTGGCAGGAGTCGACCCCGCGTGAGACGCGCACGAGGTCCGCGCGGATCTCGGCGTCATGCAGCGACGGCAGCACGTACGAGTCCGACGGCGCGTCGGCGATCGCGTGGTGCGTCAGCAGGCCGTAGGCGATCGGCAGCCGGCGCGCGGCGCGCATCCGCATCGGCGTGAGCGCCGCCAGCGCGCCGCCGGGCACGCGCAGCTGCGCGAACAGCGGCTTGAGCATCGGCGGCGGGAAGTGCTCGAACGCGTCGCAGGAGGTGAGGACGAGGCGGCCGAGCCAGTCCGGTCGATGCGAGGCGGCGATCTGACAGAGCGCGCCACCGGTGTCGTTGCCGACGAGCGTGACGTCGTCGAGGGCGAGCGCCTGCACCGCCTCGCCGATCAGCGCGCCGAGGTCGTCGGGCGTGAGTCTGCGCGCCGGCATCGCGGTCAGGTGCGAGCCGAGCGGCATGTCGATCGCGACACGCGTGAAGCGGTCGAGCCGTCCGACCACGCCGCGCCACAGGTTCGCGTTGACGAGCAGTCCGTGGACGAAGACGACCGCCGGACCTTCGCCGGTGACGTGGACGTTGAGGCGTCCACCGTCGAGCTCGAGCGTGCGCGCCTCGCCCAGCTCCGGTGCGCGCCAGTGTGCGTTGCCCTTTGCCGTCGCCATGTCAGCCTCCCGCGCCTCGGTCACATACAGGTTGTATGTCCTAGCATACAGACGGTATGTCGCGGGAGGAGCAGGCTGTCGCCACACGGACCGAGCTGCTGCGCGTCGCGCGCGAGCTGTTCGCCGCGCGCGGCTACGCCGACGTCGGCACAGAGGAGATCGTGCGTGCCGCGCACCTGACCCGCGGCGCGCTCTACCACCACTTCGCGGACAAGCGCGACCTCTTCCGCGCGGTGCACTCGCAGCTCGCCGAGGAGCTGCTGGGACAGATCGTCGCGCAGACGGCCGGCAGCGCCGACGCGTGGGAGGCGCTGGTGAGAGGCATGCGCGCGTTCCTCGACATCTGCGAGGACCCGGCCGTGATCCGCATCTCGCACCTCGATGCGCCGGCCGTGCTCGGCTGGGCCGAGTGGCGCGAGGTCGACTCCGAGCACTGGCTCGGCGTGCTGACGATGGCGCTGGGCGAGGCGATGGAGGCCGGCCTGATGCGCAGACGCGACGCCGAGCCGCTCGCGCACATGCTGATGGGCGCGATGGTCGAGGCGTCGATGATGATCGCCAACGCCGCCGACCCGGCCGCCGCGCGCGCCGAGGTCGAAGGGCCGCTGCTGGCGCTGCTGGAGGGGCTGCGGGCGTAGCGCGGCGCAGGCGGCGCGCGGCACCGTGCGCGCGCCTACGATCCGGAAGATGGAGGCAAGCCGCGTGAGCGTCGCGGCGGCGGGTCTTCCGCCCGCCGAGCGGCCGACCTGGATGCGCATGACCGTCCTCGCCGGAGTCGCGGCGGTGGTCGGCAGCTTTGCGATCGCGGGCGTCAGAATCCTGCTGGAGCTGACGCGTCTTGATCGCGACCTTGACCTGCTGCGGCTGCCGGCGACGGGGGACGACAGCTGGGCGTGGGCCAGCTACGCGGCGAAGACGGCGTTCGCCTGCGTGCTGTTCGCGTGGGCGGGCCGTCGCTGCGTGCGCGACTGGACCGACGGCTGGGACATGCGGATCTACCCAGTCGCGGTCGCGATCGCATTCGCGCTGGCGAGCCTCGATGCGGACGAGAGCCTGACGGTCGCCGGCTTCGCGCTGATCGTGGTCGTGGCACGCAACGTCGCGCTCGTGCCGCGGCCGGCGCCGCGCTGGAGCCCGAACCGTTGGGAGCTCGCCGGCACGATCGTCGCGATCGCCGTCCTGGCCGTCGTCGCGCTCGCGTACCGGCCGCTGCATCCGCTGGCGGCCGCGTTCGACGGCCGCGCGTCCGACACGTCTTTCGGGCTGGGCACCAGCGGTGACCCGTCTCGGACCACCACCGAGCTCGGGTTCATGGTCGGCAACGAGGGCCCGGCGACCGTGACGGTGCGCTCGATCCACGCCTACGACGCCGCGCCGCCCGACATCGACGTGATGACGCGGCGCACCGACGTGACGTCAGCGCGCACGCTCGCGGGCCTGCAGCGCCCGGTCGGCGTGGAGCGAATCGCGTCCGGCGACCAGCTCCACGCCTGGCTGCGACTGGCCCACTCGTCGTGCAGCGGCCCGTTCCGCGTGCACACCGACAAGGTCTTCGAGCTCGTCGTGCGCTACGAGACGCTCGGCTTCCACGGCATTCAGCGCCTTGCGATCGACCCGCCCGCGCGGCTGCGCTGCCCCGGCCGCCACTGACTGCCAAGATTCGTGCCGATGGTGACTGGCGTTGGCGACGAACGGCGCGCGCGGCTGCGCGACGCGCGGCTGTACCTCGTGTGCGGCGCGAGCGGTGACGGGCGCGGGGACCTGCGCGCGTTCCTCGACGCGGCGCTGCGCGGCGGCGTGGACGTGATCCAACTGCGCGAGAAGGACCCGGCGTTCGGCGACGACGCGCTGCTGGAGGCGGCGCGCGCCTTCCGCGCGGCCGCCGACGCGCACGGCGCGCTGTTCGTGCTCAACGACCGCCCGGACCTCGCCGCGGCGGCGCAGGCCGACGGCGTCCACGTCGGGCAGGACGACATGCCGGTCGCGGAGGCGCGCGCGCTCGTCGGCGAGGACGTGCTGCTCGGCCGCTCGACGCACACGCCCGAGCAGGTCGAGGACGCGGCAGTCGCCGACGTCGACTACTTCGCCGTCGGCCCCGTGCACGCGACGCCGACGAAGCCGGGGCGCCCGGCGGTCGGCGTGGACCTGATCCGCCACGCGGCGAGCGCGCCGCGCCCGCTGCCGTGGTTCGCGATCGGCGGGATCGACACGACGAACGTCGGCGCCATCGTGGACGCCGGCGCGACGCGGATCGTCGTCGTGCGCGCGCTCACGAGCTCCGACGACCCCGAGGCGACGGCGCGCGCGCTGCGCGGCGCGCTGCCGCAGGAGGCCCGCGTTGGCTGACGCGGAGCGCAGACGCAGAAGCTCGGAGGAGCGCAACGCCGAGATCCGCGCGCAGCTGAGACCGCTCGCGGAGGGCGAGCGCCCGGGCGCGGTGACGGTCGGCGCGATCGTCGCGGCGGTGCTCGCCGCGCTCGTCCTCGTCGGCTACTTCACGGACGCGCGCGTCGCCGGTCGCGGCACGCTCCCCGGCGCGCTGCTGATCGCCGGCGTGCTGCTCGTCTCCGCCTGGGGGATGTGGCACGCGCGCTACTGGGCCGTGCTCGGCTTCCAGGCGCTGCTCGCCTTCCTGGTGATCATCGCCTCGCTCGCGCTGCTGGTGGCGTCGAACGTATGGGCGGTGGTCGAGTGCGTCGCGATCGTCGGCCTCGGCGGCTGGCTCTTCTGGAAGCTGATCCGCGCGATGGCGCGCATCCAGATGCCCGAGCGGAGAGCCGCGCCGTGAGCGAGGCGACGCGCGACGGCTGGTCCTACTGCCACGTCGACCGGATCCGCTTCGGCGACGTGGACGCGATGCGCCACCTCAACAACGTCGCCGCGCTCGGCTTCTTCGAGGACGCGCGCGTGCAGTTCCTCGCGCGCCTGATCGGCGACGACCCGACGACGCGCAGAGGCTTCGGCCTGATCTTCGCCGAGCTGAGAGTGAACTACCGCGCGCCGGCGTTCTACGACGAGGAGATCCGCACCTGCGTCAGACCGGCGAAGGTCGCGCGCTCGAGCGTGCAGCTCGCGTTCGAGATGCACGCGGTGAGCGACGAGCGCCTCGTCGCGGAGGGCTACGGCGTCGTCGTCGGCTACGACTACGCCGCCGGCAGATCGAAGCCGCTGCCCGAGTCGTTCAAGGCCGCGCTCGGCGCGGGCGCCCCCGCCTGACCCGCCGATCGGGGGGTGGCTCCGGCCCCGGAAAGCGGGGCGAACAAGGGGTGACATACACTCGCCGCCATGCCCGAATCCGCATATGACTGCATCGTCATCGGTTCCGGTCCCGGGGGTTACGTCGCGGCGATCCGCGCCGCGCAGCTCGGGATGCGGACCGCCGTCGTCGAGAAGGACGTCGTCGGCGGACGGTGCCTCAACTACGCCTGCATCCCCGCCAAGGCCGTCCTGCGCACGGCCGACATCCTGAGCGAGATCGACGACGCCGCCGAGTTCGGCATCGACGTCGCCGGCCGCACGGTCGACTTCGCGAAGGTCAACGACCGCCGCAAGAAGGTCATCAAGACGCTCACCGGCGGCGTGAGCGGCCTCTTCAGAGGCAACAAGATCGACTTCATCGAGGGTCTCGGGGCGGTGACGGGCAACGGCACGGTGCGCGTCGGGTCCGCCAAGGACGGAACCGAGTACACGGCCAGCAAGGGCATCATCCTCGCGACCGGCTCGGTCAAGAAGCCGATCCCCGGCACGCAGTTCGGCGGCCGCGTGATCGGCACCGAGGAGGCGTGGGCGTTCGAGTCGTTGCCGAGACGCCTCGCGGTCGTCGGCGCCGGCGCATCGGGCGCGGAGATCGCCTCCGCGTACGCGCGCCTCGGCGTCGAGGTGCTGCTGTTCGAGGCGCTCGACCGCGTCCTGCCGACGGAGGACGCCGACGTCTCGAAGCTCGCCGAGCGCGGCCTCAAGAAGCAGGGCATGCAGGTCTTCACCAGAACGTTCGTGGAGAACGTGAGAGACGGCAAGGACTCCGTCACCTTCACCTACGGGGACCAGCAGGGCGAGGTCGACTACCTCGTGATCGCGGCCGGCCGCGGCGCCGACGTCGAGGGCCTCGGGCTCGACGAGGCGGGCGTGAAGGTGGACGACAGAGGCCTGCTCGTCGTCGACGGCGCGATGCGTACCTCGGCGAGAGGGATCTGGGCGATCGGCGACATCGTCCCCGGCCCCGCGCTCGCGCACAAGGCGTCCGACGAGGGCATCATCGCCGCCGAGGACATCGCCGGCAACGAGACGCACCCGCTCTCCTACGTCGACATTCCACGCGCCACGTTCTGCACCCCGAACGTCGCCTCGTTCGGGCTCACGGAGGCGCAGGCGAAGGAGGCCGGCCACGACGTCGTCGTCGGCAGAGTGCCGTACGGCGCCGTCGGCGCGGGCACCGTCTACGGCGACCGCACCGGCCTCATCAAGATCGTCGGCGACCGCAGATACGGCGAGCTGCTCGGCGGCCACGTGATCGGCGCGAAGGCGACCGAGCTGATCCAGGAGCTCGTCAACGCGCGCGCGCTCGAGGGCGGCTACCCGGAGGTCGCGCGCATCGTGCACGGCCATCCGACGCTGTCCGAGGGCGTCATGGAGGCCGCCCGCGCCGCCGACGGCTGGCTGATCCACGGGTAGGAGACGGCGTGTCCGAGCACGGGCTCTCGGTCACGCACGTGAGCGCGCCCGCACCTGCGGGCGCGCCGCAGCCCGTCTTCTACTTCGACCTCGGCAGCCCGGAGGCGTACCTGGCCGCCGAGCGCGTGATGGCGGAGCTGCCGGTCGTGCCCGAGTGGCGGCCGATCCTCGCGGCCGGGCTGCCCGGCGCGGGCGCGCCCGGCGACGCCGCCGCCCGCCGCGACGCCGCCGCCCGCCGCGC
>JAFDWH010000004.1 GCA_018268595.1 Actinomycetota bacterium | reverse complement strand
GCCGCCCCCAGACGTCCCGCGGCGCGCCCCGGCCAGCGGCCCGCGGCGGCCGCGCCGCTGCGCGGTCGCGGGCCCGCGACCGCGACGGTGCGCGGAGGCGCCGCCGCGAACGGCCGCGCGCAGACGACGCACGGCCGCCGGCGCTTCGTCCTGCTGCTCGGCGGTCTGGGCCTCGTCGCGGTCGTCGCGCTCGCGGCGCTGCTGCTGTCGGGCGGCGGCAGCGACACGCCGTCGTCCGCGCGGACCGCGGCCGGCAACGCGCCGACGCAGCAGACGAGCTCGGCGTCGAGCCGCACCACGTCCGCGGCGGCGCCGCCGCACGGCAAGATCACCGTCGCCGTGCTCAACGGCACGCCGACGGCGGGCCTCGCCAGCACGGTCGCGAACACGCTCGCGGCCGACGGCTTCGCGCGCGGCCCGGTCACCAACGCATCCGACCAGCAGCGCTCGGTCACGGTCGTCTCCTACTTCGGGGGCCACGAGACGGAGGCGCAGGAGGTCGCGAAGACGCTGAACGTGCCGTCCGACGCGGTCCAGCCGATCGACGCCGACACCGAGGCGGCCTGCGCGCAGGGCGGCACATGCGCCGCGACCGTGGTCGTCACGGTCGGCGCCGACCGCCAGTAGCGCTCACCCCTGTGACACCGCCGTTCCTCGACCTCCCGCAGCGCAGCGCGAAGCCGCGCGAGTGGGGCATCACGCACGTGCTGGACAGCGGCCTGTCGGTCGCCGAGGTCGAGAGCCTGGTCGAGGTGGCCGGCGCCGCGGTCGACCTCGTCAAGCTCGGCTGGGGGACCGCCGTCGTCACGGAGAACCTCGACGCCAAGCTCGCCTGCTACCGCGCCCACGGGATCCCCGTCGTGCTGGGCGGCACGCTCACAGAGCTGGCGATCGCGCAGGGCAGAGTCGACCAGCTGACCGCCTGGCTGCGCGAGCTGCAGCTCACGCACGTCGAGATCTCGGACGGGACGATCGAGCTGCCGCACGCGCGCAAGCTGGCGCTGATCGAGCAGCTCGCCGGCGAGGGCTTCACGGTGCTGTCCGAGGTCGGCTCGAAGGACGCCGCCTTCATCATGGCGCCGTACGTGTGGGTCGAGCAGATCGAGTCGGAGCTGGCGGCCGGCGCCTGGAAGGTGATCGCGGAGGCGCGTGAGAACGGCACCGCCGGCATTTACCGCGCCGACGGCGAGGTGCGGATGGGGCTGATCGACGAGATCGCGCACGCCGTCCCGGTCGAGCGGCTGCTGTTCGAGGCGCCGCGCAAGGAGCAGCAGGTGTGGTTCCTGCAGCGCTTCGGCCACGAGGTCAACCTCGGCAACATCGCCCCGCGCGACGTGCTCTCGCTCGAGACGTTGCGGCTGGGCCTGCGGGCGGACACCGCCACGACATGATCCTGCTCGCCCGCCACGGCGAGACCGACGACAACGTCCCGCCGCTGCGCTTCCAGGGGCAGCGCGACACGCCGCTCAACGCGAGGGGGCGGGCGCAGGCGCACGAGCTGGCCGAGCGGGTCGCCGCGCTCGACCCGCCGATCGCGTCGCTGTGGTGCAGCGACCTGTCGCGCGCGCGCGAGACGGCGGAGATCGTCGGCGCGCGGATCGGCCTGGAGCCGCGCCCCGACGCGCGCCTGCGCGAGGGCTGGCGCGGCGAGTGGGAGGGCTTCCTGTTCGACGAGATCGCCGCGCGCGACCCTGAGCGCTACGCCGCGTGGCGCAACCCCGACGGGGAGATCGGCTTCCGCTTCCCCGGCGGGGAGACGCTCGCGCAGCAGCAGGCGCGCGTGCTGGAGGCGCTCGCGGAGATCCGCGCGGACTCGGCGTCTCGCCGTCCGGCGACCGCGAGCGGATCGCCTGCGGGCGACGAGTCCACGGCCTTGGTGGTCTGCCACGGCGGCTCGATCCGCACGGTCCTGTGCGCGAGCGACCCGCGCGGGCTCGCCGCCTTCCACACGTTCGAGGTGCCGAACGTCGCGCTCGTGCCGGTCGAGCAAGCGGTGCTGCGGTGACCCGCCTCGCGCGCGTCGCGTTCGCCCTGCTCGTGCTGGCGACGCTCGGCGCGTTCGTCGTCACGCAGAAGCTCAAGAGCTCGCCGCCGCTCGTCGTGCGGCCGCAGATCTCGAGCGTCTTCTCGCCCGCGCCGGACGCGCGCGTGCGCAAAGCGCGCATCTCCTTCTGGATCGTCCACGGCGACGACGTGAGCGTCTCGATCGTGGATGCGGAGGGCCGCATCGTGCGACGGCTCGCCGACGGTCGCCACGTGCCGGCGCGCCGGCGCATCGTCCTGTGGTGGAACGGCCGCGACGAGAGCGGCGCGGTCGTGCCGGACGGCAGCTACCGCGCGCGCGTCGCGCTGATCCACCAGGGCCGCACGATCGACCTGGCGCAGCCGATCGCCGTCGACACGCGACCGCCGCGCCCGCTCGTCACCGGCGTCGACCCGCACAGAGGCGACGGCCCCGCGTTCCTGCCGGAACACGGCGTGCACGCGCTGACGATCCGCATGGCCGGCCTGGAGGGACGCAGCGCGCATGTGCTGATCTACCGCACCGACGTCTCGCCGCCGCGGCGCGTCGGCGAGCTGCCGGTGCCGTTCGGCGCGCGCACCGTCGCCTGGGACGGCACGCTCGGCGGCGCGCCGGCGCCGCCCGGCACGTACCTGATGGGGCTGCTCGTCGCCGACCGCTCCGGCAACCCGGGCACGTTCCCGCGGCGCCTGCCGGACGCGCGCGGCTTCGTCCCCGGCCCGCTGCCGGGCCATGCCGGGGTGACCGTCCGCCGCCTCGCCGCGGCGCCGCCGCTCGCACCGGTCGACGCCGGCAGAGTCGCGGTCGTGCTGGTCGACGCGCGCGGACACGCGTACCAGTGGGCGCTGCGCCGCCTCGGCGACCCGAAGGTGCTCGTGCGCGGGCACGGCCGCGGCGCGCGCCTGCGCGTGCGTGTGCCGCGCGGTCAGTCGGGGCTGTACGAGCTGGCGCTCGCCACGCGCGACGGCGCGTACCGCACGAGCGTTCCGCTCGTCGTGCGGGCGACCGAGCCGCGCGCCGTGCTCGTCGTGCTGCCGGCGCTCACCTGGCAGGGCCGCAACGCGGTCGACGACGACGGCGACGGGATGCCCGACACGCTCGACACGAGCGCATCCGGCCGCCGCGCGAGCGCGCTGCTGGCGCGGCCGTTCGCGAACGGCATGCCGGGCGACGTCGCGCAGGAGGCGCCGCTGCTGCGCTTCCTCGACGACCAGTTGGTGCGCTACGACCTCACGACCGACGTCGCGCTCGCGACCGGCGCCGGCGACGGCCCGCCGCTCGGCGCGCACAGAGGCGTCGTGCTGGCCGGCGACCCGCGCTGGATCACGCCGCAGCTGCGCGACAAGCTGCGCCGCTACGTGCGCGACGGCGGCCGCGTGTGGTCGCTCGGCACCGACGCGCTGCGCCGCACCGTGCGGCTCGACGGCGACGTGCTGAGCGCGCCGAGCGCGCCGCAGGCGACGGACGCGCTCGGCGCCCGCCCGCGCCAGCCGCTCGCGCGCGCGAGCGCGGATGCGCCGGCGACGGTCACCGCCTACGACGAGGGCGACCTCGGCCTGTTCGAGGGCACGAGCGGCGCCTTCTCCGGCTACACGTCCTACGAGACGCTCGCGGGCGTGATGCCGGGCGCGAGGCTCGACGGCGAGGCGGGCGTCGAGGCGGGCGTCCCGGTGATCGCCGCCTGGACGCTCGGGCGCGGCGTCGCGATCCACACGGGCCTGCCGCAGCTCGCCGCCTTCGCGCAGGCGGGCGACCCCGACGCCGGCGCGCTGGTGCGGCGGATCTGGGCGCTGCTCGCGCACGGGAGCTAGCGCCGCCCGTCGCCGCCGCGATCCCCTCGGGCGCTTCAGTTCAGCGACGGGTCGAGCGGCATCCGCGCGACCAGCGCGAAGGTCCCGCCCTTGCGCGTGAGGACCCGGCTCCAGAGGCCCTCGGGCTCGGTCGCGAACAGCTCGTCGGGGCGCGGCGTCTCGACGATCCAGTCCTCGCGCTCCATCTCCTCGTCGAGCTGACCCGGTCCCCAGCCGGCGTGGCCGGCGAAGACCCGCGTGCGGCGCGTCGCGGCGGCCGACTCGGCCAGCTCGAGCTGCGCCGACAGGAAGCCGACGTCGTCGCTGATCAGCAGCCCGGCGGCGCCCGGGTCGGTGAAGGCGGCCAGCACGATCACGCCCGTCGGCTGCACCGGGCCGCCGACGAAGATCGGGTCGTCGGCACCGACCAGCTCCTCCAGCTCCGGCGCGCTCTCGCCGACCGTCACGTCCGCCGGGCGGTTCAGCACCAGTCCCATCGCGCCCTCGTCCGTGTGCTCGGCGACCAGCACGACGGTCCGCGCGAAGTTCGGGTCCTCCAGCACCGGCGAGGCCAGCAGCAGCTTGCCCTTGAGCGACTCCACAGATCCATTGTGGCAGCGGCGGTCCAGCCGCCCGCGCCGCGGCCACGCGCCCACGTCGAGCGCGAGCCGGCCGTTCAGGCCAACTCGAGCTCGACGTGGCGGGCGATCGCGGTGAAGTCGCCGTCACGCGCGAGGACGGCCGCCCCGTGCCGCATCGCGACCGCCGCGATCACGCAGTCGCTCAGCTTGCGGATCGTGTCGCCGCCCTTGCGACAGATGCGGTAGATCCGGGCGCCCGCCTCGAAGTCGGACGGACCGCGGGTCCGCAGATACTCGCGCGCGTAGAGGAGGCGCTGAAGCTCCTGGTGGTGCCCCTTGTCGCGCGCGCCGCCGAAGATCTCCAGCAGGACGATGTCCGTCGTCGCGACGCGCTCCCCGGCCCGCAGATCGTCGCGGAGTCGCATATGGGCCGCGCTCCCCGTTCCGCGCAGATACTCGATCCACGCGGACGAGTCGGCCAGGATCAGCCGGCCCATGGGTCGTACGGAGCATGCATCTCGTCGAGGTTCCCACCCCAACCCGTCCCCTGCATCGCGAGCGTCTCCTCGAGCGTCATCGGCGGCCCGCCGAGCAGCTCACGCAGCGCGAAGTCCACGGCCTCCCGCTTCGTGCCGAGGCCGTACATCTCCATCACCTTGCCGATCAGGCGATCGTCGATGTCGATGTTCGTACGACTCATGCATACACCAGCATACACCGCCATGTGCATCTCCTTTCGTCGCGACCACGAAAGCGGCCAAACGATGGTCGCGCGCTACGGGCGGCGGGTCTACACAGCATGCGTTTGATCTACCGTCCCGCGCGCATGCACGGCCTCCTCCAGCGGCTGCTGAAGACGACGGCGGCCTACCAGGTCGGCGACGTCGTCTCGAAGGCGTTCGCCGTCCTGCTGCTGCCGATCTACACGCGGCACGTGTCCGAGTCGCAGTACGGCGTCGCGGAGCTGCTGATGACGGGGATCGTGCTGCTGAGCATCCTGATCCGCCTCGGCATCGGCGAGGCGCTCGTGCGCTACCACTACGCCGACGAGGACCAGGTGCGCCGCGACGCGCTCGCGCGCCGCGCGACCGGCTTCCTGCTGCTCGCCACGACCGTCGCCGCGATCCCGCTGGCGCTCTTCGCCGGGCCGCTGTCGCAGCTGATCCTCGACCAGCGCGACCCGGCCGTGTTTCGCGTCGCCGTGCTGGGCCTGTGGACCTTCACCAACCTCGAGCTGGCCTACGCGCTGCTGCGCGTCGACGAGCGCGCGCGCGCGTACGCGATCACCACCCTCTCCAACGTGCTGCTGACGATCGCGCTGACCGTCTACCTCGTCGTCGCGCAGGGCCAGCAGGCGCGCGGGCTGCTGCTCGGCAACTACGGCGCCTCGACCGTCGTGCTGCTCGCGCTGTGGGCCTCGATGGCGGACCGCCTCGTGCCGCGCCGCGGCGGCGCCGACCATCCCGCACTCCACCCGCTCAGGCGCCTGCTGCGCTTCGGCCTGCCGACCGTCCCCGCCGACGCGTCCGTCTACGCGCTCAACCTCGTCGACCGCTACTACCTCTTCCACCGCTACGGCGCGGCGACCGCCGGCGTCTACTCGATCGCCGTCAAGCTCGCCGGCGTGACCGCGTTCGTCGCGCGCGCGTTCCAGTACAGCTGGCCGCCGCTCGCCTACTCGATCAAGGACGACGCGCAGGCCGCGCGCTTCTACGCGTTCGTCGCGACCTACTACCTGCTCGTGACCGGGTGGGCGGTCGCCGGCCTGCTGCTGCTCGGCCGCTGGTTCACGCGGCTGCTGGCCGCGCCCGCCTACTTCGAGGCGCACACGGCGCTGCCGTGGCTCGCGCTCGGCTGGGCGCTCTACGGCCTGTTCGTGATCTTCGTCGTGATCGCCGGCCGCGCCGAGGTGACGACGCGCAACTTCCCCGCCGCCGCCGTCGGGCTGGCGGTCAACGTCGTGCTGCTGATCGTGCTCACGCCGTCGCTCGGGATCGCCGGCGCCGGCCTCGCGCTCGCCGGCGCCTACGTCGCGATGCTCGTCGCGATGCGACTGCTGACGCGCCGTCTCTTCCGCGTCGACTTCGAGTGGACGCGGATCGCGCAGCTCGCGCTCGTGCTCGGCGGGCTCTCCGGCGCGGGCGAGCTGCTGCTGCCGACGAGCGGCGCCGCCGGCTTCGTCAGCCGCGCGCTGCTCGCGCTCGCGCTGCCGCTGGTGCTCGGCCTGACCGGCTTCTACCGGCCGGAGGAGCGCGCGCTGCTGCGCACGCTGCCGGCGCGGCTGCGCGGCGCCGCGCGCGCCGGCCGCTCCTAAGCCCCGACCTCGATCCGTACGTTCCCCGGAGGTGGGCGCGCGGCGACGGGCGTACGGTCGGCGGCATGGCCCGCCACCCGATGCCGAACGCGGACGCCGCCTGGCTGCGGATGGACCGCCCCGAGAACCTGATGGCGATCACGAGCGTCCTGTGGTTCGACAGACCGATCCCGCCGGAGCCGTTGGGCGCGATCCTGCGGGAACGGCTCGTCGAGCGCTTCCCCCGCTTCGCGCAGCGGGTCGTCGACGGCGGCACGCTCGGCGGCGTCCACTGGGAGGACGACCCGTCGTTCGACCTCGACCTGCACCTCCACCACGTCGCGCTGCCGCAGCCGGGCGACCGCGCGGAGCTGCAGCGGCTCGTCGCGGACCTGATGGCGCGCCCGCTCGACCGCAGCAAACCGCTGTGGCACACGTGGGTCGTCGACGGCTACGAGGGCGGCGGCGCGATCGTCACGCGCATGCACCACTGCATCGCGGACGGGATCGCGCTCGCGCGCGTGATGCTGTCGCTCACCGACCCGACGCCGGACGCGCCCGCCCCCGCGATCGACCTCGACGACCACGACCGCCACCGCAGCCTGCTGGGGCGCGCGGCCGGGCCGCTCGCGCCCGCGCTCGACACCGGGCGCGCCGTCGCGGGCGCGCTCGTGCGCGAGAGCGCCGAGACGCTGCGCCACCCGTCCCACGCCGGCGAGCTGGCGCGCGGCGCGGCCGGCGTCGCCAGGGCGCTGGCGAAGGAGCTGGCGACGCCGTCCGATCCGGACGGCCCGCTGCGCGGCGCGCTGCATCCCGGCGAGCGGGTCGCGTGGTGCGACGCGGTCTCGCTCGCCGACGTGAGGCGGATCGCGCGCGCGCACGACGCGACCGTCAACGACGTGCTCGTCTCCGCGGTCGCCGGCGGCCTGCGCAGCTGGATGCTGCAGCGCGGCGCGGTCGAGCGCGAGATCCACGCGATGGTCCCCTTCAACCTGCGCCCGCTCGACCAGCCGCTCCCGCGCGATCTCGGCAACCGCTTCGGACTCGTGCTGCTCGCGCTGCCGCTGCTGGAGGCCGACCCGGTGGCGCGCCTGCACGAGACGCACCGTCGCATGCAGGCGATCAAGGACTCGCCCGAGGGACCCGTCTCCTACGGTGTGCTCGGCGCGATGGGCGTCTCGCCGCCGGCGGTCGAGGCGCAGCTGCTCGACCTCTTCTCGGCGAAGGCCTCGCTCGTGCTGACGAACGTCCCCGGGCCGAGAGCGCCCGTCTACCTGTGCGGCACGCAGCTGCGCGGCGTGCTCGTGTGGGCGCCGTGCGCCGGGAGCGTCTCGACGAGCGTGTCGATCTTCAGCTACGACGGCCAGGTGACGATCGGCTTCATGGTCGACGCCGGCCTCATACCCGACCCCGGCGAGCTCGTGGCCGCGGTCGACGCGGAGCTGGCGGAGCTGCTGCCGCCGGTGCGGGCATGACGCACAAGACGCTCGCGGAGCTGTTCCCGGCCGCGGCGGCCCGCGAGCCCGGCGCGGTCGCGCTGCGGCGGCCGGACGCGCAGGACGTCACCTACGGCGAGCTGGGCCGCGCCGCCCGCGAGCTCGCGCTCGGCCTCGCCGCGCTCGGGATCGAGCCGGGCGACCGCGTCGCGCTGCTGGCGAACACGCGCCCGGAGTGGACGCTCGCGGACGCGGGCATCGCCACCTCCGGCGCCGTCGTCGTGCCGATCTACCACACGAACTCGCCCGAGGAGTGCCGCTACGTGCTGGCGCACAGCGGCGCGCGCGCGGTGCTGTGCGAGGACGCCGGGCAGCTCGCGAAGGTCGCGCAGGTCCGCGGCGAGTGCCCGGCGCTCGAGCACGTCGTCGACATGACCGGCGGCGGCGCCGACGGCGCCCTGCCGCTGGCCGAGCTGCGCGCCCGCGGCGCCGCCCGCGACGCCGGGGAGATCGCGGAGCGCCTGGCGCGCGTGCGTCCCGAGGACCCCGCCACGATCGTCTACACGTCCGGCACGACGGGGCCGCCGAAGGGCTGCGTCCTGACGCACCGCAACTGGCTCGCCGCGGTCGAGATGTACGCCGCGCAGGTGCCGTTCGGCGAGCGCCCCGTCGTCTTCCTGTTCCTGCCGCTGGCGCACTCGCTCGCGCGCGTCGCGCAGCTCGTGACGCTCGACATCGGCGGCACGATCGCGTTCTGGAGCGGCGACGCGCGCCGCGTGATGGACGACGTCGCTTCCATGCGCCCGACGCACCTGCCGGTCGTCCCGCGCGTCCTGGAGAAGGTCCATGCGCGCGTGCTCGACGAGCTGGAGCAGGGCGGCGCGCTGCAGCAGCGCGCCTTCCGCGCCGCGCTCAGCCTCGGCCGCCGCCGCGCGGCCGCCCGCCGCCGGGCCGCCGCCGGCGCGCGCACGCCGCCCCTGCTGGTCGCGTCGCACGCGCTCGCCGACCGGCTCGTGCTCGCCCGCGTGCGCGCGATCTTCGGCGACCGGCTCGAGCAACTGCTCGTCGGCGCGGCGCCGGTCGGGCCCGAGGTGCTCGCGTTCTTCGAGGCGTGCGGCGTGACCGTGCTGGAGGGCTACGGCCTGACGGAGACGTGCGCGGCGGCGACGATCAATGTGCCGGAGGCGACGCGGCTCGGCACCGCCGGCCGGCCGCTGCCGGGCGTCCAGGTGCGGATCGCGAGCGATGGTGAGGTGCTGCTGCGCGGCCCGAACGTCTTCCCCGGCTACTACGAGGACGAGCTGGCGACCCGCGAGGCGCTCGACGAGCACGGCTGGCTGCGCACCGGCGACCTCGGCACGCTCGACGACGGCGGCTTCCTGCGCATCACCGGCCGCACGAAGGATCTGATCATCACGTCGAGCGGCAAGAACGTCACGCCGTCGAACCTGGAGGCGGCGCTGCGCGAGGTGCGCTGGGTCTCGCAGGCGGTCGCGTTCGGCGACCGGCGGCCGTACCTCGTCGCGCTGCTGACGCTCGACCCCGACGAGCTGCCGGCGCTGGCGCGCTGCATCGGCCGTGAGGACGGCGACGCTGTGGCGCTCGCCGCCGACCCGCGCGTGCGCGAGCTGCTCGACGCCGAGGTGCAGGCGGTCAACCAGCGCTTCGCGCGGATCGAGCAGGTCAAGCGCTTCGGGATCCTCGACCACGACCTCTCGCAGGCGGCCGGCGAGCTGACGCCGACGCTGAAGCTCAAGCGCAACGTCGTGTACGAGCGCTACGCGGACGCGTTCGCGGGGCTGTACGAGGGGTGACGGCTTTCGCCCTCCGGTCACCGCAAGCGGCGACCTGCGGAACCGGCCTTTCGCCCTCCGGTCACCGCAAGCGGCGACCTGCGGTCGACGTCACAGGCGCGTCCCTCGGTTCCAGTCCGCCGCCGCCTCGCGCAGCCCCTCGCCGCGGTCGGGGTGGAGCGTCGCGCGCACGTGCTGCCAGTAGCGCGCCGGGTCGTGGCCCGGCACGACGTTCGCCGCGACCGCGCGCACCGCGTACGCCCACGCCGTCAGCCAGCGCACGAGCAGCGCCGAGACGCGCGAGTGGTGCTTGCGCATGTAGCGGTCGCGGTTGCGCGACAGCTCGACGATCCGCCGCGTCGGGACGTTCCCGGTCGACAGCTGCTCGTGGTGGATCGCCTCCGCCTCCGGCACGTACAGCACCGTCCAGCCGGCCTCGCGCAGCCGCTTGCAGAAGTCGACCTCGTCGGAGTAGACGAAGAAGGCGGGGTCCATCCAGCCGATCCGCTGGGCCGCCTCGCGACGCACGAGCAGCGCCGCCGACTGCGCCCAGTCGACCTCGCGCAGCGCGTCGCCCTTGCTCTCGACCGTCAGCCAGCGGTGCAGGAACAACGCCCCCGCGAGCGCCGTCGACGGCGTCGGGAAGCGCCACGCCGACGGCTGCTGGCGGCCGTCCGGGCGCAGCAGCTTCGCCCCGACCGCGCCCGCGTCCGGGTGCTCGGCCATCGCTGCGTGCAGCGCCGCGGTCGCGCCCGACAGCAGCTCGGAGTCCTCGTTCAGCAGCAGGCAGTGGCGACCGCGCGCCCGCTGCATCAGCGCGCTGTCGTTCTCGGCCTTGCCGCGCCGCTGCTCGCGGCGGATCAGCTCCGTCACGACCGGGTGCGCTCTCGCCATCCCGACCGAGCCGTCGCGCGAGGCGTTGTCGAGCACGAGCACCTCGGTCTCGAACGGCAGCGCCGCCTGCTCGCGCGCGATCGCGTCGAGGCAGCGCTCCAGCAGCACGCGCTGCTCGGTGTTGACGATGCAGTAGGAGACCTCGACGCTCATGATCCGATCCGGCCCGCCCGCAAGCCGCCGGCCCGGTCCGGGATCATGCCGCAGATGCCCGCCTCACCGCTCAGCGTGCAGCTGGTCGACCCGTCCGCCTTCACGCCGCCCTACGACCGCGCGCTGGCGGCGGCGCTCGCGCGGGCGGGCGCGCGCGTCGAGCTGGCGACGAGCCGCTTCGCGTACGGCGACGTGCCGCCCGCCGCGGGCTACACGGTCGACGAGCGCTTCTACCGCTGGGCGCCCGGCGCGCCCGGCTCGCGCGTGCGGCGGGCGGCGAAGCTGGCCCAGCACGTGCCGGACATGCTGCGCTTCGCCGCCTCGCCCGGCGCCCGCCGCGCTGACGTCGTCCACTTCCAGTGGCTGACGGTGCAGCCGCTCGACGTGCGCCTGCCGCCGCTCGCACGGGGCGCGCGGGGCCGGGTCCGGCGCCCGCCGCTCGTCCTGACCGCCCACGACGTGCTGCCGCGCGAGCCGCGGCCGGGGCAGCTCGCCGCCCAGCGGCGCCTGTACGAGCGCGTCGAGGCGGTCGTCGTGCACTCCGAGCACGGCGCCGCGCGCCTGCGCGACGAGCTGGGGGTCGACCCGGCGCGCGTGCACGCGATCCCGCACGGCGCCTTCACGCACCTCGCCGAGCTGCCCGATCCTGCGCCGCTGCCGCCCGAGCTGGCGGCGGTCGAGTCGCCCGTCGTCCTCTGCTTCGGCCTGCTGCGCCCGTACAAGGGGATCGACGTGCTGCTGGAGGCGTGGCGGGGGATCGTGGACGCCGAGCTGTGGATCGTCGGCCTGCCGAAGATGGACGTCGGCGCGCTGCGCGCGGCGGCGCCGCCGAACGTGCGCTTCGTGACGCGCTTCGTCGCCGACCGCGAGATCCCCGCCTACTTCCGCCGCGCCGACCTCGTCGTGCTGCCCTACCGCGAGATCGACCAGTCGGGCGTCCTCTTCACCGCGCTCGCGTTCGGCGCGCCGCTGCTGCTGAGCGCGGTCGGCGGCTTCCCCGAGGTCGCCGCGAGCGGCGCCGCCGAGCTGGTCCCGCCCGGCGACGCCGCCGCGCTGCACGACGCGCTCACGCGCCTGCTCGCCGACCCCGCCGCGCGCGAGCGGCTTGCGTCCGCCGCCCGCGCGGCCGCCGCGACGACCTACGCGTGGGACGCGATCGCGGCGCAGCACCTGGCGCTGTACGAGGCGCTGGTCGGCCGGGCGTAGGGAGACGCCAGGCGGTTGCGGTCCGCGCGCCGCTCGACCAGAATGCGGTTCGTGACCGGGAGGTGGCTCAGGGCACGCCGTGACGCGCTCCTCGACGGAGCGCTGGTCATGGGGGTTGCGCCGCTGCTGCTGGCCGCGCTCTCGCTCCTCGCGCATCTGCCGCTCGCGGTCTTCGCGGGGCTCGGCGGATTCGGGGCCGGTCTCGCCGCCAGCCATATAAAAAAATCCTGGGCGTTGGTGAGAGTCGCTTCAGCAATGAGGCGAAGCTTGCGGCAAATAGCAGCGTCTTCTGCTGATTAGACAGCCATGTTCCGCTATCGGGAGACGCGCGCGTACCGTATCCGCGAGCGCTGCCGGGCGGTCGCTCCTCAGTCGTCCCAGAAGCCCTCGTGGATCAGCTCGCCGTCGCGCTCGACGTGCGGGCCGAAGACGACGTAGGACAGACCCTCGGGGCCGGCCTCGAACTGCCGTGTGACGCTCGGCGCCAGGCGGATCGCGTCGAGCGCGCGGATCTCGCAGACCTCCTCATCGAGCTTCACGCGCCCTTCCCCGGAGATCACGACCGCGATCTCCTCCGCGTCGTCGTGGCGGTGCGCGAACGCCTGCCGTCTGTTCGGGCGCAGCACGTGGTAGGCCAGCCCGATCCCGTCCGACTCCAGCGCGCGCGCCGCGAAGTGCGCCTCGCCGATCTCGGCGAAGCCGAACTTCGGCGCCGAGTCGTCGACCGAGGCGAGGTTCTTGATCGTGTAGCTCATGCGGGCGAGCCTACCCCGCGCCCGCTCCGCGACTCGTCGGCGCGCGCGTCAGAATCCCCGGCCGTGCTCGTCGTCGCGATCGTCTTCTGGGTCTGCGCGGCCCTGATCGTCTACGCGCAGCTCGGCTACGGCCTGCTGCTCGCGCTGCTGGCGCGGCTGTGGCCCGCCGCCGCGCCGCCGCCTGCGACCGCCGCCGAGTTGCCGTCCGTCTCGCTCGTCGTCGCCGCCTACAAGGAGGAGGCGGTGATCGCGGAGAAGGTCGCGAACGTGCGCGCGCTCGACTACCCGGCCGACAAGCTGGAGCTGATCGTCGCCTGCGACGGCTCGCCCGACGCGACCCCGCAGCGCGCGCGCGCGGCGGGCGCCGACGTCGTGCTGGAGCTGCCGCGCGGCGGCAAGATCCGTGCGCAGGACGCGGGCGTGCGCGCGGCCCGCGGCGAGATCACGGCCTTCTCCGACGCCAACGCCTTCTGGGCGCCCGACGCGCTGCGCGAGCTGATCGCGCCGTTCGCGACCGACCCGACTGTCGGCTACGTGTGCGGGAACGTCGCGTTCGTCAACGCCGACGGCGGGACGAACCAGGAGGGCCTCTACTGGCGCTACGAGATGTGGCTGCGCGCGCTGGAGTCGCGCCTCGCCTCCGTGACCGGCGGCAACGGCGCGATCTACGCGACGCGCAGAGGCGCCTACGTCGAGGTCGACCCGATCATGGGCCACGACCTGTCGTTCCCGTTCAACATGGTCAAGCGCGGCTGGAAGGCGCTCTACGCGTCCGCCGCGCGCGCGAGCGAGAAGATGGTCCCCTCGATCGAGGGCGAGTTCGCGCGCAAGCGGCGGATGATGAGCCACGGCTGGCCGATCGTCCTCACCGGCGGCCTGCTGTCGCCGAAGGGCTACGGACCGCTCTACGCGCTGATGATCGTCTCGCACCGGGTGCTGCGCTACGCGATGCCGTTCCTGCACCTGCTCGCGCTGCTCGCCAACTCGCTGCTGCTGACGACGAGCCCCGTCTACGTCGTGACGATGGCGTTGCAGTGTCTGCTGGTCGGCGCGGCGGTGCTCGCGCGCTGGGTCCCCGCCCGCCTGCTGCTCGTCGCGCGCTACTACGTGCTGACGCAGGCGGCGCTCGCCGCCGGCCTGTGGGACTGGCGCCGCCACGGCACCGAGGCCGGCTGGTCGCCGCCGGAGGGGACGCGGTGATCACGCGCGCGCTCGACCTGCTGATCGGCGGCACGGCCGCGCTGCTGAGCGCGCCGCTCGTCGCGCTCGCCGCGCTGCTGATCCGGCTGGAGTCGCCCGGCCACCCGATCTACCGCCAGACGCGCGTCGGCAAGGACGGGCGCCCGTTCGAGATCTACAAGCTGCGCACGATGGTGCGCGGCGCCGAGTTCACCGGCGCCGGCCTCGCGATCCAGGAGGGCGACGACCGCATCACGCGCGTCGGCGCGTTCCTGCGGCGCACGTCGCTCGACGAGCTGCCGAACCTGTGGAACGTCGTGCGCGGCGAGATGTCGATCGTCGGCCCGCGCCCGACGATCCAGGTCCAGGTGGATCAGTACACCGACCATCAGCGCAAGCGGCTGGAGGTCAAGCCAGGCATCACCGGCTGGGCGCAGGTGAACGGCCGCGCGTCGCTGCCGTGGAGCGAGCGGATCGAGCTGGACGTCTGGTACGTCGAGCACCGCTCGCTGCGGCTCGACCTGCAGATCCTTGCGCGGACCGTGTCGATGGTGCTGCGCGGCGACGGCCTCTACAAGGGTGAGACGGGCGGGTGGGGCAAGTGAGCGGCACGCCCGCCCCGCGACCCGCGCCGGCCGGCCGCCGCGCCGTCCTGCTGACCGGCGTCGGCAAGCGCTACGACATCGTCTCCGCGTTCGCGCAGCACACGACCGTGATCGCGGCCGACCCGAGCCCGCTCGCGCCGGCGCAGTACGCGGCCCACGTGCGCATCGCGCCGCCGCGGATCGACGACCCGCAGTACGTCCCGTTCCTCGCCGACGTGTGCGCGGCCCATGACGTCGGCGCCGTCGTCCCCTTGACCGACCTCGACATCGAGGTGCTTGCGCAGGCGCGCGCCGACGGCGTCCTGCCGGCCTTCACGCCCGACCCGCAGATCGCGCGCGCGACGTACGACAAGTACGAGACGCACCACCTGCTGCTGCGGCACGGGCTGCCGTCGCCGCCGACCGTCCTGCCGGGCGAGCCGGTCGACGCCTACCCGGTGATGGTCAAGCCGCGGCGCGGCTCCGGCGCGCGCTCGATCCACCTCGCGCACGACGCCGAGGAGGCGGCCTTCTTCGTCAAGTACGTGAAGGAGCCGACGATGGTGCAGCGCGCGATGGACGGCCCCGAGTTCAGCGTCGACACGCTCTCCGACCTCGACGGCCGCTGCCTCAACGCGATCCCGCGCACGATGCTCGAGTCGCGCGGCGGCGAGTCGATCAAGGGCGCTCCGCTCGCCGACCCGGAGCTGGTCGAGCTGGGACGCCGCGTCGTCGAGGCGCTCGGCGTGCGCGGCCCCTGCACGGTGCAGGCGTTCCGCGACCAGCAGATCGGGCTCGGCATCACCGACGTCAACACGCGCTTCGGCGGCGCCTTCCCGGCGCCGATGTACGCAGCGCTGCCCGGCCGCACCTACCCCGAGCTGATCGTGCGGATGGCGAGCGGCGAGCGGATCGAGCCGCATGTCGGCGAGTTCACCGCCGGCCGCCACTTCACGCGCTACTACTGGCAGTTCGAGCTGGACGAGCAGATGCGACCGACCGGCCGCGACATCGTCGACCCGCCCGGCCCGCCGGCGCCGCGCCCCGCTTAGCGTCCCACGACGCGCACGCGGACCGCGCGCGAGGCGCCGGTGGCGTTGAGCGCGTCGGCGCGGGTCGTCGCGCGCACGCGGTAGAGGCCCGCGCCGCGCAGCGTCACGCTCGCCGCGAAGCGGCCGCGCGCGTCGGTTGCGAGCGCGAGCGTGCGGACGCTGCGCCAGCTGTCCGCCGCCGCGCGCCGCGCGATCTGCACGCGCACGCGCGCCTTCGGCGGCGAGGTCGCGCCCGCGAGCTGGAGCGTCCCGCCGCGCCGCAGGCGCCGCGGGATGACGCGCAGCCGCACGCCTGCGCGCACCTGCGCGTCGACGGACGGCGCGACCAGCGTCCGCCCGTCCGGCAGCGTCGCGACGGCGCGCAGCGCCCCGTTGACGAGCAGCGTCGGCGTCGCGCTCCAGATCCCGTCCGCTCCCGTCCGGGTCGCGGCGACCTGATGCCAGGCGCCGTCGGCGCCGCGCTGCTCCACGCGCACCGGCGCGCCCGCCGGGCGGGACCCGTCCGCCAGCGCGAGCCGCCCCGTCAGCGACCACGGCGCCGGCTCGATCGGCGCGCCCACGGGCGAGAGCGTCAGCAGGTCGCGCGCGCGCGCCATCAGGGCGGCGACCGCCCGCCGGATCTGCGGCAGCTCCACGTACAGCGCCGCGCCGGGGCAGTCGGTCGAGTCGGCGTCGCGGTGGCCGGCGATCCGCTGGTAGCGCACGAGCGACCCGCGCGGGTGGCGGTTGTCGGCCGGGTCGCCGCCGGTCGAGCGCTCGGTCACGCCGCCCTGCGCGGGCACGCCGGCGAGCGACAGCTTCCACGCCAGCACGCGCTCGAGCGCGCGCAGCGCGGCCGGCGGCGGCGTCGTCAGCGACCAGCTTCCGATCATCGCGATCCCGGTCGAGACGGCGTTCCAGCCGCCTGCCTGCGCGCCGATCACCGGCTGCCCGACGCCGCCGGCGCGCCCCTCGAAGACGGTCCCGTAGCGGTCGACGAGCAGGTCGTAGCCGATGTCGTTCCAACCGTTGCCGTCGCGGTGGAAGAGGCAGATCCCCAGCACGATCGCGGCCGACTGGCTCGGCGGATACGACGACAGCGACTCCGTGTGGTGCACGAGCGCGAAGTCGACGCGGCCGTAGCGCGCCTGCGCGCGCGGGCGGCAGCTGTCGTGCGGGTCCCACGCGCTGCGCGGGACGATCGAGGGCGCGCCGGAGGCCCCCGCACCGCCCCCCGCGCCCGCACCGCCCCCCGCACCCGCCGCAGCGACGGCCCGCGCCGCCGCCGCCGCCGGCGCGCGCCCGACCGCGACCGCGTGCACGCGCAGGCCGCGCAGCGGCCGCGCGCCGCGCAGCTCCACCGCGACCGCGCGCCCGCTCCAGACCGGCTCGCCGGCGACGACGCGCACCCAACGCGTCCAGCGCCCGCTCGCGCGCCGCGCGCGCAGCTCCACGCGCCCGCCACCGCGCCACTCGCCGCCGACGAGCGAGAAGCCGCCGGCCGCGCGCAGCGGCGGCGTGCGCCAGCCGGGCGCCGCGGTCGTGCCGGCGGGCACGCGCAGCGCGAGCGAGCGTGGCGCCGCGGCGGCGTCCGCGGCGGCGGAGCAGCTCACGACCAGCAGGGCGACGGCGACGGCGAGGACGCGCCTCATGCGCATCCCAACACCGTACGACGCCGGGTTATGCGGTGGCCGTGCGCCTCGGCGAGCGTCTGACCGCGCGTCTGCGCGGTCTTCTGCGCGCCGAGCTGGCCGTGCGGGTCGCCCAGCAGCTGTCCACGAACGCGGCGATCTCGCCCGTCAGCCGCTGCGGCCGGGTGCGCAGCTCGACGATCGAGTCGGCGTTCAGGAGGCGCCCGTTCGGCAGCTCGGCGGCGAGCATGTCGGCGTCCGAGAAGGGGTGGACGGGGTCGCGCGGGTGGCCGATCACGAGGGCGGGCGCGTCGAACGTGCGGCGCTCGCTGCGGTGCGGCGCGATCCGCCCGAAGAACAGCCCTTGCAGCACGGCCGCGCTCGGCCCGGGGTCCTGCGAGACCCAGTCGACGACGATCTCGGCGATCAGCGGCAGCGGCGCGCGCGGGATTCGCCGCGCGACCGCCTGCACGCCCTTCATCACCGGCTCGCCGAAGGTCAGCGCGACGAGCAGCGGCGTGAAGGCGATCGCGGCGCCCAGCAGCGCGTTGTCGAGCACCGGCATCTCCAGCAGCATCCCGCGCACCCGCTCGGGCGCGGCGGAGGCGACCTCGAGCGTGACGTTCGCGCCGAGCGACGTGCCGCCGATCACGGCCTGCTCGATCTCCAGCTCGTCGAGCAGCGCGATCACCTGCTGCCCGAACGTCGACATCGAGTAGCGCCACATGTCGCGCGGGCGGTCCGACCCGCCGTGTCCGAGCGGCTCCATCAGGACGACCCGCTCGCCGCGCTCCGCGAGCGCCTCGGCGAGCGGCTCCTGCATCCGCTGCGACAGCAGCAGCCCGGGCAGCAGCACCGTCACGCGCGGGCCCTCGCCGTAGACGGAGTAGGCGATCCGTTGGTCCTCGGACTCGAAGAACGGCATCGTTCCCCGAGGGTACCGCGTGCGCGCATCCACGACGGCGCGTGGCCGGGCGCGCGCCGCGCTGGCCGGCTGACGCGGGACGCCGCCCCGGAGATCGTCAGGTCACGCCAGGGCGGGCTTCGTCCCCGCCGCGACGAAGCCGAGGATCGCGGCATAGAAGCACCCGTGGGCGTGCGCCGCGTCGATCTCGTCCCACCAGCAGATCAGCTCCTCCGGCGTGAACGAGCCGGCCGTCAGCGCCGCGTCGAGGTGGCCCGACAGGACCCAGCCGAAGAAGTCGAACGGGATCTCGACCGCGTGCGGCACCGTCTCGACGTCGCGCAGGCCCGCGTCGCGCAGCAGCCGCGGCAGCGTGCGCCCGACGCAGCCGTTCGCGACGCCGTCGCTGTAGCTGCGCACGACCCGCCGCGTGAGCGCGCGGTCCGCGCCGTCGATCGCGAGCGTGTCCCAGTCGAGCTCGAACAGCACGAGCCGTCCCTCCGGGCGCAGCACGCGCGTCATCTCGCCGACGAGCGCCGTCGGCTCGCCCTGCGCGTGCATCAGCAGCCGCTCGGCGCGGCAGCGGTCGACCGCGCCGTCCGGCAGCTCGAGCGCGCGCGCGTCGCCGACCTGGAACGTCACCGGCAGATTGCGGCCCTGCGAGCGGCGCGTCGCCTCCGCGACCGCGAGCGGCGAGGCGTCGATCCCCAGCACGTGCCCGCTGGGGCCGACGCGCCGCGCGATCGTGCACACGTCGTCGCCGGTGCCGCAGCCGACCTCGAGCACGCGCTGGCCGCGGTGCAGTCGCAGGTGCTCGAGCATGATCGGCTTGAGCGCGCGCACGCCGGGCAGGCGGTTGCCGGCGTCGAAGAAGCGCAGGACGAAGCCGGGATCCGTGCCGGCGGTGGCAGCCGGGAGCGGCGCGCCGAGTTCGAACGCGCTCACGTCAGCCACTCCGCGATCAGCCGCCCGACGAGCGGCCCCTGGTCCTCCTGCAGGAAGTGGCCGGCGTCGGGGATCGTGTGCGCGACCTCCGTCCCGATCGCCGCCGCGAAGCGCTGCCCTGTTCTCAGCGGGATGATCGGGTCGTGCTCGGCCCACAGCACGAGCTTCGGCCGTGCGTCTGAGGCGAGCGCGTCGAGCACGCGCTGGCCCTCCGCGGCGCCCGGCGCGTCGGGCGTGCGCGGGATCATCAGCGGGAAGGCGCGCGCGCCCGCCTTCGAGGAGCCGTCGGCGAACGGCGCCTCGTAGGCGGCGATCACCGCGTCGCCGGGGTCGCGGTGGCAGCCGCCGCGCACGAGCATCCCGATCGGCAGGTCCTCGGTCCGCTCGACGAAGTCGCGGAACATCGTCCACGCGTCGCTCATTCTCTGGTGGCCGGTGAAGAGGCCGGTGTCCATCACGACGATGCGGTCGATCCGCTCCGGCAGCTCGACGGCGACGCGCAGGCCGATCGGGCCGCCCCAGTCGTGCACGACGATCGTCGCGCCGCGCAGGTCGAGCCGCTCGACGAGCTCGGCGAGCAACGCCGTGTGGCGGTCGTACGAGTACCAGCCGAGGTCGGTCGGCTTGTCGGAGCGGCCGAAGCCGGCGTGGTCGGGCGCGATGCAGCGGAAGCCGGCGTCGCGCAGCGGCGGGATCGCGTGGCGCCACAGGTACGACCAGGTCGGCTCGCCGTGCACGAGCAGCACGGGCGGACCGTCGCCCTCGTCGAGGTGCGCGAGGCGCAGCCCGTCGACCTCCCGGTAGTGCGCCGCATACGGGAAGTCCGGCAGCTCCGCGAAGCGCTCCTCGGGCGCTCGCATGGCCTCCGTCATGGTCTCGCCCCTCTCGCTCGATGGCCCCGACCCCGGAGCCGTGATGGAAGTGAACCGCAAACGCGGGGGTGAATGCCACACCCGGCCGCATCGCGATGTTCGCGTCGTGACGGTGTACGGCAGGTGTCGTCCGCTCGTCCCGCGGGCACCGCGGGATAACCTGCCTCGTCCCCCGTCCCGCCGACCACCGAGCGCACATGGCCACGACCGAGCCCAAGACCACCACGCACGTCGACGACCGCCTGGCCGTCGACACGATCCGCACCCTCGCGATGGACGCGGTCCAGAAGGCCAACAGCGGCCATCCGGGCATGCCGATGGGGATGGCGCCCGTCGCCTACGTGCTGTTCCGCGAGGTGATGAGGCACAACCCGCGCGACCCGCACTGGCAGGACCGCGACCGCTTCGTGCTGAGCGCCGGCCACGGCTCGATGCTGCTCTACGCGGCGCTGCACCTGTCGGGCTACGACGTCACGCTCGAGGACCTGATGGCCTTCCGCCAGTGGGAGTCGCGCACGCCCGGGCACCCGGAGGTGCACCACACGCCGGGGGTCGAGACGACGACCGGCCCGCTCGGGCAGGGCTTCGCGAACGCGGTCGGGATGGCGCTCGCCGAGCGCTTCCTGCGCGAGCGCTTCGGGTCGGAGGTGATGGACCACCGCATCTTCGGCATCTGCTCCGACGGCGACCTGATGGAGGGCGTCAGCGCGGAGGCCGCGTCGATCGCCGGCCACCTCGGGCTCGGCCGCCTCGTCTTCCTCTACGACGACAACCACATCTCGATCGACGGCGACACCGCGCTGTCGTTCGACACCGAGGACGTCGAGGCGCGTTTCCGCGCCTACGGCTGGCACACGCAGCACGTCGACGACGCGAACGACCTCGACGCGCTGCGCACGACGATCGCGAAGGCGGTCGCCGAGGAGGAGCGCCCGTCGCTGATCCGCGTGCGCTCGCAGATCGCCTACGGCTCGCCCAACAAGGTCGGCACGGCGGGCGCGCACGGCGCGGCGCTCGGCGAGGACGAGGTCCGCGCGACGAAGGAGGCGTTCGGGTGGGACCCGGACAAGCACTTCTTCGTGCCCGACGGCGTCTACGAGCGCTTCGGGACGATCGAGCGCGGCGCCGTCGCGCAGCGCGAGTGGGAGCACCGCTTCCGCGCCTGGCAGGACGCCAACCCGCAGCTCGCGACGGAGTGGGACGCGGCGTGGGCCGGCCGGCCGCTGCCCGGGCTCGGCGCCGCGCTGCCGCGCTACGAGGCCGGCAAGAAGCTGGCGACGCGCGCCGCGTCCGGCGAGGTGCTGCAGGCGATCGCCCCGTACCTGCCGACGATGGTCGGCGGCTCGGCCGACCTTAACGAGTCCGTCAAGACGGGCATCAAGGCGGACGCCGCCTACAGCCGCGAGAAGGCGTGCCGCAACGTCTTCTGGGGGATCCGCGAGCATGCGATGGGTGCCGCCGTCAACGGCATGTGCCTGCACGGCGGCATCGTCAAGCCCTACGGCGCGACGTTCCTGCAGTTCGCGGACTACATGCGTCCCGCGATCCGCCTGTCGGCGCTGATGAGCATCCCGGTGATGTGGATCTACTCGCACGACTCGGTCGCGCTCGGCGAGGACGGCCCGACGCACCAGCCGGTCGAGCACCTCGCCGCGCTGCGCGCGATCCCCGGCCTGACGGTGATCCGCCCGAGCGACGCGAACGAGACGGCGGTCGCGTGGCGCGTGATGGTCGAGGAGCTCGACGGCCCGTGCGTGCTGGTCCTCAGCCGGCAGAACCTGCCCGTGCTCGACCGCTCGGCCGACGGCGCCGGCGCGGCCGAGGAGCTCGTGCGCGGCGCCTACGTGCTGGCCGAGGACCCCGACGCGGTCGCGACCGTGGTGGCGACCGGCTCGGAGGTCGCGCTCGCGCTGGAGGCGCAGGCGCTGCTCGCGGGCGAGGGCGTCGCGACGCGCGTCGTGGCGATGCCGAGCTGGGAGCTGTTCGCCGCCCAGGACCAGGCGTACCGCGACGCGGTGCTGCCGCCCGGCCAGCCGAAGGTCTCGGTCGAGGCGGGCATCGCGATGGGCTGGGCGGAGTGGGTCGACGCGTCCGTCTCGATCGAGCGCTTCGGCGCCTCGGCGCCCGGCGAGACCGTGATGCGCGAGCTGGGCATGACGCCCGAGCACGTCGCCGCGGTCGTGCGCGGGCTGCTGTAGCCGCCGCTCAGCGGAGCGTCTCGCCGCGCGCGAGCATCGCGACGAAGCGCTCGATCCGTCTCGCGCGCGTCTCGGGCCGCTTCGCGTCCTGCACGCGGTAGAGGATCGCGTAGCGGTCGGCGCCTCTGAGCGTCGCGAAGAAGGCGGCCGCGGCGGGGTCGGCGTCGAGCGCGGCCTGCAGGTCGGGCGGCACCGTCGCCGCGCGCTGGCCGTCGTACGCGGCCTCCCAGCGGCCGTCGGCTCTCGCCGCCTCGACCTGCGCGAGCCCGGCGGGACGCATCTCCCCGGCCGCGATCAGCCGCTCGACGTGCCCGACGTTGATCTTCGACCAGCGGCTGCCGCGCTTGCGCGGCGTGAAGCGCTGCAGGAACCAGATCGCGTCGAACGCGCGCTTCTGCCCGTCGATCCAGCCGAAGCAGAGCGCGACGTCGAGCGCCTCGGCGTAGGTGACGGTCGCGATCCCGCTGGCGCGCTTCGCGATCTGCAGCCACACGCCGGGCGCCTGCGCGTGCTCGCGCTCCAGCCACTGCGCCCACGCGGCGCTCGAGGCGAACGGCAGGATCGGCAGCTCGTCGGCCGGCATCGGGGCGAGTGAAGCACACGGACGCAGGCACGAGTGGGGGCCCGCCGTGGCGGGCCCCCACTCGCAGGTGCCTGGACGCCGGGACGTGGCACGGAGATGCCCGCGGGACCTGCCGCCCGTCCGGATCGAGGACCCGTCGGGGCGACTGGTGTAGGTAGGTCCGCTCTGCCGGTCGGCGCCGAGGCGCCGCAGACGCTAGCCGCGGCCGTCCCCCGGTGCGCCGGTTCCCGGTCGAGCGGGGTCGCGCCCGTCGCAGCGGTCGTCCGCCGCGGTTCCCACGGGCGCGATCGCGCGCGGTAGGCTCACGCGGTGAGCTCTGCGGGGGGCCGATCCGGCATGCAAACCGGGGACGCGTCTCCCCGGCCGGCGGCGCATGCGCGGGCGACGCCGGCCGAGGCTCCGCTCGAGCGCGCGCGCGAGCTGACCGCGCTCGACGAGACGATCGCCGCGGCGCTCGCCGGCGAGGGGCGCGTCGTGCTGCTGGAGGGAGCCGGCGGCATCGGCAAGACGCTGCTGCTCGCGCACGCGATCCAGCACGCGCAGGCGAGCGGGTTGACGGTGCTGCGGGCGCGCGGCGGCGAGTTGGAGCGCCAGTTCCCCTTTGGCGTCGCGCTGCAGCTGTTCGAGCCGTACCTGTCGTCCGCCTCCGCGCGCGAGCGCAGACGCGTGCTCGCCGGCGCCGCCGCGCACGCCGCTCCGCTGCTGTCCGGCGAGGTCACCGAGCGCGACTCGGGCACGCCGGAGTTCCCGCTGCTGCACGGGCTCCACTGGGTCGTCGCGAACGTCGCGGAGCGGCGGCCGCTGCTGATCGCGGTCGACGACGCGCACAGCGCCGACGACGCGTCGCTGCGGGCGCTGTCGTTCGTCGCGCAGCGGATCGAGGACCTGCCGGTCGCGATCGTGCTGACGGCGCGCCCACGTCCCGCCACCAGCGCCGGCAGCGGCGACGCGCTCAGCACGCTCACGACGCACCCGCTGTCGCTGCGCTTCGAGCTGTCGCCGTTGACCGAGCATGCGATCGCGACGATCGTGCGGCGCACGCTGCCCGACGCCGACGACGCCTTCTGCGCCGCCTGTGCGCGCGTCACGACCGGCAACCCCTTCTTCCTGCGCGAGCTGTTGAAGGAGCTCGACGGCGCGGCCGGCGCCGGCGCCGGCGCCGAGCGCACCGTCGACGTCGAGGCGCTCGGGCCGCTCACGATCGCCCACGCGGTCGACGCGCGCATCCGGCGCCTGTCGCCGGGCGCGCCGGCGCTCGCGCACGCGGTCGCCGTGCTGGGCGACCGCGCGCCGCTCGCGCAGGCGGCGACGCTCGCGCGCCTCGACGCCGTCGAGGCGGCGACGGCCGCCGACGAGCTGGCCGCCGCCGACGTCCTGCACCTTGTGCCGGAGCTGGGCTTCGTGCACCCGATCGTCCGCCAGGCGGTCTACCTCGGCATCCCCACGGCCGAGCGCGGCCGGCTGCACCTCGCGGCCGCGGAGCTGCTGCGCGGCGCCGGCGGCGCCGACGCGGACGAGCGCGCCGCCGCGCACCTGCTGGAGACGCTGCCGGTCGGCGCGCCGTGGGTCGTCCCCTCGCTGCACGCCGCGGCCAGACGGGCGCTCGCCGGCGGCGCGCCGGACACCGCCGCGAGCTACCTGCTGCGCGCGCTCGACGAGTCGCCGCCGCAGGCGGAGCGCGCCGAGCTGTTGATCGACCTCGGCCGCGCCGAAGCGCTCGCGGGCCTGCCGAGCGCGGTCGAGCGGCTGCGCGCCGCCGTCGCGCTGCTGGAGCAGCCGACCGCCCGCGCGCGCGCTCTCGCACAGCTCGGCCAGGCGCTCTACACGGCGGGCGACAACGCCGCCGCGGCGAGCGCCTTCGACGAAGGGCTGCGCGTGCTCGACGGCGCCGACGCGGTGCTGGCCGAGCAGCTCACGGCCGGCTACCTCGGCGCCGCCCGGCTCGACTTCCGCACGCGCGAGACGGCGCAGACGCGCTTCCGCGACCTGCTCGCCAGCCAGACCGACGCCGCCACCCCGGCGCAGCGCGAGCTGCTCGCACAGCGCGCGCTCGAGCATGCGATGCAGGGCAACGCGAGCCGCGACGAGGTCGTCGCGCTCGTGCGCCACGCGCAGGCCGGCGGCGAGCTGCTGCGCGAGGTGACGGCCGACGGCGTCGCGTGGGCCGGGTCGGTCGCGGCGCTGCTGTTCTGCGACGCGCTCGACGACGTCGAGGCGGCGACCAGCGCCGGCCTGGAGGACGCGCGCCGCCGCGGCTCGGTGATCGGCTTCGCCGTGATGTCCGCGGTGCGGGGCGCGTCGCGCTACCTGCGCGGCGATCTCACCGGCGCGCTCGGCGACCTCGAAGGCGGCCTCGAGCGCGTGTCGCTGATGGTGCTCGTGCGGCCGTTCGCGCACGGCTGGATGGCGCTCGCGCACGTCGACCGCGGCGAGTACGACCAGGCGCACGCGCTCGTCGGCGTCCCGGAGGAAGGGCAGGACGCGCACTTCACCTACAACTGGTCGCTGTTCGCGCGCGCCCGCCTCGCGCTCGTGCAGGATCGCGCCGAGCAGGCGCTGGAGGACCTGCTCGAGTGCGGTCGCCGCCAGCTCGCGGTGCCGGCGCCGAACCCCGGCGTGCTGCCGTGGCGCTCGGAGGCGGCGATCGCCGCGCACCGCCTTGGTCGCTCCGAACAGGCGCGCACGCTGGCGTGCGAGGAGCTGGAGCTGGCGCGCGCCTTCGGCTCGCCGCGCGCGATCGGCGTGGCGCTGCGCGCGGCCGGCCTCGTGGCGAGCGACGACGAGCGGCTGGGCCTGCTGGAGGAGGCGGTCGCGACGCTGGAGCGGTCGCCCGCCCAGCTCGAGCTGGCGCGCGCGCTCGTCGCGCTCGGCGCCGCGCAGCACGCGACGGGGCAGCGCACGACCGCGCGCGAGACGCTGCGGCTGGGGCTCGACATCACCCACCACGCGGGCGCCAACCGGCTCGCCGCGGTGGCGCGTGCCGCGCTCGTCGCCGCGGGCGCGCGCCCGCGGCGGCCGGCGGTCCGCGGGACCGACGCGCTCACGCCGAGCGAGCGGCGCGTCGCCGAGCTGGCCGAGCGCGGCCTCACGAACCGGGAGATCGCCCAGGCGCTGTTCGTCTCGTCGAAGACGGTCGAGTTCCACCTGCGCAACGCCTACTTCAAGCTGCGCATCAGCTCGCGCGCCGAGCTGAGCGCGGCGCTGCGGGCCGGCGCGCCGTCAGGCGCGGCCGTAGACGGGGATCGCGGCGCCGCTGGTGGCGGCTCCCTCGTCTGAGCAGAGGAACGCGATCGTCGCGGCGAGCTGCTGCGGGGCGACCCACTTGGCGAAGTCGGCGCTCGGCATCGCGGCGCGGTTGGCGGGCGTGTCGATCACGCTCGGCAGCAGCGCGTTGCAGCGCACGCCCTCGTCGCGGTACTCGACCGCGACCGCCTGCGCGAACGCGATCACGCCGGCCTTCGCGGTCACGTAGCCGGCCGCGCCGGGGAACGGCTGCAGCGCCGCGCGCGTGCCGACGCACACGATCGCGCCGCCGCCGGCGGCGACGAGGTGCGGGAGCGCGGCTTGCGTGACGAGGTAGGTCGGGCGCAGGTTGAGCCGCAGTTGCGCCTCGAACTGCTCGATCGGGGCCTCCGCCACGCGCGCGCCCTGCTGGAAGCCGCCGACGAGGTTCACGACCGCGCGCAGCGGCGCCTCCGCGCGACCGGCCGCGAGCGCGACCGCCGTCGCGACCGCGTCCGGCTCGAACAGGTCGGCCTGCACCAGCTCGAGCCCGTCGCGCCGCTCGACGCGCTCCAGCTCGCGCTCGGCGACCCACGGCACGACGACGCGCCAGCCGTCGTCGAGCAGGCGCCGCACGACGGCCGCGCCGAGCCCGCCGGTGCCGCCTGTCACGAGCGCGCTGCGATCGGCCGACATGCGTCAACCGTACCGCTCGAGCGTCCGCTCGCCCCCCGGCAAACTCCGCAAATTGCGGCCGGCCGGCGGACCCAGCGGCGAGCCCGCGAAGGCCCGCTGACTAAGGTGTTCCGACTCCCCCATGGCCAAGGACACCGAGAAGCTCATCCGCCAGCTCTCGCTCATCAGCTACCTGATGGCCGAGCGCCGCCCCGTCACCGCGCCGGAGATCCGGCGCGACGTCGAGGGCTACAGCGCGATGAACGAGGACGCGTTCGCGCGCCGCTTCTACGCCGACCGCTCGGAGCTGGAGGCGCTCGGCATCCAGCTGTCGGTCGACAAGCCGGTCGAGGGGCTCGCCGAGCAGGAGAACTACTCGCTGCCGCCGGAGAACTTCCATTTGCCGGCGATCGAGTTCACCGACGCCGAGCTGGCCGGCCTGCAGACCGCGCTCTCGCTGCTCGACGGCGAGTTCGCCTACGCCGAGCCGCTGCGGCTCGCGCTCCAGCAGATCTCGTGGGGCCGCTCGAACCCGCTGCAAGCGCCGGAGCAGCGCTCGATCGCGCTCGGCATCACCGCCTCGGCCGGCGGGCACGACCTGTCGCAGCGGCTGGCGAAGATCGAGACGGCGATCTTCCGCCGCAAGACGATCGTCTTCGACTACTACACGATGCAGCGCGACGAGCTGGGCGCGCGCAAGGTCGACCCCTACCAGCTCCTGTTCCAGGGCGGTCAGTTCTACCTCGTCGGCCGCTCGCACGAGCGCGAGGCGATCCGCGTCTTTCGCCTCTCGCGCATCCGCGGCAAGGTCGCCTACGCGTCGAAGGCGGAGCACGACTTCCAGCGCCCGGACGACTTCGACCCGCGCGCCTACGCGAACCGCATCCAGTGGCAGTTCGGCGACCCGGTCGGCAGCGCGGAGGTGCGGATCGGCGAGCGGATCGGCTGGCAGATCGAGCGCCACTTCGGCCGCTACGGCGAGATGCGCGCGGCCGACGACGGCTCCGGCGACCGCGTCTTCACGACCGAGTACGCGGACCCGCGCCAGCTCGTCGCCTGGGTGCTGGGGCTCGGCGAGCACGCTCGCCTCGTCGGTCCGCCGGAGCTGGTCGAGGAGCTGGAGAAGCGGCTCGCGCTGCTGACCGAGCGCCACCGCGGCGAGCTGGAGCTGGCGTCGCCGGTCGTCGGCGAGCGCGACGCGAGCGCCGCCGGCGACGGCGAGGCGAGCGGGAACGGTCGCCGCGAGGCCGCCGCGATCCGCCCCGAGCGCTTCGCGCGGCTTGTCACGCTCGCGTCGATCCTGATCCAGAACGGGCGCGAGGGCCGCAAGATCCCCGCCGCCGACGTGCGCGCGGCGCTGCAGATCTCCGAGCAGGAGCTGGAGGAGGACATCGGCGTGCTGAACGTCGTCAACTTCGGCGCCGGCTCCTATGTCCTCTACGCGGAGGTGCAGGAGGACGGGATGATCGAGGTCGACCCCGAGGCCTACGGCGACTCGTTCGCACGCCCGGCGCGGCTGCTGCCGGTCGAGGCGAAGGCGCTGATCGCGGCGATCGACCTGATCGGCGAGCACATCCCCGAGGGCTCGCTCGCGTCGGTGCGCGACAAGGTCGTGTCGGCGCTCGGCGAGGACCCGATCCGCGAGGGGCTGCAGGTCGCGAGCGCCGGCGGCGACGACTCGCAGGTCGCCGCGACGGTGTCGCGCGCGATCGCCCAGCAGCGGCTGCTGGCGATCGAGTACTTCAAGGAGAACGAGGGCGTCTTCTCCTCGCGCACGGTCGAGCCGTACGCGCTGATCAACGGGCGCGAGGGCTGGTACGTCGCCTCGTTCGACCCCGACAAGGACGCGGTGCGCCACTTCCGCCTCGACCGCATCAAGTCCGCGACGGTCACGAAGGAGCGCTTCGAGCCGCGTCCGGAGGTCGACCCGGCCGCCGACGTGGACGGCTGGCCGCGCACCGGCGAGGTGCCCGCCTCGCGTCGCGCGCGGCTGTGGATCTCGCCCGAGCGCGCGCGCTGGGCGCGCGAGGAGCGCACGGTCGTGGACGAGCTGGCGGATGGGTCGGTCGTGGTCGAGCTGAGCTTCGCCGGCGTCGCCTGGCTCGTGCGCGAGGTGCTCAAGGAGGCCGGCGACGCGGCCGTGCTGGAGCCCGAGGACGCGCGCGCCGCGGTGCTCGAGGCCGCCGCGCACCTGGCCGCGGCCTGAGGCGCGCCGCCGTGAGCCGCCGCGACCAGATCCGCATGAGCGAGGCGGAGCTGGCCGCGTTCCTCGACGAGCAGCGCACGTTGATCCTCGCGACGAACGGCCGCGACGGCTGGCCACATCTGATGCCGCTCTGGTTCACGGTGCGCGACGGCGAGCCGTGGGCGTGGACGTACGCGAGATCGCAGAAGGTCCGCAACCTCGAGCGCGACGCGCGCGTGACCTGGCAGGTCGAGGCGGGCGAGTCGTACGAGCAGCTGCGCGGCGCGATGGGGAAGGCGCGCGTCGTGCTGCACCGCGACCTCGAGACCGTCTCCGCCTTCGGCGTCGAGCTGTTCGAGCGCTACACGGGCGCGCGCCCGCTGCCCGAGCCGGTCCTCGCGATGCTCCGCGCGCAGGCGCCCAAGCGGGTGGCGCTCCAGCTCGTGGCCGTCGAGCCGCCGGTCACCTGGGACCACGCGAAGCTCGGCGGGACGTACTGAGCGCTCGGCGCGGACCGTCTACGCGGCGGCGCCCTCGCGCCGCCACACGCCGCCGGTCCGCTCGTACTCCACGCCCTGCGCCAACGCGTCGGCGAAGTCGCGTCCGCGCTCGCGCTCGACGAGCCACAGCGCGAGGTCGATCCCGGCGGTGACGCCCTGGGCGGTGAGGACGTCGCCGTCGTCCACGACTCGCGTGTCGATCACCTCGGCGCCGGCCGCGCGCAGGTGCTCGAGCGCGAGCCGGTTCGTCGTCGCGGGCCGGCCGGCGAGCAGTCCCGCCTCCGCGAGCAGCAGCGCGCCCGTGCAGACCGACGCGACCGCGGTGCCCGCGCCGTGCAGCCGCGCCAACGCGGCCGGGATCGCGCCGCGCTCGATCTCCGCCCGCACGCCGATCGGACTGCCGTCGAGCAGCCCGCCGCCGGGCACCAGCACGAGGTCGGGCCGCTCGCCGAGCGGCCGCTCGGGAATCAGCGTCGTGCCGAGCGCGGTCACCACGCGCTCCGCGCCGTCGAGCGTCGTCAAGGCGACCTCGAACGGCGCGCCGGCCCGCGCGGCGTGGCGCAGCAGCTCGTTCGGGCCGAGCGCGTCGAGGTCGTCGAAGCCGTCGAAGAGAAGGATGTCGATCTGCATACGCCGATGCTCCCGCCGCCCGTGACTCCGCGCCAGTGGCAGGAATGACAACCTCCGTATGATTTCGGCCATGTCGCCGCACCGCATCGCCGTCCTCGCGCTCCCGGACGTCGTCGCCTTCGACCTCGCGACGCCGTTCCAGCTGCTTCACCGGCACTACGACGTCGCGCTGTGCGCTCCCGCCGCCGGCGAGGTCGCGACGACCAGCGGCTTCCCGCTCGTGGCGGACCGTGGGCTCGACGCGCTGGCGCACGCCGACACCGTCTTCGTGCCCGGCTTCGCGCCGCGCCGGTGGCCGCCGACCCAAGCGGTCCTCGACGCGCTGCGCGCCGCCCACGCGCGCGGCGCCCGCATCGCCTCGATCTGCACCGGCGCCTTCGCGCTCGGTGCGGCCGGCCTGCTCGACGGCCGCCGCGTCACGACGCACTGGCGCCACGCGCAACAGCTCGCGGACCTCTACCCGCGCGCCCGCGTCGACCCCGACGTGCTCTACGTCGACGACGGCGACCTGCTGACCTCCGCCGGCGTCGCCGCCGGCATCGACCTCTGTCTCCACCTGCTGCGCAAGGACCACGGCGCCGCCGCCGCCAACGCCGCCGCGCGCCAGACGGTCGTGGCGCCGCACCGCGCCGGCGGCCAGGCGCAGTTCATCGAGCGCGCCGTGCCGCAGGCCGACGACGGCGGCCTCGAGGCGACGCGCGCCTACGCGCTCGCGCAGCTCGACCGCCCGCTCACCGTCGCGGAGCTGGCGCGCCACGCCTGCACCTCGGAGCGCACCTTCAACCGCCGCTTCCGCCTGGAGACCGGGACCACGCCGCTCAGATGGCTGCACCAGCAGCGCGTCGACCACGCGCGGCGGCTGCTGGAGACGAGCGACCTGCCGATCGAGACGGTCGCGCAGCGCTGCGGCTTCGGCTCGGCGGCGATCCTGCGCCAGCACTTCCGCCGTGCGACCGCCACGACGCCGACCGCCTACCGGCGCACCTTCGCCGGGAGCGTCGGCAGCACGGCCCCACGGCCCCCGGTACGCTGAGCCGATGGAGCAGCTCCGGGGGCTCATCTTGTCGGGGGGCAAGGGCACGCGCCTGCGCCCGATCACGCACACCAGCGCGAAGCAGCTCGTGCCGGTCGCCAACAAGCCGGTCCTCTTCTACGGCATCGAGGCGATGGCCGCCGCCGGCATCAAGGAGATCGGCATCATCATCGCGCCCGAGACCGGCGACGAGATCAAGGCGGTCGCCGGCGACGGCTCGCAGTTCGGCGTCGAGATCACCTACATCCTGCAGGACGAGCCGCTCGGCCTCGCGCACGCGGTGCTGACGGCGGAGCCGTTCCTGCGCGACGCGCCCTTCGTCATGTACCTCGGCGACAACCTGCTGCAGGGCGGCATAGCCGAACTGGTCGACGCGTTCCGCGCGAACGAGCCCGAGGCGCTGATCCTGCTCACGCCGGTGCCGGATCCGGAGAACTACGGCGTGGCCGAGCTGAACGGCCACAACACCGTCAAGCGGCTCGTCGAGAAGCCGCAGGAGCCGGCGACCGACCTCGCGCTCGTCGGCGTCTACATGTTCACGCCGCAGATCCACCAGGCGGCGCGCGCGATCGAACCGTCGGCGCGCGGCGAGCTGGAGATCACCGACGCGATCCAGCACCTCGTCGACGAGGGCCGCCGCGTCGAGCCGCACATCGTCAGCGGCTGGTGGAAGGACACCGGCAGACTCGAGGACATGCTGGAGGCGAACCGGCTGATCCTCGAGAACGTCGAGCAGCAGATCGACGGCGAGCTGATCGAGTCGCAGGTCGAGGGTCGCGTGATCGTCGAAGCCGGCGCGCGCCTGATCCGCTCGACCGTGCGCGGCCCGGCGATCATCGGCGCGGGCGCGACGCTGACCGACTGCTACGTCGGCCCCTACACGGCGATCGCCGAAGGCTGTGCGATCGAGCGCGCCGAGGTCGAGCACTCGATCCTGCTCGCCGGCTCGTCCGTGTGCGGGCTCGACGGCCGCATGGAGTCCTCGCTGCTCGGCCGCAACGTCGCGATCCGCCGCGACGACCGCCAACCGCGCGCCTACCGCTTCATGGTCGGCGACAACAGCGAAATCGGCATCCTGTAGGGATGCGACTGCTGGTGACCGGAGCCGGCGGAATGCTCGGCCAGGACGTCGTTCGCGCCGCCGAGGCGCGCGGCGACGAGGTGATCGCGCTCGCGCGCGGCGACCTCGACGTCGCCGACGAGCGTGCGGTCGCCGCGGCGCTGTCGGACGAGCCGGTCGACGCGGTGATCAACTGCGCCGCCTGGACCGACGTGGACGGCGCCGAGTCCGACCCGGACGGCGCCGACGCGGTCAACGCGCTGGGCGCCGGCAACGTGGCGCAGGCGGCTGCCCACGCCGGCGCGCGGCTCGTGCACGTCTCGACCGACTACGTCTTCGACGGCGCCCGCTCCCCGCAGGAGGGCGCCTACGTCGAGTCCGACACGCCCGCCCCGCACAGCGTCTACGGGGCGTCGAAGCTCGCCGGCGAGGAGGCCGTCGCCGGCGCCGGGGCCGACCTCTCGTTCGCGATCGTGCGCTCGTCGTGGCTGTTCGGCGTCGGCGGGCGCAACTTCGTCGCGACGATGCTCGCGCTCGGCGAGGAGCGCGACGAGGTCACGGTCGTCACCGACCAGATCGGCTGCCCGACGGCGACGGCCCATCTCGCGCCCGCGCTGCTCGCGCTCGCGCGCGACGAGGACGCACAGGGGATCTTCCACGTCGCCGGCAGCGGGCAGTGCTCGTGGCACGAGCTCGCGGTCGAGACGTTCCGGCAAGCGGGGATCGCCTGCCGCGTGCTTCCCTGCACGACCGCCGACATGCCGCGCCCGGCGCCGCGACCCGCCTTCAGCGCACTCGCCAGCGAGCGCGACGACGCACCCCTGCTGCCGCCGTGGCAGGAGGGTCTCACCACGTATCTCGCCCAACGGGGGGTCCACGCATGAAGCTGCTCGTCTGCGGCGGAGCGGGCTTCATCGGCTCGAACTTCGTCCGCCTGCGCGTCCGCGATCACGGCGACGACGTCGTGGTGCTCGACAAGCTGACGTACGCCGGCCGCAGGGAGAACCTTCACGACACGCTCGACCAGGTCCGCTTCGTGCACGGCGCGATCGAGGATCCCGACGCCGTCGCGGACGCGATCGAGGGCGTCGACGCAGTCGTCAACTTCGCCGCCGAGACGCACGTCGACCGCTCGATCGCCGACCCCGACGCGTTCCTGCGCACGAACGCGATCGGCACCTACGTGCTGCTCGAGGCGGCGCGCGCGGCGGGCGTGCGCTTCCTGCAGGTCTCGACCGACGAGGTGTACGGCTCGATCGAGGAGGGCTCGTTCACGGAGGAGTCGCCGCTGCAGCCGTCGAGCCCGTACTCCGCGACCAAGACGGGCGCGGACCTGCTCGTCGCCAGCTACTTCCACACGTACGGGCTGGAGACGGTCATCTGCCGCGGATCGAACAACTACGGGCCCTACCAGTACCCCGAGAAGCTGATCCCGCTGATGGTGCTGAACGCCCTGCACGGCGACAAGCTGCCCGTCTACGGCGACGGGATGCAGGTGCGCAACTGGCTCTACGTCGAGGACTTCGGTCGCGGGATCGGGCACGCGCTCGCGCACGGCGCGCCCGGCGAGGTCTACAACTGCGGTGGTCCCGACGAGTGCCCGAACATCGAGGTCGTCGAGCGGATCGTCTCGCTCACCGGCAACGACGCGTCGCTGATCGAGCATGTGACGGACCGTCCCGGCCACGACCGCCGCTACTCGCTCTCCTCCGAGAAGCTGCGCGCGCTCGGCTGGGAGGCGCAGGTGCACTTCGCCGAGGGGCTCGAGCAGACGGTCGCCTGGTACCGCGAGAACGCCTGGTGGTGGGAGCCGATCCGCTCCGGCGACTACCGCGAGTACTACGAGCGTCAGTACGGGCGCGCGCTCGGATAGTCGCGCCGATCCGCACGGACATCCCGTGCCGAACCTGTGCACTTGCATACGTCGCACGTGACGCGCGAGGCGCTCGCGGGCAACAGTGGTACATGCGCGTTCGCAGGAAGACCCGCCGGAGACCCCCGGCCGCCCGCTGGCGCGAGGCCTGCGTGGACGGCGTCCTGCACGCCGCGTTCGCGGCCGCCGAGCGGGCCGAGACGGCGGCGGAGCGATGCCTCCCCCGCGCGCTGCGCCCGCACCACGACCGCCACCGCCGGCAGCGACGCCCACGCTGGCGCTGAGCGTGGCGCGCGCGCATCGCCACACGGCGGTTTCACCTCAGCGGGGTTACACTCACCTGGATCGCGCGATGGCAAGCCCGGATCGCACCCACTCCCGTCCCCCGGTGCCGCGCGGTCGTCACGCCCCGCCGCTCGAGGTCCGGCTCGCGCAGCAGCGCGAGCGCTTGTTCGAGGCCGCCGCGTCGGTGTTCGCGACGACCGGCTACGCCGACGCGAGCGCCGAATCGATCAGCCGCGCCGCCGGCATGTCGAAGGCGACCTTCTACGAGCACTTCGCCAACAAGGAGGAGTGCATCCTCGCGCTGTTCGACGCCGCCTTCCAGGTGCTGATGACGCGCATCCTCGGCGCCGTCGCACAGGCGGGCGACGACCCCGTGGCCCGCATGCGCGAGGGGATGCGCGAGTTCCTCGTCGTGATCGACGAGTACCCGAACGAGGCGCAGACGCTGCTCGTCGAGATAATCGGCGCCGGCCCCGCCGCGATGCGCCGCCGCGACGAGATCGTCGCGAGATTCGCGCAGGTGCTGTTCAGCGAGAACGAGTCGCATGCGCAAGAGGGCGTGCTGCCCCGCTTCCGGGACCCGCTCGACGCGTTCGCGATCGTCGGTGCGATCGCGGAGCTGGTCTCGCGTCAGCTGCGGCTCGGCGAGCCGAAGCAGTCGGCCGACCTGCAGCCGGTGATCGAGCGCTTCGCGTTCGGTCTGCTCGGGCTGGAGCCGCCGGCGCTCGCGTGAGCGAGCGCGCCGCCGCGCTCGCGGCGCTGGACGCCGAGGTCGTCGCCTGCCGCAGCTGCCCGCGGCTCGTCGACTGGCGCGAGCGCGTCGCGGCGGAGAAGCGCGCGGCGTTCGCCGACCAGCGGTACTGGGGCCGGCCGATCACCGGCTTCGGCGACCCGGCCGCCCCGATCCTCGTGCTCGGGCTCGCGCCGGCGGCGCACGGCGGCAACCGCACCGGGCGCGTCTTCACCGGCGACCGCTCGGGCGACTGGCTGTTCGCGTCGATGTGGCGCTGCGGGCTCGCGAACCAGCCGACGTCGGTCGCGCGCGACGACGGCCTGGAGCTGCGCGGCGCGTACGTGACGGCGGCCGTCCGCTGCGCCCCGCCGGCGAACAAGCCGCTGCCGGCCGAGCGCGACAACTGCTTCCCGTACCTGCTGCGCGAGCTGGAGCTGCTGCGCGACGTGCGCGTCGTCGTGTGCCTCGGCGGCTTCGCCTGGGCGGCGGCGCTGCGCGCCCGCGCCGCGCTCGGCGAGCCGGTCCCGCGCCCACGCCCCCGCTTCGGCCACGGCGCCGAGCTGCCGGCGGCCCCGCGCGCCCGCCTGTCGCTGCTCGGCTGCTACCACCCGAGTCAGCAGAACACGTTCACCGGCCGCCTGACGGAGCCGATGATCGACGGGGTGTTCCTGCGGGCGCGCGAGCTGGCGGGGCTGGGCGCGCCGTAACGGCGCCTCAGCCCACGAACGGATTGCGGGTCTTGAGGTCGGGGAACCGGCTGAAGTCGCGATCTGCGGTCCACAGTTCGTTGACGCTGTGGTCGAGGCAGATCGCCGCGATCCGCGCGTCGTGGATCTTGGCTCCGACGGCCCGGCCGCCGATCGCGATCCGTGACAGCAGCTCGACGTGGCGACGCCCTTCGCTCAGCAGACGAAGCGAGGGCGCCTCGGCCCAGGCAGCGACCTGGTCGAGTGCGACGTCGAGCGGGGTGGGGCTGGCGTAGATGCGCGAATCGGTCACGTTGCGCACGAACTCGTGGACGCACGGGAATGGAATCGCCCAAGGCTGTGACCCGTTCGCCAGGTCTTGCAGCAGCTCGAACGCTTCGTCGTTGAAGTCGTACCCGGGCCGGTGTGCGTAGACGAGGATGTTCGAGTCGATCGCGATCATCCGCCGGCACCGCGGACGAGGTGCTTGATGGACATCCAGTCGTTGGGGTCGATTCCCGACGCCCCGATGCTGTCTCCGTATCGGACGTCTCGCAGTCTGAATCCGGTCTTCTGCCGCTCGCGCTCGTCGATGACGCGCCGCAGGCCCTCCTCGACAAGCGCCTTGAGCGTGGTGCCCTCGCGGGCGGCGATCAGCTTGGCCTCTCTCAGCATCGCCTCGGCAATATCTACGGTCGTCTTCACCCGTACAACCATACTCTGCGACGATTCAGCCTCAAGGCGGCAGAGATTCCGCCATTCCGCCGCTAGGCTCGGTTGAGCCGATGCCGCGGTCCGCCCTTTCCTCGCCGCTCGACGCGTTCGCTGCGCAGACGCGCGAGTGGTTCGTGCGTGCGTTCGAGCGGCCGACGGAGGCGCAGGCGCAGGCATGGCCGGCGATCGCGACCGGCGAGCACGTGCTGATCTCGGCGCCGACCGGCTCCGGCAAGACGCTCGCGGCGTTCCTGTGGGCGCTCGACCGGCTGGCGAGTGGCCGCACGCGGGAGGAAGACGAGCAGCGCACCCGCCTCGTCTACGTCTCCCCGCTCAAGGCGCTCTCGTACGACATCGAGCGCAACCTGCGCGCGCCGCTGAAGGGCATCGGCGCGGACCTGCGCGTCGCGATCCGCACGGGCGACACACCGCAGAGAGAGCGCCAGCAGATGCTGCGCGAGCCGCCCGACGTCCTCATCACCACGCCTGAGTCGCTCTACCTGATGCTCACCTCCCGCGCGCGGGAGATCCTCAAGGGCGCGGAGTGGGTGATCGTTGACGAGATCCACGCGGTCGCCGGGACGAAGCGCGGCGCGCACCTCGCGCTGACGCTCGAGCGGCTCGACGCGCTGGCCGAGCGCGAGGTCCAGCGGATCGGCCTGTCGGCGACGCAGAACCCGCTGGAGGAGGTCGGCCGCTTCATGGTCGGCCCGCGCCGCAGATGCCGGATCGTCGACACCGGCGTGCGCAAGCCGCTCGACCTGAAGATCCACGTCCCAGTCGAGTCGATGGTCGAGCCGGACGCCACGCCCGCGCCCGACCTCGACCCGCTCAACGGCGGCACCGAGGCGACGCGCCGCTCGATCTGGCCGGCGATCTATCCCGAGCTGCTGAAGCTGATCCAGCAGCACCGCTCGACCATCCTGTTCGTCAACAACCGCCGCAGCGCCGAGCGGATCGCGCTGCGCTTGAACGAGCTGGCCGGCGGCGAGGACGCCGGCCCGCCCGTCGAGATCGCCCGCGCCCACCACGGCTCGCTCGCGCGCGAGGAGCGGCTCGTCGTCGAGGAGCTGCTGAAGGCGGGCGAGATCCCCTGCATCGTCGCGACTTCGTCGCTGGAGCTTGGGATCGACATGGGCGCCGTCGACCTCGTCCTGCAGGTCGAGTCGCCGAAGTCGGTCGCGGCCGGCCTTCAGCGGATCGGCCGCGCCGGCCACAACGTCGGCGACGTCTCCAAGGGCCGCATCTTCCCCAAGTTCCGCGCCGACCTGCTGGAGTGCGCGGTCGTCGCGAGACGGATGCGCGACGGGGCGATCGAGCCGACCGTCGTGCCGCGCAACCCGCTCGACGTGCTCGCGCAGCAGGTCGTCGCGATCGCCGCGGCGAGCGACGGGCCGGGCGAGGAGCCGGTCTCCGTCGACGACCTGCACGCGCTCGTCACGCGCACCTACACGTACGCCGACCTCTCCCGCGCCCAGTTGGAGAACGTGCTCGACATGCTCGACGGCCGCTACCCGTCGTCCGAGTTCGCCGAGCTGCGCCCGCGGATCGTGTGGGATCGCGTCGCCGGCACGATCCGCCCGCGCAGAGGCGCGCGCCAGCTCGCCGTCACGAACGCCGGCACGATCCCCGACCGCGGCCTGTACATGGTCACCCTCCCCGACGGCCGCCGCGTCGGCGAGCTGGACGAGGAGATGGTCTACGAGGCGCGCCCCGGGCAGACGTTCCTGCTCGGCGCCAGCTCCTGGCGGATCGAGGAGATCGGCCGCGACCGCGTGGTCGTCACGCCCGCGCCGGGCGCGCCGGGCGCGATCCCGTTCTGGAAGGGCGACGGCGTGGGGCGTCCGAAGGAGCTGGGCGAGGCGATCGGCGCCTTCGCGCGCACCGCGGTCGACAGATGCGCCGAGGACCTCGCGCGCGACTACGACCTCGACGAGCTGGCCGCGCGCAACCTGCTCGACTACCTGGCAGAACAGCAGCAGGCCACGCGCGTGATCCCGTCGGATCGCACGATCGTGATCGAGCGCTTCCGCGACGAGATCGGCGACTGGCGGCTGTGCGTGCTGTCCCCGTACGGCGGTCGCATCCACGCGGCCTGGGGGCTCGCCCTGTCCGCCCGCATCCGCGACCAGCTCGGGCTGGAGGCGGACGCGATCTGGTCCGACGACGGGATCATCGTCCACCTGCCCGACGCCGACGAGCCGCCCGGCGCGGACATCGCCTTGATCGAGCCGGACGAGCTGGAGGACGCGGTCGTCGCCGAGCTGTCCGGCTCAGCGCTGTTCGGCGCACGCTTCCGCGAGAACGCCGGCCGCTCGCTGCTGATCCCGCGCGCCTACCCGGGCAAGCGCACGCCCTTGTGGCAGCAGCGGCTGAAGTCGCAGACGCTGCTGGAGGTCGCCAAGCGCTACGGCGAGTTCCCAATCATCCTCGAGACCTACCGCGAGTGCCTGCGCGACGTGCTCGACCTGCCGGGCCTGCGCGACCTGCTGACGAAGCTCCACCGCCGCGAGCTGTCCGTCGTCGAGGTCGAGACGGCGACCGCCTCGCCCTTCGCCTCCTCGCTGCTGTTCGACTACGTCGCGACGTACATGTACGAGGGCGACACGCCGAACGCCGAGCGGCGAGCGGCCGCCCTCTCGCTCGACCGCGACCTGCTGCGCGAGCTGCTCGGCCAGGACGAGCTGCGCGAGCTGATCGACGCCGACGCCCTGACCCAGGTCGAGGACGACCTCCAGCACCGCTCCGAGCGCACCCGTGCGGCCACGCGCGACGAGCTGCACGACGTGCTGCGCCGCGTCGGCGACCTGACCGCCGCCGAGGCCGTGCAGCGCGTGCACGACGGCATCGACGCCGATGCGCTGCTGGCCGAGCTGACCCGCGAGCGGCGTGCGGTGCTCGTGCGGATCGGCGGCGAGCGCCGCTGGATCGACGCGGCCGACGCGGGCCTCTACCGCGACGCGCTCGGCGTCGTGCCGCCCGGTGGCCTGCCGGAGGCGTTCCTCGCCGACGTGCCGGACGCGCTGCGCAAGCTCATGCGCCGCTACGCGCAGACGCACGGGCCGTTCCCGACCGCCGACCCGCGCGCCCGCTACGGGCTCGACGTCACGCCCGCGCTCGCGGAGCTGGAGCGCGCCGGCGAGCTGGTGCGCGGCGAGCTGCGCCCCGGCGGCACGGAGCGCGAGTGGTGCGACGCAGACGTGCTGCGCCGGCTGCGCCGCGCCTCGCTCGCGGTTCTGCGCAAGGAGATCGAGCCAGCCGACCAGCGCGCCTTCGCGGCCTTCCTGCCCAGCTGGCAGGGCGTCGACAAGCATCCGGCCGGCGGCGCGGGCGTGGACCGCCTGCGCGAGCAGCTCGTCCCGCTGCAGGGCCTCGCGCTGACGCCGGAGACGTGGGAGCAGGAGGTGCTGCCGCGCCGCGTCGGCGCCTACTCGGCGACGTGGATGGACGCGCTGTGCGCGAGCGGCGAGCTGGTGTGGGTCGGCGCCGGCGCGCTCGGTCGCAACTCCGGGCGCGTCGCGCTCTACTTCCGCGAGGACGCGCCGTTGGTCGGGCCGCCGCCGGTCAGAGGCGATGCGCCCGACACGCCGGCGCACGCGGCGGTGCGCGAGCGGCTGGCGAGAGGCTCCTGCTTCTTCACCGACCTGCTGATCGACGTCGAGCTCGCGCCAGAGGAGCTGCAGGAGGCGCTGTGGGACCTCGCCTGGGCGGGCGAGGTGACGAACGACGCGTTCGCGCCGTTGCGCGCGCCGCGCCTGACGCTCGCACGGGCGCAGCGTAGCGCCGCCGCGCGGGCCGGTCGAGCGGGCCGGCGCTTCTCCTCCCGCCGCGGCGGCGCGCAGGCGCAGGTGCAGGGCCGCTGGTCGCTGACGGCGCCGCTGTTCGAGGTGCCCGCGCAGCCGCTCGATCCGTCCGTCAAGCGGCGCGCGCTCGCCGAGCTGCTGCTCGAGCGCTACGGCATCCTCACGCGCGAGCTGGTGCTCGCCGAGGGCGTGCCCGGCGGCTTCTCGGCGCTCTATCCCGAGCTGAGCCAGCTCGAGACGCTCGGCGTCGCCCGCCGCGGCTACTTCGTCGAGGGCCTCGGCGGCGCGCAGTTCGCGCTGCCCGGCGCGGTCGAGCGGCTGCGCGCGCAGAAGGCGCCCGAGGAGGCCGAGCCGCGCGTGCTGTCCGCGACCGACCCGGCGCAGCCGTACGGCGCGGCGCTGCCGTGGCCGAAGCGGGAGGGCCCGGAGCGCGCCGGCCGCCGCCCCTCGCGCACCCCGGGCGCGCTCGTCGTCCTCGCCGGCTCCGAGCCGGTCCTCTACGTCGAGCGCGGCGGCAGAGCGCTCCAGACGCTGGTCGACGCCGACGATCCGCGCGTCGCGCCGGCGCTCCAGGCGCTCGCCGACCACGCGACGGCCGGCCGCGTCAGACGCATCGCGCTGGAGAAGGTCGACGGCGAGCCGGTGATGGGCACGCCGTGGGAGGCCGCGCTCGCGGCGGTCGGCTTCCGCGCCGGCCCGCGGCGGCTGACGCTGAGCGCCTGAGTAGGATCCCCGTCGATGGAGCCCGGCGCCGACTTCGCGCAGCTCAACCTGGACACCGACGAGCGCTTCCAGCGCCTGCGCGCGGAGCTGGGCGTCTCCACGTTCGGGCTCAACCTGATCGTGCTGCAGCCCGGCCAGGCCGGCCGCATCCATCGCCACGAGCGCCAGGAGGAGGTCTACCTCGTGCTCGAGGGCGAGCTGTCGCTCATGCTCGAAGGCGAGGAGCGCAGCGTCCCGACGGGCGGCCTCGCACGTGTCGCGCCCGAGGTGCGCCGCCAGCTCGTCAACCGCAGAGCGAATCGCCTCGTGCTGCTCGCGCTCGGCGGCTCCGCCCCGCACGAGGGCCGCGACGGCGTCGCCTACGCCTCCTGGGAGGCGGCCGAGGGCGCGCCGCCGCAGGAGATCGCGCTGCCGGCGGACGTGCCGGTCGAGCCGGCCGCTTGAGCGAGAAGGTCACACACCGCCCGGCGGTGCGCCCTACTCTGGAGTCATGCCGGAGGGCGACACGATCCTGCGAGCGGCGAATCGCATCCGCCCCGTGCTGGAGGGGACGGTGCCGGACGAGATCGTCACGCCGCAGGCACGCCACGCGCGCGACCGCTGGCCCGAGCGCCTGCGCGGCCGCGCCGTCACGCAGGTCGACACGCACGGCAAGCACCTGTTCCTGCGCTTCGAAGGCGATCTCGTGCTGCACTCGCACCTGCGCATGACCGGCGCCTGGGGCGTCTACCGGCACGGCGCGCGCTGGCGGCGGGCGCCGCGCCGCGCGTGGCTCGTGATCCGCGCGCGCGGGCACGAGGTGGTCGAGTTCGACGGCCCGGTGCTGGAGCTGATGACGAGCGGCCGCACGCGCTTCGACCAGCGGCTCGCCGCGCTCGGCCCCGACGTGCTGGCGCCCGAGTTCGACGCGGCGGCGTTCGTGCAGCGCCTGCGCGCCGACGACCCCACGCGCGGCATCGGCGACGCGCTGCTCGACCAGCGGATCGTCGCCGGTCTCGGCAACATCTGGAAGGCCGAGGGCTGCTGGGGCGCACGGCTCGACCCGTGGCGGCGCGTCCGCGACGTGTCCGACGCGGAGGCGCTCGCGGCGATCGCCGACGCGCGCCCGCGGATGCTCGCGGCCGCCGCCGCGGCCTTCCCGCATGCCGAGGCCCGGCAGGTGTACGACCGCGCCGGACGACCCTGCCCGCGCTGCGGCACCGCGATCGAGGTCCGCGGCCAGGGCGACGACAACCGCACGACCTACTGGTGCCCCGGATGCCAGCGCTGAGACCGGACGCCGTCACGCTGCGCCGCGTCGGCCACAAGGGCGCCGACCTGATCGAGCCGGGCAACACGCGCGAGAGCTTCGACGCGGCGCTTGCGCACGGCGTCGACATGATCGAGTTCGACGTGCTGCCGGCGCTCGGCTCCGACGGCCGCCCCGACGCCGCGCATGGCGAGCTGCTGCTCGCGCACGACTACGGCGACGCGCACGCGCGCACGCCGCTGACGCTCGCCGAGGGGCTGGCGCACCTCGCCTCGCCGACGTTCGCGTCGCTCGAGTTCGACGTCGACCTGAAGATCCCCGGCTACGAGGAGCGCGTCGTGACGGCGCTGCGCGAGCACGGGCTCGTCGAGCGCTCGCTCGTCTCCTCGACCTATCCGCAGAGCCTCGCGCGCATCCGCAGGCTGGAGCCGGCGCTGCGGCTCGGCTGGTCGGTCCCGCGCGCGCGCAGGGACTACACGCAGTCGAAGCTCTACGTCGCGCCCGCGCTGGCGGCGATCCTCGTCGCGCAGCGGATACTGCCGGGCCGCGCCGCCGAAGCGCTGCGTGCCGGCCGCTGCGACGCGCTGATGGTGCACTGGCGGCTCGTCACGCAGCGGCTCGTCGAGGCGGTGCGCGGCGCGCGCGGCGAGCTGTACGTTTGGACGGTCGACGAGGCGCCGCGCATCCGCGCGCTCGAAGCGCTCGGCGTGACCGGGATCATCACGAACGATCCGCGCCTGTTCGCCGTGTGACGGATCGCGGCGAGCGCCGTAGTACCGGCGTGAACGCCACGATGATCGCGACGTCGGCGAGCGCCGTCGACGCCCCGACGAGCTGGGAGCGCTTCGAGGCGCTCTACCGCTCGAGCCGCGACGACGTCTACGCCTACGTCGCGACGCTGCTGCGCGAACCCGCCGCCGCCGAGGACGTCACCGCGTTGGCGTTCGAGCGCGCCTATCGCCGCCGGCGCTCGTTCGACCGCGCGCGCGGCAGCGAGCGCGCGTGGCTGTTCGGGATCGCGCGCAACGCCGCGCTCGACGAGCTGCGCCGCCGCAGGCGTCACGCGGCGCTCGCGGTCGACCCCGCGGACCCGGCGGCGGACGCGCTGGTGGACGGCGACGACCTCGCCGACGACGCGTTGCGCCGCACCGCCGTGCGCGCCGCGCTCGACGCGCTCGCGCCGCGCGAGCGCGAGCTGGTGGCGCTGAAGTTCCACGCCGGACTCGCCAACGCCGAGATCGCCCGCGTGCTGGGCGTGAGCGAGTCGAACGCCGGCACGCTGCTGCACCGGACACTCGCGAAGCTGAGGAAGGCCTGCGATGCATGACGACGAGCTGAGCACGCTGCTCGCGAGCGAGCGCCCGCGCCCCAGCGCGGCGTTCGCGGCCGAGCTGGACGCGCGCGTGGCGGCGAGATTCCCGCCGCGCCCGCGCCCGGCGCGTCCCCGCCGCTGGGCCGCGATCGTGCGCCGGCCGGTCTTCCCGGCCGCCGCGACCGCGCTCGCGGTCGGCCTCGTCGCGCTCGCGATCGCGCTCGCCGACGGCGGCGGGCCGCGCGTCGCGTCCACCGCGAAGACAGCCGACGCGACGTCGAGCGCCGGCGGCGCGGCGGCCGAGCGCTCCGCACGCCTCGGCGCCGCCACGACCGACCTGCGCGCCGCCCCCGCCACCGGCGCGTTCATGGACGAGTCCGCGCGCGCCTATCGACCCCAGGCACAGGCGCTCGCCCCGGACGCCCGCGTGCTGGCGCCGCAAGCCGGCGCGCTCGCCGCGCCCGCCCCTCGCTTCGACTCCGCGCGCAAGGTCGAGCGCGACGCGAGCGTCGAGCTCGGCACCGCCCCCGACCGCGTCGACGAGGTCGCACAGGGCGTCCTCGGCGTCGTCGACCGCTTCGACGGGATCGTCGACCAGTCGTCCGTGCAGACCGCCCAGGGCGGCGGCGAGGCGAGCTTCCAGCTGCGGATCCCGGCGGCGCGGCTCGAGCCGGCGCTCGCCGCGCTCTCGCGCCTGCCGGACGCGCACCTCGTCAGCCGCAGCGACGACACGCTCGACGTCAACCAGGCCTACGTCTCCGTCCGCCGCCGGCTCGCGAACGCGACCGCCGAGCGCGCCGGCGTCGTGCGCACGCTCGCGAACGCGGACACGGAGGAGCAGACGCTGCGCCTGCGCGCGCGCCTCGACGCGCTCGAGCGCACGATCGCGCAGGCCGAGCGGTCGCAGCGCGCGCTCGACCGCCGCGTCGACTACAGCCGCGTGACGGTCGCCGTCCACGGCGGCGCCGGCGGCGGCGCCGTGCCGACCGGCGACGGCTCGTTCGGCATCGGCGACGCCGCGCACGACGCGCTGCGGGTGCTGGAGGTCGCGGCCGGCGTCGTCGTGATCGCCGCCGCCGCGCTGCTGCCGGTCGCGCTGCTGGCGGTGCTCGCGTGGCCGCTCGCGCGCACGCTGCGTCGCCGCCGCCGCGAGCACGCGCTCGACGCGGTCTGATACATCTGCCGTGTGGCAGCGACGAGCACGGAGGACACGATCGCGCTGCTTGCGCGCGTCCCGACGTTCGAGGCGCTCGGGCCGGAGGAGCTCTCGCACGTCGCGGAGGTCGCGGTCCCGCGCGGCTGGGAGCCGGGCCAGGTCGTCTTCCGCGAGGGGGACGAGAGCGACACCTGCTACGTCGTCAAGCACGGTCACGCGCGCGCGATCCGCCAGCACGCCGACGGACGCACGATCACGCTCGCGAACTTCGGCTCCGGCGACATCTTCGGCGAGCTGGCGATGTTCGAGGACGAGCGCCGCTCGGCGACCGTCGAGACGCTCGACAAGGTCGAGGCGGTCGCGCTGCTCGGCGCCGACATGCGCCGCCTGATGCGCGAGCACCCGGGCATCGCGGTCGGCATCGTCGTCTCGCTCGGCCGCCGCCTGCGGGCGATGAACGAGCGCGTCGCGAGCCAGTCGTTCCAGACGGTCCAGAGCCGCGTCGCGACGGTCCTCACGCAGCTCGTCGCGGAGGCGCAGGAGGAGGGCGCCGGCGAGCGCGAGGTGCTCGTCGTCGCGACGCAGGCCGACGTCGCGAAGCTGGCCGGCTCCTCGCGCGAGTCGGCGAGCCGCTTCCTCGCGGTGCTGGAGCGCGCCGGCGTGATCGAGCAGGGCCGCGGCAAGCTGACCGTCCACGACCCGTCCGCGCTCGAGCGCTATGTCTTCTGAGCGCAGCGGCAGACGCGCGCGGCGCAAGCCGCTGCGCGGCGGCCGCCGCGGCGACGAGCAGGAGCGCTCGGCCGGCGGCGTCGTCGTCAGAGGCGACGAGGCGATCGTGATCGTGCCGACGCGGCGCGGCGCGCAGGGCCAGAAGGTGCTGGCGCTGCCGAAGGGCCACGTCGACCCGGGCGAGACGCCGGACCAGACGGCGCGGCGCGAGGTGCGCGAGGAGACGGGCGTCGAGGCCGAGCTGGTCGAGAAGCTCGGCGAGGTGCGCTACTTCTACCAGCGCGAGGGCAAGCGCATCTTCAAGCGCGTGACCTTCTACCTGTTCGAGTACCGCGGCGGCTCGCTCGACGACCACGACGACGAGGTCGAGCACGCGCGTTGGATGCCGCTGGCGGAGGCGGTCACGGCGCTCAGCTACGACGGCGAGCGCGAGATGGCGGAGCGGGCGTTGTCGGCGATCGCGCACGACCGGTAGGCTGAGCGGCCGATGCGGGTCCTCAACTTCTACTCGGCCGTCTTCGCCGACCAGCTGCGGCGCGGCCGCAAGACCGCCACGATCCGGCTCGGCGACAAGTCGCACAAGTACCGCAAGAACGACTGCGTGCTGGTGACGATCGGCTACCAGTACTCGCCGCGCGAGAAGATCTTCCATGCGGTGATCGACTCGGTCGAAGTGAAGCGGATGCGCGACCTCTCGCCACGCGACATCGAGCACGACAACCCGGAGTTCCGGCGCGTCGAAGACCTGATGAGCTTCCTGCAGCAGATCTACGACCGCCCGGTCGACCTCGACGACGTCGTGACCGTCGTGCGCTTCTCGCAGATCGTCGAGCCCAGCTCGCCGATCCGCGACCGCATCCACGGCGTCGGCGGCGCGCAGAACTGAGCCCCGGCGGCTCAGATGTGACCTTTTTGGCACTCGCCTGGCGCGAGTGCCAAGCGTGAGCTATAGTCGGCGCCAGTTGGCACTCCCATGGGGTGAGTGCCAAGCAGAAGGCACGCACCACTCCACCGGAGGTTGCATCAGATGAAGCTCAAGCCCCTCGGCGATCGGCTGATCGTGCGGGCGATCGAGGAGGAGGAGACCACCGCCAGCGGTCTCGTGCTCCCCGACACGGCCAAGGAGAAGCCCCAGAAGGGCAAGGTCATCGCCGTCGGCGACGGCAAGTGGGACGAGGACGGCGAGAAGCGCGTCCCGCTCGACGTCGCGGAGGGCGACGAGGTCCTCTACAGCAAGTACGGCGGCACCGAGATCAAGGTCGACGGCGAGGACCTGCTGGTCCTGCGCGAGTCGGACGTGCTCGCCAAGGTCCAGTCCTAGGCGTCACGAGGAGACAGAAGAAGACATGGCACACAAGGAGCTCAAGTACGACGCGGAGGCGCGCAAGGCCCTCGAGGCCGGCGTCGACGCGGTCGCCAACGCCGTCAAGGTGACGCTCGGCCCGAAGGGCCGCTACGTCGTCCTCGACAAGAAGTTCGGCGCCCCCACGATCACGAACGACGGCGTCACGATCGCCCGTGAGATCGAGGTCGAGGACGTCTTCCAGAACCAGGGCGCGCAGCTCGTGCGCGAGGTCGCCACGGCGACCAACGACGTCGCCGGCGACGGCACGACGACCGCCACGGTGCTCGCCCAGGCGATCGTCCGCACGGGCCTCAAGAACGTCGCGGCCGGCGCGAACCCGCTCGCGCTCAAGCGCGGCATCGAGAAGGCGGTCGAGCAGGTCGTCGCCTCGATCGGCAGACAGTCGAAGGAGATCTCCGGCAAGGACCAGATCTCGCGCGTCGCGACGATCTCGGCCGGCGACGAGGAGATCGGCGACGTGATCGCCGACGCGATCGAGAAGGTCGGCAAGGACGGCGTCGTGAACGTCGAGGAGGGCCAGACGTTCGGCATGGACCTCGAGTTCACCGAGGGCATGCAGTTCGACAAGGGCTACATCTCGCCGTACATGGTCACCGACCAGGACCGCATGGAGGCCGTCCTCGACGACCCCTACATCCTGATCGCCAACCAGAAGATCGGCTCGGTGCGCGACGTGCTGCCGGTCCTCGAGGCCGTCATCCAGTCGGGCAAGCCGCTGCTGATCATCGCCGAGGACGTCGAGGGCGAGGCGCTCGCGACGCTGATCGTCAACAAGCTGCGCGGCACGTTCACCGGCGTCGCCGTCAAGGCGCCGGGCTTCGGCGACCGCCGCAAGCGCATGCTCGAGGACATCGCGATCCTCAGCGGCGGCGAGGTGATCACCGAGGAGATGGGCCTCAAGCTCGAGAACACGCAGCTCTCGCAGCTCGGTCGCGCGCGCCGCGTCGTCGTCGCGAAGGACAACACGACGATCATCGACGGCGCCGGCGACGGCGAGGCGATCAAGGGCCGCATCAAGCAGATCAAGTCGGAGGTCGAGAACACCGACTCGGACTTCGACCGCGAGAAGCTCCAGGAGCGCCTCGCCAAGCTGTCCGGCGGCGTCGCCGTCGTGAAGGTCGGCGCGGCGACCGAGACGGAGATGAAGGAGAAGAAGCACCGCGTCGAGGACGCGCTCCAGGCCACGCGCGCCGCCCTCGAGGAGGGCATCGTGCCGGGCGGCGGCGTCGCGCTGCTGCAGGCCGCGGACGCGATCTCGCTCGACGGGCTCGAGGACGACGAGGCGACGGGCGCGAAGATCATCCTGCGCTCGCTCGAGGAGCCGCTGCGCCAGATCGCGCACAACGCGGGCCTCGAGGGCTCGGTCGTCGTCAACGACGTGCGCAAGGCGAAGAAGGGCCAGGGCCTCAACGCCGCCACGGGCGAGATCGTCGACCTCGTCGCCGCGGGCGTGATCGACCCGGCGATGGTGACGCGCTCCGCGCTCCAGAACGCCGCCTCGATCGCGAAGAACATCCTCACGACCGAGGCGATCGTCGCCGAGGTGCCGGAGAAGGACAACGGCGCCGGCGGCGGCATGCCCGACATGGGCGGCATGGGCGGCATGATGTAGAACCGCGCCGAGACGGGACGCTCCGCTTCCCGGGGCGTTCCGTCCGACGCATCGGAGATTCTTCGGTCTCCCCCTGATGTACCCCCCGCGAAGGCCCGGTTCCCCCGCCGGGCCTTCGCCCTTTCCGGGGCCCTGCCGCGCCCCCGCGAGGCGCGGCGGCGTACGATTGGCTGCACAGCCAGCCGCGACAAGGAGACCGCCGTGCACGATCTGCTCTTCCGCCCCGCGAGCGAGCTCGCCGCGCTCGTCCGCGCCGGCGAGGTCACCGCCCGTGAGCTGGTCTCCGCCTCGCTCGAGCGGATCGAGGCGCTCGACGGCCAGCTCAACGCGTTCACACACGTCGACGCCGACGGCGCGCTCGCCGCGGCCGACGCGATCGGCGCGGGCGACGCGCGGCCATTCGCCGGCGTGCCGATCGCGATCAAGGACAACCAGCCCGTCGCGGGCATGCCGCTGACCTTCTGCGCCGACCTGTTCGGCGACTTCGTCCCGCCCTTCGACGCCGCCTTCGTCGGCCGCCTGCGCGCCGCCGGCTTCGTGATCGTCGGCAAGACGGCGCTGCCGGAGTACGGGATCCTGCCGTCGACCGAGTCGCGCCGCAACGGCCCGACGCGCAACCCGTGGGACCTCTCGCGCACGCCCGGCGGCTCGTCCGGCGGCGCCGGCGCGGCGGTCGCCGCCGGCATGGTGCCGCTCGCGCACGGCAACGACGGCGGCGGCTCGATCCGCATCCCCGCCGCCTGCTGCGGCCTGGTCGGGCTGAAGCCCGCGCGCGGGCGCATCTCGCTCGCACCGGCGCTCGGTGACTCGTTCCTCGTCGCCGACGGCGTGCTGACGCGCACGGTCGGCGAGTCGGCCGCGCTGCTCGACCTGCTCGCCGGGCCGGAGCTGGGCGACGCGACGTGGGCGCCGCCGCCGGCCGAGCCGTTCGCGGCCGCCGCGGCGCGCGAGCCGGGCAGGCTCCGAATCGGCATGACGCTGACGCCGCCGCTGACGGAGACCGGCGTCGACCCGATCGCCGAGCGCGCGGTGCGCGACGCGGCCGCGCTGCTGGCCGAGCTGGGCCACGAGGTCGAGGAGCTGCCGACCGCGCCGTGGTCGATCCCCGGCGTGTTCGAGCTGTTCTCCGCCTCCTTCGGCCCGGCGGTCGCCTCGACGATCGTGTTCGCCGCGACGATCGCGGGTCGCGAGCCGGCCGCGGCGGACATGGAGAAGCTGAGCTGGCACCTGTGGGAGCGCGCCAGCCAGCTCGGCGCGGCGCACTACCTCGCCGCGCAGACGCAGCTGCAGGCGCTCGCACGCGGCTTCGTGACCGCGATGAGCGAGTACGACGTCGTGCTGACGCCGTCGCTCGCGCTGCGGCCGCGCCCGATCGGCGAGCTGTTCGGCGACAACGACGACCCGGCCGAGACGTTCCGCCGCTCCGGCGAGTTCACTCCCTTCACGGCGATCGCCAACGTGACTGGCCAGCCGGCGATCTCGCTGCCGTTCGCGCACGGGGAGGACGGCCTCCCGGTCGGCGTCCACTTCTTCGGCCGCCCGACCGACGAGGCGACGCTGCTCGCGCTCGGCGCCCAGCTCGAGGCGGCGCGGCCGTGGGCGGACCGGCGGCCGGAGCTGACGGCGGCGGCCTGACGCCGCCGCGAAGTGGCGGCCCCTGCCCGTACAATGCGCCGCTGATCGCAACGCTTCCGCACCAGAGAAGGAACCACTCCACATGGCCTACGTGATCGCAGAGCCCTGCATCGGGACCAAGGACAACTCGTGCGTCGAGGTCTGCCCGGTCGACTGCATCCACCCGACGCCCGACGAGCCCGACTACGACAGAGTCGAGATGCTCTACATCGACCCGGAGGAGTGCATCGACTGCGACGCCTGCGTCGAGGCCTGCCCGGTCGACGCCTGCTTCGCCGAGGACCAGCTCCCGGAGGAGTGGCAGAAGTACACCGACATCAACGCGCAGTACTACGCGGGCAAGAGCTGAGCCGGAGCTGAGGTCGCTCCCGGGGGCGGTTACGCCATCGGGAGCGACATGCCGACCGGCTTGACCTCCGGCGGCGCCGCGGGCGTGCTGGACGCCATCACCGGCAGCTCGACCGGCGTCAGCGCGATCACGCCGCGGGCCGTCTGGCGGATCGCCTGCGCGGCCGGGTCGTCCGGGTCGGCGAACACGAGCGGGGTGCCGACGTCGGCCTGCTCGCGCAGCGCCATCGTCAACGGCACCGTGCCGAGCAGCGGCACGTCCAGCTCGTCGGCCAGCAGCTGGCCGCCGCCCTCGCCGAAGATCGCGTAGCGCTCGCCGGCGGGCGTCACGAAGCCGGACATGTTCTCGACGATCCCGGCGATCTCCAGTCTCACCTTGTGCGCCATCTCGGCTGAGCGGCGCGCGACTCTCTGCGCGACCGGCTGCGGCGTCGTGACGATCAGGAATCTCGCCTGCGGCAGCAGCTGCGCGAGCGTCATCGAGACGTCGCCGGTGCCGGGGGGCAGGTCGACGAGCAGGTAGTCGAGCTCGCCCCAGTCGACGTCCTCGAGGAACTGCGTGAGCGCCTTGTGCAGCATCGGCCCGCGCCACACGACCGCGGCGTCCTCCTCCATGAAGAAGCCGATCGACATCACCTTGATGCCGTCGTGCGCCTCCGGCGGGACGATCTTGCGCTGCTCGGAGACCTTCGGCCGCTGCGCGCCGAGGCCGAACATGCGCGGCTGCGAGTAGCCCCACACGTCCGCGTCGAGCACGCCGACGCGCTTGCCCTCGGCGGTCAGCGCGGCCGCCAGGTTCGCGGTCACCGACGACTTGCCGACGCCGCCCTTGCCGGAGCCGACGCAGATCACGTTCGCGACCTGCGCGAGCGCGCCCGTCGGCAGGCCGCCGCCGCGGCCGAGCTTCTGCTGCAGCGCGCCCTTCTCCTGGTCGCTCAGCACGTCGAAGCTGACGTTCACGCCCGAGACGCCGTCGAGCGCGCGGACGGCGTTGGCGACGCCGGTCTGGAAGTGGCTGCGGATCGGGCAGCCGGGCGTCGTGAGGGAGACGGTGACGTCGACGACGCCGTTGGCGTGGGCGTCGATCGAGCGGACCATGCCGAGCTCGACGATGTCGCGGCGCAGCTCGGGGTCGATGACGGCGCGCAGCGCCTCGCGGATCTGGTCTTGGGTCGGCATATGACCCATTGTGGCAGGCGCTTCACGCAGGCCCGCTTCCGGGGAACGGCGGGCGTTAAAGACCGACGGGACGCCCATCTGGACGCCCCGGCGGTTGAGGGAGGAGAGGGTGCTGCATTCGCCGGCGAGAGATATGGGCCGGCGAACCCAACCCGTTCGGCGCCTCTCCGCGCGACCGAACAGGGGAAGCTTCGTGTCAGACCACCCTGCCCAGGCGATCCTGCGCCCCGTTGACGAGCCTCATGCCCGTGTCGACCCCGTTTTGAACCACCTTTTCGACGCGGGTGGTAAGCGCCTCGACGTTCGCGTCGAGGTTTCTGCGCGCGTGCGTGCGCTGGCGGCCGAAGCCGCGGCGCGCCGTGCGGGTCTGATGCTCGAGCCGCGTGCGCGTGCGGCGCACCTCGCGCTCGAGCTGGGTGCGGGCGCTGCCGCCGCGCCGCTCGAAGCGCTCGAGCTGCCGCTCCAGCGCCGTGCGCGAGCGGGTCGTGGTGACGAGCTCGCCGACGCTTCCGGCGACGCGGTCGCGCGCCTCGAGCGCGGCGCCGACGGGGATCAGGACGACGCGCTCGGCAAGTCGCTGCGCCCGCGCGCCGCGCGTGGCGGGGCGGGTCGAGGTTGACGTCGAGCGGGCGGTCGTCGCTCTCGCGGCGGTCGTCCGCGCCTTCGCGGTGCTGCGCGGTCTGCGTCTCGCGGCCGCTCTGGGCTTGGACGCGGTCGCCTTGATGGAGGTGGTGTCAGCCATCGCTGGTGTTCTGCTCCTTCTGACGGCGAATTTTACTAATGAGCGTGTCGGAATTCCGACACGGACGAACACCTGTTTGTACGCCGTCGGGAGGCGATGGTTACACACCGCCGTACGGTCGATCGTGAAAAGGCCGTGAAGGCGGCGTTCAGGCGCTCAGGCGGCGCGGAACGCCTGTTCGGTCCAGCCACCGCAGCGGCGCGTCCAGCTCCGCGCTGGACGGCAGCATCTCCGGCGAGAGCCACACGCGATTGAGCGCCTCCACGCCGGCTTCGCGCACGATCGCGTCGCAGAAGCGCTTGCCCTGCTCGTACTGGCGCATCTTCATCTCGAGGCCGAGCAGGCGCTGCAGCAGGCGCGCCGGCGCCGACTGGGACCTGCGACGCGCGTCGAGCGCGGCGCGCAGCTGCGGCAGCGACGGCAGCAGCGGCGCGCCGACCGTGTCCATCACATGCTCCGCGTGCCCCTCCAGGACGGCCATCGTCGTCTGCATGCGCTCGATCGTCGTGCGCTCCGCGTCACTCGCGACGAGCGCGACGAGGTCGCCCGAGCGGACGGCGGCCGCGAGTCGCTTGAGGTCGTCGCCGCCCGGCATCCGCAGCGCCCGTCTCGCGTCGATCCGCACTTCGGCGTGCGACAGCAGCTCCCGCACCATCCCCGCCATGTGCGGCTGGAGCCACGGCACGCCCGCGAACTGCACGGCGTGCGTCACCTCGTGCAGCGCCACCCACGTGTGGAACTCGCGCTCGTCGGCGCCGAACGCGCGGCCGGCGGCGCCCAGGTTCGGCAGCACGAACAGCAGCCGCGGCGGGCGCTCGTCCGGCGCGGTGTCGAGCAGCACCAGCTCGTACTGGCCGAGCACGCGCTGCGCGAGGAAGCCGAGCAGGACGCCGACCTCGGCCGTCAGCAGCGCGCCGGCGCCGAGCCGCATCGCATGCCGCGCCGGCCCGAGCCCTTCGCCGACCTGCGACAGCGGCGGGTCGAGCAGCGCGCGCATCGAGCCGACGTTGGCGGCGATCCACTCCGCGCGTCCGACGCCCTCGGCCGGCGGCAGCGGCCGGACCGGGGCGAGGCCGGTGTAGGCGACGACGCGCTCGGCGCTGTCCGTCGCGAGCGCGCGCAGGTCGGTCCGCGGCGGGCGCGCGTCGGGCTCGCCGGCGACGTAGCGCGCGAGGCGTTGGGCGAGGAACCAGTCGACCATCGTCCTCTCACTATGGCAGCGCCGCCGCGGCGGGCGAGCGGGTCGGGTCCGTCTCAGACGATCGGGACGCGCGCAAGCGCGGCCAGCGTCTCCGCGGAGCGGGCCGCGACGACCGGCGAGCGGGCGGCCACGTCCAGCGGTGCGGCGAGCGGCTCGTCGCACTTGGGGAAGGCGACGTGCCCGCCGGCCTCGCGCACGATCAGCTGCGCCGCGGCCGCGTCGACGGCGCGGCAGTTCAGCAGCGAGACCATCCCGTCGAGGCGGGCGGCCGCCACCTGGCACAGCGTCACCGCGATCGCGCCGATCACGCGCAGGCGCCGCGAGACCTCGTGCAGCTCGCCCGCGGCCGCGATGTGGCGCGGGTCGGCCTGCTCGATCCCCAGCAGCTCGAGGCGGCCGTCGCGTGCGCGCCGCTCGGGCAGCGAGCGGTCGAGCTGCTCGCCGTCGAGCCACGCGCCCTTGCCGCGCACGGCGGTCCACTCCTCGCCGGCGCCGAAGTCGTAGACGAACGCGAACGCGACGTCGGCCATCGTCGGGCCGTCGGCGACGGCGATCGAGAGCGCGTAGTGGGGCAGCAGCCGCTTCGCGTTGAGCGAGCCGTCGATCGGGTCGATCACGACGCGCACGTCGTCGGTCCCGTCGCCGTACACGACCTCGCCGCGCTCCTCGCTGACGGCGGTGAAGCGGTGGCCCGCCGCGTGCAGCGCGTCGAGCTGCGCGAAGACGGCGTGCTCGGCGCCCTCGTCGATCACGAGCGTGCGGTCGCCGCCCTCGCCGCGGTCGCCCGTCTCGACTGCGCGCTGGCGGGTGCGCGGATGGGCCGCCAGCACGTCGCGCAGGCCGGCGACGGCGCCGCGGCAGGCGCCCAGCCAGTCGGCGTCCAACGCCGTGTCGGTGGGACCCATGCCCGGCATACTTGCAGGGTGCCCGCCGCCCTCGACGGCCTCTCCCCCGCGCAGCGCGCCGCGGCGACGCACGCCGGCGGGCCGCTGCTGGTCGTCGGCGGCGCCGGGAGCGGCAAGACGCGCACGCTCGTCGCGCGCTTCGCGTGGCTCGTCGAGCAGGGCGAGCCGCCGGAGGCGATCCTCGCGCTGGCGCGCTCCGAGCGCGCCGCCGACGCGCTGCGCCGCCAGGTCGAGGAGCTGATCGCGCGGCCCTACGAGGCGCTCGCGGTCACGACCGTGCACGACCTGTGCGCGCGACTGCTGCGCGAGCACGCGCTCGCGGCCGGCGTGGACCCGTTCGCGGTCGCCGTCGGGGGTGCGGACCGCGTCGCGATGCTGCTGGAGCGGATCGACGAGCTGACGGTCCGCTCGCACGACTTCCGCGGCAACCCCGCCGCCCTGATCGGCAGCTTCGTGCGGCGGATCGACCGCCTGAAGGACGAGCTGATCGCGGCCGAGGACTACGCCGCCTGGGCCGAGCAGCTCGCCGGCGCGGCCGACGACGACGCCGCGCGGGCGCGCGCCGCGCGCGAGCGCGAGTTCGCCGAGATCTACCGCGCGCACGACCGCATGCTCGCGGAGGCGGGCGCGCTCGACGGAGGCGACCTCGTGATCCGCGCGCTCGCGCTGCTGCGCGAGCAGCCGCACGTGCGCGCGCAGGTCGCCGAGCGGTGGCGCCACGTGCTGGTCGACGACGTGCAGGAGCCGAACTTCGCGCACGGCCTGCTGCTGCGCCTGCTCGCGGCCGAGCACGGCAACCTCGCGGCGGCGGGCGACGACGACCAGGCGATCCACCGCTTCCGTGCGGCCGCGACGAAGAACCTGCGCGACTTCCAGGCGGAGCTGCCCGACGCGACCGTCGTCGCGCTCGAATGCAGCTTCCGCTGCACGGCGCGCGTGCTGCAGGCGGCCGCCGCGGTGGTCGCGCCGCTGGAGGACCGCATCGAGAAGCGGCTGGAGCCCGCGGACGGCGCCGCCGCGGGCGAGGTCGCGTTCTGGCGGGCGGCGAACGAGCGCGCGCAGGCGCAGAGCGTCGCCGCCGACGTCGAGCGGCTGATCGGGCGAGAGCGCGTCGCGCCCGAGCGGATCGCGGTGCTCGTGCGCTCGATCGGGCGCGAGGGGCAGGCGGTCGCGGTCGCGCTCGAGGAGCGCGCCGTGCGCCACCGGCTCGTCGGCGACGCGGCCTTCTTCCAGCGCAGCGAGGTGCGCGACCTGCTCGCGTGGCTGCGGCTGCTGATCGACCCTGGCGACGCGCCGGCGGTCGTGCGCGCGCTCGCGCGCCCGCCGATCGAGCTGCAGGCGATCGACCTCGCACGCTGCACGCAGATCGCGCGCCGCCGCAAGCTCGACATGGTCGCGGCGCTTGCCGCCGCGCTCGAGTCGCCGCAGATCCCGCCGGAGACGCGCGACCGCATCCGCGAGTTCCTCACGCTGCACAAGTCCGCCACGCGCGCGCTCGACACGCTGCGGCCCGACCTGTTCGTGCACCGGCTGGTCGAGCGGCTCGGGCTGCGCCGACAGCAGCTCTTCACCGCACAGGCGGAGGTCGTCGAGCGGCTGCAGGGGCTCGCGCGCTTCGGCGAGCTGGCGAGTGCGTACGTCGCGCGTCAGCCGCAGGCGACGCCGCGCGAGTTCGCGCGCTCGATCGCCGCCGCCGCCGAGGCCGGCCTGCGCGAGGAGGACGATCCGCCGCCCGGCGCCGTGCGCGGCGTCCAGGTGCTGGCGATGCACGCGGCGCAGGGGCTCGAGTTCGACCACGTGTACGTGCTGGGACTGCACGCCGCGCGCATGCCGGGGGTGCACACGCGCACGCTCGAGCCGATCGCGCCGGTGCTGATGAAGGAGGCGCTGCCGCAGGACGACCACGCCGCGCACGTCGCCGAGATGCGGCGGCTGCTGCACGTCGCGATGACGCGCGCGCGGCGCAGGCTCGTGCTGGTGCACCCGCAGGCGAGCGACCGCGGCGCCGCACAGCCGCCCTCGCCGTTCGCCGAGGAGGCGCGCGTCGCGGTCGGGGCGGAGTGGGAGGAGCGCGCGGAGGAGCTGTTCGGCCCGGACGAGTCGCTGCACTCGACGTACCGGATCCTGCGCGACGAGCTGCTGGAGACGGTCAAGCGGACGGGCTCCTCGCTGGGGGAGCTGCGCTTCGACACCGACCTCGACGTCTCGCACGCGGTCGTGCGCTACCTGGAGGTCGTGAAGCTGGCGGCGCTGATCGAGCGCGCGCGCGACGTGCCGGTGGCAGACGCGCTCGACGAGGTCAACGCGCGCATCGCGCAGGCGATCACGCCCGAGCAGCGGGAGATCTTCCAGACCTCCTCGCTCGACGACTACCTGCTCGGCGCCGAGCGCGACACGCGCCGGCGCGCGGCCGCGATCGCCGCGCGCGAGGAGCCGTCGCTGGAGCCGTTCCTGCCGCGCCGCGGCGAGGGGCTCGTGCTGAGCGCGTCGGACATCGACACCTATCGGACGTGCCCGCTGAAGTACAAGTTCGCGCGGGTCTTCCGCATCCCGCAGGAGCCGACCCTGAACCAGCGCTTCGGCATCGCCGTGCACCAGGTGCTGGAGCGCTTCCACGTCGGCGACGAGCCGCAGACGGTCGAGGGGATGCTGGGGCTGCTCGACGCCGCCTGGCGGCGCGGCGGCTTTGGCGGCAGCGAGCAGGAGATCCAGCTGCGCGGCAAGGCGACCGACGCGCTGACGCGGTACTGCGAGCGCTTCGCCGCCGAGGACGTGCAGCCGATGTTCTTCGAGCGCTCGTTCTCGTTCCAGCTCGGACCGCACGTGCTGCGCGGGCGCGTCGACCGCGTCGACCGGCTGCCGGAGGGCGGCTGGGAGCTGATCGACTACAAGACCGGCCCGCCGAAGTCGGCCGCGCAGCTCGAGCAGGACGTGCAGCTGTCGCTGTACGCGGTGGCGGCGTGCGAGGCGTGGGAGCTGCAGGACGCGCGCGGCGCCTACTACTACGTGCTCGACGACGCCAAGGTGCCGGTGCCGGCGGCGGCCGGCCGCGACTGGATCGAGGAGGTCGCGACCGAGGTCGCCGAGGGGATCCTGTCGCAGGGCTTCGAGCCGACCCCCTCCTACGCGGCGTGCGCGATGTGCGACTACCGGCTGGTGTGTCCTGCGGCGGAGCGATGATGCGTTCCATGGAGACGCTGCGCGACTGGATCGCCGAGCACCCCCCGCCGGACGAGCGCTTCACCCAGACGCTTGCGACCGTCGCCGAGCGCGTGCGCGGCGGCGAGGACCTGCGCTTCGCTGTGCGGGAGCTGCTCGACGAGTTCGCGCTGCGGGGGCGGGACGATCTGCGGGCGGCCGCGCTTGCAGAGGAGCCGGCGCGTGTTGACGCGCACGTGGACGCGTACCTTGCTGCGCTCGCGGAGCATCTCGCACGCGGCTGCGGGCTGCCGGTCCCGAGCTGGGCGCTGTCCGACTCGCGAACGCTCGACCACATGTGGTTCCCCGGCGTCGCGCGTGGCTTTCGCCCGACCGCTCTGCGGGAGTCCCCCGCTGCGTTCCGGCGCCGGGGCATCTTCATCGCCCGCGGCGCGCTGAGCCGGGTGTGAGCCGATGCAGCGCGAAGAGATCGTCGCGGCTCTCACCGCGCTCGGCGCGCGGCTCGAGCAGCGCGGCATCGAAGGCGAGGTCTACGTCGTCGGCGGAGCGGCGATCGCGATGGCATTCGACGCCCGTCGCGCCACGCGCGACATCGATGCCGTCTTCGAGCCGAAGCAGCAGATCTATGCCGCGGCAGACGAGGTCGGCATCGAGCTCGGTCTGCCGCCGGGCTGGTTGAACGACGGCGTGAAGGGGTTCGTCGCCGGCCCAGACGCCGAGGCCGCAACAGTGCTGGAGGTCCCCGGACTGCGGGCGCTCGTCGCCTCGCCGGCGATCCTGCTCGCGATGAAGGTCCTTGCGCACCGCGTCGGCGAGGACGACGACGACGTGCGGCTGCTCGCGCGGGAGCTTGGCCTGGCCGACGCCGACAGCGTTCTCGCCGTCGCCGAGAAGGTCTACGGCGATCGACTGGACGCGGCCGCGCGGTTCTTCGTCGAGGAGCTTTTCGCCGAAGAGTGAGCGCGGATGCGCGGCTCAGACGTCGCCGCGCTGGCGCAGGAAGCGCTGGAACTCGCTCGCGATGCGGTCGCCGGAGGGGAGGTCGGTCGGGTCGAACGGCTGCTCCTCCTCGTCGGCCGCGCGCTCGAGGCGCTCGACGAACGCCTGCACGTCCGGGTCGCTCTGGACCGCGAGGTTGACCTGGCGCTCGTAGTCGAGCGTCGCCTGCTCCAGCTCGGACGCGTCGACCGTCACGCCGACGAGCCCTTCGAGCTTGCGCACGAGCGCGAGCGCGGCCTTCGGGTTCGGCGCGCTCGCGATGTAGTGCGGCACCGCCGCCCACAGGCTCGCCGCCGGCAGGTCGGCTCTCGTGCAGGCCGCCTGCAGCGCGCCGACGATCCCGGTCGGTCCCTCGTAGGAGGACGACATCACGTCGAGCCGCTCGACGAGCGAGCGATCCGACGCGATCCCCGTGACGGCGATCGGGCGCGTGTGCGCGACGTCGGCGAGCAGCGAGCCGAGCGACACGACGAGCTGCGCCCCGAGCGCCTCGGCGAGGTCGACCACGAGCTGGCAGAACGTGCGCCAGCGGTAGGACGGCTCGTGGCCGACGATCAGCACCAGGTCGCGAGGCGCGCGCGGCACGCGCGCCTCGTACACCTCGACGACCGGCCACGTGATCTCGCGCACGCCCTGCGCGTCCACGCGCACCTGCGGACGGGTCGACTGGAAGTCGTAGAACTCCTCCGGGTCGATCGACGCGAAGCGCGTCGCGCCGAGCGAGGTGCCGACGAACTGGACCGCCGTCGAGGCGGCGTCGCCGGCGTCGTTCCAACCCTTGAACGCGCATACGATCGCCGGGGCGCGAAGCCCGTCCGGGCGGCGTTCCCACTGCAGTGGCTGCATCCGCCTCACCGTACATCATGGACCTGTGAATCCACTCCCGACGGTCAGTGCGCTGCGGCCCGCCGAGGACATCGATGGCGTCTTCGCGTGCGTGCGCAAGGATCGCCTGCTGAGCAGAGCCGGAACGCCCTACCTCGCGCTCGAGCTGCGCGACCGCACCGGCTCCGTGCAGGCGCGCGCGTTCCGCGACGCGGACCTGCTCGCCGGCCGCTTCGAGCGCGGCGACCTCGTGCGCGTGGCGGGTCGCGTCGAGCGCTTCCGCGACGAGCTGCAGATCGACGTGCGCGCGATCGCGCGGGCGGACGCGGCGCAGGTCGACCCAGCCGCGTTCCTGCCGCACGCCTACCGCGACCTCGAGGAGCTGGACGGCTTCCTCGAGCACCTCGCGCGCGAGGTCTACGACCCCGGCTACAGAGCGCTGCTGGCCGACCTGCTCGGCGACGCCGAGCTGCGCGCCGCCTGGCGCAAGGCGCCCTGCACGCGCGGCGGGCACCACGCGTACATGGGCGGCCTGCTGGAGCACACGGTCGCGGTCGCGACGCTCGCGCAGGAGACCTGCCTGCTGCACGTCAAGCTCGACTCCGACCTGCTGATCGCGGCGGCGCTCGTGCACGACGTCGGCAAGACGCGCGAGTTCACGTACGGCGCCGACTTCGGCATCAGCGAGGAGGGGCGGCTGCTCGGGCACGTGCAGATCGGCGCGCGGATGCTGGAGCAGCGGATGGCGCGGATCGACGCCGCGCTGCTGTCGGAGGAGCGCCGCCTCGCACTGCTGCACTGCGTGCTGTGCCACCACGGGCCGGACAGCGCGCCCGGGCGCCGCTTCGGCTCGCCGGAGGCGCTCGCGCTCGCGCGCATCAACGCGTTGGACGCCAGCGTGAAGGGCGCGCTGGAGCACGGGCTGCCTGGCTGAGCGTCCAGCACACCGGCAGCGGGCCTGTTCGCGATCCCGCCGGGGGCGGGTGCCGGCGGCTACGTCGGTCAGACGCTGCTCGGCTGAGCGAGCGTCTCGGCCGGCGGGGCCGCCTCGACCCCGACGACCTCGGCGACGGGCGCGTAGGTGACCTTGCCGGCGCACACGTTGAGGCCCGACAGGAAGCCGGGGTCGGACGTGAGCGCACGCCGCGCGCCCTCGTCCGCGAGCCGGATCACGTACGGCATCGTCGCGTTCGTGAGCGCGTAGGTCGAGGTGATCGGGACCGCGCCGGGCATGTTCGCCACGCAGTAGTGGATGATCCCGTCGACCACGTACGTCGGGTCGCTGTGCGTCGTCGGTCTGCTCGTCTCGAAGCAGCCGCCCTGGTCGATCGAGACGTCCACCAGCACCGCGCCAGGCTTCATCAGCCCGAGCTGGCGGCGCGTGATCACGTGCGGCGCCTTCGCGCCGTGCACGAGCACGGCGCCGATCACGAGGTCGACTTCCGGCAGCCGCTGCTCGATCTCCAAGGTCGAGGAGTAACAGGTCGAGGCGAGCTGGTTCAGCAGCACCTCCAGCTCGCGCAGGCGGTCGATCGAGCGGTCGAACACGTACACCTCTGCGCCGAGCCCGAGCGCGACCTGCGCGGCGTTCTGCCCGACCACGCCGCCGCCGATCACCATCACGCGACCGGCCGCCACGCCGGGCACGCCGCCGAGCAGCAGGCCGCGGCCGCCCAACGGCTTCTCCAGCATGAACGCGCCCGCCTGCGCGGCGATCTTGCCGGCGATCTCGCTCATCGGCGCGAGCAGCGGCAGCCGTCCGCGCGCATCCTCGACCGTCTCGTACGCGATGCAGGTCGCGCCCGACGCCATCAGCCCGCGCGTCAGCTCCGGCGCCGCCGCAAGATGCAGGTAGGTGAACAGCATGTGGCGCGGTTGCAGCAGCGCGACCTCCTCCGGCTGCGGCTCCTTCACCTTCACGATCAGCTCGGCGCTCTCGAACACCGCGCCTGCGTCCGGCGCGATCTGCGCGCCCTGCGCGACGTAGGCCGCGTCGGGGATCGCCGAGCCGCGCCCCGCGCCCGCCTGCACGAGCACCTCGTGCCCGCGGTCCGTCAGCTCGCGCACGCCCGAGGGCGTCAGCGCGACGCGATACTCGTCCGTCTTGATCTCGGCCGGGACGCCGATCGTCGTCATGGCCCGATCATGCCCTCGCCGGCTCGCGCCGTCACCGAGCCTGGGCCGCCGCGGCCAACCGGCCGCGTGGCGTGCGACGTGCCGGCGCGGGTAGGCTCGGTCCATCATGGGCGAGGACGACGAACGCGCGGCGCAGGAGGTCGCGCGACGCGACGCGGCCGCCGTCCAGGACGAGGAGACCGAGAAGGAGCGGCTCGACCGCAACCTGATGGAGCTGCTCGGCGAGCTGCGCGTGGCGCTCCCCGGCGTGCAGGTGCTGTTCGCGTTCCTGCTGGCGGTGCCGTTCCAGGCCGGCTTCGTGCGCGTGACCCCGTTCCAGCGCGACGTCTACTTCTTCACGCTCTGCTGCGCGCTCGCCGCGACCGTCTGCCTGATCGCGCCGACGCCGTTCCACCGCCTCACGTTCCGCCTGCACCAGAAGCGCGCGCTCGTCGCGATCGCGAACCGGCTGACGATCGCCGGCCTCGGACTCGTCGCGCTCGCGATGACCGGCGTGATCCTGTTGATCAGCGACGTGCTGTTCGGGACCGCCACGGTCGTGATCGCGACGGCGCTGACCGCGACGCTGTTCGCGCTGCTGTGGGGCGTGCTGCCGCTGCGCCACCGTCGCCGCGGGCCATGAGCGCGGACGGCGAGCCCGGCCGCCTGACGCGCACGACCGCCTGGGCGCGCGGGCTGGGCACGCCGCTGCGCGACTACCTGCGCACCGAGACGGGCGGCGCGGTGGTGCTGCTGGTCGCGGCGCTCGCGGCGCTCGTGTGGGCGAACGTCGACCACGGCGCGTACGAGCGCGTGTGGACGACCGAGCTGTCGATCCGGCTCGGCGGCTGGACGCTCGCGGCCTCGCTGCGCCACTGGGTCAACGACGGGCTGATGGCGCTGTTCTTCCTCGTCGTCGGGCTGGAGGCGCGGCGCGAGCTGGACCTCGGCGAGCTGCGCGAGCGGCGCCGCCTGCTGCTGCCGGCCGCGGCTGCGCTCGGCGGGATGACGGCGGCCGTCGGCGTGTTCCTCGCGTTCAACGCGGGCGGCGACGCGGCCGGCGGCTGGGGCGTCGCGCTGTCGACCGACACCGCCTTCGCGATCGGGATCCTCGCGCTCGTCGGGCCGCGCCTGTCGGGCCGCATGCGCGTGCTGCTCGTGACGCTGCTGGTCGTCGACGACCTGATCGCGCTGGCGGTGATCGCGCTCGCCTACTCGACCGCGCTGGCGGCGGTGCCGCTCGTCGTGGCCGGCGCGCTGCTGGCGGCCGTGCTGGTCGTGCGCGCCGCCGGCGTGCGGCGCGGCTGGGTCTACGCGCTGCTCGGGGTCGCGCTGTGGGTCGCGGTCTGGAGATCGGGGATCGACCCCGTCGTCGTCGGGCTGCTGATGGGGCTGCTGACGGTCGCGCGACCGGCGGCGCGCGCCGACCTGGAGGAGGCGACCGACCGCTTCCGCGACTTCCGCGAGCAGCCGACCGCCGAGCTGGCGCAGGTCGCGCGCACGAGCGTGGAGCAGGCGCTGTCGCCGAACGAGCGGCTCCAGCACCGCTTCCACCCGTGGTCCTCCTACGCGATCGTGCCGCTGTTCGCGCTCGCGAACGCGGGCATCCCGCTCGGCGGTGGCTTCCTCGGGGACGCGCTGCGCTCCCCGGTGACGCTCGGGATCGTGCTCGGGTACGTCGTCGGCAAGCCGCTCGGCGTGCTGGCGGCGGCGCGGGTCGCGCAGCGGATGGGCCGCGGCGCGGTGGCGCTGCCGGTCGGCTGGGGCGCGCTGGCGGGGACCGGCGCCGCGGCCGGCGTCGGCTTCACGGTCGCGCTGCTGATCGCCGAGCGCGCCTTCCACGGCACGCGCCTGCGCGAGGCGACGCTCGGCGTGCTGCTGAGCGTGCTGCTCGCGCCGCTCGTCTCGGGCGCGCTGTTCGGCGGGATCGCACGCCTGCCGCGGCGGCGGCGCCTGCGGCTGCTGGTGGGGGACGCCGACGTGCTGGAGGACCTCGCGCTGCCGGTGGACCCGGACTTCGACCACGTGCGCGGGCCCGCGCACGCGTCGGTGACGCTCGTCGAGTACGGCGACTTCGAGTGCCCCTACTGCGGGCAGGCCGAGCCGATCGTGCGCGAGCTGCTGACGGACGACGGCGACCTGCGCTACGTGTGGCGCCACCTGCCGCTGCCGGACGTCCACCCGCACGCCGAGCTGGCGGCCGAGGCCGCGGAGGCGGCGGCGGAGCAGGGCGCGTTCTGGGAGTACCACGCGCTGCTGTTCGACCAGCAGGATGCGCTGCGGCCGCAGGACCTCGTCGCTCACGCCGAGCGGCTCGGCCTCGAGTCCGATCGCTTCCGCCGCGAGCTGCGCGAGCGCGAGCACGAGGGCCGCGTCGCGCGCGACGTCGAGAGCGCCGACCTGTCCGGCGTCGCCGGCACGCCGACCTTCTTCGTCAACGGCGCGCGCCACCACGGCGCCTACGACGTCGAGGCGCTGAAGGCGGCGGTGCAGGCGGCGCGCGCGCGGGCGCTGGTGGCGGCCGGGGGCTGAGCGGGCATCCGGCGTGCCGGTCGCGGCCCGAAGCTAGGGTCTCGCCGCGATGTCCGTGCCCGCGATGTCCGTGCCCTGGAGAGTCTGTTCCGCCGACGCCTGCAGCGGGGCGGCCGCAGGAGATGGCGCGCGGTGCATCGCGCACCTGTCGGACACCGAGTTGGCCGCGTCGGTCGCAGGTCCAGGGGCGCAGATCGACGCGCGCGGCGTGCAGGTCACCGGCGGCCTGCTGCGACGGCTCGTGCAGCGCTGCACGGACCGCGAGCGCGGCGGGGCGGTCTTCGGCGCGTGCGACTTCTCTGACGCCGAATTCGTCAGCCGTGTCGACCTGGCGGGCGCGCACTTCGACGGGAGCGCCCGCTTCCACGGTGCCATGTTCCGCGACCGCGCCCGCTTCTCCGGCGCGTACTTCGCGCGTGAGGCGGACTTCTCGGGGGCGACGTTCGACGGACCCGCCGCGTTCGGCGCCGCGCGCTTCGCCCGCGTGCGCTTCGCCGACACGACGTTTGCCGACGACGCCGAGTTCTCCGCCGTCCGTTGGCGTGGACACGCGCAGTTCACGAAAGCCCGCTTCGGAGGCGAGGCGAGATTCGGCAGAAGCACCTTCTCGGCGTTCGCGCGCTTCGACGCCGCGCGCTTCGGGTCGGTCTCGTTCTTCGAGGTGACGTTTCAGCGGACCGCGAGCTTCCGCGGGAGCTGGTTCGGTGGCGACGCTCGCTTCGTGAGCGCGCGCTTCGACGAGCTGGCGCGCTTCGAGCGGGCCGAGTTCGCACGCCAGGCGCGCTTCGACGGCTCCTCCTTCGGCGGAGAGGCGACGTTCGCCGCCACGAACTTCGGCGGCGCGGTGAGCTTGCAGTCGGTCCATTGCGCCCGCACGCTGGGATTGCGCTGGGCGACATTCGAGGGGAAGCTCGGTGCGCTCGCGTCGGCCGTCGCCGGCGTCGACCTGTCGCGCGCCGTCTGCAAGCAGCCCGTCTCGCTGTCCGTCGCGACGCCCGCCGTCATCTGCGACGGCACTGAGTTCCGCTCGGGCGCGAACCTGTTCGCGCGGTGGGCGGACCTGCAACTGGACGACGCGAGCTTCTCCGGCTCGTCGCTTCTGAGCGGGGCCTCGAAGCTTTCCGGGATCAACGAGGAGCCGGTCGTCGATGCGCTGCGCGTGCCCGGCGGGGCGATCGCGCGCCGTTCGATTCCGCGTCTCGTCTCCGCGCTGCGCGCCGATCTCGGCGGTGTCACGTTCGACGACATCGACCTCGAGCGAACGCGCATGAGCGGTGCGAAGAACCTGGACCGGGTCCGTCTCAACGGCAGCGTGGTACTCGCTCGGACGCCGCGTGGCCCGCGCGCCGGCCTGGCGCTTCCGCCGGTGTGGTGGTGGTCGCGGCGGCAGGTGCTCGGCGAGGAGGCGACGTGGCGCTCGGCCCGCCGCAAGTCGCGCGGCTGGCGCTCGCCGACCGATCGCTCACGCGTGCACGCGCTTGCGACGGCGAACGATGCGGGGCAGGCGCGCCGCGACGCCGAGCGCATCGCTGCGGCGTACCGCGATCTGCGCAAGGGACGCGAGGAGCTGCGCAACGCGCCCGGCGCCGCCGACCTCTACTACGGCGAGATGGAGATGCGTCGCCACGCAGCTCCGCGACTGAGCGTCGAGCGCCTCCTGCTGAGCGCCTACTGGCTCGTCTCCGGTTACGCGCTGCGGGCCGGCCGCGCGCTTGCGTGCCTGCTCGTGGCGCTGACACTGGCCGCCGTCGCCTTCCACCAGTTCGGCTTCTCCGACCTCCGCACGCCCTTCGCCGACACGACCGCCGCTGCCGCCGCCTCGGTGACGAGATCGGTGGGGTCGCCCGGCACGCTTCCGCACGACCTGCACGAGCTGGGCTCCGCGGCGACGATGCCGGAGGCGTGGATCTACGCCGCCGCCGCGGCGGTTCCGGGGGTGACGCTCCCGAAAGCGCAGCTGACGGTCGCCGGCCACGCGATCGCGATCGCCGTGCACCTCCTCGGCCCGCTCTTCCTGGGGCTGGCGCTGCTGTCGGTCCGCGGACGCGTGAAGCGCAGCTGAGCTGAGCGCCTCAGCCCTTGAAGGTCGAGGCGCCGGCGTCGCCGAACGGCTCGTCGCGCTCCTGGACCGCGGTGCGGAAGCCGGCCTGCGCGGCGCGCTGCTGGAACGCGTAGCCCTCGGCCGTGTGGCGCGCGATCCCGTCGAACAGCGTGCCGAGCAGCTGCGTCTGGTGCAGGCCCTGCGCGTAGAGCGACTGGTTGACGAGCAGCTTCATCATCTGCAGTTGGTTGAGCGGCAGGCGCGCGATCCGCTCGACGAGGACCTCGGTTCGCGCGTCCAGCTCGTCCGCGGGCGGCGCCTCGATCGCGAGCCCCCACTCGAGCGCCTCGCTCCCGCTCAGGCAGTCGCCGGTGAAGAGGAGGCGCTTCGCGCGCTGCGGGCCGAGCCGGTGCGCCCACATGGACGTCGTCGGCGATCCCCACACGCGCGCGGGCGGGTAGCCGATCTTCGCGTCGGCGGCGATCACGAGCAGGTCGGAGCAGAGCGCGAGGTCGGTGCCGCCGGCGACGCAGAAGCCGTGCACCTTGCAGACGACGGGCGTGGACGCATGGAACAGCGCCATGAACGCGCGCACGTTGCGGCTCATCATCGCGTGGTCGACGAGCGGGTCCCACGTGCCGGACGGGTCGTGGTTGCGCGCGATCGTCGCGTGGTCGAGCGGCGAGCCGGGCGGGGGCGGCGCGGCGCCGGGCGCGACGGGTCGCGCGTCGCCGTCCGCCATCCCCTCCGCGCTGTCGACGAGGTCGTACCCGCCGCAGAAGCCCTTGCCGTTCCCGCTCAGCAGGATCACGTGCACCGCCGGGTCGAGGTCGGCGCGCTCGACGCACGCCGCCAGCTCCTCGATCAGCGTCCGCGTCAGCCCGTTCCCGCGCGCGGGCCGGTTCAGCGTGACGCGCGCCACGCGGCCCGTCACCTCGTACGTCATCGTTGCCGGCTCGAAGGTCATGCCGGCGACGCTACCGGCAGCGCGCTCAGCGCACGCCGGATCCGGTCAGCGGCCCCGTCTGTCGTCCCCCCGCTCCTCGGCGACATGCTGCCGCTCCTCGCCGACATGCCGCCGCTCCTCGGCGGCATGTCGGCGGTCCTCTGCGGCGGCCTCGCGATCGGCCGCGGCAGCGGCCCGGTCGGCCGCGGCAGCGCAGCGCTCGACCGCGGCCTGCTCTTCCAGCGTCCCCAGCGTCTCGTCCGGGGCGCGTGAGTCGGACGCTCTCTCCTTGCGCGCGCGCGCCGCAGCGGCGAGGTCGCGCGCCTCAGCCGCCTCGTCGCGTGCGCGGGCGGTGTTGTCGCGGGATGCCGCGATGAAATCGCGCTGCTGCATTGTGGCCTCGCGCCGCGCTGCCGTCGCGCGTCGCCGGGCGGCGACCGCGGCGCGCTGCGACGCGGTCGCCTCGCGCTCGCGCTCGCTCGTTGCTCGCTCGTTGCTCGACAGCTCGCGCGCTGCACGCGTGACCGGGCTGTTGGGGAGCTGGTCCCGCTCCCATGTGGACGCCGCCTCGTCGCGGTCGGACGCGTGCCGATCGCGCGCGGCGAGCTCCCGGTCCGCGTCTGAGGCAAGCTGATCCGCGTCCGACGACGCTCGGTCGGCCTCGGCCTGCGCCTGGTCGAGGTCTGCCGCGGCCTGGTCGAGCCGGGAGTGCCGGCTTGCCTGCTCCTCGCGCTCCGACGCCCCATAGTCGCGGGCGAGGGCCTCGAGGTCCGGCCTGGGATCCCTGTGCGGCATTATCAATCCAGTTTTCTGATTGATGAGGCTACCCACGGTAGCAGCCCCGTCTCAGGGGATCGCGCCGGTGCGCGTGAAGCGCGGCAGCGGGCCGCCGGCGTCGCGCTTGAGCGCCGCCGTCAGGCGGCGCACGACGTCGGGCCGAGCGGCGGCGAGGTTGCGCGTCTCGCGGCGGTCGACGCGCGTGTCGAAGAGTTGCTTGTCGTGGCCGTCGGTGCGCATCGTCAGCAGCCAGCGGCCGTCGTGGCACATCACGTAGTTGTCGTAGGACGCCGTCATGTAGCGGCGCGGAGCGACCTCGCCCTTGCGGCTGCGGTCGAATAGCGCGGTCAGGTCCTCACCGTCCATGCTGCGGCCGGGCTTCACGCCGAGGAAGCCCATCAGCGTCGGCGCGACGTCGTTCGTCGAGGCGAAGTAGGCGTTGCGGCGCCCCGCCAGCTTGCGCGCCGGGTGGCGCACGATGAACGGCGTGTGGTGGATCTCCTTGTGGATGTGCCGCCCGCTCTTGCCGATCAGCCCGTGCTCGCCGAGCAGCACGCCGTGGTCGCTCGTGTACATGACCGCGGTCGAGTCGGTCAGCCCGGCGCCCGCGACCTTCCCGAGCAGGTTGCCGATCCAGTGGTCCGCAAACGCCAGCTCCGCGGCGTACAGGCCCTGCACGCGCTTGGCGACCGCGGACGAGAGGCCGAGCTGGCCCATCGCGCCGATCGGCGCGTTGAACGGGTGCAGCGGCTCGTAGTCGAGCGGGTTCTCGCCGGCGAAGCGCTGCGCCCACGCCGGCGGCGGGTCCCACGGCTCGTGCGGGTCGAAGCCGTCGACCACCAGCACGAACGGCTGGTGCTGGCGCAGCGTGTCGAGCAGGTCGATCGCCGCCTTGAAGACTCTCGCGGTGAAGTAGTCGTCCTCCGCCATCCCGCGCGGCGCGTAGGCGAGGTAGAGCGCGAGCGCCGACTCGGCGCCGCTGCCGCCGCGCAGCGACGGCGGCAGGAAGTGCGCCACCTGCGCGGCCGGCACCGGCGCGCGGTGTCTGGCGGAGTACTGCGCCGTCTGCCCGACGAAGCCGACGAAGTGGTCCGTGCGGCGCTGGACGCGTGTGTAGCGCGGGCCGACGAGGAAGGGGTTGTCGGTCACGTACGCGGTCGTGACGCCGTGGCGCTCGAGCAGGTCGAGGAACGTCGGCTCGCTGCGCGGGATCGAGCTCCAGCCGGGGTTCTTCGGCAGGTACGGCTCCGGATGCCAGTCACGGAAGGGGAACTGGCGGTCGCCGGTCAGCAGCGTGTTGCGCGCCGGGCCGGTCGGCATCGCCTCCGGGTGCGCGCGCGTGAACGTGAGCCCGTCGCGCGCGAGCGCGTCGAGGTTCGGCGTCAGGCCGCGCTTGCTGCCGTACGCGCCGAGGTAGTCGGCGCGCGTCGAGTCGGTGACGATCAGGATCGCGTTCTGCGCGCTCGCGTCGAGCGCCGTGCGGCCGTAGCGCTTGAGCTGCTCGGCGACTGCCTGCTCCGCGAACGGTCCCAGCAGGCCCAGCATCGCCGCGCCGCCCGCGCAGGCGCCGGTGCCCGTGCGCAGCGCCTCGCGCCGGGTGAGGCGCCGCCCGTCGTTCCCGTCCGCGACCATCGACGGATCGAAACACACGCACCGGCGGCGGAGTTGCGGCCGCGGCGCGCTACAGCTCGCGCAGCGCCGGCAGCAGCTCGCGCCGCTCGCCGACCATCGGCCAGCGCTGGCCGACGACGTGCTCGTTGAGGCTCTCGGCCGCGCCCAGCCCGAGCCGGAAGCGGCTGGCGCCATGCCGACCGTGCTACCCGCGTTTCGACCGCCGACGCGCCGGGGAGGTCTTCGCCTGAGCATCGACACCGGACCAAGGGGAGACCACCATGGGCGATGGCGACGTCGACACCGCGAAGGGCCGTCTGAAGAAGGCCGCCGGCGATCTCACCGGCGACGACGACCTGCGCCGCGAAGGCAAGGTCGACGAGGCGAGCGGCGCGGTCAAGGACAAGGTCGGCGACGCGGCCGACAAGGTCAAGGACGCGCTCGGGCGCGACGACCGCGGCGACTGACCGTGCCGGCGGTGACGCGCCGCGCGAGCAACGCACGGCGCGTCACCGTTACCCTGCTCCTCGGTCGTGGAGTTCGAGGTCGTCCCTACCGAGGCAGCCCAGCACGAGATCCCGCTGGCCGGCAGTCTGTTTCCGCCGATCGCGGACTACGGCTTCCTGTCCGACTGCGAGGTCTGCGCGCTCGTCGCGCTGAGCGGCAACATCGAGTGGATGTGCCTGCCGCGGATGGACGGGCCGTCCGTGTTCGCGGGGATCCTCGACCGTCACGCCGGCCGCTTCCGGCTCGGCCCGCGCGACGAGTACGTCCCCGCCGACCGTCGCTACCTGCCCGGCACGATGATCCTGGAGACCACGTGGGGCACGCCGACCGGCTGGCTGCTCGTGCGCGACCTGCTCGTGATCGGCCCCTGGCACCACGGCGAGGAGCGCTCGCACCGCTACGCGCGCTCCCCCCGCGACCACGAGGCCGCGCACGTGCTGCTGCGCACCGTCAGATGCCTGTCCGGCTTCGTCGACGTCGAGCTGGACTGCGAGCCGGCGTTCGACTACGCGCGCAAGCGCGGCAGCTGGCGCTACGAGGGCGGCGGCTACACGGAGGGCGTCTGCACCGTCGAGGGCGACCCGATCCAGCTGCGGCTGCGCAGCGACATGCGGCTCGGCTTCGAGGGCCCGCGCGCCCGCTCCGAGACGCGCATGCGCGCGGGCGAGGCGCGCTTCGTCGCGCTCGGCTGGAGTCAGCACCTGCCGCCCGCCACCTACCAGGAAGCGCGCGAGGTGCTCGCCTACACCGGCAACTTCTGGCACGAGTGGATCAGCCGCGGCCGCTTCCCCGACCACCCCTGGCGCGTGCACCTGCAGCGCTCCGCGCTGACGCTCAAGGGGCTCACCTACGCGCCGACCGGCGCGCTCGTCGCGGCCGCCACGACGTCGCTGCCGGAGACGCCCGGCGGCGAGCGCAACTGGGACTACCGCTACACGTGGCTGCGCGACGCCACGTTCATGCTGTGGGGCCTCTCGACGCTCGGCTTCGATCGCGAGGCGCACGACTTCCTCTACTTCATCATGGACCGCCTCGAGGCCGGCGGACGGCTGCGGATCATGTACGGGATCGACGGGCGCGAGCGGCTCGACGAAGAGGAGCTGTCGCACCTGTCCGGCTACGAAGGCGCCAGACCGGTGCGGGTCGGCAACGGCGCGTGGGACCAGCGCCAGCACGACGTGTGGGGCGTGCTGCTCGACTCGATCCGCCTGCACGTGCGCTCCGGCGACCGGCTCGACGACCGCATGTGGCCGCTGATCGTGCAGCAGGTCGACATGGCGGTCGCGGAATGGCGCGAGCCCGACCGCGGCATCTGGGAGGTGCGCGGCGAGCCGCGGCACTTCACTTCCTCGAAGGTCTTCTGCTGGGTCGCGGCCGACCGCGGCGCGCGCCTCGCGCGGCTGCGCGGCGACCGCGCGGCGGCGAGACGCTGGCGCGCGGCGGCCGACGAGATGCACGCGGAGATCTGCGAGCGCGGCGTCGACGACCGCGGCGTGTTCGTGCAGCACTACGAGACCGAGGCGCTCGACGCCTCGTTGCTGCTGATCCCGCTGCTCGGCTTCCTGCCGGCGAGCGACGCGCGCGTGCGCAACACGGTGCTGGCGATCGCCGACGAGCTGACCGAGAACGACCTCGTGCTGCGCTACCGCGTCGCGGAGACCGACGACGGCCTCGCCGGCGAGGAGGGCGCGTTCGCGATCTGCTCCTTCTGGCTCGTGTCGGCGCTGGTCGAGATCGGCGAGGTCCAGCGGGCGCGCGACCTGTGCGACAAGCTGCTCTCCTACGCGAGCCCGCTCGCGCTGTACGCGGAGGAGATCGACCCGCACTCCGGCCGCCACCTCGGCAACTTCCCGCAGGCGTTCACCCACCTGGCGCTCATCAACGCCGTGATGCACATCATCCGCGCGGACGAGGCGCTGGTGGAGGACCCGCGCTGACTCAGGCGCCGCCTGCGGGCCGGCGCAGCATCTGCTCCAGCCGCGCCCTGGCGTCGTCGAGCTGCGCGTCCGTCGGGGCGACGAAGCCGAGCTGCGGCGCGAGCTCCTGCACGTGGTCGAGGTAGTAGCGCAGGAACGCGGCGAGCGCCGGCCTCCTCAGCGCGCGCGCGGTCGGGTAGAGCAGCAGCCGGCGCGACAGCGGCCGGTAGCGGTTCGCGGCGATCGCCGACGGCGTCGGCGCCACGCAGCCGGCGCCGCTGTCGAGCGCGAGCCCGCGCACCTCGCGGCGGTGCTCGAGGTAGAGCGCGTACTCGGTGTAGCCGAGGTTGCCGGGCGTGTTGGCGACGCCGGGTATCACGTTCTCCGGCACGTGCAGCATGTTGTTGTAGTCGCGATAGCTGTCGCGGCGCCCGTTGACCGCTTCGTTGAAGAAGGCGAACTGCTCGGTGTCGGTGCCGGGGCCCCACGCCGTCATCGGGCCGTCGAACGGCGGCCGCAGGCCGTCGACCTGGCTCCAGCTTCCGGTCACTCTGGAGTCGCGGTGCCAGATCTGCGTGAGCTGGGCGGTCGTGAGGCAGCGGATCGGCACCTGGCGGGCGATGATCACGACCAGCGCGTCGTGTGCGACCGGCAGCTCCCGCCATGCGACGCCGTTGCGCCGGCAGGCGGCGCGCGCCGTCGCCCCGATCGGCGAGTCGGCCTCACCCACGTCGGCTTCGCCGCGGCAGAGGCGCGCCAGGCCGGCGTCCTCGCCGCTCACCCTGACCGCGATCCGCACGCCGGGATGCTCCGCGGCGAAGCGCCTCGCGAGCGCGCGCGTGAGCGGCGCGACCGTCGTCGAGCCGTCGATCCGGATCGAGCCCGACAGCGGGACGCCGTCGCTGCCGCACGCCGCGACCGCCAGCGCCACGACGAGCGCGCCGGCGAGCGCGCACAAGCTCAGCCTGCTCACCTCGATGTCCCCCTTGCGAGCGGTGGTGTGCGAGCAAACCTACCCGGGGGTGAGGTCGCGCGGGGCGGGTAGCGTCACCCGCATGAGCACGAACGAGGAGCCGACGCTGTTCGGCCAGGAGCACGTCGAGCGCTACCGCGCGACCGACGGCGAGGAGGGCTACAGCTGGCGGCGCGGCGCGCCGATCCTGCTGCTGACGACGAGAGGCCGGCGCAGCGGCGCCGAGCGCACGACGCCGCTGATCTTCCAGCCGCATGGCGACGCGTACCTGGTCGTCGCCTCGAAGGGGGGCACGGACGCGCCGCCCGACTGGTACCGCAACCTGGAGGCGGACCCCGAGGTGCAGGTGCAGGTCAGAGGCGACGTCTTCAGAGCGCGTGCGCGCGACGCGACGCTGGACGAGCACCAGGAGCTGTGGCGCAAGATGACGGCGGTGTGGCCGGACTACGACGCCTACCAGCGGCGCACGCGGCGCAAGATCCCGGTGGTGGTGCTGGAGCGCGAGTAGGCGCGCGGGCGGCGGTGTTCGCCGATCGCGATCCCGCCCGGGCCGGGGGCGAAGGCGATCCCGCTCTCCCGCTCCCAGCGCGCGAGCACGGCGCGCTCGCCCCGGGTCGCAGTGCGCGTCGCCGGGCGCGAAGTGCGCTCCTGCCGGAGTGCGGGTCGGGGCGCGAGCGAGAACGGGCTGTTGCGTCGCAGCATCCAGCGCAGGCCGTCGCGGACCGCCTGCACGCTGGCCAACGGCAGCACGTGCGCGGGCCCGACGACGCCGGCGTTGCCGTGCGAGCTGCCCGACGCGGGCCGCGGCCCCCGCTCCAGGACCGTCACCGCGGCGCCCCGCTGCGCCAGCTCGAGCGCCGTCGCGATGCCGACGGCACCGGCGCCCACGACCACGACGTCCGAGGTGCGGCCGGTGGACGAGGCGCTCGTCGCGTTCATCGCGGGCAACCATAAGCGCGAAGCGGCGCGCGTTCGTTGAGCGAACGGCACGCAGGCGGCCGACGCGCTTGTCACATCGCACAAGCCGCCGCCGCGCCGCGGCCGCCCGCGCACGGCCAGCTCATCGCAGGACGAACCCGGTCCCGAGCGCGTCTCGCGGGTCCAGCACGAAGCGGTGCTCGCCGGTGCGGAACGCCGTGCCCTCGACCTCGGTGATCACGCCCGCGGCGACGCGGTCGACCACGCGTGCGTGGAACGAGGTGCCGACGATCGAGTCGTTGCGCCAGCGCGCTCCGACTTCGAGGGAGCCGTCTTCGAGCAGCAGCGCGGTGCGCGCGGAGGTCGCCGAGCCCGTCGGCGAGCGGTCGACCTGGCCGTCGGCGAAGACGACGACGTTGCGGTGGTGGGCGGGGCCGAGCTGCTCGTGGATGACGGTCCCATAGAGGCCCGACAGCCGCGCGTCCTCGGGATGGACCGCCACGCCGCTGTCTTCCAGCGCGGCCTTGATCTTTCGTCCGGCGCGGATCAGGTGTGGAAGCGCCTGGGCCGAGATCGGCAGCCCGAGCTGGACGGCCGGGACGAACGCGTAGATCGCGCCGCCGTAGGCGACGTCGACGCTCGCGCCCGCGGCCGCGACCCCGCGCGCGATCGCGTAGGCCGGCACGTTGCGAAACGCCACCCGCTCCACCGTCCCGCCGCTGCAGGTCACGCGCGCCGCGACACGTCCCGACGGGACGTCGATCGTCACCTCGACCTCGCCGTCGTCCGGCGCCTCGACGCGCCCGGACTCCACCGCCCACGCGCCCAGCGCGATCGTGCCGTGCCCGCACGCCGTCGAGTACCCGTCCTTGTGCCAGAACAGCGCCCCGAAGTCGGCGCCGTCGTCGTCGGGGGGAAGGACGAAGCAGCCGTACATGTCGGCGTGCCCGCGCGGCTCGTGGCACAGCAGGCGCCGGACGCGGTCGACCTCCTCCGACGCGATCGCGTGGTCGCGGCGGGCGAGCAGCGAGCGTCCCGGAACCTCCACGCCGCCCGGCGCGACGATCCGGAAGGGCTCGCCGGCCGTGTGATAGTCGGTCGCGGCGATCTCAAGCATCGCGCCGCGCGAGGCTGCGGGGCCGGACCGTCAGGATCGTCGTCAGCGCCAGGCTCATGACGAGGATGTAGATGCTGAACACGGTGCTGGCGGCATCGAATCGGTCCAGCGTGAGGAGCGTCAGGCTGGCCATGACGATCCCCGACACGAAGACGGAGCGCGACTCCGTCGCCGGTGCGCGCCAGGACTTGATCACGGTCGGCAGCGCCGCCATCGCGTCGCCCGCCACGGCGCCGACGATCGCGATCGTCCCCTTGCCGGTCGCGACCCACGCGATCGTCCCAGCGGTCGCCATGCCGCCGCACAGGAGGTCGAACCGGCCGATCCGCCAGGCGGCGGCGGGGCTCATGAACGACGCGGCGAGGATGGCGAGCGGCTCGACGCCGGCGGCCAGCGTCATGACCGCGCTGAGGCCGACGTGCGCGTCCATCTGAGCGGCGAACGCCACCAGCGGCACGACGCCCCACAGCAGCCAGGTGACGCGGTTCGGGCGCGTCTGTCCGCGCAGGGTGTCGCGTGCGTAGCCGGCGCCGGCGATGACGTTGATCGCGACGCCGAGGAAGACGAAGCGCGGGTCGATCACGGTGTCGTCGGGCTCCCGGCCCGACGGCGCGACGCGGACGCCCTCATGCGGCGCGATGGGTGACTCGGCCCCCGACGATCGTGAGCAGCACCGGGTTGTCGGGCAGCTCGTCGGCCGGGATGTCCACCGGGTCGGTCGCGAACGCGGTGAGGTCGGCGCGCATCCCCTCGGCGATCCGGCCGCCGACGGCCGCGTCGCCGACGATCGACGCCGCCGTCGTCGTGTAGCCGGCGAGCGTCGCGTGGGCTCCGAGCGCCTGCTCGGGCTCGAACGCGGCTTCCGGGGCCGTGCCGGGCGCCCGGCGCAGGCGCGCCCACGCCATCCCGACGCGCGGGTCGAAGTCGGCGACCGGCCAGTCGGACCCCAGCGCGATCGGCACGTCGAGTTGCTGCAGGTCGCGCGTGCGGACCGTGAGGGCGACGCGGTCTTGACCCAGGCGAACCGACCATTCGTCGCTCTGGTCGTGCTCGCGCCACTGCATGTGCAGCGGCTGCATCGACGCCGCCACCCCTTCCCGCGCGAAGCGGGCCAGCTCCCGGTCGGGGAGCGTCTCGACGTGCTCGATCCGGTGCATGCCGCGGTTGCGCGGCGGACGCGCCGCGCCGGCATACGCGTCGAGGACGGCGCGCACCGCGCGATCCCCGATCGCGTGCGTCGCACACTGGAAGCCGGCCGCGGCGAAGCGTGCCACGGTCGCCGCATAGCGAGCCTCGGACGGCCAGTAGGGCCGCGTGCACTGGCCGAACGCGTCGGGGCGCTCGAGCCACGCCGTGCCGCTCTCGACCACCCCGTCGATGAAGAGCTTGACGACGCCGCCGCGCCACAGGCGTCCCCGCTCGTCGACGAGCTGCTCGTACTCGGCGAGCCGGTCGTCGTCGTGCTCGGGCTTGACCCAGAGCGGCACGACGAGCCGCATCGTCAGCTCGCCGCGTGCTTCCAGGTCGCGCAGCAGCTCGAACGTCTCGGGGGAGCCGTCCATCACGTGCGCCCCGGTGAGGCCGACGGCGTTCATCTGCCGCATGACGTCGGTGATGCGTTGCCGGCGCGTCGCGGGATCGGCGTCGGGAAGCGCGCGCTCGACCAGCCGGAAGGCTGAGAACTCGTGCAGCTCGCCCGTCGGCCGGCCGTCCCGCATGACGATCTCGGACCCGTCGGGGAACGTCTCGGCGCCGGTGATCCCGGCCGCGTCGAGCACGGTCGGGGTCGCCAGGTAGGTGTGCAGATCGGGGAAGACGAGCAGCGCCGGGCCGCCGGCGCGCGACTCCAGCTCGCGTCCGTCGAGCGGCGCGTCGGCGAACGCCCTGCGGTCGACGCCCCATGCGCGCAGTACGGCCTCCGGCCCGATGCGACGACGCTCGACTGCAAGCGCGGCGGCAAGCGCCTCGGGCCGCGTGTATCTGGCGACGTTGAGGCCGACGGCGAACTCGCTGGCCCACATCGGGTGCAGATGGCAATCCGTGAGGCCGGGCACGATCGCCATGCCGCGTCCGTCGAGGATCTCGGTGCGCGAGTCGCAGTGCTCTCCCACGCTCGCGTCGTGGCCCACGGCGACGATCACGCCATCGCGGATCGCCACCGCGGTGGCGTGTGGACGAGCCGGGTCCAGCGTCCTGATGGCGGCTCCGACGATCGCCACGTCGGCAGACACCCGCCCCCCGGACCGCTGCTCGACGTCTCGATCCCGAGTGGCCCGGGTGTGCGAGTCGATGTGGCTTGCGTGTTCCATCCGGGGAAGGTAGCATATTACACCGTACCCCCTCCCGGGGGCACGCCTTACCACCGTGGGGATGGGAGAGAGAGGAAGCCCATGAGACAGGACGCGGCGAGCGTTAACACCGACGCAAAGGTGGTGACGCCGGCAATCGACGAGGAGGCAGCACGCCTCGCCGAGCTGGGGATCGACAAGACGCTTCATCGGACGCTGAGCGTTCCGGCCGTCGTCGGGCTCGGCGTCGCCGTGACGTCCCCGACGCTGTCGGTCGTGGTGTTCTCGTCCATCGTCTTCGTGGTGGGCGGAACCTTCGGGATCGGAGCGCAGCTCCTCATGATTCCCGTGGTCGCCGCGATCTGCCTGTGCCTTGCAGAGCTGGGCGCGATGTATCCGCTCGCCGGCGCGATGTACTCGCTGGTGCGGCAGGTGCTGCCACAGCCGCTCTCGGTCGTGGCGATCTTCCACTATCTCGTCATCGGCGTCGTCGCCAACGCGTCGATCGGGCTGTCGGTCGGCCCGTTCTTGCGCGACCTGATCCCCGGCCTCCACGCCTCGGATCAGCTCATCGCGGTGGTGCTCCTGGTGACGCTCTCCTGCGTGGCGCTGACGCGCGTCGAGATCGGCGCTGCGATCACCGTCGGAATCGTGGTGTTCGAGCTGATCGCGCTGGGCGTCATCACGGTTGCGGCGCTGCTGCACCCGCACCAGAACGTCGGGGACCTCGTCTTCCACCCGACGATCCTCCACGGACATCAGTTGGTTGGCGTCACCACCGCGATCATGGTCGCGACGCTCGCGCCGGCGTTCACGGTCATCAACGGCTTCGACGCGACCCTCGGCTTCTCGGAGGAGCTGGCGGGAGGACCGCGGGCGTTGGCCAAGTCCGTGCTGGTGTGCGGAGCCGCGGTGACGGTGATCATCATCGTCCCGCTCATCTGCTCGGTGGTCGCCGCCCCCTCCCTGACCGCCTTCCTCGGCGCGCCGGTGCCCGTCATGTATTCGGTGACGAGCTCGCTCGGCGAGGCCGGAACCAAGATCCTCGATTTAGGGGCGGTCGCCGCACTGACCTGCGCGATGCTGTCGGTGTTGATGTACGACTCGCGGATTCTCTTCGGCGCCGCGCGCGACGGGGTGTGGCCACGTCCGGCGAGCGTCCGACTGGCCTCCCGCAACCGCTTTCGGGTCCCGGGCTTTGCGGTCGTCGTGATCGCGTCCGTCGTGTGCGTGCTGGCCGTCGCCGCTGACATCACGTTCCTGGTGAACTTCCTGGGCGCGGCGATCGCCGCCTTGTTCGTGCTCGTCGGCGTCGCGGCGCTGGTCAGCCGTGTCACGCAACGTGAGGTGGCGCGGCCGTTCCGCTACCCGTTGTGGCCCATCCCACCGCTGATCGTGATCGCCATCACGGTCCTCGCGCTGGTCAAGCAAGAGGCGAGCTACCTGCACGCCGAACTCGTGCTGCTGGGCGCGTCGCTTCTGTACTGGCTGCTGTCGCGGCTGTGGGTGAGCAACTGGACCTGGCGCGTGACGCCCAATCCCGGCGCACCTACGGACGTGGTTGAGGCCCAGCCTGCCCTGGCGGCGGGCATCGCCGACTGACGCACCTACACCGATGACGAAACGACTTGGAGAAGCTGATGGCAGGCGACAGCATGCAGGCACCTTCCATGCCCGGCGGGGGGCTCGAATGGGTTGGGGAGGAGGCGCTGCGCGAGGCACTGACAATCGAGGAGGCGACGGCCGCGCTCGAGGATGCGCTCACGACGTACGGGTTCCCCGAGACGCCCGAACGGGCCCATCTCGAGACGCAGGCCGGCGTGTTCCTGACGATGCCGGCGGCGGCCGCCTGGGGCGCCGGCGCGAAGCTCGTCACGGTCGCTCCGGGAAATCCCGAGCGTGGGCTCCCGCTCATCCAGGGCGTCTACGTCCTGTTCGACGGCGACTCCTCGTCCCCGCAGGCGGTGTTCGACGCAGGTGAGCTGACGGCCATCCGCACTGCCGCCACCAGCGCCTTGGCGGCGAAGTACCTCGCGCACGAGCGCGCGTCCCGGCTGGTGCTGTTCGGCGCGGGGCGACAGGCGCGGGCGCATCTCGACGCGCTGCGCGTCGTGCGGCCGCTCGAGGCGGCGGTGATCGTCGACCCCTGCACAGAGCGAGCCGAGCAGCTCGTCGAACATGCCCGCGCGGCGGGCCTGGAGGCGTCCCTGGGCGACGCCGACGACGTCGAAGGGGCCGACATCGTCTGCACCTGCACGACCAGCGCCGTGCCGCTGTTCGACGGCAACCTGCTGTCGGCGACGGCGTACGTCAACGCCGTGGGCGCCTTCCAACCGAATCTGCGCGAGCTCGACGACGCGACGATGCGCCGTGCGCGCGTCGTGGTCGAGACGCGGCGGGCGGCGCTGCTCGAGGCCGGCGATCTCTTGATCGCGCTCGAGCGCGGCGTCATCACCGCCGACCAGATCGTCGCCGAGCTCCCGGACGTCGTGCGCGCCGGTGGGCTGGAGCCGGAGGCCGAGGACCGTCCGATCGTCTTCGAGTCGCTCGGGCACGCGTTCGAGGATCTCGTCGTCGCGGATGCGGCGCTGCGCGCCATGCGTGCGCTCAGCGCGGACGTGGCGTGATGGGTCGGTTGCAGGGCCAGGTCGCGGTCGTGACCGGGGCGGCGCGCGGAATCGGGCGCGAGACGGCCAGAGCGCTGGCTGAGGAAGGCGCGCATGTGGCGATCGTCGACCTCGACGCGACGGAGCAGGCGGCGGATCTCGCTCACGAGCTCGAGGCCGCACAGCGCCAGGTGCTGCTGATCGACGCCGACCTGTCGCGCGTCGCGGACTGTCGGCGGCTGATCGAGGAGGCCGTGGACCATTTTGGTCAGATCGACGTCTTGGTCAACAACGCGGGCGTGGGCGACTACACGCCGTTCCTCGACATCACCGAGGACGAGTTCGACACGGTGATCGCGACGAACCTGAAGGGGACGTTCTTCACCTGTCAGGCCGTCGTTCCGCACATGCGGCGTCGCGGCCACGGCAAGATCATCAATCTCGGCTCCGAGCAGATGTACAGCGGCTACGCGAGCCTGACGCACTACACGGCGTCGAAGGGCGCGATCGCATCGCTCACCAAGTCGCTGGCCGTCGCGCTTGCGCCTGACATCCGGGTGAACACCGTCGCTCCGGGGCCGACGTTGACCGACGCGATGCGAGACGGCCCGGAGAACATCCCCGAGGTGATCGATGCGATCCCGCTGAAGCGGTTCGCGACGACGTCCGAGGTGGCACGCACGATCGTGTTCCTCGCGTCGCCGGACGGCGACCCCTACACCGGCCAGACGCTCGATCCCAACATGGGGACGGTCATGCCGTGAGCGGGCGCGAATGAGCGGCGACCCGATGCGGCTGGACGGCAAGGTCGCCGTCGTGACCGGGGCGGCGCAGGGCATCGGGCGCGGCATCGCCGAGGTGCTGGCGGCCGCCGGCGCCCAGGTGCTCGTCGGCGACCTGCGCGACGCGCGCGCCACCGTCGAGGCGATCCGGCAGGCCGGCGGCGTCGCTGACCAGCTCACGATGGACACCACCGAGCGCGAGACCGTCGAGCTGCTGATGGACACCGCCGTGCGCCGTTTCGGATCGCTCGACGTCCTCGTCAACAACGCCGCGATCGACGCTCCCGCCGGCGACGCCGCGACGCTGCCGATCGCCGAGTGGCAGCGGACGCTCGACGTCAACCTCACGGGCGTCTTCCACTGCTCTCAGGCCGCAATCGCGCGCATGCCCGCCGCCGGCGGATGCATCGTCAACATCTGCTCGGACTCGAGCTGGCTCGGCGAGGAGGGGCTCTCGCCCGCCTACAACGCGAGCAAGTCCGGCCTGATCGGCCTCACGATGGCCTTCGCGACGCAATTGGCCGAGCGCGGGATACGCGTCAACGCGGTCGCTCCCGGTGAGATCCGGTCGCGGGACTTCGGCTGGACGCCTGCGGAGTCCGAGGCGCACGAGCGGCTCTACGCCCTCGGCCTCGGCACCCCTGAGGACGTCGCGTATCTCGTCCGGTACCTCGCGAGCCCGGCGGCGAGATGGGTGACCGGATCGCTGATGTACATCCACGGCGGGTTTCGCGGCGGCTCGGTCCCGAGCGGCTGTGCCACCAGCTGATGGCGGCCAACCTCACAACCAGAAGTCAGGAGACAGCGGACGTGCTTGGACCTTTGATGGAGAACATGACCTGGCCCGAGGTGGTGGAGGCGGCCGAGCAGGGGTACGTGCCGATTCTCGTCGTCGGGGCGACCGAGCAGCACGGGCCGCACCTGCCGCTGGGAAGCGACTGGATCCTGCCGCTCGAGATCGCGGTGGGCGTCGCGAAGCGGCTCAAGGTCCTGGTGCCGCCGCCGTTGATGTACGGCTTCAAGTCCAAGGCGCTCAGCGGAGGCGGGCAGCGCTTCCCGGGAACGGCCTCGTTGCGCGGGTCGACGCTCACGGCGCTCGTCCACGACGTGGTCTCCGAGCTCGCGCGCTCCGGCTTCCGTCACCTCGTCGTCATGAACTGGCACATGGAGAACGTCAACTTCATCTGGGAGGGCATCGATCTCGCGCGCGAGGACGGCGGCCTGCGCGACGCCACCGTCATGTCGATGGACGACCCCGAGCGCGCGTTCGACATGCGCGAGATCGAGACCTGGATGTTCGACGACGGCTTCCCCGGGTGGGACGTCGAGCACGCTTCGACGGTCGAGACGAGCCTGATGCTCGCCGTGCGCCCCGAGCTCGTGCGCAACGACTTGATCGCCGACGACGCGGCCGAGGACCACCCCTGGTACGACATCGTGCCCGAGCCGGAGCGTCACGTCGCGAAGTCGGGCGTCCTCGCCAACGCGTCCCAGGCCAGCGTCGAGAAGGGCGAGCGCTACTTCGAGATGATCGTGACCGAGGTCGCGGCGGCGATCGAGCGTGAGTTCGGGACCGAGCGCCATGGCTGACGCTCAGCCGATTCGGGCGATCGAGCTGTACTCGTACGCCTTGACCTATACCCGCGGGACATACGTCATGTCTCAGGGCAGGACGGTGACCTCGCTGGAGAGCACGGTGGTCCGCGTGATCACCGACGAAGGCGTGGTCGGTTACGGCGAGACCTGCCCGCTGGGGTCCAACTACCTGCCGGCGCACGCCGCGGGAGCGCGGGCGGCCCTCGTCGAGATCGCCCCGGCCCTGCTCGGCCTCGACGCGGCGAACCCGGTGCGGATCGGCGCCGCCATGGACGCGTGCCTGCTCGGACACGGCTACGCGAAGAGTGCAATGGACATCGCGTGCTGGGACGTGCTGGGCCAGGCGGCCGGGCGACCGGTGTGCGACCTGATCGGCGGCCGTCAGCAAGCGCGGTATCCGCTGTACATGGCGATTCCGCTCGGCTCGCCTGCCGAGATGCGCGACCACGTCACGGCCCTGCGCGAGGTCGGCATCCACCGCTTCCAGCTCAAGCTGGGCGGCGACCCGAGCGAGGACGCCGCTCGCGCCCGCGCCGTGGTGGAGGCGACCGATGCCGCCGATCTGGTCTATGGCGATGCCAACCGCGGTTGGTCGTTGCGCGAAGCGCTGCTCGCGGCCCGGTTGATGGAGGATCTTCCGCGCTTCTGGCTCGAGCAGCCATGCGCGACGTTCGAGGAGTGCGTTCGCGTGCGCGAGCGCACGTCGCTGCCGATGATCCTCGACGAGACGATCGTCGACCTGCAGACGTTGTTGGCCGCGTGGGAGGCGCGTGCGCTCGACGGCTTCAACCTGAAGTTGAGCCGCGTCGGCGGGCTCACGCGCGCGCGGCTGCTGCGGGACGTCGGCCAGGCGCTGGGGCTCGTGGTGAACGTCGAGGACTCGTGGGGCGGCGACCTGACGACGGCGGCGGTCAGTCACCTCGCGTCGAGCACCGACGCACGCGCGCTGCAGATGGTGTCGTTCATGAACGACTGGACGAACGAGCACATCGCGTCCTACGAGCCGCGGTCACATGACGGCTTCGGCTCGGCGCCCGCCGGCCCGGGGCTGGGCGTCACGGTCGACCTCGGGACGCTCGGCGCGCCCGTGGCGAGCTTCGAGCGATGAGAACCGATGCCGACGACACGCAACAGCCTGGAGGTCAGATGATCCGGTCGCACATCCCGATGCCGGCGGCGGATCCGCCGTTCCCCCTGTCCGCGGCCGTGGTCGTGGGCAACATGGTGCTGCTCTCGGGCTGCGTGCCGATGGACGAGCGCGGACAGATCGTCGCAGGGAGCATGACCGCGCAGGCCGAGCTCGTGTTCGAGAACATGCGCAGGACGCTGGAGGCGGCCGGATGCGCGTTGAGCGACGTGGTGAAGATCAACGCGTTCCTGACGAGCTTCGACCACGCGGCCGAGTACAACGACGTGTACCGGCGCGTCTTCGCGCCGCCCTTCCCCGCGCGCACCACCGTCCAGGCGGGGCTGCAGGGCTTCGACATCGAGGTCGAGGCGGTGGCCTGCCTGCCGGCGCCCGCGAGCGCCTGATCTCGGCTCACGTCGCTCCCGCACGCCGCCGGCGGAACCGGCGGAGCTCGCCAGCTCTGCCGGTACTATGGAACATATGAGGCGCCTGACGCGGACGAACCTTCGCGAGGAGGCCGGAGCCGTTCTGCGGGCGGGCGTGCTCTCGGGGGATCTGCAGCCGGGCGAGATCTACTCCGCGAGCATGCTCGCTCAGGACATGGGCGTCTCGGCGACGCCCGTGCGCGAGGCGCTCCTCGACCTCGCGGCCGCCGGCCTCGTCGAGCCGGTTCGTAATCGAGGCTTCCGCATCCTCACGGTCGCCCAGGACGATCTCGACGAGATCATCGAGCTGCGCATGATGGTCGAGGTGCCGGCGATGGCGCTGGTGGTCGAGCGGCATGCGGCCGACCTCGACGGGCTCGACCCGGTGGTCGACGAGCTCGAGGCGGCCGCCCGGGCCGGCGACCTCAGACGCTTCATGCTGGCGGACCGGGCGTTCCACCTGAAGCTGCTGGAGGCGACCGGCAACCGCCGGCTGGTGCGGGTCGTGGAGGGTCTGCGGGACCAGACGCGCCTCGTCGGGCTCAAGGGCATCGCCGACGCCGGGAAGCTGCTCGAGACCGCGCTCGAGCACCGTCCGATCTTGGAGGCGGTGCGGGCGGGCGACGCCACGCGCGCGCAGGGGCTGATGATGGCCCACCTGTCGCATGCGCGCGGCGAGTGGGCCGGCCGCGCCGAGCGCGGCGAGGTCGCCGCGCCGGTCGCGTGACGCCTCAGAGCGTGATCTGCGACCCCATCATCACCGTGCGGTCGGTCGGCAGCCCGAAGTGGCTGACGGGGCTCGCGGCGTTGCGTGCCATCGCGATGAACAGCTTGTTGCGCCAGGCGCGCAACGGCGGGCACTTCTCCGGCGTGATCGTCATGCGCGAGACGAAGTACGAGGCGTGCTCGAGGTCGAGCGAGTCCGCGAGCAGTCCCTGTCGCCGGCACAGCTCGAGTGCTCGCGGGACGTCGAGCTTGTCCTGATATCCGAGCCTGACGACCACGTGCGAGACCGTGAAGGGCCTGCGGCCGAGCGTCTGGACGAGCAGCCGGTCGTCCTCGTCCATGTGCGGCACGCTGACGGTGTCGATCGAGACGATCAGGACGTCGTCGTGGAAGGTGTGGTTGTGCTCGACCTCGGCGCGCAGCGCCAGCGGCGTCGTGTCCTTCGTGGGGTTCAGGAAGACCGCCACGCCGGGCACGCGCCACAGGTGCGAGTCGCGCTCGTGAAGGCTCTCGAGGAAGTCGCCGAGCGGCCCCTCCTTGACGGCGCGGTTGCGCGTGACGACGACCTGGCCGCGGCGCCAGTTGAGCATCAGCAGCGACACGAGCAGGCCGATCGCGAGCGGCAGCCAGGCGCCGTGCTCGACCTTGACGACGTTCGAGCTGAAGAATGTCGCCTCGACGCTGAGGAACAGCAGCGCGAGCGGTGCGAGGCGGCGCTTCGGCGTTCTCCACAGCAGCCGCGCGACGGCGACGAACAGGATCGTGTTGAGGATGAACGTGCCGGTGACCGCGACCCCGTAGACATCGCCGAGCTTCTCGGTGGAGCGGAAGACGAGCGTGAGCACGACGACCCCGGCGCAGAGCGCCCAGTTGATCGCCGGCACGTAGATCTGCCCCTCGGTCTCGGAGGTGTGCACGATCTTCAGCCGCGGCAGGAAGCCGAGCTGCACCGCCTGTCGCGCGACGGAGAACGAGCCTGAGATCGCCGCCTGCGAGGCGATGACCGTCGCCGCGGTCGCGAGGATCAGCAGCGGGTAGCGGCCCCAGGCGGGAGCCATGTGGAAGAACGGGTTCGCGGCTGTCTCCGGCCGGTGCAGGATCATCGCGGCCTGCCCGAGGTAGTTGAGCATCAGGGCGGGGAGCGCGAGGCCGAGCCAGCCCAGGCGTATGGGGGTGGCGCCGAAGTGGCCGCGGTCCGCGTAGAGCGCCTCGGCGCCCGTGACCGCCAGCACGACGCCCCCCAGCACGAGATAGCCGGCGGCGCCGTGATCGAGCAGGAAGCGCAGCCCCCAGGTCGGTGACATGCCCTGCAGCACGGCCGGCTCCTTGACGATCTGCTCGAGCCCGAGCAGGCCGATGACGACGAACCACACGAGGATGACGGGGCCGAAGAGCCCGCCGATCGTCCCCGAGCCGAAGCGCTGAAGCACGAACAGCCCGATCAGGACGCCGACCGACAACGGGACGACGAGGTGCGACAGCCCCGGCTCGGCCACCTTCAGGCCCTGGACCGCGCCGAGGACGGAGATGGCGGGCGTGATCATGCCGTCGCCGAAGAACAGCGCGGCGCCGAAGATGCCCAGCGTCACGAGCGCCGCGACGTGTGCGACGCGGTTGCGCTGCAGCAGCGCCGTCAGCGCCATGATCCCGCCGTCGCCGCGGTTGTGCGCGCGCATGATGAAGCCCGCGTACTTGATCGAGACGACCACGGTCAGGGCCCAGAAGATCAGTGAGACGACGCCGTAGGCCGTCGCCGGCGTCACGTGCGCCGTCGCCTTGTAGGAGCCGAAGATGACCTGCTCGGTGTAGAGCGGGCTGGTGCCGATGTCGCCGTACACGATCCCGAGCGCCCCGAGCACGAGCGCGGCCCTGCCCGCGTGAGGGATCACGTCGCGGCCGCGGTCGTCCGGTGCCCGGTCTGTTCGGCGCGGTGGCGAGCTCCGCCGCGTTCGGCAGAGCTTGATCCGCAGGGTGGGCATGTGTAATGTAGCATATTACACAGTACCGGGACGGTGCACGCCAGTGCGATCCCCGACTGTGACCGGAGGAGAGCAACGGAAGGAGAGCACCGGATGAGCGCGAGTCGCCGGTCGGGTGGACGCAAGCCGACAGAGGCCGGGCCGAGCTGGGAGGCCGCGGACCATGCGTGAGACAGTGCCCGTCGAGGCCGGTCCTTCGGCGACCGACCTCAACCCGCAGCACCACCTGGAGGCCGATCAGGTCAGCCTCGGGGAGAGCACGGTCTTCTCGATCGCGAACGGGGCGCCCACGGTCACCCTGTCGCTCACGATGGCGGCCCTCGTCCTCGCCTCGGCGCGGGGAGGGGCTGCGGCGCTCCTCATCACGACGCTGCCGATGCTCGCGATCGCCTGGTCGTTCGCACGACTCAATCGCTGGGACCCGGACTGCGGCGCCTCCTACGTATGGATCGCCCGGATCTTCGGTCCGGTCGTCGGCTTCGCGATCGGCTGGGTGGTGCTCACCTGCAACGTCATCGGGACGACCGCGACCGTCCTGCCGGTCGGCCCGTCGTTCCTGTCGGTGCTCGGCCTCGACCCGAACGCGCAGCTCGGCGCCGTGCTGTCGGGCGGCTTCCTGACCGTGCTCGTGATGGGGATCGCGATCATCGGCATCAACCTGACCGCGCGTACGCAGTTGGTGCTCGCCGGCGTCGAGTTCGGGATCGTGCTGATCTTCGGTGCGATCGGGATCTGGAAGACCTTCATCCACCACGCGGCGGGATTCGCCGAGCCGAGCTGGAGCTGGCTCAACCCGACCGGCATCGGCTCGCACGGCGCGCTCGGGACCACGCTGCTCCTGTCCGTATTCTTCCTCGCCGGCTGGGACGCGTCGTTCTACGTGAGCGAGGAGACGAGAGACCCGCATCGGACCCCCGGCCGCGCCGTGATCGGCTCGATCGCGTTCATGGCGGTCTTCTTCGCCTTCTGCACGCTCGCGTTCCAGGGCGTCGCGTCGCTGCACCAGCTCGACGAGCACCAGGCCGCCGGCCTGAGCTACGTCGGATCGCGTCTCGCGGGCGGCACCGGCGATCGGCTCCTGAGCATCGCGGTGCTGCTGTCCGCCATCGCCACGACCCAGACGAGCCTGGTGCTGCTCTCGCGCCTCACGTACGCGATGGGGAACCACCGCCTGCTGCCGGGCGGGTTCGCCAAGGTCAACGAGCGGTTCCGCACGCCGGTCTTCGGGACCGTGGTCGCGGCGATCTGCGTGATCGCGATCATGGTCGGCGCGATCTACATCGGCTCCGTCGCTTCGGCGTTCGAGACCACCGTCGCGGCCACGGGCGTCCTGTTCGCGATCTACTACTCGGCGACCGCGCTGGCGGCGTCGTGGCACTACCGCTTCAACTGGGCGGCCGGAGGCCGGGAGCGGCTTGCCCTCGTGCTGCCGGTGCTGGCGGCCGGCTTCCTGATCTGGGTGGGCGTCAAGTCGATCGTCGGCTTCACCCCGGGCACGCGGTGGGTGCTCGTCGGCATCGCCGTCATGGGCGTGATCGCGATGGCGGTCGCCAAGTGGGTGCACCGGTCGCCGTTCTTCAGCCTTCGGCGCGAGCCGGGCCTGCTGCTCGCGCGAGAGGCGGAGGTCGCGCCGGCAGAGGCGTAGGAGCCCGACGCCGGCGGCGAGCGCTCGCCGCCGGCCCGGGATCGGAGCGGCATGACTTCCGCGCAATCGCAGTCTGGGAACCAGCCCGTGCAGGCGATCGTGGATGCGCTGAGCGTTGCGCTGCGCCGTCCCGTCGTGCTGGACGACGCCGCGCTCGCCCCGCTCGCCTACAGCCGGCAGTGGGGTGTCGACGCCGTGCGCAGCGAGAGCATCCTGAGCCGCGGCGCGTCGCCGGCGGTCCGCGAGGCGCTGCTCGCTCAGGGCATCGCCGGCGCCCATGACGTGATGCACACCGCCCCGGACGCCGGGCTCGGGATGGAGGCCCGCGTGTGCATGCCGGTCCGCCAGGGGCGGCAGGTCCTCGGCTACATCTGGCTGCTCGACCCGCAGGCGGACCTCACCGAAGCCGAGCTCGGGCGCGTGCGCCGCGCCGCGCGGGAGCTGACCGCGCTGATCGCCGGTCGCGCTCCGCGCCCGGCGGTCGACGAGGCCGCGCTCGTCGAGCGGCTGCGCTCGTCGGACCCGGCGGTGCGGGCGCAGGCGGCCGCCGACGCGCGCGATCGGCGTCTGCTGGCAGACGGCCGCGTCGTCCTCTGCCTGCTGTCGGCAGGAACCGCCGGCACCGACCCGCTCGCGGCCGCGCGGACGGCGGTCCAGCGGCTCGCGAGCGGCCATGCGATCGCGGCCACCGTCCCGGAGGGCGGCGCGCTGATCGCGTCGCTCGGCGACCCCGTGCTGCGGACGCTGCCCGGCGACGACGTCGCCGCCTGGTTGCGGACGGTGGCCGGGGCGGACGTCGTCGTGGGCCAGTCCGCGCCGGCCGCGCTGACGGCGCTCGACGAGGCGTCGCGCGAGGCGCTCGTCGCGCTGCGCGTCGCGCGCTCCCGCGCGCCGGCGCATGCCGCGGCGTGGTCGTCGCTGGGCGCCGACCGGCTGGTCGCGCAGCTCCCGGTCGACGCGGTGCGCGACCTGCCCGAGCGGCTGGCGCACCTCCTGCGCGAGGAGCCCGTGCTGGTCGCGACGCTCGCCGCCTTCCTCGACGCGGCCGGTGACGTGAGAGCGACGGCGGCCGCGCTGTCCCTGCACCGCAGCGGTCTCTACTACCGGCTGCGGCGGATCGAGGAGCTCGGCGGACTCGACCTGAGCCGTGGCGACGACCGGCTGCTCGCGCATCTCGCGGTTCGCGCTGAACGAATGTCCTGAACGTTCGCGACGTTCGCGCGTGGCGACGCCCTCCGACGACGGCTTACCGTGCAGCCATGCCCGACACGCTCGTGACCGCCGCAGCGCCGCCCGTCGACCTCGAGCCGCAGCTGCTCGCGCTCGGCCGTGAGCTCAGCGAGCGCCGCAGCCCGCTGCACGCGGCCACGCGCGGCGCATACGACCGCGCGATGGCGCTCGCCGCGAGCGATCCGCAGCTGCGCGCCGCGCTGTTCCGCCTCGTCGACGTCGCGCCGGCCTGCGCGGGCTCGGCCGAGCTGGCCGAGCACCTCGCCGCCTACCTGGAGGAGCTCGACGAGCCCGCACCGCCGGTCGCGCTCGGCACGCGCGCCGCGACGTCGCCGCTCGCCCGGCGGGCGACCGGGCGCGTCGCGGCGACGCTCGTGCGGAGCATGGCCGGACGCTTCATCGTCGGCGAGTCGGTCGCCGCCGCCGCACCGGTGCTCGGCCGCCTGTGGCAGCGCAACACCGCCGTGACCGTGGACCTGCTCGGCGAGGCGACCGTCACGCCCGCGGAGGGCGAGGCGTACGCGCGGCGCTGCCACGAGGCGTTGATCTCGCTGACGGCCGCCAGCAAGGCATGGCCCGAGCGACCGCTCCTGGAGCGCGACGGCATCGGCCGGCTGCCGCGCGTGAACCTGTCGGTCAAGGTCACCGCGCTCACGCCGCTCACGCGGGCCGAGGCGCCCGACCGCGGTCGCCTCGACGCCGCCCGCCACCTGCGCGCACTGCTGCGGCGTGCCAAGGAGTTGAACGCGCACCTGCACGTCGACATGGAGTCGATGGCCTCGCGCGAGCTGATCCTCGAGCTCGTGCTCGACCTGCTCGACGAGCCGGAGTTCGCCGACGGGCCGTCCACCGGGCTCGTCCTGCAGGCGTACCTGCGCGACAGCGAGGAGCTGCTCGACCGGATCCTCGAGCGCACCGCCGCCGCGCAGCGCGCCGTGCCGCTCACCGTGCGGCTCGTCAAGGGCGCCTACTGGGACCACGAGACGATCGAGGCGGCGCAGAACGGCTGGACGCCGCCCGTGTGGACCGACAAGGCGGAGAGCGACCGCTGCTTCGAGCGCCTCACGCGTCGTCTGCTCGACGCCCACCCGCTCGTCCGCACCGCGATCGCCTCGCACAACCTGCGGTCCGTCGCCCATGCGGTCGCCTACGCGCGCCACGTCGGGCTGCAACCGCGCGACTTCGAGCTCCAGGTGCTGCGCGGCCTGGGCGACGACCTGCAGGACGCGCTCGCCGCGGCCGGATTGCGTGGGCGCACGTACTGCCCGGTCGGCGACATGGTCGCCGGCATGGCGTACCTGGTCCGCCGGCTGTTGGAGAACACCTCGAACACGTCGTTCCTTGCGAGCCGCGCGAGCGGCTCCGACCTGGAGGAGCTGCTGCGCCGCCCATGACCGACTTCCGCAACGAACCGTTTCTGGAGCTGCGCCGCGCGCACGAGCGCGACCGGCTGATCGCCGCGCTCGACGCCTTCGACGCCGCCCCGCCGATCGAGGTGCCGGTGATCGTTGGCGGGGAGCGCCGCGTCGACCCGACCGCCGCCTCCGTCGACCCCGGCATGCCCGACCGCGTCGTCGCGGCCGCCACGACCGCGACGCCCGCGGAGGTCGACGCGGCCGTCGAGGCCGCCGGCGCCGCCGCCCGCGTCTGGGGTGGCATGCCGGCCGCCGAGCGCGCCGCGATCCTCGCGCGCGCGGCCGGCGAGCTGCGCAGCCGCCGCTACGAGCTGGCCGCGCTGGCCGTGCGCGAGTGCGCCAAGCCGTGGGTCGAGGCGGACATCGACGTGTGCGAGGCGATCGACTTCCTCGAGTACTACAGCCGCCGCGCCGTGCTGCTCGACGCGGGCCCGGAGCTGATCCAGCTCCCGGGCGAGCGCAACACGCTCCACTACCGCCCGCGCGGGGTCAGCGCCGTGATCGCGCCGTGGAACTTCCCGATCGCGATCGCCACCGGCATGACCGCCGCCGGGCTGGCGACCGGGAACGCGGTCTGCCTCAAGCCGGCCGAGCAGTCGCCCGCCTGCGCGTTCGCGCTGGTCGAGGCGCTGGAGCGAGCGGGCGTGCCCGCCGGCGCGATCGCGCTGCTGCCGGGCGAAGGCGACGTCGGCGCCGCGCTCGCCGACCACCCGGGCGTCCACACGATCGCCTTCACCGGCTCGGGGGCCGTCGGCCTGGAGATCCTGCGGCGCGCCGCGGAGCCGCGCGACGGCCGCCGGCACCTGAAGCGCGTCGTGGCGGAGATGGGCGGCAAGAACTGCCTGATCGTCGACGCGGACGCCGACCTCGACGACGTCGTGCCCGCGGTGCTCGCGTCGGCGTTCGGCTTCGCCGGGCAGAAGTGCTCGGCAGCCTCACGGGTGCTCGTGCACGAGCGTGTCGCCGACGTCCTGTCGGAGCGTCTGCGCGGGTCGCTGGAGACGTTGCTGGTCGGGCAGGCCGAGACGTTCGGGACCGACGTGCCGCCGCTGATCGAAGGCGCTTCGCGCGACCGCGTGGAGCGGGTCGTCGCCGAGGCGGTGCAGGCCGGCGCCGAAGCCGAGCGCGTCCGCCGACTGCCGGACGGCGACGGCTTCTTCAGCGCGCCGACGGTCGTCTTCGGCGCCCCGCCGGAGTCGTTCGTGGTGCGCGAGGAGATCTTCGGCCCGGTCGTGACGGTCGAGCCGGTCGCGAGCGTCGACGCTGCGTGCGACATCGTCGACGCGCAGGCGCACGCCCTGACGGGCGGCCTGTTCTCGCGCAACCCGCGCACGATCGCCGCCGTCGCGCGGCGCACGCCGGTCGGCAACCTCTACGTCAACCGCGGCACGACCGGCTCGATGGTCGGCCGTCAACCGTTCGGCGGCAACCGCCTCTCGGGGACCGGGACGAAGGCCGGCGGGCCGGACTACCTGCTGCACTTCGTCGAGCCGGTCGTCGTGACCGAGAACACCGTGCGGCACGGGCTGGCGCCATGAGCGCCGCGCGCACGCTCGGTCTCGACGGCCCGGGGGCGGGGTTGGAGTGGCGCTCGGACCTGTACCGGACGGCGTGCGCCCAGTTGAACCTGGCCGCCGAGACGCTGGGCCTCGACCCGGACGAGCACACGCGGCTGATCGAGCCGCGCCGCTCGCTGGTCGTCAACTTGCCGGTGCGCATGGACAGCGGCGAGCTGGCCAACTTCACCGGCTATCGCGTGCAGCACACGCTGACGATGGGGCCGACGAAGGGCGGCTTGCGCTACGCGCCGGACGTGTCGCTGGGCCACTGCGCGGCGCTGGCGATGTGGATGACGTGGAAGTGCGCGCTCCTGGGCCTGCCGTACGGCGGGGCCAAAGGCGGCGTGCGGTGCGACCCGCGCGCGCTGTCGGCCGACGAGATGGAGCGCGTCACCCGCCGCTACGTCGCCGAGATGGCGCCCATCATCGGGCCGAACGAGGACATCCCCGCACCCGACATGGGCACCGGCGAACGCGAGATGGCCTGGTTCTACGACACCTACTCGCAGGCCGCCGGCCACGCCGTGCCGGCATGCGTGACCGGCAAGCCCGTCGCGCTCGGCGGCATCCCCGGCCGCCGGCAGGCGACGGGACTCGGCGCCGTCTTCGTGTTGGAGGCAGCGCTCGAACGGCTCGGGCGGCCGCTTGCCGACCAGCGCTTCGCGATCCAGGGCTTCGGCAACGTCGGCGCCGTGGCGGCCGGCGAGCTGCACGCGCGCGGCGCGCGCGTGATCGCGCTCAGCGACGTCACCGGCGCGATCGCCGACGAGCGCGGGCTCGACGTCGCGGCAGTCGTTCGCTGGCGCGGCGAGCACGGCACCGTCGCGGGCTTCCCGGAGGCCGAGACGATCGATCGCGACGCGCTGCTCGAGCTGCCGTGCGACGTGCTGGTGCCGGCCGCGCTCGAGCACCAGATCAGCGCGGACAACGCGGCCCGGCTGCGCTGCCGTCTCGTCGCGGAGGCGGCGAACGGCCCGACGACGACGGCGGCGGACGAGATCCTGGCCGACCGCGGCATCACCGTCCTGCCGGACGTGCTCACGAGCGGCGGCGGCGTCACCGTGAGCTACTTCGAGTGGGTCCAGGGACACCAGAAGTACAACTGGACCAGAGCAGAGGTCCGCGGGCGCCTGCGGAGTCAGATGCGCGAGGCGCTCGAGGAGGTCGTGACGACGTCGGAGCAGCTCGGCGTCAGCCTGCGCACGGGGGCGTTGTCGCTGGCCGTGCGGCGCGTCGCCGAGGCCGCTCGGCTGCGCGCCGTCTATCCGTGAGGCCGCGTGCGCGTCGCGGCTCAGCGCGTCACGAGTCTGCTCGCTTCGGTCAGCACCTCGCCGAGGATGCCGACGATCTCGTCGAACTGCCGCTGCTCGGCGATCAGCGGCGGCGAGACCTGGATCACCGGGTCGCCGCGGTCGTCGGCGCGGCAGATGATGCCGGCGTCGTAGAGGCGCTCGGACAGGAAGCCACGCAACAGGCGCTCGGACTCCTCGTCGCTGAACGTCGCGTTCGTCTCACGATCCTTCACCAGCTCGAGCGCATAGAAGTAGCCGACGCCGCGCAGGTCGCCGACGATCGGCAGCTCCAGCAGCTGGGCCAGCGTCGCGCGGAAGCGATCCTCGGAGGCGGCGACGCTCTCGACGATCCGCTCGCGCTCCATGATCGCGAGGTTCTTCAGCGCGATCGCGGCCGCGACCGGATGGCCGCCGAACGTGAGGCCGTGCAGGAACGTCTCGCTGCCTTCGAGGAAGGGCGCCGCGACCCGGTCGGAGGCGATCACCGCGCCGATCGACGCGTACGCCGACGACATCCCCTTCGCGCAGGTGACGAGGTCGGGCCTGATGTCGTAGCGGTCGGAGGCGAACCACGCCCCGATGCGGCCGAAGCCGGTGATGACCTCGTCTGCGCACAGCAGGATCCCGTGCTCGTCGCAGAGCGCGCGCACGCCTTGGAAGTAGCCCGCCGGCGGGGTGAACGCGCCGCCGGAGTTCTGGACCGGCTCCAGGATGACCAGCGCGACCGTCTCGGGCCCCTCGGACAGGATCCGCTGCTCGAGATCGTCGAGCAGCATCGCGGTGAACTGCTCCTCGGTCTCGTCCGCCGGCCGCCGGAAGCGGTTCGTGTTGCGCACGTGGGCGACCTGCGGCACGAGCGGCTCGAACGGCTGGCGCAGCGGCGCGACGCCGTTGATGGAGAGCGCGCCCATCGTCGTGCCGTGGTACGCCAGGTCGCGCCCGATCGCCTTCCAGCGTCGCTCGCCGCGAGCCGCATGGAACTGGCGTGCCAGCTTCCAGGCCGACTCGACCGACTCCGAGCCGCCGCTGGTGAAGAAGACGCGGTTGAGGTCCCCCGGCGCCAGCTCGGCGAGCCGCTGGGCCAGCTCGATCGAGCGCGGATGCGCGTAGGACCAGTTCGTGTAGAACGGCAGCTCGCGCATCTGCTCGGCCGCCGCGGCGCCGATCTCCTCGCCGTGCGAGTACCCGATCTGGACGGCGAACAGGCCGGCGAGCGCGTCGAGGTAGCGCCGGCCGTCGAGGTCCTCCAGGTAGCAGCCCTCGCCCCGAGCGATGATCGGGACAGGCGCGGCGGCGTACGCGCTCATGCGCGTGAAGTGCAGCCACAGGTGGTCCTTCGCGGCCTGTCGCAGGTCGATGTCGGCGCGACCGCGGGGGTTCGCTGTCGCCGACATCAGCGGTCGATCCGAATCGCGACGTGCTTGACCTGCGTGTAGTCCTCGAGCGAGTACATCGACATGTCCTTGCCGTAGCCCGACTCCTTGAAGCCGCCGTGCGGCATCTCGGAGGTGATCGGTGTGAGGTGGTCGTTGACCCAGACGCAGCCGAACTCCAGCCGGCGTGCGGCGTCCATCGCGCGTCCGACGCTCTCGGTGAACACCGACGCCGCAAGCCCGTAGCGCGAGTCGTTGGCGAACGCGATCGCCTGCTCGTGATCGTCGGCGCGCTGGACCGTGACGACCGGGCCGAAGACCTCGTTCTGGACGATCTCGCTGTCCTGTGCGACACCCGTCACGACGGTCGGCGCGACGAACGAGCCGCTCGCGGAGCCGGCACCGTCGCCGCCGGTCAGGACGGTCGCGCCGGCGGCGGTCGCGCGTTCGAGGAAGCCGAGCACGCGCTCCTGCTGGCGGCGCGAGATGACCGGCCCCATCTCGATCTCGTCGCCCTCGGCGGGGTCGCCCACGCGCAGCGACTCGACCGCCGGCACCAGCCGCTCGAGCAGCGCGTCGTGGACGCCGCGCGTCGCGATGACGCGTGTGCCGGCGGTGCAGTCCTGGCCGGCGTTCCAGAAGCCGGCGACGCGGATCGCGGCGACCGTCTGGTCGAGGTCGGCGTCGTCGAGCACGACGACCGGCGCCTTGCCGCCCAGCTCGAGGTGGACGCGCTTGAGCGTGTCGGCCGCGCTGCGCGCGATCGCCTTGCCGGTGCGCACGTCGCCCGTCAGCGAGACGAGCCCGATCGCCGGATGCGCGACCAGCGCCTGACCGACGCTCGGCCCGTCGCCGGTGACGACGTTCAGCACGCCGGCCGGGATCGCGTCGCGCGTCAGCTCGGCGAGGCGCAGCAGCGACAGCGGCGTGCCCTCGGCCGGCTTGAGGATCTGCACGTTGCCGGCCGCCAGCGCCGGACCGAGCTTCCACGCCGCCATCATCAACGGGTAGTTCCACGGGGCGATGCCGGCGACGATCCCGATCGGCTCGCGCCGCACCATCGACGTGTAGCCCTTGATGTACTCGCCCGCCGCCTTGCCTTCGAGGTTGCGCGCGGCCCCGGCGAAGTAGCGCAGCACGTCGGAGCAGGCGGCGATCTCCTCGCGGGCGGCCTCCAGCGGCTTGCCGGCGTTCGCCGACTCGAGCTGCCCCAGCTCATCGCTGTGCGCGTCGATCGCGTCGGCGATCCCGAGCAGCACGGCCGCGCGCTCGCCCGGCGTCGACGCGTTCCACTCGCGCTTGGCCGCCAGCGCCGCTTCGACGGCGCGCTCGACGTCGGCGGCGGTGCCCTCGGGCACCGTGGCGATCACCGCACCCGTCGCCGGGTTGAGGATCTCGCGCGTCGCGCCCTCGACGGCCTCGACCTCCTGGCCGCCGACGACGTTGCGGAATTGCGCGTTGGGTCTGGTGTCAGCCACGGCCAGCCTTCCATTAACGATTGGCTTTGTGCAATAGAAAGCAGATCCCGCACGTGGAGACCTATTTTCGGTAACTGCACAGCTTCGTAAAACGTCGGAATCGTCAAGCGAGGCCCTCGCACGCGTTTTGCTCTGCGCCCCAGACCGCAACAGGGGGGTGCCGGGGCGGCGCGTCCTAGCTTGGGCGCATGACCCATCGCTTTGCAGTAGATGTCGGAGGGACGTTCACTGACCTGGTGCTCTACGACGACGCCGTCGGCTGGCGCGTCGAGAAGGCGTCGACGACGCCGGCGGCGCCCGAGCAGGGTGTGTCCGACGTGCTCAGACACGTCGCAGACGAGGGACTCGTCGCGCGCTCCCCGCTGTTCCTTCATGGCAACACCGTCGCCCTGAACGCACTGCTCGAGCGCGACGGTGCGCGGCTCGGGCTGTTGGCGACGCGCGGCTTCCGCGACGTGCTCGAGATCGCCCACGGCGATCGCGGGGCGATCGCGCTCGACTGGCGTCCGTCTCCGTCGCTCGTGCCACGTCGGCGGCGGCTGGTGGTCACCGAGCGTGTGGCCGCCGACGGCAGCGTGCTCACGCCGCTCGTCGAAGCGGACGTCGCGGACGCGCTCGACACGTTCCGCGCCGCGGACGTCGAGGCGATCGCCGTCGCGCTCCTGAACGCCTACGCCAACCCCGTCCACGAGCTCGAGGTCGAGCGCCAGCTGCGCGCGCTCGGGTTCGACGGCGAGATCTCGCTCTCGCACCGGCTCTCGCGCGAGCTGCGCGAGTACGAGCGCACGTCGACGACGGTGGTCGACGCGTTCGTGCGGCCGAAGGTCAGCGGCTACCTCCAGCGGCTCGGCGAGCGGCTCGAGCAGATCGACTTCTCCGGTCACACGCTGCTGGCCAGCTCGAGCGGCGGGGCGATGACGGTCGGGGACGCGCGTCAGCGCCCGTTCGAGACGACGCAGTCCGGGCCGGTCGGCGGCGTCGCCGGCGCTGCACGGCTGGCGGCTGACCTCGGCCTCGAGAGCGCGATCGCCGCCGACCTCGGCGGGACGAGCTTCGACGCCTGCCTCATCACCGACGGCCGGCCGCGCCTGCGGCACGAGGGCGAGGTGGCGGGGATGCCGCTGCAGATCCCGTGGGTCGACATCCGCTCGATCGGCGCCGGCGGCGGCTCGCTCGCATACCTCGACGAAGGCGGGCTGCTGCGCGTCGGGCCGCAGAGCGCGGGCGCCATGCCGGGACCGGCGTGCTACGGCCGCGGCGGCTCGCAGCCGACCGTCACGGACGCCGCCGCGGCGCTCGGCATGCTGGGCCGCGGCAAGCTGGCCGGCGGCGTCGCGCTGGACTTCGCCGCCGCCGCCGCCGCGCTGAGGACGGTCGGCGAGCCGATCGGGATGGACGCAGAGCAGCTCGCGCAAGGCGTGCTGGAGATCGTCACCGCGCACATGGCCGACGCGCTGCGCGAGGTCACGATCGAGGAGGGACGCGACCCGCGCGAGGCGACGCTGATCGCGTTCGGCGGCGCCGGGCCGCTGTTCGCCACGCTCCTGTGCGACGAGCTCGACCTGGTCGGCGCGATCGTGCCGCCGCTGGCGGGCAACTTCTCGGCCTGGGGGTTGATGCAGCAGGACGTCGTCCGGGGTGCGTCGCGCACCGTGATCGCTCCGCTCGAGGACGCCGCGCTCGCCACCGTCGGGAGCGCGCTCGCCGAGTCGTTCGAGGAGCTGCTGCGCGACCCGTTCGAGGAGGGCGGCGAGCCGCAGTTGGAGGCCACGGTCGACCTGCGCTACGACAGCCAGTCGCACACCCTGACCGTCCCGCTGCAGCTCGCTGCGGACGGGGGGCTGCGCGACGATGCCGGCACGCTCGCGAGCCGCTTCACGGAGGAGCACCGGCGCGCGTTCGGCCACGTCCTCGACGGCGAGGCGATGCGGGTGACGGCGGTGCGTGCGTCGGTGCGCGTGCCGCTGCCGCCGGTCGATCTGACCGTCACCGACACGCGGCCCGCGTCCGCGCCGCCGGAGGACGAGACGGTTGCGTTCTCGTTCCGGCGCGGGGAGCGCTGTGCGTTCCGGCTCGTCGAGCGCGCCCACCTCGCCGTCGGCGATCGCGTCGCCGGCCCGGCAATTCTCACCGAGCCGACGACCACGACCTACCTGGATGCCGGATTCAGCGCGGAGGTCCTGCCCACCGGCGCGCTCACGATCAAGGCGGAGGAACGATGACCGGCAGCATCACAGAGGTCCGCGCGGCTCCGGCCGTGCGGTCGATCGAGCGCGACGTCGATCCCGTCACGACCGAGATCGTGCGCCAGGCGCTCGCGTCGGCGACCCGGCAGATGGACCTCACGCTCAGCCGCTCGGCGTGCAGCCAGGCGATGACGGAGAGCAGCGACTTCTGCAGCGGGCTGTTCGATGCCGACGCGCGGCTGCTGGTCGCCAACCGCGGGGCGCTCTTCGCGCTGTCGATGAGCTTCGGCGTGACCGCCGCGGTGGACGCGGTCGGGGGGCGGGCGTCGCTGCGCGACGGCGACGTGCTCGTCATCAACGACGGGTTCCTCACCGGCACGCACAAGAACGACATCCAGATCGTCTGCCCGCTGTTCGTGGGCGAGACGCTGCTCGGCTACTCGAGCGTGCGTGCGCACTTCCTCGACGTCGGCGGCAAGGAGCCGCTCGCGACCGACACGACGGACTTCCACCAGGAGGGCCTCACGCTGCCCGGCGTCTACCTCGAGCGCGCCGGAGAGCGGTGCGACGACCTGTGGCGCGTGCTGCTGTCCAACACGCGCTACCCGCGCGAGATGGCCGGCGACTTCGAGGCCGTGATGGCCGGCTGCCGCGCCGGCGGCCGGGCGATGGGCCGGCTCGTCGCCCGCTACGGGCTCGACCGCCTGCTCGACGCGACCGAGCACATCCTCAACCACGGCGAGGCTTCGATGCGCAGCTTCCTGCGCTCCGTCCCGGACGGCGAGTACCGCGCCGACGGGGCCTTCGACGACGACGGCATCGGCGACGAGCTGATCCCGTTCACGATCGACGTGAGCGTGCAGGGCGACGAGGTCGTCGTCGACCTCACGCACGACGCGCCGCCCGAGCAGCACGGGCCGGTCAACTGCCCGCTGCCCGTGACCGTCGCGATCGTCCGCACCGCGATCGTCTCCGCGTCGGGCAGCGCGAACCTCATCAACGAGGGGCACATGCGGCCGATCGTCGTGCGGGCGCGCGAGGGCACGATGTTCCACCCGCGCACGCCCGCGCCGATCAACCTGTACGGCTGGGCGTTCGACATCGACTTCGTCCTGCGCGCGCTCAGCGACGTCGTCCCGGCGATCCCGGCCGGCGGCTGCGGTGACATCGGCGCGACGATGTGGTGGGGCGAGGGAGACGGCGACGCCGCTCCGTGGGCGATGCTCGAGGACCACCCCGGCGGACAGGGCGCGAGCCGCGTCGCCGACGGCGGCCCGCCGACCTTCCCGCTCGTCACCGCCGGGATGCGCAAGCTGCCGATCGAGGTGTGGGAGGCCTCGGCGCCGATCCGCGTCGAGAGCTACGAGCTCGCGCCCGACTCCGCCGGCGCCGGCCGGCACCGTGGCGGGCTCGGCATCGACGTGACCTACCGCGCCCTCGGCGACTGCCGTCTCACCGCGATCGCCGAGCGCTCGAAGCTCGCGCCGTGGGGGCTCGACGGCGGGCTGCCGGGGCGGGCGAACGCGATCACGATCGGCTATCCGGACGGCCGGCAGGAGCACCTGACGAAGGTCTCCGGGCTGCGGCTGACGGAGGGGACCACCGTGACCGTCCGGATGGGCGGCGGCGGGGGTTATGGGCCGCCGTCCGAGCGCGACCCGAAGCGCATCGCGGAGGACCTCGCCGAGGGCTACCTCAGCGAGCAGGCGTGCATGCGCGACTACGCGGAGCAGGCACCGAACGCCGACCCGGCACTCACGGAGGCAAAGGCATGAGCAACCTCACACGCGGTTTGGGCACGGTCGTCGCGGCGCTGCTCGCCGCCGTCTCGCTGACGGCATGCGGCGGGGGCGGTGCGGTCGAGGGAGCGGGCGGCTCGAACGGTGCCGGCGGGGGCACGAGCGGCGCAACCCGGACGTTCGCGTACGCGACCGACCAGCAGATCATCTCCGACTGGGACCCGGCGAAGGCGTACGTGAGCGAGGCGCCCGTGCTGATGAACGCCTACGAGACGCTGACGCGCTACGACAGCCGCACGCGGCGCATCGTGCCGCTGCTCGCCACCAAGCTCGTGCGCGGCGACGGCGGGCGGACGTGGTCGGTGGACCTCCGCAGCGGCGTGAAGTTCCACACCGGGCGTCCGCTGACCGCCGAGGCGGTCCGCGAGGCGATCCTGCGGACGCGCGACGCGAAGGCCGGCGCCTCCTACATCTGGGGCTCGCTGACGCGGATCGACGTGCGCGGCGCGCTCCGGCTCGTCTTGCACTTCTCGGTTCCCGCTCGCCTCGACGTGATCGCGTCCAGCAACTACGGCGCGTACATCTACGACGTCAAGGCGGCGCCTGCCGCTCGTCTCGGCGCGTGGTTCAGCGCCGGCCACGATGCCGGCACGGGTCCGTATCGGGTCACGCGCTACGACGCGGGCCAGGATCCGGAGGTGCGGATGGCCGCCGCCGACGACTACTGGGGCGGCTGGAAGCCGACGAGCTACCGATCGATCGTGTTCCGCGTCGTCTCGGCGCCGACGACGGCGGTCCGCCTCCTGCGCGCGGGCGACGTGACATTCCTCGCGAAGGTGCCGTCCGAGCTGTGGCCCTCGCTCGCGAGCGCCCATGGGATCGCCACGTCGAGCACCGGCTCGTTCGAGAACCTGTTCGCGCAGATGAACACGGCCAGCGGCGCGCTGGCGGACCTGCGGGTCCGCAGAGCGATCGCGCTCGGGATCGACTACAAGGCGATCGTCGGCGTGCTGCACGGCAGCGTGATGCGCCAGGGCGGATTCATCCCCGACGGCGTCCCCGGGCACGTCGCGTCGTTGCCCTCCGACGCCAGCTACCAGCCGGCCGAGGCGGCGCGACTGCTGAGCGAGGCCGGATACGGTCAGGGCGGCAAGCGGCTGCCGCTCACGCTGTTCGCGTTCAGCGGCGACTCGGTCGCCGACATCACCGCGAAGCTGCTCCAGTCGCAACTCGCGAAGCTGAACGTGCAGCTGTCCGTCCGCACGCTCGACTACGAGGCGGCGATCGCGCTCGCCGGGTCGGCGGACGAGGCGAAGCGGCCCGACATGATGCTGTTCCACTGGTTCCCGGACCTGCTCTCCCCGCTGTCGTGGTTCACCGGCATGTTCGAGACGCAGGCGCCGCCGCCGACGAGCAACTTCTCGTACTTCTCCGACCCGCAGGTCGATCGCGAGATCGCCGAGGCGAAGCGCCTGTCCGGCAGCGATCCCGCCGCCGCCGAGAAGGTCTACGTCGAGCTGCAGAACCGGATCCAGGAGCAGATGCCCGCGGCGGTCCTCTACACGTTCGTCGCGCGGCGCGCCTTCAGCACCGGGATCGAGGGCTACGTCGACAACCCCGCATACGCGAACGTCGTCTTCGTCCACGACCTGACCGCTCGATAGGGGATGGGCCGGTACGTCACGCGCCGGCTGCTGCTGGGCCTGGCGGTCATCGCGGGGATCGTCGTGCTGACGTTCGCGATCTCGCGTCTGCTCCCAGGCGACCCCGCGGTCGCCTGGGCCGGCCCGCGCGCCTCGCCGGAGCAGATCGCGCAGGCGCGGCACGAGCTCGGCCTCGACACGTCGGCGCTGGCTCAGCTCGGCCGCTACTTCACCGGCATCGCGACGGGCGACTGGGGCGTCTCGGTCCACACGAAGCGCCCGGTCCTCGACGACCTCGCCACGCGTCTGCCGGCGTCGCTCGAGCTGGTGCTCGCGGCGCTCGTGCTGGCGCTGGCCGTCGGCATCCCGGCGGGAATCGTCGCGGCCCATCGGCGCGGTCGTGCGCCTGACCTCGCCGTGCGCGTGATCGGCGTGCTGGGCGTGTCGATGCCGGCGTTCTGGCTCGCGCTGATCCTCCAGATGCTGTTCGTCGACCGGCTCGGGCTGCTGCCGATCGCGGGTCAGTACGACCCCGCGCTCGACCAGACCGCGCCGCTCACCCACGTCACCGGGATGGTGATCCCCGACGCCCTGCTCACGGGGAACGTCGCCGTGCTGCAGTCGGGCTTGGAGCACCTCGTCCTCCCGATGCTCGTCGTCGCCGCGTACCCGACGGGCTATGTGGCGCGGCTCGTGCGCGCGACGCTGCTCGACGTGCTCGGCGAGGACCACGTCACGCTCGCGCGCGCGACCGGCTTCCGCAGCCGGACGATCCTCGGCCGGCTGGCGCTGAAGCCCGCGCTCGCGCCGATCGTGACGGTCATCCCGCTGCTGCTCGCGTTCGCGCTCGTCAACACGTTCCTGGTCGAGATCATCTTCAGCTGGCCGGGACTCGGCAGCTACGCGGCCGAGTCGATCTCGACGCTCGACGTGCCGGCGATCGTCGGTGTCACGCTGATCGTCGCGATCTTCTACGTCGTCGGCAACCTCGTGGCCGACCTCGTCCAGGGCCTGCTCGACCCGCGAGCGGCGCTTCGATGAGCGCCACCGCACCTGCACGCGCGTCCGCGCTCGCCACGCGCACGCTGTGGCGCGCCGGGAGCATGGCGCGGCGCTCGCCGCTGCTCGCCGCCGGCGGCGCCCTGGCCTTCGCGATCGTCGTGGTGACGCTCGCGGCGCCGCTGATCGCCCCCTACCCCGCGGACGCCGGCACGGCGACCCATCCGGCGCAGGCGTTGCTGGCACCGTCGGCGGCGCACCTGTTCGGCACCGACGAGGTCGGGCGCGACCTCTTCACGCGCGTCCTCTACGGCGGCCGCGTGTCGCTCCCGATCGCCGCGATCGTGCTGTTCGGCAGCTGCCTGATCGGCGTGCCGCTCGGGCTGATCGCCGGCTACTTCGGCGGGTGGATCGACGAGGTCGTGATGCGCGTCACCGACGTCTTCCTCGCCTTCCCGCCGCTGCTGCTGTCGCTCGCGCTGGCCGCGGTCCTGACGCCGAGCGTGAAGACCGCGGTGATCGCGATCACCGCGACCTGGTGGCCGTGGTACGTCCGCCTGATCCGCGGGCAGGCGCGCGCCGTCGGCGCCTCGAGCTATGTCGAGACCGCACGTCTGCTCGGCGTCTCGACGCCGCGGCTCCTGTTCCGCCACGTGCTGCCGAACTGCCTCACCGCGGTCGTCGTCCAGGTGTCGCAGGACCTCGGCGGCGTGATCCTCACCGCCGCGACGCTCTCGTTCCTCGGGCTCGGCGCGCAGGGTCCGACGCCCGAGTGGGGGACGCTCGTGAGCGAGGGGCAGGACTACTTCCCGACGCAATGGTGGCTCGTGACGTTCCCCGGCCTGGCGATCCTGATCGCGGCGTTCGCGTTCAACCTGCTCGGCGACGGGACGCGCGACATGCTCGACCCGAAGGCGCAGGTGCGACGCCGATGACGCTCGTCGCGACCGACCTGCGGATCGCGCTCCACGGCCGCGAGCTGGTGGCGATCGACGAGCTGCGCGTCGACCCGGGCGAGATTCTCGCGCTCGTGGGCGAGAGCGGCTCGGGCAAGTCCCTGACCGCCCGCACGCTGCTCGGGCTGAGCCACCAGCAGGGCGCGACGATCAGCGGTCGCATCGAGCTCGACGGCAGATGCCTCGACCCGGCAGACGAGCGCGACTGGCGTGACGTCCGCGGCCGCGAGATCGCGATGATCCTCCAGAACCCGCACGCGTCGCTCAACCCCTCGTTCCGCGTCGGCCGCGTGTTCGAGCTGGCGCTGCGCAACCGCGGCGCGAGCAGAGCCGAGGCGCGGGAGCGGGCGCGGCAGGCGATGGGGGAGGTCGCGCTGCCGGCGGCGCTGCTCGAGCGCTACCCGCACCAGATGTCGGGCGGCCAGGCCCAGCGCACCGCGATCGCGATGGCGCTGGCGCTGGGCTGCCGCTTCCTGCTCGGCGACGAGCCGACGAGCGCGCTCGACGCGATCGTCGCGGCGGAGGTGCTGCGACTGCTCTGCGAGCTGCGCGACCGGCAGGGGCTCGGCGTCCTGCTGATCACCCACGACGTCGCCGTGGCGGGGCTCGCGGACCGTGTCGCCGTCATGTGCGGCGGCCGGATCGTCGAGGCCGGGCCCAGCCGACAGGTGCTGCTCGCCCCGGCGCACGAGTACACGCGTCAGCTGATCGCGGCCCTGCCGGCGGCCGAGCGCTCGGTGTCCGGCCGTGCTTGAGGTTCGCGGGCTGACGGTGCGCTTTGGCGACGTCGAGGCGCTCTGTGAGGTCGACCTGACCGTCGCCGACGGCCCGTGCGGCGTCGCGATCGTGGGCGAGAGCGGCTCGGGCAAGACGACGCTGGCGCGCGCCGTGCTCGGCCTCGTGAGACCGGCCGAGGGGAGCGTCGTGATCGACGGCGTCGACGTCGCCTGCATGCGATCGCGGGCCGGCCGGCGCGCGTCGGGCCTGCAGCTCGTCCCGCAGAACACCGACGGGGCGCTCAACCCGCGCATGCGCGTCGGGCCGGCGATCGAGGAGGTGCTCCGCGCCCGCTGCGGGTGCTCGCGCTCCGAGGCCCGGGCGCGCGTTCGCGAGCTGCTGGTGAGCGTCGGCCTCTCCGCGGAGCACGAGCGACGCTGGGCGCACGAGCTGTCCGGCGGCCAGCGGCAGCGCGTCGCGATCGTGCGGGCGCTCGCCGCCGAGCCGCGCACGCTCGTGCTCGACGAGCCGACCAGCGGGCTCGACCTGACCGTGCAGAGCCAGATCCTGAGGCTGCTCGCCGCGCTGCGGACCGATCGCCGGTTGGCGTACCTGCTCATCACGCACAGCCTGTCGGTCGTCGACGAGCTGTGCGAGGACGTCGTCGTGCTGTACCTCGGCCGCGTGATGGAGCGCGGGCCGGCGGCAAGCGTGCTGCGCCGGCCGGCGCATCCCTACACGCAGGCGCTGCGCAAGGCGGTGCCGGTGCTCGGGCAGAGGCCCGAGGCGCCGCCCCCGCGACCGCCCGCCGCGGCGCCCGGCGCCGAGCCCGCCGGGGACGGCTGCGTCTACCACGCGCGCTGCCCGCTCGCGACCGACCTCTGCCGCAACGAGAGACCGCCGACGCGCGTCGCGCCCGGCGGTCAGACGGCGATGTGCCACCACCTGGACCGCGCTGCGGTGGCGCAGTGAACGAACGCGGACGACAACGGAGCTGTTTGTGACACCTCGACACATCATCCACGCCGTGGCCGGCGCGCCCGACGTGGACGCATGCGACACGCACGCCCTGCTCGTGGCGGGCGCTGCGCTGCAAGCAGAAGGACCCCGCGCCGCGCAGGCCCTGCTCGCGACCGGCGAGGCCCGCGACGAGCTCGGACACGTCGCCGTCCTGCACGAGGACGGTCGCCGCTGGCTGCTCGTCGGCGCCGGCGCGGAGTCCTCGCCGACGGCCGAGTCGGCCCGGCGCGCCGCGGCCGCGGGCGTCGAGCGCGCCGCCGAGCTGCGCGCACGCCGGCTCTGCTGGCACCTGCCGAGCGCGTCGGCCGACGCCGTGCGCGGCGTCGTCGACGGGGCGGCGTTCGCGGCCTATCGCTACGTCGAGCTCAAGACCAGCCGGGACGCGCCGGCTCCGGAGGTCGTGCTGAGCGTCGCCGACGCGCACCGCGAGCTGGTGCGGGAGACGGCGCTCGTGGCCGATGCCGCCTGCCGCGCCCGCGATCTCCAGAACCGTCCCCCGGACCGGCTGACGCCGACGACGCTGGCCGAGCACGCGTGCACGCTGGACGGCCTGGACGTCACCGTCTACGACGCCGACCAACTCACCGCGATGGGCGCCCACGCGCTCGTCTCCGTCGGAGCGGGCAGCGCGGAGCCCACGAAGATGATCGTCGCGCGCTACACGCCGGGCGCGTCCGTCGCCGGCCCGGTCGCCTTCGTCGGGAAGGGCGTGACCTACGACTCCGGCGGCCTGTTCCTGAAGGACGAGAGCTCGCTGCCTTCGATGAAGTACGACATGTCCGGCGCGGCCGTGGTGCTCGAGGCGACGGCGGCGATCGCCGAGCTGGGGCTGCCGATCGAGGTGATCGCCGTCCTTGGCGCCGCCGAGAACATGCCCGACGGCGCCGCCACCCGCCCCTCGCAGGTCGTGTCGACGATGGACGGCACGACGGTCGAGGTCGTCGACACCGATGCGGAGGGCCGGCTGGTGCTCGCCGACTGCATCACGCACGCCGTGCGCCTCGGGGCGACGCACGTGATCGACGTCGCCACGCTCACCGGCTCCGTCGTGATGGCGCTCGCGCACAGCTACGCGGGGCTGATCGCCAACGACGACGGATGGGCCGCCGCGATCGAGGCGGCGGGGCAGGCCGCGGGCGAGGAGCTGTGGCGGCTTCCGCTGCACGACGACTACGAGACGCTGCTCGCCTCGCCGGTCGCCGACATCGTCAACTTCGTCCCGAAGATCGGCGGCGTGGTGACGGCCGGGCAGTTCCTCTCGCGCTTCGCGAAGGACGTCCCGTGGGCGCACGTCGACATGACGGGGACGGCCTTCGACTGGGGGCGTCCGTATGCCCGCGCGGGCGGGTCCGGGTACGGCGTCCGGCTGCTGGTCGAGCTGGCCCGCACCATCGCCGGACGCGTCTAGCGCAAGGCGTCCAGGACGGGTTCTCGTCGCCGCGGCCGACCGAAACGTTGGTCGCGGCGACGGGCACGGCTACGGTGGCGGCGTCCACGAGCCACGACGGCGTGGCTCCACCCGATCCGAGGAGCGTTCGTGCCCAGCGGCCGGCGCCGGCGCGCGCGAGCGCTACCGGCGGACGACGCGCAGATGCGTGACGGCGTCGGTCAGCGCTCCGCGGATCCAACCGCCCTGCGCGACGCAGTGCTGCAGCGCTGCGATGACATCGGCCGTGATGTGCTCACCCGGCAGGACGTTGGGGATCCCGGGCGGGTAGGTGGCGAGCGAGTCGGCGGAGATCCGGCCGATGGCCTGCGCGGCGGGCACGACCTCGGTCGGGGCCAGGAACGCCTCGCGCGGCGACAGCTCGGGTGTCCCGGTGACCGTGGCGGCCTCCCAGTCGGGCAGCGGGCCGGACGCCGGGGGCAGCAGGGCGAGGCCCCGCACCAGCTCCATCGCGTTGTCGTTCGGTTCGCCGGGGCCGATCACCGCGACGATCGCCGCGCGGCTCAGCACCTCGACGTCGACGGACACGACGTCGCGCAGGTGCGCGCCGACCTGTTGGCCGTCGAGGCCGGTCGCGCGCGTGTCGACGACCACGCGGAGCGGATCGAAGGCGATCACGTCGTCGTAGCGCAGGAAGGCCTCGTCGGCGACGTCGAGGCCGACCTCGTCGCGGATCGCGGCGCGCAGCTCGGCGGCGGTGGCGAGCGACCGGTCGAGCAGCACGCGGGCGTTCACCGCGAGGTTGTGGCGGGCGGCGTCGAGCGACGCGTACAGCAGCGAGCTCGCGCTCGTCGACTCGAGCGCCCGGTGCGTTCGCTCGAGTTGCGCGCCGAGGACGTCGGCGAAGGGGCCGTCGCCGAGGTGCAGCATCGCCGACTGCGTGAGGCTGCCGCCCAGCTTGTGCGTGCTGGAGACGACGACGTCCGCTCCGTGCCGGAGGGCGTTTTCGGGCAGCTCGGGATGGAAGCCGAAGTGTGCTCCCCACGCCTCGTCGACGATCAGCGGGACGCCGGCCGCGTGCGCCACCCGCGCGCAGCCGGCGACGTCGGCGACGGCTCCGAAGTAGCTCGGCGTGACGATGTAGACGCCGGCGACGTCGTCGCCGGCGTCGGCCAGCGCCTCCGCCACGGCGGCGGGGGTGACACCGTGCGCGACGCCGAGGTCGGTGTCGATCGTGGGCGAGACGAAGCGTGGCACGAGCCCGGAGAGCACGAGTCCGTCGATCACGCTGGAGTGCACGCTGCGCTGGACGACGACCGTGGTCCCGAGCGCGCGAAGCGCGAGGCAGGTCGCCTGGTTGCCCTGCGACGCGCCGTTGGTCAGGAACCACGTGCGCTTGGCGCCCCATGCCTCGGCCGCGAGCTCGAGCGCGCGCTCCATCGGCGTCGGGCTCGCACCACGGTCGACGCCCCACAGCAGGGGCGGGACGTCCAGCTCGAACGGTGCGCAGCCGAGCGCGTCGACGATGCGGCGGTCGCCGGCCGGAGCAGCCTTGTGACCCGGCACGTTGAGCCGAGCCGGAGTGAGCGCTGCGTAGTCGCAGAGCGCGTCGAGATACGGGGTGGCCTCCTGGGCGGGGCTGCGGACGTCGGTCGCTGCGACGGCGTGGTGGATCGGCGCCATGGCGGCGCAGTGTGGAGTCCGGGAGCGCGAAGCTCAAATGGATAGATCGAGGCGCATCCATCGATCCGGTCGATCGTGACGCTCGAGCTGCGACAGCTCCGCGTCTTGATCGCGATCGCCCGCCACGGGTCGTTGACGTCGGCGGCCCGGGCCCTGCACTACAGCCAGGCGACGGTCTCGCACCACCTCGCCGCGCTGGAGCGGGACGTCGGCACGCGCCTGGTCGAGCGGGGGCGGGATGGCGCCGCGCTGAACGAGCGCGGGCGGGCGCTCGTGCGGCACGCGGAGGACGTCGTCGGACGGCTCGACGCGGCCCGCGCGGAGGTGCGCCAGCTCGCCGGGCTCGACGCGGGGCTCCTGCGCGTGGGCACGTTCTCGACCGCGGGGGCGCTGCTCCTGCCGAAGGCGATCGCGCGCTTCCGCGCGGCTCGCCCGGGCGTGCACGTCACGCTCGTCGAGGCGGAGCCGTCCGCGACCGGCCGCGCGCTGCTCGCGGGAGAGCTCGACATGGCGATCGTCTACTCGCTTCCCGGGATCGGCTTCGAGGAGGCGTCGTCGCTGCGGCTCGCGCACCTGCTCGACGATCCGATGCGGCTCGTGCTGCCCGCCGACCACCCGCTCGCGCGACGCGAGCCGCCGCAGCTCGCCGACCTCGCCGACGAGGGGTGGATCACGGGGCTCCATGGCGGCGCGCCGTGCACGGAGCTGCTCAACCGCGTCTGCTCGCTCGCCGGCTTCTCGCCGCGCATCGTCCTGCGGAGCGACGACTACGCGGTGATCCGCGGCTTCGTCGCGGCCGGCGTCGGCGTCGCGCTCGTCCCGCAGCTCGGCTTGGTGCGGTCGACCGAGGCCGTGGCGGTGCGCACGCTCGCCGGCGAGTCGCTGCACCGCTGCGTGCAGTGCGCGCTGCCGCCCGGCGGGGCGTCCGCGACGGCGATCGAGCTGCTCGACGAGCTGACGGCGGTCGCCGGCGAGCTGTCGGTCGGGTAACGCTCGCGGCGGCCGGCGGGAATCCGTCATCGCCGACAGCCGAAACCTGGACTGGCATCGGCGGCGCCGCTCTACTGCCGGCCATGGCCGAGCAGCCCGACGCCCCCGGCATGACGTTCGCGATCGACGCCGGCGGCACGTTCACGGATCTGGTCCTCGACACGGGCGAGGACCTTCGTCTGTTCAAGGCGCACACCACGCCCGACGACCCGGTGGAGGGCGTGCTCGACGTGCTCGCGGTCGCGGCGTCGGGCATGGGCATGGAGCTCTCGGAGCTGCTGGGACGCGGCCACCGCCTCGTGCACGGCACCACGCGGGCGATCAACGCGCTCGTCACGGGATCGACGGCCCGCACCGGCCTGCTGACGACCGAGGGCCATCCCGACATCCTCGTCTTCCGGGAGGGCGGACGCAGCGAGCCGTTCGACTTCTCGATCGGCTACCCGCGGCCGCTCGTCCCACGCGCGCTGACGGTCGAGGTCCCCGAGCGGATCACGGCCGAGGGGAAGGTCTTCCGCACGCTCGACGAGGCGCGGCTGGTCGCCGGCATCGCCGAGCTGCGCGCGGCGAACGTCGAGGCCGTCGGCGTCTGCCTGCTGTGGTCGATCGTCAATCCCGCGCACGAGCTGCGGGTCGGCGAGCTGCTCGAGCAGCACCTGCCGGGCGTGCCCTACACGCTCTCCCACCAGCTCAACCCGACGCTGCGCGAGTACCGGCGCGCCTCATCGACCTGCATCGACGCGTCGCTCAAGCCGGTCATGGCCGCGTACTTCTCGTCGCTCGAGTCACGGCTGTCCGCGGCGGGCTTCGGCGGGCGCGTCCTGATCGTCACCTCGTCGGGCGGGATGCTCGACGCCGCCGACATCGCGCAGGCGCCGATCCATTCGATCAACTCCGGTCCGTCGATGGCGCCCGTCGCCGGGCGGCACTACGCCGCGCTGGAAGGCGGCCACGACACGGCGATCATCGCCGACACCGGCGGGACGACGTTCGACGTCAGCGTCGTGCGGGCCGGTCGCATTCCGCGCAGCCGCGAGACGTGGATCGGCGTGCCGCATCAGGGCCACATCACCGGCTTCCCGTCGGTCGACGTCAAGAGCGTCGGCGCGGGTGGCGGCAGCATCGCGTGGATCGACGACGGCGGACTCCCGCAGGTCGGCCCGCAGAGCGCCGCGTCGCAGCCCGGTCCCGCCTGTTACGGACGCGGCGGGACCGAGCCGACGCTGACCGACGCCTGCCTGCTCGTCGGGCATCTCGCGGCCGACAGCTTCCTCGCGGGCGCGATGCGGCTCGACGTCGACGCCGCGCGCCGGGCCGTCTCGCGACGGATCGCCGAGCCGCTCGGCGTGACGGTCGAGGAGGCCGCCGCCGCGATCGTCGCGGTGGCGACGGAGAACATGGTCCATGCGATCGAGGAAGTCACCGTCCAGCAGGGGATCGACCCGCGCGACGCGGTGCTCGTCGGGGGCGGCGGCGCGGCCGGGCTGAACCTCGTCGCGATCGCCGATCGGCTCGGCTGCCCGCGCGTGCTGATCCCCGAGACGGGCGCAGCGCTCAGCGCGGCGGGCGGACTGCTGTCGGACGTCTCCGCCGGGTTCGCAGCGACGCACGTGACCGCGACGTCGAGCTTCGACTTCATCGGCGTCGCCCGTGCGATCGACGATCTGCACGCGCGCTGCGAGCGCTTCGCCAGCAGCGCCGGCGTCGCTGGGGAGGTCTCGATCGAGCTCTCGATCGAGGCCCGCTACCCGCGGCAGAACTGGGAGATCGAGGTGCCGATCGCGGTCCAGCACGTCACGAGCGAGGCGGGCGTGCGCGAGCTCGCCGCCGCCTTCCATCGCGCCCACGAGCAGCTGTTCGCGATCAGCGATCCGGAGTCGGAGGTCGAGATCATCGGCTGGCGCGCCGAGGTGCGGGCGGCGACGAGCAGATCGGCGGACCGCCGGACGGTGCGCGCGGCGGTCGCACCCTCCGGCGGCGCTCGCGTGCGTCCGATCTACATCCGCGGCGAGGGATGGGTCGACGCGACGATCGCGGACGTCGATCAGCTCGCCGTCGACGCGACCGTGACGGGACCGGCCGTGATCGGCTCGTCGTTCACGACCGTCGTCGTGGAGCGCGGCTTCGCGGCACGGCGCTCGGCCGCCGGCTCGCTTGTCATCACCAGGACGGAGGCCGCATGAGCTCCACGCCGACCGCGCGCGAGGCCCGGCACGACCGCATCGAGCTCGCGCTCGTCGCCAACCGGCTGCGCTCGATCGTCCGGACGATGAGCAACACGCTGTACCGGACGGGCCGCTCGGGCGTGTTGAACACGGCGCGCGACTTCTCCTGTGCGATCGTCACTGCCGACGACCGCCTGCTGATGGCGGCCGACAGCCTGCCGATCCACGTCCTCAGCGGGCCGGATCGCATGTCGGCCGCGATGCACGAGCTCCACCCCGAGCTGCATGCCGGCGACGCGTTCCTGCACAACTCGCCGTACCACGGAAACTCGCATCCGGCCGACCATTCGCTGTTGGTGCCGGTCGTGGACGCAGACGGGCGCCACCACTTCACGGTGCTCGTGAAGGCCCACCAGGCCGACTGCGGGAACGCGCTGCCGACCACCTACATGGGCGGGGCGCGCGACGTGTACGCCGAGGGCGCGCTGATCTTCCCGGTCGTCAAGATCCAGTCCGACTACCGCGACATCGCGGACATCGTGCGGATGTGCGAGCTGCGGATTCGCGTCCCCGAGCAGTGGCGCGGCGACTACCTCGCGATGGTCGGCGCGGCACGGATCGGCGAGCGCGAGCTGCTCGCGCTCGGCGAGGAGCTGGGCTTCGAGGCGCTGCACGGTCACGCCGAGGCGTGGTTCGACTACTCCGAGCAGCGGATGGTCAAGGCGCTCCAGCGGATGCCGGCCGGGTCCGCGGTGGGGCGCACGCGGCACGACCCGGCACCGGGCGCACCGGACGGGATCCCGGTCAACGCGGCCGTCACGCTCGACCCGACGGCCGGCACCGCCGAGATCGACCTGCGCGACAACGACGACTGCTATCCGTGCGGACTGAACCTCAGCGAGGCGTGCGCGGGGACGGCGGCGATGATCGGCCTGTTCAACTGCCTGCCCGACACGGTGCCCACGAACGCGGGCAGCCTGCGGCGCGTCACCGTGCACCTGCGGCGCGGCTGCGTGGTCGGAATCGCGGAGCATCCCACCAGCACCTCGGTCGCGACGACGAACGTCGCCGACCGCGTGACCGCGGCGGTGCAGCTCGCGATCTCGGAGTTGGGGGACGACCACGGCATGGCAGAGGCCGGCGGCTTCGGCGCGTCGTGCGCCGCGGTGATCTCCGGCCGCGACCCGCGCGCGGGAGATCGGCCGTTCGTCAACCAGTTGTTCCTGGTGCTCAGCGGCGGGCCGGGCAACCCGCAGACGGACGGCTGGACGACGTTCTGTCATGCCGGCAACGGCGGCATGCTCTACGTCGACAGCGTCGAGGTCGACGAGCTCAACTTCCCGATCCTGGTGCGCGCGCAGCGGATCGAGCCGGACAGCGAAGGCGCCGGCCGGCTGCGTGGCGCGCCATCCGTCTACGCCGAGTACGGCCCGCTCGACACGGAGCTGACCGTCATCTACGCCGGCGACGGCCACGTCAACGCCGCCGCCGGTGCCCGCGGCGGGCAAGCGGGCGCGCGCGCCCGCCAGCTCCGCCGCGATCGCAGCGGCGAGCTGAGCGACCTGCCGGGCTGCGGTGAGATCACGCTGAGACCGGGGGAGACGATCGTGTCGCTGACGGCGGCGGGCGGCGGCTACGGCGCACCCATGCAGCGAGACGCCAAGCAGGTCGCCGAGGACGTGCGCGAGGGAACCGTAAGTGTCTCGCGCGCGCGAGTGACTTATGGCGTGGTGCTGGACGCGGACCACCGCGTCCAGGTCGCCGCGACGGCGCGGCTGCGCGGCGAGGCCGAGGACGGCGTTCGAACCCCACCCGAGATGGAAGAGGCAGTCCAGTGACGACGACGCAACCGCTGTGGCATGGTCAGGCCCACATGCCGACGGTCGCCGCCTCGCGGCGCGTGATCGTGCGCGGCGAGGGGGCCTACCTGTGGGACGCGGACGGGCACCGGGTGCTCGACCTGCCGGCCAGCCTCTGGTACTGCGCGGTCGGCCACGGGCGCGGCGAGATCGCGGACGCGGCGGCCGCGCAGATGCGCGAGCTGGCGGCGTACTCGAACTTCCAGCGTTTCGCGACGCGGCCGGCGCTGGAGCTCGCGGAGCTGTTGGCCGACGCCGCCCCGCTCGACGACGCGAAGGTCTTCCTGACCTCCGGCGGCTCCGATGCGGTCGACCTCGCCGTCAAGCTCGCGCGGCGCTACTGGTCGGCGGTCGGGCGCCCCGGGAAGCGCACGATCGTCACGCGCGAGCGCAGCTACCACGGTCTCCACGGGTTCGGCACCAGCATCGCCGGCCTCGACGTCTACCGCGAGGGGCTCGACCGGCTGCTGCCGGACGTCGTGCAGATCCCGTTCGACGACTGGCGGGCCTTCGAGCGGCTGCTCGAAGACGGCGGTGCGGACGACGTCGCGGCGATCCTCGTCGAGCCGGTGATCGGCTCCGGCGGCGTGCTCCACGCTCCGGACGACTACCTCGCCAACCTGCGGCGACTGTGCGACGAGCACGACGTGCTGCTCGTCGCCGACGAGGTCATCACCGGCTTCGGGCGGGTCGGCGCGCTGTTCGCGTGCGAGCGCTTCGGGCTGCGACCGGACGTCCTGCTGTTCGCCAAGGGCGTTTCGTCCGGATACCTGCCGCTCGGCGGCGCCCTCATCTCGGCAGCGGTGGCGGCGCCGTTCTGGGAGCAGGACAGCACGCTCGTCCTGCGCCACGGGCTCACCTACCAGGCGCACGCGACCGCCTGCGCAGCCGGGCTCGCGAACCTCGGCGTGCTCGAGCGGGAGGGGCTCGTCGCGCGAGCGCTGGAGCTGGAGTCGGTGCTCGCAGCCGTCCTGCGGCCGCTCGACGCGCATCCGCTCGTCGAGGAGGTGCGCGTCGGCGCCGGGCTGCTCGCCGGGATCGTGGTGCGCGACAGCGGCGTGGCCGGCCGCGTCTGCGACGTCGCGTGGGAGCGCGGACTGGTCGCACGGCAGATCGGCGACGGCGACGTGCTGCACGTCAGCCCGCCGCTCACGATCGAGCCCGAGCAGCTCGCGGCCGCGGCGGAGCTGCTGACGGCCTCGCTCGACGACGTGATGGCGGTGGCGCCATGACGCTCCCTGCGACCACCCGCTGCTCCACGGAAGTGTTGGTGTACGAGCTGCTCGACGCCCACGCCGACACGATCGACTTGGCGGAGGACTTGCGCTGCGACCCCCGGTGGGCCGCTCACCTCGACTACCTGCGAGCGCTGCAGCGGACGGGTCGTGAGGCACTGGCGCAGATCGCCCTCCTGAGGGAGGCCCGATGAGCGCCGCGCCGACGCTCCAGCCGGTCGACCGTCCGCTGGTCGTCGACGGCCGGCCAGTCGTGACCGGCGCCTGGCTCGACGTCTGCTCGCCCTACTCCGGCGTCGTCGTCTCGCGCCTGGCGCGCGGCGATGCGGAGGTGACGCGCGCGGCGATCGACGCGGCGGAGCGTGCGATGCGCACACCGCTCCCCAACGGCGAGCGACGTGCGCTGCTGGAGCGCATCGCGGCCGCGTTGGACGAGCGCCGGGACGAGTTCGCCGCGGTCCTCTGCGCGGAGGTCGCCAAGCCGCTCAGAGCCGGCGCGATCGAGTGCAATCGCGCCGCCGGGACGTTCCGCGCAGCGGCGGAGGAGAGCGTGCGGCTCGCCGGGGAGGTCGTGCCGCTGTTGGATGAGGCACCCGCCCGCCCGTCCGCCCGCGCGAAGGTCGCGTTCACGCTGCGCAAGCCCGTCGGCGTCGTCGGGGCGATCACGCCCTTCAACTTCCCCCTGAACCTGGTGGCGCACAAGGTCGCTCCCGCCCTCGCGGCGGGGTGTGCGGTGGTGCTCAAGCCGGCGGAGAAGGCGCCCGGCGCGGCGATGCTGCTGGCCGAGGTCGCCGCCGAGGCGGGGCTGCCGCCCGGCTGGCTCAACGTGATCTCCGGCGAGCCGAGCGAGATCGCCGATCAGCTGGCCGACGATCCGCGCGTCGCGCTGATCACCTTCACGGGCTCCGCGGCGATCGGTCATGAGCTGGCGCGCCGCGCGTCGCCCAAGCCGGTGATGCTGGAGCTGGGGAACGTCACGCCGGTCATCGTCGCGGCCGACGGCGACGTCGATCGCGCCGTCGAGGCCGTCGCTACGAGCGCCTTCGGCTTCGCGGGCCAGACGTGCATCTCCGCGCAGCGGGCGATCGTGCACGAGACGCTCGTCGAGCGGTTCGTCGGCAAGCTGGTGCGGCGGGCCGAGCAGGTGGCCGTCGGGAACCCTGCCGACCCGCAGACCGAGATGGGGCCGCTCGTCTCCGTCGCGGCGACCGAGCGGCTGCTGCGCGCGATCGACGCGACGGTGGAGGCCGGCGCGTCCCTCGCCACCGGCGGTCGCCGGATCGGCCGCTGCGTGCTGCCGACGGTGCTCGTCGGCGCGCCGTCGGAGAGCCCGCTGCTGCGCCAGGAGGCCTTTGGCCCGGTCGTCGTGGTCACCTCGTACACGCAGCTCGACGAGGCGATCGCGAGCGCGAACGCGAGCGAGTTCGGGCTGCAGGCGGCGATCTTCACGGCGGCCTCGGCGACGGCGATGCGCGCCGCGCGCGGGCTGAGCTTCGGAGCCGTGATCGTGAACGACACGCCGAGCTTCCGGCAGGACCACATGCCCTACGGCGGCGTCAAGCACTCGGGCAACACCCGGGAGGGACCGGCCCACGCGATCCGCGAGATGACCGACGAGTGCCTCGTCGTCCTGGATGCCTGAGTACCGCACGCCCAACGACAGCGAGGAGAACGCTGTGTCACAGGACCATTCGTTTCGGCTCGACGGCGCGGCGATCGTCGTCACCGGCGCCAGCTCCGGGATCGGCGCGGAGATCGCCCGGACCCTCGGAGCGAGCGGCGCGCGCGTGCTGCTCGTCGGCCGCGACGAGCAGCGCCTGCACGCCAGCGAGGCGGCGGTGCGCGCCACGGGCGCGGAGGCGGCCTCGCTCGCGCTCGACGTCTGCGGCGCGGACGCGCCCGAGCGCGTCGTGGCAGTCGCGCGCGAGCAGCTCGGGGACCTGACCGGCCTCGTCCACGCGGCCGGGATCTTCGAGCCGACGCCGTTCGCCGCGACCGCAGACGAGTGCCTCGACCGCCAGTGGGAGGTCAACGTGCGCGCGCCGTTCCGGCTCACGCGCGCGGCGGTCCCGCACCTGACGGAGGGGGCGTCGGTGACGTTCGTCTCGTCGATCGCGGGTCACGTCGGCTTTCCGAACTCGACGGCCTACTGCGCGACAAAGGGCGCGGTCGAGCTGCTCGTGAAGTCGCTCGCCGTCGAGCTGGCGCCGGGCGGGGTGCGCGTCAACGCGGTCGCGCCCGGCAACGTGCGCACGAGCATCAACGCCCACCTGCTGGCCGACCCCGACTACCACCGGCAGATGCTGGCGGCGACGCCCGCAGGCCGGATCGGCGAGGTCGAGGACATCGCTCCGGCGGTCGCGTACCTGGCGTCGCCGGCCGCGGCCTACGTGCAGGGCGTGAGCCTGCTCGTCGACGGCGGCTGGGCCGCGCAGTAGCGCTTTCCCGTCGCGCGGACGCACGAAAACCTATGCCCGCTGCATGGGCCGGCGTAGCGTGAGGGTGAGGTCGAGTTGGAATCCGAAGAACGCTCCAAGGAGAGAGGGATGCGCGGAGATCGTTGCGACAGTCGTGGTCGCTTCCGGCCACGTGGCCGGTGGGCCGGACTCGTGCTGCTGGGAGCGACCGTGGCCGTGCTCTGCGCCGGTTGCGGAGGCGCCTCCAAGGGCGGCGCGTCGACGCAGACGGGCGCGGGCGCGACGGTCACGCCGTCGCTGCCGGCCGCGACGAAGGACGTCGACCACATCACGTGGGCGCTGCCCTATGGCGAGCCCCCGACGATCGACCCGACGCTCGGGTCCAACTACAGCCCGTCGCTCGTGACGTCCAACCTGTGCGACTCGCTCGTGCGCGAGAACCCCGACTTCAGCTTCTCGCCGAACCTCGCCAGATGGTCGTGGCCGACCCCGACCACGCTCGTGTACACGCTGCGTCACGGCGTGCGCTTCTGGGACGGGAACGAGATGACGTCAGACGACGTCGTCTACAGCCTGAAGCGCGGGATGCGGCCGGAGTCCTACGTGGCCGTGTACTTCGACAACGTGGCGTCGATCGCGGCGACCGGGCGCTACGAGGTGACGGTGCGCTTCAAGCAGCCCGACGAGCTGTTCAACAAGGAGATGTCGAACACGGCCGGCTCGGTGATCGAGAAGGCGTTCGCGCAGAGAGCGGGCAAGCGGCTCGGAAGCGCGCGCGGCGGGATCATGTGCTCGGGTCCGTTCAAGCTCACCGCCTGGAAGGCCGGCGACGAGATCGAGCTGACGCGCAACGACCGCTACTGGAACCCCGCCTACCGCGCGCACGCGCGGACCGTGACGTTGCGGTTCCTGGCCGACTCCAGCGCGCTGGCCCAGGCGCTGCTGGCCGGCGAGGTCGACGGGGCCTACGAGGTGCCGAGCGCGGTCGCGCCACGGCTCTCCTCGGCGTCCAACGGCACGCTGTACTACGGGCGCTCGACGCAGTTCGCCGACGTGAACGTCATGCGTCCGGACGGTCCGCTCGCCGACACGAACCTGCGCCGTGCGCTGTTCGGCGTGATCGATCGCGACGGGATCGCACAGGCCGTCTACCACGGAGGGGCGACGCCCAACTACACGCTGGTGTCGACCAACACCTGGGACGCAGACGCCAAGTCCGTCTTCGCCGCGGCATATCCGCCGTTCGTGAAGGCGAACAAGCTGACGGCGTCCGCCGCGAAGGCGCTCGTGGACGCGAGCCCTGCGAAGGGCAAGACGCTCACGCTCGCGGTCCTCGACGGCGACGCCACCCAGTCGCAGATCGCGCAGCTCGTGCAGGAGGAGGCGCGGTCGATCGGCATCACCGTGAAGATCCAGGCGCTGCAGGCGACCCAGTACGCCGACGCGACGGTCGACCCGCGCGCACGTCAGGGAATCGACCTGGCCGTGGCCGTCGGCTGGAACAACGTGGCGGACCCGCTCGAGCCGATGCAGTTCTACGTGCGCGCGGGCTCCCCCTACAACTACACCAACTACGACAACCCGAGCGTCAACGCGCTGCTCGCGCGGGCACGGCAGACCGCCGACCCGAAGGCGCGCGCGAAGCTGCTGGTGCAGGCGCAGGCGATCTTCGAGCCGGCCTACATCGGCGCCACGGTCGTGAACAAGCAGGAGGCGCTGTTCCTGAACAAGCGGCTGACCGGGGCGACCACCTCGATCACGTATCTGTTCGAGCCGTCGCTCGCGAAGCTCGGTGCCGCCGGCTGACGCGATGGCCAGCGCTCCTTCCCATGGCAGCAGGGCGTCGCACCGCGGCGCCCTGGCCGCGGGCCGGACACTCGCGCGCTGGCTCGTCGGTCCGCTCGTCACGGTGCTGGTCGCGTCGTTCGTGATCTCGGCGGCGCTGGCGCTGGCGCCGGGCGATCCGGTGGCGCAGTTGCTGGGACCGCGCCCGACGGCGGCGCAGATCGCGGTGACGCGGCACGAGCTGGGGCTCGACCGGTCCGTGCCCGTGCGCTACTGGGACTGGCTCAGCGGTGCGGTGCACGGCGATCTCGGCTTCTCGATCGTGCACCGCGACAGCGTCGCGACGCTGATCGGCCCGCGCCTGGGGACCACCGCGCTGCTCGTCGCGTACGCCGGCGTGCTGATCCTCGTGGGCGGCGTCGGGCTCGGGATCCTCGGAGGCGCGCTGCGCCGGATGAGCCCGCTCGTGGCCGCCATCACGGGCCTCGGCATCGCGATCCCGGCGTTCGTCGCCGCGCAGCTGCTCGTGAGCGTCTTCTCGCTCCGCCTGGGCTGGTTCCCGGCGACGGGGGCCGGCTCCGGGCTCGCCGACCGGCTGTGGCACCTGACCCTGCCGGCGATCGCGCTGGCGGTCGCGTGGGCGGCCTACGTCGCGCAGATCACGCGCACGGCGATCCGCGACGAGGACGAGCGCGAGCACGTCGAGACGGCACGCGCGCGCGGGCTGACGGCGCCGGTCGTGTTCCGTCGCCACGTCCTGCGCAACGCCGCGATCCCGATCGTGACGATCTCGGGCCTGAGCATCGCGGGGCTGATCGCCAGCTCGGTCGTCGTCGAGAGCGCGTTCGGGCTGGGCGGGCTCGGCACGCTGCTCGTGGACAGCGTCACCGCGCGTGACTACAACGTCGTGCAGGCGATCACCGTCGCGCTCGTGCTCGTGTTCGTCGTCGTGACGACGCTGATCGACGTGCTTCACACCATGCTCGACCCGCGGCTGCGTCGCGGCGCGGAGCGGGCATGAGCGCGCTGCCGCTCCCGCCCGTCGCTGCGTTCCGCGGCCGTGGCGGCCGCGCCGTGCGGTCGCTCGCGGAGGACAAGCTGCTGCTCGCGAGCGGCGCAGTGTGCGTCGCGATCGTCGCGCTCGCGCTGCTGGGCCCGCTGCTGGCGTCCGGCTCGCCCAGCCGGACGAGCATCCTCGAGGCCAACCTCGGCAGCTCCTCGCAGCACTGGCTCGGGACCGACGCGCTCGGTCGCGACATCTTCACCCGGCTGCTGTACGGGGCGCGCCTGAGCCTCGCCGGCCCGGCCCTCATCATCGCCGTCTCGACCGTGCTCGGGACCGGGGCCGCGATCACCGCGGTATGGGTCGGCGGCCGGGTCGAGCGCGTGCTCAACCGCGTGCTGGACGTGCTGTTCGCCTTCCCCGCGCTGCTGTTCGCGATTCTCGTGGTCGCGATCCTCGGCACCGGCCTGGTCGCTCCCGTGATCGCGCTCTCGATCGCCTACACGCCGTACATGGCGCGGGTCGTGCGCTCGGTGGCGCGCCGCGAGCGGTCGCTGCCGTACATCGATGCGTGCCAGCTCGCGGGGCTGTCGAGCTGGCGCATCTGCTCGCGACACATCCTCCCCAACGTCTTCGGCGTGGTGCGCGCGCAGGCATCGATCGCGTTCGGCGCTGCGTTGATCGACCTCGCGGCGATCTCCTTCCTCGGGCTCGGCGTGTCGCCCCCGGCCGCCGAGTGGGGGTTGATGGTGGCCAACGGCAGCACGGCGCTGCTGAACGGCTACCCGCAGGAGTGCCTCGCGGCCGGGGCCTGCATCGTCGTCACGGTGGTCGCGTTCAACCTGCTCGGCGAGCGGCTCGCGGTCCGCTCGGAGGGGCGGCGATGACGCCTGCGCCGACGCCGCTGCTGGAGCTCGACGGGCTGCGCGTGGACCTGCGCGTGGACGGCGCGCTGCGTCGCGTCATCCACGACGTGAGCCTGCGCCTCGGCGTCGGGGAGGCCGTCGGCCTCGTCGGCGAGTCCGGATCGGGCAAGTCGATCACGGCCCGCACGATCATGCGCCTGCTGCCGCGCGGCGCCGAGGTCGCCGGCGACGTGCGCTTCGGCGGGCGCTCGGTGCTGGAGCTCGGCGCACGCGACCTGCGACGCTATCGCGCGACGGACGTCGCGATGATCTACCAGGATCCGCGCGCGCATCTGAACCCGGTCCGGACGATCGGGGACTTCCTGCTCGAGGGGCCGGTCCACGCCGTCGGCGCGAGCCGTGCGGACGCGACGGAGGCGGCGGTCGCGCTGCTGCGCTCGGTCGGCATCCCCGACGCTCCGCGGCGGCTGCGTCAGTACCCCCACCAGCTGTCGGGTGGGCTGCTGCAGCGCGTCGTGATCGCCGCCGCCCTGCTCGCGGAGCCCCAGCTGATCCTCGCCGACGAGCCGACGACGGCGCTCGACGTCACCACGCAGGAGGAGGTGATGGCGATCCTCGACGACCAGCGACGCAAGCGCGGCGTCGCGATGCTCTTCATCACGCACGACCTCGACCTGGCGGCGGCCGTCACGGATCGGCTCGCGGTGATGTACGCCGGCACCGTGGCCGAGGTCGGCCCGGCCGCCGATCTGCACCGAACGGCGCTGCACCCGTACACCGCCGGCCTGCTCGCCGCGCGCCCGAGCACGACCCGGGTCGAGCGACTGACGACGATCCCCGGGCGCCCCGTCTCCGCGTTCGAGGTGGGCCCGGGGTGCGTCTTCGCGAGCCGCTGCGCGCACGTGGAGGACCGCTGCAGGGCGGAACGGCCGGCACTGCGCGCGCTGGAGGATCACATGGTCGCCTGCCACCGCGCCGAGGAGCTGCGCGGCGCGCTCGGCCTCCCCGCGGCGGCGGCGCGATGAGCGCGCCGCTGCTGCACGCCGCCGACGTGCGCAAGACGTTCGTCGTGCGCGACGAGAGCGGTCGCCGCGACGAGCTCGTCGCGGCCGACGGCGTGAGCTTCACGCTCGCCACGGGCGGGTCGCTCGCGCTCGTGGGCGAGTCGGGCTCGGGCAAGACGACGATCGCACGGATCGTGGCGGGACTCGAGACGCCCTCGGGCGGGACCGTCGAGCTGCTCGGCGAGGCGCGCACGGGCGGGCGCGTGTCGCGCGCGGTGCGCAAGCGGCGCGCCCGTCAGGTGCAGATGGTCTTCCAGGATCCGTACGGCTCGCTGGATCCGCGGCAGACCGTCGCGGCCTGCGTCGAGGAGGTGCTGCGCGAGCACTTCGACGGCGACCGCTGCTGGCGGCGCGAGCGGGTCGCGTCGCTGCTCCAGCAGGTGGGGCTCGAGGAGCGCCACGCCGACCAGCGCCCGCGCCGGCTCTCGGGCGGGCAGCGCCAGCGGGTCGCGATCGCGCGTGCGCTGGCCGTCGAGCCGCGCCTGCTGATCCTCGACGAGGCTGTCTCGGCGCTCGACGTCAGCGTGCAGGCGCAGGTCATCAACATGCTCGTCGAGCTGCGCCGGACGACGGGCGTCGCGTTCCTGTTCGTCTCGCACGACCTCGGCGTCGTCCGGCAGGTGACCGAGGACTGCCTCGTGATGCATCGCGGGCGCGTGGTCGAGGCAGGGCCGACCGCGGACGTGCTCGACCACCCCGCCGACGCGTACACGCAACGGCTCCTCTCGGCGATCCCGCGACCCGGCTGGCAGCCGCGCCGGCGCACCGCGGAGGTGAGCGATGCCTGACGTCGCGACGCGTGCTTTCTGGTCGAGCGGACGCACGGAAACCTATGCCGCCACGGAGGCGGCGCGTAGCGTGCCGGGCGGTTGACCCGATCAATCGAGAGAACGTTGAGAGGTCTGTGAACATGCAAGAGCTGAACGCTTCGACGGTGCGCGTCGCGACGGACGTCGGCGGCACGTTCACCGACTCCGCGGTGCTGGACGAGCACGGCCACGTGTCGTTCGAGAAGGCGCCGTCGACGCCGGCCGACTACTCGCAGGGCATCGTCGACTGCCTCGGGCGACACGACTTCACCGCCGAGGAGATCTCCAGCATGGTGCACGGCTCGACGGTGGTCATCAACGCGGTGATCCAGCGCAAGGGTGCGAAGACGGCGTTCCTGACGACCGACGGCTTTCGCGACCTGCTGCTGATCCAGCGCCACAACCGCCCGCAGATCCGCAACATCCGCTACCGCAAGCCGGTTCCGCTCGTCGAGCGGGCGCTCCAGCTGTCCGTCGTGGAGCGGATGACCTGCGACGGCACCGTGCTGCGCGACCTCGACGAGGACGGCGTCCGAGCTGTCGGCGCCACGCTGCGCGACGCGGGCGTCGAGGCGGTTGCGGTCTGCTTCCTGCACGCGTACGCGAACCCCGCGCACGAGGAGCGGGCGCGCGAGCTGCTGCGTGAGGAGCATCCGCAGCTCGAGGTCGTGCTCTCCTCGGAGGTGATGCGCGAGTACCGCGAGTTCGAGCGCGCGTCGAGCACCGTCGTGAACGCGTTCACGCGCCCGGTCGTCTCGCGCTATCTCGACTCGCTCGAGCGCGCGCTGGAGCTGCGCGGCGCGCAAGGCGAGCTGTACGTGATGAACTCGAGCGGCGGCGTCATGAGCCCCGACCAGGCCCGCTGGAACCCGCTCCAGATGATGGAGTCGGGGCCCGCCGGCGGGATCATGGGCGCGGTCGAGCTGGGCCGCTTGATCGGCATCGACGACCTCGTCGCGTTCGACATGGGCGGCACGACGGTCAAGGCCTCGCTCGTGCGCGGCGGCGAGCCCGCGGTGCTGCGCGAGTACGAGGTCCCCGGGCACCATCCGCTGATGATGTCGGTGCTCGACATCGTCGAGCTGGGGGCGGGCGGCGGCAGCATCGCCTGGGTCGCCGACGACGGGACGCTCAAGGTCGGTCCGCGCAGCGCCGGGTCGCATCCCGGCCCCGTCTGCTACCAGTGGGGCGGCCGCGAGCCGACGCTGACCGACGCCAACGTCGTGCTCGGGCGCTTCAACCCGGCCAACTTCTGGGGCGGCGAGCTGCAGCTCGACGTGGAGGCCGCGGAAGCCGCGATCAAGTCGCACATCGGCGATCCGCTCGGGCTCGACGTCACAGCGGCGGCGGCCGGGATCTCCGAGATCGCGATCGCGAGCATCCGCACCGCGGTGCGGATCGTGTCGGTCGAGCGCGGCCACGACACGTCGGACTTCACGCTCGTCGCGTATGGGGGATCGGGTCCGATGTTCGCGTCGCGGATCGCCCGCGAGCTGGGCTTGCGCGGCGTCGTGATCCCGTTCGCCGCTGCCAACTTCTCGGCGTGGGGGATGCTGACCGCCGATCTGCGCTACGACCGCAGCCAGACGCTGGTGCGGCCGACCGACCAGGTCGACGCGGGGCAGCTTGTGAAGCAGTTCGAGCTGCTGGAGCGCGAGCTCGACGCGCTGCTCGAGCATGACGGCGTCCCGCCCGAAGCCCGCTCCTTCGCGCGCCAGCTCAGCATGCGCTATGCGGGTCAGGAGCACACGCTCGAGGTGCCGGTCGCCGACGAGCCCGAGCGCGGCGCGCTCGACGAGGTCGTCGCCCGCTTCCACGAGCTGCATGAGATCGCCTTCAAGCAGTCGGTGCCGGGGGAGGCGACGGAGATCACGCGCGTCGGCGTCACGGCCATCGGCGCGATGGCCAAGCCGCAGGTGCGTCCGCTCGAGCTGACCAGCGGCACCGCCGCAGACGCGCTCGTCGGCAACCGCGAGGTCCTGCTGGAGCGCGAGTTCGAGCTGCTGCCGGTCTACGACCGCTCCCGCCTCGCCGTCGGCGCGGTCGTGGAGGGGCCAGCGGTCGTCGAGGAGCCGACCTGCACGACGCTGCTGCAAGCCGAGGACCACGCCGTCGCCGACCGCTACGGGAACCTGCTGATCGCGGACGCCGACGTGCTGCCGGCGCTCGCCGATCGCGCCAACGCCACGGAGGCTGCACATGCCTGACGGACGCACCGTCGCAGCGGACGACGCGATCGCCCTCGAGATCGTGCGCAACTACCTCATGCGGACGTGTGAGGAGATGAAGGCCGTGGTCGTCCGCGCGGCCTACAGCACGGTCATCCACGAGGTGCTCGACTACTGCTGCGGCATCTACCTGCCCGACGGCGGCGCGGCGGCCGAGCAGTCCGGCATCCCGATCTTCCTCGGGAACGTGGGCTCGGTCATCCAGGCCGCCAACGCGACGATCGGGCTCGACGCGCTCGAGCCCGGCGACGTCATCATCGCGAACGACCCGTACTCCGGCGGCTCGCACATGTGCGACACGACGACGCTGCTGCCGATCTTCGATCGCGGCGAGCCGTTCGGCTTCGTCGGCTTCCGCGCGCACTTGCTCGACTACGGCGGCAAGGCGCCCGGCGGCCTCTTCAGCGACACCACGGAGGTCTTCCAAGAGGGGCTCGTGATCCCGCCGGTGAAGCTCTACCGCGCCGGCGAGCCGAACCCCGACGTCTTCCGCCTGCTCGAGGCGAACACGCGCTTCCCGCGCGAGAACACGGGCGACATGCGCGCCCTCGTGTCGGCCTCGCGGGTCGGCCACGAGCGCGTCCAGGAGCTGATCGCGCGGTATGGGCCGGGCCGCTTGCGGGGCATGTTCGACGAGCTGATGGACCGCGGCGAGCGCGCCAGCCGGGCCGCCGTCGAGCAGATCCCGGACGGGACGTACACGGCCTCGTGCACGCACGACGGAACCGGATCCGACGACGCTCCGCTCGACGGGCCGTATCGCATCGCCGTGACGATCACGGTCGACGGCTCCGACATGGCGGTGGACCTCACCGGGACGAGCGAGCAGCTCGTCGGCCCGGCCAACTGCCCGCTCGGCGCCTCGATCTCCGGCATCCGCGCGGCGTTCAAGTACATCGTCGCGCCCGAGTACCCCACGAACGAGGGCTGCTTCCGGCCGCTGCGAGTTCACGTGCCGGAAGGCACGCTGCTCAATCCACGCAAGCCGGCGCCGACGAGCATGTACTTCACGCCCGTCAGCAGCGTCATCGAGCTGTTCCAGCGCGCGCTCGCGCCGGCCATCCCCGATCGCACGATCGCGGGGACGTTCGGGGACATCTGCGTGGCGGTCTACTTCGGGAAGCATCCCGACTCGCAGCAGCCGTTCCTGTGCTCGGAGCCGGAGGGCGGCGGCTACGGCGCCTCTCCGCAGGGCGATGGCGAGAGCTGCCTCGTGGCGCCGCTGAACGGCGACACGAAGAACGTCCCGATCGAGGTCGCGGAGGTGAAGTACGGCGTCATCTGCGAGCGCTACGAGCTCGTGCCCGACTCGGGCGGACCCGGGAAGTTCCGCGGCGGGCTCGGCTCGGTCCGCGAGTTCGCGGTGCGCGCCGACGCCGAGGTCGGCGTCTCGTTCCTGTTCGACCGCCAGCTGGAGCCGGCATGGGGCCTCGAAGGCGGCCGCTCCGGAGGACTCAACCAGGCATGGATCGACCGCGGCACGCCGGCGGCGCGCCGGATCGGCAAGATCACCGACCACACGCTCGAGGGCGGCGCCACGTTCGCCGGCATCGCCGGCGGCGGAGGTGGCTGGGGCGATCCGTTTGAGCGCGATCCCGAGCTGGTGCAGCGCGACGTGCGCGACGGCTTCGTCACGTTCGAGGCGGCCGCCCGCGACTACGGCGTGGTGCTCGACCGCGACACGTTTGACATCGACCAGGACGCGACGGCTGCGCTGCGCAGCGATCGGGGGAGCAAGTGACGTTCGAGAACGGGGCCTCGCTGATCGGCTATCACGACCTGGAAGGTCGTCCGGCCGGGAAGCTCGCGATGCAAGAGGCGAACGGACGCTTCTACCTCTACGTCGCCCACTACTGGGGCGACGGAGCCGGGTGGTGCATCGTCGACGTCACCGATCCGAGGGCTCCTCGCTACGTGCGCTGGCTGGAGGGTCCGCCCAACACGGAGACGTTCCAGCTCCAGGTCGCCGACGGCCGGATGATCACCGGCATGGAGCCGATCCTGCCGATGTTCGGTGGCGATCCCAACGGGCCCACGCCGCAGAAGGGCATCGTCATCTGGGACGTGAGCGACCCGGAGGACCCGGTCGAGATCGGCCGCTGGGACAGCGGCGCCGGCGGCACGCATCGCAACTTCTACGCGGGCGGCCGCTACGTGCACGTCGCGACCGCGCTGCCCGGGTGCGACGGCTCCGCGTACGGCGTCGTGGACATCGACGATCCCGCGCACCCGCAGCTCGTCGGCTCGTGGTGGTGGCCGGGCCAAGGCCCGGGCGAGAGCTTCTCGGAGGCCGACCTGGCGAAGGGCCGCACCGGCCGGCCGCTGAAGGACGTCCCCGCGATCTGGCTGCACGGGGGTCCGTACGTGGCGGACGGCCGCGCCTACTGCCCGTGGGCGCGCGCGGGGATGGTGATCCTCGACGTCGAGGACGTCACCACGCCCGAGCTCGTCAGCTCGCTGTCGTTCTATCCGCCGCTCGGCAGCTCGATCGCCGCGCACACCGTCGTGCCGATCCCCGAGCGCAAGCTGGCGATCGTGAACAGCGAGGCGCTGCACGAGCACGCGCAGGAGCCGCTCGCCTTCGCCGGCATCGTCGACCTCAGCGACGAGCAGGATCCGATCCTGATCTCGTTGTTCCCGCGGCCGCGTCCGCCGGAGGGCTACCCGGTCCGCGACTTCGCCGAGCGCGGCGGCCGCTTCGGTCCGCACAACCAGCACCAGCCGCAGGGGCAGCCGTGCCTGCGGCAGTCCGACGACCTCGTCTTCGTCGCCTACTTCTGCGCGGGCCTGCAGGTGTTCGACATCAGCAACCCGCGCGACCCGGTGATCGTCGCGTCGTGCATCCCGGACGATCCGCAGGAGCGCTTCGGACCGCATCCGCGCGGCGAGCTCGTGACGCAGATGGAGGACGTGATCGTGGACCGTCGCGGCTACATCTTCATGTCGGAGAAGAACAGCGGCCTGTACGTCATGGCGCTCGACGACGAGTCGGCGCGCGGGCGCTCGGGGGCGGTCCTAGGCTGACGGTGATGGACCCGGTCGCCGGCGCTGACGCGCGGGACGACGTCGTCTCGCCCGAAGACGAGCGCATGCGAGCGCTGATCAGCGTCTCGCGCACGATCCTCGACATGCGCTCGCTCGGCTCCGCGCTGAACCGGATCTGCGAGGAGGCGGCGGGCATCGCCTGCGCGCAGTCGGCGAGCATCCTGCTCACGACCGCGCAGGCCGCGGACGACACCGGCTACTACTTCCGCACCGGCGGACGCTTCGGACTGGGGCGCGCATACCGCACCGTGATCGACCGTCCGACCGGGGCGGCGTACACGCACAAGGGCGCCTCCACGCTCGCGCTCGAGTCGGGCGCCCCGATCCTCGTGGAGGACACCGAGACGGACCGCATCTACATGCCCTGGCGGGAGCTGGCGCGGATCGAGGACTACCGCTCGGTGGCGGTCGTGCCGCTGCGGCGCGGCGGGACGCCGGTCGGCACGCTCGAGCTGTACCGGCGAGAGCCGGGACCGTGGTCGCGCGACACGCTGCAGTTCCTCGGCATCTTCGGCGAGCAGGCGCTCGTCGCGATCCAGACGGCGAAGCTGATCGTCCGGCAGCAGCGCCAGCTCAAGGCGCTCGAGCGGATCGTCGGCGGGCTGCGCTCGCAGAGCCATGAGCATGCGAACCACCTGCACACGATCGCCGGTCTGCTGGCGCTCGAGCAGTACGACGCGCTTGCCGACTTCGTGATGCGGCTGGGCGCCGACAGCAAGAGCAACACGGCGCTCGCCGCGCAGATCCGCGTCCCCGCGCTGGCGGGCTTGATCCTGACGAAGTGCCACGTGCAGGGCCAGCAGGAGGCTGACGTCGTGCTCACGTCCGACAGCGCGGTTGAGGAGCTGCCGTCTCGGCTGGACGAGATCGACGCGGTCACGATCGTCGGCAACCTGGTCCAGAACGCGGCCGAGGCGGTCGCGGACAAGCCGGCCGGAGAGCGGGCGGTGCAGCTCTCCGTCAAGGAGGAGTTGGCGCCCCACGAGCTCGTGATCACCGTTCGCGACTGGGGCCGGGGCGTCAAGCCTGCCGACCTCGACCGTGTCACGCAGCGCGGGTGGAGCTCCAAGCGCGGCCATCGCGGCATCGGGCTGGCGCTCGTCGCAGAGGCCGTCGCCGACGCGGGCGGGTCGCTCGCCTTCGAGCCCGAGGATCCGGGACTGACGGTGAGGGTGGTCGTCCCGTATGCGTAGATGGCGGGTCCTGATCGCCGAGGACGACCCCGACGTCGCGCGGCTGCACCGGCTGTTGGTCGACCACCACCCGGCGTTCACGGCGATCGGCGTCTCGGAGGCGGGCGAGCAGGTGCTGCGGGACATCGCGGGGCTGCGCCCGGACCTGCTGCTGCTCGACCTCGAGCTGCACGGGATGGACGGTCTCGAGGTGCTCTCGTGGCTGCGTCGCCTCTCCTACCCGGTCGAGGTGATCGCCGTCACGGCAGCGGACGATCGCGAGATCGTGCGGCGGATGATGCGGCTCGGCATCGTCGACTACCTCGTCAAGCCGTTCGCTCCCGAGCGGATGCGCGTCGCGCTCGCGCGCTTCTCCGCACGCTCCGCCGGCCTACCGGGGGCGACGGTGACGCAGGAGGCCGTGGACGCCGTGCTCGGTGCCGCGGACGCGCGGCGGATGCTCCCGCGCGGGCTGCAGCCGGACACGCTCGACCGGCTCCGGCGAGAGCTCGAGAAGGCGGACGGCTGGCTCTCGACGCAGGAGCTGGGCAGCCGCCTCGACGTCGCTGCGGTGACCGTTCGCCGCTACCTCGAGTATCTGGTGGTGAACCAGGAGGCGGCGATCCGGCTCGAGGGCTACGGCTCTCCCGGCCGTCCGCGAAAGCTCTACCGCAGCGTCGGCCGGGCGGACGGAGACGAGTGGCAGGCGTGACGGCGCCGAGGGTTGTGGTCGCGGCCGACGGCCGAAACCTTCGCGGGTCGATGGCGCCGGTCTAGGCTGCCGGGCGGGCCGACGGCCCACCGCGTCGAGGCGTGGCAGTCGAAGCCATCCGGCGCGGGTGACGATCTGAGGTCCGGGCCCGTCTCCTCCTGGGGCGGGCAGCCGGAGGACGGAGGGCGCCTTTGCGTGAGTGGTCGGTGCTGATCGTCGAGGACGATCTCGACGTTGCACGGTTGCATCAGAGCCTGATCGCACGACGGTCGGGCTTTCGCGTCAGCGGCTGGGCATCGAGTGGGGAGGCGGCGCTCAGGCAGGTCGTCGCCACGACGCCCGACCTGCTCCTGCTCGACCTGAAGCTGAACGGTCTCGACGGCCTGGCGCTCGCCCGCCGGCTACGTGCGCACAGCGCCGGAGTCGAGATCATCGTCGCGACGTCCGACCAGCGGGCCGAGGTCGTCGAGGCCGTCATCCACCTCGGCGTCGTCGACTACCTGCTCAAGCCGTTCGGGCTCGACCTGCTCGACCAGGCGCTCGGGCGGTTCGTGCATCGCCGACGAGCGCTCGAGGCCGAGCTGCTCGACCAGCAGGTGATCGAGGTCGCGTGCGGTGGCGGTCGTCGCGGCAGCCGCTGGTTGCCGAGAGGCTTGGCGCGCGAGACCTTCGAGGCCGTTCGCCACGCGCTCGGCAACAACCCGGACGGCGTCAGCGCCGAGGAGCTCGCCGCTCAGGTCGGCCTCGCGCGCGTCACCGTGCGCCGCTATCTCGAACATCTCGAGGCGAACGGTCAAGCCGAGATCCGCGTCGGCACGCGCAGCCGCGGCAGGCCGCGCAAGTTCTACGTGCCGTCCACGATCAGGCCGTTGCGCGAGCCGACGGGTCCGAGACGACCGTCCCCACGGGCTTGAGCGGAGCCGGCGCAGCGCCGCGCCGGCGGCGCATCAGGTCGCCGCGGGCGCTCGGCCGGGCTCGGGCGCGCCCGCGCGGCCCCCGTGGTCGAGCACCGTCGGGACGCTCCCCACTCCGGTCAGCGCCAGCCGCCCGCAGAGCGGTTGCTCAGAAGGAGTTCGTGCGGAACGGCGTCCACGTCGGCCAAGCGGCTGGGCCGGTCAGGTGCCCGCGCTCCAGTCGCGCCACGGGCACGAAGGGCGTGCGCGCCCGCGTGTTGTCGTAGAAGGTCGCGCGCGCGGCGATCTTCGCCGCGTCGACGACAAGTGCCCACAGGCGCTCGTAGCGCTCGCGGATCTTCGTCTCGGGGACACCGTGGCCCCCGTGTGCGACGCGGAAGGCCACGCGGGCAACGGTCACCTCGACGGGGACCATCATCACGTGGATCTCGACGCGGTAGCCGGCCTGTTGCGCTTGCGCGACGAGGTCGCGCTTGCTCGGATGGCTGAACACGGTCTCGGTGATGAACGAGGTGCGCGCGGTCAGCGCCACCTCGCGCGCGGCAGCCGCAGCGGCTGCCGCTTGGTAGGCGTGTGCTTGCTCCTCGCCGGGCCAGCGCTTCGCCGCGATCTCGTCGGCGTTGACGAACGGCAGGTGCGTCGCGGGCTGCAGCACACGGTGCGCGAAGGTCGACTTGCCCGCGCCGTTGGGCCCGGCAAGCACGTGCAGGACCGGCGTGCTCAATCGGTCGTGTGGCGCACGACGAGCTTGCCCTCGGCGTCGGCCTCGGCCCACGAGTCGCCGGCAGCGATCAGGTCCGCTTCGAGATCCAGCGCGGCGGCGCGCTCGGCGATGTCCTCGTCCCACCGCGCGCGGACGACGGCTTGGGCGGTCTCGCCCAGCACGTCGTAGGAGGCGGTGCCCGCGAGCACTCGTGCGACTTGGTCGTGGGTCACCGCCGGGGAGGCCTCCAGCTCACGGCCGATGCGTGCCCAATGGTCGATCTGCTGCGCAGCGCTGCGGCTATGGACCTCGCCGGCTTGCTTGGCGGCCTCGAACAGGTCGCTCTGGATGCGGGTCGGCATCGTCGCCATCACGAGAGTGTAGCGGAGCGCTACACCGCGGCCGAGGGCCCGGGAGGCATGGACGTCTCGATGCGGAGCCGTCAGCGCCGTGCCCGCAACCGCGCCGGGTAGAGGAGGCGCTGGGACTCTCCGCCTGCTCGTCGGCGCAGATCTACTTGCGCTACGGCATCCGGTGCGAGGCACCGGCCGACGCTAGCTTGCTCGCCGATTTGCGCGAGGCCCGCGAAGGCTTGCTCGACACCGGCTGACCGAGCACCGGGCGCCAGTCGGCGGGCGCGGCCCCGGGAGCGTCAGGCGCTGCGCAGCAGCGAGGAGATGACCTCGCCGGGGCGTTGATGGCGCTCAGCGGCAAGTTGCTGGAGCCGCTCGGCGTCCTGGTCCTCGATGCCCACGATGATGGTGAGCTTCGCGTCGGGGTTCGCGGGGTGGGCCTCGACGTAGCGCGGATCGACGTCCGCCAGGTCGGGGTCGAAGTCCCCGGGCTGCGGGTCAGGGTCTGTCCACGGATCCACGGGCATCAGCTCCCAAGAAGTCTACGCTCGCGCGGCGTCGCATCCCAGCCCGTGACGGTCAGCCAGGTCGTGGGGTCGCTCGTCCGCTCGACCACAAGCGTCAGCGCTCGGCCGCCGTCGGTGCGGCCGATCAGCAACCGTCGCTTGTCTGGCGGATCGCTGCTTGGGTTGCGCACCGTGACGTTGGCGTTGCGGACGAGCTGATGGACCTCCTCGACCGAGATTCCTCGCGCGCCGAGCTTGTCGATCGCCGCCTCGGTCAGCAGGAGCTCGGATATCGCGTCGGGCATTGCAGAGGTCTATCGGAGTATGAAGACGTCAGCCTCGGAGAAATCGGGCTACCTGCTGCCGTCACTATGCATGAGCCGCCGGGCCTGGCGTACGGCTTGGACCTCCTGGAGCGCGAGGCGATCTGCCTCGCTCGACGGGAGCATCCCGCGCGCCCGAGCGTCGTCGAGCGCCGCCATCCCGTGATCGACCGCGAGAACCTTCTCGGCTTCCGCATCGCACCGTCGCACGTGAGGTGCTTGCGGGAAGGATCGGACCCCTCGACGCGCCATAGCCGCCAGCATGGTCCTGCTCGCCGGTTGGCGCAACCGCACGGATGTGGCACGGCCCGCCCCGCTGCCGCGCACCACGCCGCACACGATGCGCCGCACGTATATCTCGCTGGCGCTCGTCTCCAACCAGTTCGATGTCAAGTGGGTCATGGGACAGGTCAGGCATGCGGCTCGACCATGACGCTTGATGTCTACGCGCGGTTGGAGCAGCGCGTCAAGCGCGACCACGGCGTCAGCTTCGACAAGCTCGTGCGCTCGGGTCGCGCGCAGATCGAAGTAGGACCCACCGCAGTCAAGTCTCGAACCAGCGTGCTTACAGCCATTGAGTTCTCCGTGGTGTCAGAGGACTTGACGCGGAGGGAGCGACGCTCGCAACCGTTTGCTGGACCTACGGCGCGAGCTTGGATCTCGCCAGCCCCGCTAGGGACATTCCTACACGGAACTGGCGCCGAGCTCAGGACCGCATGTAAGACTCGCGCGCAATGGCGGCTGACTATCCGCTCGAACAACTCGGACCGGAGGACTTCCAGCGACTTTGCCAAGCCCTCCTGCTGCCGGAGTTTCCGACTCTCCAGCCCTTTCCGCTGGGAGCCGCAGACGGTGGACGGGATGGAGTCGCGCTGAGCGCGTACGGCTCGAACAACGAGCAGGTAGTCGTACAGATCAAGTTTCACCGGAAGCCGCTTAGCGTCAAAGACCCACACAAGTGGCTGCTTACGGAGCTTGCCGAAGAGGTACCAAAGGTCGCTGCTTTGCTGGAGCGCGACAAGGTAGATCGGTACATCGTGATCACGAACGTGCCCGGTACCGGCAACCTCGACATTGGAAGTATTGACCGAGCCGCAGCAATTCTTGATGGCGCAGTCAGCATCCCAGCCGAGTGCAGGTGGCGGGATGACATCACGCGTCGACTCGATCTTGCCCCGGACCTTCACTGGGCATTTCCTCAACTCTTGACTGGCGCAGACGTCCTTCGCTGGGTTGTCCAAGAAGGACTCTCCGAAGCCGCTGAGCGCCGGGTCTCTGCCATCCGCGCTTGGCTTCGCCAGCAATATGACGCAGATCGTCTTGTTCACTTCCGACAGGTTGAGCTGGAGACCCCCCTTCTCGATGTGTTCATCGACGTCCCCCTGATGGTCCGCTTGCCGCTGCGTAAGCGAGGCGACGCTAGCGAGTTCGCCCGTTGGAAGCTCCTGGGGTCTCGCTATGGCAGGGGGCGCTCTCAGTGGCGGTCCTTCGCTACGGCGGGTGAGGCAGTTGAGGGGCATCTATACAGCGCGCTTCGAGAAGGAGAGTTGCAAGAAGGTGCCGCGTCGCTCCTGCTCGACGAGGACGGGCAGCGCACGCTCGACACAGTTGTCATCGAAGGTGCCCCCGGCCAGGGGAAGTCAACGCTGGTGCAATATCTCTGCCAGGTGCATCGCATGCGCCTCTTGGGCGAGTCAAAGAAGGATTTGCAGGAGCGTCATCGCGAAGGACCCTCCCGCCTCCCTTTTCGGATTGACCTGCGGGACTACGCCGCATGGTTGACGCGTTCCAACCCCCTCGCGCCGGACGAAGAAGTTCCGGACGACTGGCAGAAGACTGTCGAGTCGTACCTTGCCTACCAAGTGAGATATCACTCGGGTGGACTGAGCTTCGATGTCAGTGATCTCGTGGCGGTGCTTCGGTTGAGCACCGTATTGTTGGTCTTTGACGGGCTCGACGAGGTCCCTGATATTGGGCTGCGACGTCGAGTAGTGGAAGAAGTCTCCGCCGCTGTATCGCGGCTCCGCGAGAACGCGCTTTCCATGCAGGTGGTCGTGACTAGTCGTCCGGCCGCATTCTCCAAGTCTCCGGGCTTCTCGACGCGAACATTCCTTCACTGCGATCTCGTCTCTGTCACGCAGGAGCTGATTACTGATTACGCAGAGCGATGGATTCGGGCTCGGCGTATCCCTCCGCACGCCGCTGGCGAAATTCGGCGCATTCTGAGAACGCGGCTTGACCAGCCTCACATGCGGGATCTCGCGAGGAATCCTATGCAGCTCGCGATCCTGCTCAGCCTTATCCACACTCGTGGAGCCTCGCTCCCGGACAAACGGACGGCACTCTATGACGCCTATGTAGACACGTTCTTCAGTCGTGAGGCAGAGAAGGACGAGAGTGTACGGGCAAACCGTGATCTCCTCGTAGAGATTCATCGCTACCTCGCTTGGATGCTTCATCTGGAAGCTGAGTCGAGACACGCTACCGGGCGCATCACGGGTAGACGCTTGCAGGAGGTAGTCCGCGACTTCCTGGTAGCCGAAGGCCATGACCCGTCCATGGCTAGAGTCCTGTTTGACGGGGTGGTGGCGCGAGTGGTTGCCATGGTGTCGCGCGTCGAGGGCACCTACGAGTTCGAGGTTCAGCCGCTTCGCGAGTACTTCGCGGCACGCCATCTATATGAGACTGCTCCATACTCGCCAGTTGGAGCAGAGCGCAGTGGGACTCGTCCCGACCGATTCGCAGCGCTCATACGAAATCCGTATTGGCTGAACGTAGCCCGATTCTTTGCAGGCTGTTGTAGCAAGGGGGAACTCGGTTCTCTGGTTGAGGCACTGCAGGAATTGATCGGCGAGCGCCAACGCAAGTTCACGGCGGCGCCAAGGCGTCTCGCCATGACCCTGCTAGGAGACTGGGTGTTCGCACAGTCTCCTCGATCGATAGATGCTGTTATTGACCTCGTGACCGACGACCTTGGGCTTCGCCTGGTCGTCGGACGGCCTCCTGTGCGAGCGAGGCGGCAGCGGGCGCTGATGTTGCCAGAAGGTTCTGGTAGAGAACGGCTTGCAGAGAGGTCATGGCAAGCACTCATCTATGCTGTGAAGCTCGATGCACCACAGGAGGTGACCCAGCAGCTTGCAGCTTCCGCGAGTGCGAATGGGCACGCGGACGCCAATTGGGAGCGCTGGTGGGCCCAGATCGCAGAGACCAATGGGTCGGCGCGAACGAAGTGGGTCCAGGTGGGCTTGTGGCTCGGTGTCTTGCATCGTGCTTCGCCGGATGAGTTGCAGCAAGCGCTTTGTGACGAGCCCAGAAGCCGTGAGCGTCTGACGGCAATTTTCCGCGCTGGCCACACCGACTTCTGTGAGCACGACGAGGTACGTGCGGCGTCGATCGCAGATGCAATCTTGGGTGGTGGTGATGAGCACTTGGGTAGCGGTGAGAGACGGTTGCTTTCACCGCTCCAGGCATTGGCCGCTGTGACCCGCGTCGCCGAGTGGGCCTGGTTTGACCCGGGTCGCGAGCAAGCAAAGGTCATCGGGGCTAGACGAGACGAAGCGCCGACTGTGCAAGCAGCACGCGAGGTGATCGAGGTTCTGGAGCATCAGCGGTTTCGTGATCCGCGGCGATGGCTCCATTCCAATGAGCCGTGGGACGTGACTGTAGAGCTCGGGCGGCAGCATTTTGGCGAGCGAGCTGTGTGGCTTGCCATGGCCGTCCGGGCAGCTCAGTTCGGGTCCCAGGCCAATTTGACAGCACCCATCTCCGAAATCGTGGAACCACTTTGCGTGCGAGCTCGTAGGGCACGCCAAAGAGCGGGCGCGGCGAGGTGGTGGGAAGCTCAGCTTGAGGGCGCGAGATCGCTGGCCGAGCGACAGTTCGTCGTAATGCTGGCGTTCGCCTGGGCTGGGCCCACGACCCTCCTAAGTGTTCTGCTGTCGCTCGATCAGGCGCTTCGAGGCTTGAAGGTCGAGGAATATGAGCAGGTCCACCGCGGTGTGACGCGTGCTGTCGGTACGGGTAATCCCCGCGACCTCAGGCGCCGCGTGCCTTTGCCTGACATGTCTGTCGCGGTCTCCGCGCGCACGGCTGCGTTGCTCGCTGCGCGGTCGAACATGGATGCTCAGTACGAACTGTGCCGACGGTACGTCGCGGACTATGCGGGAAGAAGTCCGGCGATCCTCCGTTTTCGGCTTCGGGTTGAGTTCGACCGACTCGTCATGAACCCGTCCGAAAGCTGGGACGACCCTCTAAAGTTGGCGCGTCGCGCGTTCACTGCTGGGGTCTTCCACGACACGCAGCTTATGTACTTCTATCGCGATACCCGTCGGGTCGCCGAGATGCCGCTCTCGGCGGCTGAGGCGGTGTTGAGGGCTCCCACGAAGTATCCGGTTGAGCTGGTCGATATCGCAGAGCTGCGCGCAGCGCTAGCGGTTCCCCTCGAATCGATCGATGAGGTCGCTCAGGTGCAGCGGTGGCATGCCTCGCCTGGTCTCTAGCGCAAAGCCCGCGACGAGATGTCTCTTGTGACGGGAATGTCTTGGATGCGGGCGACGCGATGCGGGGGCTCAGCGGACGAGACGCCGGGGGCGTGGGGGAAGCCCCGCTTGGGGCGCCCCGTCCGCTGAGCCGGAGCCGGCTCGCACCCGTACCGATCACGTTAGGCGGAGCGCTCAAGAGCGCGTACCGGCTATCCGTCCGGGCGGGACCGCGCGCCGTCGGGCGCGGCAGCGGGTTGTCCAGCTCCAGCGCCTCGTGGTGGCGCTCGTAGGTCCCCACGATCTCGGAGACCGGCATCGCCAGCCCGCCCGCGAGCTTCAGCAGCACCCGGAACGTGGGGTTGATCTCGCCGCGCTCGATCGCGCCGACGTAGTTGCGGTGCAGCCCGGACGGAATCCCAGCGCCTCTTGGGACAGGTTGCAGCAGGCGCGCAGCTCGCGGACGGCGCTGCCGAAGGCGTGCAGGTCGCGGGTGCGCTTGGGCTCGGCCGGCGGACACGAGTGGTGCCGCTGACCGTGGTCGGGAAGACTGTCGCCGTGCATCGGGGGCCTCTCCTCGGTGCATCGGCCGGGGACGGTTGCATCCGTTCCCTGGCCAACCTTGTTCGTGTGGCGTTGCACGCTAGGCGCGACACGTGCCGCTCCGGAAGTCGGAGTGCCAGCGTCATGACCGCCCGGAGGCGCCCGAGGCGCAGGGTTTTGGCCACGAAGTGGCCACTAAGCGCCGGAGTGGCGCGCAGGCACTCGTTCTCGTGGTGGAAGCGGCTTTGAAAAAGCGCTGACTAGCAGCGCTTTCAGGCGATGGCGAGACCCGGACTCGAACCGGGGACACCACGATTTTCAGTCGTGTGCTCTACCAACTGAGCTATCTCGCCGCGACGGCCGATGGTACCGGGTTTCGGCGGCCTCTCGCGGGGTCGGGGCGGGTCGGCGGGCGGGCGGCGGGACGGGCTATCCGCCGGCCTGGCGCACCCGCTCCGCCTCCGCCTGGCGCAGCTCGATCCGGCGGATCTTGCCCGTCAGCGTCTTCGGCAGCTCGTCGACGAACTCGACCAGCCGCGGATACGCGTACGCCGACAGCCGCGAGCGGACGTGCGCCTTGATCTCCTCCGCGAGCGCGTCGGATGCGCCGAAGCCGTCCGCCGGGACGATGAACGCCTTGACCACGGTCCCGCGACGCGAGTCCGGCGACGCGACCGCCGCCGCCTCGCGCACGGCCGGATGCTCCAGGCACACCGACTCGACCTCGAACGGGCCGATCCGGTACCCCGCCGAGATGATCACGTCGTCGGCGCGGCCCTCGTACCAGTAGTAGCCCTCCGCATCCACCGACGCGGCGTCCTTCGTGTGGAACCACTCCCCGCCGAACGCCTCGCGCGCCGCCTCCTCGTTGCGCCAGTAGCCCAGCGGGTAGTGCGGGTTCGAGCGCGCCCGCAGGCAGATCTCCCCGCGCTCGCCGACCCCCACCGGCCGCTCGTCCTCGTCCAGCACGGCGACGTCCCACCCAGGCATCGGCCGTCCCATCGAGCCCTCACGAACCTCCATGAAGGGATAGTTCGCGACGAGCGGATACGACTCCGTCAATCCGTAGAAGTCGAGCACCGTCACCCCGTACTGCTCGCGGAACCAGCGGATCGCCTCGGGGTTCAGCGGCTCGCCGGCTGAGCACACCCGGCGAAACACGCACGGATAGCGCGACCCCGCATCGCCGATCGCCATCATCGAGCGCATCGCGGTCGGCGTCGTGAAGACGTTCGTCACCTCGTTGCGCGAGAGGAACGCCAGCTGCTCGTGCGGGTCGAACCCGCCCCCGCGCTGGAACACGTGCTGCACCGCGCCCAGTCGCCACGGCCCCAGCAACGGCGCGATCCCCGCCGCCCACGCCCACTCGCCCATCCCGTGGAAGCGCTCGCCCGCCTCCACCTCGTGGCAATAAGTGAACTCCTCGTGCGCCAGCAGATACCGGTGCGCGTGCACGATCCCCTTCGCGAGCCCGGTCGTGCCGCTCGTGTAATAGAGCTGCGCCGGATCGTCCGCCGCCGTGTCGGTCGCGATCGGCTCGACCGGCGCGCCGGCGAGCAGCCCGCCCTCGGAGCCGTCGCCGTCCAGCACCAGCACCTTCACGCCCGCGTCGGCGAACCGCCCCGCGTTCGCCGCGTCCGTCACCAGCACCGCCGGCTCGGAGTCGCGCAGCCGGTGCGCGATCCCCTCGTCGCCGTACAGCACGCTCATCGACAGCAGCAGCGCGCCGAGCTTCCAGGTTCCGAAGAAGATCGCCGCCGTCTCCGGCGTCGGCGGCAGCACGACCGCCACCCGGTCCCCCCGCGCGACACCCTCCGACCGCAGGACCCACGCGGCCTGGTTGGCGAGGTCCTGCAGCTCGCCCCACGTCAGCTCGCGCCGCGCGCCGTCGTGGCGCTCCCACACCATCGCGAGCTGCTCGCGCGGGTGCTTGTCGCACACGTCCTGCGCGATGTTGTAGCGCTCGGGCACCGCCCAGCGGTGCTGCGCGACCGCCTCCTCGTACGATCTGAACGGCATCGGGGCGAGCCTACCCGGCCACCGGCGCGCCGCAAAGCAGCAGGCGGCTAGCATCGAACGCGATGAACGCCCGCACGATGCTCACCGGCCTGATCGCAGGTCGCCTCGCGATCGGCGCGGCGCTCGTCGCCAAGCCGCATTCGCAGGTCGGCACCGGCTGGATCGGCGAGGACGCGAAGCGCCCGACGGCCGCCGTCGCGTTCCGCGCCGTCGGGGCCCGCGACATGGCGCTCGCGCTCGGCACGCTCGCGACCCGCCGCAGCGGCGGCCCGCTCAAGCCGTGGCTGCTCGCCGCCACGCTCGCCGACGCGACCGATCTCGTCGCGACGTTCGCCGCCGGCGGAGCCGTCCCGAAGCGCAGCAAGGCGCTGATCGCGCTGCTCGCCGGCGGGGCGATCGCGCAGCAGCTCGCGCTGACGCGCAGCGTCGAGGCGTAGCGCCGGCGGCTACGACAGCCCGGCCCAGCGCTGCAGCTGCGGCAGCGGGTCGATCGGCGCGCCGCCTCTCGCGTACCAGCCGCCGACCCAGATCTCGAAGTGCAGGTGGGGACCGGACGCGTCGCCGGTCGCGCCGACCTGCGCGATCTGCTGCCCGGCGCGCACCGTCTCGCCCGGCGCGACCAGCACCGACCCACGCAGCAGGTGCATGAAGACGTAGTCGCGCACCTCGCCGGACCCGGCGCCGCGCACGACGAGGTAGATGCCCGCGCCGCCGGGCTGGTTCGCCTTCCACGTCACCGTCCCGGCGACCGGCGCGACCAAAGGCGTGCCGCTCGCGGCGACGACGTCCTGGCCCTGGTGGATGTGGCCGGGGCGCCCGGCGCCGAAGCGTGCGCCCTCGCCGCCGAAGGTGAACGGCCCCTGGACGGGGAACACGCCCGCGACCGTCCCGACCTGCGGCGGCTGCGGCGTGACCGGCTTCTGCGTCGCCGGCTTTCTCGCCTTCGGTCTCGCGACCGCCTTGCGACGCACGACCTTCCGGCGCTTGGGCTTGTGCCCCGGCAGCGCGCCGCCGACGCCGGCGCTCGTCGCTCTCTGCGCGGGCGTCGCGCCCGGCGCCGCGCCGCCGACCGAGCCCGCGCTCGTCGGCGTCGTGGTCGTCGCCTCGCTCCCCGGGGCCGCGCCGCCCGACGTGGCCGCCGCCGCGGTGGCGGGCAGCCCGGGCGCCGCGACCCCGAGAGCTATGAGGAGGAGAGAGGTGGCGCGAATCGATCGGGCCATCCCCCTCACCGTCGGCAGCAGCGCGTGCAAGCTCCAAGCGCCGACGCGCCGTTGCGCAGGTTTGACCGGCGAACTTGTGCGACGCGGCCCCGGCGGGTCCGCGCGCGAACCCGGTCAGGCGCCGAGCAGGCGCGTCAGCAGCGCCAGCGCGCCGGCCTTCGACAGCGGCTCGTTGAGGTTCCCGCACTTCGGCGACTGCACGCACGAGGGGCAGCCGCGCTTGCATCTGCACTCGGCGATCAGCCGGTGCGCGTCGGCGACGAGCCGCTCGAAGCCGCGGTAGCCGGCGCGCGTGATGCCGACGCCGCCGGGGTGCCCGTCGTAGATGAAGATCGTCGGGCGGCCGGTCTGCGGATGCGCGTTGGTGGAGAGGCCGCCGATGTCCCAGCGATCGCACATCGCCAGCAGCGGCAGCACCGCGATCTGGGCGTGCTCGGTCGCGTGCAGCGCGCCGAGCAGCCGCTCGACCCCCAGGCCGGCGTCGTCGCCGAGCGCGGCGAGCGCGTCCAGCTCGTACCACAGCGCCTGGGTCGAGAAGGCGGTCTCCGGCAGGTCGAGCCCGACGAAGTCGATCTGCTGGTGGTCCGCGAGCGCCTTGCGCTGGTAGCCGACGACCGTCTCCGTCACGACGACGTTGCCGAACGACAACGTGACGCCCATCGTCTCGCGCCGCTCGACGAGTCGCTCGATCGCGGTCGTGGTCTCGCGTTTGGGCTGCGTGAACCAGTCGCCGTCGAACGGCTTCAGCAGCGCGCGCCGCTCGTGCAGGTCGAGCTGCACGACCTCGTAGGCGCGCCCGAGGTGCAGGTAGACCGCGCCCTCGTGCACGGTCGAGAACGCGCGCGCCGCCTCCAGGGTGCCGACCATCTCGCCGCTCGCGACGTCGATCAGAGAGAAGACGTCGGCGCTCGACGATCGCAGCGGCACGCGCGCGGCCGGGTAGTCCTCCGGCGCGCGCAGCTGGAAGGCGCCGCGCCGCTCGACCAGCAGCCCCGCGCTCACGAGCCGCTCGGCCGCGCCGCGCCAGCCGGCGCCCAGCACGTCCGCCTCGCCGGGCGCGAGGGGACCCTCGTGCGCGGCGCACAGCAGGTGCGCGGCGTGGATCTGCTCGGACTCGTGGTCGAGGATCGCGGCCTCCACCGGTCGCCCGAGGAACTCATCCGGGTGCCGGCAGAAGAACTGGTCGAGCGCGTCCTCGCCGGCGACGTACACCGCGAGCCCGCGCGAGCGCCGCCCCGCGCGCCCCCACATCTGCCGCAGCGACGCGACCGTCCCCGGGAACGTCACGCAGATCGCCGCGTCCAGCTCGCCGATGTCGATCCCCAGCTCGAGCGCGTCGGTCGCGACGACGCCGAGCAGGTCCCCGCGCGTCAGGCGCTCCTCCAGCTCGCGCCGCTGCTGCGGCGTGTAGCCGGCGCGGTAGGGGGCGATGCGGTCGGCGAGATCGGGTCGCGAACCGCTCTCCAGGCGCGCGGTCGCGTGGCGCAGGATCAGCTCGACCGCCTTGCGCGACTTGATGAAGCAGATCGTGCGCGCGCCGGCGTGCACGAGGTCGGCGAACAGGTCGGCCGCCTCGCTCAAAGCGCTCGCGCGCACGCCCAACGCCTCGTCGAGCATCGGCGGGTTCCACATCGCGACGGTGCGCTCGGCGGCCGGGGCGCCGTCGCGGTCGATCAGCGCGATGTCGTCCAGGCCGGTCAGCCGCTGCGCCAGCTCCAGCGGGTTCGCGACGGTCGCGCTCGCGAGCAGGAAGCGCGGCTCGGTCCCGTATGCGGCGGCGATCCGCCGCAGTCGCCGCAGCACGTTGCCCATGTGCGAGCCGAACACGCCGCGGTAGACGTGCGCCTCGTCCACGACGACGACCGCGAGGTTGGCGAGGAAGTCGCCCCACGCGCGGTGGTTGGGGAGGATCCCGACGTGCAGCATGTCGGGGTTCGTGAGGACGACGTTCGCTCTCGCGCGGATCGCGCGCCGCTCCCCCTGCGGCGTGTCGCCGTCGTAGATCGCCGGGCGGATGCGCGGCAGTCTCAGCGCCGCGAGCGCCCGCGCCTGGTCCTGCGCGAGCGCCTTCGTCGGATACAGGTACAACGCGCGCGCGCGTGGGTCGACGCAGAGCTGCTGCAGCGTCGGCAGGTTGAAGCACAGCGACTTGCCGGACGCGGTCCCGGTCGTGACGATCAGCGGCCCGTCCATCGCCGCCATCAGCGCGTCGTGCTGGTGCGTGTGCAGCGCCGCGATCCCGACCCGCGTCAAGGCGTCCCGCAGTTGGTGGTGCAGCTCGCCGGGGACCGGCACGGCGTGCCCCGCGCGCGGCGGCACGCTCGACTCGTGCACCAGCCGCTCGTCCGCGCGCCCGCGCTCCAGCAGCTCGCTCCAGGGCTCGGTCCGGGGGGCGACGGCCATGACCGTCGATGGTACGCGCGGCGCGCTCAGTCCCGCGCGCGCACGAGCCGCAAGCCCGCAGCGTGCGCGAACAGCGCGCCGGCCGCCGCCAGCAGCAGCGCGACGCCGGCGCCGAGCCACAGGTTGCCGTCGCGCGGGCTCAGGAGCGCGAGCCCGGCGCCCCATGTGCGGAGCGCGCTGTCAAACGGCGGCTCGCCGGCCGCTCGCGTGAAATAGGCGCCCTCGATCCCGGTGAAGTGCGCCGGGCCGACCAGCACACCGGCGACCGCGAGCGCGGCGCCGAGCAGCGCCAGCAGCAACGACAGCCGGGGGAGCGTCACGCCGGCAACCGTACGCGATGCTTCACACTTCGGCGCCACATGCTGCGCTGCCTCTACGTCGACCTCGACGGCACCCTGCTCGGCCCCGGCGCCTCGCTGCTGCGCGACGCCGACGGCGGCTTCGCGCTCGACGCCGTGCGCGCGCTGCAGGCGTGCCACCGCGCCGATGTCGAGGTCGTGATCTTCTCCGGCCGCCGGCAGGCGCAGACGATGGAGGACGCGCGCCTGATCGGCCAGACCGCGTACATCTTCGAGGCCGGCTCGGGGCTCGTCGTCGACGGCGAGCTGGAGTGGCTCACCGGCGGGCTGGAGCCGACCGCGGAGGGCCTCACGATCCACGCGCAGATCGAGGCCTCGGGCGCGCCCGCGCTGCTGCTCCAGCACTACGCCAGACGCCTGGAGTACCACGCGCCGTGGCACGAGCACCGCGATGTCTCGCACCTCTTCCGCGGCCTGATCGAGGCGGAGGAGGCGGACGCGCTGCTGGAGCGGCACGGCCACGGCCACCTGCGCCTCGTCGACAACGGCGTGGTGCGCTCGCGCTCGGCCGACCTCGCCGAGCTGCCGTTCGTGCGCGCCTACCACCTCGTCCCGCGCGCCGCCTCGAAGGCCGGCGCCGTCGCGCGCCACATGCAGATCCGCGGCTACACGGCGCAGGAGTGCATCGCCGTCGGCGACTCGCGCGAGGATCTCGGCGCCGCCGCCGCGGTCGGCGCCTTCTGGTTCGTCGCCAACGCGCTGCAGAAGGACCCGACGCTGCGCGACGCGATCGCCGGCCGCCCCAACGTGCGCATCGCCGAAGCCTCGTACGGCGCGGGCGTCTACGAGGCCGTCGTCACGACGCTCGCCGAGCGCGGCTGAGCCGCGTCAGGCCGCGACCAGCTCGCGCGCCGGCGGCGCGGGCGCCAGCTCCGGCGCGGGCGCACCGGCGACCGGCTCCGGCGCGCGCTCGCCGCCGCCCCCGCCCGGCAGCGCCAGCTTGACGATCTTCTTCACGACGCTGCCGAACTGCTTGTGCAGCGGCCCGCTGTTGTACGGCAGCCCGTAGCGCTCGCAGATCTCGCGCACCTCGACCGCCAGCTCCGCGTAGCGGTGGCCGGGCAGGTCGGGGAACAGGTGGTGCTCGATCTGGTGGCTGAGGTTGCCGCTCATGATGTGGAAGAGCGGGCCGCCGGTGAGGTTGGCCGAGCCGAGCAACTGGCGGAAGTACCACTGCCCGCGCGTCTCGCCCTCCGTCTCCTCCTCGGTGAACTCGTGCGTGCCCTCGGGGAAGTGGCCGCAGAAGATGATCGTGAACGCCCACACGTTGCGCACGGCGTTCGCCGTCAGGTTGCCCGTGAACGTGAACGGCGCGCCCGGCCCGGCGAGCAGCGGGAAGAGGACGTAGTCCTTCAGCGCCTGCCGGCGCCCCTTGCGCCAGATCGCCTGGAGCATCTCGCCCTTCTCGCGCCACGACGTCTTGCCCTCCGCGATGCGGTCGACCTCGAGGTCGTGCAGCGCCACGCCCCACTGGAAGAACAGCGCCAGCAGCGCGGCGTAGACCGGGTTGCCGAGGTAGTACGGGTGCCAGCGCTGGTCCTCCGACATCCGCAGCACGCCGTAGCCGATGTCGCGGTCCTTGCCGAGGATGTTCGTGTGCGTGTGGTGCACGTAGTTGTGCGAGTGGCGCCACTGGTCGGCCGGGCACGCGGTGTCCCACTCGAACGCCTGGCCGTTGACCGCCGCGTCGTTCATCCAGTCGTACTGGCCGTGCATCACGTTGTGGCCGATCTCCATGTTGTCGAGGATCTTGGAGAGCGACAGCGCGGCGGTGCCGGCGAGCCACGCGGGCGGCAGGAAGCCGACCTCGAGCAGCGCGCGGCCGCCGAGCTCGAGCCCGCGCTGGGCCTTGATGACGCGGCGGATGTAGGAGGCGTCGCGCTCGCCGAGGTCGGCGATCACGCGCTCGCGAATCGCGTCGAGCTCGCGCCCGAACGCGTCGAGCTGCTCGGGGCTCAGCTGCGGCGGTGAGGTCGTGCTCATGGCGTGGCTCCTGACAGGTCAGATGTCGAGCGTCACGTCACCGACGGGCGCGTTGACGCAGATCTGGATCAGCTCGTCGGGCGCGGTCGAGACCTCGCCGGTGCGCAGGTCGCGCACGGCGCCCTCGAGCTTGCGGCAGGTGCAGGTGTGGCAGATGCCCATGCGGCAGCCGGACGTCGGCGTGAGGCCGGCGGCCTCCGCCTGGTCGAGCAGCGGCGCGGCGGTGCCGGTCGCCTCGACGCCGCTGCGCGCGAAGCGCAGGCTGCCGGCGACGTGCCCGCCGTCGGGGACCGCGGCCGGCGCGGGCGCGGCGAACTGCTCGACGTGCAGGCGAGCCTCCAGGCCGTCCTGCGCCCACGTCGCGCGGACCGCGTCGAGCAGGCCGGCCGGGCCGCAGGCGAACGTCAGCGCCTGCGCCGGGTCGACGCCCGCCGCGCGCAGGTGCGGGCGCTCGAAGCGCCCGTCAAGCTCGCCCGCGCCGGGCTGGCGCGTGAAGCCGTGCAGCAGGCGCACGTTCGCGTGGCCGGCGGCCAGCTCGGCGAGCTGGTGGCGGTAGGCGACGTCGTGCTCGTCGCGCGCGTAGTGCAGGAACGCGACGCGGCCGCGGTAGCCCTCGTGGCAGAGCGTGCGCAGCATCGACATGACCGGCGTGATGCCGCTGCCGCCGCTGATCAGCAGGAGCTGGTCGGGGCGCTCGTCCGGCAGCGCGAAGTCGCCGTCCGCCCGCGAGAGCGAGACGACCGTCCCGGGCCGCGCGGTCGCGCGCAGGAAGGGCGAGACGACGCCGTCGGGCTGCGCATGGGCGGTCAGCTCGAGCAGCTCGCCGGCGTGGGCGGAGGAGGCGGGGGAGTAGCAGCGCGTGTGCCGCACGCCGCCGACCTCGACGCTCACGCGCACGAACTGGCCGGCGCGGAAGCCCTCCCAGTTGTCGTTCGGGCGCAGCGTGAGCGTGACGCTGCGCGCCGTCGCGCGGCGCACGGCGACGACCTCCGCGCGCACGTCGCGCAACGAGAAGGCGGGCTGCACCAGCTCGACGTAGCGGTCGACTCCGTGAGGGGTGGTGAGCGCCTCGGCAAGCTTGGAGCCGAGCACGCGACGGGCGACGCGATGAGGAGTTTGAGTGAACACTTGTGCACAAGCTAGGACACTTGCGGGTTGATGTCCAGCTAGGCTGTGTGACATGGGACACACCGACTCGGTGAACACCAGAGCACCGCTGACGCGGCGCGAGCAGAAGGAGCGCACGCGCGTCGCCCTGCTCGACGCCGCCTTGCGGCTGTTGGAGCGCAAGAGCTTCGGCAGCCTCGGGCTGCGCGAGGTCGCGCGCGAGGCGGGCGTCGTCCCGACCGCCTTCTACCGCCACTTCGACTCGATGGAGGAGCTCGGGCTCGCGCTGATCGACGACTCGTTCCGCACGCTGCGCCGCATGATCCGCGACGCGCGCGCGCAGGATCTCGCGTTCGAGCACGTGATCCGCGACTCGGTCGAGATCCTCGTGCGCCACGTCCACGCCCACCGACTCCACTTCCGCTTCGTCGCGCGCGAGCGCTCCAGCGGCATGCCCGTCCTGCGCCAGGCGATCCGCGCCGAGATCCGCCTCTTCAGCAGCGAGCTGGCGACCGACCTCGCGCGCTTTCCGTTCCTCGACCGCTGGAGCACGGAGGACCTCGGCGTGCTGGCGACGCTGATCGTCAACACGATGGTCTCGACGGCGGAGGAGATCGTCGACGCGCCGAGCGGAGGACAGCAGCTCGAGCGCGAGATCGTGCGGCGGGCCGAGAAGCAGCTCCTGCTGATCGCGCTCGGGGTCCCGCAGTGGCGCAGCAGCGGCGCCGAGGCGCCCGACGTCTCCTAAGGCTCGCGGTCGCGCCGCGTCGCGCCGAACCAGCCGCGCATCCGCTCCCACAGCCCCCCGGCGCCGGCGCGCTCGCGCCACCGCGCCGGCGGCGGCACCGTCGCCCGCACCAACGCGACCCACTCGTCGAGCGGCAGCTCGCCGGCGATCAGCCGCCGCAGCGCGTCGTTGACCGGCGCCTCGATGCCCGCTCCCGCCAACGCGCGCGCGAGCAGCGGGACCGACTCCAGCGACTCGACCGCCTGCCCGATCCGCCCGGGGATCTCGCTCGCCGGCACGCCCTGCGCGAGCAGCTCGCCCGCGCGGCGGTTGCGGCTCTGCGGCGCGAGCGCGGTCGCGACGAGGTCGCCGGTCCCGGCGAGGCCGATCATCGACTCCGGCCGCGCGCCGAGCCGCTCCGCGTAGCGCCACACCTCCGCGAAGATGTGGCCCGCGGCGGCGCCCGCCGCGTTCAGCCCCTGCGCCTCGGTCGCGCCGGCCGCCAGCGCGGCGGCGTTCTTCGCCGCGCCCGCCAGCTCGACCCCGACCGGATCGTTCGACTGCTCGCAGACGACGCCGGCGCGGATGAACATCGCCGCGAGCTGCGAGGCGAGCGCCTCGTCGCTGGACGCCGCCACCAGCCCGGCGCCCTCGCGCACCATCTCCTGCGCGTGCGCCGGCCCGCCGATGCAGGCGACCCGCGCGGCGCCGAAGCGCGCGCGCAGCAGCGCGGTCGGCGGCGTCCCGTCCGGCGGCACGAGCCCCTTCGCGAGCGAGACGAGCGCGGCGCGGCGCGTGAGGCCCGCCTGCTCCAGCCCGGCGATCACCTCGCCGAGGCCGAGCGAGGGGACCGCGAGGAACACCAGCTCGGCGCGCGCGAGGCCGTGCGCCGCCGGCTCGATCCGCAGCTCGCGCGGCAGCTCCACGCCCGGCAGGTAGGCGACGTTCTCACGCGCCTCGACGAGCGCGTCGGCCTGCCCGCGCGTGCGCGTCTGCAGCGTCGTGCGCATGCCGCCGCGCGCGAGCAGCACCGCGACGGCGGTCCCGAACGACCCGGCTCCGACGACGACCGCGCGGCGCAACTGGGGGGGGAGCGGGAGCTGGGGGCGCGGCAGCGGGGGCATCGCGCGCGCGACGCTACACCAACGTCGCCAGCCGGCGCCCGGCCGATTCCAGCGCCGCTTCGTCCCCCGCCTCCAGCACCGCCTGCAGGTCGAGGATGCGCGCGCCGAACGCGTCGAGCGTGCGCGAGCCGACGGCGGCGAAGCACGGCACGCCCGACTGCCGCGCGCGCGTCGCGACCTCGCCGGGCGCCTTGCCCGCGAGCGTGCCGAGGTCGAGGCGCCCCTCGCCGACGATCACCGCGCGCGCGGCGCGCATGCGCGCGTCGAAGTCGAGCTGCTCGAGCACGAACGGCGCGCCGCCCTCCAGGCGTCCGTCGCACGCGGCCCACAGCGCCCCCGCGAGCCCGCCGCCGGAGCCGCCGTAGGCGACCCCGCGCGGGTCGCGCGGCAGCCGCGCCGCGAGCGCCTCCAGCCGCGCGCCCAGCTCGGCGGCGGCGTCGCGCTCCAGCTCGCCGGCGCCCGCGAGCGCCTCCGCGACGCGCTCGACCGACGTGCGCACGTCGCACAGCAGCACGAGCCGCGCATGCAGCCCGCCGCCGGCCGCGACCGCCTCGACCGCGCCCGCGCCGCCGTCGCGCGCCACGACGTCGCCGACGCCGGCGAGGATCACCTGCGCGCCCGTCGCGTCGGCGCCCAGCAGCAGCTCGCCGGCCGTCGCGCTCGACGCCTCGCCGCCGTCCACCGCCGCGCACAGCTCCACGATCGCGGTCCCGCCGTCCTCGACCAGACCGATCCCGACGGAGCGGCCGCCGACCGGGACCGCCGCCGTCTCGCCGCCGAGCGCCGGCAGCAGCACCTCGAGCAGCCCGCTGCCGCCGTCCGCGACCGCGCACGGGTCGACCGGCCAGCCGCCCGCCTCCAGCCCGCGCGCGAGCGCCGCCGCGACCTGCGGCCCCCGCAGCGTCCCGCGGAACGCGGCGGGGGCGACGAGGATCGGCGCGCGCGTCGTGGAGGCGGTCACCTCCAGCATCCTGTCACCTGCCGGACGTGGCCAGCCGCGAACCGGAGCCGCAGGCCCGCGCCGCGGTCCGCCGTCTCCACTCGGCGCCGGTGCGCTCGCGTCAGCAGCTAGCTTGCACCTTCATCAGGTTTATCGGGAGGGGGACGCGATGAACGACGACTACCGCAGCGCGCTCGACGGCAAGCTGTGCTCCAGGCCCGAGCAGAGAGTGGGGCCGTTCCGGATCAAGAACGACCTGGCCGTCCCGCTGAGGCTGTACTTCCTGAACGAGCTCGGCGAGCAGATCCCGTTCACGCTCCTCCAGGCGAGCCAGGAGATCGCGGTCCGGGCCCGCGACGGCAACACTGCGGTCCCCGACGGGTACTGGTGGGTCGCGACGTTCGCCGCGACCGGGGGCTTCGCCGCAGCCGTCGGGAAGGGGCCGAGCGCCAGACGCTCGTACGTCGACCCGGAGCGCGTCACGATCGGGCCGAGAGAGCTCGTGCGCGCCGGCGCGATCGGCTTGCCGCCCACGCCCACGAGAGAGGAGCTCCTGCCCGACAGCTCGCCGCGGGTCCTCGTCGCCTGTGGCTGGGGGCTCGCGCTCGGCGTGCAGGTGGCGCTCGAGCAGCAATGGCAGTTGTCGTCCGGCTCCTACGCGCTCACACCCGGAGAGAGGCGCACGATCAGCTACACGGAGACGACCGGCATGTCGTCGCTCAGCTCGGAGTCGACCTCGGTCGCGACCTCGCTCGGCCTCGGCGTCTCCGCCGGCTGGGGCGCGATCTCGGCGAGCGTCTCGATGAGCCTCAGCACGTCGGCGAGCCGCTTCGAGCAGGTCTCGATCTCCAGCGAGACGACCGAATTCTCGTCGACGGAGCTGGTGAACGACACGCACGAGACGCGTCTCGTGCTGCTGTGGCAGCTCATGCAGATCATCACGATCACGGAAGCCCGCAGAAACCCCGCCTCCAGCATCGTGTCGGCGGTCGGGCCGACGATCCCCTTCGCTTATTCGCTCGAGAGACTGCCGGAGCGCTTCGAGCTGGCGCGTGCGGCGCCGGTGCCGGTCCCGGTCGCCGTGGAGCTCCAGCGACCGCAGGAGCTCGACGGGCAGGTCGCGATGCCCGTCAGCGCCGACGGCGCATGACCGCGATCTTCCTCCACCAGAACATGCGCCGGTTCGGCGGGGCGGCGCCGGCGCGCAAGCAGGCCTTCCGGGGAGACTTCGTCCCGAAACTTGCGTGGCCCGCCGTGTGGGGCAGCTCGCCGCCGCTCGGCGCATACGGCTTCCAGGCGGTGAAAGCGGCGGCTGCGCCCGAGAGGATCGTCGTCGCCGGCTTCACCGAGCTGACGACCGAGGCGAGCGGCGTCGTCGCCGGCGGTCTGGCGGACGACCTCACCGGGCCGGGCACGACGTTCGTCTTCCACTGCGGTGGCTCGGCGCTCGGCCGTTGCGAGTGGCTGGCGATCAAGGTGGCCGCAGGCATCAAGGTGCAGGCGCTCGGCCGGGTCTCCGTCGCTCCGGAGAGCGACCGGGACCCGGCCGAGGCGTACACGAGACCGGGCGACTGGATGAGGGCGCTCCCGGACGGGATCGACTATCGCTGCATCCCGTTCGTCGTCGTGGATCTCCCCGGCGCGGCCGAGCGGAGCGCGGTGGGGTTCCTGCACAACGTGTACAACGACGAGGTCGCGCGCGCCGCGGCGATGCGCAGGCTGGCCGACGCCGCGTCCAAGATTCGCGCCAACAGGGCCTGTGCGTCGCAGCACGTCTACGTCGGCGGCGACTTCAACGTCGCGCCGGCGCTGCGCCGCGGCCGTTACGGCATCGTGCTGCACCCCTACAGCCGCGGGGTCGCTGCGCCGCTGCGCTTCCCGGCGGCCGGCTGGGCGGGCGGCACGACCGCGTCCGGGAACCTCTACGACTACTGGATGGCGGACGTCGATCCTCCGGATCCGGCCGCGAGGCCGCCCCGTCCCGGGCCGCAGGCGTTCGCCGACAGCGCGACGCTCGACGGGCCGAGGGGCCTGATGTCCGATCACGCGGCGAGTCTGCTGCTGGTGCCGTAGCGACGGGCCGGCGGAGCGACGCTCAGTCGAGCAGTTGCTCGATCCGGCACTCGCGCGGCGGCTTGTCCTCGCGCCAGCGCAGCAGCTTCGAGCCGTGGCGGATCCGCCGCCCGCTCACGTGGTCGAAGCTGATCTCGACGACCAGCTCCGGCCGCAGCGCGACCCACTCCAGCTCCTTGTCGCTCTTCCAGCGGCTCGGGTCGGCGCTGCCGCGCTCGCCCGACTCGAACGGCGCCAGTCTGTCGACCAGCTCGCGTCTCTCGGCCGCCTTCAACCCCGACGTGTGGCCGACCGTGCGCAGCTCGCCGTCCTCGTCGTAGAGGCCGAGGATCAGCGAGCCGACCGTGCGCTCCTCCTTGCCGGGCCGCCAGCCGATCACGACCGCGTCGATCGTGCGCACGCGCTTGATCTTCGCCATCCCGTCGCGCTCGCCGGGCCGGTACGGCGCGTCGAGCTGCTTCGCGATCACGCCCTCGGCGGAGCGCAGCCATCTCTCCGCCTCGGCTGCGGTGCGCACGCACGGCGTCAGCTCGACCGGCGCGGCGAACGGGAACCGCTCCAGCGCCTCGCGCCGCTGCTCGAACGGCAGCTCCAGCAGCGAGCGGTCCTCCGTCGCGAGCAGGTCGAACGCGAGGAAGCGTGCCGGCGTGCGCTCGCTCAGCAGCGCGATCCGCGACGCGGCCGGGTGGATGCGGTTCGAGAGCGCGTCGAAGTCCTGCAGGCCGCCCTCGCCGTCGATCACGATCTCGCCGTCGAGCACGTAGCGGCCGGACGGGAACGTCAGCTCCGGGAAGTAGCGCTCGAGCGGTCTACCGCCGCGCGACTGGAGCGCGAGCGTCTCCCCGTCGACGAACGCGAGCGCGCGGAAGCCGTCCCACTTCGGCTCGTACGCCCACCCCTCCCCGTCCGGCAGCGCTGTGCGCGAGCGCGCGAGCTGCGGGGTGATCGGCGGGGAGAGGGGGAGCGCCACGGCGCAGCGATCGTAGCGGTCGCAGTTGCAGCACCAGCGCTCCGCCCAGCACGAGCGCGCCGCCCGCGAGCTGGAGCGGCGCGAGCCGCTCGCCGAAGGCCACGAACGCGAGGCTGCAGGCGAACGCCGGCTCGAGCATCGCGAGGATGCTGGCGCGTCCGGCGCCGAGGCGCGCGACCCCGCCGAGGAACGCGGCGAGCGCGACCGTCGTGCTGACCGCGAGCGCGAGCGCCCAGCCCCACGCCTCCGCGCCGAGATCGAGCGGCAGCGTGCCGGAGGCGGCGCCGGCGACGTCGAACGCGATCGCCGCGCCGGTCGCGACGAGCGCGGCGAACGTGAGCGCGTGCAGGCCCTGCGCGACGCGCGCCGCCGTCAGCACGTAGGCCGCGTAGAGGACGGAGGCGCCGAGCGCGAGCGCGACCCCGGTCGGCGCGGCGGCGCCGCCTCCGTGGCCGCCCGCCAGCACGAGCACCACGCCGACCATCGCGAGCGCGAGCGCGCACAGCCGCCGTCGCGAGGCCGCCTCGTGGCGCAGCGCGATCGCGCCGAGCACCACGAGCGCCGGGTAGGTGAACAGCAGCAGCTCGGTCAGCGATGCGTCGATCCGCGCGAGCGCGCCGAACGCGAGCGCGGTCTCGGCGCTGTAGACGACGAGCCCGAGCGCGAGCGGCACGAGCGCGGCGCGTCGTGTGGGGACGCGCGCGACGCCGGCGCGCGCCGCCAGCGCCCACGCCAGCGCAGCGCCGACCGTGAAGCGGATCGCGAGCAGCATGACGACCCCCGCGCCCGCGGCGTACGCGAGCTTGGCCATCACCACCATTCCGGCGAAGCCGATGGTCGCCAGCAGGGACAGCAGCATTCCCTCGCGCTCGCGGCGGATGTGCAGGGACGAGCTCACGGCTCCAGCGTAGGCGCGGGTTGCTCACTGCACTAGCCTTGATCTACTTCACCAACCAAAGGCTTTCCCTTTGACGCTCCAACAGCTCCAGCACTTCCTCGCGGCGATCGAGCACGGCAGCTTCAGCGCGGCGGCCGACGCGCTCCATCTCGCCCAGCCGTCGCTGTCGGAGCAGGTGCGACGGCTCGAGGCGGAGCTGGGCACGGCGCTGTTCGTGCGCACCGGGCGCCGGCTCGTGCTGACCGAGGCCGGCCGCGCGCTGCGGCCGGAGGCCGAGCGCACGGTCGCCGCCGCCGCGCGCGCGGCCGCGTCGGTCGCCGACGTGCGCGAGCTGCGCGGCGGCACCGCGACGCTCGGCATCTTCGGGGACGCGCCGCCGTGGCTCGTCGGCAACGTCGTCGCGGCGTTCCGGCGCCGTCACCCCGACGTCCGCGTGCGCGTCGTCGGCGTCAACTCGAGCGAGGTCGCCGAGGCGGTCAGCGAGGGCCGCATCGAGGCGGGCATCGTCCTGCTGCCGGTCGACGACGCGGCGCTCGACGTGCGGCCGGTGTTGCGCAGCCAGCTGCTGTACGCGAGCGCCGACCCCCGGCGCGTGCGCCCGCCGGTCACGATCGAGCGGCTCGCCGCGGGCCCGCTGATCCTGCCCGACGCGCGCTTCGGGGCCGCTGACCCGACGCAGCGCGCGCTGCTGGAGCGCGCCCAGCGCGCGGGCGTGCGGCTCGAGCCGCATGTGGAAGTCGAGCAGCCGCAGACGGCGCTGGAGCTGGCCGCGCGCGGCGTCGGCGACACGGTCGTCTCGGAGGCGCTCACGTTGCGCCGCGCCGGCTTCCCGCGAGCGCTCCACGTCGCGCCGTTCGACGAGCCGATCGAGGAGGCGCTCGCAGTCATCTCGCGCCGCGCCGCCCCGCTCTCGCCCGCGTCGCGCGAGCTGCTGGCGCTCGCCGAGCAGCAGCTCGGCAGGCTCGGCCAGGCGGCGGTCGGCGAGCGGGCGCCGGTCGCCTGACGGTCCGGCAAGCCCGTCGCCGACCCTCTACGATCGAAGCGGTCAGGCCGGCGTCGTCCGGCGAGTCGCGGGAAGGAAGGTGGGCGCAGGTGTCGCACGAGCACGCCACGATCGCCGAGGAGGAGTACCTCCAGATGCTCTTCTGGCTCTACGAGGCGGGCCTGCCGATGACCGGCGCCAACCTCGCGCGCGCGATGCAGCTGTCCGCCCCGACGGTCCACGAGATGCTCGGCCGACTCGAGAGAGACGGCTACGTGACGCGCGGCGAGGACCGCGCGATCTCCTTCACCGAGGACGGCCGTCGCCACGCCGAGGAGATCACCTCGCGTCACCGCCTGATCGAGCGCTTCCTGACCGACGTCGTCGGCGTGCCGTGGGACGACGTGCACGAGGAGGCCGAGCGGATGGAGCATGCGATGTCGCCGCGCTTCGAGGCGTACGTCAAGGCCGCGATCGGCGACGCGACGACGTGCCCGCACGGCCATCCGATCAACGTCGGCGAGCGGATCGTCGGCGTCCCGCTCGCCGACTGCGCCGAGGGCGCCCGCGTCAGAGTCCTGCGCTTCGAGAACGAGGCGGAGGACCTGCTCCACTACCTCAAGGACTCGGGCATCGAGCCCGGCCTCGACGGCACGATCGCCGCCGCCGATGACGACCACATCACCGTCGCGTCCGACGGCGGCGAGCACGTCGTCACCCGCAGCGTCGCCGAGACCGTCTCAGTGACCGCCGACCCAAGCCCGCCGCCGCGCACGGCGCTGCCGAGACAGCTCGTGCTCGGCGGCCGCTACGGGCGCTAGCGCGACCTACGCAGCCACGCCCAGCGAGCGGACCGCGTCGGCGAGGCGGGCGACGCCCTCCTCGATCTGCGGCACCGTCACGCCGGAGTAGGCGAGGCGGAAGGCGTTCTCGCCGCCCTCGAGCAGGAAGTCCGTGCCCTTGACGATCTGCACGCCGCGCTCGGCGGCGGCGGCGAACAGCGCGTCGCCGTCGGTCCCCTCGGGCAGCTCGACCCACAGGAAGTAGCCGCCCTGCGGCGCGACGAAGCGCGCCTCCGGCAGCTCGCGCGCGAGCGCCGCGCACAACGCGGCGGCGCGCTCCTGCAGCGCGTCCTTCACGCGCGCGACGGAGCGCTCGAAGGCGCCGCCGCCGTCGGCCCGCACGAACTCGTTGACGATCGACTGGGCGACCATGTTCGGCGAGATGTAGGTGTTCGTCGCGAGCTTCGCGATGCGCGCGATCAGCTTCTCCGGACCGACGAGGTAGCCGACGCGGATGCCCGGACAGACGGTCTTCGAGAAGGACGACGCGTACACGACGCGGTCGGCCTGGTCGAGCGACAGCATCGTCGGCAGCGGCTCGCCGCTGAAGCGCAGCTGCACGTACGGGTCGTCCTCGAAGATCGTGATGCCGTGCTCGGCCGCGAGCGCGACGAGCGCGCGCCGCTTGTCGCCCGACAGCGTGTAGCCGGCCGGGTTCTGGAAGTTGGGGATCAGGTGCGCGAGCCGCGGCATAACGCCGTCGGCGATCAGCGCCTCGACGCCCGCGACGTCGATCCCGTCCTCGTGCAGGTCGACCGGGCGCACGTCCGCGCCGCGCGAGCGCAGCGACAGCAGCGTGCGGTCGTACGTCGGCTTCTCGACGACGACCGTGTCGCCGTCCTCGACGAGCGCCTCGAACAGGAACGCGTCCGCCTGCATCGAGCCGTTCGTGACGATCACCTGCTCCGGCGCGACGCCGTGCTGCTCCGCGATCCACGTGCGCAGCGGCACGTAGCCGATCGACGTGCCGTAGGCCGTCGTGCCGGCGGGGTCGTTCTGGAAGGCGCGGTCGGCGGCGGCGCGCAGGCCGTCGACGTCGACGATGTCGAGCGACGGCGCGCCGCGGGCGAAGGAGATCGGAGCGGGTTCGGAAGCCATGCGACGCAGGGTACGCAAAGCGCCCGCGAGCCGTCGCCGCGGGCGCTTCTCGGTCTGCCGGGAGACGCTGCCGGCCGTCAGGCCGACAGGATCTCCATCGCGATCTCGGCCGTCTCGGTCGGCGTGCGGCCGACGCGGACGCCCTTCGCCTCGAGCGCCTCGGCCTTCGCCTTGGCGGTGCCGGCGGTGCCGGAGACGATCGCGCCGGCGTGGCCCATCGTCTTGCCGGGCGGCGCGGTGAAGCCGGCGATGTAACCGACGACAGGCTTGGTGACGTTGGCCGCGATGTACTCGGCGGCCTCCTCCTCGGCCGAGCCGCCGATCTCGCCGCTCATCACGATCAGCTCGGTCTGCGGGTCCTGCTCGAACAGCTCGATGATGTCGATGAACGACGAGCCGGGGACCGGGTCGCCGCCGATGCCGACGATCGAGGAGTTGCCGAAGCCGCGCTGGGCCAGCTCGTTGCCGATCTGGTAGGTCAGCGTGCCGGAGCGCGACACGACGCCGACGTTGCCCTCCTTGAAGAACGACGCCGGGATGATGCCGACGTTCGCCTTGCCGGGGGACAGGATGCCGGGGCAGTTCGGGCCCACCAGGCGCGCGCCGGGCGTGCGCTTGAGCTGCGTGTAGACGCGCAGCTCGTCGTGCGCCGGGATCCCCTCGGTGATCGCGACGACCAGCTCGATGCCGGCGTCGAGCGCCTCGAGGATCGAGTCGGCGGCGAAGCGCGGCGGGACGAAGATCATCGCCGTGTTCGCGCCGGTCTCGGCGACGGCCGCGTGGACGGTGTCGAAGACGGGGATGCCCTCGACGTCCTGGCCGCGCTTGCCGGGCGTCACGCCGGCGACCACGTCGGTCCCGTAGTTGCGGTTGTTGAGCGCGTGGAACGTGCCCTCGCGACCGGTCAGGCCGGTGACGACGAGGCGCGTGTCCTTGCCGACGAGGACGCTCATGCCGCCGCCCCATGCGCCGCAGCCAGCTCGACGACCTTCTGGGCGGCGCCGAGCATCGTGGCCTCCGTGTGGACGTTCGGCAGGCTCGCGTCGGCGAGCAGCTGACGGCCCGCGACGTCGTTCGTGCCGTCGAGACGGACCACGAACGGGACCGTCGGCTTGACGACGTCGAACGCCTCGATCAGGCCCTTCGCGACCTCGTCGCAGCGGGTGATCCCGCCGAAGATGTTGAACAGCACGGCTCTGACCTTCGTGTCGGAGAGGATCACCTCGACCGCGCTGACGATCGCGTCGGCCTTCGAGCCGCCGCCGGCGTCGAGGAAGTTCGCCGGCGAGCCGCCGGCCTGGGCGACGACGTCGAGCGTCGACATGACGAGCCCGGCGCCGTTGCCGAGGATGCCGATGTCGCCGTCGAGCTTCACGTACGTGAGCCCGCGCTCGTGCGCCATCTGCTCCTGCTCGTCCTCCTGGGACGGGTTGCGCAGCCCCGCGTTGTCCGGGTGGCGGTAGAGCGAGTTGCCGTCGAGCGTGACCTTCGCGTCGAGCGCCTTGACGTCGCGGTCCCCCGTGACGATCAGCGGGTTGACCTCGACGAGCATCGCCTCCTCGGCGACGAACGCGTCGTAGAGCTTCGACAGCAGCGCGCCCACTGGCCGGACCACGTCCGCATCAACGCCCGCTTCGAAGGCCAGGCGACGACCGTGGAAGTCTTGAAAACCGAGGAGGGGGTCGACGTGGATTCTCACCAACGCCTCGGGCGTCTCCTCCGCAACCGCCTCGATGTCCATGCCACCCTTCGTCGAGAACATCACGAGGGGAGCCTTCGCGGCGCGGTCGAACACGATCGACGCGTAGTACTCGGACGCGATGTCCGAGGCTGCCTCGATCCAGACCTCGTGGACGGTGAAGCCCTTGATGTCCATCCCGAGAATGTCGGTGGCGTACTGCTCGGCCTCGGCTCTGTCCTTCGCGAGCTTGACGCCGCCGGCCTTGCCGCGGCCGCCGATGAGGACCTGCGCCTTGACGACGCAGGGATAGCCGATCTCGTCGGCAGCTGCGACGGCGTCGGCGACGGTTGAAGCGGGCTTGCCGGAGGGAACCGGGATCCCGTGTCGGGCGAAGAGCTGCTTCCCCTGATACTCAAGGAGGTCCATAGCGGCGCGCCACGATATCCGAGATAGGGCGAAGGTGTCGGACGCCGTCGCGTCCAGGCACGGCGCGCGATCGACGGCCCGGAAGGCATAATGCGCGCCCAATGCCGATTCCCAGAAACGTAACGTTCGTCACATTTGACGTCTACGGCACCCTGATCGACTGGGACAGCGGGGCGTTCGACGCGTTCAGCAGAGAGGCCGCGCGCGACGGCTTCGAGATGGACCGCGACGCGCTTGTCCCGCTGTTCCACTCGATCCAGCAGCAGATCCAGGCGGGTTCCTATGAGCTGTACGCCGAGGTGCTGCGCCGCACCGCCGTCCAGATCGCCGAGGAGCTGGGCTGGCCGCTCGAGCCGTCGCGCAGCGGCTTCCTGCCCGACTCGGTGCAGCGCTGGCCGGCTTTCAGAGAGGCCAACCCGGTGCTGCAGAGACTCGTGAGAGCGGGCGTCAGCCTCGGCCTGATCGCGAACATCGACGACAAGCTGCTCGGCCTCACGCGCCGCCACATCCCACATGACTTCGACCTCGTCGTGACCGCCCAGCAGGTCCGCTCCTACAAGCCGGACCCCGCGCACTTCAAGGAGTGCGAGCGCCGCATCGGCGGCAAGAGAGGCTGGGTCCACATCGGCTCCAGCTACCACCACGACGTCGAGCCGTGCCTGAAGGGCAGAATCCCGGTCGTGTGGGTCAACCGCACGAGAGCGCAGCTCGAGTCGGGCCAGAAGAGACCGGACGCCGAGGTGACGAGCCTCCGCGAGGCGGTCAGACTGCTGGGCTTCTAGCCCGGCGCGGCAGGGCAGCGTCGGCGCATGCGCGCGATCGCCGTTCACGAGGACGTCGTCGTCGCGATCGGCGCGATCTGGAAGACGACCTGCACCGCCGTCCGCGCCGGCGACGAGGCGTTCCTGATCGACTCGCCGATCCTGCCGGACGAGCTGGAGGCGCTGCCGGCGCTGCTGGAGCAGGCGGGCTTCGCGGTCTCCGGGCTGCTCGTCACGCACGCCGACTGGGACCACCTGCTCGGGCGCTACGCGTTCCCGGAGGCGTCGATCGGCTGCGGCGAGACGACCGCCGCGCGCCTGACCGCCGAGCCCGGCGCCGCCCAGCGCGAGCTGCGCGAGTTCGACGAGCAGTACCTGATCGACCGCCCCGGCCCGCTGTCGCTGCCGGGCGTGCAGGCGCTGCCGGTGCCCGGCTACTGCGCGCTCGGGGCTGCTGAGCTGGAGCTGCACCCGGCCGACGGGCACACGTCCGATGGCACTGCCGTGTGGATCCCGTGGGCCCGTGTGCTCGTGTGCGGCGACTACCTCTCGCCCGGCGCGATCCCCGAGCTGTCGCCGTCCTCCTCGCTCGACGCCTACCGCGCGACGCTGAAGCGGCTCGAGCCGCTCGTCGAGCAGGCGCACGTCATCGTGCCCGGCCACGGCGAGCCGCTGGACGAGGTGCGCGCCGCGGCGATCCTGCGCGAGGACCTCGCCTACGTCGAGGCCCTCGCCGGCGACGACCCCGCCGCCGCGCCGCTGCCGCTCGCGCGCCGCGACGGCGGCAACCGCAAGCTGCACGAGTACAACGTCAGTCTGCTCGGCGCCGGGTAGCGCCGCTCGCCACCCGGCTGGGGCGCCGGCGTCCGCCGGTTGGGCATCGAGGGGGAGGGGTACGGGCGCTCCTCTCGGCCGCCGCGATCCCCGCTCCGGAGTGGGCCGAAAACCACGACCGCGAATCTGACCCGCTATACGAGGGTCTCGTTCGCGGTCGTCGTTTTCAGACCGCGCTCGAACGGGGACCGCGTGCCCTTGCGGGCACCACACACCTCGATGCCCTCCTCTCGAGGCCACGAGCAACGCGACGAGCGCCGCACGCGCTTGAGCGGAGCGCACAGCGGCTGAGCGCAGCCCCCGCTGCGCCCAGCGTCGCAGTGCGTCTTTAGCGCGCGACGATCTCGCCGAGCAGCCCGTGCCCCTCGTCGCCGATGCCGGCGGTGAACAGCAGGTTTCGTGGCGTGCCGAAGACGCCGTTGCCGAAGCGCAGCGCCCACAGGCCGTCGATCTGGATCGGGTTGCCGTCCGTGTTCACGAGCCGGCCCTGAAAGCGGCCGCTGTGGGTGCTGTACGCGTTGATCATCCCGTCGCCGAAGTTGCCGACGAGCAGATCGCGGCCGAAGCGGCCGAAGTGGCGCGGTGCGATCACGAGGCCCCACGGGGAGTTGAGCTGCCCCTGCGAGACGAGCCGCTTGAGCAGGTGGCCGCTCGTGTCGTACACGTCCACGAACCCGTTGCCGGGGCCGGCCACGTCGTCATGGCCCTGCGCGTCCTGCTTGGCGTACGTGACGTAGAGCCGGCCGCCCAGCTGCTGGATGTTGAACGGCGCGAACCCGGCCGGCAGCGCTCTGTCGACGAACGCGCCGGGCACGTCCACCGGTCTGAACTGGTCGTTCCAGACGTCGATCTTGGCGCCGTGGAAGTCGGCCGCGTAGATGCGCGTGCCGTTCCTGTGCGAGGTCGCGAGCGCGAGGCCCTTGTAGACCGCGCTGGGGTCGCTCGCGATCAGCTGCGCCTGCGTCGCCGGGACGAGGCTCGGGCTCCAGGCCGAGATCGTGCCGGCCTCCGAGTCGAAGATGAAGCGCGCCGGCCCGCTCGTCGCGCCGCTGCCGATCGTGAAGCCGTTCGTCGGGTTGAAGACGATCCCCGTCGGCGCGCCGTTCGGGATCGCGACGACGAGCGGCGCGATCACCGGGATGCCGCCGTTCACGGCGCCTCTGTAGACGGTCGAGACGTCGCTGCCGTTGTCCGCCACCCACAGGGGCGTGGTCGGGCCGGCCGCCATGCCCCACGAGTTGACGAGGTTGCGGTCGGTGATGCGGGCGACGCCGGCGATGTCGGAGATCAGGTTGCGCTGCTCGAACGCGTGGCGGTTGCCGTGGCCGTGGCCGTGGCCGTGCCCGTGGGCGGCGGCGGTCGCCGGCGCGACGAGCGCAAGCGCCGCGAGAGCCGCGAGGACCGCGAGCCAGCGGGCCGACCACCTCCTCCTGCGCGACGGCTCGGGGCCGAGGGGGGTGCGAGGACGGATCGCAGTCATGCGAGCCTCCTTTCGCGCTCGTGCCAGCGCGTCGGGACCGGCTCCGGGAGACGCCGGTCAGTATTCGACCAGACGCCGGTCTACCCAGATCCTTCCCCCCCGGCGAGCGCGCGGCGCGATCCCGTCGCGCAGGCGCTGCTCGCGCTACTCGGAGACGGTCGAGGTGATCGTGGCGATCGGGTCGCCGGCGGCGATCGGGGCGCCCTCGGCGATCGGCAGCTCGGCGACGACGCCCGCCTTGTGGGCGGTGATCTCGTTCTCCATCTTCATCGCCTCGATGATGCAGAGCAGCTGGCCCTCCTCGACCGCGTCGCCCTGTCTCACCTTCACTCTCCACATGTTGCCCTGCAGCGGCGAGGGGAGCGTGTCGCCGCCGACGGCGGAGCCGCCCTTCTTCCGCTCGCGCGGCTTGCGCGGCGCGGCGGCCGGCGCGGAGCCGTTGAGCGTGACCGCGCCGGCGAACGGTGCGCCGATCACTCTCACGTCGAAGCGCCGGCCGCTCACCTCGACCGTGTAGGTCTGCTCGACCTTCTCGCCGTCCTCGTCGCCGTCGGACGGCACGGTCGGCTCGAACGCGAGCGCTCTCAGCCATCTCTTGTCCTCGACGAGGTCGCGGCACGTCTCCGCGTTGCCCCACTGTCTCGTCGCGAGCAGCGCCTTGTGGAACGGGATCAGCGTCTTCAGCTCGGTGATCTCGTATTCGTCGAGCGCGCGCAGCATGCGTCTCGTCGCCGCCTCGCGGTCGGAGTCCCACACGATCAGCTTCGCGACCATCGGGTCGTACATCGGCGAGACCTCGCCGCCCGGGCCGACGCCCGAGTCGACGCGCACGCCCGGCCCGCTCGGCTCGACGTAGGCGCCGATCCTGCCCGGCGCCGGCGCGAAGTTCTTCGACGCGTCCTCGGCGTTGATGCGGCACTCGATCGCGTGGCCGCGCAGCACGACGTCATCCTGCGAGATCGACAGCGGCTCGCCGGCGGCGGCGCGCATGCCCTCCTTGACGATGTCGATGCCGGTCGTCATCTCGGTGACGCAGTGCTCGACCTGGACGCGCGTGTTCATCTCCAGGAAGAAGTACTCGCCGTCCTGCAACAGGCCCTCGATCGTGCCGGCGCCGACGTAGTCGACGGCCGCGGCGGCGTCCGTCGCGACTCTGCCGATGTGCGCCCGCAGCGCCTCGTCCACGGCCGGCGCGGGCGACTCCTCGATCAGCTTCTGGTGGCGGCGCTGCACCGAGCAGTCGCGCTCGCCGAGGTGGATCACGTTGCCGTGTCTGTCGGCCAGCACCTGCACCTCGACGTGGCGGGGGTCGGGGAGATACCGCTCCAGGTACACGGTCGGGTCGGAGAAGAACTTCTCGCCCTCGCGCGAGGCGCCCTCGAAGGCGGCCTCCAGCTCGTCGTCGGTCAGCGCGACGCGGAAGCCCTTGCCGCCGCCGCCGCCCGCCGCCTTGACCGCGACCGGGTAGCCGATCGAGTCCGCGATCACCTTGCGCGCGGCTCTCACGTCGGCGACCGGCTCGGTCGTGCCCGGCACGATCGGCACGCCGGCCTTCTGCATCAGCTCGCGTGCGGCGGTCTTCGAGCCCATCGCCTCGATCGCGCTCGCCGGCGGGCCGATGAAGACGATCCCCGCCGTCTCGCAGGCCTTCGCGAACGCCGCGTTCTCGGCCAGGAAGCCGTAGCCGGGGTGGATCGCCTCGGCGCCGGATCTCTTCGCGACGTCGATGATCTTCTCGATCACGAGGTAGGACTCGGCCGCCGGCCCGGGGCCGATCAGGTACGCCTCGTCGGCCCGCTTGACGTGGATCGCGTCGCGGTCCAGCTCGGAGTAGACGGCGACGGACGCGACGCCGAGCTCCTCGCAGGCGCGGATGACACGGACCGCGATCTCGCCGCGGTTGGCGATCAAGACCTTCGAGAACATGCGGGGCGGAAGAATAACGTGAGCCTTCACCTATCCGTCGCGCGGCTGACACCGAGCCGGCGCGACGTGAGCCGGGCGGCGATCCGCCGCACGACCAGGAAGCTCGCCGCCGCGTAGAGCCAGCCGAGCAGCACGTCGGCGACGTAGTGCTCGCCGGTGTAGACGATCGCGAGCGCCATTGCGACCGGGTAGGCGCCGACCAGCACGCGCGCCCACCCGCTGCGCGGCCACACGCTCAGCGCCACCAGCAGCGCGAGCGCGGCGTGCAGCGAGGGCACCGCCGCCACGTCGTTCGCGTAGCGGTAGCCGGTCCCGACGAGGCCGCTCTCTGCGCCGACGCCGCTCCACATCCACAACTGTGGGATCAGCCGCTGGACCGGGGGGATCAGCCCGTGCGCGCTCGCCATCCACGGCGGCGCGGCCGGGAAGGCGACGAACGTGATCGAGCCCAGCAGCGTCAGCAGCGCCAACGCTGCGGCAAAGCGGCGGAAGCGCCAGCGGTCGCGCACCCACAGGGCGGCGGCCAGCAGCGGCGTGACGAAGAAGTGCGAGAGGTAGACGACGAACGCGGCCACCTCGAACCACCGCACCTGCCCGGGCCAGTGCAGGTGCTGCTGCAGCCAGGCGCTCGGCACCGCGCCGCCGAACAGCCAGCGGTCGACGTCGGCCTGCGGCAGGAAGTGCGTCGGCGCGAGCCAGCCGTCGGCGCCGCCGCGCGCGAGGTCGTACGCCGTCAGCACGAGGAAGAACGGCAGCCAGTCGATGACGACCCCGCGCGCCCAGCCGCCGAGGTCGCCGAGCGAGACCGCGAGCGCGCCCAGCAGGACCCAGACGAAGATCCAGTCGCGCGTGTAGGGCAGCCCGAAGACCGCCACGGCCGCGACCGAGCCGGCCGCCCAGACGGCGAGCGGCAGCGCCCGCAGCAGCCGGCGCTGGGCGACCGCTTCCGCTGCCGGGACGGCGCCCGTCGCCTACCCCTCCGGCGTCGCGATCAGGCCGGCGCCGACGGTGTCGTTCGTCGCCTCGTCGATCAGGATGAACGAGCCCGTCTCGCGGTTGCGCGCGTACGGGTCGAACGCGAGCGGCGCGCTGAGGCGCAGCCTGACGTGCCCGATCTCGTTCAGCTCGAGCCCATGGTCGTTGTCCTCGCGCGCGAGCGTTTCGACGTCGAGGTGCCAGTCGATCGCGTCGACGATCGCGCGCACCGAGCGCGTCGTGTGCTTGAGCGCGTAGCGGCCGCCGGCTCTCAGCGGCTGATCGCTCATCCAGCAGACGATCGCCTCCAACTCGCGCGCCACAGTCGGCGGGTTCGCCTCGCCGGCGCGCGCGATCAGGTCGCCGCGCGAGACGTCGAGGTCGTCCTCCAGCAGCAGCGTCACCGACTGCGGTGGGAACGCCTCCGGCAGCGGCCCGTCGAGCGTGTCGATCCCGGCCAGCTTCGTCGTGCGGCCCGACGGCAGCACGACGACCTCCTCGCCCGGCGTCAGCACACCGGCGGCGACCTGGCCGGCGTAGCCGCGGTAGTCGTGGTGGCGCTCGTCGTTCTGCGGGCGGATCACCCACTGGACCGGGAAGCGCCAGTCCTCGAGGTTGCGGTCGCCGGCGATCTCGACGGTCTCCAGATGGTGCAGCAGCGTCGGGCCGTCGTACCAGTCCATGTTGGTCGAGGGCTCGACGACGTTGTCGCCCTTCAGCGCGCTGATCGGGATGAACCTCGCCTCGGCGAACTCGAGCCCGTTCGACCAGCTCTTGAAGTCGGCGACGATCGCGTCGTAGACGGCCTGGTCGTAGTCGACGAGGTCCATCTTGTTGATCGCGACGACGAGGTGCGGCGTGCGCAGCAGCGCGGAGATCGCCGCGTGCCGGCGCGACTGGCGCACGAGCCCGTTGCGCGCGTCGACCAGCACGAGCGCGAGGTCGGCGGTCGAGGCGCCGGTGACCATGTTGCGCGTGTACTGCTCGTGGCCGGGGCAGTCGGCGATGATGAAGCGGCGCTTGTCGGTCTGGAACGAGCGGTAGGCGACGTCGATCGTGATGCCCTGCTCGCGCTCGGCGCGCAGGCCGTCGGTCAGCAGCGCGAGGTTCAGCTCGCCGTCGCCGCGCCGCTCGCTCGTCTCCTTCACGTGCGCGAGCTGGTCGGCGAGGATCGACTTCGCGTCGTGCAGCAGGCGGCCGATCAGCGTCGACTTGCCGTCGTCGACCGAGCCGGCGGTCGCGAAGCGCAGCAGCTCGGTCTCGGCGATCCGCTGGTCAGCGGAGGAGTTGCCGTTCGACTCGTAGGTGAGCGACATCTAGAAGTACCCCTCCCGCTTGCGATCCTCCATCGCCGCCTCGGTGACGCGGTCGTCCGCGCGCGTCTGGCCGCGCTCGGTGATGTTCGTCGCGGCGATCTCGGCGACGACCGTCTCGAGCGTGGTGGCGGTCGAGGCGACCGCGCCGGTGCAGGTCATGTCGCCGACGGTGCGGTAGCGGACCGTCTCGGTGAAGACGGTCTCCCCGTCCATCAGCTCGACGAACTCGCTGGCGGCGTAGAGCATCCCGTCGCGCGCGAACACCTCGCGCTCGTGCGCGAAGTAGATCGGCGGCAGCTCGAGCCGCTCGCGCTCGATGTACTGCCACACGTCGAGCTCGGTCCAGTTCGATATCGGGAACACGCGCACGTGCTCGCCCTTGCGCACGCGCCCGTTGTAGAGCTGCCACAGCTCCGGGCGCTGCGCCTTCGGGTCCCACTGGCCGAAGTCGTCGCGGAAGGAGAAGATGCGCTCCTTCGCGCGGGCGCGCTCCTCGTCGCGGCGCGCGCCGCCGAACGCGGCGTCGAACTGGTGCTCCGCGATCGCGTCGAGCAGCGTCACGGTCTGGAGCCGGTTGCGCGAGGCGCGCGGGCCTCTCTCCTCGACGGCGCGGCCCTTGTCGATCGACTCCTGCACCGAGGCGACGATCAGCCGCTCGCCGATCTCCGCGATCAGGCGATCGCGGAAGTCGATCACCTCGGGGAAGTTGTGGCCGGTGTCGACGTGCATCACCGGGAACGGGAAGCGCGCCGGGCGGAACGCCTTCTCGGCGAGGCGCAGCAGGACGATCGAGTCCTTGCCGCCGGAGAACAGCAGCACGGGCCGCTCCAGCTCGGCGGCGACCTCGCGCATGATGTGGATCGCCTCAGCCTCCAGCGCATCGAGGTGGGACAGCTCGTGGCTCATGCGGATTCGGGTGCGGGTGGCGTCGACGGCGTCGAAGGACGGGGCGTGCGCGTGCGCGCGACGCGCTCGCGGCCGAAGTGCAGGGCCGTGAGCGCGAGTGCGACCAGCGCGGGCACCAGGAAGATGACATAGATCGGGAAGTCGAGGCCGGCCTTGTTCAGCAGCGCGAGCCCGGCGGCGAGCAGGACCGTCCCGAGCGCCGGCCGCAGCGTGCCCTCCGGCAGGACGCGGGTCGCGAGTCCCGAGCCGATCCACACGCCGGGGATCGAGCCGATCAGGATGTTCCCCGCCAGCAGCAGGTCGACGTTGCCGCTCACGAGGTGCGCGATCGACGCGACCCACAGCAGCAGCGCGGCGTGGAACACGTCGGTCCCGACGACGCGGCGCGGCGTGAGGCGGTAGAGCATGATCAGCCCGACGGCGATCAAGGCGCCGCTGCCGGCAGAGGTGAGCCCGAGGACGAAGCCGACGCTGACGCCGACGAGCACGGCGGCGAGCTTGTGGCGGGTCTCGAACGGCTCGACCGTGTCGCGCTCGCCCTTCACGTGTCTGATCAGCGCGCGGAACAGCACCGCGACGGCGGTGATCAGCAGCGCCGCGCCGACCATCTTGAGCAGCGTGTCGTCGAACGCGCCCTTGCCGAGCGCTTCCTCCAGCACGTGCAGCACGTAGACGCCGCCGAGCGCGCCCGGGATCGAGCCGACCGCGAGCCACAGCGCGAGCTTCATGTCGACCGTGCCGCTACGCCAGTGGCGCCAGCCGCCGACCGTCTTCGTGACGGCCGCGTAGGCGAGGTCGGTGCCGATCGCCGTCGTCGGCGCGGTGCCGAAGACGAGGATCAGCGCGGGCGTCATCAGCGATCCGCCGCCGACACCGGTCGTGCCGACGAGGATCCCGACGCAGAAGCCGAACAGGATGACGAGCGGCCAGTCCATGCCGATTCAGTGTGCCAGCGGCGGCACGTCAGCCGTGCAGCCCGCACTCGAGCTTGTCGCTGCCGGCCCAGCGCCCGCTGCGGTCGGCGGCCGGGACCGTGCAGTGCGTGCAGCCGATCGAGGCGTAGCCGCGATCGTGGAGGGGGTTGTACGGCAGGTCGTTCGCGCTGATGTACGTCCAGACGTCTCTCTCGCTCCAGTCGGCGAGCGGCGCGGCCTTCCAGATCGCGTGCTTGTCGTCCCAGCCGATCTTCGGCGTGTTCGCGCGCGTGGGCGCCTGGTCGCGGCGCACGCCGACGATCCAGCCGTCGACGCCGGCGAGGATCTCGCGCAGCGGCGTGACCTTGCGGATGTCGCAGCAGCGGTCGGGCTCGCGCGCCCACAGCTCGTCGCCGTGGCGTGCGGCCTGCTCCGCCAGGGAGATCCCGCTGGCCGCCTCGATCCGCATCCCGTAGCGCTCCTCCATCGCTCTCCACGTCGCGTACGTCTCAGGGAACAGAACACCCGTGTCGAGCGTGAAGATGCGGGCCCGCGGCTCGACCTTCATCAGCAGGTCGACCATCACCGACTCCTCCTGCTGGAAGGAGGAGGCGAGCAGCAGGCGGGGATGGAAGCGCTCGACCATCCGCGCGATCACTTCTTCGGCCGACAGCGCCTCGGCGCCGTCGGTGAGCTGATGGTCGGTCGGGGCGGTCGCGCTCATGGACGAACGAAAATAGCAAAATCCGGGCGGGTTTATGCTTTTTCTCGTAGCAGCCGCGGCAGCTCGGCCATGTCTCCGAACGGCTCGGCGCCGACGGCCCGCAGCGCCGCCGGATCGGCGCCGTCGGGGGCGTAGCCGAGCACGCGCATGCCGGCCGCGACGCCCGCCTGCACGCCGGCGGCGCTGTCCTCGACGACGACCGTGGCGGCGGGCTCGAAGCCCATCTTCGCGGCCGCGTGCACGAACAGATCGGGCGCCGGCTTGCCGTGCGCGACGTCCTCGACGCTGAAGATCGTGCCCGCTGGGAAGCGGTCGAGCAGGCCGGCGGCGCGCAGCCCGCGGCGGATGCGCTCGTGGTCGCCACTGGAGGCGACGCACCACGGGATGCCGGCGGCTGCGAGCGCGTCGAGCGCGGCATGCACGCCGGGGATCGGCCGCAGGCGCGCGTCGAAGGCCGCGAACAGGGCGGCGCGATAACGGGAGCGCAGCTCCGGCCACGGCTCGGCGCCGCCGCGGCGTGCGCGGATCACGCCGAGGCCGTGCTCCCACGAGCGGCCCTTGAAGTCGCGGTCGACGTCGGCGGCGGTCGTCGGCAGGCCGAGCTCGGTCAGCAGCTCGGCGAGGATCGGCGCGGCCAGCACCTCGCTGTCGACGAGCACGCCGTCGCAGTCGAAGATCACGGCCGCGGCGCTGCGCGGCGCGGCGTCGCTCAACGACCCCAGGGGTGCGGGTCGCCCCACGCGGCGGGCGCGTCCTGCTCGCGCGCGACGCCCTCCAGCAGCGCGGTGCGCGTCCAGCGGTCGATCCGCTTCGGCTCTGCGACGACGACCGGCGCCGTCTCGCGCATGAAGCGCTCCAGCGCGGCGACGACGGCGGCGGCCTCCTCGGGCGAGGCGGATGGCGCGACGATCGTGAGCTGGGGCCGGCGGTTCATCGGACGGTCAGCGTAGCGGCGATCGCGCCGACACGCCCGTTCCAGGCGCCGCGTTGCAACGCGCCGGCTTAGAGGCGTAGGGTCGCACCAGCTTCCCGACTGAGACCACCAGGGGGCCCGCCTCCGCCGGCCACGTGGCCGGCTCCGGCACCCCAAGGAAGGAGCGAGCATGGCGTCGATCGAGGTCAAGAGCTTCGACTCGCCGGACGAGGTGCGGCCGTTCGAGGGCCGCGGCAAGGTCGAGGCCGTCACCATCGGCGGACGCACGGTCGGCCGCGGCACCTTCGAGCCCGGCTGGAGATGGTCCGAGAACGTGAGGCCGATCGCGGGCACCGACACGTGCCAGGTCTCACACCTCGGCTACTGCGTCTCGGGCCGCATGGTCGTCCACATGGACGACGGGACCGACATGGAGGTCGGCCCCGGTCAGGTCGCCGCGATCCCCCGCGGCCACGACGCCGAGGTCATCGGCGACGAGCCGTGCGTGCTGATCGACTTCGGCGAGATCGACGAGTACGCCAGACGCTGAGTCAGCGGCTGAGCGCAACAGCCGGGCCCGTCGCGGGGATGCGCGGGCAGCACCCGTACGCGAACGCTCAAGCTTCTTCCACCGGCGGTCGAGGAGGTGGGCATGCTCGCCATCCTCGCCTCTGCTCACAGCGCCGGCTACCGGGCCGGCCAGGTCCTCGCACCCGTGGCGTTCGCCGCGGGCGCGATCTGGCTCGTGCGACGCGCTCGCCGGCAGCCCGCCGGCCGCGCCCGCACTACGGACCTGATCGCTGCGCTCGTTTGCGCGGTGCTGCTCGTCGCCGCCGTCGTGCGAGCCCTGCCCGAGCGGCAGCCGGGCGTCTGGGAGAGCGACCAGGGCCGGCAGATCCGGGCGGGCTTCGTCGCCGGCTGTCAGCAGACCGCGAACGGCACGCTCGACTGCGGCTGCCTCTTCGACCACCTCACCGGCGCCCCGCCCGGGAACACGTCGTCCGGCTTCGCGATGCTCGCCCAGTCGATCCAGTATGCCGTGCAGAGAGGCGACTGGAGCCTCATGCGGCCCGAGGCGCGCGAGGCGCTGCTCGCCTGCCGGGCGGTGCAGGCGAGCTAGGGCGGCGCGGTCTCAGACCGCGCACTCGCCCTCGCCGCGGATCACCTCGAACGGGACGTTCTTCGTCCAGTCCATGAACAGGTTCATGTTCTCGAGGTTGAACTCGGCCGGCATCGCCAGCTCGCGCACCTGATCTTCGAACGCTCTCGTGCCGACGCGCTCGGCGAACGCGTTGAACTCCTCGCCGTCCTGGCGGCCGGACTCGTAGAAGCGGATCCAGCGCTCGACCGCCTCGGGCACGCGCTTGCTCGGCAGGCGCAGTCTGAGGCGCGCGCCGTAGCCGACCGTGCCGCCCTCGTAGTGACCGCCGATGTGCGGGATCGAGGCGGGGATCGTCTTGTCGCCGACTCTGATCGAGGCGCCGTAGAAGCCGATGTTCGCGATGTGGTGCTGCGAGCAGCCGTTCGGGCAGCCGGACATCTTGATGTGGATGCGCTTCGTGAGCGGATCCTGGATGTCCATCGCGTCGATGCGCTCCTTGACGGCCGCGTTGAGGCCCATCGAGCTGGTGATGCCGAGCTTGCACGAGTCGGTGCCCGGGCACGAGATCACGTCGGAGACCTCGTCCGCGCCGGCGTCGCCGAGGTCGAGCGCCTTCAAGCGCGTCCACACGTCGTAGACCGACTCGTCGCGGACCCAGCGCAGCAGCAGGTTCTGGTGCACGGTCGTGCGCGCGTAGCCGCCGGTGAACTCGCGCATGATCGCCGCGAGCCCGCGGAACTGCTCGGGCGTGAGGTCGCCGCGCGTGATCTTGACCTGGACGGTCGAGAAGCCCTCCTGGCGCTGCGCCAGCACGTTCGCGGCACGGAACGCCTCGAACTCGGAGAGGTCGCCGTTCGGCGAGCCGTACGACGCCGGGACGGCCGGCGCGTTCGCCTCCTCGTCGTGGACGAACAGCTTCGGCGTCGGGTCGAAGTCGCGCTCGGCGACCCAGTCGCCCTTCAGCTCCTCCTCGACCTGGGCGCGCAGCTCGTCGATCCCGTACTTGTCGACGAACACCTTGATGCGTGCGCGGGCGCGGTTGACGCGCAGCCACTCCTGGCGGTCGAAGATGCGCAGGACGGCCTCGGTGACCTTGATGTAGTCGCCGTTGTCGGCCTCGACGAAGTCGTAGAGGACCGGGGCGACGCGCGCCATGATCGAGGTGCCGCCGCCGACGAGCATCTGGAAGCCGCGCACGCCGTCGCGCTCCTTCGCGATGAAGGCGACGTCGTGGATGCCGGAGATCGCGCGGTCGGCGTCGGAGCCGGTGAAGGACGTCTTGACCTTGCGCGGCATGCCCTGCGTCGTCGGGTGGCGCACGAAGTAGCGCACGTACGCGCCGGCGTAGGGGGTCGGGTCGAACACCTCGTCGGGGTGCACGCCGGCCCACGGGTCGCCCGTGACGTTGCGCATCGTGTTTCCGCAGCCCTCGCGGCTGGAGAGGCCGGCGGCGCTGATCATGCGGATGTAGGCGGCCGCGTCCGGCAGCGGCACGTGGTGGACCTGGATGTTCTGGCGCGTCGTGACGTGGCCCTTTCTCAGGGGCACGTAGCGCTCGATCGCGTCGGCGAACGTCTCCATCTGCTCGGGGCTGACCTGGCCCCACGGCAGCTTCACGCGCACCATCTGGACGTCGGGCTGGCGCTGGCCGTAGACGCCCTGTCTGAGGCGGAACTTGATGAACTCCGTCTCGTCCAGCTCGCCCTCCAGGAAGCGCGTCGACTCGGTGTCGAAGTCGTCGAACTCGCGCTCGAGGATCGGGATGACGTGCCCCGGGACGTCCTGGACGACCTCGGGATTGTCAAGCGAGCCCAGCTTGCCCGGGTGCTTGCTCTGCTCGTGAACCGAGGTCGGCTCCATGGACGGCGTTCCTCCTTCGCGGACGGGACAGCGCGCGGCGTGCGCGGAGCGCCAAAGGTAGCAAACCCGGGTTTGTTTCGGGGGTTTAGCTGGCCGCGACCGGCAGGCCGGCCTCGAGCCACGCGATCATGCCGCCGGCGAGGTTGTGCGCGTCGTAGCCGGCGGTGCGCAGGGCGGCGACGGCCATCGCCGAGCGCGAGCCGCTGCGGCAGTAGATCAGCGACGGCCGGCTCGGATCGATCTCGCCGGCGCGCCGGCTCAGCTCGTCGAGCGGGATCAGCACGTCGCCCTCGATCACGCCGTCCGGACGCTCCGCCGGCGTGCGCACGTCGACGATCTGCCAGCCGTCCTCGTCGCGCAGGCGCGCGGCCGCCTCGGCGGGGGTGAGCTCGGACACGTCGGTCGTCATCGCGGCAGAGGGTAGACGGTGCGCTCCGCCGGCCAGGGCGCGATCATGGCCGGTCGTGCTGCGGGAAGCGAGAAACGCGAGCTGGTCGCGCCGGCTGAGCCTGCTCGGCTGGCGCTACGAGCTGAGCGTCGGCCGCACGAAGCTGCCGCGCGTGTGGAGCCGCAGAACGTTCGACCTCCTGCAGGTCGAGCAGCTGATGCGGCCCGTCCGCGCCGTGGTCGCCCGCGACCGCGCGTACTGGTGGTTCGAGGACGTCTGCTACTGGGAGGACGAGCAGCTCGAGCCCGACGACGTGCTCGCGCTCGTGCGCGAACGCGAGCGCCGCCGCAAGCGCAAGCTCGAGCGGGCGCACACCGCGCTCGCGCTGGACCGCGAGCCGGTCCAGCGGCGCGAGCCGATCCCGCGGGAGGTGAAGCTGGCCGTCTTCGAGCGCGACGGCGGCCGCTGCGTCGAGTGCGAGTCGAACTTCGACCTGCAGTACGACCACGTCATCCCGGTCTCGTTGGGCGGCGCGACGACCGTCCAGAACCTCCAGCTGCTGTGCGCGCCGTGCAACCAGCGCAAGGGCGCCGCGCTGTGAGCGGCGCGCGTCAGCCGGCCTGAGCGCCGCTTGTGGCCGGGTCGGCCACGCGGGCGGCGGGCGCGTCGGCGCCGACCGCGTCCTGCACGCTCGCCAAGGCGGCCTCACGCGCCAGCCGCGCGAGGCCGCGGTTGACGCGCCACGGCCACAGCGGGCCGCCGTAGACGAAGCCGGTGTAGGCCTGCACGAGCGTGGCGCCGGCGCGGATCCGCTCCCACGCGTCGTCGGCCGTCTCGATCCCGCCGACGGCGATCAGGGTCAGGCGCCCCTCGGTGCGCGCGTGCAGGCGGCGCAGCACGGCGAGCGCGCGCGCTCTCACCGGCGCGCCGGAGATGCCGCCCTCGGGCGGGACGCCGGGCGCGCGCGGGTCGCGCAGCGCGCCGCGGTCGATCGTCGTGTTCGTCGCGATCAGCCCGTCCAGCCGCTCGCGCAGCGCGAGGTCCGCGATCGCGTCGACGTCCTCGTCCGACAGGTCGGGCGCGATCTTCACCAGCAGCGGCAGCGCGAGCGAGGCCTCCGCGAGCGTCGCACGGACGGCGGCGATCAGCGCGGCGAGCTGGTCGACCGCCTGCATGTCGCGGAGGCCCGGCGTGTTCGGCGAGGAGACGTTCAGCACGAGGTAGTCGGCGTGCGGCGCGAGCGCCCGCACGCTCGCCTGGTAGTCCGCGGCGGCGTCCTGCGCGCGTCTCGTCTTGCCGACGTTGACGCCGACGACCGGCGCGCCCGCGCCGCGCGCGCGTCCGCGCAGCCGCGCCTGCGCCGCCGCCGCGCCGGCGTTCGGGAAGCCCATGCGGTTCACGAGCGCGCGCTCGCGCGGCAGCCGGAAGACGCGCGTGCCGGCGTTGCCGGGCTGCCCCTCGCCGGTGATCGTGCCGACCTCGACGTACCCGAAGCCGAGCGTCGCGAACGCGTCGAAGGCGGCGGCCTCCTTGTCGAAGCCGGCGGCCAGCCCGAGCGGGCTGGGGAAGTCGAGCCCGAGCGCGCGCACGCGCAGCCGCGGGTCGCGCGGTGCCAGCAGCGCGCGCAGCAGGCGCCGCAGCGCCGGGATGCGGTCGACGGCGATCAGGCCGCGGGTCGTGAGGCGGTGCACCCGCTCCGCGTCGAAGCGCGACAGCAGGTGCGTGTAGAGCAGCCGGTAGATCACGCGGCGCCCGAGCGTACAGCAGGGAGGATGCGGCGGATCAGAGCGGGATGTTGCCGTGCTTGCGCTTCGGCCCCGGCTCGCGCTTCGTGAGCAGGGTGTGGAGCGCGGCGATCAGCTTCGGGCGCGTCTCGTGCGGCACGATCACGTCGTCGATGTAGCCGCGCTCGGCCGCCGAGTAGGGGTTGGCGAAGCGCGCCTTGTAGTCCTCCATCAGCTTCGCGCGCCGGTCTTCCGGCGTCGGCGAGGAGGCGATGTCGCGGCGGTAGATGATGTTGACCGCGCCCTCCGGCCCCATCACCGCGATCTCCGCCTGCGGCCAGGCGAAGTTGAAGTCGGCGCCGAGGTGCTTGGAGGCCATGACGTCGTACGCGCCGCCGTAGGACTTGCGCGTGATGACGGTGATCTTCGGCACGGTCGCCTCCGCGAACGCGTACAGCAGCTTCGCGCCGTGGCGGATGATCCCGCCCCACTCCTGCGCGGTGCCGGGCAGGAAGCCGGGCACGTCCACGAGCGTGACGATCGGGAGGTTGAACGCGTCGCACGTGCGCACGAAGCGCGCGCCCTTCTCGGAGGCGGCGATGTCGAGCACGCCGGCGAGCGAGGACGGCTGGTTGCCGACGACGCCGACCGCGTAGCCGTCGAGCCGCGCGAAGCCGCAGACGATGTTCGTCGCGAAGTGCTCGTGCACCTCGAGGAACTCGCCGTCGTCGACGACGAGGCGGATCACGTCGCGCATGTCGTACGGCTTGTTGGGGGCGTCGGGCACGACCGTGTCCAGCTCGGGGTCCATGCGGTCCGGCTCGTCGGTCGGATGCACGCGCGGGGGCAGCTCGAGGTTGTTGCTCGGCAGGAAGCTGAACAGGTAGCGCGCGTCCTCGAGGCAGGCGTCCTCGTCCTCGGAGGCGAAGTGGGCGACGCCCGACTTCGAGTTGTGCGTCATCGCGCCGCCCAGCTCCTCGAACGTCGGCTCCTCACCAGTGACTGTCTTGATGACGTCGGGACCGGTGATGAACATGTGCGAGGTCTCCTTCACCATGAAGATGAAGTCGGTGATCGCGGGGGAGTAGACGGCGCCGCCGGCGCAGGGGCCCATGATCAGGCTGATCTGCGGGATCACGCCGGAGCACTTGACGTTGCGCAGGAACACGTCGCCGTAGGCACCGAGCGAGACGACGCCCTCCTGGATGCGCGCGCCGCCGGAGTCGTTGATGCCGATCACGGGGCAGCCGATCTTCGCCGCCAGGTCCATGATCTTGCACATCTTCTCCGCCATCACCTCGCCGAGCGAGCCGCCGACGACGGTGAAGTCCTGGCTGAAGACGCACACGCGGCGGCCGTCGATCGTGCCGTGGCCGGTCACGACCGCGTCGCCCCACGGACGGTTCTTCTGCATGTCGAAGTCGTGCGTGCGGTGGCGCACGAACGTGTCCAGCTCCTGGAAGGAGCCGGGATCGAGCAGCTTCTCGATCCGCTCGCGGGCGGTGTACTTGCCCTTCGCGTGCTGCTTCTCGACGGCGGCGGCGGTCGCGGAGTGGATCGCCTCCTCGCGCAGCTCCTGGAGCTGGGCGAGCTTCTCGTCGAACGTCTCGGGTGCCTTCTGACGCGCCATGCGGGCGCGCATGTTACCGGCGATGCGTGGAAGGGCGCCTATCCGCGGCTGAACGGGCGGTGGTGGGCCTGGCCGAGGGAGTCGAGTGCTTGGGTGAGGACTTGCTCCAGGGGGTCGGGTTGCGGCTCGGGCTCAGGCTCGGCGCTGCTGCGGGCGGGTCCTGTCGGCTCCGGGTGCGCGCACCCCGGGTCTTCGCCCGGGGCACGTGCATCCTCACCGCCACCCGCCCGATCGGCGTTTGCGGCTGCGCGCCGTCTGCCGAACAGTCGCTGGAACAACGAGCGGCGCGGTTTCGCGGCCGGCTTGGGCTCGGGTTCCGGCGCGGGGGCGGGCGCCAGCTCGGGCGCAACCGGCTCCGGCTCACGCGCGACCGGCTCCGGCGCCTCGTCCGCGACCTCGGCCGCGACTGGCTCGGCGGTGAACGTGACGGAGGTGCCCCACCCGGCTGGCGCGAGCTCGACGGTGCCGCTGGCGCGCTCGCCCTCCCAGGCGACCGTCGTCTCGGGCTCGAGCCGGGTGATTGTGATCTCGCCGACCTCGCCGAGGTGGCGGGCGAGCGACGCTGCGTCGCTGACCTCGGCCCACAGCTCGGGCGGGGACTTCACCAGCCGGCGAGATGCCTGGATCGCGGGCATCGCGAGAGGGGTTCGGCGCCCCGCGGGCCGATTCCTGCCTAGGCCCCCGGCTTCCAGACCATCAGCAGCAGCGCCACCAGCACGAGCAGCGACGACAGCATCCCGACCGGCATGACCTTGCGCGAGAGCGCCTGGTAGGCCTCGCTCATGCGGCCGCTCTCGGCCGCGCCGCCGTCGAGGTCGGCGCGCGCCTGGTCGCGTCGCTTGCGCGCGTTGGGGGCGAAGAAGCCGTGACCGAGACCCAGCAGCACCACCACGATCGCGCCCGCGGCGCCGAACCAGAAGCCCCCGACGCCGCTCCAGCGATCCGTGCTGACCATGTAGATGCCGCTGATCAGCAGCAGCACGGCGCCGGGCGTGATCAGCTTGTGCCCGACCTGGTTCTGCGCCTCGTGCCACGCGGGCAGCGCGCGCAGGTCCGTCCGCTGCAGCGTCAGCTCGATCACGGGGTACGCGAACGTCGCGCCGAAGGCGATCACCGCCGAGGCGATGTGGACGAGCAGCACGAACGTGTAGAAGTCGAAGTGGCCGGGTGCATTCATGCGGCGAAACGCTACCCGACCACCTCGACGGCTTTGCCTACTTCTTGTGGTGCCTCGTCTGCTTGCAGCCGTTCACCTTGATCTGCGGGCGGATCTTGTGCCGCTTGCCGTTCTGGCCGCGCAGCTCGGTGGGCGCGAACAGCTTTCTCGCGCACAGATCGGTGTTGGCCGCGATGATCCCGAATCTGCCGGAGTGGAAGCTCAGCACGAACTTCGTCACCGGGACGTCGGGCAGCTGGCTGAACGTCGTCGCGATCTTGTCGCCCTTGCCGATCTTGATGTTGCCGACGAGGTCGATCGACAACGGTCCGCGCAGCTGGACGACCAGTCTCGGCAGGCCCTTCTCGCCGGGCGGGCGCTTGACCAGGTAGACCGGCCCCCTCAGCGTGCCCTTCACGAACGGGCTGACGGCCTTCGCGGTGGCGATCTGCGCGCGCTTGCCGCATCTGCCGGCGGTGAAGTCGGCCTGCGAGCAGGCCTGGTTCAGCCCGATCGAGTTCGACGGCAGCGCGTTCGGCAACACCACGTGCACCCACGTGAGACCGGCCTGTCCGCCGGGCTGCGTGATCGTCGTCGTGAGCGGCGGATGCGCGCCGTCGTGCGTCTTGCCCTTCGCGCCCACCTTGATCGAGAACTTCGGCGTGAAGCCCAGCGCCTTGCAGTCGGTCAGGTCGAGCGCCGCGTGGGTCGTGACGCTGCCGCCGCCGACGCCGCCGAACACGCCGCTGGAGCGGCGATGCCCGCAGCTCGTCGGGTTGCGCATGAACCCGGCGCGCGTGATCGAGATCGCCGTGAGGCGCGGCGAGATCGGGACGCCCTCCTGGAACTGCGGGATGGCGGCCGTCGCGTCGAGCCCGCCGTTCGAGCGCAGCTGGAGCCGCACGGGGACGACCACGTCGCCGAGGTCGACGGGACCGATCCTCGCGCGCACGAGCACGGACAGGCCGGCCGGATCGCCGCTGACGCGCGGCGCGGTCAGGAACACGTCACCCGGCAGCGAGACCGGTGCCGGACCGGAGCCCGCCTGGGCGGTCGCGTCGCCGATGCGGCTCGACGCGGGGCAGCTCGCGCTCGCGGCGGCGGCGAGCGAGCACTTGGTGAGGCCGTCGAGCGCGAGGTTGCCGATCAGCCCTCTCGTGAGGTGGAAGGTCACGTCGCCGATGCGGCGGTCGCGATCGCCGCGGCCGAACTTGAGCGTGTACTGCGTGGCACCACCCGACCTCGTGTTCGTGACCGTGGTGGTGAACCACGGCTTCAACGCCGCCGCGCATGCCGCTCCGGCGCCGTCGAACGAGGTCGTGAACGACGCGCTCGGCGTCGCGTCGGGCGGCGTGGCGTCGGTCAGGCGGGCGTACGGGACGAGGTCCGCCGTGGCGGTGTTCGGGCCGCAGGTCTGCGGCGTCACGAGCACCGAGCGGGCGCCGCCCTGGAACGTCAGCGTGAACGCGGTGAACGGGAGCTGCGGGAGGTCCTGGAAGACGGTCGTGACCTGGCCGTTCGTCGCGTTCAGCGTCACGCGACCCGTCAGCTTCAGGTGCACGCCGGGCACGGGCACGTCGACGAACAGGCGGTTGAACGCGGTCGGCGTTCTCGTGCCGTAGTAGACCGGTCCCTCGAACGTGCGCAGGAACAGCGGCGAGACGAACCGCACCGTGCCGATCCGCGAGGCGGCCGGGCAGCCGGCGGCGGTCGTGCGATCGGCCGCGGCGAACTGCGCATCCGTGCACGCCTCCAGCCCGTTGGCGAGCGACGGGTTCACCGTCATGCCCGCGGGCAGCACGGTCGTCGCCTGGAGCACGTCGCCCTGGCGGCGCGGGCTGGCCGCGCTCGGCCGGGTGATCGTCACGCCGGCTTGCGTGGGCGCGTCGGTCTGCGTCGTCGAGAGGTCGAGGCCGAGGCCGGCGTCGAACGGCAGCGTCGCGCAGTCGGTCGGCGTGTACGGCGTCGCCGAGCCGGACGCTCTGTCGCCCGCGTTCGAGGTCGCGGACGCCGAGACCGGGACGGGGATGCACGCCGTCGGGTTCGACATGTACGGCTGGCCGACGAGCGACGTGCCGAACAGTCTCGAGACCAGCTGCGTGATGCGGAGCGGCCCGAGCGTCGGGCTCACGGCGGTGAGCGGCTCGAGGTTGGTCGAGTCGAGCCCCAGGTCGTTGCTGTTGAGCGTCACCGCGAACGGGACGCGCGAGGCGGTCGGCACGGCGGGGAAGCCGGGGTCCGTGATCGGGCCGGGGTTGCCGGCGAACGTGCGCACGCCGAGCAGCGTCACCTGATCCGGCGAGGTCGTCGCGAGGTTGTAGATGACGCTCGGAAGCTGGATCGTCGGACTGCCGGGCGCGAGGACCGCGACGAACGTCTGGGCGCCGCTGCCGACGATTGTGGTGACCGGGCATCTGTCCGCCTTGAAGTCGGCGAGCGTGCAGGTCGGCGCCGCGAGCGGATTGCCGAAGAGGCCCGGACCGAGATGGACCGTGTAGGTGCTCGGCGAGTCGGCCACCGGATTGGCCGGCCCCGGTCCGCCGATCTGCGTGTCGTCGCCGCCGAAGTTCACGGCGACCGTGAGATCCGGATGGCCGCCGGCCTGCGTGGTGCTGGGTGTCGCGGTCACGCTGCTCACCGAGAAGGCGGCGAAGGCGGGGGACGCGGCGACCAGGACGATGACGGCGGCGAGCGCTGCGACCAGCGACAGCGAGGACGACCGCCCACGGATGAGCCTCATGCTTTCCTCCTCCTCGATGCCACTCGTCGGGCATCTCCACAAGGCGGGTGCCCATGTGGACGAGACGGCAAACAAGCGTGTCTCAAGGTGGTGGGGCCAGTCGCGTGGGCGTGCGCCGCGCCGGCCGAGCGGCCGCCGCGGCGTGCGCCCGAACGGCGGAGCGGCGCTGTCCGGTCAGCGTCTGCGGTGCGCTCTGTGCGCGGCCCTGCGGCAGCCGCGCACGGCGATCCGCGGCCGCTCCTTCAGCGTCTTGCCGTTCTGTCCGGCGAACGTCGCCGGCAGCCGCAGCGTGCGCCGGCAGAGGCTCCGCGTGACGGCGAGCGCGCCGTAGGGGCCGCCGTGGAAGCGCAGCACGAAGCGCGTGATCGGCAGGTCCGGCACGACGGGGAACGTCGTCCCGATGCCGCCGCGCTTGCCGATGTTCACGGCCGCCTCGAGCGTCAGCGCGATCGGCCGTCTGAACTGCACGACGAGTCTCGGCAGCCCGCGCTGGCCCGTCGGCCGCTTGACGAGATAGACCGGGCCGGTGACCGGGTCGCGCAGCAGCGGACTGTGCGCGACCGCGTTGGCGATGTGCGACTGCTCGGGGCATCTGCCGGCCGCGAACGCGTCGGCCGCGCACGCGGCGTTCAGCGAGCGCGCGTTGGAGGCGATGCCCTGGGGCAGGCGCACGTGCGCGCTGCGGATCGGCGCATCGTCGCCATTCGACGTGATCACGGTCGTGAACGGCGGATGGCTGCCGACGCCGGTGCGGTGGCGCGCGCCGATGAACGCCTTCAGCAGTGGCTGGAAGCGCAGGCCGCCGCAGTCCCCGATCGTCAGCTTCGAGCTGATCTCGGCGTGCTCGGCGCCGATCGAGTCGAAGTGGCCGAAGGCCGTCTTGTCGCCGCAGCTGGCCGGGTTGCGCATGAAGCCCTTGCGGTCGATCGTCACGGTCAGCGTGCGGATCGCGAGCGGGATCCCGAGCTGCAACGGCGGGATCGGGTCGCTCACGACGTGCAGTCCGCCGTCGGGCCGCAGCGCGAGGCGCACGCCGACGATCACGGTGCCCGCGTCGACCGGCCCGAGCCGCGCCGGGACCTTGACCGACAGGCCGGCCGGGTCGCCGGGGGCCTTCGGCTGCGTCAGGTAGACGTCGCCGGGCAGCGACGGCGGCTCGGTGCCGGAGCCGTCGACCGACACGACGTGGCCGATCCTGCTCGACGCGGGGCAGCCCCCCGCCGCGGCGACTGCGAGCGGGCACTGCGTGAGCCCTCTGAGCGCGAGGTCGCCGACGAGCCCGGCCGGCATGTCGTACGTCATGCGCCCGACGGGGACGTTGCGGTCCGGCCGGTTCGCGACGAGCGTGAAGGTCGGCGAGGCGCCGGCTTTGGCGGTCGAGACGGACGTCGCCATCGACGGCTGGAAGATGCGCGGGCAGGGCGCGCCTCTGCCGTCCCACGAGACGGTGAAGCTGCCGGACGAGGCCTGCGGCGCGGTGCCGGACCACGGCGTCGTGATCGCGCTCGCGGTGTGCGTGCCGCACGCGGTCGGCGAGACGAGCGCCGAGCGCGGGCCGCCGTGGAACGTGAGCGTGAAGTCGGTGAACGCGATCTGCGGCAGCTCGTCGAAGACGGTCGTGATCTGCCCCGTCGTGAAGCTCGGGTGCACGTGCGCTGAGACCTTGATGTGCGCGCCGTAGAGCGGCACGTCGAGGAACAGCCGCAGGCGGTCGGTCGGCGTCTGGTTGCCGAAGTACGCCTTGCCGGGGAACGCGCCGAGGATCGGCGAGACGAAGTTGATGTCGCCGACCGCCGAGGAGGGCGGGCATCTCGCCGCGACCGACGTGTCTCTGAGCTGGAACTGCGCGTCGGTGCAGGCGTCGAGCCGGGCGGCGAGCGCGGGGTTGAGCAGCAGGCTCTGCGGCAGCGTGACGGTCGTCGAGCGCACGTGCGAGTTGGCGCGCGGGATGTCGGCAGCGCCGGGCTGCACGTCGGAGGTGACGGTCGAGGTCCAGTCGGTCAGCGGCGGGTCGACGCTGATCGCGAGTCTCGTCGAGAACGGCACGCCGGCGCAGTCGGTCGGCGTGTAGGAGGCGCTTCTGGAGCCGCTCGCGCCGCTGTACGAGCTGGCGGAGACGCTGATCGCGGCCGGGATGCACGAGGTCGGGTTGGTGAAGAACGATCTCCCGTTCACATAGCCGAACAGCGTCTGCTCGATCCAGTCGGTGTGGACGTTGACGGTCCCCAGCGGGACCGCGCCGAGCCCGAGCGTGGCCGTGTTGGGCAGTCTCAGCGACGCGGTCAGGCCGAGGTCGTGCGGGTCGACGCTGATCGTCGCGACGACCTTGATGTGCGGGTTCGGGGCCGGCGGCGCGATGTCGATCCCGAGCGCGGCGGGCGACCCGGCCGGCGGGTCGATGTTGTAGATCGTGCCGCTCACCGAGCCGCCGAGGAGTCCGTTCAGCACTGCGTTGTCGGTCGTGATGCCCGTCACGGCGGTCCCGACGGCCGAGCCGGGCGGGCAGGTCGACGGCAGGCTGCTGGAGGCCGCGAACTCGGCGCTCGTGCAGCGGTCCACGTGGTTCACGTACGCGACGATGCCCGGCGCGAAGTGGACCTGCAGGTCTCTCGCCGTGTCCGACGTGTATCTGCCGGAGTCGCTGAACGTGAATCTGGTGAAGAGGTCCGGATGCGCGCCGGCGGCGTACGGCCCGGAGAGCGGGAACTGGCCGCCGTTGTCTCTCGCCGTGACGGTGACGTCCGTCACCGACAGCGCGCCCGCCGGCGCGGCCCACGCGAGCAGCGCCGCCGCGACGACGACGAGGACGACCGGGACGTGCGCGCGTGCGTGCCGCATCTCTCACCTCCGTGGGGGAATGCGGCAGCCATGCCCGGCCGCCCGCTTTTCAAACGCCGGCGTTTGCTGAGAGTGGCTAGATGTCCGGTTGGTATCTGCCGAACACGTCGCGCATCGCGCCGCAGACCTCGCCCATCGAGGCGCGGTCCTTGAGCGCCTGGCGGATCGGCGGCAGCAGGTTCTCGCTGCCGCGCGCGGCGGTCCGCAGCTCCTCGAGCCGCGTGTCGACGAGCTGCTGGTCGCGGTTCGCCTTGAACGCCTTCAGGCGATCGACCTGCTCGCGCTCGGACTGCGGGTCGACGCGCAGCAGGTCCGGCACCTCGAGCGCCTCGTCGACGAAGCGGTTGACGCCGACGACGACGTCCTGCTCCTGTCTGTAGCGCTCCTGGTAGCCCCAGGCCGACTCCTCGATCTCGTTCTTGATGAACGCGATCGCGTTGACCGAGCCGCCCAGCTCGTCGACCTTCGCGATCAGCTCGGACGCGCGCTGCTCGATCTCGGCGGTCAGCGCCTCGACGTAGTAGGAGCCGGCGAACGGGTCGACCGTGTCGGCCGCGCCCGACTCGTGGCCGATGATCTGCTGCGTGCGCAGCGCGATCTTCGCGGCGCGCTCGGTCGGCAGCGCGAGCGCCTCGTCGTAGCCGTTCGTGTGCAGCGACTGCGTGCCGCCGCAGACGGCGGCGAAGCCCTGCAGCGCGACGCGCACGATGTTGTTCTCCGGCTGCTGCGCGGTCAGCGTGACGCCGCCCGTCTGCGTGTGGAAGCGCAGCTTCAGCGAGCGCTCGTCCTGCGCGCCGAAGCGCTCGCGCATGATCTCGGCCCACATCTTGCGAGCGGCGCGGAACTTCGCGACCTCCTGGAAGACGTTGTTGTGGCCGTTGAAGAAGAACGCCAGGCGCGGCGCGAAGTCGTCGACCGCGAGGCCAGCGTCGACGGCCGCCTGCACGTACGCGATCCCGCTGCTGAGCGTGAACGCCACCTCCTGGACGGCGCTGCAGCCCTTCTCGCGGAAGTGGTAACCGGAGATCGAGACGGTGTTCCATCTCGGCACGTTCTGCTTGCAGTACGCGAACAGGTCCGTCGTGAGGCGCATCGAGCCCTCGGGCGGGTAGATGAAGTTCCCGCGCGCGACGTACTCCTTGATGATGTCGTTCTGCGTCGTGCCGCGCAGCTGCTCCGGGGCGACGCCCTGCTCCTCGCCCACGAGCTGGTAGAGCAGCAGCAGCACCGCGGCCGGTGCGTTGATCGTCATCGACGTGGAGACCTGATCGAGCGGAATCCCGTCGAACGCGGTGCGCATGTCGTCGATCGTGTCGATCGCGACGCCGGTGCGGCCGACCTCGCCGAGGCAACGCGAGTCGTCGGAGTCGAGGCCGAGCTGGGTCGGCAGGTCGAACGCCATCGAGAGGCCGGTCGAGCCGTGCGCGAGCAGGTACTTGTAGCGCTCGTTGCTCTCCTTCGCGGACGCGTAGCCGGCGTACTGCCGCATCGTCCACAGCTGCTTGCGGTACATGTCCGGGTGGACGCCGCGCGTGTACGGGTACGCGCCGGGCTCGCCCAGCTCGAGCGGCTCCGGGACGTCGTCCTGCGTGTAGAGCTGCTTGATCTCGATCCCGGAGTCGGTGAAGCGTCGCGGGTCGTCCGGGCCGACGATCGGGGCGACGAAGCGGTGGTCCTCGGTGGCGCTCATAGGGGCTGGAGGTTACGACACGAGGAGTGGCACGTATCCGCCGGGACCGACCGTCCCGGTCCGGCGCGTACCCTTGGCGCCATGGTCGTCCGCATCCGCCTCTTCGCGCAGCTGCGCGAGCGCGCCGGGGCGAGCGAGCTGTCGCTCGAGCTGCCGGACGGCGCGCGCGTGCGCGACGCGCTCGCCGCGCCGGACGTGGCCTCGCTGGCCGGCGGGCTGCCGCTCGTGATGGCCGTCAACCGCGAGTACGCCGACGCGGACGCGCCGCTCGCGCCCGACGACGAGCTGGCGCTGATCCCGCCGGTCTCCGGCGGGGCCGGAGGCGGCGCCGGAGGCGAGGCCGCGGACGCAGGACCGCCCGTCGCGGCGGCGCCAGCTCCCCACGTGGCGATCGTCGACGGGCCGCTGTCGCTCGACGCGTTGCTCGCGCGTGTGCGCGACCCGCGCGCCGGCGCGGTCGTGACGTTCTCCGGCGTCACGCGCACGGTGCCGTCGCTGGAGTACGAGGCCTACGCGGAGATGGCGCTGGAGCAGATGCGCGCCGTCGTCGCGGACGCGATCGCACGGCACGGCCTGTGCGCGGCGGCAGCCGAGCATCGCGTCGGCAGCGTGCCGCTGTCGGAGGCGTCGGTGCTCGTCGCTGTCTCGGCGCCGCACCGCAGCGAGGCATTCGCGGGCGGCCGCGAGATCATCGACCGACTGAAGGCGCTCGCGCCGATCTGGAAGCGCGAGGTCGAGGCGGACGGCGCCGCGAGCTGGGTCGACGGCACGCCGCCGCCCGCGCGCGGCGCTCAGGCGTAGCTGAGCGTCTCGCGCAGCAGCGGCTCGACCAGCTCGCGGGGCCAGCGAACCGCGATGCCGCGCGCCGGCAACGTGACGTTGAGCGTGCCGTCCCGCTCCAGCATGAAGCGCGGACCGATCATCGTCACGCCGCTGATGCGGCCGTCGACGTCGAAGAAGACCGTGTCGCCCTCGAGCGACTCGTCCGTGTCGTGGGCCGGTTCGCCGGTCGGTTCGCCGGCGCTGAGGTAGAGGACGTCGCCCCGCTCGTAATAGCCGTAGCGGTCCATCGCATCGCCGGCGATGACGAGCGGCGGGTCAAGCGGTTCCATGTCGCTCCCTCGGCAGTCGGATCTTCGGCTGTCCGTATGCGGTGACGATGACCGGCTCCGCGTCGAGCCAGTCCACGACGACGAACAGCCACCGGGTGGGGCCGGCGCCCGCACGCCAGTAGCGCCAACGTCCGCGAATCGGATCGGGAGTGATCGCGTGCGGCCGGCGGATGGTCGTTAGGGCCTCGTCCAGGTGACGGAGCATCTCGGGGTGACCTCTGAGGACATGCGACCAGCCTGACGAGGTCAGGACGACCCGTCTACCCCAAGGGTCTTGTGTCTCGCGTGGCCGCACCGGGGCGACCGTACGGCCGCTCCGGCGGTGCGCAAGCGCTCACGCGCCGATTGGTGCAGAGGCGCCGCGATGTCGTGACGCGGCGCCTGCGCGGTGCGTCAGACGCCGCCGCCGGCCGCGGCCGGCGCGGTCGGGTCGGAGCCGCTGTCGCCCGGCTGCTCGCGCGCGAGCCAGTCCTCGATGTCCATCGGGCGCTCGGCGAGCCGCTCGGCGACCGTCAGCAGGTCGTTCATCGAGGAGACCTCCTCGACCTGCTCCTTCAGGAACCACTGCATGAACTGCTCGCTCTGGAAGTCGCCCTCCTCGCGCGCGATCCCGACGAGCGCGGCGATCTGGTCGCTCACGCGCTTCTCCTGGTCGAGCGCGAGCGCGATCGGCGCCACCACGTCGGCAAAGCCCGTCTCGGGCGCCTCGACGCCGGGGATCGCGACCTCCGCGTCGGCGTCGAGCAGGTACTTGATCATCATCATCGCGTGGTTGCGCTCCTCGAGCGCCTGCGCGTAGAAGAAGGCGGCCAGCCGCGGCAACGTCTCGCCGTCGTAGTAGACGGCGTTCGCGATGTACTGCTGAGAGGCGGCGAACTCGTAGGCGATCTGCTCGTTGAGGCGCTCGACGAAGCGGGTGGCTGCCATGAGACTCCTTCGGTTGCAGGGGCGGTCCGATCGTAGTCAAGGCCGGAGCTGCGGGTATTCTCCGCTGCCATGTCCACCTGCCTCGTGACCGGAGGAGCCGGTTTCCTCGGGTCGCATCTGTGCGACGAGCTGCTGCGCCGCGGCCACCGCGTGATCTGCGTCGACAACCTCGAGACCGGCTCGCTCGCGAACATCGCGCACATCCGCCGGCCGGAGTTCGTCCACCTCAACGTGGACATCATCGAACCGTACGAGGTCGCGGAGCCGGTCGACGTCGTCTACCACCTCGCCTCGCCGGCCTCGCCGATCGACTACCTGCGGCTGCCGTTGCACACGCTCAAGGTCGGCTCCTACGGCACGCACCACACGCTCGGGCTCGCGAAGAACCACCGCGCGCGCTTCCTGCTCGCCTCCACGAGCGAGGTCTACGGCGATCCGCAGGTGCATCCGCAGCCGGAGACGTACTGGGGCCACGTCAACCCGATCGGGCCGCGCGGCGTCTACGACGAGGCGAAGCGCTACGCCGAGGCGCTCACGATGGCCTACCACCGTCAGCAGGGCGTCGACACGGCGATCATCCGCATCTTCAACACCTACGGCCCGCGCATGCGCCCGCACGACGGACGGGCGATCCCGACGTTCCTGCGCCAGGCGCTCCAGGACCGGCCGATCACCGTCTTCGGCGACGGCTCGCAGACGCGCTCGTTCTGCTTCGTCTCCGACCTCGTCCGCGGCATGATCGCGCTCGCCGAGTCCGGGTACCACCACCCGGTCAACGTCGGCAACCCGAACGAGTTCACGCTGCTCGAACTGGCCGAGGCGGTCGTCGCCGTGACCGGCTCGCGCTCGGAGATCGTGTTCGAGGCGCTCCCGACCGACGACCCGCAGGTGCGCCAGCCGGACATCGCGCTCGCGCGCGAAGTCCTCGGCTGGGAGCCGGAGGTCGAGCTGCGCGAGGGATTGCGCCGCACGATCGACGAAGCGGGCGTCGAAGCGCTCGTCGGCATGCCGAAGTAGCCGGCGCGAACCCGCAACTACGCCAGGGCGCTTCCGTTTGAAGCGCGAGGAGGCAGGATCCGAACGGTGGCGAACGGCGCAGTCAAGCTCGATCAGCTCGAAGAGGCCCCTGCGGTCCTGCCGGACCGCGACGTGCGCCGCAAGCGCCCGCCGGCGCTGTCGTTCCTGCTGCGCCTGGCGACGCTGCGCAGGGCGCTGCGCGTGCTCTCGCTGTTGGCGCTCGACTTCGCCGGCGTGTGGGCGGCGCTGTTCGCCGCGCTGCTGCTGAAGGCGCTCGTCAAGGGTGGCTACCCGTTCGACGAGGCCGTGCGCCTCGCCTCCGGCCAGACGCGCGACTTCCTCGCGTTCGCGTACCTGCTGACGGTGCTGCTGTTCGCGCGCTCGGACCTGTACGCCGAGCGCTCGCGCCGCCCCGGACTGACGCGCATCGTCACCTCACTGTTTCAGGTGACGGTCGTCGCGCTCGTGTTCTCGGTCGCGAGCGGCCACACGTTCTCCAGCTACTACATCTTCTACGGCTCGCTCGCGCTCGCGATCGTGACGATCTCCTCGCTGCGGTGGGCGCACACCGGCATCAGCGGCTGGCTGCTCGCACGCGCCGGCTACAGCCGCCGCACGCTGCTCGTCGGCAGCGGGCGGCACCTCGACCAGGTCGCGCACGCGCTCGCCGACGCGCCGCACGGCGGGATCGAGCCGGTCGGCTACGTGTCGCTGACGCCGCGTCCCGACAACGGCCTGCGCTCGCTGGGGGAGCTGTCGGAGCTGCCGCAGATCCTGTCCGCGCACCGCGTCCAGGACGTGATCATCGCCGACCCCGACTTCCCGCAGGAGAAGGCCGTCGAGCTGGTCGACGTCTGTCATCGGCGCGGGATCGAGGTGCACGTCGCGCCCTCGACGATGGGCATCCTGACGCAGCGGGCCGAATTCGTCCCCGGCCAGTCGCTGCCGCTGTTCACGCTGCGCCCGCCGGTGTTCGAGGGCGTCGACTACGCGATCAAGCGCACGTTCGACATGATCGGCGCGACCCTGCTGCTGGTGCTCCTGTCGCCGCTGCTGCTGGTGATCGCGCTCGCCGTCAAGCTGACCTCGCGCGGCCCGGTGCTCTACCGCTCGGCGCGCCCGGGGATGGGCGGCGCGCCGTTCGACTGCCTCAAGTTCCGCACGATGCGCGACGACGCGGAGCGGAAGCAGGCGCAGCTCGAGGCGCTCAACGAGATGGACGGCGCCTTGTTCAAGATCAGAGACGACCCGCGCGTGACGGCGGTCGGGCGCCTGCTGCGGCGCTTCTCGCTCGACGAGCTGCCGCAGCTCGTGAACGTCGTGCGCGGCGAGATGTCGCTCGTGGGGCCGCGTCCGCTGCCGCTGCGCGACTTCGCGAAGCTCGACGAATGGCACAAGAAGCGCTACCTCGTGCTGCCCGGGATCACCGGCCTGTGGCAGGTGTCGGGCCGTGCCGAGCTCGACTTCGACGACCTCGTGCGGCTCGACTTCCTCTACCTGGAGCGCTGGTCGGTCGCGCTCGACCTCGTGATCCTGCTGAAGACGGTCCCCGCCGTGCTGATGCGGCGCGGGGCGTTCTGAGCGAGCGCGGCGCTCACCCCGGCGCGGAGCGCGCGCGGGCTGCAGGGCTTGGGCAGATAGGCGACGCGGTCGGGGCCGTCGGGTTGGCGGTGCTGCGCCTGGGCCGTCATCAGCAGCACCGGGACGTCGCTCGTGCGCGGGTCGCTGCGCAGCCGGCGGGTGACGTCGTAGCCGGTCAGCTTCGGCGTCATCGCGTCGATCAGGCAAAGGTCGGGCGCCTCCGCGGCGGCGCGCGCGAGCGCCTCCTCGCCGTCGCGCGCGACGAGCACCTCGTAGCCGGCACGACCGAGCCGCAAGGCGGTCTGCGTCAGCGCGTCTTCGTCACCGTCGGCCACCAGCACGCGCGGCCGCTTGCCCGCTTGCCACATTCAACGTGGCACATTTGCGCTCTGGCGGGGATGCTGCAAGCGGCTGGAAGGTTTGCAGTTTGCTGTGGGAGATTCGATTGATCAGCAAGCCTTGAGGAACTACGGCTGGGCGGCGCGTTGCTGCGCCTGCGCGTACGCGCTCTGCGCCTCGGGGCCTCTGGGATCGAGGTAGAGCGCCGCCGCGAGCAGTCTCAGCGCGCGCTGCGGGTGGCCCTCGGCGGCCTCGAACTCGCCGAAGCGCAGCCAGCTTTCCGGGTTGGCCGGCTGGAGCCGCACGATCCGCTCGAACGTGCTGCGCGCAGCGGCGGTCTGGTGCGCGGCGCGCTGGGCGGCGGCGAGCGTCAGCAACGGGTCGATCGACAGCGGGTTGCGGTCGGCGGCGTCCTGCGCGTCGGCGAGCGCCGTCTGCGCCTGGCCGTCGGCGAGCGCCGCCAGCGCGGCGTCGTTCGCCTGCGCCGAGCGCTGCGGCTGCCAGATCGTCCAGGCGGCCGCGAGCCCGGCGACGGCGACGACGGCCGCGAGCGCGGCGCGGGCGTGCATGGTCGCGCGCCGCCGCGGGCCCGCCGCGCGTGACGGCGCCAGCTCGCCGAGCGGCCCGCGGCCGGCGACCCAGGCCGCGGCGACCAGTCCCGTCACGGCCGTGCCGGGGACGAACCAGGTCCAGTCGACGGTCGAGTGGACGCCGAACGCGATCGCCGTCGTCGCGAGCGTCATCAGCCCGATCCGCTCCGGCGTCTGCGGCTGGCGCGGGCGCGCGGCCGGGCGCAGGCGCGCGTCGCGCGTGCGCGCGAGCGCGAGCAGCCAGGCGCCCCAGCGACGGCGCGGTCGCACGCCCGTCGCGCGGGCCGCCGCGCCCAGCCACGCGATCAGCAGCGCGACGCTCAGCCCCATGCCGACGAGGCCGAGGTCGGCGAGCGTCTGGGGGACGTAGCCGTGCGCGTGGCGCACGCGCAGCCGGTCGGGCTGGATCGGCTTGCGCGCGGTCGCGTAGCCGTCCGCGCCGACGCCGAGCCACGGCTGCTCGCGCCAGATCGTGAAGCCGTTGTCCCAGTAGCGCGCTCGCACCCCGCCGACCGACGCGAGGCGCCCCGGGGCGTTCGCGGGCTGCTGCGCGTTCGGGTCGGTCAACTGGTGCCAGCCGTGCGAGATCGAGCCGGTGAGCCCCCGCTGCGAGGCGGCCAGCGCGCCGATGCCCGCGAGCGGGACGAGCGCCAGCGCCGCCAGCAGCGTTGCGCCGAGCGCGCGGCGGGTCGGCGGCGCGAGCGCCGAGCGCGACATCGCGAACGACAGCGCGAGCCCCGCCAGCAGCAGCACGACCAGCAGCGCCAGCAGCAGCAGCCCGAGCGAGTGGCCGGCGTCGGCGCGCACGTCGAGCGGCGTGCCGTCCTTCGTCAGCGCGTCGTTCGAGAACGCCCACGCGCACACGATCGCCGCGCCGGCGCCGGCGGTCGCCAGCACCGCCGCCCCGCGCAGTCGCAGCGGCACGATCGCGAACCAGCAGCCCGTCGCGACGACCGCCGCCAGCAGCGGCCCGCGTCCGTAGGACAGCAGCAGCGCGACGAGCAGCAGGCCGAGCGCCGGGGCCGCGAGCGCCGACAGCGCGGCGTGGCCGTCGCGCCGCGCGCCGAGCCACAGGCAGCCGGGGATCCCCAACGCCGCCATCAGGCCGACCGCGTTCCAGTAGTCGAACGGCGCGCGCAGGCGTGCGTACAGGTCGAGCGAGCTGATCGACGGGAACGACTTGACGAGCAGCGACCAGGCGCACAGGACGACCGACGCGAGCACGACCGCGGCCAGCACCCCGCGCCAGCGTGCTGGCGCGACCTGCGCGAGCGCGAGCGCGCCGGCGAAGGTCGCGAGGTACGCGAGCGTCAGGTTCGCCGCCTCCCACGAGTCCGACGGCTGCACCGACCAGGCGATCGACAGCGCCGTCCAGACCGCGAGGGCCGCGAACAGCAGCAGCGTGAGGCCGCCCCACAGCCGGCGCCCCGGCGGCCGCGCGACGAGCGCGACGGCGACGATCGCCGCCCCGAGCAGCGTCAGCAGCAGCTCGACGAGCGTGGTGCGCGACAGCACGGAGCCGCTGCGCGCGACGAACGCGATCGCGACGATCAGCGCCGCCAGCGCGAGCGCGACGAGCGCGTCGGGGTGGGAGGCGATGCGGCGGCGCACGCGCCAGACGATGCCCGCGCGACCGGACGCCGCAGCGCCCGCGTCCGCGCTAGGGGCCGCGACGACCGACGACACGGTGTCCGATCGTCAACACGGCCGGCACGAGCGCCGCGACGCCGAGCAGCGCAAGCGCGACGAGCAGCGCGGGCGGGAGGCGGTGCGAGTCCTTGCCGATCACCGGCAGTGCGCCCGGTGCGACGGTCGCGCCCGCCACGCGGACGGGTCGCTCCGCACCGGCCGGCGGGGGCGTGTCGGCCGGGGGCGCCGCGGTTGTGGACCCGCTCGTGCCGCCGACCGGCGAGCCGATGCCGCCGGCGCTGTCGCCGCCGCTCGTGCCGCCTCCGCCAGAGCCGTCGCCCGTGCCGTCCCCGCCGCCGTTTCCGCTCCCGCCGCCGCTCCCGCCGCCGGCTCCGGCGAGCATCGCCTGCTTGATCGCCTCCGAGCAGCCGGTGTACTCCTGGATGTCGCCCGGCAGGTTGTTCAGCGCGTGGTTGAGCTGCTTCTGCGTGAAGCTGCCGCGCAGCGCGCCGGTCGGCGAGTTCTGGCAGTCGGCGATGATGCGGTCGTCCGACGCGTTCGCCCAGGCGGAGGCCGTGGACAGCGCGAGCAGCAGCACGCAGGCGATGAGCGTCGTGGGGATCGTGCGGGGGCGCATCGTCGTGCGGGGGCGCGAACGCTAGCAAGGGCCGGAGATCGCCCCCGTGCGTGCCTCAACGATCGGTACGGCCCGAAGTTGCTGCGGGGCGCCCGCGTCGCCGCGCTGGCGGCGGGGGCCCGGGACCGGGATGGCCCCCGCCGACCAGGCCAGCGCGGCTTTCAGACGCTCCCCGGCCCGAGGCGCGCTGAGCCGGGGAAGCGTCTTGCCGGCTCAGCTACCCCGGGTTCGCGAGCGGCAAACGGGCGGCGAGCGCCTGCTCGTACGCGGCGACCGTCGCGCGCCCGCAGCGCTCCCACGTGAACGACCGCTCGACGGTCGTGCGCGCGTGCCGCCCGAGCGCGGCGCGCGCGTCGTCGTCGGACAGCAGGCGCTCGAGCGCGTCCGCGAGCGCGCGCGGGTCGCGCGGCGGGACCGCGAGGAGCCCGGGTCCGGCGGCGGCGATCTCGCGCGGGCCGTCCTCGCCGGCGCAGCCGATCGCCGGGACGCCGGCGGCCATCGCCTCGACGTAGGCGACGCCGAACGCCTCGTCGACGCTCGGCAGCACGAACAGGTCGGCCGCGGCGGCGTGGGCGCGCGCCTGCGCCGGCGGGAGCTGGCCCGCGAAGTCGACTCGATCGCGGACCTCGCGCGCGCCCGCGAGCCGTTCGAGCGCGCCGCGCTCGGGCCCGTCGCCGACGATCTCGTAGCGCAGCGCGGGGTGACGCGGCGCCAGCAGCGCGAGCGCCTCGATCACGTCGGCGTGGCGCTTGCGTGCGACCAGATGGCCGACGGTGACGAGCGTCGGGGGCGCGTCCGCGGGGCGCCGGCGCGCGACGGGCGCCGGCGGCAGATCGGTGCCGAGGTGCACGACCGTCGGCGCGTGCGCGCCGAGCGCCCGGCAGCGGCGCTCGGTCCCCGCGCTGTTGGCCAGCACGAGCCGCGCGTGCGCGAACGTGCGCTCCACGGTGCGGCGCGCCAGCGTGCTGCGCTGCGCGGTCGCCAGCACGTCGCCGCCGTGGACGGAGACGACCAGCGGCGCCGCAGCGTGCGCACGGCGCACCGCGTCGCCCGCGGGGACGGCGTAGTGCGCGTGCACGAGGTCGAACGGGAAGTCAGCGTGCAGCGTGCGCAGCGCGCGGCGCAGCGCCGGGGCCGCCCACGCGCCCCAGGTCGCGTAGCTCCACGGGCGCGGCGGCGAGAGGTAGCGGACGTACTGCACGTCGATCCCGTCGAGCTGCGCGCGGCGCGGCTGGCTCAGAGCTGCGCGGGCGGCGCGCACGTCGCCGCGCTTGACCGCCGCCAGCGGCGGCAGCGGGCGCTGCAGCACGAGCACGCGCACGTCCGCGCCGGCCTCGCGCGCGGCGAGCGCCTGCCGGTGCGCCCACACGCCGAGCACCGGGTCGCTCGCGCGCGGGTAGTACTCGGCGACGATCGCGACGCGCATGTCGAGTCAGGCCGCGTGCGGGAGGTGGGCGGGCGGGCGGTGCGGCGGGGTGCCGGTCATCCTCACCAACCGCCGTGGGTCGCGAGCGTCCGCTGCGCCTCGGCGGCCGTCACGTACGGGCGCTCGGCGAGGAACGCCTGTGCCTCGGCCATCGCGTCGGTGCGGCGGTAGGAGCCGGCGATCGGGCGCACCGCGTGCCGGATCGGCGTCGCGTCGACCACGCCGATCCGCCAGCCGCGCGCGCGCGCGAGCGCGGCCCAGTGCGAGTCGAGCCCCCAGCCGGCCCGCAGCGGCGGGTAGGGCAGCAACGTCGCGAACGTGTCGCGGTGGAAGGCGCACAGCGGGCCGATCTCGACGAACTGCGTCTCGCGCACGACGCTGCCGCCTCTGCGGCGCGTCACGCGCCAGGCGGCGTGCGAGCGGCGCCGGTGCGCCGGCTGCGCGAGCTTCAGCTCGAAGCGCTCGGCGAGGAACAGGAACCGGTCGAGGAAGCCGTGCGGCAGCGCGACGTCGTCGTCGAGCACGACCAGCCAGTCGCGCCCGTCGAGTGGGTGAGCCGCCAGCAGCGCGTTGAGGTTCTCGAACTTGCCGCGCCCGCCGACGCCGCTGGTCGCGACCTCGACGTCGTGGCGCGAGCGGCGCAGCTCGGCGCGCGCCTGCGCCATCAGGTTCGCGCGGTCGTCGCGCTCGACGCCGATCGCCAGCACACGCAGGCGACGCGCCGGCGCGCGGCGCGCCGCGCGCGCCAGGCGCGGCGGCTCGAGCGTCGCCCAGCGGCGCGCGTCGAGCAGGGCGTCCTCGACGCGCGTGCGCACGCCGAGGCGGATCCCGCCGACGATCCCGCTCTCGCCGGAGGCCCAGTCGGTGGGGCCGGCGGCCGGTGCGGCGGTCGATCCGGAGGCGGGAGGACGGGCGTCGGACGGCGCGGTCACGCGGCGGGCGCCTCCGGTCGGCGGCCGAACGCCTCCCGCGCGCGGCCGAGCGCGTGTGCGGTGAGCGTCGCGCCGTTGGGGCAGGCGCTCAGCACGGTGTGGCCGGCGCACGCGGCGGCGAGCCGCAGCTCCGCCGCGCGCGACGGCGCCACTCCCTTGCGCACGTCCTGCAGCCGCGCTGCGCGCCCGCGGCGGAACTGCGCACGCGCGAGCGCGCGCAGCGTCGCGTCGGCGCCGGCGCGCCGGTGGTCGAGCCCGGCGGCGGCGACGTAGCGGACCTGTCCGCCGGTCGAGCGGTAGCGCTCCTGCCACTCCTCCTCGTCGCCGGCGCCGACCGGGATCGACTCGTCGAAGCCGCCGACCGTCTCCAGCGCGGCTCTGCGGATCGCCAGGTTCGCGCTCCAGCCGACGGGCACGTCGACGTCGGCGGCGCCGTGGTCGAGCGTCGTGATCGGCGGGTCGTCGCGCCCGCACGAGCGCGGGCCGCCGCCCTCGATCGCGGCGCGGATCGGGCCGGCGAAGACGTCGCGCTCGGGCGTCGCGGCGGCCGCCGCGAGCAGCGCCGGCAGCCACGTGCGCGGCGCCTCGACGTCGTCGTCCACGAAGATCGCCAGCTCGCCCTCCCCGGCCTGCCAGCCGGCGTTGCGTGCGGCGTTCGGGCCGCGCGGCTCGGCGTGCGCGATCGCGTGCGCGCCGTGGCGCCGCGCGACGGCGACGCTCTCCGGGTCGGGTCCGTCCACCACCACGATCACCTCAGCGCCCGCGTCGGCCGCCTGCGGGGCGATCGAGCGCAGCGCGACGTCGAGGTAGCCCGCGCGGTCGCGCGTCGGGACGACGATCGAGGCGGGCGGGACGCTCACGCCGACGCGAGCTGCTGCTCCCGCAGCCACGCGACCGTCGCGTCAATCCCCTCGCGCACGCCGATCCGCGCCTCCCAGCCGAGCAGCGCTCTCGCCTTCTCGACCGACGGCCAGCGGCGCACGACGTCGACCTCGAACGTCGGCAGGTGCTCGAGCGCGAACTCGGCCGGGTCCTCGCCGCACGCCTCCCAGATGATGCGCGCCGTCTCCGCGACCGTCAGCTCCTCGCTCGCGGAGATGTTGAAGTCCTCGTTGAGGCCGGCCGGGGAGGACATCGCGGTGACGATCCCGTCGGCGATGTCGTCGATGTGCGTGAGCGTGCGCGTCTGCGTGCCGTCGCCGAAGATCTGCAGCGGCTTCTGGCCGGACAGGACCTTCTTGATCACGTCGGGGACCATGTGCGCGATCCCCGGCTCCGGGTCGGGCAGCTCGCCGGGGCCGTACGCGTTGAAGGGACGGCAGATCGTGAACGGCAGGCCGTGCTCGGCGTGTGCGGCGCGGCAGTAGACCTCGCCCGTCAGCTTCGAGTAGCCGTAGGCGGACTGCGGCGTCGGGCAGTCCGGCAGGTGCGCCTCGGTCGTCGGGAACTCGGTCGCGCGCTCGAACACCATCGAGCTGGACACGTACGTGAAGCGCTCGACGCCGAGGTCGAGGGCGGCGCGGAAGATCCCGTTGTAGAGGCCGTTGTTCATCTCCGTCAGCGTGTGCGGCAGCTTGTGGAAGTTGCCGATCCCGCCGACGATCGCGGCCAGGTGGATCGTGAGCGGGCAGCCGTCCAGCGCCGCGCGCGCGACGGCGACGTCGCGCAGGTCGCCGGTGTGGATCTCGCAGCTCTCGCGCATCCACTGCGGCGCGGGGCGCTGGTCGGCGACGCGCACGTCGTAGCGCGGGTCGCCGAGCAGGCGCCGCACGACCGCGGCGCCGATCGTGCCGGCGCCGCCCGTCACGAGCACGCGCGTCAAGATCTCCGCACCTCCACGCCGAGCGGGATCAGCTCGTCCGCGAACGCGAACACCTGCGCGGAGCCGAGGTGGTTCCACGGGTCGACGACGAGCGCGTCGGGCGCGGCGAGCGCGCCGACCGCCGCGCGCGTGGCACGCGGCTCGAACGCCGCGTGGTTCGCCGCCACGACGACGACGTTCGCCTCGTGCAGCGTCTCCTCGAGCGTCTGCGTCGGCGAGGCGACGAGCGGGTCGTGCACGGCGACGTCCGCCAGCTCGCGCTCGAGCAGACGGACCAGCTTGTGCGCGAGCGAGTCGCGCTCGTCGTCCGTGTCGCCCTTGAACGCGAGCCCGAGCACGGCGACCTTGCGGCCGTTCAGCGTCTGCTCGGGCGAGCGCCGCTTCATCCCCTGCACGAGGAAGTGCGGCACCGACTCGTTGACGCGCGACACCGCCAGCAGCATGCCGGGCGCGTTCGAGCGCTCCTCGCTGAACGTGAAGTCCTTGCGCAGGCAGGTGCCGGCGGTGAAGCCCGGCTGCGCGATCCCGCCGCGCGGGTAGTCGCGGTTGATCAGGTCGATCACCTCGAACACGTTCGCGCCGTACTGCTCGCAGTCCATCATCAAGAGGTTCGGCAACGCGAACTGCGTGTAGCGGACGATGTTGGCCCAGATCTTCGCCAGCTCCGCCTGCACGGGCGTCGTCTGCACGATCGGCGCGTCGAAGGCCTCGAACAGGCGCGCGACCTGCTCACCCGAGGCGGAGCCGCCGTCGCTCGACTCGACCGCGCCGACGATGCACGGCAGCGTGTCGATCTCGGCGAGGAACTTGCCGGTCGCGATCCGCTCCGGGACGTGCGCGACGTGCACCTCGACGCCGGCGCGCAGGCCGCGCTGGCGCTCGAGGTAACCGGCGACGAAGTCGGTCGTGCCGGGCGCGATCGTCGAGCGCAGCACGATCGTGTGGCCGGGGCGCAGGTGCGGCAGCAGGTCGTCGAGCGCGGAGCGGATGTCGCGCATGTCGATCTCGATGTGCGAGAAGGACGGCGTGCCGAGCGTCAGCACGATCGCGTCGGCCTGCGCCGCGTCGGCGACGCGCTCGGAGACCGACAGGCGGCCGCGCTTGTGGACCTGCGCGATCAGCTCGTCGGCGTCGGTCTCCTGGAACGGCATGCGGCCGGCGGCGACCGCGTCGAGGCGCTCGCCGTCGCGGTCGATCCCCAGCACCGTCAGCCCGCGGTCGGCGAAGCTCAGCGCGAGCGGCAGCCCGACGCGGCCGAGGCCGACGATCGCGACGTCGGGGGTGTCGTGAGCGGCGCTCATCGCTGCGCGGAGGCTAGCGGGAATCGCCCACGCCACGCCCGTGCCCACGGCGATGCGCGGCCCACTGCCTGGCGAAGCCGGCGACGAAGCGGGGGTTGTGGCGCGCGTAGCGCTTCCACAGCCGGCGCGGCTCCTGGGCGAGGCGGAACAGCCACTCGAGGCCGCGCCGCTGCATCCACGCCGGCGCCTGCGGCACAAGGCCCGCGTGGAAGTCGAACGCGGCGCCGACGCCGACCAGCACCGGCGCGTCGAGGCGGCTGCGCATCGCGGCCATCCACTTCTCCTGCTTCGGCACGCCGATCCCGACCCACACGACGTCCGCTCTCGCCGCGTCGATGCGGGCCACGACCTCGTCGAGCTCGGCGTCGGACAGCGCGCGGAACGGCGGCGACCAGCCGCCGACGAGCTGCAGGCCGGGATGGCGCTCGCGCAGGTTGGCGGCGAGCTGCGCGAGCGCCCGCTCGTCACGACCGCCGTAGAGGTAGAAGCGCAGGCCGCTGCGCGCGGCGCGGGCGCAGGCGCGGTCCATCAGCTCGGGCCCGTAGACGCGGCCCTCGATGTCGTGGCCGAGCTTGCGCAGCGCCCATGCGAGCGGCTGGCCGTCGGGCACCGTGAAGGCGGCGCCGCCGACCGCCTCGCGCAGCGCCGCGTCCTCGCGCGATTCCATCACCGTGTGGACCGCGGCCACGCACAGGTACTCGCGCGCGCCGAGCGCCACGGCCGCGTCGATCCAGTCGAGCGTCAGCTCGTAGTCGACGATCGCGAGCGGGACGCCGAGGACGGGCGCCTGCTCGATCGCCGGCAGGGCGCTCCCCGGGGCGACGGCTTCGAACGATGTGGTGGACATGGTCGCGGCGGAGCCTTTCCAGCTCTTGAACGGGCGAAGCCCGCGAAGGTTGCGCGCTTGGCGCTACAGCCGGATCACGCTCTCGGCGCCGATGCCGCGCGTGACGCCGCGCAGGTCGACGAGCGTCGGCACGCTGCGGGCGACGCGCTCCCAGTCGATCCCCGGGTGGGCGGTCACGATGACGGCCAGGTCGGCGCCGTCGAGCACGTCCGGGAACGGCTCCGAGCGCAGGTCGTGGCTTGTCAGCTCGGGCACGAACTCGTCGTGGTAGGCGACCGTCGCGCCGAGGTCGCGCAGCAGCGAGGCGATCTTCAGCGCCGGCGACTCGCGCACGTCGCCGACGCCGGCCTTGTAGCTGACGCCCAGCAGCACGACGCGCGCGGTGCTGACCGCCTTGCCGGCGTCGTTGAGCGCGCGCACGATCCGCTCGACGCAGTGGTAGGGCATCTGCTGGTTGACCTTGCCCGCCAGCTCGATGAACTCGGTCGTGAGGTCGAACTCGCGCGCGCGCCACGACAGGTAGAAGGGGTCGACCGGCAGGCAGTGGCCGCCCATCCCGGGGCCGGGCTCGAAGCGCATGAAGCCGTAGGGCTTGGTCGCCGCCGCGTCGATCACCTCCCAGATGTCGATCCTCATGCGGTCGGCGAGGATCGCCAGCTCGTTGACGAGCGCGATGTTGACCGAGCGGAAGATGTTCTCCAGCAGCTTCGCCATCTCCGCCGCCTCCGGCGTGCGCACGCGGCGCACGTGGTCGCAGACGCGCTCGTACAGCGCGACGGCGCGGTCGCCGCACGCCTGCGTGAGGCCGCCGACGACCTTCGGGGTCGTGCGCAGCGTGTAGTCGGTGCGGCCGGGGTCGACGCGCTCCGGCGAGAAGGCGACGTTGAAGTCGCGCCCCGCCGCCAGGCCGGACTCCTCCAGCAGCGGCACGAGCTGCTCGCGCGTCGTGCCGGGATAGGTCGTCGACTCCAGCACCACGAGCTGGCCCTTGCGCAGGACGCTCGACAGGCGGCGGGCGGAGTCGACGAGCGGGCCGAGGTCCGGTTCGCGGTTCGCCGTCAGCGGCGTCGGCACGCAGATCAGCACCGCCTCCGCCTCCGCCAGGTCGCGGTAGTGCGACGTGGCGCGGACGCGCTCGCCGACCGCGGCGAGCCGCTCGGAGGGGATGTCCTCGACGTACGAGCGCTGCGCCTGGACGGCCTCGACCTTGCGCGGGTCGAGGTCGAGGCCGACGACGTCCTCGCCCGCCTCCGCGAACGCGACGGCGAGCGGAAGTCCGACGTAGCCGAGGCCGACGATCCCGATCACGCGCGCGAAGTGTAGAGACGGCTCCCGCGGGAGCCCGTGGCGGCCGCCGTCGTCACGAGCGTGTCTGCTCCAGCTCGCCGAGCGTCACCGCGATCGGCTCGTCCTCGTCGGTCCCGTCGGTCGCCGCCTGGAGCGCTCTCAAGCGCGTGTCGAGCAGCGCCACGCGCTGCGCCAGCACCTTCGACTGGTCCGACAGCCGCGACAGCGCCGAGGAGAAGTGCAGCAGCAGCAGCAGGATGAACGCGAGCGCGATGAAGAACAGCGCGTTCGGCGGTTCGACGATGCCGACCACGTGCGCGAGCTTGACGAGCGCGCCGCGCCACACCGCGAGCGCCAGCACGACCGTCGCGGCCAGCAGCCACAGCAGCGCGTAGCGCTCGAGCAGGCGGCGTCGCCGCACCATCTCCAGCACCACGAACAGCAGCAGGACGGCGGCGGCGGTGGAGACGAGCTGGATGCGATCCATCAGATGCCGTGGCTCGCGAACACGGGGGCGCTCTCGCCGGCCTCGACGACCGGCCGGCGGCGCGCGAGGCCGACGAACAGCGCCAGCAGGACCTTCACCATGTAGTAGGCCGACTTGCCGGACGTGATCGACGAGGCGCCGCCGTCGCGCTCGAACATCTGCACCGGCACCTCGCACATCCGCAGGCGGTGGTGGTGCAGCATCAGGATCGCCTCGACCTCCGGGTAGTCGTGCGGGTAGTCGCGGGCGAACAGCTCGATGCCGCGCCGCCCGTAGAGGCGGAAGCCGGACGTCGGGTCGGTGATGCGCTGGCGCACGAACAGCGACAGCAGGAAGGCGAAGATGTGGATGCCCGTGCGGCGGCTGATCGGCGCCGGGTAGCTCATGTCGCTGCTGAGGAAGCGCGAGCCGCACACGACGTCCGTCTCGTGTTCGTCCATCGCGCGCATCAGCGTCGCCAGCTCGGCCGGGTCGTGCTGGCCGTCGGCGTCGACCTGCGCCATGCAGCGGTAGTCGTGCTCGAGCGCGTAGACGAAGCCGGCCTGGACCGCGCCGCCGATCCCGAGGTTGAACGGCAGCCGCAGCACCTCGGCGCCCGCGCGGTGGGCGATCGCGCCGGTGTCGTCGGTCGAGCCGTCGTCGACGACCAGCACGTCGAAGTCCGGCCGTTCGCGGCCCACGCGCTCGATCACGCGACCGATCGTCGCGCTCTCGTTGTACGCGGGGATGACCGCGAGATGGGTGGATCGGTTCGCCACGATCAGTAAGACGCGCGCGACGCGCCAAGGTTGCGTCTTATCTCCCGCGCGGCCGGGAGGATAACGGGGGAGACGGCGACTACGGTATGCGGCGTGACCGCCGACGTCTCCGCGATCGTCGTCAGCTACGCCGACCCGATCGCCGCGGCGGCGACCGCGCGCACGCTGCTGGAGCAGAGCGCGCCGCCGCTCGAGCTGCTCGTCGTCGACAACGGCGCGGAGCTGCACGGGTCCGACGTCGCGTGGCCGGAGGGCGTGCGCGTGCTGGCGCCGGAGGGCAACGTCGGCTATGTGCGTGCCTGCAACCGCGCCGCGGCCGAGGCGCGCGGCCGCTGGCTGCTGTTCCTCAACCCGGACGCGCCGGCCGACCCCGACTGCCTGGCGCGCCTGCGCGCGGCGGCGGAGGAGGAGCCGGACGTCGCGGTCGTCGGCGCGCAGGTGCTGCTGCCCGGCGGCGAGCGCGTCAACGCGGGCGAGAACCCCGTCCACCTGACCGGCTTGTGCTGGTCGGGCCGCTTCGAGCAGCCGCGTGAGCAGGGGCCGCCGCGCGACGTGCTGGCCGTCTCGGGCGCGGCGCTGATGATCCGCGCCGACGTGTTCGCCGCGCTCGGCGGCTTCGAGCCGGGCTACTTCATGTACCACGACGACGTCGACGTCTGCTGGCGCGCGCGCCTCGCCGGCTGGCGCGTGCGCTTCGTGCCGGAGGCAACCGTCGTTCACGACTACGCGTTCGAGAAGGGGACGGGCAAGTGGTTCTGGCTCGAGCGCAACCGCGCCTGGACGGTGCTGTCGAACTACGGCGCCGGCACGCTGCTGCTGCTCGCGCCGCTGCTGCTGGCGACCGAGCTGGCCGTCCTCGCGCTCGCGCTGCGTGGCGGCTGGGCGCGCGAGAAGCTGCGCGCGTGGTGGGCGCTCGCACGCGGGCTGCCGGCGCTGCTGCGCTGGCGCCGGCGGGTGCAGGCGCTGCGGCGCGTGAGCGACGCGGAGCTCGTCGCGCTGATGACCGCGCGCTTCGACACGCCGCTGCTCGACGCGCCCGCCGCGCGACGCGCCGGCCCGCTGCTGGACGCCTATCGCGCCGCCGTGCTCAGCGCGCTGCGACGCGCAGCACGAGCTCGGTGACGTCCTCGCCGGGACGGCTCGTGCGGCGCGCGCGCAGGAACGGGGCCGCGACGCGCACGCCGTAGGCGGGCGACTGCCAGCCGTCCTCGACCGCGAACGTGAGGCCCGGCGCCTCGATCGTCAGGCGGTGTGCGGCGAACAGCGCCTCCGCGCGCCCCTCGCCGCCGCTCGCCTCGCACGGCGCGAGCGGGAACGTCCACTCGAGCGCGTGCGCGCCGGCGCTGCGCACGGTGTCGAGGAGCGTCAGCGTGCGCGCCGCGCCGTCGAAGCGCAGCTCGCGCTCGTGCACGGCCGGCGGGTCGAGCGCCGCGTAGCCGTGGTGGCGGCCGGCGAAGCGTGCGTGCGCGCCGTCCGCCTCCCACGCGAGCGCCTCGGCGCGCGCGCGGTCGGGCAGCGCGAACAGGTAGTCGCCGGCGAGCGGGCTCTGCTCGGCGCCGCCGATCTGCAGCGTCGCGTGGAAGGCGGTCGAGCGGAAGCGGTTGCGCTCCTCGGCGGAGGCCGTGTAGAGGAATGAGCCGGGGTCCTGCACGAGCGCGTCCCCGCCGCAGGCCAGCTCGAACGACAGCTGGTCGTTGTGCGCGTGCGCGCCGATCCCGTGCAGGCCGACGTCGCCGCAGCGCACGAGCGCGTAGAGGTCGCCGTGCCGCATCACGTAGTAGCCGCCGTGCGGGTAGGCGGCGTGCGCTGCGGGGCGCGGCGTCGGCCGGTGCGCCTGGCGGAACAGGTGCGCGTGGTCGCGCTGGTCGCCGGCGCCGTAGTCGCCGAGCGGCAGGAAGCGCCCCGAGTCGGCGTCGCCGACCTGCGGCGAGCGCCCGTCCGGGCGCGTCGCGTCGGCGGCGAACGCGAGCATGCGGTCGAGGCGCGTTCGGAAGGCGTCGCTCAGGCGGCCGGGGCGGAGCGCGTCGGCCGCCTGCGCGCCGCACACGAACAGCTCGCAGACGAGCCGGTGATAGGGGATCGATGCCTCGTGGTCGCAGCCGTCCTCGCGCACCTGGTGGGCCAGCTCGCCCTCCAGCTCGGCGACCGCCCAGTCGGCCCACGCGCGGCCCTCCGCCGAGCCGGCGAACAGCGCCGCGACGGGCAGCAGGCCGACGACGTCGGACAGGTAGTGGTTGCCGCGCACGTCGCCCCACTCGAGGTGCGAGCGGATGAAGCGGCCGTGCAGCAGCAGGCTCGCGAGCGCGCGCTCGAGCCACGGCTCGCGCGCGGCGGCCTCGGCGCACAGCGCGAGCGCCGCGACCCAGTTGGCGGCGCGGATCGCGACGTCCATCGTGCACTGCCAGTTCGGCCCGTGCTCGACCGGGTTGCGCGCGATCCAGTCGTCGAGCTGCGCGCCCAGCTCGTCGAGCCAGCGCCGCTCGCCGGTCAGCCGGTGCGCCGCCGCCAGCAGCGGCAGGTGCTGGAAGCGCGACAGCTCCCACGGGACCTTGATGTCGGAGCCGTCGGGGTAGGAGACGACGATCCGCGAGATGTGATCGAGCGGCCACGTGCGGCCGGCCTTGAAGTCCATGTGCCAGGGGATCGCCGGGCCGAGCGGCGCCGGGCCCGAGCCGAGCAGGTCGAACTCGTGGCGCAGCACCCGCTCGGCGCGCGCGAGCAGCTCGGCGCGCTGCGCGTCGTCGAGCCGCTCCAGCTCCTCCTCCCAGCGCGCGACCGTCGGCAGCGCCGCCAGCGCGCTGCCGCGCAATGCCGCGACCGGCGTCGCGCCGCCGAGCGCGCGCGCCACCTCGCGCGGGCCGGCCTTCAACGGCGCGACGCGCAGGCGCGCGCGCCGCAGCGGCATGCGCACGCGCGCGAGCGCGAGGCCGGCGAGCGTCGCCGCGAAGCGCCGCGGGCCGAGCCGGCGCCACGCTTCCAGCGCCGCGTGCAGCCGCGCGAGCACGCCCGCGAGGCTAGGCGAGCGCCCGGCCGGCGACCCAGTAGTCGTGCCAGGCGCTCACGTTGTAGAGGTTCCAGAGCTGGAAGCTCCACTCCTGTCTGCCGGAGCGGTGCGCGGCCCACAGCTCGTCGATCCGCGCGTAGTCGAGCAGCCCGCGCTCGGCCAGCGACGAGGAGCGGATCGCGTGCTGCGCGCGCTCGCCCAGCTCGCCGCGGAACCACTCGCTGACGGGCGCGCCGAAGCCCTGCTTTCTGCGGTAGACCAGCTCGTGCGGGATCAGCCCGTCGACGGCGCGCTTGAGCACGTGCTTGCCGACGCCGTCGCGCACCTTCATGTGCGGCGGCAGCGCCATCGCGAACTCGACGAGCGCGTGGTCGAGGAACGGCTCGCGCGCCTCGACCGACGTCGCCATCGTCATCTTGTCGACGCGCATCAGCAGCAGCTCGGCGAGCCGCTGCTTCAGCTCCAGGTAGGTCATCTTCTGCAGCAGGTCGGCGCCGGGGGCGTCGCGCTCCGCCTCGTCCCACAGCCGCTGCACGATCTCGTAGGAGTCGGGGTGGACGCGGCCGTTCGTGAGGATCTGCTGCTTCAGGTCGCCCTGGTAGGCGATCGCGCCGCCCCAGAACGGCAGCCGCCCGCGCGCCGCGTCGTCGAGGTAGGCGGCGTGCGGGATGCCGCGCCCGACCCGGCGCGTGAGGCGCGTGGCGGCCGTCCCGGCGGCCAGCCGCAGCGGGCGCGGCACGCGCTGGAACGGCTCCCAGTAGCGCCGCCGGCGGGCGACCGCGTCGACGTAGTTCTGGTAGCCGTGGAACAGCTCGTCCGAGCCCTCGCCGATCTGCACGACGATCGTGTCCTGCTCGCGCGCGAGCCGCGAGACGTAGTGCAGCGGGACGCACACCCAGTCGGCGATCGGCTCGTCCTGGTGGTGGATCATCTCCGGCAGGAACTCGCTCAGGTCGTCCCAGTCGATCAGCACCTCGTGGTGGTCGGTGCCGAACTTGGTGGCGATCTGCCGCGCGTACTCCAGCTCGTTGTAGCGCTCGTGCTCCTTGAAGCCGACCGAGAACGTGCGCACCGGCTCGTCCATCAGCTCGGCCATCAGCGCGACGTTGGTCGAGGAGTCGACGCCGCCGGACAGGAAGACGCCGAACGGCACGTCGGACATCATGCGCTTGTCGATCGAGGCGCGCAGCAGCTCGATCACGCGCGCCTCCATCTCCGGCTCGCTCATGCCCGCCACCTCGTCGCGCGCGGCGGAGGACATCGGGCTCCAGTACGTCTCGCGGCGCGTCGTGCCGTCCGGCCGCACGAGCATCCACTCCGCCGGCGCGAGCTTCCTGATCCCTCTGAACATCGTCAGCGGCGCGGGCGTGCAGACGAACGTGAGGTAGTGGAAGAACGCCTCCTCGTCGAGGTCCGGCGTGATCGCGGGGTGCTGCAGCAGCGCCTTGATCTCCGAGCCGAAGACGAGGCCGCCGGGGGTTTGCGCGTAGTAGAGCGGCTTGACGCCGAGGCGGTCGCGCGCGAGCAGCAGCTCGCGGCGTCGTCCGTCCCAGATCGCGAACGCGAACATCCCCTCGAGCCGGCGCACGCAGTCCGGCCCCTCCTCCTCGTAGAGGTGGAGGATCGTCTCGGTGTCGCTTCTGGAGCGGTAGACGTGGCCGCGCGCCTCCAGCTCCGGGCGCAGTCGCGGGTGGTTGTAGATCTCGCCGTTGAAGGCGATCCAGATCGTGCCGTCCTCGTTGCACATCGGCTGGTGGCCGCAGGCCGACAGGTCGACGATCGACAGCCGCCGGTGGCCGAGCGCGACGTGCTGCGCCGGGTCGCTCCAGGTGCCGCCGTCGTCGGGGCCGCGATGCACCATCGTGTCGCGCATCGCCGTGACGGTCGCTTCGTCGGTCGCGAAGTGCTCTGACGTGCCGAGGATGCCGCAGATGCCGCACATGAGCGCGGAAGGTTAGAGATCGGACTGCGCAGCGGCCGCCGACTTGCGTTCGAGCGACACCGAAATAAGGTGCGCCCCGGGTGCGTGCCTCGTCGGGACAGTCGTCCGCGCGGCCATGGCTGGTTGCGCTTGTCGCGATCGCGTTGGCGATCCGCGTCGCCTTCCTCGTCGGCGACCCGCATCCGTACGAGCTGGCCGGCCTGTCGGGCGGCAACGGCAACATGGCCCACCAGATCGTCGCGCACGGGCGCTGGTTCGAGGAGGACACGGGGGCGTGGGCGCGCGCCGTGCAGCGCGCGACGACGGAGCGCCGCCAGCTCGCCGACCCGGCGGACGTGCGCGTGCCTGCCGGCACGCTGCCGCGGCTGCGCCCGGAGGTGCTGGAGATGCCGGGCGAGGCGCTGCTGCTGGCGGGCCTGTGGCGCGTGACCGGCGACGAGCGCTACGTCTACGTGCAGGTGCTGCAGGCGATCGCCGACAGCCTGCTGGTGCTCGTCGTCTTCTGGCTCGTGCTGCGGCTCTACCGGCGCCGGCGCGCCGCGCTGGTCGCCGCAGGCGTCTACACGACCTTCCTGCCGCTCGCGTGGATGGCGCATGTCCCGAACACGGACCTGTGGGCGGCCGACTTCACGCTGCTGACGACGGCCGCGCTCGTGAAGGCGCTGGACGCCGAGCGGCCGCTGCGCTGGCGGCTGGCCGCCGGGCTGTGCGTCGGCGCCGGCCTCTACTTCCGCCCGACGGTGATGCTCGTGCCGCTCGTCTTCGCGCTGTGCGCGATCCCGTTCGCGGGGCGCCGCCGCGCGCTGCTGTCGGGCCTCGTCCCGTTCGGCGTGGCGCTGCTGCTGATGGCGCCGTGGACGATCCGCAACGCGGTCGAGTTCCACCAAGCGATCCCGACCCGCATCGGCGTCGGGCAGGCGCTGTGGGAGGGGATGGGCGAGCTGTCGAACGGATACGGCGCCGTGCTGAACGACGGCGTCACCGCGCGCCAGGTGCACGCGCTGCGGCCGGACCTGGAGTACGGCACGCCGGCGTACGACCGCTACCTGCAGGACAAGGCGGTGCGGCTGATCCGCGCGCACCCGCTCTTCTACGCCAAGGTCATGGCGCGACGCGCCGTCTTCTCGACCGTCGCGCTGCGCAACTTCGAGTGGGCCGGCGCCGCGGAGGCGCCGTTCGCGTACGCCGACCGCACCGGGCGGAGTGTGTTGACGTGGCCGTTCGCGGAGCCGTGGGACGCGCTGCGGGTGGTGCTCGCGTCGATCTGGGAGCCGCTGCTGCTGCTCGCCGGGCTCGCGACCGCGCTCGTCACGCGGCGGCGCTGGTGGCGCCGCCACCTGCTGCTGCTCGCCGTCCCGCTCGCGACCACGCTCCCCTATCTGTTCCTGCACCTCGAGGCGCGCTACCTGCTGCCCGCCTCGTTCGTGTGGATGAGCCTCGCGGCGCTCGGCGCGGACCTCGCGCTCGAGCGCGTGGCGGTCCGCCGTCGCGCGCCGCAGCCGGCGCTCGTCGGCTGAGGGCCGCGCGCTTCGTGGCCCGAGCCTCTGCCAGCATGTGGCCGGTGAGCAGCCCTCGTGCGCGCGAATCCGCCGACGCCCCGGCGACGTTCGGACGCCTTCGCACCGACGTCTTCCTGATGGTCGCGACCAAGGGGCTCGCGCTCGTGCTCGGGCTCGTGACGAGCGTCGTGCTGGCGCGCGGGCTCGGCGCGTCGGGCCGCGGAACGCTCGCGGTCGCGTTCAACATGACGCTGCTGCTCGTGCAGGTGGGCACGTTCGGCATCACGAGCGCGAACCCGTACTTCGTGGCGCGCGACCCGGCGCACGTCGGCCGGATCGTGTGGAACTCGATCGCGGGGGCGCTCGCGCTGGGCGTCCTGTTCATCGGCGTCGGCCTCGCGATACGCGGCCTCTTCCCCGGCGTGCTCGCAGGCGTCACCTGGGCGCAGGCCGCCGTCGGCTTCTCGGCGATCCCGGCGGCGCTCGCATCCGGCTTCCTGCAGAGCGTCCTGCTGGGACAGGGCCGGATGCTCGCGTACAACGTGACGGAGGCGACGTGGGGCGTGCTGGCCGTCGTCGCGCTCGTGGCGGGCTTCGCGGTCCTTGATATGGGCGTGCTCGGCGCCCTCGCCGTGCTGGTCGTCCAGCAGGTCGCGATGGCGCTCACGTTCGTGGTCCTGCTCGCTCCGGAGCTGCGCCACGGAGCCCGACCCGATCTTCCGCTGGCGCGCAGGATGATGGCGTACAGCTTCCGCATCTACGTCGCCACGCTGGCCGCGTACCTCGTCGTCCGCATCGACATGCTGCTCGTCAACGGGATGCTGGGAGCTGCGGAGGCCGGCCGCTACACCGCCGCGGTCGCCCTCGCCGACGGCATGGGGATGATCCCGGTGGCGATCGGCGTGAACCTGTTCCCGCGCGTCGCGCGCGGCGGGGCGACGGACACGAGCGCCGAGGTGTTCCGCGCCGTCGGCCTGCTGTTCGGGCTGCTCTGCCTGATCTCGATACCGTTCGCCGAGGTGGTGATCAACGTGCTCTACGGCCCGGGGTTCGGCGAGGCCGCGTCGCTCTTCCTCTGGCTGCTGCCCGGCATCTACTGCCTCGGGATGGTCACGATCCTCTCCCATCACTTCGCCGGTCGCGGCTTCCCGCTCGAGGCGATGCTCGTGTGGTTCGTCGCGCTGGCGATCGACATCGCGATCAACCTCGCGTTCCTGCGCTCGCACGGAACGGCCGTCGCGGCGATCGCGTCGAGCGTCGCCTACGGCGCGCTCTACGTGATGCATGTGGCGATGTTCGCGCGCGAGACGGGCGGCGTCGGCGCGCTGCGGCCGCGCTTCGGGGAGACGGCGCAGATGGTGCGCACGGCGCTGTCGAGGACGCCCGCGACGTCATGAGCGCCGAGCGGATCGTCGCCGGAGGCCCTGCCGCGGGCGCAGTGCCCGCGTTCGTCGGCCCGCGGGAGAACACGTACGGGAGCGTCAAGCGGCTGCGCTGGATCGAGCGGCGCCTGCGTCCGGGCGACCGCATCCTCGAGGTCGGGTGCGGGACCGGCTACATGATCACGATGCCGTTGATCGCCGGCGGCCATGACGTGCGCGGCACCGATCTCGACGCGCGTGGCATCGTCTACGGACGCGAGGTCGCGCGCGCGGCCGGCTTGGACGCCGAGCGCCTCGCCGCGATCGACCTGCGCGAGATCGACGAGCGCTTCGACGTCGTGATCCTCTCGGAGGTGCTCGAGCATCAGACGGACGCGCAGGCCGCCGACCTGCTTGCGCTCATCCACGAGCGCCTCGTGCCCGGGGGGCGTCTGCTGCTGACGGTGCCGAACGGCTACGGCTGGTTCGAGCTGGAAAGCGCCGTCTGGTTCCGTGCGCGGGTCGGGGCGCTTGTCGAGCGCCTGCGGATCGACGTCGTCGTGCGGCTGCTCAAACGCCGGCTGTTCGGCGAGTACGTCGATGCGGTCCATCCGTCGGCGGTCGACACGTCGCCGCACCTGCAGCGCTTCACGCTTCGCTCGATCGCACGGCGGATCGAGGACGCCGGCTTCCGTGTGACGGACCGCACCGGCTCCGTGCTGGCCGCGGGTCCGTTCAGCAACCTCCTGATCACCGGCGTCGGGCCGCTGATGGCACTGAACTGCCGCTTCGGCTCGCGCTTCCCCGCGCTCGCCTCGGGCTTCTTCGTCGCGGCCGAGCGCGGCTGACGCGTCAGCCGTCGTAGCGCGCCAGCGCGACGCTCGCGCGCAGGCGGCCGGGGCGGCGGGCGCTCGGAAACGTGACGCTCGCCGTGCCGGAGGCCGGGACGACCACGGCGCGGCGCCGCACGACGGCGCCGTCGCGCAGCGTGACGATCGCGGAGGTCGCGTAGGCGCGCAGGTCGCGCACGCCGACGGTGACGCTCGCGCCGGCGCGCCGTGTCGCGGTCACGCGCACGGGGCGCGGCTCGGGCGCCACCGCCGCGCGCTGCGCGAGCAGCTCCGCCGGCACGCCGTAGGTGCCGGGGCTGAACAGGTCGCCGCGCAGCGACAGCAGCAGCAGGCCGCGCTCGCCGGTCGGGTAGCCGGCCTGCTGCAGCGCCGGTCCGAACGCCTGCAGGTACGTGCCCAGCGCGCACATCGTCCAGCGGGCGGGCGCGTCCGCGCAGACGGCTCTCGGGTCGTCCACGCCGACCTCCGCGCGCGCGGACAGGTCGCCGGTGCGCAGCGTCACCGCGTTGCGGATCCCGTCCGCCGTCGCCTGCCAGGCGGCGACGAGGTCGAGCGGGTGGCCGTCGGCGCCGTTGAGGTCGAGCACGAACGTCGGGTCGACGATCCAGTAGCGCCCGCCGGAGGGGACGACGACGGTCGTGTGCGTGAGGCCGTCCGCCACGTGCCCGAAGTCGAAGCGGAACGCCTCGACGCCGAGCAGCCCCAGCGCCGCCACGAGCGTGTCGGCGGCGCCGTCGCAGAAGACGCCGCCGCTGCGGGCGGCGAACGCGTCGAGCAGCTCGTGCGCGCTGCGCCCGTACGTCGGCAGCACGTCGGCGCCGGTCGCGGCGGCCGGGATCTGCGGTGCCAGCCAGCGGTTCACGAGCACGGCGGCGCGGCGCGGCTGGCCGGCCGCGAGCGCCGCCTTCACGCCCGGCACCTGCTGCAGCGCGGCGCGCACGGCGCCGTCGTCGCGGTAGGTCGCGCCGGCGCCCGCGCAGGCGGGGCTCGCGGTGAGCGCGAGCAGGACGAGGACCGCGCCGGCGACCCGGCGCACGCTCATGCGGGCGGTCCGGCGACGGCGACGACGCCGCCGGAGGCGATCGACGCCAGCGCCGCCAGCGCCAGCTCCTGCGCGACGTACGCCGCCGTCAGCCCGGGCGTGAACGGCTGCTCGCCACGGCACGCCGCCAGCACGCCCGACAGCAGCTCGGCGTGGCCCTTGTCCTGGCGCTTGGCCTCCGTCGTGCGCTCGCCGTCGGGGCCGTGGCTCGTCAGCGTGCGGAAGTCGTCGAGCACCCACGCGCGCCCGCCGCGCAGCACCTCGACGCGCTCCTTCGGCAGCGACGCGGCGCCGAGGCCGGAGTAGTGCACGGTCGCGATCGAGCCGTCCGCGTAGGTGACCGTGATCGAGGCGCTCTGGACCGCGGCGACGTCCGCCGGCGCCGGCGTCGCGGCGGCGTGCACCGCCGTCGGCGTGCCGCACAGCCAGGTGACGTAGTCGAGCATGTGGCAGGCCTCGCCGAGGATGCGCCCGCCGCCCTGTCTGGGGTCGTTGAGCCAGTGGTCGTGCGGCAGCGGCGCGTTGACGCGGTAGACCGCCTGGATCGGCCCGGAGGCGGCGCGCAGCTCGCGCTCGAGCGTGCGGGACAGCTCCGCGAACGGGCGGTTGAAGCCGATCGCGAGGCGGTCGTTGTCGCGGCCCGCCGCCCACACATCGTCGATCTGCTCGCGCGTGAGCCCGAGCGGCTTCTCGGCGAACACCGCCTTGCCGGCGCGCAGCGCCGCCGCGGCGATCTCGGCGTGCGTGTCGTGGCGCGTCCCGATCAGCACGAGCTCGACGTCGTCGCGCTCCAGCAGCGGGCGCCAGTCGGTCAGCGCGTCGCCGCCGCCGACGGCGCGCACGACGTCGCTCGCGGTCGTGCCTCTGCGCGACGCGACGGCGACGATCCGCGCGCGCGGGTCGCCCTTCAGGTTCGGCAGGTGCATCCCGCGCACGAAGCTGCCCGCGCCGACGAGCGCGACGCCGACGGCGCCGGCCCCCTTCGCGTCGCCGCGCCGGCCGGAGACGCGCACGACCTCGCCGGCCGGCGGCTCGCGCAGCGCGGCGGTGTCGTAGGTGAGGACCGCGGCCAGCGGCGGCGGGGACCCGCTCAGCGCGGCGTACGCCTCGCCCGCGCGCGCGGCCGGCAGCTCGAGGTCGACGAGCGGGTCGACGCGCACCTGGCCGGTGGAGAGCAGCCGCAGGAACTCCTCCATGTTGCGGTTCTCGGTCCAGCGCACGTACGCGATCGGGTAGTCGACGCCGCCCTCCTCGTAGACGGGGTCGTAGCGGCCCGGCCCGTACGAGGTCGAGATCAGCACGTCGGCCTCGCGCACGTACAGCGGCCCGCGCTCGATCCCGAAGCCGACGTCGCCGACCGGCACGACGCGGCCCTTGCGCCGCACCATCGCGATCGCGTCGTTGAGGACCGCGTCGCTGCCGGTCGAGGCGGCGATCACGACCGCGTCGGCGCCGACCCCGCCGCTCCACGCGGCGACCGCCTCCTTCGCGGCGTCCGGCTCCAGCGCCAGCTCGGCGCCCAGCTCGAGCGCCAGCTCGCGACGCCGCGCGACCGGCTCGATCCCGACCACCTGGCAGCCGGCGGCGCGCAGGATCTGCACGGTCAGCAGCCCCAGCAGGCCGAGCCCGACGACGACGACGCGCTCGCCGAGCGACGGCTCCGCGCGGCGCACGCCCTGCATCGCGATCGCGCCGAGCGTCGTGAAGGCGGCGTCGCGAAGCGAGACGCCGTCCGGCACCGGCGCGACGAGGTTGCCGGGCACCGAGACGACCTCCGCGTGGTTCGCGTTGCCCGCGCCCGCGCACGCGACCGCCTGGCCGACGCGGAAGTCGGCGATCCCGCCCGTGTCCAGCACGACGCCGGCGCTCGAGTAGCCCAGCACGGTGTCGTCCGAGACGGCGCCGCGCACCAGCTCGACCGTCTCGCGGATGCCGTGCTCGCGCGCGTGTGTGAGCGTCAGCCGCACGAGGTCCGGGTTGCGGATCGCGCGCATCGGCAGCGAGCCGCCGCTGGTCGAGAGCGACGAGCGCTCGGTGCCGCTCGAAATCACGGACGCGGCGTTCGCCACCAGCACGCGCCCGGGGGCGGGGCTGGGGGCGGGGATGTCGGCCACGTGGGGCTGGCCGCTACGCAGGACGACTTGCTTCACGGCCAGGCACCCTAGCGCCCGCCTCCGCGCGAACGTCGGCCGGGAGGACGTCCCTTATCATCGCGCCCTCATGAGTCGGCGCAAGATCCTGTCGGTCGTCGGCACGCGGCCGAACTTCATGAAGATGGCGCCGATCGCCGCCGAGCTGGCGCGCCGCCCCGACGCGTTCGAGCACATGCTGGTGCACACCGGCCAGCACTACGACGCGGTCATGTCGGAGATCTTCTTCGCGGAGCTGGGTGTCGGCGAGCCGGACGTGCGGCTCGACGTCGGCTCCGGCACGCACGCCGTGCAGACGGCGCGCGTGATGGAGCGGCTCGAGCCGGTGCTGCTCGACGCCGAGCCCGACCTCGTGCTGGTGCCCGGCGACGTCAACTCGACGCTCGCGGCGGCGCTCGTCGCCTCGAAGCTCGGGATCGCGGTCGGCCACGTCGAGGCGGGGCTGCGCTCGTTCGACCGCACGATGCCGGAGGAGATCAACCGCGTCGTCGCCGACTCGATCTCCGACCTGCTGTTCATCCACTCGCCGGAGGCGCGCGACCACCTGCTGCGCGAGGGCGCCGACGCGGACGCGATCCACGACGTCGGCAACACGATGATCGACACGCTCGTCGCGATGCGCGAGCGGATCGAGGCGGCCGGCGTCGCGGCGGCGAACGGGCTGGAGCCGGGCGGCTACGTCGTCGTCACGCTGCACCGACCGGCGCTCGTCGATGGCCCGCTGCTGGCAGACGCGATCGAGCGGCTCGCCGCCGTCGCCGAGCAGCTCACGGTCGTCTTCCCCGCCCACCCGCGCACGCGCGCCCGGCTCGCGTCGCTCGGCGTCGACGTCGAGAGCGGCGAGCGGCTGCGGATCGTCGAGCCGCTCGGCTACGTCGACTTCCTCTCGCTCGTGGCGGACGCCGCGGGCGTGCTGACCGACTCCGGCGGCATCCAGGAGGAGACGACGTTCCTCGGCGTCCCCTGCCTGACACTGCGCGACAGCACGGAGCGGCCGGTCACGATCGAGCTGGGGACGAACACGCTGCTGGGGCTCGACCCCGCGCGCATCGACGAGGTGCCCGAGCTGATCGAGCAGACGCGCACGCGCGCCGCCCGCATCCCGCCGCTGTGGGACGGGCGCGCCGCCGAGCGGATCGCCGACGTGCTGGAGCGCGTGCCGCTCGGCGCGGGCGCCGTCTCGGCGCTCGGCTAGCGCGGGGCGCGGCCGGCAACGCGGTCGAGCAGCGCGGCCACCTGCGCGGCGATCTGCGCGCGGTCGTACGGCGCGAGCGCCTCCGGCGGCAGCGGCGCCGGCAGCTCGCCGGCCGTCAGGCGCGCCAGCGCGCGCGCGATCCCGTCCGGGTCGTCGAGCCGCGCGCACAGCGCGTCGGCGCCGAGCCGGCGCAGCAGCGCCTCGGTCGCGCCGCCGTCCGTCAGCGCCAGCACCGGCCGGCCGAGCGCGAGGTACTCGTAGACCTTGCTGGCGACCGCGGTCGCGTCGCCCGCGCCGCGCGCCTGCGTGACGAGCGCCGCGTCGGCCGCGGCGATCCGCTCGACCGCCTGCGCCCACGGGCTCGGCGGCAGCAGCTCGACCGCCACACGGCCGTCCGCCGCCGCCAGCTCCGCCTGCGCCGCCGGCGCGAGGTGGCCGTGCAGCACGAGCCGGACGCGGTCGCGCAGCTCCGCGCGCGCGAGCGCCGTCAGCAGCGGGCCGAGCGGCCGGTCGGGCGAGATCGTGCCCGAGTGCAGCAGCGTCAGCGGGTCGGCCGGCGGGCGCGGCGCGGGCCGGCGCGCGAGCAGCTCCGGCTCGAACCCGTTCGGCACGACGACGACGCGCTCGGCGGCATGCGGGTGGCGGGCGCGCAGGTCGTCGGCCGCCTCCGGCGTGCACGCGACGACCGCGCGGGCGCGCGCGAACGCCCAGCGCTCGAGCGCGCCGAGCAGCGGTCCGCCGCGGTCGAACGCCGGGCTGCCGGCCCACAGGTCGCGCAGCTCGACGACGAGCGGCGGCGCGCCGGCGCCGCTGCCGGCGGCGAGCCGCGCCGCCAGCAGCGCGACCATCGGTGGCCCGGTCGCGAGCAGCGCGTCGTAGCCGCCGGCGGCGAGGCGGCGGCGCACGTCGCGCGCGCCGCGCGCGACCCACGCCATCGACAGCGGCATCGCCTCCGGCCGCACGCCGGCGAGCGCGAACACGGGGTCGCTCACCGCGCCGACGCGCGCCATCACGCGCGCGCGCAGCGCCGCGCGGCGCAGCGCCTCCGGCCGCGCGCCGAACTCGACCGCGCTCGCGCGCACCGGCGCGCACACGACGTCGACCTCCCAGCCCAGCTCGGGCAGGCGCCGCGCGAGCGATCTCCAGCGCGCCGAGGGGCCGCCGTCCTGGTCGATCGAGCGATGGGTGACGAGCAGGAGCCGCGGCACGTCGCCGTATAGTTCCACGCGCATGCGTCTGGTGATCGACCTGCGGTTCAGTCCGCCGCCGGACGCGCACGCGCCCGACGACCACGTCGTCACGCTCGACCAGCTCGCCGGCCTCGGCCGTCAGCCGGGCCAGCTCGTGCGGCTGCTCGCCGGCCGCCGCTGGGACGAGGTGCGGGTGCTGCGCGACGAGCGCGCGCTCAGCGGCGTGCAGGCCGGCGGCGAGGGGCTCGCGGCGCTCGCGCGCGCGCGCCGCTTCGAGCTGGCGCGGCCGGACGGCGCGAGCAGCAGCGGCCGCGGCGCCTTCCTCGCGCGCGCGAGCGCCGACTTCGCGACCGCGATGCCGCGCGAGCTGGCGCGCAGCGCGCTGCTCGCGCGCCGGGCGGCGCGCGTCGGCGCGGAGCCGTTCGAGCTGCCGGCGCCGAGCGGCCGGCCGCAGCGCGTCACCTACCTGCGCACGGAGCCGTCGCTGCGCTGGATGGGGCTGCACGTCGGCGGGGCGGCGACGCACACCGCCGGCGTCGTCAACGGCCTCGCCGCGGAGGGCGCGGACGTGCACGTGTACGCGCCGGAGCGCCCGGCCGGCACCGAGGCGGTGCCCTGCACGCCGGTCCCGGCGCGGTGGCTCTACCAGCTCGTGCACTGGCTGACGCTGTTCGACTACGCCGACGACGTCGTCGCGGCGGCGGCCGGCCGCCCCGCCGACGCCGTCTACCAGCGCTACGCGCTCGGCTCGCACGCCGGCCTCACGCTCGCGCGCCGGCTCGGCGTGCCGCTGATCCTCGAGTTCAACGGCTCGGAGATCTGGACCGAGCGCCACTGGGGCGGCGGGCGCGTGCCGCTCGTCAGAACGCTGGCGGCGCTCGAGCGGCGCAACCTGATCGACGCGACGCTCGTGGTCGTCGTCTCCGAGGTGCTGCGCGACCAGCTCGTCGAGGAGGGGATCCCGGCCGAGCGCGTGCTGGTGAACCCCAACGGCGTGGACGTCGACGCGCTCGCGCCGCTGCGCGCGCGCCCACCGGCCGAGTGGCGCGTGGAGCTGGGCCTGCCGGAGGCGCCGACGATCGGCTTCATCGGCACGTTCGGCCTGTGGCACGGCGTCAAGGTCCTGCCGGCGCTGATCGACGCCGTGCAGCGCGAGCGTCCGGACGCGCGCTGGCAGCTCGTCGGCAACGGGCCGCTGCACGCCGAGGTCGCGCAGGAGCTGCGCGAGCGCGGGCTCGGCGACGTCGTCGAGCTGACCGGCGCGCTGCCGCACGAGCAGGCCGTCCGCCGGCTCGCGGCGTGCGACGCGTTCGTCTCGCCGCACGTGCCCAACCCCGACGGCACGCGCTTCTTCGGCTCGCCGACGAAGCTGTTCGAGTACATGGGCCTGCAGCGCCCGATCGTCGCGAGCGACCTCGACCAGATCGGCGAGGTGCTGGAGGACGGCCGCACCGGCCTGCTGGTCGCGCCGGCCGACCCCGACGCGGCCGCGGCCGGCGTCGTGCGGCTGCTCGGCGACGCGCCGCTGCGCGAGCGGCTCGCCGCGGCCGCGCTCGCGGAGGCCGAGCGCACCTACGCGTGGTCGGCGCACTGCCGCCGCATCCTCGACGCCGTCGAGGCGCTCGCGGACCGCCCGGCGGCGGTCGCCCAGCCCGCGGCGTCATGAACGACGACGTCACGGTCGTCGTCGCCTGCTTCAACTACGGCGCCTACGTCGGCGAGGCGGTCGCGAGCGCGCTGGCGCAGGCCGGCGGGCCGCCGCGCGTGCTGGTCGTCGACGACGGCTCGACCGACCCCGCCACGCACGCCGCGCTCGACGCGCTGCCGGCCGAGGTCGAGGTGGTGCGCCAGGACAACCGCGGCGTGTGCGCGGCGCGCAACGCCGGGCTCGCGCGCGTCGCGACGCCGTACGCGCTGCTGCTCGACGCCGACGACCGCCTCGCGGACGGGGCGCTGCAGGCGATGCGCGCGCCGCTCGAGCGCGAGCCGTCGCTCGGCTTCGCCTACGGCACGGTGCGCTTCTTCGGCGCGTGGCAGGGCGAGATGCGGATGCCGCCGTACGACCCGTTCAAGCTGCTCTACCGCCACACGATCGGCCTCACCGCGCTGCTGCGCACGCAGCTCGCGCGCGACACCGGCGGCTTCGACGAGGCGTTCGGCTGCTACGAGGACTGGGAGCTGTGGCTCAACGCGCTCGCGCACGGCTGGCGCGGCCGCCAGGTCGACGCGGTCACGCTCGAGTACCGCCGCCACGACGCCGGCTCCAAGCAGGAGCAGGACCGCGCCGCCTACCGCGCCACGTTCCGGCGCCTGCGCGCGAAGCACGCACAGCTCTACGCGCGCGACGCCGAGCTGGCGCGCGAGGCCGGCGACGGCCCGCTCACGCGGGCGCTGTACCGCCGCTTCTGGGGCCCGCGCCCGCTCCCGGCGTCGCTTGAGGCGGCGCTGCACCGGCGGCTGTGGAAGGCGTAGGCGCCCGCAGCGCGAGCCACAGCGCCGCCGTCACGGCCGCCGGGAGGCCGACGACCAGCAGCGCGATCAGCAGCCACAGCAGCCACGGCCCGGCCGCGCCGAGCGCGGTCGCGCGGTCGACGAGCTGCGGGACGCGCGCGAGCAACGAGCGGCGGCTCGCCTCGTGCAGCGTGAGCGTGAACGCCTCCGCGACCGGCTGCGCGTCGAGCGTCATGCGCGGCCGCACGATCGCCCACGGGTGGACCGTGCCGGCGAGCGCGACCGTGCGCGGCCCCGGGTTGCGCACGCAGAGGGTCCCGATCGTGCTGCGCGGCGGCGGCGCGAACGGGACGTCGAGCGTCCCCGCGTAGCGCGCCGGCACGCGCGCGAGCGCGCTCGCGCGGTAGCCGCCGCCGGCGCTCGTCTCCAGCGCCAGCCGCGTCGGCACGCGCGCCGCGCGCGCGATCGTGACCTGCGCGACGCGGCCGCGCGGCTCGAACGGCACGCTCGCGACGCAGGCGCGCTGGCCGGCGCGCAGGACGATCGCGTGCGGCGCGAGCAGCTCCGTGCGCACCGGCGTGCTGCTCGTCGCCTCGCCGGCGCGCGTGAGCCACGGCACGAACCAGATCGCGGCCACGACCAGCACGACCGCGAGCAGCAGGCCCGCGGCGAGCGCAGCGCGGTGGCGGTCGAAGCGCTCAGCCATAGAAGCGGGCGACGGTCAGGCCGAGGCCGGTGAGCTGCAGCAGCACGCCGGCGCCCAGCACGACGGCGGCGAACAGCGGCCCGAGCCGCCGCGGCAGCGAGGTGGCGACGAACGTCAGCGCGAGCGCGAACAGCGAGATCAGCGGCAGCAGGTAGCGGCCGACGATCACCGGGTCGGGTCCGTCGAGCAGCGCCAGGTAGGAGGCGACGTGGAGGAACACGATCCCCGAGAGGGCGGTCGCGGCGAGCCCGAGCGCGACGCGCCCGCGCGCGCGCAGCTCGCGCCAGCGCACGACCACTGCCGTGTAGAGCGCGACGAGGCCGAGCACCGACGCGACCTGCAGCAGCGCGTACACGCGCGCCGGGAGGTGGACGTCGAGCGAGCCGAAGGTGCCGTAGAAGGTCTCGACGAAGACCTGCCGGAAGCCGTACGCCGGCCCGATCCGCGGCTGCATCGTCGGCAGCGGCGGAAGGTAGAACTGCCACAGGTAGGAGGCGAACTGGCGCAGGTCGAAGCCGCTGTCCTGGAACGCCGCGAGCTGGCCGCCGTAGAGCGAGCGGCCGCCCGCGAGCAGCACGACGGCGAGCGCCGCGACGAGCGCGACGCCGGCCGCGAGCCAGCGCGCGAGCACCCGCGCCGGCGGCCGCTCGCGCCACCAGCTGAGCGCCAGCACGACGACGAGCGGCGGCAGCAGCGCGAGCCCGCGGCCGTGCGTCAGCGCCGCGAGCGCGGCGAGCGCGCACAGCCCGACGACGCGCCGCACCGTCCGGCCGCGCGCGAGCGTGCGGATCGACAGCGCGACGAACGCCGTCGACAGCGCCACCAGCAGGATGTCCGGGTTGACGATCGCGCCGATGAAGGACAGCTGCGGCTGCAGCGCGACGACGCCGGTCGCCAGCACGCGCGCCCACGTGCGCCGCGTCAGCTCGGCGACCGCCGCCCACGTCAGCGCGACGGTCGCGACCAGCAGCAGCACGCTCGCGAGCCGCGTCGCGAGCAGGCGCGCGAACAGCGACGTGCCGGGGCTGAGGCGGTAGGCGACGGCCTCGTAGACGTAGTAGAGCGGCGGGTTCTTGGCGGCGAAGTTCGGGCCGTCGCCGTCGCTGCGCGCGCCGGGCGGCAGCGTGCGCTCGAAGCGCGCCCAGCGCTGCTGGTCGGCGGCGCTCCACATCGGCCGCGCGAACGGGTTCGCGAGCATCGCCCGCAGGCCGAGCTGGTCGAGCGCGCGCAGCTCCTCCGTCGCGTACGTGCCGACGCCGCCGGGGGTCGAGGAGGACGGCGGCGAGCCGGTCTCGGCGAGGTGCTGCACGTAGGCGAAGTGCTCGGCCTCGTCGGGCCCCTGGAGCGGCGGCAGGGCGACCGCCCACGTCGTCCCGAGCAGCGCCGAGACGACCAGCAGCAGCGCCAGCGGGGCGGGCGTCGCACGGACGCGCGCGGCGACGCGCCACGACGGGCGCGCGAACGCCCGCGGGAGGCGTCGCGCGAGCGCCGTTCGGTTCGCGGCAGGCATGCGAGCGCCTGAGGCTAGCGGAGTGGCTCTGCGCATCCGGCTAGCGCAGCAGGCGCCGGGCGAGCGGGCGCAGCGGGCGCAGCAGCGCGCGGCCGACCCGGTGGTGGCGCGCGCGCAGCAGCAGGCGCACGCCCGGGATCCGTCTCAGCAGCCGCGCCAGGCGCGCGGCGCGCCGCAGCTCGACGTGCTCCTTCGCGAGCTTGCGGTCGTGCTCGAGCTGCACGCACGCGTCCGCCATCAGCTGGCGCGCGCCGCCGCTCGGCGGCGCGGGCGCGCGCTCGATCGCGGCGAGCGCGCCCGCCATGAACGTGCCGGCCTGCTCCCACGACGGCCACGCGCGCGCGGTCGCGAGGGCGTTCGTGCGCAGGAAGTGCAGCAGCCGCCGGTCGCGCGCGAGCAGGTCGAGCGCGCGCGCCGTCCCGGCCTCGTCGTCCCAGTCGACGACGAGGCCGTTCCAGCCGTGCTCGACGTACTCCTCGTGGCCGGTGACGGGCGTCGTGACGCACGTCGCGCCCATGTGGAAGCCCTCCAGCGGAGGCCCGTACATGCCCTCCACGCGCGAGAGCTTGAGCACGACGTCGCTGTCCGCGTAGAGGCGCGCCATCTGCTGCTGGCTGAGCGGGCCGACGACCGCGTCCGGCGTGCGGCCGTGCGCGGCGGGGGCCGTGCCCGCGCCCGCAACGAGCGTCAGGTGGCGCGGCTCGCGCATCCGCGCGACGGCGCCGAGCGCCGCCGGCACGCCCTTGAACCACACCTGCGGGTTGCCCTCGACGACGATCCGCAGCGGCCCGTCGAGCCGCACCTCCAGCTCCGCGGGCGGCGCGAAGACCTGCTTGTCGATGCCGTTGCGGACGTACAGGCACTGCGACTCCGGCTGCAGCTCGGCGAGCGTGTCGGCGATCCAGCGCGCCTCCGTCACGTACGCGACCGGCAGGCTCTGCGTCAGCGCCGCGAGCGTGCGCTCGGGCACGTTCGGCGGGTAGAAGCGGTCCTCGAGGCTCTGCACGAACGACGCGTAGCGCGTCGCCTCCAGCTCGAACAGCGAGAAGGTCGTCTCCCACCACGTCGCGATCGCGACGTCGAAGCGCTGCCCGCGCGCCTCGGAGAGCCCCTCGACGTGCAGGTGCGCGAGCCCGTCGAACTCCCACGGCTCCTGCTCCTGCTCGCGCGTCAGCACGAGCGTCACGTCGTGGCCGTGCCGCGTGGCGAGCTCGCGCGCGTGGCGCACGACGACGCCGACGCCGCCGGACAGTTGGAGGTCGTGCAGCAGGAAGGCGATCTTCACGCGTCGTCGTCCTGTCCATCCCGCGCCGCGCGGCGTCTGCGCGCGCGCTTGTCGGACGACAGGTAGGCGACGTGGGCCTCGAGGCTGCGGATGCGCGCGAACGCGAACGCGAGGTCGCTCTCGCGCTGCCGCTGCCAGCGGCGCTCCTCCTCGAGCGCCACCTGGACGACGCGCGGCGCCGCGGCGAACCCCTGAGCACCCGGGCCGAGCGCGATCAGGAAGTGGCTCGGCACGCCGTCGGCGAGCGACACGGAGGTGACCTCCTCGGTCGCGTCGCCCTCGCGCACGAGCGCGGAGCCCTGCAGCGGGACCTGATGCAGCAGCACGTGGTCGGCCGGCAGCAGGCTGCGCAGCTCCGCGACGGCGCCCTCGCCCCACTTCGTCAGGTGGTGCGGGTTCTCGATCGCCCAGAAGGCGTCGTTGGGGACGCTCGCAAGGACGGTCGTGTCGTGCGCGGTCGCCAGCTCGACGAGCAGCTCGACGAGCGGCGCGAACGTCGGCAGGTGCTCGATCACCTCGAAGCACGTCACGCAGCGCCCGCCCTCCGGCGCGGCGGCCACGAGCGCGTCGCGGATGCGGCCGAGGTCCTCGCGCCGCGTCAGGTCGGCGGCGAAGGCGACGACCTCGCGCGCGTCGACCGCCGTGCGCGCGCGCTCGACCGCCTGCTCGTCGAGGTCCACCAGCACGACGGTCCCCTCGTAGGAGCCGCCGAGCGCGCTCGCGGCGGCCAGCCCGTTGCCGCAGCCGAGGTCGCACCACGCGGCGCGCTCGCGCACGAGCGGCAGCGCCGCGGCATAGCGCAGCTCATGCTCCACGCGGATCGCGGGCGGGGTGTCGCTGGTGATGCGCTCCTGCCAGTCGGGCATGGGGGGAGAAGCCGGGGAGGCGGCTCCGTAATCTACCGGTGCGATGGGCCTGACCTTCTCGCGCGGCGCGCTGCCGTACCCGACGCCCGCCGCCGGCGGAACGCTGCGGGTCGCCTTCGTCGGGCAGGCGACGTTCTTCGAGGCGTGCGCGCTGACGCGCGACGCGGGCGGCCTGACGACCTGCTTCGTCGAGTTCCGCGCCGGCGGCGACGCGGAGCGGATGCTCGCGACGGTGCGCGACTGGAGACCGCACGTCGTGCTCGTCTTCCGGCCCGAGATCGTGCCGCGCGCCCTGTTCGCGGACCTGCCGGCCGCGACGCTCGGCTTCCTCACCGAGCCGCTCCCGCGCGTCGGCGGACGCAGACACCCTGACCTGCTCCAGCGCCTGCGCGCGCTGCGCGCGGTCGACCCGTCGAACTTCGACCGCGTCGTCGCGTTCGATCCGAAGATCGCCGACGCCGCCGGGCGCTTCCTGCCCGTCTGGCGCTCGCTGCCGCTGCCGGTCGACGACCGCTACTTCGCCGACGTGCGGCCGATCGAAGGGCGCCCGCGCGTGATGTTCGTCGGCCGCTCGACCGAGCACCGCGAGCGGCTGCTGACGCCGTCGAAGCACCTGTTCGACCTGCTGCACGTCGCCTTCGGGGTCGACGCCGCGCGGCTCGACGCGCTGATGCGCGAGCACGATGTCGGCATCAACCTGCACAACGAGCCGTACCCGTCGTTCGAGAACCGCGTCTCGCTGCACCTGGCGGCCGGCCACCTCGTGCTGACGGAGCCGCTCGACCCGACGCACGGGCTCGAGCCGGGCATCGACTACGTCGAGGTCGCCGACGCGGAGGCGCTGCGCGACGCGCTCGCGGTGCTGCACCGCCACCCGAACGTCCACCAGCGCGTGCGCGTGCGCGGCCGCATGAAGGCGGAGGGCTTCCGCGCCTCGCACGTCTACCCGCGCCTGATGCACGACCTGCTGCTCGATCTGCGCGCGTTCGGGACCGAGCGCCGGGCGGCCTGAGGGGCCCGCGCCTGCCGCGCCTACAGGTCCTCGGCGATTCTCGGCGCCTCGCGGTCGAAGTAGCCGTAGCCGACCACCACCAGCGCAAGCAGGATCCCCGCCGGCACGAGCAGCAGCTGCCAGCCGCCGGCGGCGGCGGCCGCGCTCTGATAGCTCGGGTCGATCACCGCGTGGCGGAACTGCTGGATGATCACCGCCAGCGGGCTCATCATCAGCAGGTGGCGCAGCGTCTCGTTCGGGATCCGGTCGATCGTGTAGAAGATCGGCGTGCCGTAGAAGAGGAGCTGGAGCAGCACCTCCCACACCGGCTTGACGTCGCGGTAGCGCACGTAGAGCGCCGACAGCAGCGTGGCGAGGCTCGCGGAGAACAGCGTCAGGATCGCGACCAGCAGGGGGATCTCCAGCCAGCCGGCGCGCACCTCGCCGCCCGAGGCGAGCAGGAAGACCAGCACGACGACCATGTTGAGCGACAGGTTCAGCAGCGCCGTCGCCACGACCGACAGCGGCACGACGAGGCGCGGGAACTGCACCTTGCGCACGAGGTTCTCGCGGTCCACGAGGCTCGTCACCCCGGCGCCCGTGCTCTCCGAGACGAACACGAACATGACGATCCCCGACAGCAGCGCGACGGGGTAGAACTTGGCGTCGCTCCCGAACTTGAGCACGTGCGTGAAGACCACGTACAGCACGCCGAACAGCATCAGCGGCCGCATCAGCTGCCACAGGTAGCCGAGCGCCGAGCCGAAGAAGCGCAGCTTGAACTCGGTCAGCGCGAGCGTGCGCATCAGGTTGAGGAAGCGCGGCAGGTCGACGCCGATCGCCGCCGGCCCCTTGATCGGCGCGCCGAGCGCGCGCGGCCGCTCTGGCGCCTCGACGCTCATCGCAGCACCTCCGGCCGCGCCGCCGGCGCCGTGCGCTCCAGCGCGATCTCGTAGGGCAGCTGCACGATCGCGTCCGTCGCCTGCGTGCCGGCGACGACGATCGAGCAGAGGTGCTCGCGTCGGTCCAGCCACGAGACGCCGGTCCCGCGCACCGCGACGGCCGGGGTCGCGTCGTAGCGGCCGGGCGCGAACACGTTCGTGAAGCGCACGCGGAAGACGAGCTCCTCGCCGGCCGCGAAGCTGCCCGAGCGCGGCTCGGTCCACAGCGTCGAGGCCGACATCACGTGGTCGCGGTCGGCGTTCTCCAGCGTCACGCCGAACAGCGGGTCCTCGACCTCGGCGGCGAAGCGGACGCGCGCCGCGAACGCGCACGGGCGCCCCGTCTCCAGCGAGCCGGACGCGACGTCGCCGTGCTCGTCCTCGAACCACGCCTCGACGATCTGCGCGCGGCCGTCGCCGGCGCGCGCGTCGTCGGTCGCCTCGCCGCCGGCGCCGCCGCGGCCGAAGTTGACCTCCAGGTAGCCCATCCCGACGCGGCGCGGATCCCCCTCGCGCAGCTTGACCCCGCGCTCCAGCAGCACGGCGCGGTCGCAGAAGCGCTCGACGGCGCCCATGTCGTGCGTCACGAGGATCATCGTGCGTCCCTCGTCGCGCAGCCGGTAGAACTCGTCGAAGCACTTCTGCTGGAAGGCGGCGTCGCCGACCGCGAGCACCTCGTCGATCAGCAGGATGTCGGCGTCCACGTGGATCATCACCGCGAACGCGAGGCGCACGAGCATCCCCGACGAGTAGTTCTTGATCTTCAGCTGCTCGAACTCGCGCAGCTCGGCGAAGTCGATGACGCTGTCGAAGCGGCGCTTCGCCTCGCGCGGCGAGAGGCCGAGCATCGTCGCGTTGATCAGCACGTTGTCGCGCGCCGGCAGGTCGGGGTTGAAGCCGACGCCCAGCTCGATGAACGCCGACAGGCGGCCGTCGACGTAGATCGCGCCGCCGTCGGTGCGGTAGATGCCGGCCATGCACTTCAGCAGCGTGCTCTTGCCGGAGCCGTTGCGGCCGACGATCCCGAGGAACTCGCCGCGCCCGACGTCGAACGAGACGTCCTCGAGCGCGACGAAGCGCTGGTGGCCGCTGCGGCGGAAGGGATGCAGCGCACGCTCCTTGAGCGTGTGCATCTGCTCCGTCGGCACGCGGAACGCCTTCGAGACGTTGACAACGCTGACCGCGGGCGTCGCTGCGCGAGCGGGAGGCATCGCGCTGAACGGTACCGGGCGCGGCGCGCGCCTCGCGCGGCGCTCGGCGCGGGCGTCGCAGCGCCCGCTCCGCGCGTGCGTCATCCTTAAGCGGCCGTGCGCGCCCGCTTCGACGTCACCCCCCGGCGCTTCGTCACGATCTCCTACGTCGCGCTCGCGGCGCTGACGGTGATCGTGCTGACCGGCGCCGCCGTGCGCCTGACCGACTCCGGGCTCGGCTGCCCGGACTGGCCGCGCTGCTACGGCAAGGCGGTCCCGCCGCTGTCGTTCCACTCGGTGATCGAGTACGGCAACCGCGTCTTCTCGGCCTCGATCGGGATCGTCGTGGTGGGCGCATGGATCGCCTCGTTCCTGCGCATCCCGCGCCGGCGCGACCTGATCGTGCTGGCGACGCTGCTGCCGCTCGGCGTCGTCGGGCAGGCGGTGCTGGGCGGCTTCACCGTCCGCCACGAGCTGGCGCCCGGGTACGTGATGGGGCACTTCGGCCTCTCGATGGTGATCCTGATCGCCGCCGTCGCGCTCGTCTTCCGCGCCAGAGCGCCCGACGCCGGCCCGCAGCGGCCGCGCTCGCACGACCGCGCGACGGTCTGGCTCGTGCGCGCGCTCGCGCTGCTCGGAGCGGTCGTCGTGTTCGTCGGCACCGCCGCGACCGCGGCCGGCCCGCACGCCGGCGGCAGCGACGGTGAGCTGATCCACCGGCTCGACTTCAAGGGTCCCGGCCACACGCTCGTGTGGGTGATCCACCGCCACGCGACGCTCGCGGCGACGCTCGGCATCGGCGTGATCCTCGCGTGGTTCCTCGCGAAGCGGCGGGAGGACGGCAGAGACCTCGCCGACGCGCTGATGGTGACGGGCGTCCTGATGGCCGCGCAGGGCCTGATCGGCACGGTGCAGTACGAGCTGGCGCTGCCCGCCGACATCGTGTGGGTGCACGTGACGATGGCGACGGTCACCTGGATCGCGCTGCTGTGGTGCGTCGGCGTCGCCGGCCGCCTCGCGCCGCGCGGCAGCGCGCCGCCGCCGTCCACGGGCGAGCGCCCGGCGGAGTCGGCCGCGCCGCTCGAAGCGCTCGCGCAGCGCTGAGCGCCGGGCCGCGCCTGCCCGCCCCCTAAGCTGACCGGATGCCGTCCCCCGTCGGCCGACCGCTCCTGCTCGCGCTGCTCGCGCTCCTGTGCGCGCTGGCGGCGGCGGCTCCGGCGGGCGCCTCCGGCCCGATCGCCCACATCGCCGGCGGCGGCGCGGGCGCGGGCGCGGCGGCCGGCGCCCAACGGCCGTCCGCGCTGATCGCGCTGCTGCCGGTCGACCTCCAGCAGCCGCCGCCAGGCGTCAGACGACCCAGCGTCGCCGACCTGATCGACGGCCACCCGGAGCTGGCGCTGGGGATGCTGAGCGCGACGCAGTCGGGCTACAGCCCGCAGCAGGCGCTGCTCGACATGACGGCCGGCACGCGCACCTCGCGCGGCACCTACAACCCGCAGAATCCGCCCGACATGAGCCTGCTGCCGATCGCGCCGGCGGGGAAGGACGGTGTCGCCTCCGGCCTCGTCGTCAACTGGCTCGCGGCCGTCTCGCGCGCGCAGAGCGCGCCCGCCGACATCGTGCCCGGCCTGCTCGCCAGCTCGATCCCCGGCGGCGGTGCGTACGCGGGCATCCACGGCCAGACGAACCAGGAGGCGCTCGTCGCTGCCACGCGCGCCGGTGTCGTCAACGCCGTCTCGATCGGCTCGGGCGAGACGGCCGCCGCGCGCGCGACCGCGCTGCTCGCGCGCAGCCGCCTCGTCGTCGCGCTGCTGCCGCCCGGCTACGCCGGCGACCGCCAGCTCGACCAGCTGATCGCCGCGCGCAGAGCGGGCGAGCTGCTGATCGCGCTGGAGGACCCGCCGCCGTACAGCGGCCCGCAACTGCTGTGGACGGGCATCGCCGGCCTCGGGCCGGCCGACGCCGGCTTCAGCTCGGCGACGACGCACATCGACGGCGTCGCCGCCGCGATCGACCTGCTGCCGACGATCCTGCGGCACCTCGGCGAGCCGGTGCCGAAGGGCGTGCGCGGCGAGCCGATCGCGATCGGCGGCGCGCGCGACGCCGAGGCGCTGAACGCGCTCGACAACCGCCTCGCGGTGATCGGATCGCGGCGCATCCCGGCGCTCGAGACGTTCCTGCTGACGTGGCTCGGCGTCGTGCTGCTGGCCGGCGTCGCGCGCGACCGCGCGGGCGTGCGCTTCGGCCTGCGGATCGGCGGGCTGGCGCTGATGTGGCTGCCGTCGCTGCTGTTGCTGAGCGCGGCGCTCGACCCCAGCGAGCAGGCGGAGCTGTTCCTGATCGCGGGCGGCTCGTTCCTGCTCGCGCTGCTGACCGATCGCGTCGTGCCGTGGCCGCGCGGGCCCGCGCTGCCGTGCCTGGTGGCGATCGTCGCCTACGCGATCGACCTCGCGAACCACTCCTACCTCGTGATCCGCTCGCTGCTGGGCCCCAGCCCGCGCTCCGGCTCGCGCTTCTACGGGCTCGGCAACGAGCTGGAGATCGCGCTCACGATCGTGCTGCTCGTCGGGCTGGCGGCGGCACTGCGCCGCCGCGGCCGCACGCGCACGAACGCGGCGGCGTTCGCGTGCGGGGGGATCGCGCTGGCGGGGATCGTCGGCTCGGGCCGCCTCGGCGCCGACGTCGGCGGGATCTTCACGATCGCCGGCGGCGCCGCCGTCGCGACGCTGATGCTGCTGCCGGGCGGGATCACCAGGCGCGCGCTCGCGCTCGCCGTGCTGGCGCCCGTCGCCGGCCTCGCCGCGCTCGCCGCGCTCGACCTCGCGACCGGCGGCAACAGCCACTTCACCCGCACCGTGCTGCACGGCAGCGCATCGGACCAGCTCAACACGTTCCAGCGCCGCTACGAGCTGGCGTGGTCGATCGTCTCGCACGGCTACGCGCCGTTGCTGACGACGCTCTGCGGGCTCGCGGTCGCGTACGCGATCGTCCACCGCGACCGTGTCTACGCGACGATCCACGGCGACGCCGTGTGGCGCGCCGCGCTCGGCGGCGGGCTCGCCGCCTCGATCGCCGGCTCGCTCTTCAACGACTCCGGCCCCCTGCTCCTCTTCATCGGCATCGTCTCGCTCACGTTCGTGACCGCCTACCTGCGCAACCCGCCGGGGGCGCCGGCGCCGCCCGCGATCGTGCGCGAGCCGGTCGTCGACGAGCTGCCGGTGCCGGCCGCGCGCTGACGATGCTCACGACCGCCGCGCTCGGCATCACGGTCAGCAGCAGCCTCGGCTACCTGCTGCCGGCGCTGATCGCGCTCGAGTCGCTGGGCGTGCCGTCGCCCGGCGAGACGGCGCTCGTGCTCGCCTGCGTGATGGCAAGCCAGGGCAAGCTGCAGATCGAGCTGGTGCTGCTGATCGCCGCGACGGCCGCGATCGTCGGCGACAACGTCGGCTACTGGATCGGCCGCAAGGCCGGGCGGCGCGTGCTGACCTCGGACCGCGGCCCGTTCCACCGCCGCCGCCTCGCGCTGATCGCCTACGGCGACCGCTTCTTCGCCAAGCACGGCGCCAAGGCGGTGTTCCTCGGGCGCTGGATGGCGCTCGTGCGCGTGACGGCGGCGTGGATGGCCGGCATGAACCACATGCCGTTCCGCACGTTCTTCTTCTGGAACGCGCTCGGCGGCGTCACGTGGGCGCTGTCGGTCGGGCTCGTCGCCTACTTCGCCGGCGAGGCCGCGGTGCACGTGATCGAGCGCGCCGGCGTCGGCGCGGCGGTCGTGCTGGGCGTCGCGGTCGTGGCGCTCGTCGTGTGGGTGCAGGTGCGCGAGCGGCGCGAGCTGCGCCGTGAAGAGGCGCGGATCGAGCGCTAGCAGCGGGCCGCCTGCGCGGCCGGCTCGCCGGTCGCGATGCCCGCGCGCGCGAACGTCGCGTGCGCCCACGCCGCCGCCGCGAGCGCGACGAGGCCGCCGAGCGCGAGCGCGGTGCGCGGGCCGGCGGCGCCCGCGATCCAGCCCATCAGCGGGCCGCCGATCGGCGTCGAGCCGAGGAACACGACCGAGTAGAGCGCCATCACGCGCCCGCGCATGTGCGGCGCGACGGCGAGCTGCAGGAACGAGTTGACGCTCGCCGCGAACACGACCGAGGCGGCGCCGACCGGCACCAGCGCGAGCGCCGCGAGCGCGACCGTCGGCGCGAGCGCAGCCGCGACGACGAGCGCGCCGAAGGCAGCCGACGCGCCTGCCAGCAGCGCCGGGCGCACGCGCGAGCGCACGCTGTTCGCGATCGCGCCGGCGATCGCGCCGAGCCCCATCGCGGTCGTGAGCGACGCGTAGGCGCCGGCGCCGCCGCCGAAGCCGAACGTCGCCAGCAGCGGCAGCAGCGTCTGGAAGTTGAACGTGAAGGTGCCGACGACCGCCATCAGCGCGAGCGGGATCCACAGCTCCGGCGTGGCGCGCACGTAGCGCAGCCCGTTGCGCAGCTGGCCCGGCCTGCGGGCGGCCGGCGGGACGCTGCGCAGCGCCGCGCGGTCCATCCCGCGCAGCGCGAGGATCATCGCGCCGAACGAGGCGGCGTTGAGCGCGAAGCACGGCTCGACGCCGGCGGTCGCGATCAGCACGCCGGCGAGCGCGGGGCCGACCGTGCGCGCGCCGTTGACGAGCGCGCTGCCGAGGCTGACGGCGTTGACGAGCCGGTCGGGGCCGACCAGCTCGACGAGGAACGCCTGCCGCGCGGGGTTGTCGAGCGCGTTGACGGCGCCGCGCGCGCAGATCAGCAGGTAGAGCATCCACAGCTCGATCGCGCCCGTGGCGGTGAGCGCGAGCAGCGCGAGCGCCGGCAGCGCCATCGCCGTCTGCGTCGCGATCAGCAGCCGGCGCTTGTCGAAGCGGTCGGCGACGAGGCCGCCCCAGGCGCCCGCGAGCAGCATCGGCGCGAACTGCAGCGCCGCCGCTACGCCGACCGCGACGCCGCTGCGCGTGAGCTGCAGCACGAGCCACGTCTCGGCGACGGTCTGCATCCACGTCCCGCTGAGCGAGACGAGCTGGCCGAGGAAGTAGCGGCGGTAGTTGGGGACCGAGAAGGAGCGCAGGGCCGGCCGCAGCGCCGTCACGACGCGTTCGCCAGCAGCCGCTCGAGGATCGCGGCGGCGCGCGCGAGCGTCGCCAGCTCGTCGGCCTCCAGGTCGCGCAGGCGGCGCGCCAGGTACTCGTTCTTGCGCGTGCGGATGCGCTTCAGCAGCGCCCGACCCTCGCGCGTGATCGCGACGTGCGCGACGCGCCGGTCGGCCGGGTCCGGCGTGCGCGTCACGAGCCCCAGCTGCTCCAGCCGCGTCACGACGCGCGTCGCGGTCGGACGCTGGATCCGCTCGCGGTCCGCGAGCGCGCTCGGCGTCAGCGGCCCCGCGCGCTCGATCGTCGCCAGCGCGGCCGTGAGCGTCGGCGAGGTCTGCCCGCCGGTGCCCGCCTCCTGTCGCAGCCGCCGCGCCATGCGCGTGATCGCCATGCGCAGTCGCGCGGCGAGCTCCGGATCGGATGCGGGGGAGGCGCTCGTGCGTGGTGGAATCGTCCCGATGGTCGTTTGCGATGCTAGTTAGCGTCGCTAACCATTGTAGCGAGGCGCGGGGCCGGCGAACGGGCCGCCGGCCCCGCGGGGGCTACGAGCGCTCGAGGTCGAGCGCGCAGGAGTTGATGCAGTAGCGCTTGCCGGCCGGCCCGGGGCCGTCGTCGAAGACGTGGCCGAGGTGGCCGCCGCAGCTCGCGCACAGCACCTCGGTGCGCACCATGAAGTGGCTCGTGTCGCGCTCGGTCGCGACCTTGTCGTCGTCCATCGGCGCCGTGAAGCTCGGCCAGCCCGTGCCGGACTCGAACTTCGTCGCTGCGTCGAACAGCGGCGCGCCGCAACCGGCGCAGCGGTACGTGCCCGGCGCCTTCTCGTCAGCGTACGCGCCCGTGAAGGGACGCTCCGTCGCCTTCTCGCGCAGCACCGCGTACTGCTCGGGAGTCAGCTCGGAGCGCCACTCGGCCTCGCTCTTGGTCACGTTCGGCTTCGTCGCCATGCCACACCGTCCTCGGAAGTTGACTGCCTCTGAGCGTAGCGGCGGCCGGCGCGCCGGCCCTTACGGAGCGATTACGCGCGCCGGCGCAGGCGCGGATGCGGCACGTGCACGTGCGGCAGGTGCGGATGCGCGACGTGCGGGCGGCCGTCGACCTGACGCGCCGCCCAGATCATCAGCGCGAACGTCGCACCCGCGACCAGCGCCAGCAGCAGCGCGACGACGTCGATGAGGGTGTCGTGCATGCCACGAGCTTCGCGCCGGGCCGGCAACGCGCGTTCAACGCACGCTAAGCCGCTCCTAAGGATCCGCGGGCTGCTCCTCGGCGACGCGCGCGGCGGCGCGCATCCGCGCGAGCGCGCCGCGCAGGATGCGCGAGACCTGCATCTGCGAGACGCCGATCCGCTCGCCGATCTGCGACTGCGTGAGGTCCTCGCCGAAGCGCAGCCGCAGGATCTCGCGCTCGCGCGGCGTCACGACCCGCAGCAGCGACTCGAGCAGCGTGCGGTCGGCCGCACGGGCAAGCTCGACGTCGTCCCTGCCGAGCAGGTCCACGAGCGTCGCGCCGCCCTCCTCCTCGCTGCCGGCGGGGGCGTCGAGCGACAGCGCGCGCTGCACGCCGGCGACGTCGAGCGCCTCGAGCACGCCCTCCAGCGACAGGCCGGTCGCCTCCGCCAGCTCGGCCGGGGTGGGGGGGCGTTCGCCGGCGTGTTCGGCGATCGCGCGTCTGACGCGCAGCGCCGCGTCCTTCAGGTCGCGCGGCACGTGGATCGCCCAGCCGCGGTCGCGGAAGTGGCGCTTCAGCTCCCCGAGGATCGTCGGCACCGCGAAGGTCGTGAAGGCGATCCCGCGCGAGGGATCGAAGCGGTCGACCGCGTTCACGAGCCCGAGCGACGCGACCTGGAAGAGGTCGTCGAGCGGCTCGCCGCTGTCGCTGTAGCGCAGCGCGAGGTGGCGCGCGAGGCCGAGGTGGCGCTCGATCATCGCCTGGCGCTCGGCCAGCGCGTCGCGCGCCGCCGTCGTGCGCGCGGAGGTGGGGCCGAGCGCGCTCGGCGCGCCGGCGCCGCCCGTCGCGGCCCCGTGTCTGGCGTCTTTCTCGCCCGGATAGACTGGCGAAGCCAGATCGCTTCGATCTTCCTCGCTACGAACATGCTCGTCGGCCACGTTCCCGTCTCCCTCCCGGCTCATCTCACATGGAGCGCCGGGGGTCTGGGGCGCCGAGCTCACACCGCGGCAGCGCGCCGCCGGTGCGGGTTCGATCGTAGCGCGCGCGCAGGCCGCTGCGCAGGGTCGCGGTCGGGGGCGAGCGGGTGACCGCGGACGGCCTCCGCGTCCTGGTCGCCGACGAGGATCCGGCCGCGCTCGACGGTCTCGCCGCGCTGCTGCGGGAACTGGGTCACACGGTGTGCGCCTACGCCGTCGAGGTGTCGGACGTCGCCGAGCGGATCGTCGGCGACGATCCCGACGCGTCGATCGTCGTGCTGCACCGCGACGACGACCACGCGCTCGCGCTGATCGAGGAGATCTGCGCGTACGCGACCGGTCCCGTGATCGCGCTCACGCAGCAGGACGACCCCGACTTCGCCGCCCGCGCGGCCGACCGCGGCATCGCCGCCCAGGCAAAGCCCGACGGGCCGGACGCGGTGCAGGCCGCGATCGAGGTGGCGCTGCGCCGCCACGCCGAGATCGAGCGGCTCGAGGCGAAGGTCGACCAGCTCGAGGGCGCGCTCGCGCGCCGCGCGATGATCGAGCGCGCGAAGGGCATCCTGATGGAGCGCTACGGCGTCGACGACCGCACCGCGTTCGAGCGCCTGCGCACGCACGCCCGCACCGAGCGCCGCCGCGTCGTCGACGTCGCGCTCGCGGTCGCCGAGGGCGGCCTCGAGCTGCCGTAGCGGGCCGCCGCGGGCGCCCCGTCCGGCGCGGCCGCGCTACGGCGGCGCGCGCCGGGTCAGCCGCGGATCAGCCGCAGCCGGTGTTGTTGCCGCAGCTCGAGCAGGTGTAGCAGGAGCCGGTGCGCTGCATCATCCCGCCGCACTGGTTGCACGCCGGGCCGAGGTCCAGGCCGGCCATCTTCGCCGGCACGACCGGCGGCGTGTCGGTGAACGCGGCAGTCGGGGCGACGCCCGCGCCGTCCCCGGCGCTCGGCGCCGCGGCCGCGGGCCCGGCCGTGTCGCCGCCGAGCGACAGCGCCGCGTCCTCGGCCATCTTCTTGGCGCGCACGGCGCTCGTCATGATGCCCAGCTCCTCCTGGATCTCCGCGTCGAGGAAGCGCGAGGCGAGCCAGCGCATGATGTAGTCGGGCAGCGACTTCGCGAACGGGATCTCCGTGTTCATCGTCATGCCCTCGGGCTCGAAGCGCATGTAGCTGAACTTGCGCACGAGCGTCTCCAGCGGCACCCCGTACTGCAGGGCGATCGAGATCGCGGTCGCGAACGAGTTCATCATGCCGCGCAGCGTCGAGCCCTCCTTGCCGATGTCGGTCAGGAAGATCTCGCCCACCGTGCCGTCCTCGTAGAGGCCCGCGGTGATGTAGCCCTCGTGCCCGCCGACGGCGAACTTGTGCGTCAGCGACTGCCGCTCGCGCGGCATCTTGCGCCGCGCGGGCGCGGACGCCGCCTTCGCGAGCGCCTCGGCGACCGCTCTGTCGATCGCCTCCTGGCTCGCCGTGCCGCCGGCGCCGGCGGGCGCCTCCTTCTGCGCGTCGGTGCGCAGCGCCTGCGCCGTCTTCGAGCCGTCGCGGTAGATCGCGAGCGCCTTCACGCCGAGCCGCCACGCCTGGACGTACGCGTCGGCGATGTCCTCGACGGTCGCGCTCTGCGGCAGGTTGACGGTCTTCGAGATCGCGCCCGAGATGAACGGCTGCACCGCGCCCATCATCTTGATGTGGCCCATGTGCGAGATCGCGCGCTCGCCGACCGCCACGTCGAACACCGGCAGATGCTCGGCCGCCAGGCCGGGCGCGCCGACGATCGTGCCGTGCTCGTCGATGTGCGCCTCGATCTGCTCGATCTGCTGGTCCGCGTACCCGAGCTCCTGCAGCGCCAGCGGGACCGTGCGGTTGACGATCGTCATCTGGCCGCCGCCGACCAGCTCCTTGAACTTGACGAGCGAGAAGTCGGGCTCGACGCCGGTCGTGTCGCAGTCCATCAGGAAGGAGATCGTGCCCGTCGGCGCCAGCACCGTCGCCTGCGCGTTGCGGTACCCGTGGTCGTCGCCGAGCGCGACGGCCTCGTCCCACGAGCGGCGCGCGGCCGCGAGCAGCTCGTCGTCCGCGCATGTCGCGTCCGGGATCGCGTACGACGCGTCGCGGTGCATCCGCATCACCGCGTTGTGCGGCTCGCGGTTCTCCTCGTAGCGCTCGTACGTTCCGACCGCCGCCGCGATCTCGGCCGAGCGGCGGTACGCGCGCCCGGTCATCAGCGCCGTGATCGCGGCCGCCGTGCCGCGACCCGCGTCGGAGTCGTACGGCATGCCGTTGCTCATCAGGAACGCGCCGAGGTTCGCGTAGCCGAGGCCGAGCTGGCGGAACGCGTTCGCGTTGCGGCCGATCCCCTCGGTCGGGTAGCTGGAGGCGCCGACGACGATCTCCTGCGCGAGGAAGACGATGTCGACCGCATGCTCGTAGGCGGCGACGTCGAAGGTGCCGTCCGCGCGCCGGAACTTCATCAGGTTCAGCGACGCGAGGTTGCAGGCCGAGTCGTCGACGTGCATGTACTCCGAGCAGGGGTTCGAGGCGTTGATGCGACCCGAGTTCGGGCACGTGTGCCACTGGTTGATCGTCGTGTCGTACTGGACGCCCGGGTCGGCGCAGCGCCACGCCGCCTCGGCGATCTCGTTCATCAGCGCGCGCGCGTCGAGCGCGTCGCCGACCGGCTCCCCGGTCGTGCGCGCGAGCAGGCGCCACTCGTCGCCCGCCTCGACCGCGCGCATGAACTTGTCCGAGACGCGCACCGAGTTGTTCGCGTTCTGGTACTGGATCGAGGTGAAGCCGTCGCCGTCGATCGACATGTCGAAGCCGGCGTTGCGCAGGGCGAGGGCCTTGTCCTCCTCCTTCGCCTTGCACCAGATGAACTCCTGGATGTCCGGGTGGTCGACGTCGAGGACGACCATCTTCGCCGCCCGCCGCGTCTTGCCGCCCGACTTGATCGTGCCGGCCCACGAGTCGGCGCCGCGCATGAAGGAGACGGGGCCGGAGGCCGTGCCGCCCTTCGCCAGCGGCTCCATCGAGCCGCGGATGTTCGAGAGGTTGATGCCCGAGCCCGAGCCGCCGCGGAAGATCATCCCCTCCTTCGTGTTCCAGGAGAGGATCGACTCCATCGTGTCGTCGACCGAGAGGATGAAGCAGGCCGAGCACTGCGGCTGCTCTTCGAAGCCGACGTTGAACCACACCGGCGAGTTGAACGCCGCGATCTGGTGGAGCAGGATGTGCGTCAGCTCGGCCTCGAACGTGTCGCCGTCCGCGTCGGTCGCGAAGTAGCCGCGCTGACGGCCCCAGTCGGCGATCGTGCCGGCGACGCGGCCGACCATCTGTCTGACCGAGCGCTCGCGCGTGGGCGAGTCGATCTGCCCGCGGAAGTACTTCTGGGCGACGATGTTCGTCGCGTTCTGCGACCACGTCTTGGGGAACTCGACGTCCGTCTGCTCGAAGGAGACCTTGCCGCCGTGGCCGATCCGCGCGTCCCGCAGCTCCCACTCCACGCCGTCGAACGGATGGACGCCCGGCTGCGTGAAGAAGCGGCTGAGGCGCAGCGCCTCGCCCGTCTGGGCGTCGATCGTGGTGGGGGTCTGCGAGGTGTCGCTCATGCCTGCCTGCTCCTTGTCTTCCCGCTATTTGCCGCTGTTCCCCGTGCCTCTGGCCGCGCTCAGGGGGTAACAGCGGATCATTGACCACCGGCCGGACGGAACGACTCGGCGCGGTGGCGGCGGGAACGTCCGCCGGGGTCCTCGGAACGAGCCTACCGGCGACGCGCGACGCCGCGCGGGGGTCCCGCGCGACCGCTACGATCGGCCCCGGCATGACGTCCCGCATCCGCACGCTGGTGGCGCTCGCGACCGTGCTGGCGCTCGTCGCCCCCGCCGCCGCGCGCGCCAACCAGGCGTACGACCAGGTCGCGGCGGCGTTCGAGCAGGGCGGCGGCCACCTCGACCCCTGTGCCTTCACGCAGGCGCAGCTCGAGGCCGCCGTCGCCGGGATCCCGGCGGCCGTCAGAAGCGTCGTCCCCGACCTGCGCAGAGCGATGGTCGGCGGCATCGCCGCGCACATGCGCGGGGACTGCAAGGGCGTCAAGCCGACGGGCGGCACCGCGGCGGGCGGCGTGCCGCCGACGGCCGTGCCGCCCGTCACGACGCAGCCCGCGCCGGTCGCGCCCGCGACGACGGCGCCGGCGACGACCGCGCCCACCACGACCGCGCCCACCACGACGGCGCCGACCACGACCGCGACCCCGGCGACGCAGCCGGCCACCGCCCCCGTGCGCCAGCGCGACCGCACGCCGCTCGTGATCGCGCTGATTGCGGTCGGCGCGCTCGTGCTGCTCGCGCTGCTGCTGTGGGCCCTCGCGCGCTCGCGCGGGTGGGACCCGGCGTGGGCGGCACGCACGCGGCACGGCTGGGGCGAGGCCGGCTTCCGCACGAGCAGCACCTGGTCGGAGTTCACCGACTGGCTGCGACTCGGCCGCTGAGGCTGCTTTACTCCGCAGCCCTCATGAGGCTGCTCGTCACCGGCGGCGCCGGCTACATCGGCTCGATCGTCGCCCAGCAACTGCTCGCGGCGGGTCACGAGGTCGTCGTGCTCGACAACCTCAGCCGCGGCCACCGCGCCGCCGTGCCGGACGGCGCCGGCTTCGTCGAGGCCGACCTGCTCGACCCGCCGGCGCTCGCGGCGGCCGTCGCGGAGGGCTTCGACGGCGCGCTGCACTTCGCCGCGCTGTCGCTCGTCGGCGAGTCGGTCGCGCGGCCCGAGCTGTACTGGCGCAACAACGTCGCCGGCACACTCAACCTGCTCGACGCATTGCGCGCAGCTGGCGTCGGACGGCTCGTCTTCTCCTCGACCGCCGCCACCTACGGCGAGCCGGAGCAGGTGCCGATCGAGGAGACCGCGCCGACGCGCCCGGTCAACCCGTACGGCGCCTCGAAGCTGGCGGTCGACCAGATGATCGGCGACGAGTGCCGCGCGCACGGGCTCGGCGCGGTCAGCCTGCGCTACTTCAACGTCGCGGGCGCGAGCGGCTGCCTCGGCGAGGACCACCAGCCCGAGACGCACCTGATCCCGAACGTGCTGCGCGCGGCGCTCGGCCGCCAGGAGTGCGTGCAGATCTTCGGCACCGACTACGCGACGCCGGACGGCACCGCCGTGCGCGACTACATCCACATCGAGGACCTCGCGACCGCGCACCTGCTGGCGCTCGACGGCGCGCGCGGGGGCGAGCACCGCATCTTCAACCTCGGCAACGGCAACGGCTTCTCGGTGCGCGAGGTGATCGAGGCCGCGCGCGCGGTGACCGGCCTCGAGATCCCCGTGAGAGAGGCGCCCCGCCGGCCCGGCGACCCGCCGATCCTCGTCGCCGCGAGCGGCAAGATCCGCGCCGAGCTGGGTTGGGAGCCGCGCAAGCCGGCGCTCGCCGACATGGTCGGCGACGCCTGGGCGTTCGCGCAGGCGCACCCGCACGGCTACGCGGGCGCACCGGCGGCGTAGGACCGCGCCGCGGGCGGGAAGCGGCGCACGGCGCGCCGGATTCAGCGAGAATCCGGTCGCTTGGGGGAACCGACCTGCTCGGGGAGAGGAGCAAGGGGTGGCTAGGGCACGATGGTTGGCGCTCGCGCTCGTCGCGGCGCTCGTGATCGGCGTCGCGGGCTGTGGCAGCGGCGAGACGGGCAGGGACGTGAGGAAGATCGCGTTCGTCGCCCCGTTCAGGGACAACGAACCCGACTGGACGCTGCAGTCGAGGGAAGTCGTGGCGGAATTCCCGAGGCACTTGCACGTCAGGGTCGACACGGTCGACGCGTCGCAGACGAGCGACCTGAGGGGCGTCTTCGAACAGGTCGGCCATGAAGGCGACCAGCTCGTGATCGCCCACGACAGCCGCTACGCCGAAGCCGCCGAAGCGGCCGCGAAGCAGAGCAGGGTCCCGACGCTCGTGTGGGGCGAACGGCCGAACGCGCCGAGAGGCCTCGTCGGCCAGATCCACGTGGACGACAAGGCGGGCGGCTACATAGCCGGGCTCGTCGCCGCCAAGGCCGCGTACACGAGAAGACTCGGGATCATCGTGATCGCCGACGGCTCCGCCTGGGACACCGCCACCTGGAACAGAATGGCCGGCGGCTTCATCGCCGGCGCCCGCAGCATCGACCCGTCGGAGAGGTTCTATTACACGCAGGTCGGCGAACACGGCAGCGCGACGGCGCAGGAGGTCTACGACACCGCGATCAGCCTGCAGAAGCGCGGGGCGCAGATGATCTTCGCGCTCGGCGGCGCCGCCACGGTCGGCGCGCTGAGAGCCGTCGAGAAGATCCAGGGCGAGGACCAGTACATCGGAGTGATAGGCGACAAGGCCGAGTTCAACAAGGAAAACTACGTGCTCGAGTCGATCATGTACGACACGAGAGCGCTGTTCCGCAGAGCCGTCCAGGACGTCAGAGACGGCAGGTTCGCGCAGGCTCCGTACGCGCTCACCCTGAGAAACAGGGGCCTGTGGCTGCTGAGGACCGGCCGCACGCCGAGCGACGCCTACGAAGCCGGCCTGGCGGCCGGGCGCCAGATAGACCGCGGCAGACTGCAGGTCCCCGTGACCGCGACGAGGGAAGCGGTCAGAGCGCTGATCACCGGGCAGGCGCCGGAAGGGTAAGAGCGCCGCGGCGCCCGCGTCCGCGGCGGGCTCAGCCCGCCGCCGGCTCGCCGGCGCCGCGCGCAGCGCTGTCGGCCGCGCCGCCGGCGCCGACCGGCGCGCTCGCGGCCGCCGCGCCCTCGCGCGCGATCGCCTCGCGCAGCTGCGCCTCGATCGCCGGGACCTGTCTGCGGCCCTGGCGGTCGAGCAGCGTGGCGAGCGGGCCGCGCAGCGCGATCAGCGCGCGCACCCAGCTCGGCACCGTCACGTGGCGCGCGCGCCGCTCGACGCCCTGCGTCACCGCGTCGGCGACGTCGGACAGCGGGTACGTCTTGCCGATCGGCCCGCTGATCCGCTGGCGCATCCCGGCCATCCCGAGGCGCTCGTCGGCGCCGCGGACCATGTCCGTGTCGATCCACGAGAAGTAGGCGACGCCGACGTCGACGCCGAGGTGCGCGACCTCCGTGCGCAGGCAGTCGGCGAACGCCTCGACGCCGGCCTTGCTGGCGCTGTAGGCGGACATGAACGGCGCGTGCGCGATCGCCGCGACGGACGCGACCTGCAGCACGTAGCCGCGCCGCTCGATCACGTGCGGGAGCGCGGCGCGCACCGTCCGCCAGCTGCCGAGCAGGTTGACCTCGACGACGCGCTCCCAGGCGGCCGGGTCGATGTCGCGCACCGAGCCGCCGGTCGCGATCCCGGCGTTCGCGATCACGACGTCGATCCCGCCGAAGCGCTCGACGGCGCCGTCGACGGCGGCCTGGATCGCCTGCGCGTCGGTCACGTCCGCCTCGAACCAGGCGGCGTCGGGGCCGCACTCGGCGGCCACGCTCGCCAGCTCGCCGGGCTCGAGGCCGACGAGCGCGAGCTTGGCGCCGCGGGCGGCGAGCTGCTTGGCCGCGGCCGCGCCGATGCCGCGCGCGGCGCCGGTGACGAGGACGACCTGGCCGGAGACGGGCTTCGTGGTGGAGGGCATGCGCGGGACGCTACCCGGGCAGCAGGTCCGCCAGCGCCGTCAGCGCCTGCGCCAGCACCGCCGGTGCGTCGGCGCTCGCGTCGAGCGTGCGGATCCGCTGCGGCTCGGCGGCGGCCAGCTCGTCGTAGGCGGCCGCAATCCGCGCGAAGAAGTCGTCGGCCTCCCGCTCGAGCCGGTCGGGCGCCTCGCCGCGGCCGTCCTGGCGCGCGCGGCCGAGCGCCGGCTCGATCCGCAGCAGCAGCGTGCGGTCGGGCTGCAGGCCGCCGGTCGCGAACGCGTTGATCGCGCGCACCTGCTCGACCCCCAGTGCGCGGCCGGCGCCCTGGTAGGCGAGCGATGAGTCGACGAAGCGGTCCAGCAGGACCCACTCGCCACGCGCGAGCGCGGGCGCCAGCGCCTCCTCCACGAGCTGCGCGCGCGCGGCCGCGTACAGCAGCGCCTCGGCGCGCGCGCCGACGTGCAGGCCGGGGTCCTTCACGAGCGTGCGGACGCGCTCGGCGGCGGCGACGCCGCCCGGCTCGCGCAGCGGCGTCGCGTCGATCCCACGCGCCGCGAGCGCGTCTTGCAGGCCGCGCGCCAGCGTCGTCTTGCCGGCTCCGTCGAGCCCCTCGATCGTGATCAGCCGGCCGCGGTTCACGGGAGGCGACCCTATACGCTCGCCGTGATGCCCGACCTGCCCGGCACCGAGCACCACCCGCACGCGCGCGCGGCGCTGGGCGCCGCGCTGAAGCCGGGCGGCTCGCCCTCGCACGCCTACCTGTTCCACGGGCCGGCGGGCAGCGGCAAGCGCACGGCCGCGCGCGCGTTCGCGGCCGCGCTGCTGGCGGAGGGCGCCGCCGACCCCGCCGGCGTGCGCACGCGCGTCGAGCACGGCACGCACCCGGACCTCACGTGGGTCGTGCCGAGCGGCGCGCACGAGATGCTCGTCGGCGACGTCGCGGAGCCGGTCGTGGCGGCCGCGACGCTGACGCCGTTCGAGTCGGCGCGGCGCGTGTTCGTGCTCGAGCAGGCGGACGCGCTGATCGAGCAGGCGGCCAACAAGCTGCTGAAGACGCTGGAGGAGCCGGCGCCGTTCGTGCACCTGATCCTCTTGACGGACCGGCCTGGCGAGGTGCTGCCGACGATCCGCTCGCGCTGCCAGCTCGTGCGCTTCGACGCGCTGCCGCCGGGCGAGCTGGCCGACCGGGTCGGCCGGCCCGGGGTGGCGCCGGAGCAGGCCGCGGCGTGCGCGCGGCTGGCGCTCGGCGACGGCGAGCGCGCGCTCGAGCTGGCGCTCGGCGACGGGCCGGCGCTGCGCGCGGGCGGCGAGGCGTTCGCGCGCGCGGCGCTCGCCGGCGCGGTCGCCGACGCGGCGCCGTGGCGGGGCCTGCTGGAGGTGCGCGGCGCGCGCGGGGAGCGCGCCGTCGCGGAGGTGCGCGCGCGGCTGGAGGAGGAGCTGGAGCTGGTCCCGAAGAGAGAGCGCAAGCGCGTCGAGAACGAGTACGAGCAGCGCATCCGCCGCACGAGACGGCGCGTGGAGACGGACGCGCTCGACCTCGGGCTGCAGCTGTCGAGCCTGTGGCTGCGCGACGTGGCGTGCGTGGCGTGGGGGGCGCAGGAGCTGGTGCACCACGTCGACCGCGCCGCGGCGCTGACGGAGGACGCCGCCGGGCGCGACCCGCAGCGGCTGCGCGCGGGCGTCGAGCTGGTCGAGCAGACGCGCCGGCGGCTGCGCAGCAACGTGACCGAGGAGCTGGCGCTGGAGACGCTGGCGTATCGGCTGGAGGCGCTGCTGACGTGATGCTGTTCGTCCGTTACGGCATTCCGCTCGCGATGACGGTCGCAGGCATCGTCTGCCTGGTCATAGGCGGCGACGCGGCCGGCTCAGGCGTCGTGCTGATCGGCTCGGCCGGGATCGTGCTGCTGCTCAACGTGCTGTTCCGGCTCAGCCTCACCAGCAACAGAGAGCGCGAGCAGGAGGAGCGGGCGCGCGAGCAGTTCGAGCGAAGCGGGCACTGGCCGGACGAGTAGCTGATACAAACCGCAGCAGGGTGTCACAGCAAGTCGAGGACGAGGCGCTGCTCGATGCCACGCAGGCGTGCGTGCTGGCGGTCGGCGTGCGACGCACGACGATGACGGACGTCGCGCGGCGCGCGAGCGTGAGCCGCATGACGCTCTACCGCCGCTACGCCGACGTCACCTCGCTGCTGCAGGCGCTGATGACGCGCGAGTTCACGCAGATCATCGGCGAGGTCGGGCGCGAGGTGGAAGGGCTGCCGAGCGCGCGCGAGCGGCTCGTCAGCGCGGCGGTGGTCGGCGTGGACCGGCTCACGCGCCACCCGCTGTTCCTGCGGATCGTCGACGTCGACCCGGAGCTGCTGCTGCCCTACCTCACGACCCGCCGCGGAGCGTTCCAGCGCGCAGCCGTGGAGGTGTTCGAGGCGCGCCTCGCCGACGGCGTGCGCGAGGGCTCGATCGCCGTCGACGACCCGGCCGCCGCCGCCCGCACGATCGAGCTGTCGCTGCGCGGCTTCGCCTTCCAGGCGCTCGCGCCCGGCGCGGAGCGGGAGCGCGCGCAGGAGCTGGCGGAGCTGGGGCGGCTGCTCGACCGCTACCTCGCGCCATGACCGCCCCCGCGCCGCGCATGCGCTGGTGGGGTTGGGGCGAGGACGGCCACGACGCGCCGCTGTCGGCCGGCGCGCAGACGCTGCTCGCACAGCAGATCGGGCCGCTGCCGCAGCGGCGCCGCGACCCCGTCGCGCTGGAGGACGTCCGTCTGCCCGCCGCCGCGCTGCCCGCCACGGCGCGCGAGCGGCTGGTCGCGGCGGTCGGCGCCGAGCACGTGCGCGACGACCACCTCACGCGCGTCACGCACGCCGCCGGGCGCGGCTACCACGACCTCGTGCGGCTGCGCGCCGGAACGCTCGACGCCGCTCCCGACGCGGTCGTGTACCCGGCCGACGCCGAGCAGGTCGCCGCCGTCCTGCGCGCGTGCGCGGAGGACGGCGTCGCGGTCGTGCCGTGGGGCGGCGGCACGAGCGTCGTCGGCGGCGTCGCGCCGCTGCGCGGGACGCATGCGGCGGTCGTCGCGCTCGAGCTCGCGCGGATGGACCGCTTGGTCGCCGTCGACCCCGTCTCGCTGACCGCGACCGTGCAGCCGGGGATCGTCGGCCCGGCGCTCGAGGAGGCGCTCGCCGCGCACGCGCTGACGCTCGGCCACTTCCCCCAGTCGTTCGAGTTCGCGACCGTCGGCGGCTGGGTCGCGACGCGCTCCGCCGGGCAGGCGTCGACCGGCTACGGGCGGATCGACGGCCTGGTGCTGGGGCTGCGCGTCGCGACGCCGAGCGGCGAGGTCGTCGTGCGGCCGGTGCCGGCGAGCGCCGCCGGCCCGAGCCTGCGCGAGCTGCTGGTCGGCTCGGAGGGGACGCTCGGCGTGATCGTCGAGGTGACGCTGCGGGTCAGAGCGCGCCCGACCGTGCGCCGCTACGAGGCCTTCTCGCTGCCGGCGTTCGGCGTCGGCGCGGACGCGTTCCGTGCGCTCGTGCAGGACGGCGACGCGCCCGACGTGATGCGCCTGTCGGACCCGCAGGAGACGCGCGTCTCGCTCACGCTCGCGGGCGACGGGCTCGCGACGCGCGCGCTCACGACCTACCTGCGCGCGCGCGGCCACGCCGACGGCTGCCTCGCGATCTTCGGCTGGGCGGGCAGCTCGGAAGCGGCGCTGCGCCGCCGTCGCGCCGCCGCCGCGCGCACGCTGCGCGCGCACGGCGCCGTCGCGCTCGGCACGCCGGTCGGGCAGGCGTGGGAGCACGGCCGCTTCCACGCGCCGTACCTGCGCGACGAGCTGCTGGCGCACGGCGTGCTGGTCGAGACGCTCGAGACGGCGACGACGTGGGACCGCCTGCTGGAGCTGCACGACGCAGTCGCGGCGGCGCTCGAGCACGCGCTGCGCGAGCGCGGCACGCCGCCGCTCGTGTGGTGCCACGTCTCGCACGTCTACCGCGCGGGCGCGTCGCTCTACTTCACGTTCGTCGCGCGCCAGCAGGAGGGCACGGAGCTGGAGCAGTGGCACGCGGCGAAGGCGGCCGCGAGCGACGCGATCGTCGCCCACGGCGGCACGATCACGCACCACCACGCGGTCGGGCGCGACCACGCGCCGTGGCTGCCCGGCGAGGTCGGGCCGCTGGGGGTCGAGCTGCTGCGCGCGGCGAAGGCGACGCTCGACCCGGCGGGGATCATGAACCCAGGCAAGCTGGTCGACCCCGCCGGGCCGGGCGCGCGCGCGGGTTAGGCCCGCAGCGGCTTCACGTCGATCTCGCCGTGGCCGCAGACCGGCCCGAGGCGCCACGGGATCACGAACGGGTGCGCCCCGCCGGGCGGCGCGACGCGCACGCGCGCGGGGTTCGGCTCGCACGCGCCGGTCGCCGGCTCGCCCGCGTGGGCGAACGCGCTGAAGCGCAGATCCGAGCGGGCGCTGGCGCCGGGCGCGAGCACGACGCGGCGCGGACCGCCCGCGACGCGCACGTGCACGACGCGCGTCGGCAGCGGCAGGTTCGTCGGGCCGAGCAGGCGCAGGCCGGGGTAGCCGCGCAGCGTGCAGCTGCGGCGCGTGACGTTCGTCAGCACGAGCGTGACGAAGCGCGATCCCGCGCCGGCGGTCGGGTGGGTCAGCTCGCCGAGCAGCGAGAACGTGCCGCAGCGCGGCGGTGCGCTTGCCGGCGCGGCGGTGGGGGCGATGAGGAGGACGGCGGCGAGCGCGACGAGCGCGAGGGCGACGGCGCCGCGCCGTGCGCGTCGTGTCGGGCGGGGGTGGGACATGGGGGCCTCCGGAGGATCGAGCCGATGCGAGCCGAGCGTAGCTTGCGGCGGGAGGCGCGTGGGAACGCGTTCGCGGGCGTGTGGCTCAGGTCGCCTGCGCGGCGCCGGCGAGCGCCTCGTGCGCCGCCTCGAGCGCCTGCTCGCGCCAGGCGGGCACGAGCCCGAGCCGCGTGCGGCGGTCGAGCAGGTCCTCGGGCTTGAGCGCCAGCTCGTGCGCGACGGCGAAGCGCAGCTGGGCGGCGAGGTCGCCCTGCGGGCGGTCGGCGCCGGCGAGGCGGATGCGGTCGGTCACGCACGCGCCGGGGCGGTCCTCGCCGGCGCGTGCGGCGATCCGGTCGAGCGCGTCCTGCGCCATCCGCCGGGCCGTCGTCAGCTTGCCGCCGACGACGGTCACGACGCCGTCGTGCTCGACCACGGCGTGGCGGCGCGAGAGATCCGCGGTCGCCGCGTCCTCGGTTGCCTCGCCCGCCAGCAGCGGGCGCAGCCCGGCGAAGCGGCCGACGACGTCGGCGGGCGTCGGCGTGCGCTCCAGCACGCGGCCGATCGAGGACAGCAGGAACGCCTCCTCCTCGGCGTCGACGTGCGGCACGTCGGGGATCGGTCCGTCGAACGGCTCGTCCGTGATCCCGATCATCACGAGGCCGTCCGGCCGCGGGACGGCGAACACGAAGCGCGTGGCGTCGTCGGCGAGCGGCGCGTTGACGGCCGCGCGCGGGTCGCCGAGCGCCGCCGCTGGCACGAGCAGGTGCGAGCCCTTGCTCGGCCGCAGCCGCACCGCGCCGCCGCTCAGCTCGCCGGCCCACACGCCGGTCGCGTTGATCACGTGGCGGGCGCGCAGCTCGAAGGCGCCGTCGGCGGCGGCGGTGCCGTGCACGTCGCGCACGGTCGCCCCGTCGCCGCGCAGCCGCTCGGCAGATACGTAGGTGAGGATCCGCGCGCCGTGCGCGGCGGCGCTGCGGGCGACCGCCAGCACGAGCCGCGCGTCGTCCTCGACCTGCGCGTCCCAGTGCAGGATCGCGCCGCGCAGTTGGCGGTCGCTGAGGCCGGGGGCGAGCCGCCGCGCCTCCTCCGCGCTGACGCGCCGCGCGGACGGCAGCCGGCGGCGGCTCGTGCCGGCCGCGGCGCGCAGCGCGTCGCCGAGGTGGATGCCGACGTGGAGCTTCGCGCCGGCCGCGCGCCCGACAGGGCCGCCCAGCGGGATCAGGAACGGCAGCGGGCGGATCAGGTGCGGCGCGCTGACGTCCATCAGGATCGCCCGCTCGCGCGCCGACTCCCACGCGACGCCAACGTCGCCGTGCGCGAGGTAGCGCAGCCCGCCGTGCGCGAGCTTGGAGGACCAGCGGCTGGTGCCCTGCGCGAGGTCGCCGCGCTCGACGAGCGCCACGCTCAGGCCGCGCGTGGCGGCGTCGAGCGCGGCCCACGCGCCGACGATCCCGCCGCCGACGACGAGCACGTCGACGGCCTCGCCGTCGGCGAGCGCCGCCAGCTCGCGCGCGCGTCGCGCGGCGTCGAGCGAGTCCGGCGCGGCGGGCGCGCGAGCCTCGCGACGACGACGAAGTGACACCATACGTCCAACTGTAACGCTCCCCGCCCGAGCCGCGCGCCGGCTTGGTCCCATCCGTGCGTCCCGCCGCACGCCGCTCCGGCCGCCTCGGCTACCATGTCGGCCCGCGCCACCGTAGCTCAGCTGGTAGAGCACTTCACTCGTAATGAAGGGGTCCCCGGTTCGAATCCGGGCGGTGGCTCTCGGTCGAAGCGCTGCTGCGGCGGCGCCTTTCGCACGTTCGGGCGCCGGCCGCTCGTCGATGGCGGCCTGATCGGGGGACACACGTCGAAGTGCGTGTAGCCGATGCGTTTCCTGCCTATGGGGAGCAGGTGGGCGACCACTGCCTTAGCGTGACGGCGATCAACCACGGGGATCGCCCAGTTGTGGTCACTTCCGCTGGATTTGTGTTGCCCGCTGGGAGGGACATGGTGCTGATTCACAAGCCGTTCTCGGAAGCGCTGCCATGTCCGGTTCCGTCCAGGGATTCGCGACAGACGTGGCGACTGTGGACGGCCTCGAACGGCAGCGTCTCGACGTAAGGGGCGAGATCCGGGGCTTCATCCACACGTCTACCGGCGAGCGATTCGATCCGCTCCGACGATCCTGATGGGTTCCTGAGCGGGACCGGCCTACCCGGCCAGTGCCCCATGGAGCCCAGGCCATGGAGCACCCCAGACCATGGACGGTGCTCACCGGCTGGTTCTGCGTTGCGCGCTGATCGAGTCGGTACGGTTTCGCGCATGGTTTCCGGCGAGGTGATCGAGACGGCAGGCCGCCGGCTCGCGGCGGCGGCTCGTCAGCCGGCGCGCGTGCTCCTGTTCGGTTCGCACGCACGCGGCGACGCCGGGCCGGACAGCGATCTCGACTTTCTTGTGATCGAGCGCGACGTGCCGAACCGTCACGAGGAGATGGTGCGGCTGGGTCGCGAGGTCGCGTCGCTCGGCGTGCCGATCGACGTGCTGGTGGTGAGCGAGGCGTACGCGGAGGAGTGGGGCGGTGTGAAGAACACGGTCGTCCACGCGGCGCTGACCGAGGGCCGCGAGTTTGCCGCCGCGTGACGGGCGCGATCTCGCGCGCAGACTGTTGAGACGCGCCGCCGCCGACGCGGCTCTGGTGCGGCACGTCGGCGACAACGCGGACATAGCGGACGCGATCGTCGGCTTCCACGCCCAGCAGGCGGTCGAGAAGTCGATCAAGGCGGTCCTCGCGTCGCGCGAGATCGAATACGGCAAGACGCACCAGCTCCACTTCCTGATCCGGCTTCTGGAGGAGCACGAGATCGACGCGCCCACGTCGGTGCTCGATGCGGTCGAGCTGAACCCATGGGCGGTGGAGTTCCGCTACGAAGAGGACGACGAGCCGCCGCTCGACCGTCGCGCCACACTCGCCTTCATCGAGGAGATACGCGCCTGGGCCGGCGCGGCCGTCGAGCGCTGACGGCTCGCGCGTGAGGTACCGATGAGGTACATCGCGGGTACGCCGAACGCTCCCACCACGCTCCCCGCATCGGGCGTAGCACCCCGCCACAGCGGCACATCACGGCACCGGTGGGACCCCCGGTGCCCCTCGAACTGGGCGCCGTTCGGGTAGCCGAGCGCGTCGTCGGCGGTGCCGGCGGCGAGGAAGCGGTCGAAGGCGGTGTCCTCGGTGGGCGTCATCGGGTCGTCTCCCACTGGCTCGACCGCTCCCACAGGATCGTCACGCCTGGACCGAGCGAGAAGAGGAGGGAGCCGACGCTGCGGGCCGCGGCGCATTCCTCTGCATCTATCTTTGTCAGGCCGTCGAGAGACGTCCGCGGCTCTAGCCGCTCCATTGCTCGACCGCTTTCCGGTCGGTAGAATCGGGCCACCGGTGGGCCGTGACGGCGAGCCGCTTCGAGGTGCGGCGTGCCGCCCGTGTGCGCCGGTGGGCGTTCGTGGCTCGAGCGCCGGGCGGGGGGAAGTGCCCTAGGAGCCGTGGTCTGCCCGCGCCTGAGAGGCCCGGGGCGTCATTTCGATCGGAGGTGGCCACCGACGGCGCGACGCTGCGCCGCGAAGACGCACGTCTTCTCACGGCCCGGCGGACGGATCGGTCGGGCACAGCTCCTATGCAGCGCACTCGAAAGGATCGAAGATGCGAACACGCAGCAAGCTCCTGCTGACCGCCCTCGCCGCCGCGTTCGTCCTTGCCGCGGCCGTGGGCTCGGCCAGCGCCGGGCGACTCTCGAGCAGCGAACAGAGGTTCAGAGTCACGTGGGCGAGGCTCGAAGCATCGGGCTTCGCCGCAAACATAAGTTGCAGCGTCACAATCGAAGGCTCGTATCACAGCAGAACGTCGGCGAAGACCGCGGAAGCGCTAGCCGGATACGTGACCGGCGTGACGGTCAGGCACCCATGCACCGGTGGGGAAGCCTGGTCGTACAACGGCGTCGAAGTCCTAGAAGGCACGACAGTTCCCAACACGTTGCCGTGGCACATTCGCTACGAATCCTTCGAAGGAACGCTACCCAACATAACAGGGATAATAGACAGACTCGTCGGGGCGAGATGGCTAGCCAAGGCGTCGTTCCTCGGGATTACCATCAGGTGCCTCTACACCAGCACGGCGACCGAACCGTTGATCGGAAGAGTGACTCGCAACGTCAGCACGAGGGCGCTGACCACGACCGAAGCCGGAGGGACCATAAGGTCGGAAACCGGCGGGTGTCCAAGCGTAACCAAGCATGGCGCCGGCGTAATTACCACACCGCTCGGTGCGAGCATTTCGGTCACCCTAATATAGGGCCCGCCGAGCGACTCGCGGGTGGGCGCACGGCGCCCACCCGCGACCCTCCGCAACGGTTAGCGCGTCATATTAGGGTGATGGTGACCCTGGCGCCACCTGGTGTCGTGAATGGTCCGCTGCCCAGCATCGTTATCGTGGGACAGCCGCCGGTTTCCGACCTTATTCTTCCGTCGATCACTAGTTCCCGTACGGCCCTGAGTATTTCGCGCCCTAGTACGCTTTTCGCGACTTCCGTAGCCGTAGTGGTGTAGTTGCACCTGATAGTGAGGCCGAGGAATTCCCCTTTGGCTAGGAATCTCACGCCAACGAGCCGGTCTGTTATCACCGTTATGTTCGGTAGGACGCCTTCGAAAGATTCATAGCGGATGTGCCATGGCAAGGAGTTCGAAAGCGTCGTGCCTTCTAGCACTTCAACGCCGTTGTAGAACCACACTTCTCCGCCGGTGCAGGGGTGCCTGATCGTGGCCTGGGTAACGTAGCCCACTAGCGCTTCAGGCGTCTTCGCGAAGCTCCTGTAGTGAAAGGAGCCTTCCATCGTGGCCATGCATCTGATGGTTGCCGTGTAGCCGCCGAATTCAAGGCTGCCCCAGGTGGCCCTGTATCTCTGTTCGCTGCTGCTGAAGTGGCCTGCACTGGCGACGTCGATGGCCGTGGCCATGACGAGGGCGGCGGCGAGGGCTGTCAGCAGGAGCCTGCTGCGTGTCCGCATCGCATCTCTCCGTGGGTTCGTTGTCGAGAAGCCGCGCGCGTACGCAGGCGCGGCGGTCGCGTCGAGAGCCCCCTTTCCCCGAGCAAGCCGATCCACTTCCCGGCCTCGCCAGCCACGCTAGCGACCGGAAAGAGGTACGTCAACGGACTGGGATGCCTGAGCTATCGCGGTGTCTCGGCGGCCAATCGAGAGCCGTGTACGTTCCCCGATCTCCTGGGCGCGCGCCGACGCGCCCGTGATCGCGCAGACGGGAGCGCTCGACCGTGCGGACCGGCAACCTGGCTGATTGCCGCTCGCGACCATGTTTCCCAGGGTGGGGGGCCTGGGGTAGGCGGGTCCTGTACGTGTGGCCCGCAAGGTGGAGGTGCGGATGGGCGGAGGCGCGAGGCTCGTGGAGCGGGCCCGGGCCGGGCGCGAGGGGACTTGCAGAGAGCACAAACTGAGCTGACGCCGCCAACCCGACGCTCACATGGCGGCGTCGCGTCCCGGCCCTGACTCTGCCTCGGGCCGGGGCGAGCCGGCGGGCGGGCGCGGCGTCGTTCGTCCGGTGGGAGCCAGGCGCGCGCCTCCCGAGCCGCGCCAGGCCGTCCCGGGGCATGCAGGGATGCGGGCACGGAAGCTGGATGGGAGCTGCGCGCCGGACGCGCGCGCCTCGGCGGGCAGCATGGCCGTGGACGGCATCGCGGTCCGGCGTCCGCCCGTCCGCCGCCACCTTCTCGAGCGAAAGAGAGCGAGTCGATGCGCACAGAACGCGAGCAGAGAGCGACACGCCGGTCCTCGGCGCGCCGGTTGACGCCGATGTTCCCCGCGATCCGCGCGGCCCGGGCCGCGGCGGATCCGCGGCTCGGGGACGGCGCCGTCCGCAGCGACGCGGGCAGGCGGGCCGCCCCGGCAGGCCGCATCTCGGCCGACGAGCGCCACGCGCTCGCGATCCGCCAGTCGCTGCGCTGGGCGCAGCGCGCCGCGCGCGAAGGCGACTACGACCGCGCGCTGGCGTGGCTGCGGATGGTCGAATACGTCGAGGGTCGCCTCGGCGAGCAGTGGAGACGCGCGCGCGAGGGCTGGACCGCTGCGTGGGCTGCGCAGGTGGCCGAGCAACACCGGCGGCAGCCCGGCCGGCGCTGACGCGGCGGCACGCGCACCCGGCCTACGGCCGCCGTGCGATCGCGAGGAACTGCTTGCCCAGCAGCCACCACGCGGCCGGCGTGTGCAGGTACGCGCGCGTCAGGCGCGCCGAGGCGGGCAGGCGGCCCGTGAACGAGTAGGGCAGGAAGCGCGCCTCGACGCGCTCCGGCTCGAAGCCGGCCCCGTAGAGGTGCTCGGCGAGCGCGCGGTGCGTGAGGACGACCGTGTGGTCCGCCATGTCGAAGTACTCCTTCGCGCAGTAGCGGAAGTTCGGGCCGATCACCGCGATCCGCCCGCCGGGACGCAGCAGCCCGTGCATCCGCTCCAGGAACGCCGCCACCGCCTCCTGGGTCGGCAGATGCTCGAGGAAGTTCGACACCCACACGGCGTCGAAGTGCTCGGCCGGCAGTTCGGCGTCGAACACGTCCGCCACCACCAGTCGCACGCCCGTTTCGATCGTCCCCTCCGCGTGCGCCACCAGGTCGACGGCCCAGCGCTCGCGCGCCGGCACCGCGTTGATGAACTCGCCGCGCCCGGCCGCCGGGTCGAGCACCCGCTCCGGCGCGCCGAGCTGCGCGTGCACGAACGCGGCGAGCTCGCGCCAGACGGCCGCGCGGTCCGCCTGGCGCGTGTCGCGGAAGCGGTAGCGATAGATGCGCTCGTAGTTCACGACGACTCCCCCGGAATCCCCCTCGACTCGACACACCACATAGAAGTGCAAAGATCGACCATAATCAGCGTACGGTGGAGGGGGCCACTGCACAACGCGTGATCGCGCGCCCGCGCGATCGGGGGAAGGCCGTCGGCGTCGCAGGCGTCGTCGCCGCGGTCGCGCTCGTCACGTGGCCGGTGGCGTCGATCGCGCCGGGCGTCGGCGCCGACTGGAGCTGGGTCGCCGGCCTCGCCTACGCCGCCGAGCACGGGATGCGCTTCGGCGACCAGATCGTCTGGAGCTACGGACCGCTCGGCTTCCTCGACACGTGGTACGGCCCCTCGCTCTACTACGGCGACGTGCTCGCGCTGTCGTGGCTGTACGTCGCGCTGCTGCACGTGCTGCTCGCGCTGGCGCTGCTGACGGCGCTGCGCCGGGCGCTGCCGCTGGCCGCGGCGGCCCTGGTCACCGCCGTCGTGGTCACGCTCGTGCGCGACCTCGCGCCGGCGCTCGGGCTCACCTGGTGCGCGCTCGCGCTGACGCGCCCCGACGACGCCCCGATCCGCGCCTTCCCGCTCGCGCTCGGTGCGCTCACCGGCGTCGCGCTGCTCGGGAAGCTCAACGTCGGCATCGAGCTGCTGGCGGTCGCGCTCGTCACGTCGGCCGCACGGCCCCGTTGGCGCGACGCATTCGCGTTCGCCGGCGCGCTCGCCGCGGCCGCGGCCGCCGGCTGGCTCGCGACGGGGCAGACGCTCGCCGACGTCGTGCCGTACGTGCGCAACGGCATGCAGATCGTCGCCGGCTACGCCGCTGCGATGGGCACGGCCGACGCGGCGCACGCATGGGCGCTCGCGGCGGCGCTCGCGCTCGCCGGCCTCGCGCTCGCACTCGGCTGGCTCGTGACGCAGGGCCTCGCCCGCCGCGTCCGCTGCGGCCTGCTCGCGCTCGCGCTCGTCTACGCCGCCTTCTCCTTCAAGGAGGGCTTCGTGCGGCAGGACGGCGGCCATCTGGAGGTCTTCTTCGGCGACCTGCTCGTGCTGTTCGCGGTGCTTCCGCTGCAGCGCCGGCCGCATCTGCTCGCGCCCGCCCTCGCCGCGCTCGTGGCCGGCGTCGTGGCGATCGGCGGCGTGCTTGGCGCGCATCACGTCGTCCGGCGCCTGAACCCGGTCGCGAACGTCGCGGCCGTCGCCGACCAGGCCCGCACGCTCGTCAGCCCCGGGCGCCAGGACGCCCTCACGGCCGACCTGCGCGGGCGGCTGCAGGCGCTCTACCGCATCACGCCGCGCATCAGAGCCGCGGTCGGGGGGCGCCCCGTGATGTTCTGGCCGTTCCTGTTCGCGGAGGCGGCCTACGCCTACGGACTCGACCTGCGACCGCTGTCGAGCTTCGAGCCGTACGGCGCGTACACGCCGGCGCTCGACCGGCTGGGCGCGCGCATGCTCGCGTCGGCGCGGGCGCCCGCGCGGATCGTGCGCGCCGACGTGGCCGCGATCGACGGGCGCGACGCGACCTTCGAGGCGCCGCTCGCGACCCTGCAGATCTTCTGTCGCTACCGCCAGCTGCTCACCGAGGACGTGTGGCAGGTGCTCGCGCGCGCGTCCGACCGCTGCGCCACGCCCCGCCCGCTCGCCACCCGCGTCGTCCGCTGGGGGCAGCCCGTCCCCGTGCCCGCGCCGCGCAGCCGCGACGCGCTCGTGCTCGTCCGCGTCGAGGGCGCCGGTCCGCAGGGGCTCGAGCGGCTGCGGACGCTCGTGCTGCGACCCGAGCGCCGCTGGATCGCGCTCGGCGCAAGGCGCTACCGCCTCGTCGCGGCGACCGCTGCGGACGGGCTGCTGCTGTCCGCGCCGCCGCGACTCGACTACCCGGGCGCGTTCGCGCTGGCGGCGCGCCCGGCGCGCATAGCGGTGGGGCGCGACGGCGGCGAGCCGGGCGGCACGCTCACGTACCGCTTCGAGGAAGTGCCGCTGCGCCCGATCCCGGCCGTCGCGAGGGCGCCGTGAGCCCGGCCCCCGCGCACCGCGTGCTGATCACCGGCGGCGCCGGCTTCGTCGGCGCGACGCTCGCGCTCGCGCTCGCGGAGCGCCACCGCGACTGGGACGTCGTCGCGCTCGACAACCTCAAGCGGCGCGGCTCGGAGCTGAACCTCCCGCGGCTGCGCGCCGCCGGCGTGCACTTCGTCCACGGCGACGTGCGCGAGCCGGCCGACCTCCAAGCGCTCGACCCGTGCCAGGCGATCGTCGAGTGCTCGGCCGAGCCGTCCGCGCTGGCCGGCCGCGACGGCGCGACCGACTACGCGCTGCGCGCGAACCTCGTCGGGGCGTGGCACTGCCTCGAGCTGGCGCGCCGCCACGACGCGCAGCTCGTGTTCCTCTCGACCAGCCGCGTCTACCCGGTCGCGGCGCTCAACCGGCTCGCGTTCGAGGAGACCGCGACGCGCTTCGAGCTGCTGCCCGAGCAGCCGCTCGCCGGCGCCTCGCCGCGCGGCATCGCCGAGCACTTCCCGCTCGACGGCGCGCGCACGCTCTACGGCACGACGAAGCTCGCCGCCGAGCTGCTCGTCGCCGAGTACCGCGACGCGTTCGGCGTGCGCGCCGCGATCGACCGCTGCGGCGTGATCGCCGGGCCGTGGCAGATGGGGAAGGTCGACCAGGGCGTCTTCACGCACTGGATGCTCGCGCACCTGCTCGGCGGCGAGCTGTCCTACATCGGCTACGGCGGCAGCGGCAAGCAGGTCCGCGACCTGCTGCACGTGGAGGACCTCGTCGACCTCGTCGAGCGCCAGCTCTGCGAGCCGGAGCGCTGGGACGGCGTCACCGCGAACGTCGGCGGCGGGCGCGACTGCTCGCTGTCGCTGCTGGAGACGACCGCGCTGTGCCGCGAGATCAGCGGACGCGAGCTGCCCGTCGGGCCGGCCGGCGCGGAGCGCCCGGGCGACGTCCCGCTCTACGTCTCCGACTGCTCGCGCCTGTTCGGCTTGACGGACTGGCGCCCGCGCCGCGGTGCGCGCGAGGTGCTGGAGGACGTCGCCGCGTGGATCCGCGCCAACGCCGAGGCCGTGCGCGCGGCGCTCGGCACATCGTGAGAAAGAGGGGGAACGGGGAATGCCAGTCGCGATCGTCACGGGCTCCGGGGGGTTGATCGGATCGGCCGCGGTGCGCCGCTTCGCGCAGGACGGCTTCGACGTGGTCGGGGTCGAGAACGACATGCGCGCGCGCTTCTTCGGCCCGGACGCGTCGACCGCGCGCAACACGCGCGACCTCCTGGCCGCGTACGACACGTTCCACAGCGCCGAGCTCGACGTGCGCGACCGCGACGGCGTCGAGCGGCTGTTCGCGGCGCACGGCTCCGCGATCGAGCTGGTCGTCCACACCGCCGCCCAGCCGTCGCACGACTGGGCGGCGAGCGACCCGCACGCCGACTTCACGATCAACGCGAACGGGACGCTCAACCTGCTGCAGGCGGCGCGCGACCACGCGCCCGACGCGACGTTCGTCTTCACCTCCACCAACAAGGTCTACGGCGACCTGCCCAACCACCTCCCGCTCGTCGCGACGGACACCCGGCTCGAGCTGCCGCCCGACCACCGTTGGCACGGCGGGATCGACACGACGATGTCGATCGACCGCTCGCTGCACTCGCTGTTCGGCGTCTCGAAGGCGGCGGCAGACCTGCTCGTGCAGGAGCACGGCCGCTACTTCGGCATGCCCACCGTCTGCTTCCGCGGCGGCTGCCTGACCGGCCCGCAGCACGCGGGCGCGCAGCTGCACGGCTTCCTCGCCTACCTGATGAGGCGCGTCGTGACGGGCGAGCCGTACACGGTCTTCGGCTACGGCGGCAGGCAGGTGCGCGACAACATCCACTGCGACGACGTCGTCGCCGCGTTCGCCGCGTTCCACGCCGCGCCGCGCTGCGCCGCCGTCTACAACCTCGGCGGCGGGCGCGCGAGCAACTGCTCGATGCTGGAGGCGATCGCGCTGTGCGAGCGGATCGCCGGGCGCGAGCTGGCGTGGACGCTGGACGAGCGCGCACGCGTCGGCGACCACCGCTGGTGGATCTCCGACCTCGCCGCGTTCGAGCGCGACTACCCCGGCTGGTCGCTGACGTACGACGTGCCGGCGGTGCTGCGCGAGATCCACGACGCGAACGCCGAGCGCTGGGAAGCGATGGTGGCGTCGTGAGGCTGTCGGTCGTGATCCCCGCGCACGACGAGGCGCAGACGATCGAGCGGACGCTCTACGACGTCGTCGCCGCGCTGCGCCGTCACCGGCTCGACTACGAGGTCGTCGTGGTCGACGACGCCTCGCGCGACGGGACGGCGCAGGTGGTCGCGGGCGTGGCGGCCGAGGACGAGCGCGTGCGCTGCATCCGCAACCCTAACCCGAACGGCTTCGGCTACGCCGTGCGCGCCGGGCTGGAGGCGTACGCCGGCGACGCGGTCGCGATCGTGATGGCGGACGGCTCCGACGACCCCGAGGACCTCGTCCTCTACTGCCGCGTGCTGGAGGCGGGCTACGACTGCGCGTTCGGCTCGCGCTTCATGCCGGGCGCGAGCGTGGACGGCTACCCGCGCTTCAAGCTGCTGATCAACCGCGTCGTCAACACTGGCATCCGGCTGCTGTTCCGGCACGGCTACAACGACACGACGAACGCGTTCAAGGCCTACCGGCGCGAGGTCGTCGACCAGATCGGCCCGTTCCTCTCGCCGCACTTCAACCTGACCGTCGAGCTGCCGCTGAAGGCGGTCGTGCGCGGCTTCTCATATGCGATCGTGCCGACGTCGTGGCGCGACCGCACGGCCGGCACCTCGAAGCTGGCGCTGAGAGAGATGGGCTCGCGCTACCTCTTCATCGTCCTCTACGTGTTCCTCGAGCACCACCTGTCGCGCGGCGACTACCGCCGCCCGGACGCGCCGGCGCGGCTGCGGCGCCGCCTGCCGGAGGCCGACTACGAGATCGCGCCGGCCGCGGCCAGCGCGATCACGAGCGTGCCGAGGACGATGCGGTAGGCGACGAACACGCCGAGCGTGTGGCGCGCGAGGTAGCGCAGCAGGAACGCGATCGAGGCGTAGCCGACGACGAACGCGAGCAGCACCGCGATGACCGTCGCGCCGACCGGCGCGCCGCCTTTGCCGACGTGGCGCAGCTCGAACAGGCCCGACAGCACGACCGCGGGCACCGACAGCAGGAACGAGTAGCGCGCCGCCGCCGGGCGGTCGAGCCCGCGCCAGAGGCCGGCGGAGATCGTCGCGCCCGAGCGGGAGACGCCGGGCACGAGCGCGAGCGCCTGCGCGCAGCCGATGAACGCGCCGTCGTTCGCGTCGAGTCTGTCGAGCTTGCGCTCGCGCTTGGCGCGCTCGTCGACGTACGCCATCGCGAGGCCGAAGACGATCAGCGCCGCGCCGACGAGGTACAGGTTGCGGAACTGGTGCTCGATCGGGTTCTTGAAGGCGAGCCCCAGCACGGCGATCGGGATCGTGCCGAGCACGATGTACCAGCCGAGCCGCGAGTCGAGCGTGCGGCGCTCGGCCGGGTCGCGCAGGCCCGCGAGCCACGCGCGCGCGATGTTCCACAGGTCGCCGCGGAAGTAGAGCAGCACCGCCGCCATCGTCCCGAGCTGCACGACAGCCGTGAAGGCCGCGCCCGGGTCGTCCCAGCCGAGCAGCGCCGGCACGATCCGCAGGTGCGCGGTCGAGGAGATCGGCAGGAACTCGGTGAGCCCCTGGACGATCCCCTCGACGATGGCTTGCAGCGCGTTCACGCGGCGGCGAAGGCTAGCCCGCTCGCGCCAGGCGCGTCGCCAGCCGGCTGTGGCGGCGGCCCACGTCGGCCGTCGCCGCCGCCCGCGCGACCATCGCGCCGGTGCCGACGACGACCGTCGCCGTGCGGGCGCGCGTGATCGCCGTGTAGAGCATCTCGCGGCGCAGGAAGCGCCCGCCGGCGGCCGGGTGCGCGACGACGATCGCGATCGGCAGCTCGATCCCCTGCCCGCGGTGCACCGAGCAGGCGTACGCGAGCCGCAGGTTGCCGACCTCGCCCGGCGGGATCTCGATCACCGCGCCGGCGTCGGTCGCGACGAGCAGTCCGCTCGCGCCGCCGTCCTCGTCGTCGCCGTCGTCCGGCTCCAGCGCCTCCAGCAGCCGCAGCAGGGTCCCGTTCATGATCCCCAGCTCGTGCAGGTTGCGGCCGACGAGCATGAGCTTGTCGCCGATCCGCAGGCGCCCGTTGCCGACCGGCGCGCCGTGCGGGTTGAGCGCCGCGCGCAGCGCGTCGTTGAGCGCGTCGATCCCCAGCTCGCCGCGGTAGACGGGCGCGAACACCTGCACGTCGTTCACCGGGTCGACGCCGTAGTGGTCCGGCAGCCGCCGGCTCACGAGCCCGGCGATCTCCGCGCGCGCCGCGACCGGGTCGGCGCGCTCGATCAGGAACAGGTCCTGCCGCATCCCCTCGCGCGGCGTGAACGACGGCGCGCCTCCCGCGCGGATCGCGTGCGCGCCCTGCACGATCATCGAGCCGGCCGCCTGGCGGAAGATGTGCGCGAGCCGCGCCGTCGGCACGAGCCCACTCGCGACCAGCTCGGCGAACGGCTTGCCGGCCCCGACCGGCGCGAGCTGGTCGGCGTCGCCGACGAGCACGACGTGCGTCTCCGGCCCGACCGCGCGCAGCAGCGTCACGAGCAGCTCGAGGTTCGCCATCGAGGTCTCGTCGACGACGAGCAGGTCGCAGCGCAGCGGTTGGTCCGCGTCGAGTGTCGGCCCTTCGCCGGGGATCCAGCCGAGCGCCGCGTGCACGGTCGAGGCCTCCAGTCCGGTCGCCTCGCGCATCCGCAGCGCGGCGCGGCCCGTCGGTGCGACCAGCACGAGCGAGGCCCGCTGCTGCGCGGCGATCGCGCCGATCATGCGGATCGACGCCGTCTTGCCGGTGCCCGGCCCGCCCGTCACGAGCGAGAAGCGGTGCGCGAACGCGCCCTGCACGCCGGCCCACTGCTCGACTGCGAGTTCGACGGTGACGTCGCCCGCAGGCGGCCGCTCGCGGTCGCCGGCCGGGCGAAAGCCGATTCCCTTCGGCGGAGCCTCGGGCGGATGCAGCTTCGCCGACGGCTCGCTCGCCAGCAGCGCGTGCACGTGCTCCGCCAGCTCCCGCTCCAGCGCGGCGGTCTCGGCGCGGTAGACCCACAGCGCGTCGCCGTCGCGGTCCAGCTCCAGGTCGCCCGCCTCCTCCATCGCGCCCAGCAGCTCCGTGTCCGGGGTGCCCACTCCGAGCAGCTCCCCCGCGGCGGCCAGCAGCGCGCCCTCCGGCAGGCAGGTCGAGCCGTCGCGCTCCGCCTCCGCCAGCACGTGCAGCAGTGCCGCGCGCGCCCGCGCGGGCGCGTCCGGCGGCACGCCGACCCCGCGCGCGATCGCGTCCGCGGTCGCGAAGCCGACGCCGAACACGGCCGTCAGCTCGTACGGCCGCTCCGCCACGAGGCGGTACGCGCGGTCGCCGTAGTGTCTGTGGATCCGCGCGGCCAGATGCGCGAGCCCGTGCGGCGCGAGCAGCAGGTGCAGGCCGCGCGTCGCGCGCAGCGCGTCCCACGAGCGGGCCGCCTCGCGGGCGCGCGCCGGCGAGAGCCCGGCGCGCTCGAACGCGCGGCGCGGATCGGCGTCGACCGCCTGCAGCACGTCGGCCCCGTGCGCCGCGAACAGCGCGGCGGCGCGTCTGGGGCCGACGTGGCGCACGCGCCGCAGGTAGGCGACCAGCGCCGCCTCGTCGGAGGGCGCGAGCGGGTGCGCCTCGCGCACGCGCACCTGCGCGCCGTAGCGCGGGTCGCGCACCCACGCGCCCGTCACCGTCGCGCGCTCGTCGGCCTCCAGGTGGGCGAGCGGCCCGACCAGCACGACGTGCCGGCCGTCCGCTTCGCCGTCGAGCACGGCGAAGCCGCTCTCCTCGTTCGCGAAGCGCTGCCCGCGCACGAGCACCTCGGCGGCGAACGGCGTCCCCTCGGCCGGCGGCGGCTCGGTGCGACGCGGCGGCACGCCGGCGTCAGGCGAGCGCCGGGGCCGTCGGCGCGCTCGCGTCGGCCGGCCGGTGGCCCAGCTCGCGCGAGATCTCCTGCACGTGCGAGCGCACCAGCTCGCCGAGCTGGCCGAGGTCGTTGCGCAGCAGCCGCGCCGTCGGCCCGGAGACGCTGACGGCCGCCACGACCTCGCCGTCGGCGGCGAAGATCGGCGCCGCGACGCAGGCCACGCCCTCCTCGTACTCCTCGCGGTCGAGCGCGTAGGCGCGCGTGCGCGCGCGCCGCAGCTCGACCTCCAGCTCGGCGGCGGTCGTGAGCGTGTGCGGCGTGAGCGCGGCGAACGGCGCGCGCGCGATCAGCCCGTCGATCACGCTCTGCGGCTGGTGCGCGAGCATCACCTTGCCGGCCCCGCAGGCGTGCGCCGGGACGCGACGGCCGATCTCGGTCAGCATTCGCACGGCGTGCGCGCTCTCGGCCTGGTCGACGTAGACGACCGTGTGGCGGTCGAGCACGCACAGGTTCGTCGTCTCGTTCGTCGCGTCGCGGATCGCGACGAGGTGCGGGCGCACCGCCGTGCGCAGCCGCTCGGTGCGGTGCTCGGGACCGCCCGCCAGCTCGACGACCTTCATGCTCAGCCGGTAGCGGCTCGTCTGCGGGTCCTGCACGACGTAGCCGCACTCGATCAGCGTCGCGAGCAGGCGGTGCGTCGTGCTCGGCTGCAGCCCGGTGCGGTGCGCGAGCTCGACGAGCCCGGCCTCGTCCGCGGCCGCGACGGCCTCCAGCAGCTCGAAGCTGCGTACGACGGACTGCACGACGGTGGGGTGCTTGGCGCTGGTCGGCATGCTCGTCTCGCTCCGGTCCGTGGTATCACGGACGTTTCCATGGTACGGAAACCATCCAACTCCAGGCCGGTGGTCGGCGTGATCGGCCTCGGGATCATGGGTGAGCCGATGGCGCGCAACCTGCTGCGCGCCGGCTTCCCGCTCGTGGTGTGGAACCGCACCCCGGCGCGCGCCGACGCGCTCGTCGCGGAGGGCGCGCGCCTCGTCGCCTCGCCGCGCACGGTCGCCGAGCAGGCGTCGATCGCGATCACGATGCTGTCCGACTCGCCCGACGTGGAGGCGGTCTACCGCGCCCCCGACGGCGTGCTGGCCGGCCTCGGCGCGACGCGCGACGACACGGTCCTCGTCGACATGAGCACGATCGCGCCGCGCGTCGCGCGGGAGCTGGCGGCGGAGGCGGCGGAGCGCGGCGCCGTGCTGCTCGACGCCCCCGTCAGCGGCGGCGACGTCGGCGCGCGCGAGGGCACGCTGTCGATCATGGTCGGTGGCGACGCGGCGGCGCTCGAGCGCGCGCGGCCCGCGCTGGAGGCGCTCGGCTCGCGCATCACGCACGTCGGCGGCAGCGGTGCCGGCCAGGTCGTGAAGGCCTGCAACCAGATCATCGTCGGGCTCACGCTCGAGGCGCTCGGCGAGGCGCTCGTGCTGGGCTCGAAGGCGGGCGTCGAGCCGGCGGCGATCGTCGAGGCGCTCGGCGGCGGGCTCGCCGCCAGCCGCGTGCTGGAGGTGCGCGGCGCGAAGCTGCTCGCGCGCGACTTCGCGCCCGGCTTCAAGCTCGACCTGCACGCGAAGGACCTCGCGATCGTGCTCGCGACGGCGCGCGAGCTGGGCGTCGCGCTGCCGGGGACGGCGCTCGTCGCGCAGCTGTTCCAGGCGGAGCAGAGCCGGGGACATGGCGAGGCGGACAACTCGACGCTCGTGCGGGCGCTCGAGCGGCTCGCCGGCCACGAGATCGGCGTGCCTCCGGTCGCCTGAGCAGGCGCGCCGGCGCGCCCACTCGACCAGATGTCCAGGGTTCCCCAGGAACACGCGAGTTGTTCTTCGCGAAGGCGAACAATGAACGTTCCGGCGACTTCTTCAAGTGCGCGGGAACGTACCGGTGGCGCTTGTCTGATCAATCAAATTAAGCGCTTGACGTGGCGCGTCGGCCGCGTTAGCGTGCCCCTCGCGATCGGCTGAGAAGCCGCCGCAAACAGAGGGGGAACGGCGCCGACCTCGCCACTGCGGCGAGAGACGCTCGTTCAACGCAATTCTTCGCATTTCCGAAAGTTAAAGCTCGAGATCGGGAGGCTCGTTGCTGCACGCAGACGATCAATCACGGTTCGTTGCGGCAGCGGGACCCATGATCTCTACAGACCTGCCGGTCGGTGATCGCCGTGTGCGCCGGCGCGCGTCCTCCGTCCTCCTGCACGGGGCGGACGAGCGCGACGGAGGCAGCAACACGCCAGCGCATGGAGGCGCGACGCATCACGACCGGCAGTGCAAGGCGACCTGCCTGCGCGCGCACCGTGGCGATGGGATGTGGACCCGGAGCCGTCGAGCTCGGGGGATGCTCGACGTCTTCTACCCCGGGACCTCCGCCACGCTTGCGCAGCCTGCCGGCAGCGCCGCCAACCGCCAATAGAGCCGTTCGCGGCTCTGTGGCCCTCGGCGGCCAGCGTGTGGGGGACACGCTGGCCGCCGACACCTTTAACGGCCGGGGCGGCCGCCCGGCTCACACCTTGAAGAGGTCCAGGAACTCGGCCGCGAGGTCGGGGTCGCCGGCGACCTCCAGCCTCGACGGGGAGCTTTCCGGGCTGAGCGCCTTGACCCAGGCGGCCTCGGTGCCGCACATGCGCGCCTCGGCGTCGCGCGTGTCGTTGCGCTCGATCCGCGCCCGTCCCCGCTCGCGCACGAACGTGTAGTGCTCGGGGCCGTCGGGCGCGTCGGAGATCGTCAGCACGAGCCGGCCGTCCGCGGTCGCCGCTGCGCGCGGCAGCAGCGGCGCGAGCCGGAAGCAGGCGCCGACGTCGACCCACTCGTCCTCGCGCGGGCGCGACCACTGGGTGCGCAGCTCCCAGCGCGCCAGCTCGCCGATCGCGACGCCCAGCTCGCGGCCCTGCTCGGTCAGCTCGAGGTCGACCCGCGGGGGCAGCGAGCGGCGGCGCCGCCGCGTGATCAGCCCGGCGTCGGCCATGCGCGAGAGCCGCGCCTCGAGCGCGCCGGCCGAGACGCCGGGCAGCCAGCGGCGCAGCGCCTCGAGGCGCAGCGGCCCCGACGCGAGGTCGCGCACGATCACCATCACCCAGCGGTCCCCGACGACGCTCAGGGCGCGGGCGTCGGGCGCCCACTGCCGGCGCGGCTTGCCGGCCTGCTCTCCTCGTGGCATGTGGTCTTCCCCCGGCCCGCAGCCGGCCGGCGCGCCACCGTCACGGCAGGCGCCACGGCTCGGGCACGTCGTCGATTGAGTTCCCAGCCCAAGTCTCTCTGCAGGGGAACGTATGCCGTTCCCGATCCCGCGCGCCACCATACCAAAATCCGGGATGCCGAGATTCGGGTCTGGACGGACCGTCGATGCGCTCGTCCCCGTCCAGACGCGGCGCCTCGGCGCTACGCGTAACGGAGCGTCGCGCCGGTGAGCTGGTCGACCGTCACGAAGCCGAAGCCGCGCGCCCGCAGCGTGCGGATGATGCCCGGCAGCGCCGCGAGCGTCTGCCCGCGCGGGCCGCCGCCGTCGTGCATCAGCACGATCGATCCGTCGCGCACATGACCGACCACGTTGGCGTAGATCGCGGCGCTGCCCGGCAGCGACCAGTCGCGCGGGTCGACGTCCCACTGCACCGTCGTGAAGCCGAGCCCGCGCGCGGTGCGGATCAGGCTGGCGCCGACCGCGCCGTACGGCGCCCGGAAGAGGCATGGGCGAAAGCCGGTGGCGCGCTGGATCGCGTTCGCCGTCGAGCTGATCTGCCCGGCGGCGAAGCTGCCGCCGGCGGCCACGTCGGCGTGGCTCCAGGTGTGGTCGCCGATCATGTCGCCGTCGGCCAGCTCGCGCCGCGCGAGCGCCGCGCCACCTGCGACCTGGCGCCCGATCAGGAAGAAGGTCGCGTGCACGCGTTCGCGCTCCAGCACCTTCAGCACCGCCGCGGTCGTCGACCACGGCCCGTCGTCGAACGTCAGCGCCACGACGCGCCGGCTGCGCGAGCCGTTCGTGACGTACGCCGGCCCGGCCGGCGTGCAGCCGATCGGGGTCGGCGCGCGCAGCCGCAGCACCGCGCCGCCCGGCGGCAGCTCGGCGGAGCAGCTCAAACCCGCGCCGGCCGTGCAGTCGCGCGCGCTCGAGCGCGTGCGCCAGCGCACCGGGGCGTACGGGATGCCGGCGCGCGCGGGGTCGAAGCGCGCCACGAACGAGCGGTCGTCCGGCCGCCGCACGCGCGCGCTCAGGGGATGCAGGGGGCCGTCGCCGCCGGATCGCAGCACGCGCGCGTACACGAGCGCGGGCGCGGCGCCGCTCGCACTGCGCGCGACGCACACGTCGCGCTGCTGCCGATCGCCGGCGCGGTACGCGAGCCGCAGGCACAGCGACCGCCCGTCGCGCGCGAGCGAGTCGGATGTCCACGGGCGCGCGGTCGCGAGCGACCACACGAGCGCGGCGCCGTCCTGCCGCAGCCGCGAGGCGTGCAGCTGCAGCGGCGCGAGCGGCGTCGACGACGCCGACCCGGTTGCGCCCCGCGCCCCGCTCGCGACGAGCGCGAGCAGCACGACGGCGACGACACGCCGGAGCGGCATCAGCTCGACGGTGCGACCGCGTCGTCGGCGTCGCGCACGGCGAGGCGACCGCCGGCGATCGTCACCGCCCGCCGTCCGGCGAGCAGGTCCTCCAGCTCGGCGCCGACCAGCTCGCGCCGCCACCCGCCCAGCGCGCGCACGTCCGGCTCCGGCTCGCCGCGTCGGGCGGCGATCACGATCCGCTCCAGCTCGGCGCGCGAGGCGACCAGCTCGTACGCGAGCCCGGCTTCGATCGCGCGCGCGCGGATGACCGACTCGACGAGCGCGACCAGCGGCGCGTCGCCCGGCTCGGAGCCCGGCCCGCGCGCCTCGCGCGGGATCGGCTCGGCGTCGCGGCCGCGCTCGACGGCGGCGATCAGCTCGGCGCCGCGCCGCCTGAGGTGGCCGCCGTGCAGGCCGCGGATCTGCTCGAGGTCGCCGGCTTGCGCCGGCTTGCGCTTCGCGATCTCGACGAGCGCCGGGTCGGGCAGGATCGTCCCGACGGGCTTGTCCTCGGACGCCGCGGTGCGCTCGCGCCAGGCGGCCAGCTCGCGCGCGACGGCGCGCGAGCGCGGGTCGAGCGAGGCGGCGCGCGGCAGCCGCTCGAACGCGGTCTCGGGGTCGCGCTCGTCGCTGGCGCCCTCGAGCCGGCGGCACTCCTCGCGCGCCCACTCGAGCCGCCCCTTCGCCTCCAGCCGCTCGTGCAGCGCGTCGCTCAGCTCCAGCAGGTGCAGCACGTCCTCGCGCGCGTAGGAGAGCTGCTCGGCCGTCAGCGGGCGCGCGTCCCAGCGCGTGTAGCTGGCGCTCTTGGCGACGTGCAGTCTCAGCACGCCGCCGATCAGGTTGCCGTAGCCGGTCTGCGCGCCCTGTCCGGCGAAGCCGGCCGCCACCTGCGTGTCGAAGACGTTCGTGACCTCGGTTCTCCACACGCGCCGCAGCAGCGCGACGTCCTGGCGCGCGGCGTGCAGCACGATCTCGATCCGCGGGTCGGCGAGCACCTCGGCGAGCGGCGTGGCGTCGAGCGGTTCGAGCGTGTCGAACAGCGCGATGCGGATCCCCTCCGGCGCGTCCGGGTCGTCGGCGACGACCTGCACGAGGCACAGCAGCGCGCGGTAGCGGCCCTCCGACATGAACTCGGTGTCGATGCCGAGCCGGCCGCCCGCGCGCGCGAGCGCGGCGATGCGCGCGACCTCGTCCTGGCCGGCGAGCGTTGGGGTGGTCGAAGCTTCCACCGCTGCGCATGATGACCGAGCGGCGCGACCGGCGCGCATCTGCGACCGCTGATTAACCAACCGCGTTGGTAGGATTTCGAGCGTGATCTTCTCCTCGAAGGCCGAGTACGGCGTTCGCCTGATGGTCGAGCTGGGGCGCCAGACGCCCACGCAGCCGACGAGTCTGAAGGCGATCGCCGAGGCCGAGCGGCTGCCGCTCGCCTACCTCGAGCAGGTCGTCGCGCGGCTCAAGAGAGCGGGGCTCGTGATGAGCGCCCGCGGCGCGCACGGCGGCTACTGGCTGTCGCGCCCGGCCGACCAGATCACGATGGACGAGGTCGTGCAGGCGCTCGAGGGGGCGATCGCCCCGATGGAGTGCTTCCTGTCCGACACGACCGAGCGCGTGCTGTGCTCGCACCCCGGCACCGGGGTCGAGGAGCACCGGCACTGCGCGACGAAGCTGCTGTGGATGCGCGTGCAGGGCGGCATCGCCCGCTCGCTGCAGACCACGACGCTCGCGGAGCTGGTGGAGTTCTCCCGCCGCGAGTCGGTCGTCCCCGGTCGCGAACCGGCGGTCGTCCCCGGTCGCGAACCGGTCGTCCCGGCAGTCTGACCCCACCCCGAATCCCCCGTCTGGAGATCATGGCAGAGCTCGAAATCCGCAACCTCCACGTCCGCGCCGGCGAGAAGGAGATCCTCAAGGGTCTCGACCTGACCGTCGGCAAGGGCGAGATCCACGCGCTGATGGGCCCGAACGGCTCCGGCAAGTCGACGCTCGCGAACGTCGTGATGGGGCATCCGAACCTCGAGGTGACCGAGGGCCAGATCCTCTTCAAGGGCGAGGACATCACCGAGGCCGACACCGACGAGCGCGCCCGCATGGGCCTCTTCATGGCCTTCCAGTACCCGGTCGCCGTGCCGGGCGTGACGGTCACGAAGTACCTGCGCACGGTGCTCAACGCGCACCGCGAGTCGCGCGGCGAGGAGGCGATCTCGCTGAAGGACTTCCGCCAGACGGTCGAGGCCGCGATGAGACTGACCGAGGTGCCGAGAGAGTTCTCCGCGCGCTACCTCAACGAGGGCTTCTCCGGCGGCGAGAAGAAGCGCATGGAGATCCTCCAGCTCGCGCTGCAGAAGCCCGAGATGGCGATCCTCGACGAGACCGACTCGGGGCTCGACATCGATGCGCTGCGGATCGTCTCCAACGGCGTCAACGCCGTCGCCGGCGACCACATGGGCGTGCTGATCATCACCCACTACCAGCGCATCCTGCACCTCGTGCAGCCGAGCCACGTGCACGTCATGTACCAGGGCCGGATCGTCAAGGAGGGCGGCCCGGAGCTCGTCGGCGTGCTGGAGGAGAAGGGCTACGGCTGGATCAAGCAGGAGGTCGAGGCGGCCGCCGCCTAGCGCTCATGGCCGCCACCGCCTCCACCGCCACCTTCGACGCTGCGGCCGTCGCGGCGCAGTTCCCGATCCTGCAGCGCGAGATCGACGGCCGCCCGCTCGTCTACCTCGACTCGGGCGCGACGGCGCAGAAGCCGGAGGCGGTGCTGCGCACGCTCGACGAGTCCTACCGGCTGCACAACGCGAACATCCATCGCGGCGTCTACACGCTCGCGCAGGAGGCGACCGACCGCTTCGAGGGTGCGCGCGAGCGGATCGCGCGCTTCGTCGGCGCGCCGACCGCCGAGACGATCTTCACGAAGAACGTCACCGAGGCGATCAACCTGGTCGCCTACGCGTGGGGGCGGCGCAACGTCGGCCCGGGCGACACGATCGTGCTGACGCCGATGGAGCACCACGCGAACATCGTCCCGTGGCAGCAGCTCGCGCTCGAGGTGGGGGCGAGACTCGCCTATGTCGAGCTGACCGACGACGGGCGGCTCGACATGGACTCGTTCGACGCGCTGCTGGAGCGCGCGCCGAAGCTGGTCGCGGTCGCGCACGTCTCGAACGTGCTGGGGACGCTGAACCCGGTCGAGGCGATCGTCGCAAGAGCACACGCGGCCGGCGCGGTCGTGCTGGTCGACGGGGCGCAGGCGGTCCCGCACCTGCGCGTCGACGTGCGCGCGCTCGGCGCCGACTTCTACGGCTTCACCGGCCACAAGGTCTACGGGCCGACCGGCGTCGGCGTGCTGCACGGGCGGCGCGAGCTGCTGGAGGCGATGCCGCCGTTCCTGACCGGCGGCGACATGATCTCCTCCGTCGACTTCGAGTCGAGCACGTTCCACGAGCTGCCGTGGAAGTTCGAGGCGGGCACCTCCCCGTACGTGCAGGCGACCGGGCTCGGCGCGGCGGTCGAGTGGCTCGACGCGCTCGGGCTCGAGGCGGTTCACGCGCACGAGCAGGCGCTCGTCGCGTACGCGCTCGACGCGCTGACCGAGGTGCCCGGCCTGACGGTCTACGGCCCGCCGGCCGAGCAGCGCGGCTCGCTGATCTCGTTCGCGCTCGACGGCGTCCATCCGCACGACGTGGCGGAGCTGCTGAACCGCCGCAACGTGTGCGTGCGCGCGGGCCACCACTGCGCTCAGCCGCTGATGCGCCGCCTCGGCGTCTCGGCGACGACGCGCGCCAGCTTCGCCGCGCACTCGACGCGCGCGGACGTCGACGCGCTCGTCGACGGGCTGCACGACGTGCGCCGCGTGTTCCGGCTGTGACAGCCAGAGGTGCCTGCGGGGACGGCCGGCCGCCGGCCTTGTTCGCTCCCGCTCATGGCACTTCGAACTACTTTACTTCTGGGCAACGTCTCTCTAGGATTCGCCGCGGTTGGGCAGGGGCGTGCTTCGCACGCGGATCCCGCTCGACCTGCCGCCCATTGACTTGCTCGCGGGGACGCGAGCTTCAGACAGCGGCGAACCGGCGAGGGCCGTCGCGACCACGGCCCTCGCCGCCTTTAACGGCGGGCGGACCGTCCCCTCGACGGGCGCGCGGCTAGGGTGTACGGCGCGATGGACGACCTCTACCGCGAGTACATCCTCGAGCACTACAAGCGGCCCCACAACTGGACGCCGCCCGCGGCCGAGTTGGCCTCGCCGGACCTGGAGTTCGAGGACAACAACCCGCTCTGCGGCGACCAGCTGAGGGTGCAGATCGCGCTCGACGACGAGCGCCGCGTCGCCGACCTGCGCTTCTCCGGCCACGGCTGCGCGATCTCGCAGGCGGCCGCCTCGATGGCCTCCGACGAGGTCAAGGGCATGCCGGTCGACGACCTGCTCGCGCTCGACAAGTCCTTCATCCTCGAGCTGCTCGGGATCGAGATCTCCGCGACGCGCATGAAGTGCGCGCTGCTGTCGCTGAAGGTCTTGAAGAGCGCGGCGCTCGGCGGTGCCGCCGCCTGGCCCGACGCCGACGACGCGGCGGCGTAAGCGCACCGGCGCCGGACAGCGGCCGGCGCGGGTCGCTCGCTACACTTCCGGCGTAAATCCGATCCCCGCACTAGGACTTTTCTTCCCTTGCCCGAGACGATCACCGTCTGCCCTGTGAGCGACCTGCCGCCCGGCGCGATGCGCCTGGTCGAGTGGGAGGACGTCGAGATCGGCGTCTTCAACTGCAACGGCGCGTTCTACGCGATCGAGGACCGCTGCTCGCACGACGACGGACCGCTCGCGGAGGGGGAGCTGGACGAGGCGACCTGCACGGTCGAGTGCCCGCGCCACGGCTCGCGCTTCGACCTGAAGACGGGGAAGCCGCTCACGCTGCCGGCGTACGCGCCGGTCGACGTCTTTCCCGTGGTCGTCGACGACGACCTGATCAAGCTGGAGGTGGACTGACATGGCCACGCCCGAGGTCATCGCCGAGCAGGAGTCCCTCAAGGGGATCAACGCCGACTACGCGGAGCGCTTCGGCTTCCACGACGCCGAGAACTACCTGTACAAGGCGCCGAAGGGGATCAACCGCGAGATCGTCGAGAAGATCTCCGAGTTCAAGAGCGAGCCGCAGTGGATGCGCGAGTTCCGCCTCAAGGCGCTCGACCACTTCTTCGCCCACCCGATGCCGAGATGGGGCTCGCCGATGCTCGGCGAGGTCGACTTCGACAACATCCACTACTTCGTGCGCGCGTCCGAGCGCGCCGAGCGCTCATGGGACGACGTCCCCGACGACGTCAAGAGAACGTTCGACCGCCTCGGCATCCCGGAGGCCGAGCGCAGATTCCTCGCGGGCGTCGGCGCGCAGTACGAGTCGGAGGTCGTCTACCACCAGGTGCGCGAGGACCTCGAGAGACAGGGCGTGATCTTCGTCGACATGGACACCGGCCTGCGCGAGCACGAGGAGCTGGTGCGCGAGTACTTCGCCACGATCATCCCGGCCAACGACAACAAGCTCGCGGCGCTCAACAGCGCCGTGTGGTCGGGCGGCTCGTTCGTCTACGTGCCGCCGGGCGTCGAGGTCGAGATGCCGCTGCAGGCCTACTTCCGCATCAACACGGAGAACATGGGCCAGTTCGAGCGCACGCTGATCATCGCCGACGAGGGCTCCTACGTGCACTACGTCGAGGGCTGCACCGCGCCGACCTACTCGTCCGACTCGCTGCACTCCGCGGTCGTCGAGCTGATCGCCAAGCCGGGCGCGCGGATCCGCTACACGACCGTGCAGAACTGGTCGCAGAACGTCTTCAACCTCGTCACCAAGCGCGCGGTCGCCGAGCGCGACGCGACCGTCGAGTGGGTCGACTGCAACCTCGGCTCGAAGCTGACGATGAAGTACCCGTCCGTCTACCTGACGGGCGAGCGGGCGCACGGCGAGATCCTCTCGATCGCGTTCGCCGGCGCCGGCCAGCACCAGGACGCGGGCGGCAAGATCATCCACGCCGCGCCGAACACGACCTCGAACATCTTCGCCAAGTCGATCTCGAAGGACGGCGGGCGCGGCTCCTACCGCGGCCTCCTGGAGGTCGCCAGAGGCGCGCACGGCGCGAAGTCGAAGGTCGTCTGCGACGCGCTGCTGCTCGACGAGGCCTCGCGCTCGGACACCTACCCGACGATCCGCATCGGCGAGGACGACGTCGACGTCGGCCACGAGGCGACCGTCTCGAAGATCGGCGAGGAGCAGGTCTTCTACCTCATGTCGCACGGGATCTCCGAGGAGGAGGCCTCCAAGCTGATCGTCAACGGCTTCATCGAGCCGATCACGAAGGAGCTGCCGATGGAGTACGCGGTCGAGATGAACCGCCTGATCGAGCTGCAGATGGAGGGGTCCATTGGCTAGTGCGACGCTCGAGCAGCCGAGCTGGCTGGCGGCGCGCCGTGAGCGCGCCGCAGCTTTGTCCGCCTCGCTCGACCTGCCCCAGTACAAGGGCCATCCGGGCTGGGAGTTCACGGACATCTCGGCGCTCGACCTGTCCGCCTACGCGCCGGCGAGCGCGGGCGACGCGGGCGCGGTGGAGCGGGCGGAGGCGCTGTTCCAGGGGCTGGAGTCGCCCTACGTGCTGACGCAGGTCGACGCCTCGACCGTCGCGGTCCCCGACGACCTGCCGGCGGGAATCACCGTGTCTTCACTGGAGCGCGCGGCGGCCCAGCATGCGGCGCTCGTGGAGCAGCATCTGGGGACGATCGTGACCGAGGCCGACGCGTTCGTCGCGCGCAACGAGGCGTCGTTCGCCGGCGGCGCGTTCGTGCACGTCGCGGCCGGCACGCAGCTCGACCGCCCGATCCTCATCACCGCCGTGCAGGGCGCCGAGCGCAGCGCGCTCGACTGGCGCACGCTGATCGTGGTCGAGGACGGCGCCTCCGTGGAGGTGTGGGAGCAGTACCTGTCCGCCGACGCCGCGCAGGACAGCGTCTTCAACACGGTCGTCGAGCTGGTCGTCGGCGAGAACGCGCGGCTGCGCTTCGTCTGCGGCCAGGGGCTCTCCGAGAGAAGCTGGATCTTCGGCACGCAGCGCGCCGAGGTGGGGCGCGACGGCGCGCTCGACTGGGTCGCGCTCGGCTTCGGCTCGGCGCGCGGCAAGGTGCGGATGGAGACGAAGCTGAGCGGCCCCGGCGCTGACGGCAGAGTCACCGGCGCCTACGCCTCGCACGGCCGCCAGCACGTCGACTTCGACACGACGCAGGAGCACGCGGCGCCGCACACGACGTCCGACCTCGCCTTCCGCGGCGTGCTGCAAGGGCGCAGCGAGGCGGTCTGGCGCGGCAACATCATCGTCGACCCCGGCGCCCAGCAGACCGACGCCTTCCAGGAGTCGCGCAACCTGCTGCTGAGCAAGAGAGCGCACGCGGACGCGATCCCGGGCCTCGAGATTCAGGCGAACGACGTGCGCTGCACGCACGCCGCGGCGATCGCCCAGATCGACCCCGAGCAGCTGTTCTACCTGCGCTCGCGCGGCCTGCGCGAGGAGACGGCGAAGCGGCTCGTGATCGAGGGCTTCCTCGCCGCGCTCGTCGAGCGCTTCGAGGAGGGGCCGGTGCGCGAGGTGCTCGGCGGCGCGCTCGAGCGGCGGCTCGGCGCGGTCCTCGGCGCGGCCTGAGCGCCCGTCCGCGCCAGAAGGCGGTGCGATGAGGGCGCCGCGGCGGTAGGCTCGCGGCGTCAGCTCACGAGGAGGAGCCGCGATGGAGCTCACGCCGCGTCAGCGCCGGTCGCTGGAGGCGATCTGCGACACGTTCTGCCCGCCCGCGAACGGCCTTCCGGGCGCGACCGAGCTGGGCGTTCCGGATGCGGTCCTCCAGCTCGCCGGGCGCGACCCCCGCAGCGCCGCACGCAGAGAGCTGAAGCAGCTCCTGAGCGCCTGGGACTCCGCTCTGCTGACCGCGCTTGGCGGCGGCGGGCTGCACCGTTTCAGCGCGCTGCCGCGCGCGCAGCGGGAGCAGGTGCTGCTGTCGTGGTGCGACAGCCGCCTGCCGCAGCGGCGCGCCGCGTTCCACGCGCTGCGCAAGGCGGCGCTGCTGACCTACTACGGCCTCCCGGCGCCGGACGGCGGCGCGAGCCCGGTGTGGGACGCGATCGGCTATCCGGGTCCGCTCGGCGCGCGCGCGGACGCGCCGCCCAAGCAACTCGCGCCGCTGTCGATCGACGCCGACACGACGCTCGACTGCGACGTCTGCGTCGTCGGCTCGGGCGCCGGCGGCGGCGTCGCCGCGGCCGTGCTGAGCCAGGCCGGGCTCGACGTCGTCGTGCTCGAGCGCGGCGGCTACTACGACGACGCCGACTTCGACGGCGCCGAGCTGAGAGCGCTCACGACGCTGTACGCCGGCGCGCCGACCGGGACGCACGACCAGTCCGTCGGCCTGATCGCCGGCTCGTGCCTCGGCGGCGGGACGGTCGTCAACTACACGACCTCCTTCCGCACGCCCGACGACGTGCGCGCGGAGTGGGCCTCGCACGGCGTGCCCGCGTTCGCGTCGGCCGACTTCACCGCGAGCCTCGACGCCGTCTGCGAGCGGCTCGGCGTCAACCAGGAGCACAACGAGCCGTCCGCGCGTGAGCGCAAGCTGCGCGACGCGTGCCTCGCGCTCGGCTGGCACGTCGACGCGATGCCGCGCAACGTCGACGATCGCTGCGATCGCCGCGAGTGCGGCTGGTGCAACTTCGGCTGCCGTCACGGCGCCAAGCAGTCGACCGCCAAGACGTGGCTCAAGGACGCGCAGGCGGTCGGCGCGCGCATCGTCGTCGGGGCCGCGGTCGAGCGCGTGATCGTCGAGCACGGCAGCGCGCGGGGCGTCGTCGGGACGACCGACGCCGGCCATCGCCTGACGGTCCGCTCGCGCGCGGTCGTCGCGGCCTGCGGCGCGCTGCAGACGCCGGCGCTGCTGATGCGCTCCGGGCTGCGCAACCCGAACATCGGCAGACACCTGCGGCTCCACCCCGCGACCGCCGTGTGGGGCGTCTACGACGACGAGGTGCGCCCGTGGGAGGGGACGATGCAGGCGCTCTACTCCGACCAGCACCGCGACCTGCACGACGGCTACGGGCTCAAGTACGAGACGGCCGCCGGGCATCCGCACCTCGCGATCCCGTTCATGCCGTGGCGCGGCGCACGCGCCCATCACGAGCTGATGCAGGCGCTCCCGCACACCGTCGTGTTCGGCGTGCTGCTGCGCGACCGCGACGCTGGCGCGGTGCACGTCGACCGCGACGGCGAGCCGGTCGTGCGCTACCGCCTCTCGCCGTACGACGCGCGTCACCTGCGCGTCGGGATCGAGGGCGCCGCGCGGCTGCACGAGGCCGCCGGCGCGCAGCGGATCTTCAGCTCGCACAGCGACTGGGTCGCCTACAGCCCCTCGCGCGACGGCGCGGCCGGTCGCGCCGCCTTCATGCGCGACGCCGACGCGTGCGGCTACGGGCCCGGGCAGGTCCAGCTCGGCTCGTTCCACATCATGGGCTCGGCGCGCATGGGCGGCTCGCCGGCGACCTCCGCGTGCGACCCGGACGCGCAGACGTGGGACGTGCGCGGCCTCTACGTGCTCGACGGCTCGGCCTTCCCGACCGCGTCCGGCGTCAATCCGCAGATCTCGATCCAGGCGATCGCGCACATGGGCGCGCGCGGAATCGCCGCGCGGCTCGCCTGACGGTTCGCATGCGCACTGACGCCGCCCACCTGCCGGCGGCCGTCTGGTATGCACGCGCTGTGAAGTCCGCCGAGGTGCTCGTCGTGGAGGACGAGGACGACGTTCGCCGCCTCGTCAGGGTCCTGCTCGAGCGCGCCGGCCACACCGTCGTCGAGGCGGCCAACGGGCTGGAGGCGCTGCGGCGGCTGGAGGCGGGGGCACCCGACCTCGTCGTGCTCGACGTCGCGATGCCCGAGCTCGACGGCTGGCAGACGCTCGAGCGGATCCGCGACCTGAGCGAGGTGCCGGTGCTGATGCTGACGGCGCGCGCCGGCGAGCTCGACAAGGTGCGCGGCCTGCGCAGCGGCGCCGACGACTACGTGACGAAGCCGTTCGGCCGCCAGGAGCTGCTCGCGCGCGTGGAGGCGCTGCTGCGCCGCACGAGCGGTCCCCCGGCGGTGCGTCCCGCCTACGAGGACGCGATGCTGCGGATCGACTACGTCAGCCGCGAGGTGACGGTCGCGGCGCCGGACGGCGGCAGGAGGGTGCAGCTGACGCCGCTCGAGTTCAAGCTGCTGTCGGCGTTCGTGCGCCACCCGAACGAGACGCTCAGCCGCGCGCGGCTGCTCGAGCTGGTGTGGGGCGACGTCGACGGCTTCGGCGGCGACCAGGTCAAGCTCTACGTGGGCTACCTGCGGCGGAAGCTGGGCTGGGGACCGACGGACGGCGGCCCGCTGGAGACGGTGCGCGGCTTCGGCTATCGCTATCGACCGCCGGCAGCAGCACCGTGAAGCGGGCGCCCTCGCCGGGCGTGCTGTGCACCGCGACGCTGCCGCCGTGGCCCTCGACGATCGTGCGCACGATCGTCAGGCCGAGGCCCAGCCCGGGGATCGACCGGTCGGTCGCGTTGCGGGCGCGGTAGAAGCGGTCGAACAGGTGCGGCTGGTCCTCGCGCGGGATCCCGACCCCGGTGTCGGCGACCTCGATCCGCATCTGCGCGCCGTCGCTCGCGAGCCGCACGACGACGCGCCCGCCGGCGGGCGTGAACTTGAGCGCGTTCGAGAGCAGGTTGTCGAGCACCTGCGCGAGCCGGTCGCGGTCGCCCACGCAGCGCTCGACCGGCGCCAGCTCCGTCACCAGCTCGATCTCCGCCTCCTCGGCGCGGCAGCGCGCCAGCTCGACGGCGTCGCGCACGAGCGCCGCGAGGTCGACGTCGCCCGGCTCGAGCAGCAGCGGCGCGCCCTCGACCTGCGCCGCGAACAGCAGGTCGCCGACGAGCCGCACGAGCCGGCGCGCGTTGCGCTCGATCACCTCGAGGTGGCGCGCCTGCTCGGCCGGGAGCGGCGCCGGCTCGTCGCTCGTCAGCAGCTCGACGTAGCCGAGGATCGCCGTCAGCGGCGTGCGCAGCTCGTGCGAGACGAGCGCGAAGAAGTCCTGCTTGGCGCGCTCCGCCTCGCGCTCGCCCGTGATCTCGCGCACGACCAGCAGCCGGCCGATCAGGCGCCCGCGGCCGTCGTGCACCGGCGCGACGTAGCGTGCGAACGCGCGCCGCCCGCCGGGCAGCGCGACCTCGTCGCGCCGCTCGCCGCCGTCGGCGCTCGCGCCGTTGCGGCTTGCGCCTGCGGCGGACGGGATGCCGGGGTCGAGCGTCGTGTCGTGGGCGGCGAAGGCGGCGCGCACGGCGCGCATCGGCGGGTTGTCGACGATCACGGCGCCGTCGCCGTCGAGCAGCGCGATCGCGTCCGGCGTCGTGTCGAGCACGGCGCGCACGATGCTCGCGCCTTCGCGCGCCGAGCGCACCGCCTCGATCAGCTCGCTGCGCTGGTGCGCCAGCTCGCGGTTCTGGCGTTCGAGCGCGGTGCGGCTGTCCTCCAGCGAGGCGGCCATCTGGTCGAACGTCTGCGCGAGCTCGTCGACCTCCCCGATCCCCTCGCGGTGACCGACGCGCGCATGCAGGTCGCCGGCGGCGAGCCGCCGCGCCGTGCCGGCGACGTCGCGCAGCGGAGCCAGCAGCGAGCGGCGCAGGTAGAGCAGGAAGCCGAGCGCGCACAGCAGCGTCGCCGCGACGCCGGTCGCGCCGGCGATCCACGCGAGCTGCGTGAGGTTGGTGACGCGGTCGCGCTCGGCCCTGCGGGTCGCGCGTTCGCGCGCGGCGAGCGCGGCGAGGCGCGCGTCGAGCACGCGCGCGCCGGCCGGCTCGGGCGCGGCCAGATGCCGCGCGGCCGCCTGCGCGCGCAGCTCGCTTGCGAGCGCGCTCGTCTCCGGCACGCCGGCTCTGGCGCCCGCACGCGCGAGCGCGGCGGCCCCGGCGCGCAGGCCGCTCGCGTCGCCGCGCGCGAGCGCGATGCGCGAGTCGTTCGCGTTCATCGCGACAGCCGCCGTGCCGCGCGCCTGCCGGTCGGTCGTGCCGAGGTCGTGCAGCGTCGTGAGCAGGACGACGAACACCGTCAGGTGCAAGGCGGCCAGCAGGCCGATCGCGACGACGAGCCGCGTGCTGAGCCCACGCGTGCGGCGCATGCGAACACGCTACCCCTCACGCCGCCCTGGCGCGGCGTTGCGACCCGCGCAGGTCGGGGAATGATGCGCCTGTCAGCTCTGTCGAGCGAGAGAACGGGGACGCCCATGTCCGATCCTGCCGATCCTGCTCCGGCTCACGTGTTGCTCGTCGCGCATCGCACCGCGGCGACGGACGGCCTGCGCGCCGCGGTGCGCGAGCGCGTCGCGCGCGGGCCCGCGACGTTCCACCTCGTCGTGCCCGCGCACCCGCACGGCTTGCACAAGGTCGTCGACCCCCAGGAGGGCGACGAGGGCGAGGCCGCCCGCGTCCTGTCCGAGGCGCTTCCGCTGCTCAGCGAGGCCGCGGGGTCCGAGGTCACCGGGCACGTCGGCGACCACGAGCCGTTGATGGCGATCGAGGACGCGATCAACCGCGCGCCCTACGACGAGATCGTCATCTCGACGCTGCCGAGACGCCTCTCGCGCTGGCTGCACCTCGACCTCGTCAGCAAGGCGCACGGGACCGGTCTCCCGGTGACGCACGTCGAGGCGACCGAGCAGGACCACGCCGCGACCGGGTAGCCTGCCGGCCGCGCATGCGGCTCGCCACGTTCCTCCCGCCCGGCTCGGCCGATCCGCTCGCCGGTGAGGTGCGCGGCGAGCGCGTCGTCGCGTTCGCCGACGGCGCGAGCGTGCGCGACCGCCTCGCGAGCGGCGACCGCGCGCCGGCCGCCGGGGCCGAGTGGGCGCTCGCCGACGTGGCGCTGCTCGCGCCCGTGCCGCGCCCCCGCGCGATCTTCGGGATCGGCTTGAACTACGCGGCGCACGCTGCCGAGCAGGGCAGAGAGCTGCCGGAGCAGCCGATCGTCTTCATGAAGCTGCCGAGCTCCTCGGCGCCGCCCGGCGGCCCGGTGCGCCGGCCGGCGGTCGTCAAGCGGCTCGACTACGAGGGCGAGCTGGCGATCGTGATGGGCGCCGGCGGCGAGATCGCCGGCTACGCGGTCGCCGACGACGTCAGCGCGCGCGACCTGCAGCGGCGCGAGCCGCAGTGGACGCGCGCGAAGGGCGCCGACACGTTCTGCCCGTGGGGGCCGTGGGTGACGACCGCCGACGAGGTGCCCGACCCGGAGGACCTCGCGCTGCGCACGTGGGTCAACGGCGAGCTGCGCCAGGACAGCCGCACCTCCGACCTGATCTTCTCCTGCCGCGAGCTGGTCGACTTCATCGCGCAGACGTGCACGCTCGAGCCGGGCGACCTGATCCTGACCGGGACGCCGAGCGGCGTCGGCATGTCGATGGACCCCCGCCGCTTCCTCGAGCCGGGCGACGTCGTGCGGATCGAGATCGAGCGGTTGGGCGCGATCGAGCACCCGGTGGCCTGAGCGGCGCCGGCGCGGCGCGCGCCGGCGGCCGCCTACGACGCCAGCGTCGCGTCGACCGTGATCTCCGCGGACCCGCCCGCGAGCAGCCGCGAGATCGGGCAACCGGAGCCTGCCGCGCGAGCCGCCGCCTCGAACGCCGCGGCGTCGATCCCCGGCACGCGGCCGGTCACCGTGAGCGCTGAGCGCGTCACGGTCGGCGCGTCGTCGACTCTGTCGAGCGTCACGACGGCCGACACGTCCAGCTGCTCGGGCTCGTTGCCGCCCTGCGTCAGCTCGTGCGAGAGCGCCATCGAGAAGCAGGAGGCGTGCGCGGCGGCGATCAGCTCCTCCGGGCTCGTCTTGCCGTCCGAGCGCTCGGTGCGCGAGGCCCACGTGACCGGCAGCTCGCCGAGCGCGCCGCTGCCGCTCGTGAGCGTCCCCTCGCCCTTCGCGAGGCTGCCCTTCCAGGTCGTCGTTGCGCTGCGCTCTGCGATCGGCATGCCGGCTCCCCTCAGTGGTGCTCGATGACGCGGTCGATCAGGCCGTACTCGACCGACTGCTGGGCGGTGAAGAAGCGGTCGCGCTCCATGTCGCGATGCACCTGCTCCTCGTCCTGTCCCGTGTGGAACGCGTAGATCTCGTCGATCCGCTTGCGCGTTCTGATGATCTCGCGCGCGTGGATCTCGATGTCGGTCGACTGGCCCTCGAAGCCAGCCGACGGCTGGTGGATCAGGATGCGGCTGTTCGGCAGCGCCATCCGCTTGCCTCTCGCCCCGCCGGTCAGCAGCAGGGAGCCCATCGACATCGCGATGCCGACGCACATCGTCGCCACGTCGGGCTTGATGAACTGCATCGTGTCGTAGATCGCAAGGCCCGCGTAGATCGAGCCGCCGGGGGAGTTGATGTAGATCGAGATGTCCTTCTCCGGGTCCTGCGACTCCAGGTGCAGGAGCTGTGCCACGACGAGGTTCGCGATCTGATCGTCGACCGGCGAGCCGAGGAAGATGATCCGCTCGTTGAGCAAGCGGCTGTAGATGTCGAACTCGCGCTCGCCGCGCGCGGTGCGCTCGATGACCATGGGGATGAGGGGCATGCGCGGAAGCCTCGCACACTCACGGCACGAGCACGGCCGCGCCCTCGAACGCGCCGGCGCGCAGATCGGACAGCGCCTGCTCGGCCTGCGCGAGCGGGTACGTCGTGACGGTCGTGCGCACCGGCACGCGCGGCGCGAGGGCGAGGAAGCGCGTGCCGTCCTCGCGCGTGAGGTTGGCGACGGAGCGGATCGAGCGCTCGCGCCACAGGTCCTCGTACGGGAACGACGGGATGTCGCTCATGTGGATTCCGGCGCACACGACGGTGCCGCCGGGCGCGAGCAGCTTCAGCGCCGCCGGCACGAGCGCGCCTGCCGGGGCGAACACGATCGCCGCGTCGAGCGGCTCGGGCGGCGCCGTGTCGCTCGCGCCCGCCCACGCGGCGCCCAGCTCGCGTGCGAACGCCTGCCCGGCCGCGTCGCCCGCGCGCGTGAAGGCGAACACGCGGCGCCCCTCGTGGACGGCGACCTGGCAGATCATGTGGGCGGCCGAGCCGAAGCCGAAGAGGCCGAGCCGCTCGGCGTCGCCGGTCATCCGCAGCGCGCGGTAGCCGATCAGCCCGCCGCACAGCAGCGGGGCCACCTGCAGGTCGGGGTACGCGTCCTGCGGCGGCAGCGGCAGGCAGAAGCGCGCGTCGGCGACCGTCAGCTCGGCGAAGCCGCCGTCGCGGTCGCGGCCGGTGAAGCGCGCTTGCTCGCACAGGTTCTCCCGCCCGCTGCGGCAGTAGCGGCAGGTGCCGTCCGTCCACCCGAGCCACGGCACGCCGACGCGCGCGCCGACCGCGTGGGTCCCGGCCGCGTCGGCCTGCACGACCTCGCCGACGATCTGGTGGCCCAGCACGAGCGGCAGATGGCCCGGCTCCAGCTCGCCGTCGCGCAGGTGCAGGTCGGTGCGGCAGATCCCGCACGCGCGCACGCGCAGCAGCGCGTCGTCGGGCCCGGGGACGGGATCCGGCAGCACGGCCGTCCGCAGCGGACGGCCGGGGGCGTCGAGCACGCTCGCGCGCATCCGTAGATGATGGCGCGACGGGCAAGCGCCGCGCCACCGTGGTGTCTTGCTACCGAGACAGGCGCTCGAGCGCGCGCTGGTTCTCGGCCATCAGGCGGCGCAGGCGCGCCTGGAACTGCTTGTCCTCGCGCCGGGCCTTGATGCGCTCGTCGATCGCGACGCGAATCGCCTCGGAGACGGGGACGTCGTCCACGCGCGCCATCGCCTCGAGGTCGGCGGCCAGCTCGTCGCTGAGCCGCAGGGTCATGGTCTTCGGCATTGCACCGCGCACTATATCCACCAGCAAACATTTAGTACTGAGCATCACACTTGCATGGTTGCTTGGTAGCGTGATGGCGCTGTGGAGCGCCTGACCGTCGAAGACCTCCTACTCGTCGCAGAGGCGGTGCTCGGCGTCCCCGCCGAGCAGCTCGCGCGCGAGGCCAGACTGGCGACTGCCGCGGCCGCGCTGACCGCGCCGTTCGCGACCGCCCGCGGGCGTCCACGGCATCCGCTGCTGGCCGACAAGGCCGCCGTGCTGTGCGCGCGGCTGGCGCTCGACCGCCCGCTGCCCCGCGGCAACGAGGCCGTCGCGCTGCTCGCGACGCTCGAACTGGTGGAGCGAAACCACGGTGTCTGGACACCGCCCCCGGGCGGGCAGGACGAGATCGCCGCGATCGTCGAGCGCCTCGCCGCCGGGGAGCTGTCGCAGGACGAGCTGCGCGCGTGGATGCGGACGCGCGTGAGGAGCCGCTAGCCTCGGATCGATGACCCCCGCCCTCGAGCTGTGCGGCCTCACGAAGCGCTACGACGACGGCCTGCTTGCGCTCGAAGGCTTCGACCTGACCGTCCCCGCGGGCGAGTTCTTCGGTCTGCTCGGCCCCAACGGCGCCGGCAAGACGACGCTGATCAGCGCGGTCTGCAACCTGATCCGCGTCACGAGCGGGGAGATTCGCGTGTTCGGGCAGGACCACGCGACGAGCGCGGCGCGCCGGCTGATCGGCCTCGCCGAGCAGGACGTCAACCTCGACCGCTTCCTCGACGTCGAGGAGACGCTGCTCTACCACGGCGGCTACTACGGCATGGAGCGCGCGCACGCGAGGCGCCGCGCGCACGAGATGATGGACGCGTTCGACCTGCGCGCGAAGGCGCACGTGCGCGCGCCGAAGCTGAGCGGCGGGATGCGCCGGCGGCTGCTGCTCGCGCGTGCGCTGATGCACGAGCCGCCGCTCGTGATCCTCGACGAGCCGACCGCCGGCGTCGACTTCGAGCTGCGGCTCGACCTGTGGCGCTACATCCGCCGCCTGCACGAGGGCGGCACGACGATCCTGCTCACGACGCACTACCTCGAGGAGGCCGAGGAGCTGTGCTCGGAGATCGCGCTGATCCGCGGCGGCCACCTGCTCGCGCGCGACAGCGCCGCCGGCCTGCGCGCGACCTACGCGGCCGACTCGCTCGCGGACGTGTACGTGAAGGCGATGGCGAGTGTGACATCGCCCGAAGGTCTCCGCTCGCGGTGACCGGAGGGCGAAAGCCGTGACCGCCCACGCCGAGCCCTCGCTTGCCGTCCGCCGCCGCGGCCTCGCGTGGCTCGCCGGCCGCGAGGTGCTGCGCGTGACAAAGCTGTGGATGCAGACGATCGCCGCGCCGGTGATCGCCTCGTTCCTTTTCATCCTCGTCTTCGGGCTCGCGCTCGGCGGCTCGATCAGGCGCGTCCACGGCGTCCCCTACGACGTCTTCATCGTCCCAGGCCTGCTGACGATGGCGATGGTGCAGGCCGCCTTCTCGAACAACGCGACCTCCGTCTTCCAGGCGCGCTTCGACCGCTACATCCACGACGTGCTGGCCGCCCCGATGCGCAGCTGGGAGGTCAACCTCGGCCTCTCGCTCGGCGGTGCGGTGCGCGCGCTGCTGATCGCGCTCGCGCTCGTCGCGCTGGCGCTGCCGGTGACCGACGTGCCGATCCGCCACCCGCTGGAGCTTGCGCTCGCCGTCGCGCTCGCGCTCGTCGCGTTCTCATCCCTGGGTGTGATCGTCGGCGTCTACGCGCAGTCGTGGGACTACCCCAGCTTCGTGCAGAACATCGTGATCGTGCCGTTGAGCTTCCTCGGCGGCACCTTCTACTCGATCGACCGCCTGCCGGCGCCGTGGCAGGAGATCTCCCACGCGAACCCGCTCTTCTACGTGGTCGGTGCGATCCGCTACGGCTTCCTCGGCACGAGCGACGTGAGCGTCGGGCTCGCGCTCGGCGTGACCGGCGCGCTCGGCGCGGCGATGGTCGCGTGGAGCTCGTACCTGTTCGCCACCGGCCGCAAGCTCAAGGCCTGACCGCGGACGCGGTGCCGCGGGTAGGCTCCGCCACGCGATGTTCCCGGTCAACGTGCCCAACGTCCTGACGGTCTTCCGCATCCTGCTCGTGCCGGTGCTGGTCGTCGCGCTGCTCGACGCGACGCCGAGCGGGGACCTGCTCGCGGCGATCGTGTTCGCGGTCGCGTCGCTGACCGACCTGCTCGACGGCTACCTCGCGCGCACGCGCAACGCCGTGACGACGTTCGGCAAGCTGATGGACCCGATCGCCGACAAGCTGCTGATCGTCGCGGCGCTGGTCGCGCTCGTCTCGCTCGACCGCCTCGCCGCGTGGGTCGCGATGGTGATCATCGCGCGCGAGTTCGCGGTCACGGCGATGCGGATGGCGGCCGGCGCGCACGGCGTCGTGATCGAGGCGAGCCTGTTCGGCAAGGCGAAGACGGTGCTGCAGATCGCAATGGTGATGGCGCTGATCGCGGCCGGCGACGACAGCCCGCTGTGGCTCGACCTGCTCGTCGATGCGACCGTCGTCGTGACGGTCGCGTCGGGGGTCGACTACTTCCTGGGGTTGCGCCGCCGGCTCGGCGAGCGCGACCGCGATCAGGCGGCCGCGGACGCGACCTGAGGCGCCGCCGCGGCGTGGGCCGGCGCCGGCTCAGCCGAGCGCGCCGTCGAGCCACGCGCGGCGCGAGACGTGCGTCGCCGAGTGCTCGCCGGTCGCCAGCTCGCGTCGCACCTCGCCGAGCATCCCGAAGCGCTCGGCGACGACGTTGTGCTGGTGGATCGTCTCGAGGTTCTCCTGCCGCGCCGAGACGAACGCCGCGTCGGCGAGCGCGGGGAAGCGCTCGACGACGCCGCCGATCATCTCGCGCACGCAGTCCTCGACGAAGCGCGGGCGGCGGTGCGCCTTCTCGACGACGGCCGCCTCGTCACTGCGCTTCATCAGCTCGTAGATCTCGGACGACATCGAGCTCTCGACGATGTCGAGCAGCGTGCGCGCTTCGATCTCGTCCTCGCACTCCTCGGTGCAGCCGATGTGGAGCGTGCCGAGCCCGCGCTGGTTGTGCGTCGCGACGGGGACGTGCTCGAAGATGCGCTCGATCTCGTCGTCGGTGAAGCCGTCGGCCGCGAGCCGCTCGCGCGAGCCGCCCGCGATCAGCTGCTGCGCGCACGGGCACGCGGTCATGCCCTGCGCGGCGACGCCGACGAGCCGGCGCGTGCCGCGCTCGGACGCGACCGCCGAGCCGTACAGCGTGTAGATCTCCTGCGTCGCGATGCCGGAGACGGGCGCCGGCTTGTGCTCCGGGTAGCGCGCGGCGATCGTGACCTCCGCGCGCCGCGCGCCCTGCCGGTCGCGCACGCGCTCGGCGACGTGCTGCGCGAGCGTCTCGGCCTTGAACGTCGCCTCGCCGAGGATGACCGCGCCGATCGCCTCGTTGACGACTTCCTCGAAGCGCGACATGTGCGCGCCCTTCTGCATCGGACCGAGGTCGACGAAGCACTCGATCTGCGCCGAGAACAGCTGCTCGACGCCGTCCTGTCTGATGCGGATGACCTTCTCGACGCCGGTCACGCCGACGCGCGAGAGGCTGACGTGCAGCGCCGGGCGCTGCGCCTGGACGTCGGGGGCGGCGATGGAGGCGGTGCGCGGGTTCGACATCCCGGCCAAGGGTAGCGAGCCGGCGCCAAGCCCTGCGCGTGCCGCGCGATCTGTCGCATAAGGCGCGCGCGAACCAGCAGAGGGTCCGCATCTTTGTGGTATCACTCCGCACAGGCTGGAAGCCGCCTCCACGCTCGTGGGCTGGAGAGCACGAATGGCTCAGCCCCATCGCGATCGACATCGCGAACGTAGCGTTCAGTTACGAGGTGCAGTGAGGAGAGGGGGGCTCGCGTCCGCGCGGGTCCGAATCAGCGTCTCGATAGGAACGACAACGTGACGGAGAAGGCTGGTGTGCTGTCGGCGGATGAGACGCCGCTGCTCGATTCCGAGGAGCTGCGCAATCTCATCGCCGAGGGGCAGGAACGGGGGTACCTGACCTACGAGGAGATCTCCGGATGCCTCGAGGAGGTCGATGTCACGAAGGAGCAGGTGCAGGAGCTGTACGCGCACCTGGAGGAGCACGGCGTCGACGTCATCGAAGCGGACGGGCGCCCCGGCGCTGCGACCGAGAGCGGTGCGGCGGAGGGCGAGCGGCCCGAGCCGAGGACGACCTCGAAGCGCCCCGAAATCGACTTGAGCGTGGAGCCGAGCCTCGACTCATTGCGGCTCTACCTGCGTTCGATCGGACGCGTGAGCCTGCTCACCGCCGAGCAGGAGGTCCACCTGGCGCAGCGCATTGAGCGCGGCGACATGCAGGCCAAGCAGCAGATGATCGAGGCCAACCTGCGGTTGGTCGTCTCGATCGCGAAGGGCTACCTCGGCCGCGGGCTGACGTTCCTCGATCTGATCCAGGAGGGCTCGCTCGGGCTGATCCGCGCGGTCGAGAAGTTCGACCATCGCCGCGGCTTCAAGTTCTCGACGTACGCGACGTGGTGGATTCGTCAGGCGGTCACGCGAGCGATCGCCGACAAGGGCCGGACGATACGTATCCCGGTCCACATGGTGGAGAAGCTCAACAAGGTGGTGCACGTCGAGCGCCAGCTCGTGCAGACGCTCGGCCGCGAGCCGACGCCGGAGGAGATCGCGCTGGAGCTGGACTGCCCGGTCAGAGAGGTCCGCGACATCCTGCGGATGGCTCAGCAGCCGGTCTCGCTGGAGAAGCCGATCGGCGAGGAAGAGGAGTCGGAGCTCGGCGACTTCGTCGAGGACCAGACGGCCGAGTCGCCGTTCGAGCTGGCGTCGGAGAACCTGCGGCGCGACAACGTGCGCCGCGCGTTGGCGGCGTTGCCGCAGCGCGAGCGCGAGGTGATCGAGATGCGCTTCGGCCTCTCGGGCGGGCGTCCGCGCACGCTGGAGGAGGTCGGCCGCGCCTTCAACGTCACGCGCGAGCGCATCCGCCAGATCGAGAACCACACGCTCAAGAAGCTGGAGGCGCTGCCCGAGGCGCAGCGCCTGCGCGACGCGTCGTAGACGTCGCTTGCGGCCCCGCGCCCGCGCGCGCGGGGCCGCTATGCTTCCGCTCCTGCTCGGGGGGATGTCCGAGTGGTTAAAGGAGACGGGCTGTAAACCCGTTGGCTCTGCCTACGCAGGTTCGAATCCTGCTCCCCCCACTATTTGGTGTATTGGATTGGAGCGCGATCGCTTGAGGACCGCGCTGTCAAGTGCCTGGCTGACCGGAACATCCTCCAGATCAACGCCGAAAAGGCGGTCGCATGACGACCCGGATGCACCGCGGCTGCGCCGCCGACTCGGCTACGGTTTTCTCGTGCTCAGCGGCGACGTGATCGAGCGGGCCGGGGGCACGCTCGCTGACGAAGCTGCGGCGCCGGCGCAGGTCTTTCTGTTTGGGTCTCACGCACGCGGAGACGCGACGGCGGATAGCGATCTGGACTTCCTCGTGGTCGAGCGAGGCGCCGAGCCGACTGTTGCGGAGTGGGTTCGGCTGCGCGACGCTCTGCCACCCCTGGGCGTGCCGGTGGACGTGATCGTGATGAGCGACGATCTCGTTCGGCGTCGTCGTGACGTTCCGGGTTCGCTGGTCTACACCGCGTTGCGCGAGGGGCGGCTCGTTGCCGAGTCCTGAGGAGCGCGAGTTCGCTGCGCTGCTGCTGCGGAAGGCCGAGGGCGACGTGGAGGTCGTACGTGCGCTGAGCGACAACCCGTCAATCGCCGACGACGCGATCGGCTTCCACGCGCAGCAGGCGATCGAGAAGGCGATGAAGGCCGTGCCTGCGATTCACGGCGTGCAGTTCCCGCGCACGCACGACCTCGGCTTTCTGTTGGAGTTGGCCGATCGCGATGGCGTCCGCATCCCGGATTTCGTCGTGGAAGCGCGGTGGTTGACGCCGTGGTCGGCGGAGTTCCGCGACGACGATCCGCCGGTGCCCGACGACCTGGATCGACACGCGAGCCTGCGCAGCGCCGAGCAGGCGCTCGCGTGGGCTCGTGGCGTCCTCGCCGACGGCGATTAGGGGACAGCGCCGGGCGACGGCGGGCGAGTTCGGGAGACTTTAGGGGGATAGGTCCGGCGAATCCCCCGCTCCCCCCACTCGCGATCGGCCTGGAGAAGCAGCCCGGTTTGGAACGGCTGCGCAGTGGACGGCCGTTTCTGACCCCGGAGGCGTGATCGGCGCGGTTCGCGGCTGCGTTGGGTAGCCGTCGCGGCCTTCGGCGCCGACGCGGTAGGCGGCCAGTCGCCTCTTGGAGACGTGGTGACTCGGGCTGTTGGCGCCCGGGCGTCGAAGACCGCCGTCTCGGGCAGCAGGGCGGCCGGTCCGGCCGGGTAAGCCTCTAGTCGACGACGGTCTCTCGTGGACGAACATCGAGCCGGCCGAGCCCTGGCGGTCCTGCGCAGAAGCTCGGGCTCGAAGGGCTCGAAGGCGAGCTGACGCTTCAACGCCACGCGCCCGCGGCGCGGGTTCACGGTCTCGCGCCCGGTCTGCCGGACCTCGAGTCGGGCGCGGCAGCAGCCCGCGGGCGTCCGGGCACTCTGTCTGCTTGTATGGCTGTATGATGATCACAGCCGCCGCCCTCCCCCTGCACCGGCGGCGCCGACCGAGAGAGGAGCAGGCGGTGTCTCTGTCGCACGAAGTCATGCCCGACGTTCCAGTTGCCAGCGAGATGCAGCAGCGCGCGCAGCGGCACCTGTGGCTGCAGTGGACTGGAATGGGCCGGCTCGCCCCTGAGGACGTGCCGGTGATCGTGCGCGGAGACGGGTGCTACGTCTTCGACGAACGGGGCCGGCGTTACCTCGACGGACTCGCGGGCCTCTTCTGTGTCAACGCCGGTCATGGTCGCGTCGAGCTTGCTGACGTGGCCGCCGAGCAGATGCGGACGCTCGGGTACTACCCCACGTGGGGATACGCGCACAAGCCCGCGATCGAGCTCGCCGCCAAGATCGCGGAGCTGACACCCGGGGATCTCAACCGGGTGTTCTTCACCAGCGGCGGGTCGGAGGCCGTGGAGTCGGCGATCAAGCTCTGCCGCGCGTACCACCGACTCAACCGTCAGGGCAGCCGCACCAAGATCATCGCCCGCTCGCTCGCCTACCACGGAGTCACGATGGGCGCCCTCTCTGCGACCGGCGTTCCATCGGCGCGCGTGCCGTTCGAGCCGGTGACGCCCGGTGGATGCCATGTGGCCAACACGAACGTCTATCGGCTGCCCGCGGGTCAGGATCCGCTGGTCCTCGCGGATGCGATCGAGGAGCGGATCCTCTTCGAGGGTCCTGAGACCGTCAGCGCCGTGATCCTCGAGCCGGTCCAGAACTCCGGGGGCTGTCTCACGCCCCCCGAGGGCTACTTCGCCCGGGTCCGGGAGATCTGCGATCGCTACGGGGTGCTGTTCATCTCCGACGAGACGATCTGTGCGTGGGGGCGCCTGGGAACGTGGTTCGGGTCCCAGCGCTATGACTATCAGCCGGACATCATCACGACCGCCAAGGGGATCACCTCGGCGTACGCCCCGCTCGGGGCCATGATCGTCAGCGATCGGATCGCCCAGCCCTTCATGGAGACCGACGCGGTCTTCGCTCACGGGCTGACGTTCGCCGGACACCCGCTCAGCGCGGCGATCGCCTTGGGCAACCTGGAGATCTTCGAGCGCGAGGGCCTGGTCGAGCATGTCCGCGACAGAGAGGACGGCTTCCGGGCGCGGCTCGAGGGCCTGAAGGACCTGCCGATCGTCGGCGACGTGCGCGGTGCGGGCTACATGTGGGCGGTCGAGCTCGTGCGCGACCAGGACACGAAGGCGTTCTTCACGCGTGAGCAACTGGACGCGATCGTGCCGTTCATCTCCGGCGAGCTGTTCAAGCGGGGGCTCATCTGCCGGACCGACGACCGCAGCTTCCTGGCGCTCCACCTGGCTCCCCCGCTGGTCGCCGACAGAGACGAGCTCGACGAGATCGAGGCGACGGTGCGCGCTGTCCTGTCGGAGGCATGCGAGCGCTTCGGCTATCGCTAGAACGCAACGCCCGCGCGAAGGGTGAAGGACGCTTCACCGCAATTGACAGGTGACGATCATTCTGTATGATTGTCAGACAGACTGGCTGGAGCGAGCGAGAGAGGAGTTCGCCGTCACCACCGCGGCCGTTGCGCGGCTAGGTGACGAAGCCCCCATGCCTGAACTGGAAGAAGTGATGTCTCGGAGCGGGGACGTGTCTACAGCGAAGGGAAGATCCTCATGACGGAGAGGGCGAAGGGTGAGTCGACGGACGCCTTGGGGCTGCACACGCGACGGCAGATCGTCCAGCGTGGCCTTGTCAGCGGTGCAGCGCTCTCGCTTCCCGGACTGCTCGCCGCCTGCGGTGGCTCAAGCGGCCCGGGCTCGCGGCCTGCTGGTGGCGGTACGCCACGCCGCGGCGGCACCCTGCGGGTCGGCATCACGGGCGGCGGCACCAAGGAGACGCTCAATCCGGGTTTGGCGAACTCTGACGTCGACGTCGCCCGCGTAGCGCAGGTCTACGAGGGGTTCGTGACCTACGACGCGAAGGGGAACGTGGTCCACGCCCTGCTCGACGAGGCGACGCCGAACAAGGATGCGACGGTCTGGACGCTGCGCCTCAATCGCGGGGTCGAGTTCCACGACGGACGGGTCCTTTCGGCGGACGACGCCATCTACTCCCTCCGCTACACGCTCGATCCCAAGAACGCGTCACTCGGCGCCGGGCAGATCAGCAACGTGAAGCCGGACTCGATCCGCAAGATCGACGACCTCACGCTTCGGCTTGAGTTGAACAGTCCCAACTCGTACTTCGACGCGACGCTCGTCGATTATCACCTGCGGATCTTCCCCGAGGGCACGACGACGCAGGACCTCGCGCGGAGACCGATCGGCACCGGTCCGTTCCAGTTCGTCGAGTGGACGCCGGGCGAGCGCGCCTCCTACAAGCGCTTTGAGAACTACCGGATTCCCGACCGTCCATATGTCGACCGGTTGGAGGTCGTGTCGATCACTGACGACGACGCGCGCGTCAACGCGCTGCTGTCAGGGCAGGTCGACGCGATCGCGAGCCTCGCGCTCCCGCGCGTGCCGGAGGTCGAGCGCAACGGCGCCTTCCAGGTCGTCGAGGGTAAGAGCACGGCGAACTTCATCGCCCAGTACATGTGGACGAGCGGCGCCGGCGCAAAGCCGTTCGACGACGTGCGGGTGCGTCAGGCGTTCCGCTTGCTCGTCGATCGCCAGCAGATCGTGGACAACGCATTGTCCGGCCACGCCCGCGTCGCCAACGACATGACGTCGCCCAGCGACCCGTCCTACCCGAAGGACCTGCCGCAGCGTCAGTACGATCCCGAGCAGGCGCGCTCCCTGCTCAAGGCGGCCGGCTACGACGGTCTCAGGGTCGACCTCTGGACAGCGGACGTGAACCCCGGCGTCGCGCAGTTCGCGACGCTGATGGCCAACTCCGCCAAGGAGGCAGGCGTCACGATCCGCGTCCGGAAGCAGCCCGCCGATCAGTACTTCGCGACGGCTTGGGGTCGCTACCCGTTCGCGTCGACGTACTGGGGTGGCCGGACCTACCCCAATCAGTGCGCAGCCGGGTTCGTGCCCGGCGCGGGGCTGAACGAGACGCGCTGGCGTGACGAGCAGTGGCTGCGGCTGTACCGCGAGGCGCTCGCGACCGTGGACCGGACCAAGGCGAACGAGATCCTCACCGAGACCCAGAAGATCCTCCACGAGCGGGGCGGCTACATCATCCCGGTCTTCCCGAACGTCGTGGATGCCGCGTCCGCAAAGGTCGGGGGCTTGGAGCCGGGCGTGCTGGATCACTTCGTCTACTGGGACTTCCGGAACGTCTACGTCCAGGCATGACGCCGCCGCGGGGAACATCGACGATCGAGCGCTTCGGGTGGGGCGGCGGGTCATGCTTCGGCTGATCGGGGTACGTCTCGCCGTAGCGGTCGCGACGCTCGTGGGCGTGTCGCTGCTGATCTTCATCGGCGTTGCGGCGCTCCCCGGCGACGCGGCCCAGGCGGTGCTCGGACGCGACGCGACGCCCGCGCGGGTGATCGCGCTGCGTCACCAGTACGGGCTCGACCGATCGATTGTCACCCAGTACGTCGATTGGTTCACAGGCGTGCTCAAGGGCGACCTCGGGCGCTCGCTCACCACCGACGTGCCCGTCTCCCAGCTGATCGGCGACAAGCTTCGCAACAGCGCGCTGCTCACCGCGTGCGCGGTCCTGCTGTTGGTGCCGCTCTCGGTGACGCTTGGCGTGCTGTCCGCGTTGTGGCGTGAGCGTTGGTTCGACTACGGCGTCGCGGCGATCACGCTCACGTTCCTGTCGACGCCGGAGTTCGTCGTCGGCACGGTGCTGATCGTCGTGTTCGCGTTCGGGCTCGACCTTCTCCCGGGGGCCTCGATCTTGAATTCGTCGGCACCGTTCCTGGGGCAGCTCGATGTGGTGATCCTGCCCGTCATGACCTTGGTGCTCGTCGCGGTGGCCCAGGCGACGCGGATGATCCGAGCGACGATGATCGAGGTCCTGCGTCAGGATTACGTAGCCACCGCGATCCTGCGGGGCGTGCCCCGGCGGCGCGTGCTGTTCCGCCATGCGTTGCCGAACGCATTCGACGCCACCGCGCAGATCCTCGCGCTCACCGTGGGCTGGCTCGTGAGCGGCGTCATCGTCACCGAGACGCTGTTCCAGTTCCCCGGTGTGGGCTCCGCTTTCGCGGGCGCCGTGAGCGCCCGCGATCTGCCGACGGTGCAAGCCATGGCACTGATCGTGACCGCAGTCTTCGTCGTTGCCAACTTGTTCGCTGAACTATGGATCGTCCTTCTGAACCCCCGCCTTCGCCGGAGCGCGCGATGACATCTGGTGAGATGCCCGAACTCGACCTTGCGCCAGGTGCGGCCTCCGTCGGGGCCCCACGCGCAGAAGCGCTCGAGATCGCGCCCGAAGAGACGCAGCGCCCCGCCCGCCTTCCGGCTGCGCGAGGCTTCGTGAACGGCGTCCTGGGCACGACCACCGGGCGAGTGGGCTTGGTGATGGTGCTGGTCGTCGTCTTGATCGCCGTGTTCGGTCCGCTCGTACGGCCGCACGACCCGAGCGTCGTCGTCGGCGCCCCCTATGGCCCCTCGAGCGGAACCGCGCTCCTGGGAACGGAGGCGCTGGGGCGCGACGGCCTGAGTCGCTTCCTGTCAGGCGGACGCTTGCTCCTGCTCGTGGGACTCGCCACGACCACGGTCGCGTACCTGATCGGTGGCGCGCTCGGCTTGATGATGGGCTACGCGCGCGGAGTGTTCGACGCCGCGGCCAGCACCGTCGTCGACATCTTCTTGTCGGTGCCGCCGATCATTTTGGCGCTGCTGCTGGTGGCGGGCCTGGGCAGCGGCGTGGAGATCGTGGCACTCGCGGTGACGGCGGTGCAGATCCCTCCCATCGCGCGGCTTGTCCGCTCGTTCACGCTCGCGGTCGCGGCGACCGAGTACGTCGAGGCGGCCGTCGCGCGTGGCGAGCGGCAAGGGTCGATCCTCTGGCACGAGGTGCTTCCGAACATCCGGATTCCGATCCTGGCCGACATCGGCATCCGCATGTCGTGGTCGATCATGCTGTTCGCCTCGTTGAGCTTCCTCGGCTTCGGGCAGTCGCCGCCGGCGGCGGACTGGGGACTGATGATCAGCGAGAACCGCGGTGGCCTGCTCATCCAGCCGTTGCCGGTCCTCGTTCCTGCGGTTGCCATCGCCGTGCTGGCGATCGGGACCAATCTGGTGTCCGACGCGTTCGGTCGCTCCATCGGGCGAACACAAGAAGGATCACATGCCTCACGGTGAACCGCTTCCGCTGCGGGTCGTCGACCTGCGGATCGAAACGACCTCCGGCGTCGAAGTCGTCGACGAGATCACGTTCGACGTCGGACGTGGAGAGGTGCTGGCGCTTGTGGGCGAGTCCGGCTCTGGCAAGACGAGCACCGCGCTGGCGGCGCTCGGGTATTGCCGACCCGGCCTGAAGGTGGTCAGGGGCGAGGTGAGCGTGAAGGGGACCGTCGTCTCGGCCCTGGACGAAGGCGCGCTGCGCGCCGCACGAGGCGCGCAGGTGTCGTACGTCCCTCAGGACCCGGCGGCCGCCCTGAATCCACGCCATCGAATCGGAGCGCTGCTCGAGGAGTCGCTCACCGTCCACGGGGTTGAGAAGGCCGACGCGAAGGCTCGCTGTGTCGAGCTGCTTGAGCAGGTCGGCCTTCCCTCGACCGACGAGTTCCGCGCGCGCTACCCGTTCGAGCTCTCCGGGGGGCAGCAGCAACGCGTCCTCATTGCGATGGCGGTCGGGTGCAAGCCGTCGATCGTCGTGCTCGACGAGCCGACGACGGGCCTGGACGTCACCACGCAGGCGCGCATCCTCGAGCTGTTGCGCGACCTGTCGAAGGACCACGGCCTGTCCTTCCTGTATGTGACGCATGACCTGGCGGCCGTCGACCAACTCGCGGATCGCGTCGCGGTCATGTACGCGGGCCGCGTCGTGGAGGTCGGACCGCGTGAGCGCGTCCTGCGCGAGCCGGCTCATCCATACACGGCGCTGCTGCTGGCGTCCGTGCCGCGGCTGACCGTCCGGCGCGGCCTCGCCGCGATCACCGGGTCCGCGGCGCCTCCCGGCGAGCGACCGACCGGCTGCTTCTTCCACAACCGCTGCACGCTCGCCGAGGAGCGCTGCACCAGCGAGTTCCCGCCCACGTCTCGCGTGACGGACGGCTGGAGCGTCCGCTGCTGGAATGCCGGCATCGCGAAGGTGCGGCAGCCGCCGGCAGAGACGAGCGCCCCCGATACGACGGCGACCACCCCGCTGCTGCAGGTCCGCGAACTGGCGGCGAGCTACGGTCGCAAGCGGCAGTCGGACCAGCTGGTGGTCTCGGGCGTGTCGCTCGACGTCCAGAGAGGCGAGTGCGTCGCGCTCGTCGGCGAGAGCGGCAGCGGGAAGAGCACGACCGCGCGCTGCGTGGCCGGTCTGCACGCTCCGGTCTCGGGAACGATCATGCTCCACGGGGAGCCGGTGGCCGGCCGCGCGGCCGATCGCGCGCGGGCGCAGACGCAGGCGATCCAGCTCGTCTTCCAGAACCCCGATCGCTCCCTGAACCCGAGCAGCACGGTCGCGGGAATCCTGCAGCGTCCGCTGCTGCTGTTCGGGATCTGCGGCCGGCGAGAGGTGCGCGCCGTCGCCGCGCAGCTGCTCGAGCGCGTCCACCTGCGCAGCCGCACGCTCGATCTCTACCCCCATGAGCTGTCAGGCGGCGAGAAGCAGCGCGTCGCGATCGCGCGCGCGCTGGCCGCTCAGCCGCAGTTGCTCATCTGCGACGAGGTCACGTCGGCGCTGGACGTCTCTGTGCAGGCCACGATCGTGAGACTGTTCGGCGAGTTCCTGAAGGACGGGCTGTCGCTGCTGTTCATTACGCACAACCTCGCGCTCGTCAACTCGATCGCCACGCGGACGCTCGTCATGCACGCCGGTGTGGTGAAGGAGGCGGGTCAGACCGCACAGGTCATCGGCAACCCACGCGACCCGTACACGCGGCGACTGGTCGCGGCTGCCCCGGAGCTCGGCGTCGACGCTGGTGCCTCACCGACGAACAGCGCTCTGGTCGGCGACCCTGCGCCACCCGCCGCTCGATCTACGAGAGGATAGGCGCGCGATGAGCTTGATCGGGGTCAGAAGCGGCAGCCGTCGATGATGCGCGGCTGGGCAGGTTCTGCGTCGCTCGCCGTCGCGGCCCGCTCGTGACCCGAGACCGAATCGACGTAGGTGAGGACTGATGGAGACCATGGACGCAAGTGCAGACTCGAAGCCGGTGTTCGGCTCAATCACACGCCAATCCGCACCGGCGCGGCAGCAGGTGCTGGACCTTCTCCGCAGTGCCATCGCCGAGGGGACGATTGCCCCCAACACACGACTCGTCGAGCACGAGTTGTGTGAGCAGTTCGGCGTGAGCCGGACGACTGTGCGCGAGGCGCTGCGAGAGCTCGAAGCCGAACGGCTCGTGTCGAGCGTGCCGGGCAAGGGCGTGGTCGTGACGGCGCTGGCGCCGGAGGATGTCGTCGACCTCTATCAGGTGCGCGCGTCGCTCGAGGGTCTGGCGGCTCGCCTGTTCGTCGAGAACGCGCCGGACAGCCTCCTGGAACAGCTCGCGACTGCGTTGTCGCACGTCACCGAGTTGGCGCAGACGGGGACGTCCGCCACCTCGCTCGTCGCGAAGGACGAGTTCTACGAAGTGCTCTTCCGCGGGGCGGGAAACCGGGTCCTGCGCGACTTGGGCGCCACGATCGAGACGCGTGTGCGGCAGCTGCGGACGCGGACGCTGCGCCGACCGGGCCGTCCCGAGGAGTCGTGTAAGGAGTTGGAGGCCGTGATGGAGGCCATTCGCCGGCGTGACGCGGATCTCGCCGAGCGCCGCTGCCGAGAGCACGTGGAGAGCGCGGGACGCGTGCTGAAAGAGATGCTGGCGTCGGAAGGGATGCACTTCGATGGGTCGGACGGGAAGCGCTGACGCCGACGTCGCCTTGTCGCCGCCGGGCGTTCCGCCGCGGCGTGCTGGTCAATGCTTCACAACAGGAGATGGAATGCTTCAGCCTTTGCAGGGTCGGTTCGGCAACGACGGCCTCCAATATCACTTCTTCTGCGACGACGATCGCGTGTTCGGGGTCCGCGTCGTCAAGACGGCGCTGACTGAAGTGCATTGGGCGTGGGTGTCCGACAGAGACGGCACGCGGACGATCCATCGCCGAGAGGCGTTCTCCGAACAGGCCGAGGGGGCGTCGCTCAGCATGCACAGCCCCGGGTTTCACATCGTTACGGACGAGACGGGCGGCGGCTCGCTGGACGTCGACGGCCCGGGCGGCCTGCACGTCGACTTCGAGGTGAAGACCAGGAAGGACGCGGACCGCCAGTTGGAGGGTCAGACGACCGAGACCTTCTATCACCCCGACCTCGATTGCACGGTTACCTACGACGGCAAGACGTCGCCCGCGATCGGGTTCATGAAGCGGTACATGTATCCGGAGCCGCCGCGCCACTGGCACTGGCTGTTCCTGCAGGGCTACGCCAGCGATCGCTCCTACTCGCTCTGGACCGCCGACGCGTGCTTCGCCTTCCTCAAGTACAACTACTTCCGGATCCTGCCTCGCGACGGCAAGCTGTTCGAAGCCGACGTCACGCGCACGCATCACGCCCGCGGGCTCGTTCGTGCGGACACGCCCGACGGCGGCGAGTACGAGGCGCGCTTCGAGCCGATCGCTGAGCCCGCCGACTGCCTGATCAAGACGGCGGAGATCGAGACGCTGGTCCGCCAGACGCCGGTCCGCTTCACGCTCTCCGACGGCGCCGAGACGTCCGAGGGGATCGCGATCTACGAGTACGGGGCCGGAACCGCCTGACGGCCTGCCGGTCGCTCGCGAGATGACGCGGCTCGGGCGGGGTGCGCTCGAGCCGGCCGCGCGCGACTGAACGAGCTGGTGGCGCTCGTCGCCGATCGCGTGCGCCGCAACACGCGGGCTTCCGATCCCGCAGGCGCCGTAAGCGCCTCTTGGCGCTTGTTCCACGCTTAATGAGCGCTCCCGCGCCAGATGGTGATGCCGATGGTCCGGCCCGGCACCGCGCGGGAAATCGATGCCCGCGGGGGATCGGCCGGCTGCGTGCCGATGATTGCGGCACTGTACGTGAACTGATAGTCTGCCTGTATGACAAGCAGGCAGCGCCGGCGGCCGGCGAACCGGCGCGCCGGCCGGACTTCAGAAGGGAAGCCATGACAAGTCTTCGCGGGAAATGCGCGATCGTCGGCGTCGGTGAGACGAGAATCGGCAAGCTGCCGAACGTCGGGACGCTGACGCTGCACGTCGAAGCGGCCAAGCACGCCTTGGACGACGCGGGACTCAAGGCCTCGCAGATCGACGGCCTGCTGACGAACCAGCCGCTGCACGATCCGTTCCGCACCTACTCAGTGGTGGTCGCCCACGCTATGGGCATCACCCCCCGCTATACGACGGACCTGGCCCTGGGAGGCGCGACGCCCGTCGCGATGGCCATCCACGCGGCGATGGCCATCGAGGCGGGGCTTGCCACCACCGTCATGTGCGTCCACGGCCGCAACCAGGCTTCACTTCACCTCCTGCCGAAGAACGGCGTCGGCACCACGCGCGAGGCGAACGGCGGCATCCGCGACGGAGCGGAGGACTACGAGCAGCCCTACGGGTTCATGGTCGGCCCGGGTCACCACGCGTTCGCCGCCTCTCGACACATGCACGAGTACGGCACCACCTCCGAGCAGCTCGGCGCGATCGCGGTGTCCACGCGCAAGCACGCCAACCTCACCCCGACGGCGACGATGTACGGCCGGCCGATGACGCTCGAGGACCACCAGAACTCGCGGTTCATCGTCGCGCCCCTGCGCCTCATGGACTGCTCACTCGTGTCCGACGGCGGCGGTGCGTTCATCGTGACGTCGGCCGATCGCGCAAAGGACCTCAGGAAGCCCCCGGCATACATCATGGGCTTCGGATCGAACAACCCGCACGCCCAGCTGGTCGACGCCAAGACGCTCACGACGCTCGGCGGCAAGGTGTCCTCCGAGACCGCATACAAGATGGCCGGCGTCGGTCCGGGCGACATGGACTTCGCCCAGATCTACGACTGCTTCACCATCACGACCCTCATCACGCTTGAGGACTACGGCTTCTGCTCCAAGGGGGACGGGGGCGCCTGGGTGCAGGGAGGCCGCATCGAGCTCGGCGGCGAGCTGCCGGTCAACACGCACGGCGGCCTGCTTTCCCACGGTCACCTCGAGGGCATCACGCACGTGAACGAGGCGGTGCGGCAGCTGCGCGGCGACGACGTGGAGCCGGAGCGACAGGTGGAGGGCGCAGAGGTCGGCATCGTGAGCGGGCACGGCGGAAACCTCTCGACGCACGCCACGCTCATCCTGAGCAACCGCCGGAACTGAGGAGCCGAGCATGACGACGCAGACGAACGAGACCTACACGAAGCCATTGCCCGAAGCGGACCCTGAGGATCGGCCGTACTGGGAGAGCCTCAAGCGGCACGCGATGGAGATTCAGCGGTGCTCTGAATGCGGGGAGTACACGTTCCTGCCGAAGCCGCTGTGCCCCAACTGCCTCGCCGACGCGCTCGTCTGGACCCGCGTCTCCGGTCGCGGAACCGTCTGGGGGACCACGACGCAGAGCCACCCGCCGCTTCCGAGCTTCAGCGCCGAGGACATGCCGTTCAACATCTCGCTGGTCGAGCTGGCCGAGGGCGTGCGCGTGTGCACGAACGTCATCGGCTGCCCGGTCGAGGACGTGCGCATCGGCATGGAGGTCGAGGTCGTCTACGACGACGTCACCGACGACGTCACCTTGGCTCGGTTCCGGCCGGTGAAGGACCAGTGAGCGCTGTGACCGGGCAGGCGAGCGGCGCCGTCGAGGACGGACCGGGCATCAGCTTCCAGCTCTCCGACGAGATCGTGATGCTGCGCGAGCTCGTGCGCGGGTTCGTGGAGCGGTACCTCATCCCGATCGAGATGACGGTGCCCGAGGGCGAGAGCGCCCCCGACGAGATTGTCCGCCCGCTTCAGGAAGAGGCGAGAAAGCTCGACCTGTGGCTGCTCACCGTCCCGCAAGAGCTGGGCGGGATGGGCCTCGGCCTGCTCGAGGAGTGCATCGTGCAGGAGGAGCTCGGCAAGAGCAAGGCGCTTCCCTACCGCAACAACGAGGTGTTCGGTCCGTACATCGACGCCATGCTGCTCGAGGGGTGCAACGAGGACCAGAAGGAGCGCTTCGTCATGCCGCTCGTGCGCGGCGAGAAGCGCATGTGCTTCGCGCTGAGCGAGCCCGACTTCGGCTCCGACCCGTCAGGGTTGAAGTCGCGGGCGCTGCGCGACGGAGACCACTTCGTCCTCAACGGCACGAAGCGCTTCATCAGCAACGGCGACACGTCCGACTTCGCGCTTGTCTTCTGCCGCACCGACCGGGAGAAGACCGATCGCGGCGGTATCAGCGCGTTCATGGTCGACCTCAGATCGCCAGGCGTGTCGATCAGCCAGCGCTGGCCCACGATGATGGGTGACGTTCCCTCGGACATCAGCTTCGACGACGTGCGGGTCCCAGCCGCGGACCTGCTCGGAAAGGAGGGCGAGGGCTTCGCCATCGGGCAGCGCTCGCTCACCGGCGCGCGCATCTCGAGCCAGGCCGCGTGGGCGGTCGGCGTGGCGCAGCGCTCGCTCGACCTCGCGATCGAGTATGTCACCGACCGCTCGACGTTCGGGCAACCGCTGTCGGAGCGCCAGGCGATCCAGTTCATGATCGCCGACTCCGCGATCGAGCTGCGCACCGCACGGCTGTTGCTCTACGAGACGGCGGCGCGCTTCGACCGTGGCGAGGACATCCGCAACGAGTCCTACATGACGAAGATCTACTGCGTCGAGGTCGGCTCGAGAATCGTCGACCGGGCGATCCAGATCCTCGGAGGGATCGGCCTCACGACGGAGCTGCCGCTCGAGTACTTCTACCGCCAGATCCGAAGCCTGCGGATCACCGAGGGAACGACCGAGGTGCTGCGCTGGCGGCTCGCTCGGAACCTGATCCGGCACGGAGCGCGGTGACGCGGTGCTCACTGGGCTGCTCGAGGGCTATGTCGTTCTCGACCTCGCCGACCTGCGCGGTCAGTTCGCCGGCAAGCTGCTCGCCGACCTCGGTGCCGAGGTCATCAAGATCGAGCCGCCCGAAGGCGATCCCGTCCGTCGGATGGGGCCGTTCCGCAACGATGAGGAGGGCCCGGACGAGAGTCTGCGGTTCGGCTTCCTCAACGCCGGCAAGTCGAGCGTCGTGCTCGACCTCGACGCTCCCGACGGGCGCGAGGCGTTTCTGCGTCTCGTGGAGTCCGCCGACGTGGTGCTCGAGAGCTTTGACCCGGGGACGCTCGAGCGGAGAGGGCTCGGCCGCGACGTGCTGTCGCAGCGCAATCCGGGGCTCGTCGTCACCTCTGTGACGAGCTTCGGCCAGGAGGGGCCCTACCGCGAGTACCTCGCGCCGCACCTCGTCGCCTTCGCGATGAGCGGCCTCATGTACGTCGCGGGGAATCCCGTCGAGGCGCCCACGTGCGCACCGGAGACGCAGGGCTTCTACTACGCGTGCGTGCACGCCGCCTACGGCACCCTGCTCGCGCTGTGGGAGCGCGAGCAGCGCGGTCACGGCGAGCTCGTCGACGTCTCCGTCCAGGAGACGCTGGCCACGCAGGAGCACCTGCTGCGCATCTTCGGATCGACCGGGAGAAACGTCGAGCGACACGGCAGCCAGCATCCGTTCGCGGCGCCGGCCAACGTCTTCCCCGCCAGCGACGGCTTCGTCTTCCTGTTCGCGTCCCGCGTGCACTGGCCGAAGTTGCTCGAGGTGTGGGACGGCCATCCGGAGAAGTACGACGATCCGCAGTGGGAGCCCGATTCCGTTCGGCGTCAGCACGTCGAGGCGGTCAACGCCGACGTCGCGGCGTTCACCAGTCGCTTCGCCAAGGAGGAGCTGGCTCACCTGATGCAGTCCAAGGGCGTTCCGTGCCTGCCCGTCAACGCGCCGAGCGAGTTCGCGCGTGACAAGCAGGTCGAGGCGCGCGGGATGGTGCAGCAGGTGGCGAACGGCGGCGCCGGCGGCGAAGGCCAGGTGGGATTCCCGGTGCTCGTCGACGAGCAGCGCGTCGCCGCGCGTCCGGCTCCGCGGCTGGGCGAGCACACCGCGGAGCTGTTGCGCCGGTCGCAGATCGAGTCACTCGTCACGGACGGAGGTCGCTGATGCAGGCCGGCGTGGCCCCCCTCAGAGGCATCCGCGTGCTCGCGCTGACCGCCGGCGTGGCAGGGCCGTCGGCATCGCGCTGCCTCGCTCAGTGCGGCGCGGAGGTGATCAAGTTCGAGTCGCTGAACGGGGGCTTGGACAGCTTCCGGTTCTACTCCACCGGAGATGACATCGAGGCCTCCGGCCGGTTCCTCGAGAACAACCTGAACGTCAAGAGCGCGCAGCTCAACCTCAAGAACGAAACCGCCCGGCGGCTGTTCGTGGAACTCGTCGCGAAGTCGGACGTCGTCATCGAGAACTTCCGCCCAGACGTGATGACGCGACTCGGGCTGGGGCTGGACGTTCTGCGCGAGGCGAAGCCCGATCTCATCTACATGAAGATGCCCGGGATGGGCAGCACCGGCCCGAAGAGCTGGTACGGAACCTGGGGCCAGACGCTCAACGCGGTCGCCGGCATGACGTATCTGTGGAATCACCCGGGCAAGCCCCGTCCCGTGGGATTTCAGGGCGCGTACCCCGACTACGTGGCCGCGGCGCTCGCGCCGACCGCGGTCATGGCCGCGCTGCTGCGGCGGCGCAAGAGCGGCGAGGGTGCGTACCTCGAGCTGGCTCAGGCGGAGATGGTGGCGTACCTGCTGGGCGTGAGCTATGCCACCAGCCTGGTCAACGGGCGGGATCCGGAGCCCATCGGGAACGACTGGCCCGGTGCGGCGCCGCACAACTGCTACCCGTGCGAGGGAGACGACCGCTGGTGCGTGATCGCGGTCGAGACCGACGAGCAGTGGCAGCGGCTGTGCGAGGCGATCGGCCGGCCTGAGCTTGCGGCCGATGCGGGCTTCGCCACGCTTGCCGCCCGGCGCGGCAGGCTCGACGAGATCGACGAGCTCTTGGCCGCGTGGACCAGCCGCCGCGACGCGCACGAGGTGATGCGCCTCCTGCAGGCGGCGGCCGTTCCGTGCGGCGCAGTGCAGAAGGCCGAGGACCTCTACGCCGACCCGCAGCTGCGGACGCGCGAGCTCGTCCGCATGACGCGGCACGCCGCCTTCGGCGAGATCCCTGTCGCGACGCTCCCGATCCACTTCGCGGAGCTGCAGCTCCACGAACCGGAGGCGATGCGGGAGCTGGGCGCCGACAACGCCCACGTGTTCTGCGACCTCCTGGGCTACACGCGGGAGCAGCTCGCGGAGTGGCAGGAAACGGACGTGGTCAAGTGATGAGTGAGGACATGACCCAAGAGAGAAGCGTTGCGGCCGAGTCGGATGAGCTCGTAATCGACAAGAGGGGCGGCGTGGCGTTCATCACCATGAACCGGCCGAAGGTCCTCAACGCGCGCAACCGCCGCCTGCGCGAGCTGCTGGCCGATGCCTTTCGCTGGGTCGACGAGGATCCCAGCGTGACGGTCGCGGTGCTGAGCGGCGCCGGCGGGCGCGCCTTCTCGGTCGGCATGGACATCAAGGAGGCTGCTGAGGACGACCGCGACGTGATCGGCGTGCGCCGGTCCTACGGCGAGGAGGGCGATGCCCATGCGCTCGCCCGCGTCGGCAAGCCGACGATCGCCGCGATCGACGGCTATGCGCTGGGCGGCGGGCTGGAGCTCGCGCTCTGCTGCGACTTTCGCATCGCCTCTACCACCTCGCAGTTCGGTCTTCCCGAGGCGCGGCGGGGCATCATGCCCGGCAGCGGCGGCACGCAGCGGCTGCCGCGCTTGATCGGCGAGTCGAAGGCGCTCGAGATGCTGATGACCGGCGAGTCGATCTCCGCCGAGGAGGCGCTTCGGGTCGGGCTCGTGAGCAGCGTCGTGCCGTCCGCTGAGCTGCCGCGGGCGGCGATGGAGCTGGCGGACGCGATCGCGCAGAGCGCACCGCTGGCCGTCCGCTTCATCAAGGCGGCCGTGCGTCGCGGCCAGGCCGTGCCCCTGGCCGAGGCGCTCACGATCGAGCTCGACCTGGCCGCGATGCTCTCGCAGAGCGCCGATGCGCGCGAGGGCCTGACGGCCTTCGCCGAGAAACGGGCGCCGGTGTGGACCGGCGCAGGAAACCTGCCCGAGGGCGGCTGAGGCCGTGACCGGGGACGACCGTGGCATGCCACAGAACTGCTGGAGGGGTTGGGGATGAACGTGCGCAAGCTCGTGACGATCGTCGAGGAAGTCAATCAAGAGGGTGACCGGGACCTCGCCGCCCCGATTCACCTGGCGTTCGTGGGCGCGGTGATCGCCAACCCGTGGGCGGGCCAAGGCTTCGTCGAGGACCTCGGACCGGTGATCGAGCAGGTCGCCCCCGAGCTGGGGGCGCTCCTGGCGCCGCGCCTCGTGGACGCTCTGCCCGCGCAGGTCGAGGCGTACGGGAAGGCAGGCGTCGTCGGCCTCAACGGGGACGTCGAGCACGCGTCGGGGCTGCTGCACACGCTGCGGTTCGGCAACCACCTGCGCGATGCCGTCGACGCCACCACGCTGCTGCCGGCGGTCGAGAAGCGAGGCGGCGAAGGCACGGTCTTCGACGTGCCGCTCAAGCACATCACGGACGCGACGGTCCGCTCGCATCACCAGACGCTCGAGGTTCGCATCCCCGACGCGCCGCATCCCGACGAGATCCTCATCGGTCTCGCGGGCTCGACCGGCGGCCGGCCCCACGCGCGCCTTGCGGCCTTCCGACCCGACGAGGCATGAGCGGCGGGCGCGGCGTGACATGAGGCACGATCAGTACGAGTGGATCATCGAGGGCTGGGCCCGCGCCTGGAACGTCGGCGACGTCGCCGCGCTCGATCGCGTGTTCGCACCGGAGTACGTCCGACACGAGGGCAACGGCGGCTCGATCGGCCTGGACGAGCTCAAGCTGCGCATTCAGGCCCTGCGCCATGCCTTCCCGGGCGTGGTGGCGGTGGTGGACGACATCTTCGGCCAGGACGATCGCCTCGCGATCCGCTGGACGAGCACCGGGACGCACGAGCGGGAGTACTTGGGTGTGCCGGGCACCGGCCGCAAGATCGTCGTCAACGGCATCTCGATCGCCAGCATCCGCGCTCGGCGCATCGTCGAGGAGTGGGTGACCTGGGATCCCCGCGAGATGCTCGCCGCACTCGACATCATCACCGTCACCGCGCGATGACGGGATCGCTCGACCCAGCCGTCGTTCGTGCAGCGCACCGGACGTTCCCGACCGGCGTCACCGTCGTCACGACGATGGCGCACGACCAGCCGAAGGGATTGGCGGTCAACGCGTTCTGCAGCGTGTCGCTGGAGCCTCCGACGGTGCTCGTGTGCGTCTCGAGAGCGTCGCGCAGCTGCGAGGCGCTGGTGCGCGCGACGAGCATCGGCATCAACCTGCTGGCAGCCGACCAGGAGCCTGTGGCGCGGACCTTCGCCGGGCGCGAGAACGACAAGTTCGCGCACCTGGAATGGCGTCTCGGGGCATGCGGCGCGCCGTTGCTGGACGGCGCCAGCGCGCACTTCGAGGTGAGACCGACGACGATCGCGCTCGCCGCGACGCACTTCGTGCTGATCGGCGAGGTGGTGTCGTGCGACGCCAGCGATCGACCGCCGCTGGTCTACCTCGACGGGAAGTTCTTCGACTCGACCGGATGGCTGCCAGCTTCACCAGCCGGCACGCCCTCGTCCTGCGGCGGATCAAGCGACCCATTCCCAGGCGATCGCGGATCGACCGCCGAGAAAGGTGCCCCATGAGCGCAACGCAGCAAGAGCCCGGGACCGCGTATGGACTGTACATCGACGGCCAGCACGTCCAGGCGCGGACCGGGGAGACGATGACGAGCGTCAACCCGGCGACGGGACGGCCCTGGTACACGCTCGCCAACGCAGGCGCGGAGGACGTCGACGCCGCCGTGCGCAGCGCCCGCGCGGCGCTGTCCGCCCGCGAATGGCGCGACATGAAGCCGCTCGACCGCGCCCGCCTGCTGCGCCGGGTTGCTGACGGCGTCGCCCGTCGCGCCGACCAGCTTGCCGTCCTCGAGACCACCGACAACGGCAAGCTGATCCGGGAGATGCGTGCGCAGATGCGTGCGCTGCCGAGCCTCTGGGAGTACTACGCCGGGTGGGCCGACAAGGTTCACGGAAGCGTGGTCCCCACGGACCCGGCGACGCTGACCTACTTGCGGCGCGAGCCCGTCGGCGTGGTCGCCGTCGTCGTGCCGTGGAACTCGCCGCTTGCGATCGCGAGCACCAAGATCGCGCCGGCGCTCGCGACGGGCAACACGGTCGTGGTGAAGCCGTCGGAGCACACGACGGCGTCGATGATGGAGTTCGTCGCGATCCTGGAGGAGGCCGGTCTTCCGGCGGGCGTCGTGAACGTCGTGACCGGGGCCGGCTCGTCGGCCGGTCACGCGCTGGTCGCCCATCCCGACGTCGACCTGATCACGTTCACGGGGGGCACCGAGACGGGGCGGGCGATCGCGCGAATCGCCGCGGACCGTCCGATCCGATCCGTGCTGGAGCTTGGCGGAAAGTCCCCGAACATCGTCTTCGCCGACGCGGACCTCGACCGCGCTCTGCCCGGGTTGGTAGCCGGGATCTTCGCCGCGTGCGGACAGACCTGCGTCGCCGGCTCGCGCGCCTTCGTGCAGCGCCCGATCTACGACGAGGTCCTCTCGCGGTTGGAGGAGCGCACCCGTCGGATGCGCCTGGGCGACCCCTTGAGCGAGGACACCGACATCGGCCCCGTCGCGTTCGAGGGTCAGATGGCGCGCGTCCTGGAGTACATCGACGTCGGACGTCACGACGGCGGCACGGTGCGCGTGGGCGGCGCGCGTGCGGTCGACGGGGATCTCGCAGACGGGTACTTCGTCGAGCCGACCATCTTCGAAGGCGTGCGAAACGACAGCCGACTCGCGCGCGAGGAGGTCTTCGGGCCCGTGCTCGCCGTCATGCCGTTCGACGACGACGACGACGTCGTGGCGGCCGCCAACGACTCCCTGTTCGGCCTGGCGGCCGGCGTCTGGACGACCAGCCTGTCGCGCGCTCATCGGATGGCGCACCGGTTGGACGCCGGAACCGTCTGGGTCAACACCTACCGGGCGCTGTCTCCGACCACCCCGTTCGGCGGGTTCAAGGCCAGCGGCTACGGCAAGGAGAGCGGCCAGGAGTCGATCGCCGAGTACACCCGCGTCAAGACTGTCTGGCTCGATCTGAGCGACGACGCCCCTGCCGACGCGTTGGTCATGAGGAGGTAGCGGTGTCCGACGAGCGCTTGCTGATCGATTGGCACATGCACACCTTCCTGCCCGAGCACCCGGGGCCGATCTGGTCCGCCGGGCTGGCGCGCCGCTATGGCGGGGACTCGTCCGCGGTCAGCGGGGCGACGTTCGACGACCTCGACGAGGCGCGGGCCACGTCGGGCATCGACGTCGCGGTGGTCATCGCGTTGAAATGCTCGCGACATGACATGGCGTTCCCCAACGAGCACGTCGCCGAGTACGTGCAGCGGCGCCCGCACGACACGCTCGGCTTCGCGAGCGTCGATCCCGGCGACGCTACGGCCGTCGACGAGTTGCGCTATGCGATCGAGACGCTCGGGCTGCGGGGCCTGAAGCTGTCCCCGCCGTACCAGGGCGTTCATCCGCACTCGGCGGAGTCGTGGCGCGTCCTCGAGACGGCGGCCGACCTCGGGATTCCCGTGATGTGGCACCAAGGCGGGGTCTTCCTGCCTGAAGGCGTGCTCGAGTACGCCAATCCGGTGCTGCTCGACAAGGTCGCCCGCAGCTTCCCGGAGCTGACGTTGATCGTCGCCCACGGAGGCCAGCCGTGGTTCACGGAGACGATCGCGCTCATGTACAAGAACCCGAACGTCCTGATGGACATCTCCGCACGGTTCCATCGCCCCTGGCAGCTGCACAACATGCTGCTGGCCGCTCGCGACTACGGCGTGCTCGATCGCGTGCTGTTCGGAACCGACTTCCCGGTTCTGCATCCGACGTTCTGCCTGTCCGCGCTGCGAGACATCAACACCCTCACGGAGGGACGGCTCCCGGAGATCTCCGAGGAAGTCATCGAGGGGATCGTCTACCGGCGTCCGTTGTCGCTCGCCGGCCTGCGGCTCCCGGCCGTGCAGGGAGCCTGAAAGACCTGTCCAAGATGGAGAACGACTGATGAACGAACCCGTCCGTTACGGGGCCTGGATCGACGGTGCGCATGTCGTCGAGCAGGCGAGCTTCCGCGAGGCGATCGACCCTGCGACCGGTGAGGCCTGGGCGATGGTCGCCGACGGTACGCCCGCGACCGTGGAGCAGGCGGTCGCCTCTGCGTGCCGAGCCTTCCGCGACAGCGCCTGGGCGCGCCTGTCCGCCGACGAGCGTGCGCAGCTCCTGCACCGCTTCGCCGGGCTCCTGCGCGAGCGGGCCGCAGAGCTGGCGCCGCTCGAGTCGCACGACAACGGCAAGCCGCTCTGGCAGGCGCGCGACGAGGTGGTGGCGATGGCCGACTGGTGCGCGTACTACGCGGGCCTCGCGGGCGAGTCGGGCGGCCGCAGCTTCGAGCTGTCGTCGAGCCGGCGCGGCCTCACGATCAATCGCCCGGTCGGCGTGGTGGCGGCGCTGACGCCGTACAACTCGCCCGTCTCGGCAGGCTGCTGGAAGATCGCTCCGGCGCTCGCGGCCGGCAACACGGTCGTCGTCAAGCCGTCGCCCGACGCGCCCGTCGCCCCGTTCGCGCTCGCCCGCCTGGCCACCGAGGCCGGATTTCCCGACGGCGTCGTCAACGCCGTGATCGGCGACGTCGCCGTCGGCAAGGCGCTCGTCGAGCACCCGGACGTCGCGCTCGTCTCGTTCACCGGGAGCACCGGCGTCGGGCGCCAGATCGCCGCGTCGGCTGCCCGCACGCTGAAGCGCGTCGTGATCGAGGCCGGGGGCAAGTCGCCGTACATCGTGTTCGCGGATGCCGCGCTGGACGAAGCCGTGTCGTCGGCCGCCGCGGCGATCTTCGGCGCCGCCGGCCAGAGCTGCATCGCGCCCTCGCGCATGCTCGTGCAGCGCGAGGTCTACGACGGCTTCGTCGAGCGCCTGTGCGCGATCGCGGACGACCTTCGCGTCGGCGACCCGTTCGACGAGGCGACCATGATCGGACCGCTCGTGTCCGCGCGTCAGCGCGAGCGCGTCGCGGGGTTCGTGGATCGCGCCCGTGCCGAGGGCGTGACGATCGCGGCGGGCGGCGCGCCGCCGGACGACGAGCGCCTCGCGCGCGGCTGCTTCTACCGCCCGACGGTCGTCACGAACGCCGACAACGCGCTGGAGATCTCCCAGGAGGAGATCTTCGGGCCGGTCGGCGTGGTGCTGCCCTTCGACGGCGAGGACGAGGCGCTGCAGATCGCCAACGACTCCGCCTACGGGCTGGCGGCCGGGTTGTGGACGAGCGACCTCTCGCGCGCGGAGCGGCTCGCGGGCAGGCTCGAGGTCGGCTCGGTTTGGATCAACTGCTATCGCGCGTTCCACTGGCAGCTTCCGTTCGGCGGCGTCAAGCAGTCCGGCTACGGCCGCGAGAGCGGTCGCGAGGCGTTCGAGGAGATGACGGCGGTGCAGGCCCAAGCGCTCGAGTACGGACCGCCCGGCGCGGACCTCGGGCGATGGGCGGACGCAACGAACGGACCGCTCGCTGCCGCCGCTCTGGCAGCGCGCGGCTGACGAAGGGTGAGCGACATGCGATTCGACTACATGTTCAGCGTTTGGCGCGAGGGACCGTCCCGCCCATACCGCGAGGTGCTGGAGGAGGTCCGGGAGCAGGCGGTCCTGGCGGAGCAGGCGTCATTCGACGGCCTGCAGATCCAGGAGCACCACTTCGACGGCGAGGGCTTCGACGTCTCGCCGAACCCGGTCCTGCTCGGCGCCGACCTCGCCGCGCGCACGTCGCGGATCCGACTGGGGATGGGAGCCATCAGCCTGCCGCTGTGGCATCCGCTCCGGGTCGCGGAGGATCTCGCGCTGCTCGACAACTTCTCCGGCGGTCGCGTCGACGTGGCGTTCGGGCGCGGCCTGATGGCACGCGAGCTGATGACGCTCAACCCATATGCCGACCGCAGAAACAAGGAGCGCAGCTTCAGCCTGTACCGCGAGTCGATCAACCTCCTCAGGAGCGCCTGGACCGAGGAGGCGCTCCGATGGGACGGCGAGCACTTCACGTTCCCGCCTGCCGGCATCAAGGACCACGCCGCGAGCTGGTATCCGCGCAACCCGGCGTGGCGGTCGGAGGACGGCGAGCAGGTGGCGCTTGCGGTCATGCCGCATCCGGTGCAGAAGCCGCACCCGCCGCTGTGGGCTGTCACCGAGAGCGAGGACGGCATGACGGCGGCCGCCGAGCTCGGCATCGGGGCGCACACCTGGCTGCCGTGCGGACGCCGCCTGACCAATCTCCTCACGCACTACCGAGACGCCCGGCGCGCGAACGGAGACGCGGACGCCGAGCTCGGGGACGGGGTCGGCCTGCTGCGCGTCGTGCTCGTCGCCGACAGCGAGCAGGAGGCCCGGCAGGCAGTCGGGGGCTTGGTCGACATGCTCGCGAAGTTCATCGGCGGGCTGCGCGGCAAGGCGGCGTTCGCGGACGAGGGCGAGAGCCTGGACGGCGCCGACGACATCCCCTGGGTCGACTTCCTCGTCGAGCGCGACCATCTCCTGATCGGAACGCCGGAGACCGTCGCCGAGCAGATCCTGCGCTTGCGCGAGCAGCACGGGATCGAGCACTTCCTCTGCTGGAGCGCCGGGTACGGCGTCTCGCACAAGAGCGTCATGCGGTCGATCGAGCTGTTCGGCGAGCAGGTCCTGCCGCTGCTTCACAAGGAGCTCGCGCTGCCAGCCGAGCAGCGATGAGGAGTGTGGGGGAACGTCCGCGTCGACCGAGCGGAGATCGCCTCACGGGCTCGACCGCGGTACGCCGCGTGGTTGAGCGGGCGCCGTCACACTGACGGCGCCCTCGAGGGGTGGCGCCCAACGCATCCGCCCTTCGCGGGGGTTTCGCCAAATCCTCCTAGGATTGAGAGCCACGAAATGTCGCTCTCCTTCCCCATACAGCTGCTGCTCGTCGAGGACGACCCGGGCGACGCGCTGCTCGTCGAGTCGCTGCTCGCCGGCGTCGCGCCGAACGTCGACGTGATGCGCGTCGGCCGCCTGCAGGAGGCGACCGAGATGCTGCCCGGCGGGATCGACTGCGTGCTGCTCGACCTCGGCCTGCCGGACGCGATGGGGCTCGAAGCGGTCGAGCGGCTGCGCGCCGCCGCGCCCGACGCCGCGATCGTCGTGCTGACCGGCCACCACGACGAGCAGCGCGGCGTCGACGCGCTCTCGCGCGGCGCGGAGGACTACCTCGTCAAGGGCAACGTCGACGGCCCGCTGCTCGCGCGCGCGATCCGCTACTCGATCGAGCGCTGCCGCGCCGACCGCTCGCAGCGCGAGCTGATCGAGGCGCGCCTGCACGCGCGCGAGAACGCGCGCCTCGAGCGCGGCCTGCTGCCGCAGGCGCTGATGCGCGACCCGCACGTGTCGCTCAGCACGACGTACCGGCCGGGCCGCCGGCGCTCGCTGCTCGGCGGCGACTTCTACGACGCGGTCGAGCTGGACGACGGCACGCTGCACGTGCTGATCGGCGACGTCAGCGGTCACGGCCCCGACGAAGCCGCGCTCGGCGTCTGCCTGCGGGTCGCGTGGCGCACGCTGATGCTCGCCGACGCGCCGCCCGACGACGCGCTCGCGCTGCTGCAGGAGGTGCTGCTGCACGAGCGCCACGCGCCGGCGATCTTCGCCACGCTGTGCATGCTGAGCGTCGCGCCGGGCCGCGCCGAGGGGGAGCTGCGCGTCGCCGGGCATCCGCCGCCGCTCGTCATCGACGACCTCGGTCTGCGCGCGCTGGAGGTGCCGCACGTGACGCCGCCGCTCGGCTTCGTGGAGCCGGGGGCGTGGCGCGGCAACGTGCTGCGCTTCGCGGGCGACTGGGCGATGCTGCTCTACACCGACGGGCTGATCGACGGTCGCGTCGGGGACGGTCCGGAACGGCTCGGCGAGGAGCGGCTGGTGGAGCTGCTGCGCGAGCGCGTCGACGGCGACGTCTCGCGCCTCGCGGACGCCTCGCCGCTGCTCGACGAACTGGTGACCGAGGTGGAGCGCCTGCACGGCGGCGACCTGACCGACGACGTCGCGATGGTGGTCGTCGCGGCGAGGGGGCCTGCGTGAGCGACGGGCGGGTGCGTCCGGCGAAGCCGCCGCTCGTGCGCCGCTTCACGACGAGTCAGTGGTTCGCGCTGGCCGCGAGCGCGCTCGCGCTCGTGACGGCCGTCGGCGCCGCGCTCGGCGTCGTCGCGCTCACGCGGCTGGCGACGGCGCGCACCACGGTGCTCGACCGCAACGGCCCGGCCGTGCTCGCGCAGCTCCAGCTCAACACGGCGCTCGTCAACCAGGAGAGCGGGCTGCGCGGCTTCGTGCTGACCGGCCGGGAGGAGTTCCTGACGCCGTACCGCGACGGCCGCATAGCCGAGCGCCAGCAGTACGCGACGCTCGAACGCGTGCTGACCGGGGACGACATGGCGCCCGCGCGGCGCGAGACGGCGCGCGTGAAGGCGCGGGCCGCGGCGTGGCACGAGCGCTACGCGGCGCGGGTGATCGCGGCGGTGCGCGCGCACGGGCCGGACACGTCCGCGGCGCCGCGCCCGGGCGCCGGGCGCCGTCTGTTCGACGATCTGCGTGGAGCGCTCGCCCGGCAGGCCGACGCGCTCGCGCGCGTGCGCCTCGCCGGCCGCGCCCACTTCAGAGACATGGCGGGCTTCCTGACGGCGACGTTCGTCGCGATCGTGGTGCTGATCGCGATCGGGATCGCCGGCGCGCTGCTCGCGCTGCGCGTGACGACGACGCGCCCGCTGCGGCTGCTCGGGCGCAGCGTGCGCCGCGTCGCGCGCGGCGAGTACGGGCACGAGATCGCGCGCGCGGGCGCGCGCGACGTCGTCGAGCTCGGCGACGACGTCGACTCGATGCGGCGCCGCATCGCGGCGGAGCTGGCGAGCCTGCGCGAGGCGCACGACCAGCTCGACGAGCAGGCGCGCGAGCTGGCCCGCTCGAACGCCGAGCTCGAGCAGTTCGCCTACGTCGCCTCGCACGACCTGCAGGAGCCGCTGCGCAAGGTCGCGAGCTTCTGCCAGCTGATCGAACAGCGCTACGAGGACCAGCTCGACGAGCGCGGCAAGCAGTACATCGCCTTCGCGGTCGACGGCGCCAAGCGCATGCAGCAGCTGATCAACGACCTGCTCGCGTTCTCGCGCGTCGGACGCGGCGGGTCCGAGCAGCGGCCGGTCGTCTCCGGCGACGACGTGCTGCGACAGGCGCTCACGAGCCTCGGCGCGCAGCTCGAGGAGTCCGCCGCGCAGGTCGAGGCGGGCCCGCTGCCGGCGGTGCGCGGCGAGCCGGCGCTGCTGGCGGCGGTCTTCCAGAACCTGATCGGCAATGCGCTCAAGTTCCACGGCGACGGCGGGCCGCCGCACGTGTGGATCTCGGCCGAGCGCCACGGCGACGAGTGGCTGTTCACCTTCGCGGACGACGGGATCGGGATCGAACCGGAGTACGCGGAGCGCATCTTCATGATCTTCCAGCGGTTGCATCCGAAGGACGCGTACGCCGGGACCGGCATCGGTCTCGCGCTGTGCCGCAAGATCGTGGAGTACCACGGCGGCCGCATCTGGCTCGACACCGCCGCGCCGGTGGACGGCCGCACGACCTTCCGCTTCACCCTGCCCGCCATCGACGAGGAGCCCCCCGCATGAGCCCGCCGCAGCTGTTGAACGCGATCGACGTCCTGCTCGTCGACGACGACCCGGGCGACACGCTGATGATCCGCGAGGCGTTCGAGCACAACAAGGTGAATAACGCGCTCGAGTGCGTGGCCGACGGCGTGCAGGCGATGCAGTACCTGCGCAGAGAGGGCGAGTACGCGAACGCGCCGCGACCCGACCTGATCCTGCTCGACCTCAACCTGCCGCGCAAGGACGGGCGCGAAGTGCTGGCGGAGATCAAGAGCGATCCGCAGCTGGCGACGATCCCGGTCGTCGTGCTGACGACCTCGCACGCGGAGGAGGACGTGCTGAGGAGCTACCAGCTGCACGCGAACGCCTACGTGACCAAGCCGGTCGACTTCGAGCGCTTCATCGAGGTCGTGCGCCAGATCGACGAGTTCTTCGTGACGGTGGTGAAGCTCCCCGGGCAGTAGCGGGCGTTCGACAACGGACCGGCCGTCCGACATAACCGGAATGCGTTCCGATTCGTGCTACAGTACGAAGCGGAACAAGGTCCGCTTATGTCCGAAACGGAGGCCCGCATGCCCACCACCACCGCCGTTCAGCCGCTCGCCGGCACCTACACCGCCGACCCGGTCCACTCCAGCTTCGCCTTCGCCGTCCGCTACATGGGCGTCTCGACCTTCCGCGGGACGCTCGGCGACGTCGCCGCGACGCTCGTCGCCGGCCCCGGCGGGGCCGTCCTCGAGGGCAGCGCGGAGGTCGCGTCGATCTCGATCCGCACGCCCGAGGCGTTCCGCGACCACGTCCTCTCGGAGGAGTTCTTCCACGTCGCCGAGCACCCGCGGATCGCGTTCCGCTCGACGCGCGTCGAGCTGGCCGACGACGGTCGCGCGCGCGTCGACGGCGAGCTGACGATCAAGGGCACGACGCTGCCGCTCCGGGCCGAGGGCAGCTGGACGCCGGAGGCCGAGCTGTTCGGCTCGCGCAAGGCCGGCCTCACGCTCGAGGCGACGGTCGACCGCACCGCCTACGGCCTCAACTGGAACGCCGAGCTGCCGACCGGCGGCAAGGCGCTCGCGGACGACGTCACGCTGACGGTCGAGCTGACGCTGCTGCCGGCCGCCGCCGACGGCGAGGAGGCGTAGCGCGATGCGGGTGCTCGGCCTCTCCGGCAGCCTCCGGCGCGACTCGCACAACCGCGCGCTGCTGCGCGCCGCCGCGGCGGCGCTCCCCTACGGCGTCGAGCTGGTCGAGTGGGATCGCCTCGCCGAGCTGCCCGCCTACGACGAGGACCTCGACGGCGCGGCGGCGCCCGAGCCGGTGCGGGCGCTGCGCGCGGCGATCGCCGGCGCCGACGCGGTCCTCGTCGCCACCCCCGAGTACAACGGCTCGCTCCCCGGCGGCCTCAAGAACGCGCTCGACTGGGCCTCGCGCCCGTACGCGACGAACCCGCTGCGCGGCAAGCCGGCGGCCGTCGTCGGCGCCAGCACCGGTGTGTTCGGCGCGGTGTGGGCGCAGGCGGAGGCGCGCAAGGTGCTCGGCACGATCGGCGCGCGCGTGCTCGAGCGCGAGCTGCCGGTCGGGCAGGCGGACGCGGCGTGGTCCGCGGACGGGACGCTGCGCGACCCCGGCCTGCAAGCGGCGCTGGAGGAGCTGGTCGCCGAGCTGGTCGCGCAGGTTGAGCCCGCGACGGTCGCGGAGGCGGCATGATGCGTCCACCGTGGAGGACCTCCCCCTGATCGAGCTGCCGACCGAGCAGACCGAGCGCGCCGACGCCGCTTCGAACCGCAGACGCATCCTCGCCGCCGCCACGCAGCTGTTCGCCGAGCGCGGTCCTGACTGCGTCTCGATGCAGGACGTCGCGAAGGCGGCGGGCGTCGGGATGGGCACGATGTACCGCCGCTTCGGTGACCGCGCCGGCCTCACCTTCGCGCTGCTCGGCGAGCGCCATCGCGAGCTGCAGGAGCAGCTGCTGCGCGGGGCGCCGCCGCTCGGCCCGGGGGCGCCCGCGCTCGAGCGGCTGCACGCGTTCGGGCGTGCGCGGATCGCGCTGCTCGACGACGGCGAGGCCGCGATGCTGCTGACGACCGCCGAGGCCGGCGGCGCGACGCTGCGCGGCCCCGACGCCGCCTACCGCACCCACCTCGCCGTGCTGTTGCGCGAGCTGGCGCCGGCGATCGACGTCGAGTACGCCGTCAACTCGCTCGTGATGGCGTTCGACGCGCGCCTCCACGTGCACCTGCGCCACGAGCGCGACTGGTCGCTGCAGCGCGTGCAGGACGGCTGGTGCGCGCTCGCCGGCGCGTGGGCCGCGGCCGGCGCCGGCCGCTAGGCTTCCGCGCGATGTCGCCCTTCTGGATCTGGACGCAGGCGCTGATCGTCCTGTGCGTGCTGGCGGGCATCGTGATCGCGATCGTGAAACTGGCGTAGCGACCGGGTGCCGCGGCTATGATCCGCGCGCACTTCGTCAGCGGCCAAGGGAGCGTCCGTGTTCGGCTCGATCGTCGTTGGAACCGATGGCTCGGAAACCGCCCGTGAGGCGGTCCGCCAGGCGATCGAGCTGGCCAGGCTGGCGGGCGCGACGCTCGAGGTCGTGAGCGCCTACGAGCCGGTCTCGGGCCAGCGCCTGAAGGACGAGGCGATCGAGGCGCCGCGCGACCTGCAGTGGTCGGTCAACCCGCGCGAGGACGTCGACGCGACGCTCGCCGAGGCCGCCGAGGAGGCGCGCACCGCCGGCGTGCCGGACGTGCGCACGTTCGCGCGTCAGGGCGACCCGGCCGACGCGATCCTCGACGTCGCCGAGGAGCAGGGCAGCGACCTGATCATCGTCGGCAACAAGGGCATGACGGGCGCGAAGCGCTTCCTGCTCGGCTCGGTGCCGAACAAGGTCAGCCACCACGCGCCCTGCTCGGTGCTGATCATCCGCACGACCTGACTCAGGCGACCGCGCGCGCTCGCCCGACCGCCTGCGTCAGCGCGTCCTCCCACGCGCCGACGTTGCGCGAGAGCGTCTGGCCCGCGACCCACTTGGCGCCGCGCTTGGCGAGCCTGCGGCGCTCGCGCGGCTTGTCGACCAGTCGCGTCAGCTCCTCGAACCAGCGGTCGTCGGCGACCAGCCGGCCGCCCTGCTGCTCGCCGAGCGCGGCGTAGGGGCCTATCGGCGAGGCGAGCCAGGGCACGCCTGCGGCCGCGTACTCCTTCAGCTTGAGGTCCGAGCGCGCGCGGTTGAACTCGATGTCGGCGAGCGGGGCGATCCCGACGTCGAGCGCGGCGAGCCGGCGCGTCAGCCCCTCGAGCGGCACGTACGGCACGTGCGCGTAGCGGTCGCTGCGCAGCGGCAGCCTGACGCCGAACGTGACGACCGACACGTCGGCGCGCTCGTCGAGCAGCCGTTGCAGGACCGCGCCGAGCGGCAGGCGCTCGGCGTCCGCCTGGTGCTCCAGCCCCGCCTGCCAGCCGATCGTCACGCCGTCGTGCGAGGCGCGCTCGGGGGCGAGCCACGCGTCGGGAACGTAGTTCGGGATCACCTCGACCGCCGGTGCGCCTTCGCGTCCGAACAGCTCGGCGAGGTGCGCGCTCGGCGTCGTCACGAGGTCGACGACCCTCAGCAGCCTGCGCATCGCGGCCAGTCGCCGCTGTCCCTCGAAGCCGGTGTGCAGCTTGGCGTTGTAGACGCCCTTCGGTATCGCGGCGAGGTGGTCGTCGTTGTCCCACGTGAGCGCGACGCCGTTGGCCTTCGCTTCGCGCGCGATCTGCGTGGCGCGCGGTTCGCGGAAGCGGTGGATGTGCAGCACGTCCAGCTCCCGCAGGATCCCCGGCGGGAGCGCGGTGCCCTCGCCCGTCGGCAGCGCGAGCACCTGATGGCCGCGCTGCTCGGCGAGCGCCGTCATCGGCGCGACGCCGCGGTAGAAGCCGTTGCCCGACGCCGGCTCGGCCAGGAACGCGATCCGCATCACGCGCGCCCCGCCGGCACGGCGGCGCCGGCGCCCGCGCGCGCCCGCGCGATCGCCTCCTCGAAGCGCCGCTCCCACGTGCGCGCGTGCTTGGAGAGCGTCTCGCCGGCGACCCACTTGCCGGCGCGCTTCGTCAGCTTCGCGCGCTCGCGCGGCTTGTCGAGCAGGCGGCCGAGCGCCTCGTGCCAGCCGTCGTCCGGGACGAGCCGGCCGCCCTGCTTCTCGCCGAGCCCCGTGTACGGCCCGACCGGCGAGGCGAGCCAGCAGGCGCCGGCGGCGGCGTACTCCTTCAGCTTGATGTTCGAGCGCGCGCGGTTCATCGCGATGTCGGAGAGGGGCGCGATCCCGACGTCGAAGGCGGCCGCCTCGCGCGTCAGCTCCAGCAGCGGCACGACGCTGACGTGGCGGTAGCGCTCCCCGCGCAGCCCGAGTCTCAGCCCGAACGACACGACGCGCACCTCCGGGCGCTCGTCGAGCAGCCGCTGGAGCGCGTCGCGGACGGGGATTCGCTCCGTGTCGATCGCGTGCTCCAGGCCCGCTATCCAGCCGATCGTGACGCCGTCGCGCGGCGGCCGCGAGCGCTGCACGAACTCGTCGGGCACGTGGTTCTCGACGACCTCGGCGTGCGGCGCGCCGTACTCGCGCAGCCGCTCGACGAGCCCGGCGCTCGGCGCCGTCACGAGGTCGGCCAGCTCGAACAGCTTGCGCATCCCGGCGAGGCGCCGCTCCCACATCATCCCGCCCTGCCTGCGGTAGCCCGGCGTGTTCCTCGGCACCGAGCCCATGTCGTCGTCGTTGTCCCAGGCGACGGCGGCGCCGTGCGCCTTCGCCGCGCGCGCGAGCCCGACCGCGCCCGGTTCCGAGTAGCGGTGGACGTACAGCACGTCGACGCCGCGCACGGCCGCGAGCGGCGGGTCGCCCTCGTTGATCGGCACCTCGCGCACGTCGTGTCCGCGGCACTGCGCGAGCGCCGCCATCGGACCTGTCCCCCGGTAGAAGCCGTTCCCCGTCCTCGGATCGGCCACGTATGCGATCCGCATCAGCCCAGCATGCCTGGGCGCGGGTGCTGCGGGCAAGCGGGAACCGTCGCGCGGGGGCGCTCAGCGGCGCGAGCGCGCGCTCGCGCTGAGGCACTGCGGCGTCTGCACGGCGGCGGAGGTGGCGGCGCCGGCGTCGACCAGCCCGTAGCCGTAGACGCGGTTGGGCGCGGGGATCCCGAGCGCCTTCGCGGTCGCCTTCAGGCGGCACTCGACCTGGCCGGGCGTCGGCCGCGCGCCGAGCAGGCGGCTGGCGATCACGAGCGCCGCGCTCGCGGACACGTGGGGTGCGGCCATCGAGGTGCCGTCGTAGCCGGACGGCAGCCCGAAGCGCGTGACCGAGTCGGTGTAGGTCATCTGGTAGATGTCGCCGCCGCGGTGGCCGGGACGGCAGTTCGGGTCGTTCGTGAGGTCTGCGTCGACGCCGCCGCCGGGCGCGACGAGGTCGAGCCCGAAGCCGTCGTTGGAGAAGTTCGCGAGGCAGCCGTCGTCGGTCGTCGCGCCGACCGAGATGACGTTGCTCGTGCGCGCCGGGTAGGCGATGCGCGCCTCGCCCTCGTTGCCCGAGCTGCCGACGACCACGACGCCGTGCCGGTTCGCGTAGCGCAGCGCCGCCGTGATGTCGGGGATCTCCGACTGGCGCACGCTGGTCGAGAACTCGAGGCTCATGTTGATCACGCGCGCGTTGTGGCGGACCGCGTAGCGGATCCCCTTCGCGATCGTCGTCGCGTCGCCGTAGCCGCGCGCGTCCAGCACGCGCACCGGCATGATCGTCGCGCCCCACGCGAGGCCGGCGACGCCGAGCGCGTTGTCGGTCGCCTCCGCGATCGTGCCGGCGACGTGCGTCCCGTGGCCGTTGCGGTCGACGGGGAAGCGCGTGCCGTCGACGAAGTCCCACGGCGCGACGAACTTCGTGCCGGCGAAGTCGGGCGAGCGGCGGAAGCGGCCGAGGTTGCGGTAGGCGACGCCGGTGTCCAGCACCGCGATCCGCACGCCGCGTCCGCCCGGCGCGCGACCGGCGACGTTCGACCACGCCTGCAAAGCGTTCACGCCGAAGCTGCCGAAGAAGTTCCACTGCAGCGCCGCGAGGCCGCCCGGAAAGCCGCGCAGGCCGGGATCGTCCGGCAGCGCCAGCTCGCTCGCGTGCGCGATCGGGTTGGGCGCCGCGAACGCGACGCCGGGCGTGCGGCGCAGCTCAGCGACGGTCGCGCGCACGCGCCCGGGCGCGACGTGCAGCACGCGCGTGCGCGGCGCCGGCGCGCCGCCGACGCGCGCCCCGACCGAGGCGGCGACGGCCGCCTGCGCGGCGGCGCCGCCGGCGCTCGGCGCGTAGCCGACGACGACCTCGCCGGGCGCGTAGGCGGGCGGCGACGGGTTCGCGGCGGCGGCGCCGGGGAGCGCGGTGAGCACCGCGGCGGCGATCAGCGACGCGAGGAGGGGACGGAGACGGGGGAAGGAGGGCATCGGCAGCGGGGACGTGAAACGCTGCAGCCATCCTGCCGCGTCTTCCTTAAGACATCATCGGCGGCGAAAGGTTTCGCCGCAACCCGCCGTCCGGGTGCTTGGACGCTGCGGAGTCCAGTGACCAGCCACTTCTTCCCACGCGACGAGTACTTCATGCGCCTGGCGCTGCGCGAGGCCGAGCGCGCGATGGAGCATGACGACGTGCCGATCGGCGCGGTGATCGTGCACGAGGGCGAGGTGCTCGCGAGCGGGCGCAACGAGCGCGAGCTGCGTCAGGACCCGACGGCGCACGCGGAGGTGCTCGCGCTGCGCGAGGCGGCGGCGAAGCTGGGCAGCTGGCGCGTGCTGGAGTCGGTCCTGTACGTGACGCTCGAGCCGTGCGCGATGTGCGCCGGCGCGATCGTGCTGGCGCGCGTGCCGCGCGTCGTGTTCGGCGCCTGGGACCCGAAGGCGGGCGCCGGCGGAAGCGTGCTCGACGTGCTTGGCCAGCCGCAGCTCAACCACCGTCCCGAGGTCGCCGGCGGGCTGCTCGCGGACGAGTGCGGCGGGCTGCTGTCGAGCTTCTTCGCGAGCCGGCGCTGAGGGTCCGCTGAGGCGCCGGGCGCGGCGGGCAACCGCTACCCTGTCCGGGCTGCGCCCAGGAGGGGTGGCAGAGCGGTTGAATGCGGCGGTCTCGAAAACCGTTATGGGCGGGTTCCGTCCATCGAGGGTTCGAATCCCTCCCCCTCCGCTTCTCCGCGCGCATCGTCAGTCCTCTCGCGCGGTGCGGCCGTACTGGTCGGGGATCCAGCCCCAGCCGAACGCGATCGCCGGGCGGTCGGGCCGCTCGCCGAAGACGCTCAGCGGGTCGACCGTCTCCTCCAGCACCTGGCAGGCGTGGCGCCAGCCCTCGGTGAGGTCGAACGTGTAGCCGAAGCGGTCGCCCGGGCCGACGGCCGCGAGCACCTCGACGGCGCGGTGGTCGAGCCAACGCGGCGCGTCGCCGAGCGGCGGGCCGCTGTCCGGCAGGCCGACGAAGCGGCCGTCCGGCAGCTCGAACGCGTGCAGGTGCGCGAGGTCCCAGCGCGCGAAGGCGGCGTCGATCGCGTCCGCGAGCTGCAGGAACGTGTGGCCCGGGCCGACGATCACGATCCGCCCCGGCGGCGGGTCGCACTCGAGCTCGGCGCTCCCTTCCAGCTCCACCTGGACTTGCAGCCATGGCAGCGGGGTGAGGCTCACGACTGCACGCTAGTCCCGCTGCGGCGGGGCTTCAACACACGATGTGTGGGATCGGCGAGCGCGGACGCTCAGGCGGCGCCGACCGCGGTGCGGTAACGGCCCGCCACCTCGGCCGGCAGCTCGTCGATCCACTGCGCGAACGCGGCGAGCCCGGCTTCCAGCGACGTGCGCGCGCGCCAGCCCAGCTCCGCCTCGGCGCGGCGCGCGTCGGCGACCCACACGTCGGTGTCCCAGTCGCGCGCCGGGAACGCCGCCCACGCCGGCTCCTCCTCGATCGAGAAGGTGCGGCGTGCGACCTCCGCCAGCTCACGCAGCGTCGTCTGCCGCCCGCCGCCGACGTTGTAGACCGCCCCGGCGCCCGGCTCCGCACGCTCGGCCGCGAGCAGGAACGCGTCGCAGACGTCTTCCACGAACACGAAGTCGCGCGCGATCGACGGGTCGGCGAGCGGTGGCAGGCGCCGGTCGAGTCCGGCTGCGACGAGCGCCGGCATCAGGCGTCTGGGCTCCTCCCACGGACCGTAGGCGGAGTACAGCCGCAGCGTCGTGATCGCCGCGCCGCGCTCGCGCGCGAGCCAGCCGCCGAGCAGCGTCGCCGACGCCTTCGTGACGGCGTAGGCGCTGTTCGGCTCGGGCAGCTCGTGCTCGGGCGGCGCGTGGTCCTTGAGCCCGTACTCCGAGGAGGAGCCGGCGTTGACGATCGCGCGTGCGCCGGCCGCGAGCGCCGCCTCGGCGACGTGCGCGCTGCCGGCGACGTTCGTCTCGATCATGCGCGGCAGCGAGCGCTGCCACGAGTACGCGCCGTGCGCGGCGAGGTGGAAGACCAGCTCCGGCCGCGCGCTGCCGACCGCGCGGCCGACCGCGTCGGCGTCGCGCAGGTCGACTTCGAGCACGTGCGCGTCGTCGCGCAGCGCCGCCAGCCGCCACGGGTCCGAGCCCGGCCCGGACAGCAGCGTCACCGTGTCTCCGCGGGCGATCAGGCGGCGTGCGAGCGCGGCGCCGATGAAGCCCGCGGCGCCCGTCACGAGCGAACGGGCGGCGGGCACGCGGCCTCCAGCTCCTCGACCGCGCGGCGGTGCGTCTCCGCTTCGAGCGGCAGGTAGTGCCACTCGATCCTGCTCTCCATGAACGACACGCCGCGGCCGAAGACGGTCCTCGCCAGCAGCACGTGCGGTGGGCCGTCGCGCAGGTCGAGCCGTTCGATCGCGCCCGCGATCGCGTCCGGGTCGGTGCCGTCGACCTCGTGCACGTCCCACCCGAACGCCGCCCAGCGGGCGGCGGCGGGCGGACCGGGGTCCATCACGTCGCGCGTGTAGCCGAGCGCCTGCTGGCCGTTGACGTCGATCAGCGCGACGAGGTTGGCGAGCCCGTGGTGGGCGGCGAACATCGCCGCCTCCCATATCGAGCCCTCGTTCGTCTCGGCGTCGCTCAGCAGCGCGAAGACGCGTCGCGGCGAGCCCTGGCGGCGCGCCGCGAGCGCGGCGCCGGCGGCGATCGAGAGGCCCTGGCCGAGCGAGCCGGTCGAGAAGTCGACGCCGGGCAGCACGTGCTCCGGGTGCGCGCCGAGCATCGAGCCCTCGCCGCAGTAGGTCGACAGCAGCTCGCGGTCGATGCGGCCGGTGGCCGCCAGCGCGGCGTACAGGCCGAGCGCGGCGTGGCCCTTCGACAGCACGAAGCGGTCGCGCTCCGGTTCGTCTGCTTCGCCTATGCGCAGCACGCCGCCGTAGAGCGCGGCGAGCAGGTCGGCGATCGACAACGCCGAGCCGATGTGTCCGACCCCCGCGCGCATCGACTCGTCGACGACCGTGCGGCGGATCTCGTATGCGAGCCGATCCCCCTCCATCGCTCCCCCTTCGCGACTTTCGTCCGACTCTAGCAGCGGTCGATCGGGCGGGATGCGGCTGGTAGGCTCGTCCTCGCACCACGGGGGAAACGAGGGGGACAGGTGCGCATAGCCTTCATCGCCAACCCGGAAGCGCCGGGTGGCTGGTATCGCGGCATAGGGCCGATGATCGCGCTCGCCGAGCGCGGCCACGACATCACGCAGCTGTGGCAGCCGCAGGTCGGGATACGCGGCGAGCTGGCCGCCGGCCACGACGTGCTGCACGTCTACCGCGAGCACGAAGACGGCGTCCTGCAGCTTGCGCGCACGGCGAAGCAGCGCGGGATGACGGTCGTCTACGACAACGACGACGACATGCGCGCCGTGCCGAGAAACAACGTCGCGCACAGGGACTACGGCGGCTTCGCCGGCGACCGCGCGCTGCGCCAGATACGCAGACTCGTGCAGCTGTCCGACCTGGCGATCGCCTCGAGCGCGACGATCGCGGAGCGCTTCCGCGAGTACGGCGCGCCGCACGTGCAGGTGATCGAGAACTACGTCCCCAACTCGGCGCTGAAGGCGTCCGCCCCGGCGAACGGCGACAGGGTCGTGTTCGGCTGGCTCGCCGGCAACGAGCACCACGTCGACGTCGAGCGGCTGCCGCTGCGCGAGCAGTTCGAACGGCTGCTGGACGCCTACCCGCAGCTCGTGGTCGAGACGATCGGCTGCAGCATCGGCATGCGCCACGAGCGCTACCGGCTGACGCCGCACGTCGACTTCTTCGACCTGCCGCCGAAGCTCGCCGAGTGGGACGTCGGGCTCGCGCCGATCGCCGACATCCCGTTCAACCACGCGCGCTCGAGCATCAAGGTCAAGGAATACGCGGCGCTCGGCAGACCGTGGCTCGCGTCGCCGGTCGGGCCGTACGCGTCGCTCGGCGAGAAGCAGGGCGGGCGGCTCGTGCCCGACGACGGCTGGTTCGAGGCGATCGCCCGGCTGCTCGACAAGCCGCGCGAGCGGCGCAAGCTCGCCAAGCACGCGCGCCGCTGGGGGCGCGAGCAGGCGATAGGGGCGAACGCCGGACTGTGGGAGGAGGCGCTCACGGCAGCCGTCGTCCGCAGCGGCGCGACGCCGCGCCCGCCGGGACGCCCGCGCCCCGTGTCGGTCGGCCGAACCTTCTGACCGCTACTGTCAATCGAACCGAGACCAAGGAGACTGCGAACGTCATGGACCGCGTTGAGGTGCAAGCGATGCTCGACCAGGAGGACCGCCACTGGTGGTACCGCGGCCGGCGCCGGATCGTCTGCGAGGAGCTCGCGCAACTGCCGAGCGGTCCGACGATGCGCGTGCTCGACGCCGGCTGCGGCTCCGGCCGCCTGCTCGACGAGCTGCGCGCCTACGGGCACGTGACGGGTCTCGACCTCAACCCCGACTCGGTCGAGATCGCGCGCAGCCGCGGTCACGAGGACGTCGTGCAGGGGCCGGTCGAGCAGCTGCCGTGGCCGGACGAGACGTTCGACCTCGTGATCTCGCTCGACATGGTCGAGCACACCGCCGACGACCGCGTGACGCTGCGCGAGCTGCGGCGCGTGACGAAGCCGGGCGGCTACTTCCTGATGACGGTGCCGGCGCTGAGAGCGCTGTGGTCGAGCCACGACGTCTTCAACAACCACTTCCGTCGCTACGACCGCAAGATGATGCGCGCGCTCGCCGCCGAGACCGGCTGGAGCATCGAGCGCATGACGTACTTCAACTCGCTGCTGCTGCCGCCCGCGGCTGCGGTGCGCCTCTTGCAGCGGGTCCGCCACAGGGACGCCATCGACGGCAACGGAGACGTCTCGAACTCCTCGCAGCACGGCAGGCACAGCTCCGACGTCGAGCTGACGCCGCCGTGGATGTCGCCGATGCTCGAGCTGCCGATGAAGCTCGAGGCGAAGTGGCTCGACCGCGGCCGGCGCTCGCTGCCGGCCGGGCTCTCGCTGCTCGCGGTGATGCGGCGCGTGTAGGCCTTCGTGTCGGCGCGGGGGCGGGCCCTACGGCCCGCTGCCCGCCGCCGGCGCGCCCTGCACCCACAGCTCGTCGCCTTCGGGGTCCCCGACGACTCTGCCGTAGCCGAACGCCTCGAGCGCGGGCCGCACGTCCGGCATCGCGGCTGGCTGCGTCGGCACGAACACCTTCGTCCCGCCCGCGCGTTGCAGCGCGCGCAGCACGTCAACGAGCTGCGTGACGGCGGGCATCGCGAACGCGGTCGTGTAGGGGGAGACGTTCGTCACGCCGACGTCGTCGGCGATGCGGTGGCTCAGCTGGAGCAGGATCGCGACACGCTCGCCGCGCCTCGTGTGGGCCGCGACGAATGCCTGGCCGGCCGGCGCGCGCAGGAGCGGTTCGCCGGTCGCGCGCAGGCGGTCGAGCTGCGACCACGGCGTCGGCGTCTGCGCGAGCGAGCAGGCCGCGATGCCGAAGCCGACGAGGCACAGCGCGACGGCCGGCTCGGGCCAGCGGCGGCCGGCGGCGGCCTGCGCGGCGAGGCGGCGCATGGCGACGAGCGTCAGCAGCGCGAGCGCGAGCGACCAGGCGGCAAAGGAGGTGACGAGCACCTCCGGATGCGAGCGCCCGGCGTAGTAGGTCCCGCTGCCGAGGCCGAAGACGGCGACGAACGCGAGCGCCCCGGTCAGCGCTTGCTCGGGCGCGTCGGGCTGCGGCCCCCCGGCCGCGAGCGCACGCACGGTCGCGACTGCGAGCGCGGCGGCGAACGTCAGGTAAATCAGCGTGTGGAAGCCGAGCGTCGGCATCGGCAGCATCGCGAAGCCGGCGCCGGCGTACAGCGTCGCGAAGCGGAACAGGACCGCGAGGTCGGGCAGCGCGCCCGCGCGCGCGAGCGTCAGCAGCGCGACGAGCGCGTACGCGGCGGCGAGGCCGGCGAGCGCTTCGAGCGCCAGGCGCGACAGCCGCCGGGTTGTCGGCCGCGCGGTCCACAGCAGCGCCGCCGCGAGCGCGCCGAGCGCCGGCAGCCCGTGGTCGGTGTTGTTCAGCACCACCAGCCCGGCGACGAGGAACAGCGGCCACGCGCGCGCGGCGCGGCTGTCGAGCCGGCGCACGGTCAGCCACGCGAGCAGCCACGGGCCGGCGAAGCGCAGCGGGTAGTCGGCGAAGATCGTCGCGAGCGTGTAGCGGTTCGACAGCGGGCCGCGCAGCAGGAAGAAGCTCGTCGCGAGGAACGGCGCGAACAGCAGCAGCCCGGCGAGCGAGCTGCGCGCGACGCGCCGCAGCAGGTCGTAGATCGCCAGCAGCGCGACGCCGCCGATCAGGCACATGAGGATCGTGAAGCTGCCGACCGACGGGCCGACCAGCGACATCAGCGCGGCGACCGGATACGGCCACAGCGAGCCGTACTGCGCGTCGAAGTTCACCAGCGGCGTGCGGCCGTTCAGCACCGCCCACGTTTCGTCGAGCGTGAACGACAGGTGGTAGCGGGCGGCGTAGTTCTCGTTGAGGACCGTCCCTTCGACGTTGACCGCGTGCAGCAGCCAGATGGCGATCAGCAGCCCGGCGGCGAGCGTCCAGGCGATCCGCCGCGAGCTCGTGTCGCGCGCCCAGCCGGTGGCGCGGGCGCGCACCGCCGCGCTGCCGGTCGCGGCGACGATCGCGGCCGCGCCGATCACGGCGACGACGAGCGTCGCGTCCGTGAAGTAGCGCTGGTGGAACGGCTTCAGCGTCTCGTAGATTTCGCCGAAGACGATCCTGCGCTGGATCGCGAGCAGCGCGGCGGCGGCGACGGCGAGCGCGGCCTGCGCGCTCCACACGAGCGGCGCGATCGTTGCCGCCGGCAGGTGCGGCGGGCGCCGCGCGGCGAGCGCGACGGCGCCGGCGAGCAGCAGCGGCCCGGCGAGCGCCACCAACACGCGCCCCTGCTCGTGCGCCTCCGGCTGCAGCTGCGGGAGCGCCGCTGCGAAGAACGCGAGCCGCGACTTCGGCAGCAGCAGCTCCCCGAGCGGCGGGCCGAGCACGGCGATAAGCAGCACCGTGAGCGCCGCGACCGGCAGCGCCAGCAGCCACGCCGCCTCGGCGGGGGCGAGCGCCCGTCGAGCCGCGGCGGCGCGCGTCGCGATGGCGCCCATCCGGCTCAGCCGGCGACGCGGCCGAGCTGCCCTGCGGGCAGGCGCTCGTCGGCGCCGGCGTCGGCCTGCTCGGGCAGCACGCCGCCGGGCGGCGCGCTGTGGAACGACCCGCGCATGCGGTAGGCGCCCACGAGCATGCGGATCGCCGACTTGTAGCTGGTCGTCGATCTGCCGCCGAAGCGCTCGGTCGGATAGATCGGGATCTCGACGACCGGATAGCCGGCGAAGCGGCAGGCGCGCATCCACTCCAGGTCGTACAGCTCGGCATCGCTGCTGAGCCTCGTCAGATGGTGGAAGCGTCTCGGGAAGAACTTCGGCGTCCCGTCGATGTCCCACGTCGCGAGGTCGAACAAGCGGCGGCACTCGAAGTTGTAGAGCACCGATCCGGCGCGCCGCAGCGCGCTCTCGCGGATGCGCCGCTGCGCCTTCAGCGCGGCGTCGGGGTAGGCCATCGCGTACGCGAGCATCAGCGTCGCCGTCTCCGGCGTCGTGCGCGCGGAGTTCGTGTAGCCGACGATCTCGCCGCGGCAGGCGTCGAGGCCGGCGTTGATCGCGCGGCCCCAGCCGCCGCGCTTGAGCGGGCCGACGAGCTGGACGCGGCCGGGATACTGCGCGGCGAGCTCCGCGCAGATCTCCGGCGAGGCGTCGTGGCAGCCGTTCGGCACGAGCACCAGCTCGACCGGCCGCGGCAGCTTCGCGAAGTCGGCGAGGAAGCCGGTGACGACCTTCGATATGTGGTCGGCCTGGTTGTGGATCGGCAGGATCAGCGAGGCGAAGGGCGTGGCGGTGTCGGTCATCGTGGGTGCGTGGCTCCGGTCGTGACGGGTGCGGATGCGCCGTCGAGCGCGCGCAGGGCGCTCGCGGCGAGCTGCTCGGGCGCGAGCCCGTGACGCTCGTAGAGGTGCGGGCGGCTGCCGGTGGCGCCGATCGGCATCGCGCGCAGGCCGGCGCGCACGAGCCGGCAGCCGAGGCCGTGCTCGGCGATCGTCTCGGCGACGAGCGAGCCGAGCGCGCCATTGACGTAGTGGGCCTCCGCGCTCAGCGCGACCGGGACCTCGGCGAGCGCCTCGGCGAGGTCCTCGGTCGGCGCCGGGTTGAGGCTGGAGACGACGAGCACGGACGCCTCGACCCCGTCGGCGGCGAGCCGCTCGGCCGTCTCGACTGCCGTCGCGGCCATGCCGCCGAGCGCGACGAGCGCGACGTCCCGGCCCTCGCCGATCCGCTCGGCGCGCCCGAGCGCGAAGCGGCCGTCGAGGCCGGGCACCGGCTGCGACTCCTTCCCGAGCCGCAGGTAGACCGGCCCGGGCAGCGTTTGGATCGCCGGCAGCGCGGCGCGCGTCTGCTGCGGGTCGGCCGGTGCGACGACCGCGATCCCCGGCTGCACGCGCATGATGCCGGCGTCCTCCAGCGCGTAGTGCGTGACGCCGTTGTGGCCGTAGTCCATCCCGCCGCCGACGCCGACGACGCGGACCGGCAGCTCGTGCAGGATCGGCCCGTTGCGCACGAACTCGTAGCCGCGCATCGAGGCGAACGTCGCGATCGAGTAGACGTAGGGCGTGTAGCCGGCCTCGGCGAGGCCGGTCGCGAGCCCGACCATGTTCTGCTCGGCGACGCCGGCGTTCCAGAAGCGGTCCGGGAAGCGCTCGGCGAACGGCTCGAGCACGGCGAAGCCGAGATCGCCCGTGAGCAGGGCGATCCGCTCGTCCTCCGCGGCGAGGTCGAGCAGGGTCTGTGCGAACGCTGAGCGCATGGCGTGTGCGGTCCCCCAGGGCCGTGGACGGGCAGCGGCTGCCGGGCGTCGCTCCCCGACGCCTGACAGACCGCGCTGCGGATGTCGCCCGCCGCTCCCCCACGAAGCTTCGAGTGCGGACGATCCCCAGCAATTATATGGCGCGGTGTCAACCAGGGTGGCGGTAGATCAGCCAGCCCGTTAAGGTGCACATCGAGGCGTCTCGTTGTGCGAGGATCGCCTCATGGCCCGGGGGAGCCAAGCGACGCGGCCGGCGCGGCCGAGGGGGCGGCATGCGCCTGGGGGAGGCAGCGGCGCCCGCGGCGGAGCGCTCGCGCAGACACTGCGCTCGAGCGCCCCGTCGCGGTACCTGTTCGCGCATCCGAACATCGCGGCCGCGCTGCTGTTCGGCCTGTTCGTGCTCGTGTACCTGTGGCCCGCGCTCGTGCGCGGCGAGCTGCTGTCGCCGCTCTCCGTGCTGTACGGGTCGACGCCGTGGAAGGCGTTCGCGCCGGACGACGTCGGCAGGTACCTGAACCCGCTGCTGTCGGACGTGCCCACGGCCGACTACCCGTGGCGCTTCCTCGTGCGCAGGATGCTGCACGAAGGGACGTTCCCGTCGTGGAACCCGTACGTGCTGGGCGGCATCCCGCTGTGGTCGAACCCGCAGACGGGGCTGTTCTCGATCTTCAGCCTGCCGCTGTGGATCCTGCCGCTCAACTATGGGATCGGCGTCGGCGCGGCGCTGAAGCTGTGGGCGGCGGGCTTCGGCAGCTACCTGCTCGTGCGCGAGCTGCGGCTCGGCTTCCTGCCCGCGCTGCTGGCGGGGGTCTGCTTCAGCTTCAGCGCGATCAACATCGTGTGGCTGACGCACGAGACGCTGCCGGCCGTCGCGGCGCTGCTGCCGTGGATGCTGTGGCTCGTCGAGCGGATCTACCGCCGCGAGGGCGGCGGGCGGCTCGGGTCGCTGCTGGGGCTGGCGCTCGCGACCGCGATCGGGCTCGGCGGCGGGCATCCGGGGATGCAGGTGCACCTGATGGCGGCGGTCGGGATGTACGCGCTCCTGCGGGCGGCGTTCCTCCCGCGCGACGTGCCGCTTGGGCGGCGCCTGGTGCCGTTCGGCTTCGCGGCCGGCGGGCTGGCGCTCGGGAGCCTGCTGATGGCGTTCATGCTGGTGCCGGAGGCGCTCTCGACGCACGGGACGGTCGGCACCGCGGCACGCGCCCACGGCCGCGGGACGCTGCCAGGCACGCAGATGCCGTTCTCGGCGATCCGCACGGTCGTGTTCCCGGACTGGTGGGGGCGGCCGAGCGCGATCGAGACGCGGGGACCGATCACGCGGGTCTCGGCACGGCTGTTCGTGCCGTTGAACTACAACGAGCGCACGTTCTACGCGGGGACGGTCGGGCTGCTGCTCGCGCTCGTCGGCGTGGCCGCCGGGGGGCGCTGGCGCAGCAAGGGCCCGTTCGCCGTGCTGGCGGTGCTGGGGCTTGCGATCCCGCTGCACTTCCCGGGGCTGTGGCAGCTCATCACGCACCTGCCGCTGTTCGAACAGGTGCAGAACCAGCGGCTGCACTTCGTGTGGGCGATGGGGATGTCGGTGCTGGCGGCGTTCGGGCTGGAGGCGCTGCTCGAGCGGCCGGCGGGAGACCGCCGGCGGCTGGGCGTGCTCGTCGCGGCCGGGCTGGCCGGCGTGGCGGGGCTGGTGGCGGCGACGTCGGAGAGGGGCGGCGCGACGGCGCTCGGCGACACGGTCGTGCACTTCGTGAGCGGCAAGGACTTCCCGTCCGACGCGGTGCTGGCGGCGACGAGCGTCGCGTGGTTCCTGCTGTTGGTGGTCGGGGTGGGGGTTGCGCTGCTGGCGGCGCGGCGGTGGCCGGAGCGGCGTGCGTTGGTCGCTGCGGGGATCGTGCTGCTGGCGGCGTTCGACATGCTGCACTTCGCGCACGGCTACCAGCCGATGGGGCCCGCGTCGAAGGTGATCCCGCCGCGGACGGACGCGATCGCGTTCCTGCAGAAGCATGAGGCCGAGGGGCGGATAGTCGGGATCGAAGAAGCGCTGACGAACGACTGGGCTCTCACATACGGGCTTCGAGACATCCGCGGCTACGACCCGCCCCAGCCCTCGGGTCGCTACTTGCGCTTCTGGCGGACCGCCGAATCGGAACAGCTCGACTGGACGACGCTGACGATGGAATTGGTGAGCCCGGCGGCGCTGCAGGTGATGAGCGTGCTGGGGGCGCGGTACGTCGTGACGAACCCCGGCACAGAACTCGGGAACGGCGGAACGGGCGAAGAAGCGCTCCGGGGGCTGAGGCGCGCGTACGACGGGATAGACGCGCGGATCTTCTCGAACGACCGGGCGGCGCCGCGGGCGCTCGTGCCCGTGCGGGTGCGGGTGGTCGAAGGCGAGGCGGGGACGGTCGCGACGCTCGCGGAATCGGGCTTCGATCCGCGCCGCGAAGCGGTGGTGGAGCGGGGTGCGGAGGGGACAGCTGCGCTGGCTGCTTCCGGGGTCGCGGGGGCGGCGGGGGGAGCGGGCGCCGGCGGGTCGCCCCGCGCGGGCGGCTCGACGGGCCGCGTCTCGGTCGTCGACCGATCGAACGCCGACGTGGCGCTCCACGCGGAGCTGGACAGGCCGGGGCTGGTGGTGCTGAACGACAGTTGGGCACCGGGCTGGAGCGTCCAGGTCGACGGCCACCCCGCCCCTCCGGTTCGGGTCAACGACGTGATGCGCGGCGTGGCCGTGCCGGCCGGCGCGCACCTGGTGGAGTGGCGGTATCGGGTGCCGGGGCTGCGGGTGGGGGTGCTGTTGTCACTCGTAGGGTTGCTGGCGGGGCTTACGCTGGGCGGCTTGGCGGCGCACCGCCGCCAGCGCGTGCCCGGCTGATGGTTCGATGTGGTGGTTCTATTCGTACACAGCAAAGGCCGATGCGCCCCGGGTCGCCTTACTTCAGCTTATCGACTGTCGTCTCACATTAGTGTGACAGTGATCGCTCCGCCACCTGGCGTCGTGATCGGGCCATTGCCGAGGAAGGTTACACTCGGGCAACCGCCGGTTTCGGACCTTATGGTGCCTTCGGCTCCAAGTTCCATGAGCGCCCTTGTTGTCACATTGCGCCCTGCCGAACCCGTTGCGGGTTCCCCGGCGGAAGAGGTGTAGGTGCACCTCACCGTGACACCAAGGAACGCTGATTCTATTAGTGACTTATGAGTCTCTGTGGATCCTGTTATGTTAATCTGCCGAAGGCCTCGTAGCGTATATGCCACGGGAGGCTAGTCGAGAGAGCTGTGCCCTCTAGGGTTCGGGTTCGCTGCCGTTGTATACCAAGACTTCTGCGCCAGTGCACGGATGCCTGATGGTGGCGCCAGTGACATAGCCGATTAGGGCTTCCTGGCTCTTAGCGAACGTCCTGTAGTGGTATGACCTTTCAAGCGTTTCAGAGAGCACCTAATATTGGTAAAGCAGCCGAGAATGAAGGCTCGACGAGGCGACGCGAACTCTGTTCACTGGTCGAGAAGCGGCCCGGCATTGGCTGTGCCCGCAGCCGCAGCCGTGAAGAAGGCGGCGGCGACGGCAGTCAGCAGGAGCTTGCTGTGTGTCCGCATCGAGTTGTCTCCCATGGAACAGGCGCTGACCGTCGATGTAGGCGGTGGAGGCCGTCGCCTTCGATGTGTTCTTGATAAGGAAGGCGACGATAGGCTGCCAAGCGTATCGACGCATCGACGTCGGCACGACGCTGACTGCCTCGACCGCTCGGCACCGCTATCTACAAGAATGGGCACGGGGGCCGAAATTCGGCCCCCGTGCGACTGCCAGATCAGGCTTGTAGCCTATATCAGGGTGAAGCCTATATTAGGGTGACGGTGATCCTTGCGCCGGCGGGCGTTGTGATCGGTCCGGAACCTGCAAACGTTCCGCTTGGGCATCCACCGGTTTCAGACCTTATGGTGCCTTCTGCTCTCAGTTCGGTCAAGACCCTGGTCGCCGTTTCACGGTTTGCCGGGCCTCTGGCCGGTTCCGTGGTCGACGTGGTGTAGGTGCACCTGACGGTGATGCCGAGGAACGTGGCCTTGACTAGGAATCTTGAGCCGATCAGTCTCTGTATGATTTCTCTTATTTCAGGTAGTGCACTAGCAAAGGATTCATAACGAATGTGCCACGGAAGGCTGTTGCTAAGCGTAGTGCCTTCTAGGTTTTCAGTGCCATTGAAGGCCCACGCTTCACCACCGGTGCACGGGTGCCTGACCGTGACGCCAGTGACATAGCCAACTAGCGCTTCAGGAGTCTTCGCGAACGTCCTGTAGTGGTATGAGCCTTCAAGGGTGACCGCGCACCTGACGTTGGTGGCGAAGCCGGAGAGTTCAAGGCTCGACCAGGTGACTCTAAACCTCTGTTCACTGGTCGAGAAGCGACCGGCACTGGCGGTGCCCACGGCTGCAGCCATGACGAAGGCCGCGGTGAGGGCAGTCAGCAGGAGCTTGCTGCGTGTCCGCATTGAGATGTCTCCTAAGGAGTAGTCGTAGCGAGGCCGACGGTGCGCGGACCGGTTGCGCGGGGCGGGCGCGCCATGCGCCGCGAGTCGCCTCCAAAAGACGCAGATCTGCGTCGAGTGATGAACCCACCTCCGATCTGGTGAGACTGCCCTTACTCCTCACCGGCGAGTACCGGTCGGAACGTCGAGCAGCGATTTCCCCCTGGCGCGCAGCGTGTGCAGGCGCCACGCCGGTGTTGACCGAGCGGGCACTCTGGACTTCCCAGAGTCCGTTCCCCCGACGCGGGGGCAAGCGTACAGACCTCAAGTCTGGGTGTCAAAAGAGCGGTCGCCAGAGCTGCTCTGACAGTGCCTCCTTGCAATAAGAGCCATGCGCGTCTACAGTCCGTCGCGACCCATGAAGGACCGTAATGAGGAGAGAGAGGTCTTCGGGGTGGGTGCGCTTGCGCGCGCCGCTCTGCTCGTCGTTTGCGCACTCGTCGTCGCCGCCGGTTGCGGCAGCGGCGCGGGCGCTACGGGGAGACGTCCCGCGACGAGTGGCCGGACGTCAACGACCGCTGACCTCTCGGCAAAGCACAAGGCTGAGGGCAAGACTGCCCGCGGGCACCGGAGCGACCACAATGCTGCACGGCAGAACAAGGCACCGACAGACCCGCGGGTGCGAGTCGCGGCTGCACGGACCTGTCGTCGCTTCGGTCAGCCGGCTTCCGCACTCCATCGCATGCTGGTGCGAGCCAGACGGGCGCAGGCGCGCCGCCCGCTCAACGTGCGGAGATCTTTGATGCTGCAAGCCCGTGCGCTGACTGCGGCCGCCCAACGCGGCCCCGCAGGCGCGCGTATGGCGGCGGCCCTGTATGCGGTCGAGCGCCCGGTCAACGGGCGCCGCGCTGCTTTCGCCGGATGTGTGACCGGGCTTGGAAGCCGGCAGTGATTGAGCTGAATGGGTCCGGGAGTGATGGTGCGTTCGTGTCGACGAAGGGAACTCGCTGATGTCTGATGCTGTTGCCGGTCGCCGGAAGTGGGCGTTGACGAGCTTGCTGGTCGCATGCGTGACGGTCTTTGCGCTTGCACTCGGCACGAGCGCTGCGTGGGCCGGGAAGGGCGTCAAGAGCGTCTTCGGGTCGTCCGGATCGGCCGAGGGGCAGTTCGCTGCTGCTGGAGCGACTGCAGTCAACGCGTCGAGCGGCGACGTCTATGTCGTCGACACGTACAACAACCGCGTTCAGCAGTTCGACGCGGACGGCAACTTCATCCGCACCTGGGGTTGGGGCGTCGCCGACGGCAGCAGCGCCTTCCAGACCTGCACGAGCACCTGTCAAGCGGGTGTCGGCGGATCCGGGGACGGCCAGTTCGACACGCCGCAAGGGATCGCAATCGACCAGTCCGACGGCTCGGTGTACGTGGTCGACGGCAACAACGCACGGGTCGAGAAGTTCACGAGCGCCGGAGCGTATGTCTCGCAGTTCGGGACCGCCGGCTCAGGCGATGGGCAGTTCAGCGGTCCCCAAGGGGCCGCGGTCGACCCATCGGACGGCTCCGTCTATGTCGCCGACACGTCGAACCATCGCATCGAGAAGTTCGACTCGAGAGGCGCGTACGTCTCGCAGTTCGGGTCCGAGGGTTCGGGGGATGGGCAGTTCGAGGGCCCGACTCGTGTCGCCGTGGACTCCACCGGCCGCATCTACGTCCTCGACTCGGGCAACAGCCGTGTCGAGCGCTTTACGAGCGCAGGTGCGTTCGACGAGGTCTTCGACACGACCGACGTCTTCTTGCCGGCCGAGATCGCGATCGGCCCGAGCGACCACGTCTACATCGCCCAGTGGGCGCAGGACTTCTCTGAGCAGCGGGTGATCGAGGTGGACCCGGCTGGGACGCTGGTCGACACGCACGGCGTCGGGTCGACGGCGAACAACTCGTCTGGGCTCGCACTCGACGGGACCGGAGCGACGATCTACCTGGCGGACGGCTTCAACGCGCGCGTCTTCATCATGACCGAACTGACGCCCGCGACCGTCTCGATGGACCCGATCTCCGGCATCACAAGCGATAGCGCGTCGGCGAGTGGCACGGTCAACCCGCAGGGCACCGACACGAGCTGGCACTTCGAGATCAGCACCGACGAGTCGAGCTGGAGCCCCCTCGCAAGCGATCAAGACGCAGGTTCCGGCAGCAGCGACGTGCCGGTGTCGCAGTCGCTCACCGATCTCCTCCCGAACCAGACGTACTTTGTCCGGTTGGTGGCGGCGCGGCCCTTCAATGCGCCGGTGATCTCGTCTGATGTCCAGTTCACGACGGACGCGCTTGCGCCGACGGTGGACAGTGACCGGGCTGAGGACATCACTCCGTCGCATGTCGTCCTGCGCGGGTTCATCAATCCGCATCACGCGGCGACGACCTACTACTTCGAGTACGGGCCGACGACGAGCTATGGCACGAGCGTGCCGGTGACGCAGGATGGGGACGCCGGCTCAGGGAACCTGACCGTTGAGGAGTTTCGTCTTGTCGGTGGACTTCAGCCTGGGACGACGTATCACTATCGGCTTGTTGCGACGAATGTCGCCGGGACGAGTGCAGGTGACGACAAGACTTTTACGACTAATACGCAACTTGTGGCGAGCGCCTGCTCAAACGCGCAATTCCGAACCGGTCCGTCGGCTGCTTTGCCTGACTGTCGTGCCTATGAGCTGGTGTCTCCGCCAGACAAGAACGGCGGCGATGTCATGGGCGATTCTCAGCGCACCCGCGCAAGCGCGAGCGGTGACGCCGTGAGCTTCGCGTCGTTGACCGGGTTTGGGGATGTGCGAGGCACAGGGGCGGCGGCTGAGTACCTGAGCCAGCGGACAGGCCAGGCGGGAACAAACGGGTGGACCACCCATGGCATCACGCCCTCGCAAAAGGCGATGAACGCGCTCGCTCTGACTGGAGGAGTCGACCCGCTCTGGCAGGGTGAGTTCTCGGCCGACCTGTCCCACGGTGTCTTTAATGCCTGGTCCCCCGTGACTGAGGACCCGATGACAGCCAGAGTCCTGAATCTGTATGTGCGCGGAGACCTTCGCACCCATGGTCCGGGGAGCTACGACCTCGTGACCGCATGTCCCGCCTGCTCGTCCCCGCTCCAAATGCCCTCGGATTTCTTCGCGTTGCCGACCTACGACGTTGCACAGCCAGTGTTCGTCGGGGCATCTGCTGACTACAGCCACGTGCTGTTCGAGTCGCCCTTCCAACTCACAGGCGATGCGCCGGCTGGTGGGCCCTACCTCTACGAGTGGCACAACGGCACCGTCACGCTTGCAGGCATCCTGCCAGACGGTGCTCCCGCACCGAGTGCAAAGGCGGCGCGACCGGGTCCATCGGGGCGTGGTTGGTACACGCGACGGACCATCTCGGATGATGGTCGGCGGATTTTCTTCGCGACGCCAGATGGTGCGCTTTACATGCGAACCGACAATGGCACGCCTGACGCCTTAACGGTCAAGCTGAATGCGTCAGAGCGGGGAACGCCAGATCCGAACGGTCCTGCAACTGCGACCTTCTGGACAGCAACTCCGAGTGGATCCCGAGTCTTCTTCACATCGACCGAGGCTCTCACCGACGACGCGGTTCCGGGTCTGCCCCATTTGTACGCGTACGACTCGGCGCTTCCTGACAGCGATCCGCACAACCTCGTGCTTGTGTCAGGTGGGGATGTTGCTGGCGTCATCGGCGCTAGCGACGACGGGCACGCTGTCTATTTCATTGCCGGGAGGCAGATCGCAGCGAGAGGGCCGTTTGTTGGCTCTGATGCAATCTTTGAGTGGCGCGATGGGGCCATCAGTTACGTCGCCCGCATTCAGAGACCTTCTATTGACTTGGATCAGAATCTCCCGCGGGCCCAATGGATCTTCATCAACGGGTTCATGCGCGCGCGTGTTACGCCTGACGGCAGGGCCCTGCTGTTCATGTCGCACAGCGGCGAGGGTGTCACAGGGTACGACCAGGGCCACGCGTGCACGTCCAATAGCTCGCTGGAGAGTGGACCGGAGGCGTGTGGCGAGTTGTACGTTTACAGTGAGGCAACTAGCACTGTGTCATGCGCGAGCTGTAACCCAACCGGTGCGCCGGCCACGTCAGATGGCACCGACATGGTACGAGCGGGAACGGGCGGCGCCGTGACTGCGATGCACCTCAACCGCTCGCTTACCGACGACGGGCGCTGGGCGTTCTTCAACACTCGTGAGGCCCTTGTGCCAGGCGACGTGAACGGAAGAGTCGATGCATACGAGTACGACACGCTGACGGGAGAGCCGCGCTTGCTCTCCACCGGTAAGGATCCGAGCGACTCGTACTTCCTGGACGCGAGCGCCGACGGGAGAAACGTGTTCATCCTGACGCGCCAGCAGCTCAATGGGTGGGACAACGACGGCAACTACGACGTCTACGACGTCCGTGTGAACGGCGGGGTTCCGGACCCGGTGGCCCCCACCGTCTGCACCGGCGACGGCTGTCAGGGGGCTCAGGGTTCGGTGCCGCCCGGCGCGGTCCCTGGGTCGAGAGACTTGCACAGCGCCGGCAACGTCAAGCAGGCGAAGCCGAGACACAGAGTGCGGAAGTGCCGCAGAGGCACCGTGCGTAAGAAGGTCAAGGGGCGCATCAGATGCGTCAAGAAGAGAAGAGCGCACCGGCACCACCACCAGAGGACCCGGAGCGCCTCGAGCGGACGGAGCGTCCGGTGAGGGCCGCGGACGAGATGAGAGGAATGCGCATGCGTATCTGGCACTCGATCCGGCGCTCGTCTATCGCGACGCCCGCGTCCCGTCGCCGCTCGCGCGGCTGGATGTTCGCGCTGCTCGTCAGCGCCCTGTTGCTCGGTGGGAGCGGCTCGGCGCTGGCCGGGCCGATCTGGCGCATCGACTCGATCGCCAACTCGACCGTCCCGCAGAGCGGCGCGCTGGACTACTTCGTGACCGTCACGAACGACGGCGACTCGCCGGCGAGCCCGCCGTACACGCTCACCTTCAACTTGCCCTCCGGGTGGACGGCCACCGGGACGAGCCAGAGCCCGTTCGGCTTCTTCGGCCTCTTCCCGGTCTTCGCAAGCTGCTCGGGAACCGGCACGGACGTGGTGACGTGTGACTCCGATCCGTCGGTCATGGTTTCACCCCATGCGTCGATCACGGTTGACATCACGGCCAGCGTCCCGCCGGACGCGCCGCTCGGCACCGCGACAGCCACGGGGACGATCAGCGGTGGCGGTGCGGCCGACGCCAGCACGGCGGACCCGACGATCGTCTCGAACGATGCGCCGGCCTTCGGGATCGACGCGTTCGATGCGCACCTCACGGCTGACGCCGCGGGGACACCCTCGACGCAGGCCGGCGCGCATCCGTACGCGATCACGACCGACGTCGACTTCAACTCCGAGACGTCGCCCGACCCGAACACCGGGCCGAACGCGCCGGTCGAGTCGATCAAGGACGTGTTCGTCGACCTGCCGCCCGGCCTCGTCGGCAACCCGACGGTGGCCGCGAGATGCTCGGTCGGCGACCTCGCGAACTCCGAGGCGTTCAATCCGCGCTCGCTGTGCGCGCCCGCGTCGCAGGTCGGCGTGGCGCTGATCCGGCGCGGCGGCCTCCCGATCACGTATCCGTTCCCGCAGGGCAAGCTGTTCGGCCCGATCCCCGTCTTCAACATGGAGACGCCGCCCGGCGTGCCGGCGCGCTTCGGCATGAACGTGTCCGGCACGGTGGTGACGCTCGACGCCTCCCTGAGCAGCGGGCCGAACTACCGCCTCTCGGTGAACGTGCGCAACACGCCTGAGGCGGTTGCTCTGATCGGCTCGTCGATCACGTTCTGGGGCGCCCCGGCTGACCCGTCGCACACGCCGGAGCGCGCGTGCCCCGGTGTCGCTCAGCCTGACGAAGGCGGCCCGACGTGCGACGCCGGCATCGCGGCGAAGGCCTTCCTCCGCAACCCGACCTCCTGCGACTCGAACCTGCCGATGGCGGTGCGGACCGACTCGTGGGACAACCCGGGCATCTTCGACCAGCGCTCGTTCGTTCTCCACAGCGCGCCGTTCTATCCGTTCCCGCCGGAGCTGATGGGCGGCGCCCAGAAGATGACCGGGTGCGAGATCGTGCCATTCGATCCGACGCTCGCGGCGAGAACGACAGCGGTGGCGCGCGCCGGCAGTCCGAGCGGCTTCGCGTTCGACCTGTCCATGCCGCAGACCAACGACTTCGGTCCGCTCGGGCAGGCCGACCTCAGAACGGCCGTCGTCACGCTGCCGGGCCAGGTCGGGATCTCGCCCTCGTCGGCGAACGGCCTGCAGGCCTGCTCGCCTGCGCAGATCGCGCTCACCTCGACGTCGGCGCCCACATGCCCCGACGCGTCAAAGGTCGGCACGGTCACGGTCGAGACGCCGCTGCTCGAAGACCCGCTCAGAGGGTCGGTCTACCTGGCGACCCCGCATGACAACCCGTTCGACTCGCTGGTCGCGATCTACATCGTCGCGAGCGGGCACGGCGTCATGCTGAAGCTGCCGGGCAAGGTCGAGCCCGACCTCAACACGGGTCAGGTCACGACCACGTTCGACAACAACCCGCAGCTCCCGTTCAGCAACCTGCACCTCGAGTTCAAGGACGGCGCGCGCGCTCCGCTGATGACGCCGCCGACCTGCGGCACCTACCAGACGCACGCGGTGCTGACCTCGTGGAGCGGCAGAACCGTCACGTCCGACAGCACGTTCGGCGTGACGCAGGCGAGCGACGGCGGGCCGTGCAAGCCGCTCGGCTTCTCGCCTGGCTTCAGCGCCGGCACGCAAAACCCGGTGGCAGGAGCGAAGACCTCGTTCCTGCTGTCGGTCACGCGCGGGGACGGCGATCAGCAGCTTGGCTCGATTGCGGTCCACATGCCGGAGGGCCTGCTCGGCAGAATCGCGAGCGTCGACCAGTGCAGCGACGCGGCGGCGAAGGTCGACGCGTGCCCGGCGGGCGCGCAGGTCGGCAGCGTCACCGTCGGCTCCGGTCCGGGCAGCAACCCGTTCTACATCACGAACGGCCGCGCCTACCTGACCGGTCCGTACAAGGGCGCTCCGTACGGCCTCTCGATCGCCGTCCCGGCGGTCGCGGGTCCGTTCGACCTCGGCAAGGTGATCGTGCGCTCGGCGATCTTCGTCGACAAGCACGACTCGTCGCTGCGGGTCGTGAGCGATCCGCTGCCGACGATCCTCCAGGGGATCCGGCTCGACGTCCGGGACGTTCGCGTTGACGTGAACAAGCCCGGGTTCATCATCAACCCGACGAGCTGCGCCGAGAAGTCGGTCGACGGCACGATCACGCCGACGGCCGGAGCTGCGGCGAACGTGTCCGACCGCTTCCAGGTCGGCGAGTGCGCCAACCTCGGCTTCAGCCCGCACATGGTGCTGACGGTCGGTGGCAGAGGGCACACGCGCCGCGGCCAGGTGACGCCGCTCAGCACGACGATCACGATGCCGCAGCGAGGCCAGGCGAACCTCAGATACGTGCGGGTGACGCTGCCCGACACGATCAACGCCCGCCTCAACGTCATCGGCGACGCGTGCACCCGCGCGCAGTTCGAGGCGGACATCAGCAAGTGCGCCCACGCCAAGGCCGGTGTCGGCACGGCCGTGACGCCGTTGCTGAGACACCCGCTGCGGGGCAACGCGTACTTCGTGAAGAACGGGCACGGGATCCCCGACCTGTTCATCGCGCTGCGCGGCGAAGTGTCGTTCGACCTGATCGGCCGGATCGTGATCGTGAACAGCCAACTGCTGCGCACGACCTTCGCGACCGCGCCGGACGTGCCGATCAGATCGTTCTCGCTGCGCCTGCTCGGCGGCCGCTCGACGGCGTCGATCGGGGCGCTGGCCAACCTCTGCTCGAGAGCCAACGGACGCCACAAGGCCCAGTTGGACTTCATCGCGCAGAACGGCCGAGAGCGCCACGTCAAGCAGGCGCTCCGCGTGAGGGGCTGCGCGAGGGGGCGGCGCGGCGGCTCGAGGTAGACGAGCCGCCGGCACGCCGGCTCGCTTCTGGTCGAGCGCGCCCGGGGGGTGAGCAGAGGGGATGGCAGCCGCAAGGCGCCATCCCCTCTCTCGTTCCGGAACGCATACAATCCGGCGGGCAGGGCGCGTAGCTCAGTGGGAGAGCGCTCGCTTCACACGCGAGAGGTCGGTGGTTCGAAACCACCCGCGCCCATGGGGATCACGGGAGGTGTGACCTCTCGTATGTAGCCATATTGGGCCATTCGTTGGACCAACCCGAGCTGTTGATCGGCGAGCGAAAGGTCGCTCCAACGGGACCTTCGCCCGGAGGAGGAACTGGCCGGGCGCGGAAGAGTCTCGGGATCCGCCGTCCTCTCCTCCCACGTGCCACGAGTCGAGGAACAGGCGGGTCGTGGGCCGGATCGACGCCTCCGGATGAGGAGACTACGTCGGGTTAGGGTCGGCCTCGGCGAGCCGGAGCATGGGCGCGTGGGGCATGTACGCATGTTGGGCGCCGGTTGCTGGGACCGGTGCGGACGCAGCTCGCTGGCGCTCAGTGGGCGTGGTCGTGTTCGCTGCCGCGGATGGTCTGCCACGAGTGCCAGGTGATTCGCAGGATCACGAGCGTGATCGCGAGGCCGATCAGCGGGTCGGCGATCGGGACGCCGATCGCGACGACGACGGCGCTGGCGATCACTGCGAGTGAGATGTAGGCGTCCGCGCGCGCGTGCGCGCCGTCGGCGATGAGCGCGGCGCTGTCGAGCCGTCGACCGGCGCGCGTGCGGACCAGCGCGGCGAGCCAGTTGCCGGAGAACCCGATCGCTCCGGCGGCGGCGAGCGCGGCGAGGTGGTGAACGTCCTGGGGGTTCACGAGCCGGTCGATCGCCTCGAACGCGGCGACGCAGGCGGAGGCGAAGATCGCCGCGACGACCGCGAGCCCCGCCCAGCGCTCCGCCCGTCTGCTGCGCAGCAGGAACGCGATCCCCAAGGGGATTGCCGTGGCCGCGTCGCCGATGTTGTGGATCAAGTCGGCGAGCAGCGCAACCGACCCCGAGGCGACGAACACGATGAGCTGCGCCACGGCCGCGAGGCCGAGGACGAGCAGCGCCAGCAGCACCGCGCGCACGCCCTCGCGCGAGCGCTGGATCGACGGATCGATCAGGCCGTGGCTGTGGCCGTGGCCGGGAGAACCGTGGGTGTGCTCGTGGGTGTGCGGGCCACTGTGCGGATGTGCGTGCTCGACGCCGCGGTGGCGATGGCGCTCGCCGACGATCGGCTCGTAGCTCGTCGAATGGCTCATCTCCGCCCAGCGTATCCCGACTCCGGCTCGCGCCCGCACGTGAGCCAATAATACAGCTATACAAACGTGAAGTTGTGTTATGCTGGCGACGTGTCTCACACTGAACCTCTCGCTCCGCTTCCCGGGCCGCTGGTCGAGTTGATCGCGCAGCGCTTCCGGGTGTTCGGCGAGCCGATGCGGATCCGACTGCTCGACGCGCTGCGCGGCGGCCCGCTGACCGTCGGCGCGCTGCAACAGGCGACCGGCGCCTCGCAGCAGAACGTCTCCAAGCACCTGGGCGTGCTGCACCGTGCCGGTCTTGTGCGCCGCACGAAGGAGGGCACGTTCGCGCGCTACGAGATCGCCGACGAGGGCGTCTTCGCGCTCTGCGAGCAAGTCTGTGGCGGGCTGCGCCAGCAGCTCGCCGAGCTCGACTCCGTGCTCCAAGGGGGCGCGTCCCGATGAGCTCCGCTGTCGAGCGCTCGCGTGGCTGGCCGCTGGAGCGCGTCCTGTTCGCGCTCGCGGGGACCGTCACGCTCGTGTCTGCTGCCCTTGCGGCGTTGGTCTCGCCGTGGTTCCTGCTGCTGGCCGGGTTCGTCGGCGTCAACCAATGGCTCTACGTCGTCGCCGGCGCCTGCCCCGCTTCGCTGCTGCTCAAGCGGGCGTGCCATCTGCGCTCGGTCGTCTACCCGGATCACCCGGACGGCGCTGCGCGTCCGGCGCCGAGGGCCGGCGCGGCATGAGCGCCCCGGTGTCGGGCACAGTCGCCGCCGGGCCTGCAGAGACCGCCGCAGTAGTGGGCCCGGTCGGCCGCCTGGGACGCTTCACCGCGACGCACGTGCGCGCCACGCTCGCCGGTTGGCTCGTGGTCGGGCTGCTGCTCGGCTTCTTCGCGCCGCGTGTGGAGACGGCGCTCTCGGGCGCGGGCTGGGAGGCGAGCGGGTCGCAGTCGGTGCAGGCGCGCGCGCAGATCGACCGCCACTTCGGCGGTCTCTCCGGCTACGGGCTGATGGTCGTCGTGCACTCGGGGACGCGCACTGCCGGCGACCCGGCGTTCCGGGCGACGATCGGGCGCGTCGAGCGCGCGCTGCGCGCCGATCCGGCCGTCGCCGACGTGCTCGCGCCCGCGCCCGGCGTCTCGCTCTCGCGCGACGGCCGCACCGCGATCGTGCAGGCCGGCGCCGGGCGCGACAGCAATGCGATGGTGGCTGCCGCCGACAAGCTGAAGGGCCGCCTCGCCGCGCTCTCGACGCCGGGTGCGCGGGGCGTCCAGGTCCACCTGACGGGCGCGGCCGGGATGTGGTCGGACTTCAACGCGGCCAACCGCAGCGCGATGCTCAAGAGCGAGGTGATCTCGTGGCCGGTGACGCTGGGGATCATGGTGCTGGCGTTCGGCTCGCTCGTCGCCGCCGGGCTGCCGCTGATGCTGACGATGGTCGGGCTGCTCGCCGCCGCGGGCTCGTTGTTCCTCGTCACGCAGGTGCTGGCGGTCTCGATCTGGGCGATGAACTTCGCGCTGATGTTCGCGCTCGCGCTTGGGATCGACTACGCGCTGTTCGTCGTGATGCGCTTCCGCGGCGCGCTGTTCGGCTCGCGCGAGCGGCCGGTCGAGGCGGTCGCGGAGACGATGGACACGGCCGGCAAGGCGGTGCTGTTCAGCGGCGTGACGGTGTTGATCTCGCTGACCGCGGTGATGCTCGTGCCGAGCCCGGCGTTCCGCTCGATGGCGCTCGGGATCATGCTCGCGGTGATCTTCGTGCTGGCCGCGACGCTCACGCTGCTGCCGGCCGTGCTGGCGAAGCTCGGCCCGCGCGTCGACAAGCTCGCGCTTCCATGGGTCCACTCGGGCGAGCACCGCTCGGCGCGCTTCGCGGCCTGGGGCGAGCGGCTGTGGCGCCGGCCCTACGCCTACGGCGCGCTCGCGCTGGGACTGCTCGTCGCGCTCGCGCTGCCGGTGCTTGGCCTCAAGACGGCGATGCCGTCGATCAAGGTCGTCCCGACCGGCGATGCTTCGCGGATCGGTTATGCGCAGGTGCAGCGGGCGTTCGGACCGGGAGCGGTCGGGCCACTGCAGATCGTCGTCCCCCGAACGCAGGCGGCGAGCGTCGCGCGCCTGGTCGCCGCCGACCCGGGCGTGGCGCAGACGCTCCCCGTCCAGCCGGGCAGTGGCGGGCTCGCGCTCGTGACCGCGATCCCGCGCCAGGACCCGTCGAGCACGGCGGTCGGCGCGACGATCGACCGCCTGCGCGCGCAGCTTCCGCCCGGCGCGCTGCTCGGCGGCGCGGTCGCCGAGAACCACGACCTCCAGCAGGCGCTGTCGGCCAAGACGCCGCTGGTGATCGGCGTCGTGCTCGGGCTCGGCTTCCTGCTGCTGCTCGTCGCGCTGCAGGCGCCGCTGATCGCCGCCGCCGGCGTGCTGACGAACCTGCTCGCGACCGCCGCCGCGTTCGGCGTCGCACGGCTGATCTTCCAGGGCGGGGCGCTGCATTCGCTGCTGGGCTTCCAGCCCCAAGGCTTCCTCGACGCGTGGGGGCCCGTCTTCTTCTTCGCGATGATCTTCGCGATCTCGATGGACTACACCGTCTTCCTGCTGTCCTCCGCCAAGGAGCACTGGGACCGCTCCCAGGACCCACACGAGGCGATGGTCGGCGGCCTCGCGCACTCCGGCCGCGTGATCTTCGCCGCCGGCGCCGTCATGGTCGCCGTCTTCTTCACCTTCGCGCTCTCCGGCCCGCTGCCGCCGAAGGAGATGGGGATCATCCTCGGCATCGCCGTCCTGCTCGACGCCGCGCTCGTGCGGCTGCTGCTCGTCCCGGTGCTGCTGCGCCTGATGGGCCGCTGGGCGTGGTACCTGCCGCGTTGGGCGCACCGGCTGCTGCCGGACGTGCGCTTCGGGCACGCCTGAGCTACGTCGTACTTGCCCGCGGAGCATTGCGGGTTGCTTCCGATGGGGACGCTCGCGGACCTTCGTAGCGTCCCTCGCATGACCTTTGGAGGCACGAGATGAGCGCGTTCGTGGCGGTGTTCGCCGATAGCTGGGGTTGGCACCACGGCGACGTCGGGATCGGGTGGTGGATCGTGATGATGCTCGCGATGGTGGTGTTCTGGGGCGCGGTGATCGCGTTCGTGGTGTGGCTGCTGCGCGGCGGCCTGGGCGCGCGCGGCGACGCGGCCGCCCAGAAGGAGGAGCCGTTGGAGCTGTTGCGCCGGCGCCTCGCGGACGGGTCGATCTCAGTCGAGGAGTTCGAGCAGCGCCGGGCGCTGCTCGAGGACGCCGATCGTCCAGCGGGAGCGGCGGGCGGTGTCGGCCGCTGAGCGCAGCCGGGCGCCCGCGGCGGCGCTCGCGCGGCCTGTCGTCGACGGTCCCGTCGTGCTGGGAGCGCGTGGGGTGCGTAAGCGTTTCGGGCGCGGCGTGTGGCCGTGGCGGCGCCATGTCGAGGTGCTCAAGGGCGCGGACCTGGAGGTGCGTGCCGGGGAGCTGGTCGGGTTGGTCGGCGAGAACGGGTCGGGCAAGAGCACGCTGATGCAGATCGTCGTCGGGCTGCTCGCGCGCGACGGCGGCGAGGTCGACCGGCCGGCACGGCTGGGCTACTGCCCGCAGTCGCCGATGCTGTGGGAGAAGCTGACCGTCGACGAGCACTTCGCGTTGTTCGCGCGCGCCTACCGGCTCGACGAGCCGACGGCCGAGCACGCGAGCGAAGGACTGCTCGGTGAGTTGCAGTTCGCCCGGTATCGCGGCTACCGGGTCGAGGATCTCTCGGGCGGCACGCGCCAGAAGCTGAATCTCGCGTTGGCGTTGATGCACGAGCCGGAGCTGCTGCTGCTCGACGAGCCCTACGCCGGCTTTGACTGGGAGACCTACGTGCGCTTCTGGGAGATGAGCGCGCGCCGCCGCGACAGCGGCATGGGGATCTTGATCGTCTCGCACCTGCTCGCCGAGCGCGACCGGCTCGATCGCGTCTACACGCTGAGCGACGGCCGCACGAGCGTGACATGAGCACGTTCGCGCTCGCGGGCGGGAGCTTCGTGCGCGAGCACCTGCGTGCACGGCTGACGCTCGCGATGCTCGTGCTGATCCCCGTCTTCTTCGTGGTGATCTTCGCGAGCGTGCTCGGCCAGTTCGCCAAGGCGCTCGGCGGCACGATGGCCGGGGAGGCGACGAGCGCGATCAGCGCCGGATGGGCCGCCGCGTTCCTGTGCGGCGCGCTGGCGTTCTTCCAGGTCTCCTCCTCGCGCGGCGCGGACCGTCGCCTGGCGGCGGCCGGGCTCGGCGCGCTGCATGTCGCGCTGGCGCGGATCGCGGCGGCGATCGTGCTGGGGATCGTCGTGAGCGCGGTCGCGTTCTTGACACTGCTCGTGCGCAGCGGGATCGCGCATCCCGCGCACGCCGCCGCGGCGATCCTCGCGTTCGCGCTGGTCTACGTCGGCGTCGGCGCGCTGATCGGCTCGCTCGTCGCCGGCCCGCTGGAGGGCTCGCTGCTCGTCGTGCTCGTCTTCGCGGTCGACGTCTTCTCCGGACCGTCGATGACCAGCAGCGGCGGCGTGCTGAGCTACGGCCCCAGCCGCGACGCCGCAACCCTGCTGATCGCCGCCGGGACCGGTCACGGCTCGCCCGGCGGGGACTGGCTCGCCGTCGCCGCAAGCGTGCTCGTCGCGCTGACGGTCGCGCTCGGCGCGTTCTGGCTCGCGGCCCGCTCGAGGGCGTGAGCGATGTCCGCGCGCGCTTGGACGGCGACCGCGATGGGCTTTCGCGAGCAGCGACGACGGCCGCTGCTGCTGATCCTGCTCGTCGTCGTCCCGGCCTACGTCGTCACGCGCAGCATCGCGATCACCGAGCCCACGCCGCGCCGGATCGGGCTGCCCGGCGGCGGCACGGTCCTCACGACGATGAAGGAGCTGCACGGCGCGATCATGGCCGGCACCGCGATCGCGTTCGTCGCCGGGCTCTGCGGCGTCTTCGTGATGCACGCCGCGCTCGCCGGCGACCGGCGGCTCGTGCTCGCCGGCTTCCGTCCCGGCGAGGCGGTCCGCGCCCGCCTGGTCGTGCTGGCCGTGGACGCCGTGCTCGTCGTCGCCGTCTCGCTGCTGGTGACCGCCCTCTACTTCACGCCCGCATCGTGGCTGCGGTTCGCCGCCGCCGGGGTGCTGATCGGCCTGATCTACGCGCCGCTCGGCGCGCTGCTCGGTGCTGTGCTCGACAAGCTCTCAGCCACCTACCTGATGCTGTTCATCGTCATGACCGACATCGGCATCGTCCAGAACCCGATGTTCGGCGACGGCACCCCTGGCCGCCTCGCGCCGCTCCTGCCCGCCTACGGACCCACCCGCGTCATGGTCGACGGCGCCTACTCGGCACCGTTCCACGCCACCGGCCCATTGCTGCTCTCGCTCGCATGGACCGGGGCGCTGCTGCTCGCCGTCACGCTGCTGCTGCGACGCGCCGTCGCCGCCCACGGCTGAGGTCGCACCGGCGTCCTCAGTACGTGAACGTCATGGCGCCCTCGGCGGCGAACTCCATCAGCGGCGTCGCGCCCTTGAGCTCGGCACCGGCGACGAGCTGGTCGGCGTCGAGTCTGCGCTCGTTGAAGCAGATCGGGCAGACGTAGAACGTGCCGCCCTTCTGCTGGAACTGCTCGTGCATCCGCTGCACGGGCGGCTCCTTGTCGACGCGCGCGCCGGCCAGGCGCGCGTGCCGGACGGTGCTAGCCGGCCGGGCGCTTGAGCAGGACGACCGGCCATGCGACGAGGTCGCCCCGCTTGAGCGTGAGGCCGACGGCCTCCCAGCCTTGGGCGCCGAGCTCGTTGAGGCGGCCGGGTGCCAAGCCGTCGGACTTCTTCTTGAGCCCCGCGGCGTCCTCGAGCGGGACCAGGAGGTACTCCCACTGCTGCATCCCTCCAGCCTCGGTGTCCCCGGCGCCTTTGTCAATCCGTGCGTGGGTGGAGCAGTCGCGGCGTCACTCGACCACGCGCAGGGTGGCGGGGATGTCGGTGCGGCGCAAGCGCCGGAGCGTGAGCAGCGGGGCGAGCGTGACGATGACGGTGCCGGTGAGGATCGCAAGCGCGTAGGTGCCGGCACCGATCGAGGTGAGCGTGCCGATGTCGGGCATCGTGGTCGGCATGGTCGTGTCGATGACCCAGCGCAGCACGCCGTAGCCGGCGGCGATCCCGAGAGCGGTGCCGAGCATGCCGGTGATGAGCGCCTCGATCATGCTCGCGCGGGTCACGCGTCCGGTGGGGACGCCGTAGGCGAACATGGTGGCGTTCTCGCGGGCGCGCTCGTCGGCGTTGATGGCGGTCGAGTTGAACGCGATCAGCAGCGCCATCAGGAGCGCGACGGTGACGGTGATGAGGAGCACGTCGGTGAACTGACCCATGCGCTGGTCGACGGCGTCGGTCGTCGCGGAGGCGCCTTGGACGCCGGTGACGACGGGCAGGCGCAGCAGAGCGTGCTTGACGTCCTCGGGGCTGCGGCCGGCGGCCGGCACCACGGAGATGCGGCTCACGAGCCCGGCGACGTGCAGCGATCCAGCGGCGGCCCGGTTGGCGTAGGCGACGAAGCGGAACGGGCTCGCGTTGATGCCGCTGACGGGCAGCGTCGTCGAGACGAGCTGGGAGCTGTCGGGGCCGGTCGGCACCGGGTGGACCACGTCCACGCGGTCGCCGACGCCGACGTTGAGGTCGCGCGCGGCGCGGCTGGAGATGACCAGCCCGGAACGAGTGGCGGGCAGCGTGCCGGCAGTGAGCGTCGGATGCCACAGACGACCGTCGGACTCGATGACCTCGACGAACGCGTTGACGCGGTCTTCGCCGGCTCGCAGCGTGCTCGGCAGTCGCAGCGAGGTTTGCGTCGCGCCGACGCTGGGCGCACCGGCGATCGCGGCCACGGCCCGGCTGCCGGCCGGCAGCGGCGCGGCGAGGTCGACGGTCAGCCGATCGGGCGCGCCGGCGAGCGCCTCCCGGCGACTGGCGTCGAGCGTCGCTTCGAACGAGTCGAGCAGGCCGGCGAGCGCGATCACGATCGTCACGACGGCGGCGATCCCGAGCAGCGTCGTCAGCGTGCGCCGCGGGGTGCGCAGCACGTTGCGGATCGGCAAGTTGCCGAGGCTGCCGCCCGGCAGCCGCACGCCGCGCAGGACCCACGCGAGGCCGCTGCTCTTGGCGGCGCGTGCGCCGACGCGGATCGCCTCGATCGGCGTCACGCGCACCGCCCGCCACACCGGCAGCGCGGTCGCTGCCAGCGGCAGCACGAGCCCGAGCGCCGCGCCCTGAGCGAACGTCGCAGGGCGCAACGAGGTCGTCAGCACCGGCAACGGGAAGAACGTCTCCATCACCGAGCCCAGCGCCGCGTTGCCCGCGATCCCGACGGGCAGGCCCAGCAGCACCCCGAGCAATGCGATCTGCGCTCCCAGCAGCAGCGGGCGGCGGGCAAGCGCGCGCGGCTCGACGCCGAGCGCCATCCCGACGCCGATCTCGCGGCGCTGCGCCTCGATCGTGCGACTGATCAAGTTGAACGCTGCGAAGGTCGCCGCACCGAGCAGCAGGAACGCGAAGATGTTCATCAGCTGCTGGTCGCCCTCGGCGTCCTTCTCGATCAACCGTCGCGCCGGCTCTTGCGAGGCCTCCGTGAACGCGAAGCCGGTGGCTGGCAGCGCGGCGCGCAGGTTGCGTGTGAGGTCGCGCCGCAACGCCGCGAGGTCCGTCCCGGGTCGGGTCCGCAGCACCAGCTCGTTCACCCGGCCCGCGTGCCCCGTGAGGACCTGCGCGGCGCGGAGCGGCACGAACGCGACGGCGAAGCTCGCCTCGGCGCCGAAGTCCGCCCCGGGAGCGGTCACGACGAAGTACTCCGGCGCCTGCACCTGCCCGACATAGCGCAGCGTCCGGCCGCCGGTCAGCCGGATCGTGCCCGACGCCGGCAACCCGTAGTGTCGGGCGAAGCTGTACTCCAGCTCAGCGACCGGCCGGGCCGCGTCGCCTGCGCGCAGCGCCCGCCCGCCCCGCACGAAGAGCGTGTCCACGCGCGCGTCGACGGGCGCACCGACGATCCGCCCGGGGACGATGATCGTCCGCCCGCGGGCCGAGGCGTCGACCTGCGCCGGCACGACGAGCCGCTCCTCGGCGACCGTGACCGCATCCCGCTCCGGCATGCGGTGGAGGGCGGCGCGCAGTGCGCCCGCCCGCGCGAAGCTGCCGTCCGCGAGCGAGACGCGCAGGTCGTGCATCCGCAGCGCCGAGAAGCTCTGATCGGCCGAGTCCTTGCGCCACGCTGACATGCTCCCCAGCGCCGCGTACATCCCGACCCCGAGCGCCAGCAGAAGCGCGATCGAGAGCACCTGCACCCAGCGCCGGCGCGCGTCGCGCAGCGTCCAGCGCACCCACAGCCGCGCTCGGCCCGAGCGGCCCACCGCTCACCACCGCAGCTCGGAGATCTCGACCTGCCCGCCCTCCGGCGGCCCGTCCGCGACCACGCGCCCGCTCGAGAGCTCGATCACGCGATCGGCCACGCGCGCGATCTCGCGATTGTGCGAGACCACCAGCACCGCCCGACCCGTGTGCGCCTGCGCGTGCAGCAGCTCGAGGATCTGCACGCCGGTGCGGAAGTCCAACTCGCCCGTCGGCTCGTCCGCCAGCAGGATCGGGTTCCCGCTCGCGAGCGCCCGCGCGATCGCCACCCGCTGCTGCTCGCCGCCGGAGAGCTCGTGCGGGAAGTGCGTCGTGCGATCGCCGAGCCCGACGCGCCCGAGCATCTCGCGCGCGACCGCGCGCGGATCCTCGCGTCCGGCGACGTCGGCCCCGAACTCGACGTTCTCCGCGGCCGTCAGCGCCGGGAACAGGTTGAACGTCTGGAAGACGAAGCTCACCCCGTGACGGCGAAAGGCGAACAGCTCCTTGCGTGAGGCGCCCGTGATGTCCTGCCCGGCGACCACGACGCGCCCGTCCGTTGGCGAGTCGAGCGCGCCGATCATGTTCAGCAGCGTCGTCTTGCCACTGCCCGACGGCCCCAGCACGACGACGAAGTCCTCCGCCGCGATCCGCAGCGAGACGTCCGCGAGCGCGACCACCTCGCCACCGCCGATCTCATACCGGCGCCCGACGCCATCCAGCTCGATCAGCGTCGTACCGGGCGCGGCACTCGGCGGGAGCGCGGTGGGCGCGACACTCGAACGTGGCATGGCCACACCGTAGAGAGCGGCTTCGTCACCAGGCATCGGGGGCACGACCGAGCGATTTGCGTAGTAGGTACGTACCGTGCGCGGCGTCGGCGCCATCCGGCAGCCGAGGCGAGATTGCTGCGTCGAGGATGAACATCTCGGCGGCAACGTGGTTGCCGCTGATGAACGCCACGACCGTGCGGCCGGTGAGCCGCTCGATCGCCGCGCGGAAGCCGGGGCCATCGTCGTCTGGAAGAGATGGCGGATGTTGGTGACGGCGTCGGCGCGCTCGGTGCCGCTGAGGGTCGAGCGCTCCTTCACCCTTCTGCGCACTGCACGAGATCGCCGACGAGCTCATCGTCACCGCCCGCCACTACCTCAGCTGGCGCCGACGCGAACCGGCTGGGCCAGGTGTGCTCCTCGAAGTACTCGGTCAGGACCCACAGGATCCCCAGCGCCGGCAGGCCGACCGCGAACACGACCAAGTGCAGCTTGAAGCGCCGGACGCGATAGATCTGTTCCAAGGCCAGTGTGCGCAGGCGGTCCTCGCGCTGCGGGCTGGCTGGCTCCGAGGCGCGGCTCGTGCCCGAGTGCTCGTGCGTCGTCACGGTGTGGGTTGCCACTTCGATCACCTCCTGTTCGCAGCGTCTCCGACGCGACGTGCGCCTGCATCGGTGCCGACTACCCGAGCTTCCCGCTTGTACCTACTGACCGCCGGGACGGTGCGCCGCGAGGTAGGCGACGGTGTCGGCGACGGTGTCGAGCTTGCCGTAGTCGCGCTCGGGCACGTCGATCCCGGTCGCCTCGTAGAGGCCGACGACGAGGCCCTGCATGTCCATGCTGTCGAGGTCCAGCTCGTCGCGCAGCGATGCGTCGTCGGACAGCGTCGCGAGGTCCGCGTCGGGCGCGATCGCGCCGAGCGCCTCGAGCACCTGGGTGCGCAGCTCGTCGGTCGTGCTCATGCGAGCTCCTCGGGATGCTGGAGCAGCCGGTCGAGCTCGGCGAGCAGGAGGCTGCCGTCGTGCCCGTCGCTGGCGCGGTGGTCGGCGGCGAGCGTGGCGATCGCGGTCGGGCGGGCGCCGACCATCCCGCCGGCCGCCCACGGCCGCTCGCGGATCGCGCCAAAGCCGATCAGCGCGACCTGCGGCGGGTAGATCACACCGAAGACCTTGTCGGCACCGCGGTCGCCGAGGCTCGTGACGGTGATCGTCGGGTCGGCCATCTCCGAGCCGCGCATCGTGCCGGCGCGCACGCGCGCGGTGAGGTCGCGCAGTGCCGCCATCAGCTCGCCGAGCGGCAGGCGGTCGGCGTCGTGGATCGCGGGCGCGACGAGGCCGCCGCCGCGCAGTGCGAGCGCGACGCCGAGGTGGACGTGCTCGGCCGGCTGCGGCGCGCCGTCGGCGAAGAAGCCGTTGAGCTGGGCGTGCTTCGCGGCGGCGCGGGCGGCGGCGGCGAGCAGCAGCGCGGCCGGGATCGCGCGCTCGGGCGGCGCCAGCGTCGCGTTGCGCTCCGCGAGCCAGGCGAGCGCCGCGGTCATGTCGATCGCGGTCTCGAGGTGGTAGTGGGGGATCTCGCGCTTGGAGCGCGCCATCAGGTCGCCGATCGCCTTGCGCATGGCGGACCGGCGGTCGGCGACCGCCGGCTCGGCCGCCGACTGCACAGCGGGTGCGGCCGGCGCAGCGGCCGGCACGAGCGGCTCAGCGGCCGGGGGCGTGGTGCCGGTGGTCGCGGCCCGCTCGACGTCCTCGCGCGTGACGGCGCCTCCGGAGCCGGTCCCAGGCACCGTCTCCGGGTCGATGCCCATCTGCGCCGCGACCCGGCGCGCGAGCGGCGAGACGCGGGTGCGGTGGCCTTCCACTGGCACGGCGAGGGGTGGCGCCGCAGGAGGCGAGGCGGCCGCGAGCGGCGCGACGGTTCGCGGCGTGGGCGGAGACGAGGCCGGAGGCGGCGCGGCTGCGACCGGGGTTGCCGTCGGCGTCGCGGGGGCGGCGCCGTTGCCGGCGGCCGCCGCGCTGCCGGCCACCGGCAGGATCGTCGCGAGCGGCGTGCCGACAGGGACTCTGGTGCCGACCTCGACGAGCAGCTCGCCGACGACGCCGTCCTCGAAGATCTCGATCTCGATCTCGGCCTTGCTCGTGTCGACGGAGGCGACGATGTCGCCGCGTCTGACCGCGTCGCCCGGTCTGACGTACCACTCCAGAAGCGTGCCGGCGGTCATGTCGGCGCCGAGCGAGGGCATCGTGAAGTCGCTCATCGGCCGACCGTCCTGCGCGCGGCGGCGGCGATCCGCTCGGCGCTCGGCAGCGCCGCGTCCTCGAGGTGCTTCGCGTAGGGGATCGGCACCTCGACGCTGCAGACGCGCTCGGGCGGCGCGTCGAGCTCGTACAGCGCCCGCTCGGCGACGAGCGCGACGACCTCGGCGGCGAACGAGCCGGTCCGCCACGCCTCGTCGACGACGACGACGCGGTGCGTGCGCGCGACCGACGCCAGCACCGCCGCGTCGTCGAGCGGCCGCAGCGCGCGCAGGTCGAGCACCTCGGCGTCGATCCTGTCGGCGGCGAGCGTCTCGGCGGCGTCGAGCGCCTTCGGCAGCGAGCCGCCGTAGGCGACGAGCGTGACGTCGGAGCCGGGGCGGCGGATCGCGGCGCCGGTCAGCGCGACCTCCGCGGGCGGGTCCGTGAGCGAGCCCTCCAGCCCGTAGAGCGAGCCGTGCTCGAAGATCAGCACCGGGTTGGGATCCGCCAAAGCGGGCGCGAGCATGCCGCGCGCGTCCTCCAGCGTGCCGGGCGCGAGCACCTTCAGGCCCGGCACATGCGCGTACCAGCCCTCCAGCGAGTGCGAGTGCTGCGCGGCGAGCTGGCGGCCGGCGCCGGTCGTCATGCGGACCACGAGCGGCACGGCGAACTGGCCGCCCGACATGTGCGCGATCGCGGCCGCGTTGTTGACGATCTGGTCGAGCGCAAGCAGGCTGAAGTTGACCGTCATCACCTCCACGATCGGCCGCATCCCGCCGAGCGCGGCGCCGATCCCGGCGCCCGTGAAGGCCGACTCCGACAGCGGCGTGTCGCGGATCCGCTCCGGGCCGAACTCGCCGAGCAGGTCGCGGCTGACGCCGAAGGAGCCGCCGTAGGCGCCGACGTCCTCGCCCATCAGGAAGACACGCTCGTCGGCGCGCAGCGCGTCACGCAGGCCCTCGCGCAGGGCCTCGCGGTAGGTCAGCGTGCGGGTTGCGGTCGTCCCGCTCATGCCGCCGGCACCTCGTCCATCGTGACAAACCACTCCAGCTCCTCAACCGGCTCCGGCGTGCCGGCGTCGGCGAACGCGATCGCGTCCGCCACCTCCGCCGCGACCTCGTCCTCGATGCCGCTCAGCGCGGCGTCGTCCAGCAGCTCCTGCGAGCGCAGCAGCTCCGGGAAGGTCGTCAGCGGGTCGCGCTCGCGCCAGCGCGCGATCTCCTCCTTGCTGCGGTAGAGGTCGGGGTCGTACATCGAGTGCGCGCGGAAGCGGTACGTGCGCAGCTCCAGGAAGACCGGCCCCTCGCCGCCGCGCACCATCGCCGCGGCGCGCCGCACGGCCTGCTCGACGGCGAGCACGTCCATCCCGTCGACCGGCCACGCCGGGACCTCGTAGCTCGCCGCCTTCAGCGACAGGTCGGTCTCGGACTCGGAGCGCTCCAGCGCGGTGCCCATCGCGTAGCGGTTGTTCTCGCACAGGAACAGCACCGGCAGCTGCCACAGCGCCGCGAGGTTGATCGACTCGTGGAACTCGCCCTCGGCCATCGCGCCCTCGCCGAAGAAGCAGGCCGTCACGCGCTCGTGCCGTCCGGCCAGCTTGTCGGCAAGCGCGAGCCCGACGGCGAGCGGCAGCCCGCCGCCGACGATCGCGTTGCCGCCGTAGAAGCGCCGCGCGGCGTCGAAGATGTGCATCGAGCCGCCGCGGCCGCGACAGCAGCCCTCCACGCGGCCAAGCATCTCCGCCATCAGCGCCCGCGCCGGCACGCCCCGCACGAGCGCGTGGCCGTGCTCGCGGTAGGTCGCGACGACCGCGTCCTCGGGCCCCAGCGCCTGCATCGCGCCGACGCCGACAGCCTCCTCGCCGATGTAGAGGTGCAGGAAGCCGCGGATCTTCGTCGCGCTGTAGAGCTGGACGCAGGCCTCCTCGAAGCGCCGGATGCGCGTCATCTCGCGCAGCAGGTGCAGCGCGTGCTCGCGCTCGACGGCCACCGCGCTCATGACGGCGGCTCCGGCTCCAGCGTCGAGACGTCGCCCTCCGGCAGCCCCAACTCGCGCGCGCGCAGCAGGCGCCGCACGATCTTGCCCGAGCGGTTCTTGGGGATCGACGCGACGAACGCGATCTCGCGCGGGGCGACCGCCGGGCCGAGCCGTCTGCGCGCCCAGCCGAGCAGCTCGCGCGCGAGCGCCGGGTCTCCCTCGGCCGGCGGGGCCGGCACGACGAACGCCTTGACGACCTGTCCGGCGACCTCGTCAAGCACGCCGATCACGCCGCACTCGGCGACCGCCGGGTGCTCCAGCAGCGCGCTCTCGACCTCGAACGGGCCGATCAGGTGCCCGGCCGACTTGATCACGTCGTCGCCGCGGCCGACGAACCAGTAGTAGCCGTCGGCGTCGCGTCGCGCGAGGTCGCCGGAGCAGTACCAGCCGCCGGCGAAGCAGCGCGCGTAGCGCTCCGGCTCGCCGAGGTAGCCGCGCAGCATCGACGGCCAGCCGGGCCGCAGCGCCAGCTCGCCCTGCTCGCCGGCGGCCGCCTCGACCGCATGCCCGCCGGCGTCGAGCAGCACGCGGCCTTCGTCGTCACGGCGCAGGATCGCCGCCTCGATCCCCGGCAGCGGCCGGCCCATCGAGCCCGGCTTGACGTCCATCGCGCGGTAGTTGGCGATCATGATCCCGCCCGTCTCCGTCTGCCACCAGTTGTCGTGCAGCGGCTGCCCGAGCGCCTCGGCGCCCCACGCGACCGCCTCCGGTGCCAGCGGCTCGCCGACGCTCGCGGCGAAGCGCAGCGCCGAGAGGTCGTACTCGCGCGCGACCTCCGCGCCGGCGCGCATCAGCATCCGCACCGCGGTCGGCGCGGTGTACCAGACGTTCACGCGCTCGTCCTGCAGGATCCGGTACCAGCGGTCGACGTCCAGCTCGCCCTCGTCCACGACGACGGTGACGCCGTGCACGAGCGGCGCGACGATCCCGTAGGAGGTGCCGGTCACCCAGCCGGGATCGGCCGTGCACCAGAAGACGTCGCCGGGGTGCAGGTCGAGCGCGAGCGACCCGGTCGCCCAGTGCGCGAGCACCGCCTCGTGGACGTGCATCGCGCCCTTCGGCATGCCGGTCGTGCCGCTCGTGAAGTGCAGCAGCGCAAGCTGCCCGGGATCGGTCGGGGGGATCTCCCACGCGGCGTCGGCGGCGGCGAGCGCCGCTCGCAGGTCGATGCCGCCGGCGACCTCCCCGGCCGCCGCGATCTCGTCGGGATAGCCCACGAGCAGCACGTGCCGCAGCGCTGGCAGCTGCTCGCGCACCGGCGCGACCTTGCGCGCGTACAGGCGCGGCGTCGTCACGAGCACGCGCGCGTCGCCGAGCGCGAGCCGCTGGCGCACCGGCTCCGGGCCGAAAGCGGAGAACAGGGGGCTGAAGACGGCGCCGCGCTTGAGCGTCCCCAGCGCCGCGACGTGCAGCTCCGGCACCCGCCCGAGCAGCGACGCGACCCGCTCGCCGGGCTCGACGCCGAGGCCGGCGAGGACGTCCGCGAAGCGGCTCGTCAGCTCGCCCAGCTCGCGGTAGGAGATCTCGCGACGGGCGCCGGTGCGCGCGAGCCAGCGCAGCGCGACCGTGTCCGCACGTGCGCCGGCGGCGTGGCGGTCGACCGCCTCGTGCGCGATGTTGAGCCCGCGGCCGTGCGGCAGCCCGTCGAGCTGCGCGCGCGCCCGCTCCCACGAGAACGCCCGGCGCGCCTGCTCGTAGTCGCGCAGGTTGGGCGGCGGGTCGCCGATGCGCAGCGCCTTGGCGATGCGCGCCGGGACGGGAGCGCCGCGCAGCGCGGTCATCCCGCCTCGCCGCTCTGCGGCGGCGCCTCCTCGACATAGGCGACGTGGTCCCAGTTGACGTGCAGCCGGCCGCCGATCGCGCTCTCGAGCGAGACCGGGTTCGGATGCTCGCGGCGCACCGCGCCGATCACGTCGTCCTCGTCCTCTGCGACGAGCAGCTCCCGGCCGTTCGCGAACACGACGCGAGTCGCCATCAGATGCCTCCCGAGTCGGTGGGCTGTTGCGTGCGCGCCGCGTCGAGCAGCAGGCGCCGCTCGGCGGCGGCCACGAGTCGGCGTGTGCGCGCGACCGCGTCGGCGCTGACCGAGATCGCGTCGATCCCTGCGCGCACGAGCAGCTCGGCGTACTCGGGATGCACGGAGGGCGCCTGGCCGCAGATCGACGTGCGCAGGCCGAGCGCTCTCGCGGCCGGGATCAGCTCGCGCAGGTAGGCGCGCACGGCCGGGTCGCGCTCGTCGAACGCCTCGGCGACGAGGTCGGAGTCGCGGTCGGCGCCGAGCAGGAGCTGCGTGAGGTCGTTCGAGCCGATCGAGATGCCGGCGACGCCCATCTGCGCGTACGCGGGCAGCGCGAACAGCACGGACGGCACCTCGGCCATGATCCACAGCTCGAAGCCGGGCCGGGCGAGCAGGCCGCTCGCCTCGACGAGCGTCAGGCAGCGCGCCAGCTCGCGTGCGCTGCGCACGAACGGCAGCATCACGTGCAGGTTCGCGTGGCCGGCGTCCCACACGCGCGCGATCGCGTCGAGCTCCAGCCGAAAGACCTCCGGCTCGCGCGGGTAGCGCAGCGCGCCGCGGTAGCCGATCATCGGGTTCGCCTCGACCGGCTCGAAGCGCTCGCCGCCGCGCAGGCCGCGGAACTCGTTCGTGCGGAAGTCGATCGTGCGGTAGGTGACCGGCCGGGGCGCGAACGCTGAGGCGAACGTCGTCAGGCCGTCCGCCATCCGCGCGATGACCTGCTCGCCGCGGCCCTCCTCCAGCAGCGCGCGCGGGTGGTCGCCGCCGAGCGCCTCCAGCAGCATCAGCTCGGCGCGCAGCAGGCCGACGCCGTCGACGGGCAGCGCCGCGGCGCGCTCGGCCTGCGAGGGCTCGGACAGGTTGACGAGCAGCTGCGTGCCGGTAACCGGCGCCTCCGCGGCCGCGGCGCCCGTGGCGGCGGGCGCCCCGGCCGGCGTGGGCGCGGCCGGTGCCGGGTTTCGCTCGCTGCGAGCGACGTCACCCCCCGCGCGCACCTGCCCGCGGCTGCCGTCGACCGTGACGGTCTCGCCGTCGCGCAGCGTGTCGGTCGCGTCGCCCGTGCCGACGACGCAGGGAATTCCCAGCTCGCGCGAGACGATCGCGGCGTGACAGGTCATGCCGCCGGTGTTGGTGACGAGCGCGGCGGCGCGGCGCAGCAGCGGGACCCAGTCGGGGGCGGTCATCGGCGCGACGAGCACGTCGCGCTCGCGCAGGCGATCGGCGCCGGCGAGCGATTCGATCACGCGCACCGGCCCGCTCGCGGCGCCGGGCGCGGCGCCGAGGCCGCTCGCGAGCAGCTCGCCGCGCGGGTGACCGTCGCTCGAAGCCTCAGCCCCGGCTGCCGCGCCGCCGGCCGTCGTGACCGGACGCGACTGCAGCATCCACACGGCGCCGTCGGCGTCGAACGCCCACTCCGTGTCCTGCGGCGCGCCGTAGTGGCGCTCGATCCGCGTCCCCAGCTCGGCGAGCTGGCGCACCTCGTCGTCGCTCAGCACGGGCGTCAGAGCCTCGTCGCCCTGGAGCTCGCGCTGGCGCGTGCCGCCGCCGCCCAGCGGCTCGATCGCGATCCGCTTGCGGCGCACCTCGCGCGCGAGGATCGCGCCGTCGTGCTTGTCGACGACGTAGCGGTCGGGCGAGACGGCGCCGGAGACGACCGCCTCGCCGAGCCCGAGCGAGCCCTCGATCACGAGCCGGTCGTGCGCGCCGGTGGCGGGGTCGAGCGTGAACATCACGCCGGCGCGCAGCGACGCGATCTGCCGCTGCACGACGACCGCGATGTCCATGTCGGCCTGGCCGAGCCCGCGCTTGGCGCGGTAGAAGACGGTGCGCGCGCCGAACAGGGAGGCCCAGCACTCGTGGACCGCTCTCACGACGGCGTCCGCGCCGCGCACGTTGAGGAAGCTCTCGTTCATCCCCGCGAACGACGCCGACGCCGTGTCCTCGGCGGTCGCCGAGGAGCGCACGGCGACCGCGGCGTCCTGCGTGCCGGCGCACAGCGCCGCGTACGCGTCGCGGATCGCCCGATCGAGGTCGGGCGGCACGGCCACCCCCAGCACGAGGCACCGCGCCTGCTCGGCGCTCGCCTCGAGCGCCGTCGTGTCGTCGACGTCGAGCCCCTCCAGCAGACGGACGAGGTGGGCGCGCAGGTCGCTCGCCTCGCACATCGCGGCGTATGCAGGGGCGCCGACGACGAAGCCCGGCGGGACCGGCAGGCCCGCACGCGTCAGCTCGCCGAGGTTCGCGCCCTTGCCGCCGGCCCAGTCGACGTCGTCTCGCGAGAGATCGTCGAATGGCCGGATCGCCGCGTGTGCGGACCGTGCGCTGTCGGGGCCGGAGGCGATTGGGGTGTGCATGAGCAAGGACCGTATGGAGCTGCCCGAGCGCCGTCATCCCGCGGTGGCGCGGAGCCGCGTCAGTAGAAGCCCGCGACGATCGGCGGGTCGCGCACTGGTTTGCCAGGCATCTTCAGACCAACGGGGTAGTCGGTGCCGGACCGTGGGGTCGCTTCCGTGCCGTTGGGTCAATCGTTGGGCCAAACGTCCCCGGAATCAGCCTTCTTGAGCCGAATTGGGAGGCTGCGCGTTTGCGCGGATCTGCCGCTCTGGTCGGCGGTTCGGCGTCTGAGCTCTCAGAAATCCGCTGCTTCACACGCGAGAGGTCGGTGCTTCGAAACCACCCGCGCCCATAGTGTTTCGAACCGATGGCGGCGCGTTGGTTCGTCGACTGGCTCGCGACGCGCCCCGACATGGCCGCTCGCAAAGGCTCGCAACGTCTGCGCTCGATGTCTACCGGGGCTCTCCCTGCAACGCAGGTCCCGAGGATCGCACTAGAGCAATCTGACGGCGCTCGTGCCCTGTATGAATCGGTATTCCCGCTCCTCGGCGCGGGTCATCGCGATGATGTGCACCGGGGGTCTCGTCTCCGACCACCGTTCTGCACCTCGGACCGCGACTTCGGAGGCGCGGCTGTCATAGAGCAACAGCACGTCGAGATCGTGCGGATCGTCTTGTCGGAGCGCTGAACCGAACGCCGCGACGAGCTCTCCGAAGCCGTCCACGCACACGCCGAGTTCCTCGGCGTGCACGAAGACCTCGTGGTCGATTCGCGTTGGGACGACGACGACGAACTGGGCCTCCGAGAGCACACCCAGTACATGCTCGAGATCTTGAGGGCCGAAGGTCTCGCCGTGCTCTACGCTAGCGCAGTAGACCAGCGCATCCGGCCGCGCCCTTCGGACGATCCGCAGACCGTTTGTGCCGACGTGCTCCAACCGGAGGCCGCTCAACTCGCCGTCATGTCGAGCCTCTTCTTCCAACTTCCTCATGACCCAGGGACGAGGGTTGCTCATTGCTCCGGGCCCAGGATCGAAGTCAGACGCTCCGGAAAACGGGTGGCTCCGGCGGTCCAGTCGTTCAGGAAATGGCGATATGCCAGCTCACGGACGTGCAAGGAGAACAGGGCGAGAGTTTCGCGTTCTTCGCTGGTGAGCAGATCCTGATTCCGTTCAAGGACCCGCAGGATGGCACGGTTGTTGGGAATGACGGTCGCGACCATGTGGCGGTGCCAGCGCTCGGCCGTCGCGTTGGAGAAGACTCCCGGTCTCGGGGCGTAGCGACGGTGGATCACCTCGTTTTGCTCCAACAACGGGGTGATGTGCTCGCGTGCTCGCTGCCGATTGGCGTACTTCGGGGTGCCGAGCGTTTGCTCGAGCAGGGCCTTGCGGTCCTGCTTCCAGTCCCGCATCAGCTCGGCGGGAAACGTCCCAGGATCCTTGTCGACGATCGTGTGGCAGTTGGCGCACAGCAGGACGACGTTCTCGTGGTGCGCACGATCATGCGCTGAAAGCTGGTCGTGGGGGATGTCACGCGGACCACCTTTGCTAGCCGGAATGATGTGGGCCATCTCCGCGAAGTCGACATCTGAGCCATCGGCGAACAGATCACGCGCGCACGATGGGTTCTGGCAGTAGCCGCCTGACTCGCTCCAAAGGCGGCGCTTGGACTCAATCGACAATGCGACCCGGCCGCACGTGCTCGATCCCACGCTGTTCTCCTCTGTTCCGCGCACACGATGACAGCGCTCGGGTGCGGCCGCGCCGGAGCTTGGCCGGCGCGGATTCCCAAGCTAAGCGGCTTCGGGATGTCGTCGACGGTGGTGGCGCGGCTCAGGTGCGCATGCCTCTCGGCGGCGCCGGCGGGTCGCGGTGCGTCCCGGGCGGTCGGACGGGTTCGGCGCCGGGGATCGCGATGTTGTCGCGGAAGAGGCAGAGCGCGCGGTGCTCGGGTCGGGCGGCGCTCGCGTAGAGGATGCCGCGGCAGCCGTCGCGGGCAAGTTGTTCGCCGGCTTCTTGGAACGGAGTCCACGTGTGCTGGCTCGGACGTGGCGGCTGGAGGTCGAGCGCGGCGAGCTTGGCTGGGGTGGTTAGGTCGGCGACGTCGTCGACGGCGATCGTCCAGCGCCAGAGGTCGCGTGGCATGCCGTGCGTAGGTGGCATGCCGACCTCGGCGAGCATCCGGTACCACTCGGCCCAGGCGGTCTCGGCCTCGTCGGCGAAGTAGAGCGCGGCAAGGTGCTCGCCGCGTTGCCAGCGTCCGCTCGAGGGCGGGGTGGCAAGCCAGAGCGGGTCGGAGCCGTGCGGGATCTGCCGCCACCACGAGCCGGCGACCGAGATCCGATCGACCTTGAGCGCCACCGGACCGAGGGCGGGCTACGTGAAGGGAGCCTCTTCGAGCGCCGAAATCAGGCTCGCGACGCGCATGTACTCACCGCGCGCGATCAGATCGATCGGCTTCTCATCGCCCAACGCCGGCACGGGCTTGCGCAACCAGACGGCGATGTAGGAGGGCTCCATCAGCCGCGCGAGCCGCTCGACCATCGCCGAGAGCTCGATCAGCCGCTCTCCGCGATCTCCGGTCGGCGAGCGCGTGTGCGCAAGCCACGCGCGCGCGGTGCTGCGCGCCACGCCCGTTGCGCGTGCGATGTCCGCATCGCTGAGCTGTGCGATCTCGTGCAGGTAGACCGCCTCGCGGATGAGAGGGCGCGTGGCGAGCGTGGCTGAAGCCATGAGGGGACTGTAGCAAGAATGCAGCGCGAATGCATCAACGGCAAGGGCATTGAGCCGCCCCGGGTTTCGCGGAGAGCGTTTTATCTGTCTCGGTCGGTGTTGTTGGTGTTGCGAAGCGGACCATATTGGGTCGCTGCGAGGGACTCGAACTCTTCGGGGGAGCGATCGCCGAGGCTCTCGTGCATGCGCGCTTGGTTGAACCAGCCGACGTATTCGACGATCGCGAGTTCGAGCTGGGTGCGGGTCCGCCAGACGGGTCGCGGATCAGCTCGGTCTTGAACGTGTCGACGAAGCTCTCGGCCAGTGCGTTGTCGTAGGCGTCGCCGACGGTTCCAATCGAGGCGAGCACCTCGTGGTCGGCAAGCACCTGAGTGAACTCGCCGCTGGTGTATTGGCTGCCGGCATCTGAGTGATGCACGAGCCGGACCTCGCTGGCCGGGCCGCGTTGGGCGAGCGCCATCTTCAGCGCGTCGAGGACGAGCGTCGTGCGCATGTGCGGCGCGAATTGCCAGCCGACGATGCGGCGGCTGTAGACGTCGATCACGAACGCGAAGAACACCAGCCCCTCCCAACAGCGCAGGTAGGTGAAGTCCGAGCACCACAGCTCGTTCGGATGGCTCGCAACGAACTGACGACGCACAAGATCCGGGCTGCGGCGTGCCATCGGATCGGGCGTCGTTGTCCGCCATGGCTTGCCGCGGCGCTTGGCGCCCTGGATGCCGTGGGTACGCATCAGCCGCTCGACCCGGCCGCGGCCGACCGGCTCTCCCGCGCGCAGCAGCGCCTTCCACATTCGCCGCGATCCGTAGGCGTGGTAGTTGGCGGCATGCAGCTGACGGATCACCGCGAGCAGCCGTTCGTCCTCGAGGACACGGGCCGAGCGCTCGCCGGTGGCGCGCTGGTAGTAGGCGGACGCCGACACGCCCACGGTCCGGCAGACGAGCTCGACCCCGAAGCGGCCCCGATACGCGTCGATGAACGCGCTCACTTCGGTCGGGGAGCGTCGAGCTCCTTCGCGAAAAACACGCTGGCAGCCTTCAAGATCTCGTTCGCCTTGCGCAGCTCCCGGTTCTCACGCTCGAGCGCCTTGAGCCGTTCGCGCTCATCGCTCGTGAGCCGCTCCGGACGCTTGCCAGCGTCCGCCTCGGCCTGACGCACCCAGCTGCGCAACGCCTCCGGATGCACGCCGAGATCATCAGCGACGTGCTTGACCGGCCGGCCCGACTCGAACACGAGCCGGATCGCGCGCTCACGCAACTCCTTCCGGATACTTCCTCGGTGCAGCCATCGAACAGAGCATCTCCTTTCACCAGGCACGACATCCTGGCAACAAGACCTCCGTCAAACCCGGGATGGCTCACCCCTTTGCGATTTCGTCACGCCGGCCGAGCGCTTCGGGGACGACGACAGAGCGCCGCTACGCCAAACCGGGAACCCGGCGGGAACCTCCCTTCCGAGAACGCCGCTGCGCCAGGGATGTCCGCCGAATCAGACCACCCGCGCCCATGGGTCGCGATGTCGAGCCATAGCTCCGTTTTTGAGCTCGATGAGTACGATTGGGACTGGCGGCAGCTGCAAGCCGAACCCGCTCCCCAGATCCTGCGCCAGGAGGTCAGTAGAGCGATGCCGGCACAAGATGGGCATCTCCAAGGGTCTCCGGGCTGTGCCGCCGTCGACACGCCGGTCCTCTGGCACCTCGAGATCTCGCACTACAACGAGAAGGCCCGGTGGGCGCTTGACTACAAGGGCGTCGCGCACGTGCGCCGCGCGGTGACGCCGGCGCTGCAGGAGTTCACGGCGCGGCGCCAGCGCGCGGGCCGCACGCTGCCGGTGCTGGAGATGAACGGGCGTGCGTTCGGCGATTCGACGAAGATCCTCGAGGAGGTCGAGCGGCGGTGGCCGGAGCCGCCGCTCTACCCGGCCGATCCGGAGGCGCGCAGACGCGCGCTCGGCCTCGAGGAGTACTTCGACGAGCAGTGCGGTCATGACGTGCGGCGGGTGCTGTTCAACGACAACTTGGCGGAGCCGGAGAAGTTCCTCGCGATGCTCTACGGCGCCGAGCACCCGCGAATCGGTCTGATCAAGGCGCTCAGTCCGCTGCTCGGCCAAGCCGTGAAGCTGCGCTACCGAATCCGGCCGGAGACCGTTGAGCAGTCGCGCGACAAGGTGCGTGCGGCGTTCGACGAGATTGAGGCAGAGGTCGGCCCGAGCGGCTATCTCGTCGGCGAGTCGTTCACCGTCGCAGACCTGACGGCCGCCTCGCTCCTCGCGCCCATCGTCATGCCACCCGAGTTCCCCTACATCAAGCTCCACCCGGCCGAGCGGACCCCCCAGTCACGACGGTTCCGCGACTCGCTCAAGGACCGCCCCGGGTTCAAGTGGGTCGAGGACATCTACGCACGCCACCGCGGGACGAGCGCCGAGGTGGCAACGGCATAGCCGCCGGCTTTGGTGCGGGCCGCCTCGACCTCGGGGGACCAGCATGGTGCGCCCCTGCCAAATGCAACGGCCCGCTCGAGCGAGCGGGCCGTGGTGAGAACGCGACGAGGTGGAGCGGGCGCTGCCGCCCCCTACCGGAGGCGGTCGCTCAGCTCGGGCGCTTCGCGCCGTACTTCGAGCGGGCCTTCTTGCGGTCGCTGACGCCTGCGGCGTCGAGCGTGCCGCGCACGACCTTGTAGCTGATGCCACCGAGGTCCTTCAGCGAGGCGCCGCGCACGAGCACGACCGAGTGCTCCTGCAGGTTGTGGCCCTCGCCCGGGATCGCGGCCGTGACCTCGTTCCCGTTCGTCAAGCGGATACGCGCGACCTTGCGGAGCGCGGAGTTCGGCTTACGAGGCGTCGTCGTGTAGACACGCGTGCACACGCCGCGCTTCATCGGAGCGCCTCTCAACGCCGCGCGCTTCGTGATGCGGCGTCTTCTTCTGCGCCCGAGGCGCACCAGCTGATTGTTCGTAGCCATCGCGGGCGAGCCTACCAGAGCAGGCCGTTTCAGGGCCCGCGCCCGGAGAGGCGCGGCCGCCGCGGCCGTCGATGGGAGACGACGACGGCTCTGGGCGCACGGCGGCGGAGGCCCGCGAGCGCAGGGGTCCGAACACGAACAAACGCCCCACGCGCCCGCTTCCTACTGCATAATGGAGCGAAGCCAACTCGCAGCGCACCAAGGCGGGACCGCGCGCGGGGAGGTCAGGGGGATGGGGGCGAGGGGATCGAGTCCGCGGAGCGCGTCGTCCGCCTGATCTCTCCGGTCGGCCGCACGACTGGAGGACACATGCCCGAGCTGCTCGCGAGCTCTCCGGAGCCGCGTTCGCGCGACAGATCGCGCATCCACTACAAGCGCTTCCACAACATCTATCTCTACATCACGGAGCGCTGCCAGCTTCGGTGCGGCCACTGCTACATGGGCGACCGGCTCGAGCGCGGCCTGATGCTCGACTTCGAGGAGGCGACCGGGATCATCGACCGCTGCCGCACGCTCGGCGGCGAGTACATCACCTTCCTCGGCGGCGAGCCGACGCTGCACCCCGACCTGCCGCGCATGGTCGACCATGCGCTCGCGGTCGGCTACCGGCAGGTGATGATCAACTCCAACGGCCTGCTCGAGCGCACGATCGACAAGATCACGCCGGAGAAGCTGCACTACATCTCCTTCAGCCTCGACGGCGCCACCGCCGAGACGCACGACGCCGTGCGCGGCGCGGGCACCTACGCGAGGACCGTCCCGTGCATCGCGAGAACCGTCGCGGCCGGCTACCCCGTCCGCATCATCTGCACGATCTCGCAGCGCAACCTCCACGACGCCGAGGCGATGCTCGCGCTCGCCGACGAGCTCGGCGTCGCGATGACGAACTTCCACGTCTTCTCCGAGGAGGGGCGCGGCATCGCCAACGCCGCCGACTGGTCGCTCAGCCCGCAGGAGTGGATCGACTTCTACGAGCGGCTCGAGCAGATCAAGGACGATTACCGCACCTCGATCTGGTACCCGCCGACGTACGCGACGCCCGCGAAGCTGGAGCGCTACGTCGACGAGGGCTACCGCGGCTGCGTCGGCTGCTCGCTCGACCGCCTCTCGATCTTCCCCGACGGCCGCGCCTACGTCTGCTCGCTGCTGTTCGACGAGCCGCTGCACTTCGCCGTCATGACGCCGCAGGGCCTGCGGCTCAACCGCGAGCAGAACGAGTTCGAGCTGTTCACGCAGGCGACCTTCCAGGCCGGCGACCAGCCGTGGCTCAGCGGCTGCCCGGCCGAGACGGTGCTCGCCCACAACGGGAAGCCCGAGACGCCCGACGACCTCGTCTCGATCTGCCGGCTGTGGAAGTCGCAGGCGTAGCGAGCGCGGCGCCCGCGGCGGCGCCGGACACGGACGCGTCGCCGGCGGCGGACAGCTACGCGCGCGTGCGCGCCTGCTGGCGGCGCATGCCGGTCCTCGCCGTGCTGGAGCGCCAGCTCCAGGGGACGCGGCCGTTCGACGGTGCGCGCGTCGCCGCGGCCGGCCGCCTGACGAAGGAGCGCGCCTACCTGCTCAACGTGCTCAAGCGCGCCGGCGCGAGGCTGCTGGTCGAGGACGACCCCGAGCCGCTGCACGAGCGCGACGGCCTGCGCCGCGCGCTCGGCGCGGTCGCGTACTACCCGCGCGACGCGTCGCCAGAGGAGGTGCTCGCCGGCTTCGAGCCGCACCTGCTGCTCGACAACGGCCGCCTGTCGGTGGCGGCACTCGCGCAGCGCGGGCAGGTTGCCGGCGGCACGCTGCACTCGCGCAACGCCGAGACGCTCGTGCGGCGCGCGCTCGCCGAAGCGGAGCCGGCGCCGTTCCCGCTCGTCGGGCTCGCCTCGTGCCCGATCAAGGAGCAGATCGAGACGGCGCACGGGACCGGGCAGTCGACCGTCGCCGCGCTCATGACCGCCTCGCGCCGTCAGCTCGCCGGGGCGGTCGCGGTCGTGGTCGGCTACGGCGCCAACGGCCGCGGGATCGCCGCCTATCTGCGCGCCGCGCACGCGCGCGTGATCGTCGTCGAGCGCTCCGCGCAGGCCGGCCTGATCGCCGTCTACGACGGCATGCAGCTCGCGCAGCTCGAGACCGTGCTGCCGAGCGCCGACTTCGTCCTCACCGCGACCGGCGAAGCGGACGTGATCCGCGAGCAGCACATGGACCTGTTGAAGGACGGCTGCGTGCTCGGCAACGCCGGCCGCCGCGACGGCGAGATACGCGTCGAGGCGCTCGCGGCGCGCGCGTCGAGCGCGCGCGACCACGGCGGCGGCGTCGCCGAGTACGTGCTCGGCAGCCGTCGCGTCGTGCTGCTGGCCGGCGGGCGGCAGATCAACCATCACTGCGGCGAGGGCAACGCGAGCGACGTGATGGACCTCTCGCTCGCGCTCCACGTGCTCTGCCTGCAGACGCTGTGGGAGCGTCCGGGCCGCTACGGCGCGGGGGTCGCGGAGGTGGACGCCGCCGACGCCGAGCGGGTCGCGCAGATCAAGCTGCAGACGCTGGGCCTGGCGAGCGCCCGCGCGGGGCGATGAGGGCGCGGGGCGCGGGGCGATGAGCGCGCGCCCGCTCGTGCTGGCGATCGGGCCGACCAGCGCGCCCGGTCAGCGGATCCTGCGCGAGGCGCTGCGCGGGGTGGCGGACGTCGCGTTCCGACCCGACGCCGACGCCGCGCTCGACCTCGCCGGCGCTGCGACCGTCGCGATCGTCGGCGGTCCGCCGCTGCCGGAGCGCTTCCTCGCGCGCGCGGAGCGGCTGGCGCGCGTGTACCGGGTCGGCGGGGCGAGCGCCGCGCGCGGCGAGGCGGCGGCGCTGCGGGCGCGCGGCGTCGCGGTCAGCGGCCCGCCGCCAGGCCTGTCGGCCGCCGCGACGGCCGAGCACGCGCTCGCGCTGCTGCTTGCGCTGACGAAGCGGCTCGTGGCGGCGGACGCGCACGTGCGCGCGGGCGACTGGCGCGTGCCGAGCGCCTTCGACGACACGGCACGCGAGCTGGGCGCGCTGACGGTCGGGATCGTCGGGCTCGGACGCACCGGCGCGCGGCTCGCGCGGCTGCTGGAGCCGTTCGGCACGCGCATCGTCTACACGCGGCGCTCCGGCGAGGCGGCGGCCGGCGTGCCGGGCGAGCGGGTCGCGCTGGGGGAGCTGCTGGGCGCCGCCGACGCCGTCTCGCTGCATGTGCGCGCCGCGCCGGGAGCGTTCCTGCTCGGCGCGCGGGAGCTGGACGCGATGCGGCCCGGCGCCTGGCTCGTCAACACCGCGCGAGCGCATCTGCTCGACCACGAGGCGCTGCTGCGCGCGCTCGACGAGCGGCTCGCCGGCGCCGCGCTCGACGTCTTCCCGGACGAGCCGCGCGTCGACCCGCGGCTGCGCGCGCATCCGCGCGTGCTGCTGACGCCGCACGCGGCCGGCCGCACCGCCGAGGCCGCGGCGCGCTACTACGGCGCCGCCGCGCGCGCGGCGCTGGAGACGCTGGAGCGGGTCGCCGTGGTCGGGGCGTGAGCGTGGACGGACCGGTGGTCGCGGGGTCCCGGCTGGCGCTGGACGAGGTGGCGGGGGCTGGCGGCGCCGGGCTGGCGCTGGACGAGCTGGCCGGGGCCGCGGTGCTCGCGCGGCTCGACCTCAACGTGCCGCTCGCCGGCCGCGCGATCGCCGACGACGCGCGGGTGCGGGCTGCGCTGCCGACGCTGCGGCGGCTGCTCGCGGGCGAGAATCGTGTGCTGGCGGTCGCGCACCTCGGTCGGCCCGCGGGGGCCGAGCCGCGCCTGTCGCTCGCGCCCGTCGCCGCGGCGCTCGCGCGACTGCTCGGGACGGACGTCCCGCTCGTGCGCGACCGCGATGAGCGGCCGCCGCGCGGCGCCCGCGTCGCGCTGCTGGAGAACGTCCGCTTCGACGCGCGCGAGACGAGCGCGTGGGGCGCCGAGCGGCGCGCGCTCGCGGACGAGCTGCGTGCCGGCGCCGACCTCGTCGTGAGTGACGCGTTCGGCAGTCTCCACCGTCCCCACGCGTCGATCGCGGAGCTGGTCGAAGCCGGGCCGGCGACCGCCGGTGCGCTCGTCGCGACGGAGCTGGAGCTGCTCGCGCCGCTGCGCGCGCCGCCCGCCCCGCTCGTGGTCGTCGTCGGCGGGACGCGGGCGCGCGAGAAGCTCCCGCTGCTGGAGCGGCTGGCGGCGGCGGGCGCGACGCTGCTGCTCGGCGCGCAGATCGCCGAGGGGGTGGCGCGCGCGGCCGCGGAGCCGGACGGGGAGCGCGCGCGGCGGGTGCTGGCGCACGAGCGCACGCTGCTGCCGCCGGACCTGCTCGTCGACGACGCCGGCCGGCTGCGCGTCGTGGCGCTCGCCGACCTGCGCCCGGACATGCGCGCGATCGATCTCGGGCCGCGCGCCTGCGCACGCTTCGGCGGGCGCATCCGCGCGGCCGGGACGGTCGTGTGGAACGGGCCGCCCGGCTTCCAGCACGCGCCGGCCGGGCGGCGCGGCGCGGAGGCGCTCGCCGTCGCCTGCGCGGACGCGTCCGGCCCGACGATCGTCGGCGGCGGCACGACGAGCATGCCGCTGCGCGCGCTGCGCCTGGCCGACCGCGTGACGCACGTCTCGACCGGCGGGACCGTGCTGCTGCACCTGCTCGCCGGCGACCCGCTGCCGGGCCTCGACGCGCTCAGGAGCGCTCGGCGGGCGCCGGCCCCCGCGCCGGCGCGTTGAGCGCCCGGCGGCGGTCGAACGGCCACCACCAGTTCCACTGCCGCAGCAGCACGACCGTCGCCGGCACCAGCACGCAGCGCACGAGCGTCACGTCGATCGCGACCGCGAGCGCGAGCCCGACGCCGAGCTGCTGCAGCGGCAGCAGCCGCGAGCTCGCGAACGCGAGGAACACCGTCGTCAGCGTCAGGCCGGCGAGCGTGATCGAGCGGCCGCTGCCGACGAGCCCCCGCCGCACCGCCTCGCGGTGGTCGTGCCCGGCCGCCGCCGCTTCGCGGATGCGGCTCAGCAAAAACACCTCGTAGTCGACCGACAGCCCGAACACGATCGCGAACAGCGACAGCGGCACGAAGAACTCCAGGTGCGGCGTCGCTGCGCCGCCGTCGAACAGCCGCAGCAGCAGGCCGAGCGTCGCGCCGACCGACAGCAGCGTCGTCAGCACCGCCTTGAGCGGGATCACGAGCGAGCGCAGCCCCCACGCCAGCAGCACGAAGCAGAGCGCGGTCGCGGTCAGGATCGCCCACGGCGCGCGCGAAGCGATGCGGTCGACGAGGTCGACGCTGCCGGCGATCGTGCCGCCGACGTACGTCTCGCGCGTGCGGCGCGCGAGCGCGCGGCGCAGGCGCTGCACGACGAGCCGCGACGCGCGCCCGTCCGACGGCGTTCTCAGTATCGCCTCGATCGTCGACCAGCCGCCGCTGCCGGACAGTTCGTGCCAGACCTGCGCGACGCCTGGCTCGTGCTGCACGACGTCCTTCACGCGCGCGAGCTGGTCGTGCGTCGTGATCAAGATCGGCGCGCCCGCGCCCGGGTAGAGCATGCGCGAGACGAACGCCATCTCGCGGCGCACCGGGTCTTCGCGCGGCAGCACCTGCTGCGTGTGCACGTCGAGGCGGAACGAGGTCGCCGGCAGCGCGAGCGCGAGCAGCAGCGCGAGGCTGCCGAGCAGCGCCGCCACGGGGCGGCCGGTGACCGCGCGCGCGAGCCGGCTCCACAGCGTCGCGCGCGCCGCCGCGCGCGCGACGCGGTCTATCCGCAGCCACTCGATCCGCGGGCCGGCGAGGCGGATCGTCGCCGGCAGCAGCGTGAGCGCCGTCGCGGCCGCCGCGAGCGTTGCGATCCCGGCGCCGACCGCCATCGTCGAGAAGGTCGCGATCCCGACGACGAGCAGGCCGACGAGCGAGGCGGCGATCGTGCACGCCGACAGCAGCACCGCGCGGCCGGTCGTCGTCAGCGTCGCGATCAGCGCCTGCTCGGTCGAGCCGCCGCGCGCCAGCTCCTCGCGAAAGCGCGTGACGATGAACAGCGAGAAGTCGACGCTGAGGCCGAGCGCGAGGATCGTGGCCGTGTTCGTCACGAACACGCTGATCCCGACCCACTCGCCGACGACCGCGAGGCACGCGAACGCGACGAGCATCGAGACGACCGCGAGCAACACCGGCAGCAGCGCCGCGACGACCGCCTGGAACGCGACCAGCAGCACGAGCGCGGTCAGCGGCAGCGCGAGCCGCTCGGCGCGCGTCAGGTCGGCGCGCGCGATCGACGCGTAGCGCTGCTCGAGCACCGGCGGGCCGAGCAGCAGCGCGTGGAAGCGCCCGCCGTCGGCGCGCGCGAGCGCGTGCCGCAGCGCGCTCACGTGCGACTGCGTCGCCGCCGGGTCGACGCGCAGCAGCACTTCCACGAGCGCTATGCCGAGCGTCGTGGCCGAGTCGCCGCGGCCGTAGTGGACGGCGCTGCCGCGCGTCGCCAGCGAGCGCACGTCGGCGCGCGCCCCGAGCGCCCGTTCGGCGCGCCGCCCGGCGGCGGCTATCCACGCCCCGCCCTGGTCAGGGTCGCGCACCGTCACGACGGCCAGCAGCTCGGCGCCGCGATGGCCGGGGAGGTGGCGGATCATCAGCGCGGCGGCGCGCGCCGACTCCGAGCCGGGCACGGCGAAGCCGCGGTCCGACAGCCTTCCCAGCAGGCCGCTCGCGACGACGGCGCTGGCGGCCGCGACCAGCAGCCAGCCGGCGATCGTCGCGCGCGGCCGTCGCACCACCAGGCGCGCCAGCAACCCCATCGCAGTTCCCCCGAACGCGGACGCATTGTCCGTCGATTGCCCGCCGCAGTTTACTCGAACACTTGTTAGTTGGTAGCTTGATCTGCCGCCGGCCAGTGCGGCGGCTGACAGGGGGAAGCCACGCCAGGGGGGATCGCGTCATGACGACGTTCTGGGACGAGCTGCTCGCGCCCGAGAGGCTCGCGCAGGAGCTGTGGGAGTGGACCGGCGAGCGCTTCGAGCGCCAGTGCTTCGACGACGTGCTGCAGACCGCGCGCCACGTCGCCGCAGGGCTCAGGCGCCGCGGCGTCGGACCCGGCAGCGTCGTGCCGGCGGTGATCACGAACATGCCGGACGCGACCGCCGGCTACGTCGGCATCTGGGCCGCGGGCGCCGCGATCGCCTCGCTGCCGATCCCCGCCCGCGGGATGAGCGTCGAGGGCTACGTGCGGCAGCTCGACGCGCTCTGCAAGCTCGTCGGCTCGCCGTTCTTCCTCGCCGAGGAGCGCTTCCTCCAGTTCATGCCGCCCGACGCGCCGATCGCGGCCGAGGGCGTCGGCTACCGCTCGCTCGTCGAGACGCCCGAGCGGGCCGACGTCGAGCCGCCCGACCCGGACGGCACCGTGTTCGTGCAGTTCTCCTCCGGCACGACCGGCGAGCCGCGCGGCGTGCAGCTCAGCGGACGCGCGATGGACGCGCAGATGCGGATGCTGATGGAACGGATGCGGATCGACCCGCAGCGCGACGTCGGCTACATCTGGCTGCCGCTGTCGCACGACATGGGCTTCTTCGGCTGCAACCTGCTCGCGATCTACACCGGCATGAGAGGGATCCGCTCGACGCCCGAGCGCTTCCTGATGGAGCCGCGCTCGTGGTTCGCGGACTGCGCCGAGATGGGCGTCACCGTCACCGCCGGGCCGCCCTCGGCGCTGCACCTCGCCGCGCGCGCGGAGCGCTCGGCCGGCGGTGGCGAGGCGAAGCCGCTCGACCTGCGCGTCTGCCTCGTCGGCGCCGAGCCGGTGCAGTGGGAGGTGCTCGAGACGGCGGCGGACGCGCTCGCGCCGCGCGGCCTCTCGCTCGACACGTTCACGGTCGCGTACGGGCTCGCGGAGGCGACGCTCGCCGTCACGATCGGCGCGCTCGGCGCGCCGCCGCGCTACCTGCACGTGGACGGCGACGCGCTCGCGAACGGGCGCATCGAGGAGGTCGCCGGGGACGCGGCGGACGCGCGGCGGATCCTCTCGACCGGCACGCCCGTCGGCGCCACCGAGGTCGAGGTCGACCCGCTCACGAGCGAGATCGTCGTGCGCTCGCCGAGCCTCGCCGACGGCTACCTGCACCAGCCCGAGGCGACCGCCGCGCGCTTCCGCGACGGCGCCGTGCGGACCGGCGACATCGGCTTCGTGCGCGACGGCGAGCTGTACGTCGTCGGGCGCAGCGACGACGTGCTGATCGTCGGCGGGCGCAACGTCTACGTGCACGAGGTCGAGGCCGAGATGGGCGCCGACCCGGCGATCCGCGAAGGCAACTGCGCGATCGTCGAGAGCCACCGCGACGGCCGCGCGCGCATCGGCGTGCTGTGCGAGCTGGCCTCCGCGCGCGGCAACGGCGACGGCGAGGCCGAGCAGCCGGACGCCGTCTCGGATCGGCTGCGCGCGATCGCGCTGGAGCGCGCCGGGCTGTCGGTCGACGAGGTCGTGTTCCTCGACCCCGGCGCGTTCCCGAAGACGCCGAGCGGCAAGGTCCAGCGCTTCCGCTGCCGCGAGCTGCTGGGCCGGACGCGATGAGGCCGGCGGCGACGTGACGCGCGTGCTCGTCGCCGAGGGGGTGCGCAAGCGCTACGGCGCGCTCGTAGCGCTCGACGACGTCGACCTCGAGATCGCCGCCGGCGAGGTGCTCGCGCTGCTCGGCCCCAACGGCGCCGGCAAGACGACGCTCGTCTCGATCGTCGCCGGCCTGCGGCGCGCCGACGCCGGCCGCGTGGAGGTCGCCGGCTGCGACGTCGCGCGCGACCCGCACGGCGCGCGCCTGCGACTCGGGCTCGCGCCGCAGGAGCTGGGCGTCTACCCGACGCTCAGCGTGCGTGACAACCTGCGCTTCCACGGCGAGCTGGCCGGGCTGCGCGGCGCCGAGCTGCGGCGCCGGATCGCCGAGGCCGCGCAGGCGCTCGCGCTCGAGCGGCTGCTCGCGCGCGCCGCGCGCACGCTGTCGGGCGGCGAGGCGCGGCGCCTGCACACGGCGATGAGCGTGATGGGGCGCCCGGCGCTGCTGCTGCTCGACGAGCCGACCGCCGGCGCCGACCTCGACATGCGCGCGCAGCTGCTCGCGCTCGTGCGCGCGCTCGCGGCCGAGGGCACGGGCGTCTGCTACTCGACGCACTACCTGCACGAGGTCGAGCGGCTCGGCGCCTCCGTCGCGATCATCGACGCGGGGCGGATCGCGGCGCGCGGCTCGCTCGACGCGCTCGTCGGCCGCTACGGCCGCGCCGGCGTCGAGCTGCGCTTCGACGGACCGCCGCCGCCGCTCGACGGCGACCGCGTGTCCGACACGAGCGTGCGCGTCGCGACGCGCGAGGCGCCGGCGGAGGCCGCCGCGCGCATCCTCGCGCGGTTGGGCGCGGAGACGCGCCGGCTGCGCGCGGTCGAGCTGATCGAGCCGAGCCTCGAGAGCGTCTTCCTCGACGTGACCGGGCGGCGCTTCTCCGTCAACGGCCACCACGCGGGCGGCGGCGAGGACGACGATGGTGGCGCGTAGCCTCGCGATCGCGCGCAACGACCTGCGGATCGTCGCGCGCGACGCGTTCCCGGTCGTGCTGCTCGTGATCGTGCCGTTCGTCGGGATGGTCTTCATGAAGCCGGCCTTCCGCCCGACGCTGCGCGCCGAAGGGCTCGCGCACGCGAACGGCGCCGAGCAGGCGGTCCCCGGGATGCTCGTGACCTGCGGCTTCCTGCTCGTCAGCTACGTCGGCTACGGCTTCTACCGCGAGCACGCGTGGCGCACGTGGGAGCGGCTGCGCGCGAGCCCCGCGACGACGGCCGAGATCATGGCCGGCAAGGCGCTCTGCTCGCTCGCGCTCGCGGCGCTGCAGTTCGTGCTCGTGTTCGGCGCCGGCAGTCTCCTCATGGGGCTCGACGTGCGCGGCTCGTGGGCGGCGGTCGTGCTCGTCGGCGCCGCCTTCGGGCTGTTCGTCGTCGCCGCCGGGCTGGCCGTGACCGCCGTCTGCCGCACCGTCATGCAGGCGAACACGATCGCCTACCTCGGCACGCTGCTGCTCGCGTGCCTCGGCGGGGCGCTCGTGCCGCTGTCGCTGCTGCCGCCGTGGGCGAGGACGATCGCGCCGGCCGCGCCGACCTACTGGGCGATGCGCGGCTACCGGCACGCGATCGAGGGCGGCGCCGGCGACGCGCTCGCCGCAGCCGGCGTGCTGCTGGCGGGCGCGCTCGCGCTGGCGCTCGTGGCGGCGTGGCGGATGCGCTTCGAGCAGGCGAGGACCGGCTTCGCGTGAGGGAGGGGAGATGAGCACCATGGACGTGCGGGAAGAGGCGGTGCGGATCGTCGTCGCGCTGGCGCCGCGCGCGGTCGCGCAGCCGACCGGCGCGACGCGGCTGACGGAGGACCTCGGCTACGAATCGCTGCGGCTGGTCGAGCTGGGGCTTGCGCTCGAGGAGCACTTCGGCGTCGAGCTGCAGGACGCCGAGTCGCTGCGGGTCGAGACGCTCGCCGACGTCGAGCAGGTCGCTGTCAGGCTGCTCGATCAGCTCGCCGCCGGCAGCGGCTGAGCGAGCGACGCGAGCACGTCGGCGACCGGACGCGTCGGCGCGCCGACGTAGCCGCACCGCAGCGCGTAGTCGATCAGTCGCCGCAGCAGCGGCTTGCCCGAGGTCGCCTGGCGCGCGCGCACGACGCGCCGCGCCTGCTCGGCGGAGAAGACGACGTGGCGCGCGAGGTAGGGCGCGAACAGGTGGCCGACGCGCGCGTGATAGCGGCGCTCGAGCGATTCGAGCTGCGCCGGGTCGAAGCTCTGCGGCGGCACGAAGCGGGGGATCAGGAACGACGGGTACTCGGCGAACACGTCGCCGATCTCGCGCAGCGTCAGCGGCGTCGCGCCGACGAGGTGCAGCGTGCTGCCGGCCGTCGCGCGGGGGCGCTTGGCGAGCTCGGCGATCGCCTCCGCGACGTAGTCGATCGGGACGAAGTCGACGAGCGCGTCGTAGCTCGCCGGCACGAGGCTCACGCGCCCTTCGACGAGCAGCTTCACGAACAAGTACATGCCCTTGAAGTCGCGCGTGACGCCGGAGCGCGCGGCGCCGACGACGATGCTCGGCCGCGCGATCGTCACGGGCAGCCCGCGCGCGGCCGCCGCGCGCACGAGCAGCTCGGCGTCGTGCTTGCTGCGCTCGTAGGCGTTCGCGAACGACTGCCCGGCCGACAGCTCGTCCTCGCGCACGACGCCGTGCCGCTCGCCGCACACGTAGGCGGTCGAGACGTGCACGAGCGGGATCGCGCGCGCGCCGCCGGCCGCCAGCTCCAGCACGTGGCGCGTGCCCTCGACGTTGACGTCGCGGTAGAGCTGCTCGGGGCGGCCGAAGTCGGTGACCGCGGCCGAGTGGACGATCGCGTCGAGCCCCGCGCGCAGCCGCTCCCAGTCGGCGGCGGACAGGCCGAAGCGCGGCTGCGTGAGGTCGCCGGCGAGCGTCTCGACGGCGCCGTCGCCCGCGCCGTCGAGCGCCAGCGCGCGGCCGTCGTTGCGCACGATCCGGCGCTCGCGGTGCAGCAGCGCGAGCAGGCGCTCGCCGCTCGCCGCCAGCAGCGCCGCGACCTCCGCCCCGATCGCGCCCGAGGCCCCCGTGATCAGCACGCGTCCCATCCCCCGCCGACGACCATACCGACCGGCCGGTGGGCGCACCGCACTATGCTGGCGACGTGTCGGTCGGGGGGAGATCGAACGGCGGGGGGACCGCGCTCGACAGCGCGCGGCTGCGCGAGCTGCTGACGCTCGCGCTCGCGCGCATGCCGGTCCCCGACGGCAGCGAAGCGGTGCTGGAGGGGTCGCTCGCGGAGGGCTTCGGCAACGTCGCCTCCGACGTCGACTTCCTCGTGCTGGCCGACGGCGACGCGTCCTACGCCGGCACCCCGACGGTGCTGTTCGCCGACGGCCGCCGCATCGAGGTGCGGCTGCGCTCGACCGGCGAAGTCGCCGCCGACCGCGACGCGCTGTGGCGGCTCGCCGCCCGCGGCCCGGGCGCGGCGGCGCGCATCCCCGACGACCTGCTCAACCGCTGCCAGCGGCTCGCGCGCGCGCTGCCGCTGGGCGACGGCGCGCTGGCCGCGCGCGTGCAGGCGGCGCTGCCGCTCGACGAGCTGGGCGAGATCGCCTCGGCGTCGTTCGCGCACCGCGCACGCCAGGCGGGACGGCTCGCGGTCGCGCTGCTGACGCTGGCCGACGAGGCCGGCGCCGCGATGGCGGCCGAGACGGCGCTGACGTTCGGCGCGAAGGCGTGGGCGGCGCTGCGCGGCGAGACGTACGTGGACGCGAAGTGGCTGCCGGAGCAGCTCAGGCGGGTCGCCGCGCGCGGCGGCGCGGACGCCGCGACGGCGCAGCGCTGCGGCGCGCTCGCGCGGCGCCCGGCCGCGGCGGCGCAGGCGGGCGCGTACGTGCGCGCCGTGCTGGAGCTGCTGCCGGGGCTCGGCGTGGCCGGCTGCCCGCTCGCGCCCGAGCGCGTGTCGCTGCGGCGCCGGCCCGGCGTGACGACGTGGCCGATCGCCGGGCGCCTGCACGTGCTGCGCGACGGCCGCGAGGCGTTCGTGCTCGGCGAGCGGGCGGCGCGCGCGTGGCGCGCGGTCGTGTTCGAGCGCCCGCTGCCGGCGGTGCTGGAGCGCGCGCCGGAGGCGGGCCCGTCGATCGCCGCCTTCCACCGTCTCGGCCTCGTGCGGCTCGCGTGGCGCGGCGGCGGGACGATCGCGGGCGCGCCGGCGACGACGCCGCCGCCCGGCGCGGCGCGGCCCGCGCTCACGCTCGGCGGCGCGACCCCCGACGCGGACGCCGGCGAGGTGACGCTCGTGCCGCTGCCGGCGCGCCGCTTCGCGGCCGCCGGGATGGCGCTCGTGTGGGCGAACGTGATGGTCGAGAACGCGCGCGAGGACGCGGTCGGCGCGCTCGACGCCGGCCAGTGGGGCGTGCTGGCGGTCGTCGCGCGGCGGATGCTCGACTGGGCCGCGCGCTCGCTGCTGAGCGCATACGGCGTCGACCCGCTGCCGGCCTACGGCGAGGCGTGCGCGCGGCTCGCCGAGCTGCCCGGCCTCGACCGGCGGCTGGCGGACGACGCGCGCGCGCTCGACGCGCGCCTCGCGGCGCACGACGCCGCCAGCGGGCGCGCCGCGCTCGCCGACGCCGAAGCGCTCGTCGCGCGGCTGCGCGCGCCGCTCGGCGCGGCCGACTTCCCGCGCTCGTTCGCCGACGCGGCCGGCTGGCGCACGACGCTCGAGACGTTCTACGACTGGGTGCGGATCGGTGCGCACCTCGACTCGGCGCTGCCGCTCGACGAGCTGCGCGACGTGCTGCTGTCGGTCGAGCAGCGCCACGCGCGCGTTTGACCGCGCCGGATCGGCGGTACCCAGCCGCCATGGGCAGCGGGGACGCCGACGCGATCGAGCTGGGCTACACGCTCGCGTGCGAGGAGCACGGCCCGCGCGAGCTGGTCGGCTTCGCGCGGCGCGCCGAGGAGGCCGGTTTCGCGTTCGCGATGATCTCCGACCACTTCCATCCGTGGACCGAGCGCCAGGGGCACAGTCCGCACGTGTGGAGCGTGATCGGCGGCGTCGCGGTCGCGACCGAGCGACTGCGCGTCGGGACCGCCGTCACCTGCCCGACCGTGCGCCAGCACCCGGCGATCGTCGCGCAGGCGGCGGCGACCTGCCAGGCGATGCTCGACGGTCGCTTCACGCTCGGCGTCGGCACCGGCGAGGCGCTCAACGAGCACATCCTCGGCGGGTCGTGGCCGAGCGCGGCGGTGCGGCGCGAGATGCTGGAGGAGGCGGTCGCGGTGATCCGCGAGCTGTGGGGCGGCGGGCTGGTCGAGCACCGCGGGCGTCACTACACGGTCGAGAACGCGCGCCTCTACACGCTGCCGGACGAGCCGCCGCCGATCGTCGTCGCGGCCGCCGGCCCGGAGGCCGCGACGCTCGCCGGCCGCATCGGCGACGGCTTCTGCGGCACCGCGCCCGACGGCGACCTGCTCGCGCGCTTCGCGGAGGCCGGCGGCAGCGGCCCGCGCTACGGCCAGATCACCATCTGCTGGGCGGAGAGCGACGCCGAGGCGCGCCGCACCGCGCTGGAGTGGTGGCCGAACGCCGGCCTGCCCGGCGAGCTCGGCCAAGTGCTGCCGCAGCCGGCGCACTTCGAGCAGGCGGCGCAGCTCGTGACCGAGGAGCAGATCGCGAGATCGATCGCCTGCGGCCCTGACTCGGAGGTCCACCTCGACTTCATCCGCAGATTCGCGGACGCCGGCTACGACCACGTCTTCGTGCACCAGGTCGGGCCCGACCAGGAGGGCTTCATGCGCTTCTACGAGCGCGAGGTGTTGCCGCACGCGCGGGCGCTCACGGCTTCAGCACGACCTTGATCGCGCCGTCCTGCTTCTTCTGGAAGACCTCGTACATGTGCGGCGCCTCGTCGAGCGGGACCTTGTGCGTCGCGAGGCCCTCGACGTCGAGCGGGTCGTCGTCGCCGGTCAGCAGCGGCATGATCTGATCGACGTATCTCTTCACGTTCGCCTGGCCCATGCGGAGCTGGATCTGCTTGTCGAACAGGTTCATCATCGGCAGCGGGTCGACCATGCCGCCGTACACGCCGCTGAGCGAGATCGTGCCGCCGCGGCGCACCGCGTCGATCGCGTTGTAGAGGACCGACAGCCGGTCGATCCCGCCCTTCTCGATCAGCGGCGCGGCGATCCGGTCCGGCAGGTAGCCGGCGAGCGTGTGCGCGAGCTTGCCGAACGGCGCGCCGTGCGCCTCCATCCCGACCGCGTCGATCACGCTGTCCGGCCCGCGCCCGTCGGTCTGCTCGCGCAGCCGCTCGGCGACGCCGTCGCGCGCGCCCACCTCGAGCGTGTCGATCCCGTGCCGCTCCGCCATCCGCAGCCGCTCGGGCACGAGGTCGATCCCGATCACCTGGCCGGCGCCCTGGTGCTTCGCGATCCGCGCGCACATCTGGCCGATCGGGCCGAGGCCGAAGACCGCCACGCTGCCGCCCTCGGGGATCGCCGCGTAGTCGACCGCCTGCCACGACGTCGGCAGCACGTCCGAGAGGTAAGGAAGCGCTCGTCGGGCGGTCCCTCCGGGACCTTGACCGGGCCGAAGTGCGCCTGCGGCACGCGCAGCAGCTCGGCCTGCCCGCCGGGCACCTCGCCGTACAGCTTCGTGTAGCCGAACAGCGCGGCGCCCTTGTGCTGGTCGCGGACCTGCGTCGTCTCGCACTGCGAGTAGAGGCCGCGGTCGCACATCCAGCAGTGACCGCACGAGATGTTGAACGGGATCACGACGCGGTCGCCCGGTCGGATGTGGGTCACCTCGCTGCCGACCGCCTCGACGACCCTCATCGGCTCGTGGCCGAGGATGTCGCCCTGCTCGATGAACGGCGCGAGCACCTCGTAGAGGTGCAGGTCGCTGCCGCAGATCGCGGTCGAGGTGATCCGCACGATCGCGTCCGTCGGCTCCTGAATCGTCGGATCGGGAACGGTGTCGACGCGCACGTCGCGTCTGCCGTGGAACGTGACCGCCGTCATCGCCGCGGCTCCTCTCGTCGGGGTCGGCTGGTCCTGCGTCCGTCCCCGCGATCGCCGCTCGCCAAGCGGCGTGGTTCGCGCGCCGACCGGCGGTTCAGCGTCCCTCCCTCGGCGGGATGGCGCCCGCCCCGGAGGCGAGGCCGCCGCCGAGGAACACGCCGCCGACGATCGGCTCGCCGAGCAGCGCCAGCACGACGGCGGCGATCGGCAGCACGACGGTCAGCGCGAGCAGCACGCGCCGACGCGTGAGCTCGTGCTCGCGCAGGCGCCGTTCGGCGCGGATCGTGAGCACCAGCTCTTCTTGCAGCTCCCGGCGGGAATCGCCGGTTCCGACGGTCTCGAGCATTGTCGTCACCCCGCACAAGGCCCCCCTGCCTGGCCGGTGCGACGGACAACAAAGCAAACCGCCACGTCGTTCGACAAAGCTCCAGGACAGGGCTGGAGCTTTTCCTATTCGGTTGTCGCTGCACACGCGCGGGACGTCGATCCGTCCCACGCCGCTGCCCTTCACACCGCAGTTTAGTCGAACGCGTCGCCGGACTCAAACCCACACGACCGCAGGCGACGGACGCGTGCGAGGCGACGCGCGCGGGTAAGCCGGCGCTCGTGAAGGACGACGCACGACCCGCGCGCGTGACGCCCTACCGCGACGGCCCGTACCTGCTGCGCGGCCCGTTCGAGCTGGTCGACCAGGACGGCAACGTGATCGAGAGCGGCCGGCGCACGGTCGCGCTGTGCCGCTGCGGCCGCTCGCAGACGCGCCCCTTCTGCGACGGCACGCACAAGCTGGTCGGCTTCGCCGCGCCGAGCGAGGCCGAGCGGGCGCGTTAGCGCGGCGCGCGCAGCGAGCTCTCGCCGCGCTCCCACGCGCCGAGCAGGTGACGCGCCCAGCGCGCCTCGAGCTCCAGCAGCGCGGCGGCGCCCCACAGCACGTCGTCCGTCAGCTCCGGCTCGCACACCGCCAGGCCGCCGGCGAGGTCCCACGCCGCGACCTGCTCGTGCACCGCGTCCGCCGTGACGTGCTCGTCGAAGAAGTCGGTCGCCTCGGCGTCGAAGCCGAGCCGGCGCAGGCCGTTGCCGTAGCGGCGGTTCGGCAGCGAGGAGGTCATCTCGAACGCCGCCAGGTGGCCGGCGATCGCGCCGCGCAGCCGCCGGTGCAGGCCGCACAGCGACATCAGGTTCACCGTCGCGAGCGTGATGCCGGGCAGCCGCTCGAGGTAGGCGCCGTAGCGCGGGTCGAGCCCGGCCGCGCTCATCGCCTTCGCGAACAGCGCCGCGTGGATCCGCTCGGCGCGTCCGCCGCCGTACTCGTCGACCTGCACCTCGACGAGCGCCGCCTTCGGCGCGCCGCTGAGCCGCGCGATCGCCCACGAGTGGGGGTCCGCCTCCTTGAGCTGGTAGGCCGAGCGGTGCACGAGGAACTCGCGCAGTTGCTCGCGCGTCGCCTGCGTCTCGACGTAGCGCGAGAGGGGCGGGCCGTCGTCGGCGGCGACGAGCCGCTGCAGTGTCAGCGCCGTCGCGTGCGGGTCGGCCGGTGCCGCAGGCTGCGGGACCGCCTCGCGCAGCGCCGCCTCGAACGCGCGCTCGAGCACGCTGCGGAACGCCAGCAGCCCGGGATCCCACTCCCACCGCTCGTCGACGCCGTCCAGCTCGCCGTAGTGCAGCTCGTAGCAGAGGTAGAGCGCGAGCTGGAGGTCGTCGTCCGCGAGCAGCGCCGGCGACGGGTAGGGCGGCGAGGGCAGCTCCACCGGCATCCCGGGCGCGCAGCGCAGCACTTCCAGCAGGATCCCCGAGATCGGGCCGCGCATCGGCGGCAGCGCCGTGCGGCGGGGCGGCGCCGGCGGCGCGACGTAAGGAGCGACGGACCCGGTGCTCACGCGCCCCAAGGTACCCCGGCCGTCGGCGCTCCAAGCGCCGCGCCGGACGGGGAAGCCGCAACGTGCGGGAACGCGTCGCCGTAGCGCTCGGCCATCCACGCGACCAGCCCGTGCACGCCGCGCTCGGCCGCGACCGTCCGCTGGCGCAGCGCGCCGTTGCGCTCCGCGAGCGCGTGCGCGAACGGCAGCAGCGCGCCCGCGCCAAGCCGCTCGGCGACCGGCGCCAGCTCGTCCAGCAGCGCGCGCAGTTGCTCGCGCGCCGGAATCCGCTCGCCACTCGCGAGGTCCGCCAGCTCGCCCTCGAGCCCGTGACGCAGCGCCGCGAAGCGGTTCTCCTCGATCCGCCAGCGGGGCACGACCGGCGGCCGCTCGCCGGCGTCCCAGCGCTCCGCCAGCCACGCGACGAGCGCCTGCGCGACGACGACCACGCCGGCCGCCTCCGCGAGCGTCGTCTGCGCGTCGGGCACGCGCAGCTCGAGCGTCCCGTAGCGCGGGTGCGGGCGCAGCTCCCACCACCACAGGCGCGGCTCGGCGAGCGCGCCGGCACGCGCGCCCCACGCCAGCTCCGCCGCCGCGCGCTCCCAGCTCTCCAGCGCCGGCGGCACGCCCTGGCGCGGGAGCGTTCCCGAGATCAGCGGCCGCACCGACGCGAGCCCGCTGTCGCGGCCGTCGTGGAAGGCGCCGTTGGCGGCGAGCGCGGCCAGCTCCGGCAGGAACGAGCGCAGCGCGTCGTGCACCGCGAGCGTGCGCTCGGCGCCGCCGACCGCGACGTGCACCTGCAGGCTCGCGACGAGCTGGCGCTGCGCGACCGGGCCGTAGGCGCGCTCGATCAGCTCGTAGCGCTCGCCCTCGCTCAGCTCGCCGGCGGGCGCCGCGAAGGGATGGACGCCGGCGGTCGCGGGCCGGGCGAGTCCCGCGCAGGCGTCGTGCAGCGCGGCGCGCGCGGCGGCGAGCTGGGCGAGCGCCTCGGCGGCCGAGGCGGCGGGCGCGGTCGCGATCTCCAGCTGCGACGCCGGCAGCTCGCGCGTGAAGCGGGGGTCGCCGTCGAGCCGCGCGAGCACGTCGCCGGCGACCGGCGCGAGGTCGAGCGTCGCGGGGTCGAGCAGCATCGCCTCCTCCTCGAGCCCGACCGTGAACGGCGCGACCGCGTCGCAGCGCGCGCGCAGCTCGTCGGCGCTCGGCGGGGGTTGGAGGCGGACCGTTGCGGGCATGGCGCGCTCCGTGCGGATCATCACCCTTCCCGGCGTCTTCCAACCGCACAGCGACGCGCGCCTGCTCGCCGGCGCGATGCGCGCGACGGGAGTGGCGCCGGGGGCCGACGTGCTGGAGCTGTTCACCGGCAGCGGGGCGATCGCGATCGCCGCCGCGCGCGAGGGCGCGCGCGAGGTGACGGCGGTGGACGTCTCGCGGCGGGCGCTCGCGAGCGCGTGGGTCAACGCGCGCCGCAACGGCGCGCGGCTGCGGCTGCGGCGCGGCGACCTCTTCGCCCCGGTCGCGGGCGAGCGCTTTGACCTGATCCTCGCCAACCCGCCCTACGTGCCGGGCGCAGGCGAGGCGCTGCCGCGGCGCGGCGCCGCGCGCGCGTGGGAGGGCGGCGGCGACGGGCGCGCGCTGCTCGACCGCCTGTGCGACGAGGCGCCCGCGCATCTGACGCCCGGCGGCACGCTGCTGCTCGTGCAGTCCTCCGTCTGCGGCGAGCAGGCGACGCTCGAGCGCCTGCGGGCGGCCGGCCTGCACGCGGAGCGGGTCGCCGCCACGCGCGGCCCGCTGGGGCCGCTGATGCGCTCGCGCGCGGAGCTGCTGGAGGCGCGCGGGCTGCTCGCGCCGGGGCAGCGCGAGGAGGAACTGCTCGTGCTTGCCGGGCGACTCCAGCGGGTAGCGCTGCGCCCGCAGGCGCTCGCCTGACGAGGCCCCGCCGCCTCAGCGCAGGTCGTCGAGGCAGCTCGCGGCCGCGATGACCTGCGCGCGCATGTTGCGCGCCATCATCGCGAGCGCCGCGTCGCCGAGTTGCGGGTCGATGCAGGCGACTGCGTCGCGCACCACGCAGACGTCGTAATGGCGAACGTACGCGTCGAGCGCGCTGTAGAGGATGCACTGCTCGGTCACCTGGCCGGTGAGGATCACCGTGCTCAGCTCGCGCTGTCTGAGCAGGTGGTCGAGCGCGGTGCCGTAGAAGACGCTGTGGCGGACCTTCTGCAGGAACGGGAGGTCGTCGGGCGGGACGAGCGGCTCGACCAGCTCCGGGCGGCGGCCGTCGAGCGCGCGTCTGACGAGGTCGTGGCGCGTGGCCGTGAAGTCGCCGAGGTTGTCGTTGACGTAGATCAGCTCGACGCCGTCGTGCTCGCGCGCAAGTGCGGCGAGGTCCGCGAGCGGCGCGACGACGGCGGCCGCGTGGTCCGCGAGCGCGTCGGCGTCCTCGTGGTCGTACGGGTTCAGCATGTCGACGACGAGCAGCGCGGCGGACGGCATGCGCGCACACATACCCGCTTCGGGACGGGGCCGACGGGTAGATGCGGGGGCATGGTCGAGACGCGTGTGCAGGATCTGCCGCCGTTCGCGGGGCACTCGCCGCGGCGCGAGCGGCCGCTCGGCTGGTACGCGCTGCTGATCTCGCTGTACGCGGGCGGCTTCGGCGCCTTCGCCGCGTGGTTCCGCCGCTCCGGGCGCACGCTGCCGGAGCGGATCGACGCGCGCGACCTGGCGCTGGTGGCGGTCGCGGCGCACAAGGGCTCGCGGCTGCTCGGCAAGGCGCGGGTGATGAGCGCGGTGCGTGCGCCGTTCACGCGCTACCAGGAGGACGGCGGCCCCGACGAGGTCGAGGAGGCGGCGCGTGGCAGCGGCCTGCGGCGCGTGATCGGCGAGCTGATCGTGTGCCCGTACTGCCTCTCGATGTGGTTCGCGACGCTGCTCACCGCGGGCCTGCTCGTCGCCCCGCGCGCGACCCGCTGGATCGCCTCCGTGCTGGCGATCGTGTTCGCCTCCGACATGCTGCAGATCGCGTACAAGCGGGCCGAGGACGCGCTCTGACGCGCTCTCGCGCGCGCTGCCCGCACCGCTCACGCCATCCACCACTTCCTGCTGTAGACCGCTCGACAGGCTGCGCCTAGCGTCAGGTGCGGTCAACGACAGCCTCCATCGGCGCACCTCCCGATCCGCCGGAGCTCCAACTCCGGCCGGGGCGACGGCCCCGCGAAAGGGGGTGATGCATATGGAGGAGCTTGTCTTGGCTATTGCCTTGATTCTCGTGATCAACCACGTGTTGAGACGGTGAACAAGGCAAGGCCCCGGCGGCGTAACGTGCGGCGCCGGGGTCGCCTCAAGCAGCGAGCCCCGGAGTCGTCACCCCGGGGCTCTGTGATGCATATGGAGGCAACGTCATGGCCATTGCCTTGATCCTCGTGAGATGAAGATACCGTCGCCCCCTCACGCGTACCACCCCAAAGATCGGGTATCCGGCGAGGGTGGGACGGCTCGACGGACAGCGGGCGCTCGTGACCGGCGCGAGCAGCGGGATCGGCGCGGTCGACGCGGTCGAGCTGCCGCTGCTCTCCCCCTACGTCGCGGCCAAGCACGGGCTGCACGGCTTCCTCAACAGCCTGCGCGCCGACCTGCGCGCCGGCGGCTCGCACGTGCGCGTCGCCGAGGTGCGGCCGGGCGCGGTCGACACGCGCCTGCTGGGGCTCGCCGAGCGCTACGCGCGACCGCTGACGGAGCGCGCGCTCGCGCTCGCCGGCCGCCTCGCGCGCGACCGCGCGCATGCGGACGCGACGCCGCACGGGCTGTGGGAGCCGTCCGGCGAGGGCGAGCTGGGCGGCCATCTGCACGGCCGTCCGAGCCTGCTCGCGGCGCTGCAACTGCGCGGCACGCGGCCGCGCGGCGGGGTCGGGCCGCGATGAGGCTGCGGCGCGTGAGCCCAGCACGCCGCGCGCACCGCGCCGCCGCGCGCCGGGTCGTGCGCGGGCGCTCGCCACGCCGGCCGGCCGCCGTCGAGGCGCTCGACGCGCTCGCGGTCGCGCTCGGGCGCGGCCTCGTCGCGGGCGTCGCCGCGACCGCCGCGATGACGGTCGCCTCGACTGCCGAGATGAAGCTGCGCAGACGCGCGCCGAGCAGCGCGCCGGCCGAGGTCGCCGGCAGACTGCTCGGCGTCAAGCCGCGGAAGAGAGCGGGCGCCCGCTTCGCGACGGTCGCGCACCTCGGCACCGGCACCTCGCTCGGCGCCGCGCGCGGGCTGCTCGACGTCGCCGGCGTGCACGGAGCGGCTGCGCCCGCCGCCTTCTTCGCGATCGCCTGGCTGCCCGACCTCGCCGTCGTGCCGGCCGCCGGCGCAGCCCCGCCGCCGTGGCGCTGGGGTCCGCTGGAGCTGTCGATCAGCGCACTGCACCACGCCGTCTACGCGGCCGCCGGCGAGGGCGTCTACCGCGCGCTCGCGAGCGGCGCCTGACGCAGGAGCGCGGATCGCGGTCGTCCCCGCCGACCACAGATCGCGCTCCTCAACGCGGGTGCGAGCGCACCGCGCGCCCGACCGCGCCCGCGCGCCACGCCAGCAGCGCCGCGCGCGCCGCGTTCGCGCCGGCCGCGCCGTGCACGCCGCCGCCGGGGTGCGCGGAGGCGCCGGCGAGGAACAGCCCGCGCAGCGGGGTCTCCGGCCGCCCCAGCCCGGGCACGGGGCGGAACACGAGCTGCTGGTGGATCTGCGCCGTCCCGCCGTTGATCGCACCGCCCAGCAGGTTGCGGTTCGCCGCCTCCAGCGTCGCGGGCGTGAACACGTGGCGTCTGCGGATCAGCGCCCGGAAGCCGGGCGCGCGCGCCTCGATCTCCGCCTCGATCCGCGCGACGAAGCGCTCCGTCTCGCGCTCGTCCCACGCACCCGTCAGGCCCTCGCCGCCGGCGTCGCCGTCGACCCGCTGCGGCACGTGCGTGTACGCCCACGCGACCTCGCGGCCCGCCGGCATGCGCGTCGGGTCCACGGGCGCGTACTGCCCGGCGACGAGGAACGGTCTGTCGGGGATCAAACGGCCCGCGAGCTGCCCCGTCGTGCGCGTGAGCGCGTCGACCCCGTCGGCGACGTGCAGCGTCCCGGCGCGGCGCGCCTCCGCGGCCGTCCACGGGATCGGCGCGTCGAGCGACCAGTCGACCTTGACCGTGCCGTTGTCGAGCTGGAAGCGGCCCAGGTCGCGCACGAACCCGGCGGGCAGGTGCTGCTCGCCGACGAGCGCGCGGAACAGCAGGGGCGCGAGCGTCGTCGCGAGCACGCCGCGCGCGGCCGACACCTCCGTGCCGTCGCGCAGCCGCACGCCGACCGCGCGACCACCGCGCACGAGCACGCGCGTCACCTCCGCCGAGCACGTCAGCTCGCCGCCGTGCGCGCGCAGGCGCGCGACGAGCGCCTCGACGAGCCGCCCGGCGCCGCCCTCCGGCACGGGGAAGCCGTGCTGCTGCCCGAGCCCGCACAGCACCCACGCGAACAGCCCGCCGCCGGCCGACTCCGGCGTCAGGTCGGCGTGCAGCGCGTTGCCCGCCAGCAGCCACGCCGCGCCCTCGCCGCGGAAGCGCTCCTCCGCCAGCCGCCGCACCGGCAGCAGCGCGAAGCGCGTGAAGCGCAGCAGCCCCAGCGGGCCGAGCGCGGCCGCCAGTCGCGCACTCCCGCGCAGCGGCGGGAAGGGACGCAGCAGCGCGTCCATGAACGGCCCGCCGGCGCGCTCCCAGGTCGCCTGGAAGCGGTGCCAGCGCTCGCCGTCGCCGGGCGCGAAGCGCTCCAGCGAGGCGGCCGTCTCGTCCGCGTCGAGCGACAGCGCGGCGCAGCGCCCGTCCGGCTGCGGGTGCGCGACCGGCAGCGGCGCGCGCCGCCAGCGCACGCCCCAGCGCTCGAGCTCCAGCGCGCCGAGCGCGGGGGACGCCAGCGCGAGCGGATAGAAGGAGCTGAACAGGTCGCTGGTGAAGCCGGGCTCCGCGATCGGCCCGCTCTTGACGGCGCCGCCCGGCGTCGCCTGCTCCTCCAGCACGAGCACGCGCCAGCCGCGCTCGGCCAGCACGTTGGCGGCCACGAGGCCGTTGTGGCCCGCTCCGATCACGATCGCGTCGACGTCTGCGCGCACCCGAAGCCCCTACCCCGCGCCAAGCCCGACGAAGCCGTTTTCGGCGTGCGCCGCCCTGGGTAGCCCGGAGCGCATGGCGACCAGCGAGCGCTTCATGCCGGTCCCGCCGCAGGCCGTCTGGGACGCGCTCGCGGACGCGCGCAGCTATGGCTACTGGGTGGTCGGCTCGAGCGAGATCCGCGACGTCGACGCCACCTGGCCGGATGCGGGGGCGCGCTTCCACCACACCGTCGGGTTCGGCCCGCTGCGCGTCAGAGACCACACCGAGTCGGTCGAGGCGCGCGCGCCGAGCCGGCTGCGCATGAGAGCGAAGGCGCGGCCGCTCGGCACCGCCGACGTGACGCTGACGCTGACGCCGCATGCCGGCGGCACGCGCGTGCAGATGTGCGAGGAGCCGGACGGGGCGACCTCGTGGCTCGCCTTCAACCCGCTCCTGCAACTGCTGCTGCGCGGCCGCAACGCGGAGTCGCTGATGCGGCTGGAGGAGCTGGCGCTGCTGCACGCGGAGCGGTCGCCGTCGTGAGCGCCGCGAGCCCGGGCATCCCGGCCGCCCGCCGCGCCTCCGTGTGGGTCGACACCGCGCCGGACCCGTCGCCCCACCCGCGGCTCGAGGGCGACGTGCGCGCCGACGTGGCGGTGCTCGGCGGCGGCATCGTCGGCATCACGACGGCGCTGCTGCTGGCCGAGGCGGGCGCGAGCGTGGTGCTGCTGGAGGCCGGCCGGCTGGCCGGCGGCACGAGCGGCAACACGACCGCGAAGGTCACGTCGCAGCACGGGCTGATCTACAACGCGCTGCGGTCGCGCCACGGCGCGGAGACCGCGCGGCGCTACGGCGACGCGAACGAGTCGGCGCTCGCGTGGATCGCGGCGCGCGTCGCGAGAGACGGCATCGACTGCGACTTCCGCCGCCAGCCGGCGTACGCGTACGTGACGAGCGCGGAGCGGCGCACGGCCGTCGAGCGCGAGGTCGAGGCGGCGCGCGCCGCCGGGCTGCCGGCGACGCTCGTGGAGGAGACGCCGCTGCCGTTCGCGGTCGCGGCGGCGGTGCGCTTCGAGCACCAGGCCGAGCTGCACCCGCGCAAGTACCTGCTCGCGCTCGCCGAGCGGCTCGCCGCGCTTCCAGGCGCGCGCGTCTTCGAGCGCTCGCACGCCGTCGAGGTCGGCGCGCACGAGGGGCGCCAGGTCGCGAAGGCGCCGGGCGGCCGCGTGCTGGCCGAGCGCGTCGTGCTCGCGACGCACTACCCGTTCCTCGACCGCTCGCTGGCGTTCGCGCGGCTGCGCCCGGAGCGCTCCTACGCGATCGCCTGCCGGATCGCGGGCGCGCCGCCGGCGGGGATGCACATCTCCGGCGAGTCGCCGACGCGCTCGATCCGCGCGGTCCCGCTCGGCGACGGCGAGGAGCTGCTGCTGGTCGGCGGCGAGGGCCACGTGACGGGCACCGAGCGCGACACCGAGCTGCGCTACGAGCGGCTCGAGGCGTTCGCGCGCGAGCACTGGGACGTGCGCGAGGTGGCATACCGCTGGTCGGCGCAGGACCCCGTCACGCTCGACGGGCTGCCGTACGTCGGCCGCCTGCTGCCGCACAGCGACCGCGTCCTGACGGCGACCGGCTTCGCGAAGTGGGGGATGGCGAACGGGACCGCCGCCGCGCTGCTGCTGGCCGACCTTTGCCTCGGCCGCCCGGCGGCGTGGGCCGGCCTGTTCGACCCCTGGCGCCTCACGCTGCGCCAGTCGCTGCCGCGCTTCGCGACCGAGAACGCGCAGGTCGCCGACCACCTCGTCGGCGACCGGCTGCGGCGCCCCAGCCGGCGCCCGCTCGAGCACCTGCGGCCGGGCGAGGGGGCGATCGTCGAGCACGAGGGCGAGCGCGTCGCGGCCGCGCGCGACGACGACGGCACGCTCCACGCGCTGTCCGCCCGTTGCACGCACCTCGGTTGCCTCGTCGCCTGGAACGCGGCCGAGCGCAGCTGGGACTGCCCCTGCCACGGCTCGCGCTTCGCGACCGACGGCACGGTGCTGGAGGGGCCGGCCGTCCACCGGCTGGAGCGCAAGCCGCTCGGTTAGCCCTCGACGGCGACTCACGCGGCGGCTGCTGCCGGACTGACGATCCCGAGCCGCTCGACGAGCGTGAAGAAGGCGGCGGCGTAGGGCGAGCCGTCGGTGCGCGCGCGCAGCGACTCCCATTCGACCTGCTCGCGCACGGCGCGCGAGATCTGCAGCAGCCACGAGAGGTCGAGCTGGTGCTCGTCGAGCGACAGCAGCTTCGTCGCGAGCACGTCCTCGAGCGCCATCACCGGCACGCGCAGCGCGCTGAGGTTGCGCTCGACGGCGCGGGAGAGGACCTCGTCGGTGATCGGCAGCCCGCGCGGGCCGTGGATCAGGTCGATCAGCACGTCGCCGTGCCACGCCTTCACGAGCCACTCCTCGGGCGGGTGCGCGGTGCGCATGCCGGCCGTCGCCAGCGCGCGCAGCGCGGGCTCGGCGTCCGCCTCGCGCAGCATCAGGTCGAGGTCCTTCGTCGGCTCCGGGCCGCCGTAGGCCCACACCGCCATGCTGCCGCCGAGCATGAACGGGATCTCCGCTTCGCGCAGCACGGGAACGGCGGCGCGCAGTGCGCTGACGAGCGCGTCGAAGTTGTCGTTGCAGCCGCTCCCCATGCGAGAAGGCCTACCCCGCGCGGCGCGACGCTAGCCGCGACGCGAAGCGGGGTAGGGCTGCGGGTGGTGGACGAGCAGGCGACAATCGCGCCCGCGCCCTCAGACGGCCACGCCGCGGGCGTCGTGCGCGTCGCGGCCGCGGGCGACGTGCACTGCCGTGTCGACCGGCGCGAGGCGGCGCTCGAGAGCTTCGCCGCGATGCGCGGCGCCGCCGACATGCTGCTGCTGGCGGGCGACCTCACGACGACGGGCGAGCCGGAGGAGGGGGCGGTGCTGGCCGACGCGTGCCGCGGGATCGGGATGCCGGTGTACGCGGTGCTCGGCAACCACGACTGGCACGCGAACCGCCGCGACGAGCTGGTCGCGGCGATCCAGCAGCACGGCGACGTCGTCGTGCTCGAGCGCGACTGGCGCACGTGCGAGTGCGCCGGCGCCGTGGAGGTCGGCGTCGTCGGCGTGAAGGGCTTCGTCGGCGGCTTCCCCGGCTCGCACCTGCCGGACTTCGGCGAGCCGCTGCTGCGCGCGGTCTACGAGGAGACCTCGCAGGACGTCGCCGCGCTCGAGCGCGGGCTGCGCGCGATCGAGCTGTGCCCGGTGCGGATCGTGCTGCTGCACTATGCGCCGACCGACGCGACGCTCGTCGGCGAGTCGCCGGGGATCCAGGCGTTCCTCGGCACCGACCGGCTCGCTCCGCCGATCGCCGAGCACGAGCCGACGCTCGTGCTTCACGGGCACGCGCATGCGGGCACGTTCGCGGCCTCGATCGGGACCGTGCCGGTGCGCAACGTCTCGATCCACGTGCTGGGGCGCGACTTCCACGTGTTCGAGCTGCCCGACCATGCCGCCGCCGCGATCCACTGAGGCAGCGCCCGTCCCGGCGCGGCCGACGCTGCCGCGCCTGCGCAGCGCGGCGCAGCGCTGCCGCGCGTGCGAGCTGTGGGCGGGCGCGACGCAGGCGGTCCTCGGCGAAGGCACGACGCCGGCCGCGGCGATGCTCGTCGGCGAGCAGCCGGGCGACCGCGAGGACAGAGAGGGCACTTCCGCTACAGAGCGCAGGGCAAGCGCCGCATCCACCAGAAGCCCGACGCGGTCCACGTCGCGGCGTGCCGCCCGTGGCTCGACGCCGAGCTGGCGCTCGTCAGACCACGCGTGCTCGTGTGCCTCGGCGCGACCGCCGCGCACGCGCTCGTCGGCTGCCATGTGCGCGTGACGGTCGACCGCGGGCGCTCGCTGGAGTGCGACCTGGCCGAGCACGTGATCGTCACGGTGCACCCGTCCTCGCTGCTGCGCGCCCCCGACGAGGCCGCGCGCCACGCGGCGTACGCGGCCTTCGTCGCCGACCTGCGCGTGGTCGCGGGACTGCTCGCCGCGGCGTGAGCGCGGACCGGTCTGCGCACCGCCGCGCGCCGTTTCGCCGACCGGTCGCCGGGTAGGCGGGATCACGACCCGAGCGAAGGGAGAGCAGCGATGGCACAGGCGATCAAGGACGTCATGACGCGGGACCCGGTGTGCCTGGACGTGCACGCCAGCGCGACCGACGCGGCGCGCCGGATGCGCGAGGTCGACAGCGGCGCGATCCTCGTGTGCGAGGAGGGCCACCTCAGAGGGCTGCTGACCGATCGCGACATCGTCGTGCGCGCGATCGCCGCGGGCCGCGACCCCTCCCAGGTCGAGCTGCAGGAGATCTACAGCGCCGACGTCGAGGCGCTCACGCCCGACGACGACGTCGACCGCGCGGTGCAGGTGATGCGCGAGCGGCACGTGCGCCGCCTCCCGGTCGTCGAAGGCGACAGGCCGGTCGGGATCGTCTCGATCGGCGACCTCGCGATCGAGCGCGACGAGCGCTCCGCGCTGGCCGACATCAGCGCCGCCCCGGCGAACCAGTGACGATGCCCGCGACGCTCGAGGTTCCGGCTCCCGGCGCGCCCGAGGCCCCCACGGGGCCCGGGCCGGGGCCGGACGTCCCCGTCGACCCCTCGCCGCCGGAGCAGCCGGCGCAGACGCCGCCGGCGCCGGAGGTGCCCGACCCGCAGCCGCCGGTCGAGCCGGAGCCGGGCGCGCCGGACGTCCCCTCGCCGGACCCGACCGGCCCCGAGATCCCCGACGAGCCGCAGCCGCCCGAGCCCGAACCGGACGCCGAGCCGCCGGCCGTCAGCCGCGCCCCAAGCAGTCCGACCAGACCGGCTACGCCGCCGCCGCCAGCTCGTCCACGCCCGGCGCGTCCTCCTCGCCCGCGATCAGGTCGAGCACCGCGCGGCGCACGCGCTCGCTGACGCTGTGCTCGGGCACCGGCTCGTCCGCGTCGAGCGGCTCGTGCCCGGCCGCCAGCGCGGCCGCGACGGTCAGCCCCTCGTGGAAGCGGTCGATCACGCGCGGGTCGACGTAGGAGCCGCGCGCGACCGCCGGCGTGTTGCCGAGGAACGTCGCGACCTCGTCGATCGCCGCCTTCACGAGTCGTCTGCGCGCGGTGCGCGAGGTCGCCTCCTGCGCGCGCACCGCGAGCGCCACGGCGCACAGCGCGGTCGCGTTCCAGGTGCGGAAGTCCTTCGCGCTGAAGTCGCCGCCGGCCGCCTCCTTCAGGTAGGCGTTGACGTCCTCCGCCTTCACGTCGACCCAGCGCGAGCGCGAGCCGCTCGGCCGCCGCCACGCCAGCAGCTCCTCGCCGCCGCCGCGCCGCCGCTTCAGCGCCGCCACGACCGGCCGCACGTCGCCGTCGCAGACGCGCTGCACGCGCCGCACGCCGTGCTTGGCGGGGAAGTCGAACAGCAGCCCGTCGCGCTCGACGCGCACGTGCGCTCTGCGCAGCGTCGTGAGCCCGTACGTCTCGTTCTGCGCCGCGTAGTCCTCGCCGCCGACGCGGAACAGCCCGACGTCGAGCAGCCGCACCGCGCACGCGAGCACGCGCGCCTCGCCGAGCCCGCCGGCGCCGTCGTCGGCGTCGGCGAGGTCGCGCGCCACGCGCCGTCGCAGCGCCGGCAGCGCCTGCGCGAACGCGACCATCGCGTCGAACTTCGCCTGGTCGCGCCGTCTGCGCCAGTCGTCGTGGTAGCGGTACTGCTTGCGCCCGGCCGCGTCGATCCCGGTCGCCTGGATATGCCCCCGCGGGTCGGTGCAGATCCACACGTCCCGCCACGCGGGCGGGATCGCGAGCGCGCGGATGCGGTCGATCGTCGCCGCGTCCATCACGCGGGCGCCGTCGGCATGGACGTACGCGAAGCCGCGCCCGCGCCGCACGCGGGCGATCCCCGGACCCGAGCAGTCGACGCGTCGCGTGCGCGGCACGCGACCTACGTTCCCGTCGCGGCCGCCTCGTATGCGCCGGCCGGCACGCCGGTGAAGCGCAGCGCCACGATCGCCGTGTCGTCGCGCTGCGGGCCGTCGCGGAACGTCTCGAGCGCGCCCGCCAGCCGCGCGACGAGCGCGCTCGGCTGCTCGGCGTGCGCCGCCGCCTCGAGCGCCGCGCGCAGCCGCTGCTCGCCGAAGCGCTCGCGCGTGCCGACGGTGTCGAGCACGCCGTCGGTGTAGAGCAGGAGCGTGTCGCCGGGCTGCAGCGTCACCTCGGCGGAGGGCCACTCGCCGTCGTCGAACGCGCCCGCCATCGGGCCGACCTCGCCGACCTCCTCGATGCGGCCCCTGCGCACCAGCAGCGGGCGCGGATGGCCGCAGTTGGCGAGCGTCACCGTCACCTCGTCCATCGTGTCGCCGTCGGCACGCACGTGCGCGCACACGGCGGTGCAGAGCGACAGCTGCGGCAGGTCGCGCAGCGTCGCGTTGAGCTGCCGCGCCGCGCGCGTCGGGTCGCGCGTGAGCTGGCTCGTGGTGCGCAGCGTCCAGCGCGCCAGCGCCGTCAGCGCGGCCGCCTCGGCGCCGTGCCCGGCGACGTCCCCGATCACCAGCATCCAGCCGGCGGCGGTCGTGAACGCGTCGTAGAAGTCGCCGCCGACCTCGTTGAAGGCGCCGGCCGCGTCGTAGTGGGTCGCGACGACGAAGCCGGCGGGCGCCAGCAGCTCCGGCGGGCGCAGGCCGCGCTGCAGCGTCGCCGCGATCGCCGCGCGCTCGGTGTACGCGCGCGCGTTCAGCATCGCCGTGCCGGCGCGGCGGCCCAGCTCCTCGGCGAGCGCGACGTCGGCGTCGTCGAACGGCCGTCCGCGCGTCGAGCGCGCGAGGATCAGCGTGCCGAGCTTCTGCCCGCCCGCCGCGAGCGGAACGACCACGACGGACGCCATGCCCAGCTCGCGCAGCATCTCGAAGTGCTCCTCGTCCTGCGCGTACGCCCGCAGCTCCTCCTCGCCGACGTCGGCGCGCACGAAGTGCGAGGCGCCGCGCATCACGGTCGCGATCCCGTCGGTGCGGTCGAGCGGCACCGGATAGCGGGCGCGCATGCGTCTCGCGAGCGCGACCAGCTGCGGGTCGCGATGCACGAGCGCGACGAGCTTCGCGTAGCCGTCGGGCCCCGGCACGTCGACGCCGCACCAGTCGGCGAGCACCGGCACGGCGACCTCGGCGACGCGCTGCACCGTGGCCTCGTAGTCGAGCGAAGAGGCCAGCACGTCGCTCGCCCGCGCGAGCAGCCGCTGCGCGAACTCGGCGCGCTTGGCCTCGGTCACGTCCTCGATCACGTTGACGACGCCGGTCACGCGTCCGTTCTCGTCGCGCAGCGCCGTCGTCTTGTTCAGCAGCCAGCGCTCCTCGCCGGTCGCCTTCACGACGTTGCGCACGAGCATCGGCGCGGCGTCGTGCTCGCCCGCGCGCACGCGCGAGCCGGGCAGCGCCTCGATCGCGACCGGCTCGCCGTGCTCGTCGTAGACGTCGAAGCGCTCCATCAGCTCGCGCCCGGCGGCGCCCCGCTCGCGCTCCTCGGCCGTCAGGCGCAGCAGCCGCACGGCGGCGTCGTTCGCGTAGACGGTGCGGCCCTGCTCGTCCGAGACGGTGACCGCCTCGGCGAGCCCGTCGAGCACGGTGCCGAGCTGGCGCGCGACGGCCGCGTCGATCGGCGGCCGATCGTGCACGGCCGCCGCCGGGGGCGCCGCCGCGCCGTTCTGCGGCAGGTCGAGCTCGAACCACACGCCGGCGTCGCCGTCGGCGCCCCAGCGGCTCGCGAGCGTCTCGACGAGGTTGAGCCCGTAGCCGCCGGCCGCGCCGCGCGGCGCGCGCAGCGCTGGTCGTTGCGTGCCGGCGTCGTGGACCTCGAAGCGCGCTCGCGCGTCGTCGATCGACGACGCGAGCACGACCTGCTCGCCGGCGCCGTGGCGCACCGCGTTCGTCACCAGCTCCGACACGAGCAGGCGCGCGAGGTCGAGCTGCTCGGCGCTCAGCGCCGCGGCGTCGGCCTCCACGGCGCGTCGCGCGAGCGCGGCGGCGGTCGGGTCCCGCGGCAGGCTGCGACGGCGCACGGGAGCCGCTCCGGTCATGCCGAGGTGGGCTCGTCGTATGGCAGCCGGTCGCTCACCTGCGCGGCCTCGAGCACGCGCTGCACGCGCTCCGAGCCGCGCGTGACGCGGAAGCTCCAGCCGCCCCGCTCCGCGTCCTCGCAGGCGGTCAGCACCAGCCGGATGCCGGTCGAGTCCATGAACGTCAGCCGGTCGAGGTCGAGCACCGTCGCGGCGCCGGCGTCGCGCAGCTCGGCGAGGCGCGCCTGCACGGCGTCGGCGGTGGCGAAGTCGAGCTCGCCGCTGAGCGCGAGGATCGTCGCGTCGCCGTTGCGGCGCTCCGCCATCTCGAACGGCTCGCCCGCCTGCGGCCACTGCGGCTCGCTCATGCTGTCTCCTCGATCCGTCATCACCGGCCGCACGGAGAGTACTGCGCCGTGCGCTCGCCGGGAGGACGTCCCCGGCCCTTCGACGAAGGATGCGAAGGGCCGGGGACGGAAGCGATCCCGGATCGTGGGGGGCGACCTGGGGGTCGGGCTCGCCGGCGAGATCCTTCCCGCTCCGCGCATTCCCAAACCGGAAAGCGGTCGAATCGGCTGGCTCGTCGATTGCCTGCCGAACGGCAGCTTTCAGGTTGGAAACCAACCTCTTGGTGCACGCCGCCCCCACAGGCATGCGGTCCCGGCGTAGCGTGTCCGAAGCGGGGGACGCAGCGGACCGGCACCACACCAGGAAGGCAGGCGGGAGATGACGCAAGTGCAAGCTGGGCCGTTGGCGCCGTTCGTCGCCCAGGTCGCGCGCGCCGAGGGCCTGGCGCGCGTGCGGCTGATCGGCGAGCTGGACGTGGCCGCAGCGCCCCGCGCCGAAGCGGCGATCGCGCGCGCCGAGCAGCGGCAGCCGCCGACGCTGGAGCTTGACCTGTCGGCGCTCGCGTTCATGGACTCGACCGGGCTGCGGCTGATGCTGGGCGCGCGCGAGCGGGCGCTCGACGCCGGCCGCACGCTGCTGCTGCGGCGCGGGCCGTTCGCGGTGCAGCGGGTGTTCGAGGTCACCTCGCTCGTGACGCTGTTCGAGTTCGTCGACTGACCGCCGGCCGGGCGTCTGCCGGGTGCAGCTCAGGTGCCCGCGCCTGGCGCCGTGCGCACCGAAGTCGGCGCCGTCGGCAGGGGTGCCCCGCGCGCTGACGCGGGCCGCTCGTCCGGCACGATCCCGGCGCCTTCCGCCGTTTCCGGAGCGCCGGTCGGCGGCGTGGTCCACGCCTGATCGAGCGACCATCCGCCGTCAGGACGCCGGTGGACCGTCCCGCGCTCCTCCAGCTCCTTTAACGCGAGGCTGACGGTCGGGCGCTTGGCGCCGACGAGCTGGCCGATCAGCTCGTGCGTCAGGCGCAGGTGCAGCGTGACGCCCTGTGGCGTCACGTGGCCCCACCGCTCAGCGAGCATCCACAGCAGCGCGTGGATGCGGTCCTCGACGCGCGGCAACTGCGACAGCGCGCGGTGGATCTCGCGGCGCTCGTCCTGCGCGGCGAGCCGCTCGAACAGCGCGGCGACGACCTCCGGCCAGCGCCGCACCGACAGCAGGAAGCGCTCGTCGAGCAGCGCCGCCGCGATCGGCTCCAGCACGATCCAGCGGGTCGCCGTCTCGACGAGCGGCTCGCCCCTCTGGTCGCGCACGTGGACGAGGTCACCGCGGCCGAGCAGTTGGGCGGAGACGACGCCGTCGAGCACCACGGCGCGGTTCACGAGGCCGTCGAGCAGCAGCACCCCGTACGCGGCCTCGCGGTTCCCGCTCAGCTCGCGCGCGGTGCGCACCCCGCGCCCGATCTCGACGAGCGTCGCCTGCGCCGAGCGGCGTGCCTCCTCGCGCCGCTCGGGGCGCAGCGTCGCGCCCAGCTCAGGGTCGTAGTCGAGCAGGCGTATCGTCCGCTCTGACGCGGTCGTCGCGGCCGTCATCGACCCTTATGGGTACCCGCGAGGCGCCGCCGCCCAACGATGAGCGCGCCTCGCTCACCTCAGAGCACGCCCGACCCCGGACGGCGCCGGCCGTTCCGCCTGCTCGCTGAGCTGCCCGATCGTGCGCCGCAGGATGCGCGAGATCTGCATCTGCGAGCAGCCGATCCGCTCGGCGATCTCGCTCTGCGTCATGTCGCGCGCGAAGCGCAGGAACAGCACCTCGCGCTCGCGCCGTGGCAGTGCGCGCAGCAGCGGCGCAACGTCCGCCTGGCGCTCGGCCAGCTCGAAGCCGTCGTCGTCGGCGCCGATCAGCTCGCCGAGCGTCGCGTCGCCCTCGTCGCCCGCTCCGCCGACGGTCTGGTCGAGCGAGGCCGTCGCCTGCACCGCGCGCGCGTGCAGCGCCTCGCTGATCGCCTCCGCGTCGAGCCCGGTCTCCGCTGCCAGCTCGCTGATGCGCGGCGAGCGGCCGAGGCGGTGCGTCAGTCTGCTGATCGCGTTGCGCACCGTGAGCGCGTCCTCCTGCACGCCGCGCGGCACGTGCAGGTTCCACGCGGTGCCGCGGAAGTGGCGCCGCAGCTCGCCCGAGATCGTCGGCACCGCGAACGACGTGAAGCGCGTCCCGCGGTCGGGGTCGTAGCGCTCGACCGCCTTCACGAGCCCGAGGCTCGCCACCTGCACGAGATCCTCGAACGGCTCCTGACGGTGGTGGTAGCGCGCAGCCAGCCGGCGCGCGAGCGGCAGGTACTGCTCGATCGCGCGGTCGCGGGCGCGCGGGTCCCTCGTGCGGTGATAGAGCGCGAGCAGCTCCTCTCCTTCGGCACGGCGGCCCAGCGGCTCGGCGGCGAGCGGCTTGACGGACGTGTGCGCCACACACTCGAAGGTCCCCATGCGGCCGCGGATCCATGTCAGAGATGGCGCTTCGTCGGCCGGCCGCGTTGGAAAGCAACGTGCGCCGGGACGGCGTCAGTGCGCCATCGCGTCGAAGCGCCCGCGGCCGACGCGGCGGACGCGCTGGTCCAGCAGCGCCTGCACGAGCGCGCCGCGGAAGCGGCCGGGGCCCCAGTAGCGCGCCCCGACGAGCCGCGCGAGCGCGCCGCGGTCGGTCGGGCCGTTCTGCTCGAGCGCGCGCACGATCGCCTCCACCTCGCGGTCCATCGGCACCGGCGGCGACGGCACCGCGGCCCACATGCCGGGGGAGGAGGCGGCGGAGCCGGTGCCCGGGCCGGGCCGGTAGCGCTCGCGCCGCCGCGCGGGCGCACGCTGCGCGGGCGCGGGCTTCGCCTCCTGCTCCGTCAGCGGTCTCGCGACCTGCTCGAGCGGCTTCTGCTCCGCCGGCACGCCGAACAGCAGCTCGGCGACCCCGCCGACCGCCATCACGGCCGCGCCGAGGTAGAAGCCGAACGCGACCTGGCTGTGGCTGCCGGACGCGATCAGGTGGCCGAACAGCAGCGGGCCGGTGATGCCGCCGACCGCCGTCCCGATCGCGTAGAAGAAGGCGATCGCCAGCGCGCGCGTCTCCATCGGGAAGATCTCGCTGACGGTCAGGTACGCCGAGCTGGCGCCGGCCGACGCGATGAAGAACGTCACGCCGATCAGCAGCATGAACCAGCCGATCGTGAGCGTGTCGCCGACGAACAGCGCCGCCGTGAGCGTCAGCATCGCCGCCGAGCCGAGGTAGCAGCCGGACACCATCGGCTTGCGCCCGACGGTGTCGAACAGCCGCCCGAGCGTGAGCGGGCCGAGGAAGTTGCCGACCGCGAAGACCGCGAACCAGTACGGCACGTTGCCGGACGAGACGCCGAAGAAGCTCGAGATCAGCGTGCCGAGGTCGAACGTGACGGCGTTGTAGATGAACGCCTGGCCGACGAACAGCGCGAGCCCGAGCCACGTGCGCTGACGGTGGTCGCGGAAGGCGGTGCGCGCGATCGTGCGGAACGGGATCGTCTTGCGCTGCCGCACGACGAGCGCGTCGCGCGGCTCCTCCAGCGGCTGCCCGGTCTCGTCTCTGACCTCCGCCTCGATCCGGCCGACGATCTCCTCCGCCTCCTGCTCGCGGCCGTGGATGAACAGCCAGCGCGGGCTCTCCGGCAGGTTGCGGCGCACGAACAGGATCGCGAGCCCGAACACGACGCCGACGCCGAACGCCAACCGCCAGCCGACGTTCGTCGCGAAGATGCTCGTGTCGAGGAAGAACAGCGCCGCGACCGAGCCGGCCGCCGCGCCGAGCCAGTACGAGCCGTTGATGATCAGGTCGACGCGCCCGCGCACGCGCGCCGGGATCAGCTCGTCGATCGCCGAGTTGATCGCCGCGTACTCGCCGCCGATGCCCGCGCCGGTGAGGAAGCGGGCCGCGTACAGGTACCAGGGCGCGAACGCGAAGGCGGTCGCCGCCGTCGCGACGAGGTAGAGCGCGAGCGTCACGAGGAACAGCCGCTTGCGGCCGAAGCGGTCCGTCAACTGACCGAAGAACAGCGCGCCGATGCAGGCGCCGCCGACGTAGAACGCGGCCGCGGTGCCGATCATGCTGGCGTCGAGCTTGATCCCGCTGCCCGGCTCCGTGAGGCGGCTCGCGATCGCGCCGACGATCGTCACCTCGAGCCCGTCGAGGATCCACACGGTCCCGAGGCCGATCACGATCAGCCAGTGGAAGCGCGCCCACGGAAGACGGTCCAAGCGGGCGGGGATGCGCGTCTCGATCGTGTCGAGCTCAGCCGCGTGCGCGGACACAGCCGCTCCTTTGCTGTCGGCGCTCAGCCGCCGCGGTCAGCCGTGCTGCGCGTGGCGCCCGGCGAAGTCGGTCCGCTCCTGGGCGGTCGTCCGCGGGCGCGTGTGCTGCGGGCGGCGCTCCCCGCTGTCGCCGGACGGGCCCTCCGGCGGGACGTCGGCCCGGTCCGCGCGCGGATCGGTCTTGCGCCACCAGAGGAAGCCGCCCGTTCCGTAGAGGGCGAGCGCGATCCCGCCCACGACGAGCAGGATGATGATGAGAAGAAGGATTGCGATGCCACCGGCCATGGCCCCACCAGTACCCGCGCGACGCGCGCTGAAACGGCCGGCTGCGGACGCTATGCGCGGCGCCCGTCGGCGAGCGCCGCGAGCTCCGCGATCGTCGGGCGCAGCATCACGTCGACCGGTTCGATCGGCACGCCGGCCGCGCGCGCCCGCTCGACCAGCTCGACGCCGCGCACGAGCGTGCCGCCCGCGGCGAAGAAGTTGTCGTGGGCGCCGGGGTCGCGCACGCCGAGCGCATGTGTCCAGGCGGCGGCGATCCTGCGCTCGGTCGCGCTGCGCGGCGATCCGCCGGCCGCCGCGTCGAGCGCCTCGGCGACCGCGGGCAGCGCCGCGAGCGCGTCGCGGTCGGGCCGCCCGTCGGGGCGCGCCGGGATCGCCGCGACGGTCGCGTAGGCGGCGGGCAGGATCCAGTCGGTCATCGTCTGCTGCAGCCATGCCTCCAGTTGCGCCGGGGGCGGCTGGGCGCCCAGCGGCACGACGCACGCGACGAGCGCCTCGCGCGCGGCGTGCCAGCAGGCGGCCGCCGCCGCCACGCCCGGATGGGCGGCGAGCGCGGTCTCGAGGTCCTCGAGGATCGGCCGCAGCCGCACGCCGCGCCAGCGCAGCTCGTCCTGCGCGCGGCCGGCCAGCTCGAGTGCGCCCCTCGCGCCGCGCCGCGCGAGGTCGCCGGTCGCGACCGGCCCGGAGCCGTCGTCCAGCTCCAGCGCGCCGATCACGCCGGCAGGCGCGACGTTGCCGTAGCGGTCGAGCACGCGCGCGCACACGCCGGCGGGCTCGCCGGCGCCCACGGCCATCACGAAGCCGCCCAGCTCCGTCACGCCGTACCAGCGCTGGAGCGTGAGGCGCCCGCGCCCGCCCGCCGCCGCTTCGCGCGCCGTCGCCGCGAGCGGTCCGGCGCCCTGGACGGCGAGCGCGCGCAGCGTCCGCGGCAACGCGGCCGGCTGCGCCAGCGCGGCGCTCGCGCGGTGCGGGTCGAGCGCGGCGACGGTCGCGTCGCTCGCCTCCAGCCAGCCGCTCGTCTCCACGGCGCCGCTCGTCTCCACCGAGCCGCGCGCCTGCGCCGAGCCGTTCGCCTGCGCCGAGCCGCTCGCCGGCATCCGCTCCGGCCCGACCACAGTCGCGCCGGCCGCCAGCGCCGCCCACGGCGCGAGCGCCCACGACCACGCGCCGCGTCCCGGCGCGTACGCGACGCGGTCGGCCGCCGTCAGCCGCAGCGCGTCGCGCTGGCGCTGCGCCGCGCGGCACAGCGTCGCGTGCGTCAGCTCGACCGCGCGCGGGCCGCCGCCCGTCCCGGCCGTGCGCACGACCAGCGCGACCTGCCCCGGCTCGACGGCGCCGTCCGCCGTGCCGGCGCCGGGCGGCGCCGGCACGGCGCCCGCCTCCGCCACCACGCGCGCGTCGAGCACCGCCGCGAGCGGGCCGGGTGCGTCCTCGCCGTCCTCCAGCAGCACTGCGACCGCGCCACTCCGCAGCACGCCGAGCAGCGCGGCCAGCAGCGCGCCGGAGGGCGGCAGGCGCACGCCGACGCGCGCGCCGGGGCCGATCTCGCGCGCGCGCAGCAGCGCCGCCACGCCGCCGGCGCGCGCGTCGAGTTGTGCGTACGACCACGCCTCGCCGCCCGCGCCGGGGTCGTACGCGACCGCGTCCGGCGCGCGCCGCGCGGCCTGCGCGACGAGCCCGTGCAGGCCGGCGCCGCGCGCGCCGTCGTCGCGCGCCGGCGCGCGCCCCGAGAGGCGGTCGCGCTCCGCGGCGGTCAGCAGCTCGACGCCGCTGCCGACGCGCCGCTCCGGGTCCTCCGCCACCTGCTCGAGCAGCCGCTCGTAGTGGCGCAGCAGCTCGCCGAGCGCGCGCGCGTCGAGCTGCGCCGAGGAGCTGCTGAGCGTCGCGCTCGCGCGCCCGTCGGCGCGCTCGGTCACGACCAGCACCAGCCGGCCCTGCTCGCGGTCCTCCTCGTAGTGCCTCGCAGACACGCCGGGCAGCTCGGGCGGCTGCTCGCTCGTCGGGTCCCACAGGCGGAACATCGCCGACCAGCCGCCGAGCCCCCGCATGCCCGTCACCGCGCGCACCGCGTTGTCCTCGGGCGCGAGGCTTGCGTCGCGAAAGGCGGCGAGCGACGCGTCGCGCGTGCGCCGCAGCAGCGTGCGGAAGCTGGGGTCGTCGTCGAGCGCGACGCGCAGCGGCAGCATCATCGAGTAGAAGCCGACGATCCGCTCCCACTCGCTGCGCGCGCGGTTCGCGGCGGGCGACTTGACGAGCAGGTCGGTCTCGCCGCTCCAGCGGTGCAGCAGCGCGTAGAGCGCGGCGAGGTGGAGCATGAACGAGGTCGCCGCCTCAGCCTGCGCGAGCGCGCGCAGGCGCCCGGTGAGCTGCGGCGGGAGCTGGGCCGTCCTGCGCGCGTAGGCGGCCGGCGCGCCGGGCGCCTCGACGCCCAGCTCGTCGTGCGGCAGCGTCAGCGCGAGCGGCGCGCCCGCGAGCGCCGTGTGCCAGTGCGCGCGCCCCGCCTGCGCGTCGCGTGCGGCGAGCTGCGGCCCGTGTGCGCGCACGACGTCGCGGTACTGCCCCGGCGGCTCCGGCAGCGACGCGGGCTCGCCCGCTCGCTCGGCGGCGTACAGCGCGCCCAGCTCGCGCACGAGCAGGTCGTACGACTGGCCGTCGCAGACGACCTCGTGCAAGAGGAACACGAGCACCGCGCTGGTCCTGCCGGTGCGGATCAGTTGCAGCCGCAGCGGCGGCGTGCGCTCGTAGTCGAACGGCTCGCGCCAGGCCGCACCGACCAGCTCCCGCACCTGCTCATCCCGCATCCGCCTGCCGCCGCCGAGCTGCTCGATCCGCACCGGCTCGGCCGGATGCACGCGCGCGCACGGCCGGTGGCCGTCGAGCGGGTAGCTCGTGCGCAACTGCTCGTGGCGGGCGACGAGCGTCGTGAACGCGCGCTCGAGCGCCTCGACGTCGAGCGCGCCGTGGAGCGTGAAGACCCTGCCGACATGCGGGTGCAGGTTCGGCTGGTAGCGCTGGACCGACCAGGCGGAGGACTCCAGCTCGGACAGCGCGTCGGGTCGCGCCTCGTCGCGCCGGCGCCTCGCGCCCGCCTCGCCGCCGGCGGCCGGAGCCGCATGCCCCGCTGCCGCATCACCCGCCCGCCCGCCGTCCCGTCGCCCGCGCAGCAGCCCGCGCAGACCACCGCGCCTACGCGCGTCGCTCGCGCTCTCCGCGCCCGCGCCCGCCGCGCCGCCGCCCCCGCCCGCCGCCGCGCGCACCCGCTCGGCGTACTCGCCGAGCGTCGGCGCCTCGAACAGCGCGTCGAGCGCGACCTCGACGCCGAGCACGTCGGCGACGCGCGCGGTGATCTGCGTCGCGAGCAGGGAGTTGCCCCCGAGCGCGAAGAAGTCGTCGTCGACGTCGGGCGCGTCGACGCCCAGCACCTCGGCCCAGATGGCGCGCAGCGCGGGATCGACGGCCGCGGTGCCTGCTCCCACTTGCCTTCCCCCAAGCGCGGTCGCCGCCTGAGGGTCATCGTACCAATCTCCGGTCTATCGATCCTCCGGCTCCACCAGCGGCCTCGTGAGGAACGTCGCCTCGAGCGGCGCGCCGCTCGCCGCGTCGCGCACGAGCGGCGTGCCGGGCTCCGTCAGACCGAGCAGGATCGCGCCGGGCGAGCGCTCCGGCGGCCAGGCGGCGGCGTCGAGCCCGGCGAAGCGCGCCAGCAGCCCGAGCAGCAGCGGGTCGAGCGCGACCCAGCCGTCGTCGGTCCGCACCTCGGCCCAGTTGTGCGGCGTCGAGTACGGCGGCGCCAGCAGCAGCCCGTGCACGAGCCGCGCCTCGACGCCGAGCCGTGGCGCCTCCTCGACCAGCAGCCCGGCGGTCGAGCGGCAGTTCGCCAGCCGCGTCGCGCGCACGAACGCGAGGTCGGCCTCGAGCGGCGGGCGCAGCCAGCAGAAGTCGTGCGCCGCGAGGTCCGCCAGCACCTCGCCGAGCGTGCGCGCAAGCGGAGCGGGCAGCGGCGGCAGCTCCCCGCGCATCGTCGCCTCGAAGCCGAGCGGCGCGCCGCCGGCGCCGGCCTGCGCGCGCACGCGCTCGCCTCCGGGTGCGAGCAGCTCGACCGTCGTGCCGGCCGGCGCGTACGCGCGACAGCGGATCGCGACCGGCGTCTGCGCGCGTGCGGAGAAGCTCGCCAACGCGCTCGCCCAGCGGTTGAGGACGCCTTGGTAGACGGCCCCGCGGTCGAGCCGCAGGCTGAGGTACTGCAGGTCGGTCGCCCACAACAGCGGGCCGTCGCCGTCCTGCGCGCACGGCAGCCCGCGCGCGACCAGCTCGCCGAGCGCGTCGGCGTCGAAGCCGAACTCGCGCTCGGCCTGCTCGCGCGCGACGGCGAACTGGCGTGCGCTGTCGGGAATCAGGCGCAGCCGCCCGATCCACGCGTCGATCTGGTCCCCGCTCGCCATCGCCGATCCCCCTTCGGCTTCGACTGCCCTGCTCGTGCGGACCTTATCTGTGCCCGCAGGCGATGTACGAGTCGGTCGTCGTCGACTCGCCGCCGCGGAACGAGAAGACCCCGCGCAGCGGGACGAGCGCGCCCGGCGGGCACGCGAGCGCCTCGATGTAGCCGTAGCGGTGGCCGCCGCGCACGACGTTGCCGCCCGCCTTGACCTTGAAGTCGAGCAGCGAGGCGAAGATGTCGGAGGCGATCTCCTGCAGGCCGTGCGGCACGTTCATCGTCAGCCGGTAGCCCCATCTGCCGCCGTGCAGCGCCGTGAACGGCGCGACGATCATCCCCGAGATCAGCACCGGGCTGAAGCCGCGCAGCATGAACACGATGCTGCGCCCGCCCTTGCCGTTGTACATGTCGACCTGCAGTCGCTCGCGCACGCCGCTGCCGAACTGCGGCGAGGCGCCGATCGCGGTGCCGCCGCCGAGGCGCGAGCCACGCGGGCACGCGCGCGGGGAGCCGCGCAGTCTGCGCAGCCGCCGCGGGTCGCAGCTCGGGAACAGGCGGCCGTTCACGCGCGGGCCGTGCGGGAAGTAGATGACCGCCCTCGAGACGGTCCCCGGCAATTCGTCGGCCACGTCGCTGGCGAATCTCGCGTCGATCGTCAGGCTGAGCGTCCTGGGCGTCAGCGTGAAGTCGCCGATCGGCGGGGTGGCGACGCCGTCGAGCGTCACGACCGTTCTGGCGGCGACGCTCGCCGGGAGCAGGGCGAGCGCGGCGGCGGCGATTCCGATGACTCGGTGAACACGCATGTTCCCCGACTCTACCCCGGATTGCAGGCGGCCGTCCGCTAAGGTCGCGCGCATGAACCAGCGCGAGGAGCGGATCGTCGTCGAGACCGCGCGATACCGGCTGACCGGCACCGTGCGGATGCCGGCCGAGGGCTACCGCAGCCGGCTGACCGACCACCTCAACGCGGGCGAGCGTGAGTTCCTCGCGCTGACCGACGTCGAGGTCGCCTCGCTCGACGAGCCCGCGCGCCCGTGCACGCGACACGACTACGTGGCGCTCGGCCGGCGTCACATCGTGTTCGCGACCAGCGCCGAGGAGGGCTCGCCCGAAGCCTCCTGAGCGGTGCGGACCGCCTTGAGGAACGCGAGCGGCCGAGTAACCTAGGCGCCATGGCGAGCTACCCCCGGCGCGCTGACCTGGCAGGCATGAAGCGCGCGGACGTCCTGCGCGCGTCGCCGCGCATGTTCGAGTCGAGCCTGCTCGACAAGCTCTCGCGCGTGCACTGGAGCGTGCCGCTGTTCGTCTTCGTGCCGGCCATCGTCGTCGTGCTGGTGACCGCGCTCGGCCGCATGGGGGCCGGCGAGGCGCTGCTGTGGGCGCTCGGCGGCTACCTCTTCTGGACGCTGACCGAGTACTGGCTGCACCGCATCGTCTTCCACTTCGAGCCGCACGACGGGATCGGCGCGCGGCTGCACTGGATCATCCACGGCGTCCACCACGACCACCCGAACGACCCGCTGCGGCTCGTGATGCCGCCGTCCGTGAGCATCCCGCTCGCGGCGTTGTTCTACGGCCTGTTCGTGCTGGTGCTGGGCGACACGCGCGCGCTGCCGTTCGCCGCGGGCTTCTGGGGCGGCTACCTGGCGTACGACATGCTGCACTACTACGTGCACCACCTCCCCGGCGGCCGCCGGCCGAGAGCCTGGGTCCCGCGCATGCTCCACGAGCTGCACATGCGCCACCACTTCCAGGACGGCGACACCGGCTACGGCGTCAGCGCCCCCTTCTGGGACCACGTCTTCGGCACGGCGCCCCAACGACGCCGCGCCGAAAGACGGACTGCGGTGTAGCGGGCCGACCCGTCGCGGCCGGCCCGCACGCGATTTCCTATATTAGGGTGACGGTGATCCTCGCCCCGGCGGGCGTGGTGATCGGCCCTTCTCCCGAGAACGTGCCGGTTGGGCAGCCGCCGGTTTCCGACCTTATCGACCCTTCGGCTCTGTGGCTCGTCAGCGTCCTGCTCGTGATGTCACGCCTCGTCGGCCCGTGCGCCGGTTCCGTCGCAGTCGTCGTATACACGCACCTGATGGTGATGCCGAGGAACGTGGCCTTGATTAGGAATCTCGCACCGACGAGTTTGTCTGTAATTTCCGTTATGTTGGGTAGAGTTCCGCTAAACGATTCATAGCGGATGTGCCAAGGTAGGCTGTTGGCCAGGGTCGTCCCTTCTAGGTTTTCCGTCCCGTTGAACGCCCACGCTTCACCGCCCGTGCAGGGGTGCCTGACAGTTGCCCCGGTGATATACCCCGCTAGCGCTTCCGCCGTCTTCGCCGACGTCCTGCTGTGGTACGACCCTTCGAGTGTCAGCGCGCACCTGACGTTTGTGGCAAAGCCGGACAATTCAAGGCTCGACCAGGTTATTCTGAACCTCGCTTCGCTTACTGAGAGTCGCCCCGCGCTTGCTGTGGCGACAGCCGAGGCCAACATCACGGCGACGGTGAGCGTGGCGAGCAGGAGCTTGCTGCGTGTCCGCATCGACATCCCTCCAATCGGATTGGGGCGCAGCCCGCTGCGGCGACCGTTCGCCGGCGGTCGCTGCAGCAGGCTGTCGCGACGGCATGAACGAGCGCAGGGGCGCGCATGCGAATGCAGTCACCCCCGCGCACAACGATTTCCCCACCTGACGCCCGAGCAGCGGGCGCCGCACCGGGGGTCGCTGGTTCAGCGACCCCCGAAGCAGGACCAGCCTACCGACCGAAAACCGGTCTGGCAACTCGGCGGTCGGTTAGCCGACGGCCGGGCGGTCAGGGCGAAGCGGAGCCGCCGTCAGCCGGTCTCCCCGATGCGAGACCCTCGCATCGTCGGACTCCGCCGCCGGGGCGGCCGCAACCAGCCGGCCGCCCCGCCCAACGAGCGCTACGCCCCCGCCGGCACCCCGAACATCTTGCGGAACGACTCGGCGTCGTTCAGATGCGGGAACTCCTCCTCGGGCACGTCCACGCCGAGGAACGAGCAGATCGGCTCCCAGCCCTGCTGGATCTCGTACACGAGCAACTGCTCGGCCGGCACCGTCTCCTTCACGCGCTCGTTGTGCCGGTTGAAGACCTCGATCGCGAAGTCCTTTTCGGCGAAGCGGTCCTCGAACGTCGTGTCCCAGATCAGCTGCTTGATCATCCCGAGCACCTCCGGGGGCGCAGCCGGGCCGTCGCCCTCCAGCTCGCCGCGCGCCGCTGCCTCCTTCAGCGCGTAGATCGTTCTCTCGGCGCTCGCGTACCACTTCTCCGGATCGCGCACCGACAGGATCACCTTCGCGTCCGGGTACGCGGCGAGGATGCGGTCGTAGAAGGTGCAGCCCGGCCAGTCGACCGTCGCGCAGTAGCCGTCGAAGACGGCGTTCCAGTCGACCTCCTCGCCCCGCAGCGCGGCCAGGAACATCGGCGCGCGGTCGGGGTGCGGCATCAGGTCGATCATGTGGAACGCGGGGCCGCAGCCGATCTGCTCGAGCGCCGCCTTCAGCGACCACGTCCCGGTGCGGCCGAAGCCCGCCCCGATCACTTGCACGTCCGCCACTGCGTCTCCCTTCGTCGGTCCGCACCGCCGCGGCGAACGCCGCGCGGCTACCAGCTCAGCAGCATCAACCCGACGGTCACGCCGGGCCCGATCGTCACAACCAGCCCGCGCTCGCCGGGTTGCGGCGCGCGCTGCGCGATCGTCTCGCGCAGCACGTAGAAGCTGCTGGGTGTGCCCATGTTGCCGAAGCGCGCCAGCACGTCCCGGCTGATCGCGACGTCGTCGTCGCTCAGGCCCAGCCCTCTCTGCACGCCGTCGATGATCCCGCGGCCGCCCGGGTGGACGACCCAGTGGTCGATCGCGTCCCGCTCCGTTCCCGTCTCGGCCAGGAAGTCCGTCACCAGCTCCAGCAGCCGCCGTCTCGCGAGCTTCGGCAGCTCGCGCCCGATCTGCATGAAGCTGTCGTCGGCGTCGAGGCGGAAGTGCACCGTCCCGAGCGTGTTCTCGATCTGGTGCTGGCGCGCGGCGAGGATCGCCGGCCCGGCGGTGCTCGCGCCGTTCGTCAGCACCGCCGCGGCGCAGCCGTCGCCGAACAGCGAGGAGCCGATCGTCTTGACCTGCTCGTCGTCCTCCTCGACGGCGGTCAGGAAGCCGGTGATCGACTCGGCCGCGACGACCAGCGCGTGCTTGCCAGGGTGGTCGCGCATCGACTGCGAGGCGATCTTGCAGAGCGGCACCGCGCTCGCGCAGCCGACCCCGACGACGTGGTACTTGTCGGTCGCGCGGTCCATGTCGTAGTGCTCGATCAGCTTGTGCGCGAGCGTCGGGCCGCCGAGCGAGTAGTAGGTGGCGGTGACCACGGTGCCGATCGCGGCCGGGTCGAGCTCGAGCCGGTCGACCGCCTGCGTCGCCATCCGCAGCAGTTGCTCCTCCGTCTGGGCGGTGCGCTCCTGCAGCGTCGTGCCGAGCATGTCGGGCGTCAGGTCGAAGTGCCGCCGCTCGACGCCGCATCTGCCGAAGATCATCTGCGCGAAGTCGTCGTCCGCGAGCCCGAGCAGCTCCAGCATCTGCTCCTGCGTGTAGGAGGACGCCGGGTTGGCGACCGCGATGTCGTTGACTCGGACGTTCATGCGGGGGAGCGCTGGCCTCCCGCGGACACTCGTTGCCGGTGCCGCCTGGAGGCAGCGCCTCATGCTAGCGAACGCGATGTTCGTACTCGAACACGCCGCTTTGCAAACGCTTTACCGGTCCGGTGATAGGAGCTGGCGCGTCGGCGCGCTGCCTCGCAGTGCGGCCCGACGACGGAGAGTCGGGGACGACGTTCGAACCTCGACCGCGTCATCGAACTCCTGATGGAGCCGGCTGGCCGGCGGTCACGAGCGCGCGCTACCGCAGCCTCGCGCGATCGGCTCAGACGGCAATGCGCTGATGCCGTGAGTGGTGTCGGGGGTCCGGGGTGCCCGGTCGCGCGCAGCAGGTCGAGGGGCACCGGACCATGCTATGGCGTGTGCCACGGAACGTAAGTCGGTTGTCGGCGCTTGAGACACGCGCCGCGTGATCATGGGCGGAGATCCTCGGTCGCGCACGGCGACCCGGTGAGCTCGAGAATCTCTGGATCCCCGGTCAGGAGAATGGCGCCGTGGGCGGCAGCCGTCGCGACCGCGAAGCAGTCGCCGAGCGCGATTGCCGCACGCGCCTTGAGCCGTGCCGCCTCGACCATGCGGGCCGTCCCGGGCAAATCAAGCGACAAGACGCCGCGCAGCTGCGCGAGCGTGTCGTCGGCGGCGAGGCGGCCGTGGTCGCGCTCGACGCGGTAGTACACCTCCACGAGGTTCATCCAGCTCGCCACGGGGCGCTCGTCAATCAGCTTCTCGACGCGGGAGAACGCTGGCTCCTCCCCATCGAGCCACGCGAGGATCGCCCAGGAGTCGAGACAGGCGCTCACCGCGGCTCGCTCGCCCGGTCCTCGAGCAGCCGTGCGGCCATCCCGCTGCCCGCGAAGCGGCCACCCAGCCGCGCCCGCTGCCGACGTACCACGAGCGTGATCCGGTCATCGTCGAGCTCGAAGTCGACCTCGTCGCCTGGCTGCACATGCGCCCGATCGCGCAGCGCTTTGGGGATGACGACCTGCCCCTTGGCGCCGATCCGTCCAGTCATACTCGACGAGTATAACGGTAATCGCCGGCCGGCCGATCGGTACGGAGAGGGGGGGATTCGAACCCCCGAACGAGGTCAACCCCCGTTACGCGATTTCCAGTCGCGCCCGTTCAACCACTCCGGCACCTCTCCGAGTGCGCTGGCGCTGCGCGGAAGGGTACCGTGGCGGCGATGAGCGCGATCCCCACCGTCGCCGACTGGCTGGCGCGCCGCACCTACGCCGCCGGCGACTTCTCGCTCGACCGCCTGCTTGCCGCGAAGGGCGCGACGAGCGTCAGCGTCGTCCTGCCGGCGCGCCGGGTCGCGCGCACGATCGGCCCGACCGTCGCCGCGCTCGTGCCGCTGCGCGACGCCGGCCTGCTCGACGAGCTGGTCGTGGTCGACGCCGCCTCCGCCGACGGCACTGCGGCGATCGCCGCCGCGGCCGGCGCGACGGTCGTGCAGGAGTCGGAGATCCTCGCCGAGCATGGGCCGGCGCGCGGCAAGGGCGACGCGCTGTGGCGCGCGCTGCACGCGACCAGCGGCGACGTCGTCGCGTTCCTCGACGCCGACAGCGACGGCTTCGACCCGCGCTTCGCGCTCGGGCTGCTCGGGCCGCTGCTGACGGACGACGACGTGGCGTTCGTGAAGGGCGCCTACCGCCGCCCGCTGACGATCGCGGACCACGTCGTCCCGGAGGGCGGCGGCCGCGTCACCGAGCTGCTCGCGCGCCCGCTGCTGAACCTGCACGTGCCGGAGCTGGCCGGGATCGTCCAGCCGCTCGCCGGCGAGATGGCCGGCCGCCGCGTCCTGCTCGAGCAGCTTCCGTTCCCGGTCGGCTACGGCGTCGAGATCGCGCTGTTGATCGACGCGCTGCGCGCCGCCGGCCTCGACGCGCTCGCGCAGGTGGACCTCGGCACCCGCCGCAACGCCCACCAGCCGCTGCACGCGCTCAGCGCGATGGCGTACGCGGTGCTGATCGCGGCCGAGCGTCGCATCCACGGCGACGACGTCGCGGCCGCCCTCGCGCAGCTCGTGCGTCCGGCGCCCGACGGGACGCTCGCCGCGACCGGCGTCGCGGTCGAGGAGCGCCCGCCGCTGGGCGCGCTGCGCGCCGGCCAATTCCAGTCGTAGCGGTCGGAGATCAAGCCGCAGAATGCGGCGATAGGATCGCGGCATATGCCAGCTCACGACGTCCTCATCATCGGCGCGGGCCTCGCTGGCCAGCGCGCCGCTCTTGCGGCCGCCGACGCCGGGGCGTCGGTCGCGATCCTCAGCAAGGTTCATCCCGTCCGCTCCCACTCGGTCGCCGCGGCCGGCGGCATCAACGCCGCCCTCAACCCCGAGGACTCGTGGGAGTCGCACGCGTTCGACACCGTCAAGGGCTCCGACTACCTCGGCGACCAGGACGCGATCGAGATCATGTGCCGCGAGGCGCCTGACGAGATCCTCTGGCTCGAGCACGCCGGCGTCACCTTCCACCGCAACGGCACCGGCCACCTCGGCACGCGCGCGTTCGGCGGCGCGTCGCAGGCGCGCACGTACTACGTCGCCGACATCACCGGGCAGGCGATCCTGCACGTGCTGTACGAGCGCCTGATGATGCACGGCGAGCGCATCTCGCGTTACGAGGAGTGGTTCACGACCCAGCTGCTGCAGGACGAGAGCGGCGCCTGCGTGGGTTGCGTCGCGCGCGACATCCGCACCGGCGCGCTCGAGGTCTTCAACGCGAAGTCGGTGATCCTCGCCTCCGGCGGCGCCGGCCAGGCGTTCAAGCCGACCACGAACGCGCTCATCTGCACGGGCGACGGGATCGCGCAGGCGTACCGCATCGGCGCGCCGCTGATGGACATGGAGATGATCCAGTACCACCCGACGACGCTCGCGGAGAACGGCTTCCTGATCACCGAGGGCGCCCGCGGCGAGGGTGCGCATCTCTACAACGCGCTCGGCGAGCGCTTCATGGAGAAGTACGCGCCGAACAAGCTGGAGCTGGCCTCGCGCGACGTCGTCTCGCGCGCCGAGCAGACGGAGATCAACGAGGGCCGCGGCTTCCCCGACGGCACGATCGCGCTCGACATCACGAAGGTCCCGCGCAAGCGCACGCTCGAGGCGCTGCGCGAGATCGTCAACATCGGCAAGGACTTCGCCGGCGTCGACATCACGCGCGAGCCGATCCATATCCGCCCGGGAATGCACTACATCATGGGCGGCGTCAAGACCGACTACGACGGCCAGACGTCGATCCCCGGCCTCTACGCCGCCGGCGAGGTCGCCTGCGTCTCGGTCCACGGCGGCAACCGCCTCGGCGCGAACTCGCTGCTCGACACGCTGATCTTCGGGCGCCGCTCGGGCGACCACGCGGCCCAGCGCGCGCGCGGCACGGCGATGCCGAGATCACCCGTCAGCGTGCTGAACGACGCGCAGGGCGAGATCGACGGCATCCTCAACCGGCCGACCGGCGGCCGTCGCATCTCCGAGATCAAGAACGAGCTCGGCGAGACGATGAACAGATACGTCGCCGTCTACCGCGACGCCGACGGCCTCGCGACGGCGCTCGAGATCGTCCGCCGGCTCAAGGACGAGGCGCCGAACGCCGCGATCGACGACAAGGGCACGGTCTTCAACCAGGACGTGCTGGCGGCGGTCGAGCTCGGGTACATGCTCGACGTGGCCGAGGCGATCGTCGTCGCGGCGCAGGAGCGCAGAGAGTCGCGCGGCGCGCAGTTCCGCACGGACTACCCTGAGCGCAACGACGCCGAATGGCTGCACCACATCACCGTGTCCCTCAACGGTGACGGCCCGAGCCTCGGGACCGCGCCGGTGACGATGACCCGCTGGGAGCCGCAGGAGCGGACGTACTAGGAGAAATGAGCTGACATGGCCGAGTACACGCTGAAGCTGCGGCGCTACGACCCCCAGGCGGGCGACGCGCCCTACTACGAGGAGTTCCAGGTCGACCTCGAGCCGCACCGCTCGGTGCTCGAGGCGATCCTGAAGGTGAAGGCCGAGCAGGACGGGTCGGTCGGCATCCGCTGCTCCTGCCGTGCCGCGATCTGCGGCTCGTGCGGGGTGCGCATCAACGGCAGACCGGGCCTCGCCTGCCACACCCACCTGGACAAGGCGGCGAAGACCGGCGTCAACGCCGACGGCAAGACGATCCTCGTCGAGCCGATGGGCAACATGCCCGTCATCAAGGACCTGATCGTCGACATGGACGCGGTCCACTGGAAGAAGATCCAGCGTGTCACGCCGTGGCTGATCAACAAGCAGCCGGTGCCGGAGCGCGAGTACATCGTCCCGCACGAGAACATGGTCGACGTCACGCAGACGATGGCGTGCATCCAGTGCGGCGCGTGCGTGTCCGACTGCCTCTCGATGGAAGTCGACCCGCTGTTCGTCGGTCCGGCCGCCTCGGCGAAGGCGTACCGCTTCGTCGGCGACCCGCGCGACGCCGAGCAGTACGAGCGCCTCAAGGACCTCGCCGAGGACCCGCACGGCATCTACGACTGCACCCACTGCTTCACGTGCATCGACGCCTGCCCGAAGGGCGTCGCGCCGATGAGCCAGATCATGCGTCTGCGCCGCATCGCCGGCAACGACCACCACATCGTCGACCGCAACAACGGCGAGCGCCACGAGCGCGCGTTCGTCTCGCTGATCCGCGACTACGGCCTGCTGCACGAGGCCGAGCTGCTGCCGCGCTCCTACGGTGGCGACTCGTGGTTCGGCAAGTTCCACCCGGCCGCCGGCCAGCAGTTGCTCGAGTCGCTGCCGGTCCTCGCGCGCGGGCTCGCCACCGGCAAGTTCACGGTGAAGAAGGCGATGCTCGGCCACAGAATCCCGAAGGCCGACCTGAAGGCGGTCAAGGCGATCTACGAGAAGGTCGAGGGCAAGGACAGACGCTACGAGCTGAACCTCTACATCTCGGGCTACGAAGACGACGACGAGGCCGCCCCGGCGGAGGCCGTGCCGGCCGCCGTCGGCGCCGGCGACGGGATGCCGTCCGCGCCCGGCCCCGATCCGAACCGGCCCACGGCCGCGAGCGAAAGCGAGTCCGCATGAAGGTCGCGTACTGGCCCGGCTGCGTGAGCCGCGGCTTCACCCCTGAGCTGCACGGCTCGATGGCGGCGGTCGCGCCGCTGCTCGACATCGAGCTGGTCGAGCTCGACCGTGCCTGCTGCACCGGCGCGGGCGTGATCGCCGAGCATTCGCAGGAGCTGGCGGACACGCTCAACGCGCGCACCTTCGCGCTGGCGCAGGCGGTGCAGGGCGCCGACCTGATGATGAACATCTGCTCGACCTGCCAGGGCGCGCAGAGCGAGTCGCAGGAGCGCCTGGACGCGAATTCCGAATATCGGACCCACGTCAACGGGACGCTGGCGGGCGAGGGGCTCTCCTACGAGAAGGGCCTGACCAACAAGAACTTCCTGTGGCTGCTGGTCGAGGAGATCGGCCTGGAGAACCTCAAGAAGAAGGTCAAGCGCCCGCTCACGAACCTCAAGGTCGGCCCCTTCTACGGCTGCTACATCGTGCGCCCGACCGACCGCCTCGGGATCGACGCGGACCGTCCGCGCGACCACTACCTGCACTGGGTGATCGAGGCGCTCGGCGGCACGGTGATCGACTACGCCGGCATCCACAAGTGCTGCGGCTTCCCGATCATCACGATGAACAAGGAGGCGTCGCTGAAGCAGGCGGGTCGCCACCTGTCGGACGCGCAGGACGCCGAGGCCGACTGCCTCGTCGTGCCGTGCCCGCTGTGTCACCTCAACCTCGACCTGCAGCAGCCGCTCGCCTCGAAGGCCGTCGGCCGAGACGACCTCAAGATGCCGGTCCTGCACCTGCCGCAGCTCGTCGGCCTCGCGCTCGGGCTGGAGCCCAAGCAGCTCGGCATGAGCAAGCACGTCGTCAAGCCGACGTCGGTGATCGACTGGTCGAGCGCCGTCGTCGCCGCGCCCGCGCCGGCCTGAGCGCACCCCCGTCGCTGACGGGGGAGGCCCGGGCCCGGCCAGGGGGAGGGTGGCCGAGCCCGGGCGACGCACCCCGAGAGGAGGGAGGGGGGACCAGCCTCGCTCGGGGTGGTTCACGGCGGTTGGTGTGTGACCCCTGCCGCCGTGATCGGCATCTTCGCTGCCGTCGCCCGCCGTGTCGTCCCCTGTCGCGGGTGATCTTCGGGGGACCTCCCGGGGGAGGTCCGGGTGAGACGCAGGTCACCCGCAGCACGCTAGGATCCGGCGCGTGGTGGTCGTGTCCACACGCGTGGGCGTCGTCCTCGCCCGCTTCGAGGACCTCGTCGACCGCGGCCTGCAGGTGCTGATCGAGGAGGACGAGCACCTCGAGCTGCGCGCCCGCGGCGTCCCGCACGAGCGGCTCGTGTCGGCGATCGCGAAGCACCGTCCGCAGGTCGCGCTGCTCAACTACGGCTCGTTGCGCACGCCGCTCGAAGTGCGCGAGCTGGTCGCGACGCACCCCGACACGCACCTCGTCGTGCTCGCGAACCGTCCCTCGCCGGCCGAGTGCAACCAGATGCTCGCGTTCGGCGCGACCGCCTGCCTCTCGAAGGAGACGCAGGCGCGCGACGTGCTGAGCGCCATCCACCTCGCCTCGCGCGGGCTGCACGTGCTGCGCCAGACCGGCACGGAGGGCGCCGACGACGCGCTGCCGCCGAGCGGACCGGAGCTGCTGACCCCGCGCGAAGCGGCCGTGCTCGAGCTGCTGCAGGGCGGCCGCTCGAACGGCGAGATCGCCGCCCAGCTGCACATCGGCGTCGAGACGGTCCGCACCCACGCACGCGCGATCTACCGCAAGCTCGGCGTCCGCTCCCGGCGCGAGCTGGCACGGACCTGAGCACTTGCCACAGGCACCCCGACGTGCCACACTCCTTGCGAGATGGCACGCCAATCCCGCGCAGTCCCACTCCGCATCGGCCCGCAGGGTCGGGTGGTGATCCCGGCCGAGATGCGCCACGAGCTGGGCTTCGAGCCCGGTGAGACGGTGCTGGCGCGCGTCGAGTCGCGCCGCCTTGTGCTCGAGCGGGGGGACGAGATCCTCGACCGTTTGCGCTCCGAGCTGCGTGGAGCGACGCAATCCGGGACGAGCATGGTCGACGAGCTCCTCGCCGAGCGTCGTCGTGAGGCTCGACGAGAGGCGGCCGAGCTGGAGCGCGATGCCTGATGCCGTCCTCGACGCCTCGGCGCTGATCGCTCTGCTGCGGGGAGAGCCGGGCGCCGAAATGGTCGAGCGACTGCTCGGCCGAGCAGTCATCTCCACCGTCAACTGGGCGGAAGTGCTCCAGCGCTATCGCGCCCACGGCCTCGGCACCGCCGACAAGCGCGAAAGCGTCGAGGCGCTCGGGATCGGGATCGAGAGCTTCACAGCGGAAGACGCCGATGTCGTCGCCGAGTTCTGGCAACCGACGCGGAGAGTCGGCCTCTCGCTGGCCGACCGTGCCTGCCTCGCGCTCGCGCGGCGGCTTGACGTGCCGGCGCACACCGCCGACCGCGACTGGCGCAAGGTCGACGTGGGCGTCGAGGTCGTGCTGATCCGCTGAGCGCCACAGCGGGCGCGCCGCCCGCTATGGTCCGAAACATGGGGGATCGTGGATCGGGGGATCCGCTGGCGCTCGACGCCGACGCGACGATCGCGCGGCTGGCCGACTGCACGCGCGCGGCCGTGCGCGAGCTGGGCCGGCGCGGCGCGGTCGTGGCGGTCTCGGGCGGGGTCGACTCGGGCGTCGTCGCGGCGCTCGCGGTGCGCGCGCTCGGCCCGCAGCGTGTGCTGCTGCTGCGCCTGCCCGAGCGCGACATCGGCGACGCGGCATCCGACCTCGGCCTGGAGCTGGCGCAGGCGCTCGGCGCGCCGACCGAGGAGGAGCCGATCACGGCGGCGCTCGAGGCGCTCGGCTGCTACCGCCGCCGCGATGCGGCGATCCGCAGCGTCTTCCCCGACTACGAGCCGAGCTGGCGTCACAAGCTCGTGCGCTCGGCGCCGACCGGCGCGCTGATCACCTTCTCGCTCGTCGTCGAGCGGCCCGACGGCTCGACCGAGCGGCGGGCGCTGCCGTCGGCCGCCTACCGCGCGCTGATCGCCGCGACGAACATGAAGCAGCGCGTGCGCAAGCTGATCGAGTACACGTGGGCCGACCAGCTCGGCTACGCGGTGCTCGGCACGCCGAACCTGCTCGAGTACGACCAGGGCTTCTTCGTCAAGGGCGGCGACGGGCTCGCCGACGTCAAGCCGATCGCACGCCTCTACAAGACGCAGGTCTACACGCTCGCGCAGGCGCTTGGCCTGCCGGACGAGATCGCGCGGCGCGCGCCGACGACCGAGACCTTCTCGCTGCCGCAGACGCAGGAGGAGTTCTACTTCGGCCATCCGTACGAGCGGATGGACCTGCTCGTGTGGGCGCGCGACGCGGACGTGCCCGCCGGCGAGCTGGCGCCACGCGTCGGCCTCACGCCGGACGACGTCGAGGCCGCCTACTGGGAGATCGGCCGTCGCCGCGTCGCCACGCGCTACCTGCACGCCGCGGCCGTCACGCTCGACTGATGTGCGGGATCGCCGGCATCGTGCGCGCCGACGCCGACGCCCCGGTCGCGGAGGAGGCGCTGCGGCGGATGGCCGGCGCGCTGCGCCATCGCGGCCCCGACGGGTGGGGACTCGCGCGCGAGGGTGGCGCCGGCCTCGTCTCGACCCGCCTCGCGATCTTCGACGTGCCGGGCGGCTGGCAGCCGATGCGCGGCGAGCGCGGGACGCTGCTCGTCTACAACGGCGAGGTCTACAACCACCCGGAGCTGCGCCGCGAGCTGGGCGGCGCGTTCGCGACGACGAGCGACACCGAGGTCGTGCTGCGGCTGCTCGAGCGCGAGGGGGTGCGCGCGCTGGACCGCCTCAACGGCCAGTTCGCGCTCGCCTGGTGGGAGCCGGCGGCGCGCCGCCTGACGCTCGTGCGCGACCGCTTCGGCGTGCGCCCGCTGCACTGGGCCGCTCTGCCCGACGGCGGGATCGCGTTCGCGTCGGAGGCAAAGGCGCTGTTCGCGAGCGGCGAGGTCGCCGCCGCGCCGGACCTCGCCGGGATCGACGAGGTCTTCACGACGTGGGGCGCGCGCGCTCCGCGCAGCGCGTTCGCGGGCGTAGCGCAGCTCCCGCCCGGCGGCCTGCTCGTGTGGGAGGACGGCGAGCCGGTCGCGCAGCGCACGTGGTGGGAGCCGGACTGCGCCCGGGGCGGGTCCGCCGCGCCCGCGCCCGGCGACCTCGCCGAGCTGCTCGCCGACGCCGTGCGCCTGCGTCTGCGCGCGGACGTGCCCGTCGGGACCTACCTGTCCGGCGGGCTCGACTCGTCGCTGATCAGCGCGCTCGCGCAGCGGGCGACCGACCATGAGCTGCGCACCTTCTCGGTCGCCTTCCACGACGCGCGCTACGACGAGCGCCCCTGGCAGGAGCGCGTCGCGCGCGCGCTCGGCACGCGCCACCACGCCGTCGAGGTCGGCCCGCGCGAGATCGCCGACGGCTTCCGCGCGGTCGTCGCGCACGCCGAGACGCCGCTGATCCGCACCGCGCCGGTGCCGCTCCACCTGCTCGCGCGCGCGACGCGCGCGCACGGCATCACGGTCGTCGCGACCGGCGAGGGCGCGGACGAGCTGTTCTGGGGCTACGACCTCTTCAAGGAGACCGCGCTGCGCGAGCTGCACGTGCGCGATCCGGCACGCGCTGAGGCGCTGCTCGACGGCCTTTACCCCTACCTCGACGTGCCGGCCGAGCGGCGCGGGCCGGCGTGGCGGCGCTTCTTCTTCGAGGCGGGCGCGCCCGGCGACCCGCTGTTCTCGCACGGGCCGCGGATCGCCGCGACCGCGGTCGTCAGGGCCTTCTACCGCCCGGAGGCGGCGCAGTCGCTCGCCGGCGCCGACCCGCTCGCGCGCCTGCGCGCCGACCTACCGCCGGGCTTCGCGCGCTGGAGCGCGCTCGAGCGCGCCGCCTGGCTGGAGCTGACGACGCTGCTGGCGCCGAACCTGCTCGCCGCGCAGGGCGACCGCGTCGCGATGGCGCACGGCGTCGAGGGGCGCTTCCCGTTCCTCGACCATCGCGTGTTCGCGCACGCCGCCGCGCTGCCGCCGGAGCGCAAGCTCGGCCCGGGCCTGCGCGAGAAGGCGGAGCTGAGGGACCTCGCCGCGCGCCTGCTGCCCGCCGAGGTCGCGGCGCGCCCGAAGCAGCCCTACCGCGCGCCCGAGGTCGCGCCGTTCTTCGGCCCGCACGCGCCCGCGTGGGTCGAGGAGCGGCTCGAAGCGCGCGCGCTCGACGCGGTCGGGATCTTCGACCCGGCGCGTGTCGCAGGGCTGCTGCGGCGCTGTCGCACCGGAAAGGCGAGCGGCTTTCGCGAGGGCATGGCGCTCGTCGGCATACTGTCCACGCAGGTCTGGCACGAGCGCTTCTGCGGAGCGGGAGCGGCGGGGTGGCCGGCCGAGCGGTCGCAGCCGCGCGTGCGGCTCGACGTCGCCGCGGGGATCACGAGCTAGGGGGAGCGATGGGGGAGACGGAGGTCGGCACGGGGCTGCGCGCGAAGCTGCGCGCGTACGTCGAGGAGGCGTTCCTGTACCTGCACCCGGACGTCGAGCTGCGCGACGAGGACCAGTTTCTCGAGCTCGGTGTGATCGACTCGCTCGGCTTCGTCGAGCTCGTCGAGGAGGTGCAGAGCCGCTACGGGATCGCGGTCGACGCGCTCGAGATCACGGAGGAGAACTTCGGCTCGATCGACGCGCTCGTCGCGTTCGTCGAGCGGCGGCGCCCGTCGTGACGACGCTCGACGCCGACCTGCGCCGCGTCGCGACGGCTGCGCCCGACAAGGAGGCGCTCGTCGCCGGCGACCGCCGCCTCACCTTCGCCGAGCTCGACGCCGCCGCGAGCGCGCTCGCGGCGCGGCTGCACGCGCTCGGCGTGCAGCGCGGCGAGCGCGTCGCCATCCTCCTGCCCAACGGCGTCGAGGCGGCCATCGCGATCTACGGCACCTTGCGCGCCGGCGCCGCCTTCGTCCCGCTCAACCCGACGATCAAGGCCGACAAGCTCGCCTACGTCCTGCGCGACTGCGAAGCCACCGCCATCGTCACCGACGACCAGCTCGCTCCGCTTGCGGACGAGGCCCGCGCACACGCGCCGAGCGCGCGCCACACATTGCGCGCGGAGCAGGCTGCGGACGCGCGCGGGACGCGATCTTGCGCTGCGGCCAGTGTTTCATGGCCAGGCAGCGCAAGATCGCGCCCCGCGCCCACCGCCAGCGCGGGGGCGCCGCCGATCTCCCTCGACCTCGCCGCGATCGTCTACACCTCCGGCTCGACCGGTCGCCCCAAGGGCGTCACGCTCACCCACGCGAACATGACTTTCGCGGCCGGCGCGATCGTCGCGTACCTGCAGATGCGCGCCGAGGACCGCGTGCTGTGCGTCGTGCCGCTGTCGTTCGACTACGGGCTCTACCAGCTGCTGATGTGCGTGCGCGTCGGCGCGACGCTGATCCTCGAGCGCGGCTTCGCGTTCCCCGGCCGCGTGCTGGAGCTGCTGGCGCGCGAGTGCGTCACCGGCCTGCCGGCGGTGCCGACGATCTTCCAGGTGCTGACCGCCGCGCTCGGCACGACGCCCGACCTCCCGCACCTGCGCTTCCTCACGAACACCGCCGCCGCGCTCGCGCCCGCGACGATCGAGGCGCTGCGCGCCGCCTTCCCGCGCGCGCGGCTGTACTCGATGTACGGCCTCACCGAGTGCAAGCGCGTCTCGTGGCTGCCGCCCGAGCAGCTCGACACGCGCCCCGACTCGGTCGGCATCCCGATCCCCGGCACCGAGGCGTGGGTCGAGGACGAGGCGGGCGACCGCCTCCCGCCGGGCGAGGTCGGCGAGCTGGTCGTGCGCGGCGCGCACGTGATGCAGGGCTACTGGAACGACGCGGACGCGACCGCCCAGCGGCTGCGGCCCGGCCGCTGGCCGTGGGAGCGGGAGCTGCTGACCGGCGACCTGTTCCGCCAGGACGCCGACGGCTACCTCTGCTTCGTCGGGCGCAGGGACGACATCCTCAAGTCGCGCGGCGAGAAGGTCGCGCCGCGCGAGGTCGAGGCCGTCCTGCACGCCGCCGAGGGCGTGCGCATGGCGGCCGTCGTCGGCGCCCCCGACCGCCTGCTCGGCGAGGCGATCGTCGCCTACGTCGTGCCGCACGACGGCGCGACGCTCACGCCGGCGGCGCTGCGCCGCCACTGCGCCGCCCACCTCGAGGACTACATGGTCCCGGCCCGCGTCGAGCTGCGCGACGCGCTGCCGACGACGCCCAACGGCAAGGTCGACCGCCGCGCGCTCGCGGCGGAGGCGGCGGCGACGCCGGCGGTGCGCTGAGCGCCTACGCCGCGCGCGCGGCCGCGGCGCCGAGCATGCCGCGCTCGTGCAGCAGCTCGGCGATCTGCACGGCGTTCGTCGCCGCGCCCTTGCGCAGGTTGTCGGCGACGACCCACAGGTCGAGCGCGCGCTCGTTGCCCGGGTCGCGGCGGATGCGGCCGACGAACACGTCGTCCTTGCCGTCCGCTTCGATCGCCATCGGGTAGATCCCGGCGCCGGGATCGTCCAGCACGGTCACGCCCGGCGCGGCGCTCAGCAGCTCGCGCGCGCGCTCCGGCGTCAGCTCCGAGCGCGTCTCGACGTTGACCGCCTCCGAGTGGCCGTTCACGACCGGCACGCGCACGCACGTCGCGCTGATGCGGATCGACGGGTCGCCGAGGATCTTGCGCGTCTCGTTGATCAGCTTGCGCTCCTCGTCGGTGTGGTCGTCGCCGGGGGCGAACGAGCCGGCGTGCGGCAGCGCGTTGAACGCGATCCGGTGCGCGTAGACGGACACCTCGGGGTCCTGGCCGTGCAGCAGCGCGTGCGACTGGCCGAGCAGCTCGTCGACGCCCTTCCTGCCGGTCCCCGAGACCGCCTGGTAGGTCGAGATCACGAGCCGCTCGATCCCGGCCGCGTCGTGCAGCGGCTTCAAGGCGACGACCATCTGCATCGTCGAGCAGTTCGGGTTCGCGACGATCCCCTTGCGCGTCTCGGCGAGCGCGTCCGGGTTGACCTCGGAGACGACGAGCGGCACGTCCTCGTCCATCCGCCACTTCGAGGAGTTGTCGACGACGAGCGCGCCGGCGTCGGCGAAGCGCGGCGCCCACTCGCCGGAGGTCGCGCCGCCGGCCGAGAAGATCGCGACGTCGAAGCCCTGGATCGTCTCGTCGGTCAGCGGCTGCACGACGCCGACGCCCTCCAGCTGCTTGCCGGCGGAGCGCTCGGACGCGAACGGCACGATCTCGCGCGCCGGGAAGCCGCGCTCGCGCAGCAGCTCCAGTATCACGCCGCCGACCTGGCCGGTCGCGCCGACGACCGCGACGCGATAGCCGGCGTCGCTCACCGCGCCCGCTCCCCGATCGGACGCTCCTCCAGGACCGCGTCGGCGCCCAGCTCGAACGCGGTGTGCAGCGCCTGCACCGCGTCGGGCACGCGCCCGCTGCGGATCACGCACGAGATCTTGATCGGCGAGGTCGAGATCATCTCGATGTTGATCCCCTCGCCGGCGAGCGTCGCGAACACCTTCGCGGCGACGCCGGGATGCGACTTCATGCCGGCGCCGACGATCGAGACCTTGCCCATCTCCGGCTCCTCGTCGATCTGCGCGATCCCGAGTTCGCCGAGGATCGGCTGCAGCGCCTCGCGCGCGATCCGCAGGTCGTCGCGCGGGACGGTGAACGACAGCTCGGCGCCTTCGCGGCCCTCGCCGAGCGGCTCGTTCTGGATGATCATGTCGACGTTGCAGTTCGCCTCGGCGAGCGTCTCGAAGATCCGCGCGGCGGCGCCGGGCTGGTCGGGCACGCCGGTCAGCGTGAGGCGCGCCTCGTCGGTCGAGTGCGTGACGGCGGTGATGAGGGCGTGCTCCATGGTCTCCTGCTCTCCGACGACGAATGTACCGGGGCCGTCCTCGAAGCTGGAACGGCAGTGGATGCGGACCCCGTGGTTGCGCGCGTACTCGACCGAGCGCAGCTGCAGCACCTTCGCGCCGGAGGACGCCATCTCGAGCATCTCCTCGAACGAGACGACCTCGAGCTTGCGCGCCTCCGGGACGATGCGCGGGTCGGCGCTGTAGACGCCCGACACGTCGGTGTAGATCTCGCACACGTCGGCGCCGACGGCGGCGGCGAGCGCGACCGCGGTCGTGTCCGAGCCGCCGCGCCCGAGCGTCGTCACGTCGCGCGCCGTCGACATCCCCTGGAAGCCGGCGACGAGCACGATCATGTCCTCCTCGAGCGCCGCCTCGATGCGGTCGGCTCTGACGTCGAGGATGCGCGCCTTCGTGTGCGACGTGTCGGTGACGATGCCGGCCTGCGAGCCGGTCAGCGAGATCGCGCGGTGGCCGAGGTCGTTGATCGCCATCGCGCACAGCGCGCACGAGATGCGCTCGCCCGTGGAGAGCAGCATGTCCATCTCGCGCGCGTCGGGCGTCGCGGAGATCTCCGCGGCCGCCGCGATCAGCTCGTCGGTCGTCTTCCCGCGCGCGGACAGGACGGCGACGACGCGGTTGCCCTGCTCGCGCGCGGCGACGATCCGCCGGGCCGCGCGCTTGATCCGCTCGGCGTCGGCGACGGACGTCCCGCCGAACTTCATAACGACCGTTGGCATGGGTGCACAGAGTAGATGGCAGGGCGAGTCGGCGGCGGACGGCTCACGAGGAGCCGCCCGCCGTCGAGGCGCACCCGACGGGACTCGAACCCGCAACGTTCCGCTTAGGAGGCGGCCCCTCTAGCCAGTTGAGGTACGGGTGCTCGCCCTCGCTCGATTGCTCGAGCCGTGATGCTTGGCGTCGGCGTGGATCCCCCGGCGCCGAGCGTCCCCCTCCTGCGGCAACCATAACCAGGCGCGAAGAACGCTGTCAACCGGGAGGAAGCCGTCGCGCGCGAGCGTGCTGCGCGGCTATGCTCGACCGTGCGCGGCATGGGGATGCCGCGCGTCGACCAGTTGGGGGAACGATCGTGAGCACCGACGTCAACGAGGTCGCCGTCGCGGCCGTGCCGAACCTGCTCGACGAGCTCGACCGCGCGCTGGAGCGGGCGACCGGCGACGACGGCCCGCTCGCCTCGCTCGTCGTCCCGCACAACGTGCCCGGCTGCGACGTGTTCCTCGCCGGGCGCCGCAGCGGCTGGGCCGCCGAGGCCGGCCCGGCGCTCGGCGGCGCGCTGACGGCCCACCCCGCCGTGCGCGAGGCGGAGCTCGACCCGGCACGCAACCGCCTGCTGGTGCGGCTCGCGGACGAGCGCGTCGCCGCGCTCGGCGCTGCGCTGGAGGCGGTCCAGGTCGAGCCGTTCCTCGGCCGCGACGTCGCCACGAGCGAGCGCTTCGTCGTCGACTACTGCGACCCGAACGCGACGAAGGCGCTGCACGTCGGCCACCTGCGCACGGTCGCGCTCGGCCATGCGCTCGGCTGCCTCGCCGCCTCCTGCGGCGCGGACGTCGTGCACCAGACGCAGATCGGCGACGTCGGGCGTCAGATGGGCGAGGCGATGGCCGGGTACCTGGAGCACTTCGCGCCGCAGACGCCGGAGAGCGCCGGCGTCAAGAGCGACCACTTCGTCGGCGCCTGCTACAGCCGCTACGTGGCGGACCTGGCGCCGCCGGAGGTCGGCGGCGGGGCGGAGCGCGACCCGGCGCTCTCGCGCGAGGACGGCTCCTACGACGACCTCGCCGAGCGGCTGCTGGAGCGCCTGGGCGCGGGGGATCCGGAGGTCGTGGAGCTGTGGCGGCGCATGCGCGAATGGGCGCTGCGCGGCCACGACGCGACGCTCGCGCGGCTCGGCGTGATCTTCGACCGCGTCATCTACGAGGTCGACTTCCTCGCGGACACGCACGCACTGACGGCGACGGCGCTCGAGCAGCGGCTCGTGCGCCGCTCGGACGACGGCGCCGTCGTCTCGCACGAGCGCGAAGACGGCCACCTGCTGCTGCACCGCCCCGACGGCTTCCCGACCACGCACATGCGCTGCATGGGGATGTGGCACCTGACGGGCCGCGACATCCTCGCCGGCACCACCTCGCTCGCGCTCGTCGGCGACGAGTGGGAGCCGCTCGTGCAGCAGGGGCCGGCGATCCTGGAGGGGCTCGCGGCCGGCGGCGAGATCCATCCGACGCACTGGGTCGTGCACGGGATGGTCACGAGCGGCAGGGGCGCGATCAAGTCGAGCGGCGGGGCGCCGTGGCTGGTCGACCAGCTGCTCGACGACCTCGTCGCCGACGCGCGGCTGCGCGCGCACGCCAACGAGCGCGCGACGCCCGAGCGGCTGGCGGCGGTCGCCGCGCTCGGCATCTGCATCGACATACATCCGCGCAAGGCGCTGCCGCTCGAGTCGGAGATGCTGCTGGACGAGCGCGCGAACGCCGGCTGGACGCTCGCGCGCGCGTGGGCGCGCGCGTGGGACCCGACCTTCGACGGCGCGCCGGCCCCGCATCCGGACGACGCCGACTACCGCTCGCTCGTGCTGCGCTCGCAGCTGCACCGCCGCCTCGCGGAGCGCTCGCTGCGCGCGCTCGATGTGCGTCCGCTGCTCGGGATGCACGTGCACGCGGCCGAGTGGTTCCTCGCCCAGGAGGACCCGTCGCCGAGCGTCGCGCGCGCGACGCGCGGCCTGCTGGAGTGCGGGATGCGGGCGGTCGGGCTCGCCCCTGATCCTTTGCGATCGGAGAAGTGAGGCGGTAGTCTCGAACGGGTCGGCGCAGCACGCGCCACTGGGGGAAGCAGGCGCGTCTCGCGCGCCATTCGATGAGGGGGATCTGATGCGGTCGAAGCTTGCACTCGACGCCGGACTCGTGCGTTCCTGCCGCGCCGCCGCGGCGAGGGTCGCCGCGCAGGTGGCCGAGGCGACCGCGGGCAGGTCCAGCGTCGCCGTCGAGCGCACCGTCGCGCGCATGCTCGGCGTCGACGGCGTCGACCCGCACGACGTCCCGCTGCCGAACGCGCTCGTCGACCACGTCGCCGAGCTCGACGGCCTCCCGCGCGGCGTCGCCGCGTGGGTCGGCAACGCGATGGTGGCGACGGAGCGCACGGCGGCGGAGGTGGCGGCGGCCGTCGGCGCCGGCGAGCTGTCGCTGGGCGAGCTGCCGTGGGCGGAGCGCGAGCCGATCGAGCGCGCGATCGCCGATGCGCACGCCGCGACGATCGCCGCGATGCGCGCGCGCTGCGCCGAGCGCGACGCGCTGCGCGAGCGGCTCGGCGAGCAGGCGCGCCCGCACCGCTACGTGCTGACAGCGACCGGAAACGTCTACGAGGACCGCGACCACGCGCTCGCCGTCGCGGAGGCGGGCGGGGACATCATCGCCGTGATCCGTTCGACTGCTCAGAGCCTGCTCGACTTCGTCCCCTTCGGACCCACGACGGAGGGCTACGGCGGCACGTTCGCGACGCAGGCGAACTTCCGCATCATGCGCGAGGCGCTCGACGAGTGGTCGCGCGCGAACGGGCGCTACGTGCGCCTGTCGAGCTTCTGCTCGGGCCTCTGCATGCCGGAGATCGCGGCGATGGGCGCGGCCGAGGGGCTCGACAACATGGTCAACGACGCGCTCTACGGGATCCTCTACCGCGACCTCAACATCCAGCGCACGATGATCGACCAGCGCGTCTCGCGCGCGGTCAACGGCCGCTTCGGGATCGTCATCAACACGGGCGAGGACAACTACCTGCGCACGGCCGACGCGATCGACGCGGCACCGTCTGTCGTCGCCTCGCAGTTCATCAACTACTTCCTCGCGCGCGACTGCGGCGTGCCCGACGCGCAGATCGCGATCGGCAACTCGTTCGAGATCGCGCCCTCGGTCGAGAACGGGCTGCTGTACGAGTGGGCGCACGCACAGCTCACGCGCGAGCTGTTCCCCGAGTGCCCGGTCAAGTACATGCCGCCGACCAAGCACATGGACGGCAACCTCTTCATGACGCACGCGTGCGACACGCTGTTCAACCTGATCACGGTTGCGACCGACCAGGAGATCCAGACGATCGGCATCCCGACCGAGGGGATCTTCACGCCGCACATCCATGACCGCGTGCTCGGGATGGAGTGCTCGAACTACGTCTTCACGGCTGCGCGCTCGCTCGCCGACGAGATCGAGTTCAAGCCGGACGGGTTCATCGTCAGGCGCGCGCACGAAGTGCTGAGGGAGGCGCACGCGATGCTCGAGGAGATCGTCGAGATCGGGCTGTTCGCGGCGCTCGAGCGTGCGACCTTCGGCGACGTCTCGCGCACGCTGGAGGGCGGCCGCGGCGCCGACGGCATCTTCGACGTCGCGAGCGACTACCTCAACCCGCTGGCCGGCGCGGTGGAGGCGCCCGCCGGTGTCTAGCGTCGCGCAGCGCGCCTCGCTCGACGCGGTCCGCCCCTACGGCGACCACCTCGACGACGGCCTCGTCCAGCTCAGCTTCACGCTGCCGGTCGACCACGGCCCGCTCGCGCGTGAGGCGGCGCTCGCGCTCGTGCGCGACAAGATGGGGCTGATAAAGCCGGAGATCGTGCACGCGAAGCCGCTCACGCCCGGCTACACCTACTTCGTGCTGTTCGCGCAGTGCCAGCACGCGGTCGACTGCGACCGGCTCGCGGCGGTGCGCACGGCGACGCGCGCGATGAGCGAGGAGGAGGTCGACGCCTTCGTCGCCGAGCGGCTCGGCCGCCCGATCGTCGTGATCGGCGCGAGCACCGGCACCGACACGCACAGCGTCGGGATCGACTCGATCCTGAACCTCAAGGGCTTCGACGGCCGCCACGGGCTCGAGGCCTACCACTGGTTCCGCGCTCACAACCTCGGCAGCCAGGTGCCGAACACCGCGCTGCTGGCGAAGGCGTTCGACGTCGAGGCCGACGCGATCCTCGTCTCGCAGACGGTCACGCAGCAGGGGCTGCACCTGCACAACCTGACCGAGCTGGTCGAGCTGGTGGAGGCCGAAGGCAAGCGGCGCGATTTGCTGCTCGTCTGCGGCGGCCCGCGCATCACCGACGAGCTGGCGAAGGAGCTCGGCTTCGACGCCGGCTTCTCGAAGGGCACCTACCCGAACGACGTCGCCGCCTTCATCGCGCAGGAGCTGGCGGCGCGCGAGAGGCCGCCGGTCGACGCGGCCGCGCCGGAGCTGTAGGCGCCGTGCGAATCGGGGACGCGATCGCGCCCGCCGCGCGCGTGGCGCTCGTCGGGCTCGCGAAGAACACCGGCAAGACGGTCGCGCTCGGCGCGATCCTCGCCGAGCTGGAGGCGCGCGGCGAGACGATCGGCGTCACGTCGATAGGCCGCGACGGCGAGGCGACCGACGCGATCGACGACGCGATCGCGAAGCCGCCGATCCACCTGCCGCCGATGGCGCTCGTCGCGACGACCGACCGGCTGCTGGAGCGCAGCGCGGCGCGCACCGAGGTGGCGCTGCCGACCGACCACCGCACGCCGCTCGGCCGCGTCGTGATCGCGCGGCTGCTCGAGCGCGGGACGGTCGAGGTCGCCGGGCCGGTCGCCGCGCAGGACGTCGGCGACGTGGTCGAGACGATGCGCAGGCTCGGCGCCGAGCGCGTGCTGGTCGACGGCTCGATCGACCGCCGCGCCGGCGCCTCCCCGCGGCTCGCGGACGGCGTCGTGATGTCGACCGGCGCGGTGCTGAGCGCCGACCTCGACCAGCTCGTGCGCCGCACGCGCGCGGCCGCCGAGCTGATGACGCTGCCGGCGGTCGAAGACGCGGCGCTGCGCGCGCGGGCGGCGGAGCTGCGGACGAGCGCGCTGCTGCTGGAGGACGGCGAGGCGGTCCCGCTCGAGACGGCGATCGTGCACGACCGCGTCGAAGCGATCGTGCCGCTGCTGCGCGGCCGCGCGGACGTGCAGGCGCTCGTCGTCAGAGGCGCGCTGTGCGAGCCGCTGCTGGAGCAGGTGGCGCGCGCCCGCCGCGGCAGGGCGACGCTCGCGATCGCCGACGACGCGACGAGAGTGTTCCTCGGCCGCGGCACGTGCGCCCGCCACCGTGCGCGCGGGGTCGTGTTGGCGGTCCTGCACGCGATCCCGCTGCTGGCGGTGACGACGAACCCGGTCGCGCCGCTGCGCCACCGCTTCGACGCGGCCGAGCTGCGCGAGCGGATCGCCCGCGAGCTGCCGGGCGTGCCGGTGCTCGACGTGCTGGCGGACGCGCCCGTCCCCGCCTGAGCGCCCGCCCCGAGGAGCGCGGATCAGACCCTCGTATAGGGGGTCAGATCCGCGGTCCTCGAATTCCGGTGCGTGCGGGGCGGGCTACGACAGGCGGCGGCGCCCGGCGAACGCGCGGCCGAGCGTCAGCTCGTCGGCGTACTCCAGGTCCGCCCCGACCGGCAGGCCGCTCGCGAGCCGCGTGACCGTCACCTCGGGCGCGCGTGCGCGAAGCTGCTCGGCGATGTGCAGGGCGGTCGCCTCGCCGGTCGTCGTCGGGTTGGTCGCGAGGACGACCTCGCGGATCCCCTCGGCCTGACCCTCGTTCGCGTCGAGCGCCGGCTGGTGCGTGCCGTCCACGCGCGTGAGCAGCTCCGCGATCCGCAGGTCCTCGGGGTCGACCCCGTCGATCGGCGAGAGCGCGCCGCCGAGCACGTGGTAGCGGCCGTGGAACTCGTGCGTGCGCTCGATCGGGATGATGTCGCTCGGCTCCTCGACGACGCACACGGCCGCGGGGTCGCGCCGCTCGTCGGCGCAGATGCGGCAGCGCGGCCCGTCGGCGAGGTTGAAGCAGATCTCGCACAGGCCGATCCGCTCCTTCACCTCGCGGATCGCCTCCGCGAGCGCGAGCGCCTCCTCCTTGTCGGCGCGCAGCAGGTGGAACGCGAGCCGCTGCGCGGTGCGCCCGCCGATGCCGGGCAGCTTGCCCAGCTCGGTCACGAGCCGCTGGACCGGTGGGGAGAAGGAGGACATGCGTCAGCGCGCGCGGCCGGCCGCGTCGTTCGCCCGCTCGCGCCGCGCGGCCACGGCTAGAACCCAGGCAGCCCGAGCCCGCCGAGCCCGCCGCCCGGGCCGCCGAGCCCGCCGGTGATCCCGCCGAGCTTCTTCGAGGCCAGCTCCTGCGCCGCCCGCAGCCCCTCGTTGACGGCCGCCAGCACCATGTCCTGCAGCAGCTCGACGTCCTCCGGGTCGACGGCCTCGGGGTCGATCGCGATCGACTTGACGTCGAGGTCGCCGCTCACCTTCACCGTCACCATGCCGCCGCCGGCCGAGGCCTCGACCACCTCGTCCTTGAGCTGCTCCTGCGCGGCCATCATCTCGGCCTGCATCTTCTGGACCTGCTTGAGCATCTGCTGCATGTTCGGCTGCGGCATCAGGTGCCTTCCTCGTCGTCGATCAGCTCCTCTGCGTCGAACTCTGCCACGAAGCGGTCGACCAGCTCGTCGTCCGTCGGGGCGATCGGCGCGGGCATCCCCGGCAGCTCTGCCTCCAGCTCGCGCAGCTCGTAGCGGGGGCGCAGCGCGACGCCGGCCAGCGCGCGGATCGCCTCCGCGACGCGCTGGCGGTGCTCGTCGCGCTCGGCCGTGCCCTTGAAGAACGACTCCTCGCGCGCGAACGCGAAGGTCGCCTCGCCGTCCGCCAGCTCGACCGGCTGCGCCTTCTCGAGCGCCGCGCCGAGCAGGCCGTTCTCGGACCGCACCGCGTCGACCACCGCCGGCCACAGCTCGCGCAGCGCGGCGAGGTCGAGCGCGCCCGCCGGGGGCGGAGTGGGGGCGGCGACGGGCTCCGGCGCCGCGGCCGGCGGCTCCGGCGTCGGCGCGGGCGGCGCCGCCGCGGCGACGGCGGCGGCCGTGCTGGGGCCGAGGCCGGTC
>JAFDWH010000003.1 GCA_018268595.1 Actinomycetota bacterium | reverse complement strand
GTCGGAGGAGCAAAAGAAGGAGAGCCAATCAAAGGTAAAGAAGGACAACCCGACATCATCCCTTCCAAAGATTTAAGAACCTTTGACTTCCACGAATTAGAAGGAGAAAAACAAACACCCGAAGCCAATAAGAAGATACACGATAATATAATTAACCGACCCGATGAGCCAATGACCCCAAATGGTGAATCATTTAATGATGCAGCCAATAGGGGAATATCCTTTGTGAAAAAATTAATTGATACATTCAAAGGTAATGCAGTTGTAACTACCCATAACTCCATGTTTGGATTAATAAAACTATGGAATGACAAAGGAAGACCCGAAACATTAGATAAAGATTTCAGAGAAGAATATACCAAACAAGATAACACCAATCCTCCCGGTTCTAAATTTGAAATTGAAACTCCCAATGGAAAAATAACAGTAGTAAGACATGGCGAAACTACCGACAATCAAAAAGGACTTTTCAGAAGAGAAGAATCTCCCCTAACAGAAAAAGGTATTCAAGAAGCCAACCAATTAGGTCAAGATTTAAAAGGACAAAAAGTAGATGCCATATTCTCATCCGACATAAAAAGAGCTATTGATACTTCTAAAAAAATTCAAGAACAACAAACAGGAAGACCTGAAAGCAGCCAAAAAACTAATGTTGAGGGTGAAGAAGAAGAAGGTTTAACCAATATTAAAAATGCAGTAAATGATACATTTATAAAGGGTAAATTTGGCTCTAAAGCATTGGATGATATAATAAACAAGTTACCGGATACGGACGTAAAGAAAGCCTATAAAGCCGTTAAGGAAAAGATAGAATCTCATAGAATTGACCCAAAAGATGTAAGAAACAGAGTCCTAACTGAAAAATCAGCAAGTTCAGCAGACCAAGTTGTTCTCCTATATGATATGGCTCAACTTAAAGGAAGGGAAAAATCATTAAGGGAAGAAATAATAAATGCAAAAGACGAAAAGACCAAAGAAAGTCTTCAAAGACAATTAGTAGATGTCCAAAATGATATGATGGATAATGCTCTTGCCAATAGGTATATTGGTAGGGATTGGCATAATTTGGGAGAAATTAGAAAGTTATGGGTAAATAAAAGTTTTGATTTATCCGATATGCGTGATGAGTACATGGCATCAAAGGGTATAGGCGAATTAACTCCTGAACAAGAAAAAGAAATAAAAGACTTCCATGATAAAATTAAGAATTTAGAAGCTGAAAGAGACAAAGCGAAATCAGATTTGGATAAAGCCATTACTGAAAACGAATCATTGAAAATGGCTAATCTTAAGTTACAGGAATTAAAAGATAAAGTAGCCGATCAAAAAAGAAAAGATAGAGGTAAAAAAGCTGAAGATGCCATACAAAAATCAAATGAAAGAATCCAAAAGGCAAAAGATGAATTAAGGAAATTAAGAGGAAATTTAGGTGCTGGCGTTGATCCAAGAGTGGCAGGTTGGATAACAAAGATAGCAGCAGAAAAAGTTTATCAGGGTGTGGTAAAATTAGAAGAACTCGTCAAGCAGGTTTTAGATACGGTAAAAGATATGTTCCCTGAATGGACTGAAAAAGATGTTCGTCATCATTTATTCGGAGAAAAAATAGATACCGAAAAATATTACGAAGCTGGGAGGGAATATGATAAATCAAATGAAAATTTAAAAGAGAAAATAAGAGCCTATAATCAATTACAAAAAGAATTTGCACTTAAACAATTTCAATGGCAAAGAGATAGGCGTTCTGATATAATGGCTAAAAGACCATTGAAGGAAAGAATTTTGGACGGGATTTTAAGATGGCAAAGATTTGCTGTGCTTACATACCCGACTACTTTACTAAAATTAGGTGGCGTAGTGGTTCATCAAATTGCATTAAAACCTATTAAATTTTTAATACAAAAAGGCTGGGCTTCTATTTTACCGAAATCAATAACATCAAAACAGATGCTATGGGGAAATCCAACATGGCGTTCATTGGGTAAATACTATTCCGCATTCGTAAGAAACTTTTCATTAGCAAATCTAAAGGAACAATTTTCGGGGATTGATACTAAGGAAATTCTTTATGGTAAAAGCTATATGTATGATGAATGGGCTGCGGCAAAAGGATTATTGGAGATACCGGGACGTTCACATGGATACATAAAGTCATTTATCAAGAATCCAGAATTTAAGTTTGCCCAAGAAAATATAGCTACTCATTACATAAGTAAAATGGCTGAAATAGAAGGCGATTTAAAGAAAGAAAACTTATCAGAAGATAAGAAAACAGAATTGCAAGATGAATATAAAAATTGGGATATAACAGACCCGGATGTAATGGCTAAAGTAAATAAACTTTCCTTAGAACATGGAAGATGGTCAATATTATTGAATGACAATAAATTTGTAGATAAATTCAGAAATTGGGCTGACCAAAAAGATATTGGCGGAGCTTTAATAAGAAGTGAATTACCCATTGTTAAAATTCCAGTCAACTATGTAAGCAGAGCATTTGCTACAAAATATGGATTAATAAGAGCTATTGTGGGAAAAGGAAGATGGGAAAGCAAAGAGAACCATTTTCCCGGCATGATAGAAATGATTTATAAGGGGACTAAAGATTTAACACCAGAGCAAGCTGATTTATTTGGACGAACATTGACAATAGGAACAATAGGTGCATCCTTTTTCTTAATGGGATATTTGAACAGAAAAAAGATTAAATATAACGATGATGGGTCAGCTGATATATTTGGAGTGCATTTTAATAGAAATCTAATTCACTCACCAGAATTGGAAAGTTTTTTTAGTGGGGCTGAAACTGGAAATACTTTTGATTCTCAAAAAAATAAAAATGGTTGGAATTGGATGAAATCATTCGCAGAAAGTGATATAGATATAGCAAAGAAAAGCCCATTTGCATCAATGCTTAAATATGGATTTTTGCCAAATGTGGCAGCAGCATTGATTTCAAAAGATAAAAATAAAATACCGGGGAAGATAACAGATGCAATAGGTAAAAAGATTTCTGATATGGTCATTCCCGGATTTGTTAAACAATCGGCTTCCGCTTTGGATACAGGGAAACCGGGATTTCATTTATTGGATAAACCAGTATCAAGGTGGCCGAGTGGTTCAGATGCGGAAAGATTTTGGCAGATGTTTGAAATGGGTATTCCGGGATTGAGAAAAAATGTTCCAGCTACAAACTATAAATCATATACTGATGAAGACTATCAAAGACCAGCATTTAAAAGAGTAAAAGAAGAATGGAAGAAAGAACTTCCAAATACTTCCCTTAAATATGAAAAAGTAAAAAATAGTGGCGGAAAAGTTGTTTCAGATTATTCACAAGACATTCAGGATAAATATTTAGAGGCTCATAAGGATGCTTTAGAAAAAGAACTTGAAGATGTTTTTAAATGG
>JAFDWH010000031.1 GCA_018268595.1 Actinomycetota bacterium | reverse complement strand
CGCGATACATCGACTCATACACCCCACGCGTGAACGGATACGCACCCGGCACCCCAATCCGCTCCTCCGACGGCAAGTCCGCCGCGGTGTACAGCGGCGCGATCGACTCGCCGGAGAGGGTGGTGAACGAGTCGCTGCGCTCCGTCATGGGCTGAGTATGGCGGCTCACCCTGCCAGGCCTGCGGGGACGCCGCGCTCGCGCACGGTCATCAGCAGCGGCTCGCGCGGGCTGAGCGTCGGCATCTGACGGACGGTCAGCGTGCGGCCCGGGACCAGCTCCAGCCGGAAGCGCTGCAGCAGCAGCGTGACGACCGTGCGGATCTCCAACTGGCCGAAGCGCATGCCGATGCACGTGCGCGAGCCGCCGCCGAACGGGAGGTAGGCGCCCTTCGGCAGCTTCGCCTTCGCCTCCGGCGTGAAGCGCTCCGGCACGAACGCCTCCGGCTCAGGCCAGACGTCGGGCAGCCGGTGGCTCGCCCACGAGCTGTAGTTGACGTAGGCGCCGGCGGGCACCTGGTGGCCGCCGAACTCGAACGTCGCGACGGCGCGGCGCGGGCCGACCCACGCGGGCGGGTAGAGGCGCAGCGTCTCGTCGAGCGCCATCTCGAGCTGCGGCAGCGCCTCGCCGCCCATCAGCTCGGCGGCGGTCGGCGCCCGGTTGCGAAGAACGCTGTCCTGCTCGTCGAGCAGCTTCGCGAGCGTGGCGGGGTGGCGCGCCAGCTCATAGAGCATGAAGCTGATCGTGGAGGTCGACGTGTCGTGCCCGGCGAACAGCAGCGTCATCGCCTGGTCGCGCACCTCGCGGTCGGTCAGGCGCGAGCCGTCCTCGTCGGTCGCCGCGACCAGCATCGAGAGGACGTCGGGGCGCTCGGGGTCCGGATCGCGCCTCCGCCGCTCGATCTGCGCATAGACGATGCGGTCGAGCGCCTTGCGCGCGACCTGCATCCGGCGCCACGGCGTGCGCGGGCCGCGCATCACGCGCACGGCGAAGTCGGTGCCGTAGAACGCGAGCGCGCGCTCGAACTCGATCGCCGCCTGCGCGCCCGTGCCACGCTCGTCGGGGTCGAGCCCGAACAACGCCCGCATCGCGATCCGCAACGTCAGCCGTCGCGCCCAGTGGTAGACGTCGAGCACCTCGCCCGCACGCCAGCGCTCGAGCGCGCGCATCGTCTCCTCGACCATCGTGTCGTGCGCGGCGGCGATCCGCTCGCGGTGGAAGGCCGGCAGCATGATGCGGCGTGCGCGGCGGTGGTAGGCGCCGTCGATCGTCAACAGGCCGTCCCCGAGCAGCGGGATCAGGTCCCCCATGCTGCCCGTGCGCCAGTGGAAGCGGTCGGCATGCGAGACGGTGATGAAGTGATTGGCCGCGGGGCCGAGCATGAAGACGACGCGTCCATGGAAGACACGAACGCTGAAGATCGGGCCGTGCTCGCGGTAGAGCGGCAGCAGGATCGGGAGCGGGTCGCGCACGAAGCGGAACGTGCGCTCGAGGTTGAAGTCGTTCGGGCCGGGCGGGAACGGGACGGGCGCGGCGCGCTCGGCCTGGAGGTCGTCGAGGATGCGGCGGAGCGCGTTGCTCGACAGTGGCTCCGGCGCGACGACGCTCATGGCGGGACAGCGTACTGGCTGCCTAGCCAGGATGCGGGCGGTGAGCCGCCGCATGGGACTCCAACCAGAAGGTAGTGTGGGCCCCACGTACACTCAGCAGGAGGGGGAACGATGTATCGCAAGGTCGCAGCCGCGCTCGTCGCCGTGCTCGCGCTCGGACTGGCCAGCTGCGGGGGGAGCGAACCGGAGCTCACGAGAGCGCAGCTCGTGCGCAAGGTCGAGCTGGCCTGCAGAGAAGCCCAGGCGATCGCGGCGAGAGAAGCGAGAGCGAAGGGCAGAGCGGGTGAAAACGGGGCGTTCATCGCCGGCCTGCTCGGAGGCCAGAAGGCTGTTCTCGACAGGATCCACAACCTGAACGCTCCCAACTCGATCCAGAGCGAGTTCGACGCCCTCAAGCAGGGGATGCAGGACCGCATCGACGCGGTCGAAAGAGTCGCCTCGGCCAGCAGAGCCGACATGCAGAGAATGATCAGAGCGGTCCAGCCGCAGGCCGAAGCGGCGGCGAGAAGAATGGAAGCAGCCTCCAACAGCCTCGGGATCAGAGGCTGCGTCTGAGTCGCGGCCGGGCGGCGGCGAGGTCGCGGCGGCCGCGCCGCGTCTCGCCGCCGCCGCGTGCCATACTTCACGCCCCCTCGTGGGGGCGTAGCTCAGTCGGTTAGAGCGCTGGCCTGTCACGCCAGAGGTCGCGGGTTCGAGTCCCGTCGCTCCCGCTCGTCGCACCCCGCCGCGTTCGCTGCCTGGAAGTAGCGAGCGAACGGCGCGCGGGGCTTGACGGCGACGATCGTGCCGCCGTCTTGCCAGACGCGGTCGAACAGCTGGGCGAGCAGCTTCTGGCGCTCGCTGGGGTTGTCCTCGATCTGCCAGAAGCGCGCGAAGTCGTCGAGCAGTGCTTCCGCCTTGGCGATGTCGGGATCGATCGGCGGGCCGATCCGCTGGACCTCGTCCTCCAGGGCCTGGCGGCGCATCACGTACTGGCCTCTCGTGATGTCGCCCATGACGTAGAGGTCTTGGAGGCGGTCGAGCTGGGCGAGGAGGTCGCGGCGGCGCTCGGGTTGGTCGCCAGCCTGCTCGCGGGCAGCCGCCTTGATCGCGTCGATGATCCGGCCGCGCAGGTCGCTGTCGGGCTGGAAGCCGCGCAGCCACTCCACGAGCTGATCCTCGAGCGGCTCGGCCGGCACGATCGTCTGCGTGCAGTCGCCGCCACGACGTCGGGTGCCGCATTGGTAGCGGCGGTGCTGGGCGCGGCTGCCGCGCGTGCCCTGCATGCGCGCGCCACAGCGCTCGCAGTAGAGGAGCTTGCGCAGCAGGTAGTCCGGTGACGGGCGCCCCGGTCGGTCGACGCGGGTTCGCCACGAGCGGACTTCCTGCACGCGATCGAACAGCGCCTCGGGCACGATCGGCTCGTGTCGGCCGCGGATCTCGCGCGACTGGTCGCGCAGGCCGGTGACGTAGCCGCAGTAAGCGGCGTTGACGAGCATCTCGCGGACCGTGTCCTTGCTGAACGCGCGACCGCGTGCGGTGCGGGCGCCCTTGGCGTTGAGCCACGCGGCGATTGTGCGGTCGGACTCTTGGCCGGTGGCGTAGCGCTCGAACATGCCGCGCACGAGCGGCGCACGCTCCGGGTGTGGCACGGCCTCGCTCGTGTCCGGGTCGCGCGCGTAGCCCCATGGGAGCTGGCCGACGAGGTGCCCTTGCCGCGCCTTCTCGGCCAGCCCAGCGCGCGTCCAGAAGGAGAGCGAGACGGAGTAGTACTCGTCGAACATCTCATGGATCGACTCGGCGAGGAACGACGACGGGTCGCTCGGGTCGTCGCCCATCGGCTGCGTGACGGAGACGACGCGGATGCCGAGCCGCTCGCGCAGCAGCGCTTTGTAGCGGCGCGCCTCGACCTGGTTGCGTGCGAAGCGAGAGGTGTGGAAGACGAGGACGACGTCGAAGCGTCGCTCGGCTGCGTCGGCCATGAGCCGCTGGAACTCGGGGCGACCGTCGGCCTTGCGCCAGCCGGAGTGGAAGTCGCAGTACTCACCGACGATCGTCAGGTCGTTCTCATCGGCGAACTTCGCGATTGCCTGGCGCTGCGCGTCGGGCGAGAAGCCCTGGCCCTGCTCCTCGGTCGACTCGCGCACGTACGCCGCCGCGCGGGCCGCTGGCGGGGTTGCATCAGGCATCGGCGTGCCGTTCTGCCTGGGCGGCGAGCCGGCGCCCGCGACGGAGCCACCAGTCCGCGAACCAGCGCGCGAAGTCAAGCTGCTGCGCAGAGGCGTTGAGCGGGCGCTCATCGCGACCACCTACCCGAGCTGCTGTGGCGCAGGCGCCTCCGCGCGGCGCGGACGTGCGTCTGCGCTGCTGGGCGCATGGTGCCTTGCCGGCTATGGGGCGAGTCGTAGCCATTCATGACAGAAAGGTGCTTCCAGGCCTCGCTGAGGTACAGCATGGCTGCGCTCGGCCGGCCGCTGCCCGACGGGCACGACATGCCACGAGCACGACGTGAACCTCTCAGAACACACCTTTGTCGGACTTTTCCGCTGCGCCGAAAGATGCCGATTTGCGGCCCCTTCCTCCCAGACGGGTGATCCGTTCCAGATGGATCACAGAACGGGCCACAGAACGGATCACAGAACGGACCGCCGCGCCGTGCAGCCGCGGACGCGGAGGAGGAGATACCGAAGACCTCTACTTGTCGGACTTGCTCGTCGGCGGGAGATGGGCCGACCTGCAGGCGATCAGCGCCGAAGGGGTGATGCGGTCTAACCGCATCACAGAACGCAGCGCAGAGCGCATCAGAGAACGCATCACCCTCGAACTGGCTGCGATCAGTCTGCATCGCGATCACCGTCCTCCAGTGCGCCGTGGTGCTGCTCGGCCAGCGTCAGCAGCTCGGACGGCAGCATCACCAGCCCACGCGCGAGCTTGAAGACCACGCGAAGCGTGGGGTTGATCTCGCCACGCTCGACCGCGCCGACGTAGTTGCGGTGCAGCCCAGCTGCAAAGCCGAGCCCCTCCTGGCTCAGACGGCGCCGAGCACGCGCCTCACGCACCGCGCCCCCGAATGCGCGGTACTTCGCCGACCGGGCGTTCTTCCCGGATCCCATGTCCGCCTCCTCGATCCAGGCACCGAGAAGCGCACATCCTGATCATCGGCGGCCAGCCGGCCGCTCCAGACAGATACGGTTTCTCTCGCATCGAAGGCCTCTACTTCGGTGCCAGGCCCGGGGGCGTTACAGCGCCGCCCGGGCCACATTTGCATTGGTCGACGGACGACGACAGCATCATCGCCGGCGGATCTCAAGCAAGAGCCGAACCGAGGCCGTACGTACGCGGACGCTCAAGAGCGAAGTCGCAACGGGATCTGCGCGGTCAGTGGCGCGAGGACGGAATAGCTCTGTCGCACCGCCTCGTAGAGCCGTACGCCGCGTGGTGCTCTGATTGACAAGAGCATCGCGTACTCCAGAGGAGTGGCTGACGTCAGAGCGCCTCCTTCACGAGCGAGGTAGTTGACCGTGATCCTTGGCTCGAACAGGCTGCTAGCGCGCATGTGCTTGGTGTAGTGGAGAGCCGTCTCCCACTTGCCTTCCTCTCGCAGGTAGGCCTCGTTGCGTCGGCGAGTCGGCGACTTTGTGGCTGGGAGGGCGCTGGGGATTGCCCCGGCTCGCAGCTGACGAACGACCTCGGCACCCTGCTTTTGGACATCAAGCTCGACGCTCTTCTGCGTCTTCGGGTCTCGAAAGTTGTAGCGCTGCGCATGGGGACGGAAAGCGACTTCGAGACCAGCCTGTGTGTAGTCGACCGCGTCTGTCGGGTCGGTAGGAGCGGTGAACGCAAGCGTCCAGCGCAGGTCAACCGTCTTGCCCTTCACCGCATCACTCGGGAGGGGAAAGGGGAGCGCCACTACCTCGTCGCGATTGATGGTGTCGCGATACAGGACGGTGACCTCATGCTCGGGGCACTCCCATGCTTCGTCGTAGCGTTCGAGAAGGCGTCCAAAGCCGATCTCCTCGCAGCGTGCGTCGCCATCGCTATGGGCGAAATGGATTGCGAAGGCTCGGAGGACCTCGGGTGTTGCAGCACCAGAGCCCAAGCGTGCAACGAGGCCCGAAAGGCCGTGGGTCGCCGTCGGGGCTGCGAAGCTCGTGCCGGTTGCCTCTCCGAAGCGACTTCCACTGACCATGCCTCGGAATGGCGTGTCCGCGGTGCCTCCAAAGGAGACTCCTGCGGGCTGCATGCGGGCTCCATGCCGACCTGGTCCAACAGCGCTGTAAGGAGCACGAGAGAACGTCGGCTCTGGTGGACGACGATCGCAGGCACCAACGCCAAGGCCGTTGGCCATGTCAGCTGGAATCTGGATGCGGTTCAGGCCTGAGTGAGCATCGTCTGCCCCGTTGTTGCCTGCTGCCGTGACGAACAGAACGCCGTGGCGTTCGGCCAACTCGTCGAGTTGCGCTGTCCATGCATGTGGTTCGGACTGATCATCGACCGGCAAGGCCGGTCCCAGAGAGAGATTGACTACGCGGTACTGCCGAGCGGACACAAGGGCGACGATCTGGTCGAGGATCCAGTAGAGGTCGACATCCCATGGGTCTGGGGATGGGGCTGGCAAGACTCGGAAGTGATCAACGCCTACATCGGGCGTCTGAAGGAGCTGACCTGCGTCCAGCGGACCGAAAAGCGCTGCGCTGGTAACCATCGTGCCGTGCGCCACCATCTCGGCGTTGGCAGGAAGCGGCGTTACGTCGATGTGGTCGACGAACGGCGCCAGATGCGGAAGCCGAGTATCTACACCACCGTCGAACACTGCCACGCGCACATCCGATTGCGGGCGCTGTCCCGGCGCCGGTGCCGGAAGCTGCTCGCTCGTCGTTGCGACTCGCAAAGGATCGATTGGGGCTGGCCGCACCTTCGGCATTGGACGAAGGGCTCGGAGCGGGTTAAAGCGTGCTGCTTCGTCGGCGGCACCAGCTGGGAGGCGCACCGGCATGAAGGTCATTCCACGAATCGAGCGCCGGTAGTCCGCTGCAACTTGGCCACCGAGTTGGTGCACCCAGTCCTGCCACTTCGCCATCACCGACTCTTGCTCGGCCGCGGTCAAGCGACCGTCGATATCGGGCGAAGGATGCAGCACTGCCTCCCACGTCAAGAGGTCTCCTTCAGGAATCGGCGGCCGTGACCGCACTACCTCGTCGAGGGTCGGCAAGCGAATGAGGTCGAACTGACGCAAGCCTTCACGAAGCGTTGCCGAGAGATGTTCCTCAGCAGCATCGCCGAGTAGATGCCCGATGCGCCCGAGCGAGCGCTCATCGCCGGCGAGCAAGAACGTCTTGGTTGGTTTCGACTCGGCCTTCTTGGTTTTCGTTGCGTAGAGACCTTCGGTGGCGCGCGTTCCCACCGGGATGAGGTCTGCCTCACGAAACAGCTCTGCGGGGAAGTAGCTGTTGGCCAAGTAGTTCGGAAGTACGGTCGCCTCGAATACGACGCGTGTCCCGCGCAGTTCGGCCGGCGTGTCTGCGACGGCTTTCTGCAAGCCCTGCACTTGCGGAAGGAGATGCCGACGCGCCTCCTCGAAGTCGCGGGGATGCCACTTTGGGCCGCCACCGCTGGTGCGCTCGGCGTCCAGTCGCAGCGCCTCGCCATTCGCCAGCAGCGGTCGTTGAGGCTCGCCTGGTGTGCTCTCTCTCGTTGCCATTAGCCCGGAACTGGGAGCTTTTCACGGCTCGCCAGATCCGGCGCCGATTCCGCATGCCAACGGCGAGCGAGCTTGGCGACTGTGGGATGCGAAATGCCGAGCAGGTCGGCTACGGCTCGCTGCGTCATACCAAGTTGCGACGTTGCGAGCGCACAAAAGGCGCTGCGGCGCTCCAGATCGAGGTCACCCTCTGTGCGCAATGAGGCGAGTGCAAGGTCTGCGAGGGAAGTTTCAACTGGAGTACCGGCGAGCACCGCCTGGCGGGCAGCAGCGGATACCAGTCGCTCGATATCGGCGCCGCTGGCGCCTTCGAGAGCAAGTGCGCAAGCGTCAGTAATCCGCGCATCGGCACCCAGGCCGAGGCGTGACAGCGTCGCGTCCAGCATCGCTCGCCGCTCCCGCTGTGCCGGCAACGTGAGACTGATGCTCAGGTCGAACCGACGTCCGACAGCTGGATCCAGCAAGTGGGGATGGTTCGTCGCGGCTACCAGAAGCCCGCTTGCTGGCCACCGCTCGAGCTCGAGAAGCAGCACGTTGACCAGCCGCTTGAGCTCTCCGATGTCGGTCTGATCATCACGTCGCTTGGCTACGGCATCAAACTCGTCGAGCAGCAGCACGCATGGCATGGCCCTCGCATGATCGAGCAACTGGCGAAGGTTCTGCCCTGTCTTTCCGAGCAGGCTCGACATGAGCGCGGCAAGCTCGACAGTAAGCAGCGGCAGCCCAAGGTTGTGGGCGAGAAAGCGGGCGGTCATCGTCTTCCCTACGCCTGGCGGTCCGCTGAGCAAGAGCGTCTTGGGCGGCTCCAGGCCTGCGTCAAGCAACTGTCGAGCTTGCTCGCGCTGCTCGATCAGCGCATCAATCTGAGCCTGCTCGGATGACCGCAGGATCGGCACAGGTCCACGAGGGTCTCCCTCGATAAGCGCGAGAGGGAGTTGGCTCTCCGGCTCGACAGGCATTGACCGCTGAGCTGCGCGCACGGCGTCGTTCCGACCAACGAGCAGCGATCCCAGCGCCTCGCGGAACGCTGGACTGCGGTCAGTACTTGACTGGCGTCGCAAGAGCTGGCGTGCCAGCTGGCTGATCGACGTGGTGTCGCGTTCCAGCCCAAGGCGAACCAGCTCCACTATGGCCTGCTCCGCTGGATCCTCCAAGCTGACAGGTCTTTGGTAACGCTTGCGAGCCATCCCACGGGACACGCTACCAAGGCCCCCAGACATTGGGGAAACATTGGTAGCGGGACGTGTGATGTTCGGCCTCTGCCTTACCACTTCGCATCCTGCTGTCATGGCGCAGAGTCTCGCTTGCCATGGAGCATCACGCAACACCAAAGATGTTGTCGTTGTTGCCGGAGGCATTTGCCTGGTCGTAGCCGCAAGATGCCGGGTCTGACACGCGGCTGACACCACCAAGACGGCTCAAAGTCGAATCTCAATCCGGGGTGTTACCCGCGGGTTCGAGTCCCGTCGCTCCCGCTAGAAAAGCCCTGCAAATGCGTGGCTTTGGACTTCCCCCGTTTTCGTGGACAGCCGGGGGCTTGTGTCCCCAGGTCAGTTCTGGTTGTTGTTAGAGAGGGTTTCCTTCTCGAATTGGGTCGGGGAGAGCATGCCGCAGCGTGGAGTGTCGCCGGCGCGGGTTGTAGAACGCTTCGACGTAGTCGAAGACGGCGCTGGTGAGCTCGCGGCGGGTCGGCCAGGTGTGGCGGTGGACGAGTTCCTTCTTGAGG
>JAFDWH010000030.1 GCA_018268595.1 Actinomycetota bacterium | reverse complement strand
GCGCGGGCGGCGTCGAGCAGCGGCTCCATCAGGTTGGCGTTTGGCTTGGCGGCCGCCTCTTTCAGTGCGACGAGGCAGCGCTCGACGGCCTGCGTGTCGCGGCGGGCGCGGACGGCTTGGACGCGGTCGATCTGCTTGCGCTCGAGCGCGGGGTCGATCTTGAGGATCGGTGTTTGCTCGTCGTCGCCCTCGGTGAAGGCGTTGACGCCGACGACGATCCGTCTGCCGCTGTCGATCTCGCCCTGGAGCTCGAACGCCGCGTCGGCGATCTCGCGCTGCGGGTAGTTCTCCTTGACGGCCTGGACCATGCCGCCGAGCTCGTCGATCTTGGCGAAGTACTCATACGCCTTCGCCTCCAGCTTGTCGGTGAGCGCCTCGACGAAGTAGCTGCCGCCCAAGGGGTCGGCGGTGTTCGTCACGCCGGTCTCGTGGGCGATGATCTGCTGGGTGCGCAGCGCGATGCGGACGGCGTCCTCGGTCGGGAGCGCGAGCGCCTCGTCATAGCTGTTGGTGTGCAGCGATTGGGTGCCGCCCAAGACGCCGGCGAGCGCCTCGATCGCGGTGCGCACGATGTTGTTCAGCGGCTGCTGGGCCGTGAGGCTGACGCCCGCGGTCTGGGTGTGGAAGCGCATCAACCACGAGCGCGGGCTCTTCGCGCCGAAGGTCTCCTTCAGCTCTCTTGCCCAGATGCGCCGCGCGGCGCGGTACTTCGCGATCTCCTCGAAGAAGTCGATCTGCGCGTTGAAGAAGAACGACAGGCGCGGCGCGAACGAGTCCACGTCCAAGCCACGCTCGAGCGCCTGCTCCACGTACGTGAGCCCGTCCTTCAACGTGAACGCCAGCTCCTGCGCGGCCGTCGATCCCGCCTCACGGATGTGGTAGCCGCTGATGCTGACCGGATGCCAGCGCGGCATCCGCTGCGAGCACCACTCGATCATGTCACCGAGGAAGCGCATCGCCGGATCGATCGGAAAGCACCACTCCTTCTGCGCGATGTACTCCTTCAGGATGTCCGCCTGGATCGTCCCGCCGAGCCGCTCGGCCGGAATCCCGCCCTCCTCGGCCGCGACGACGTAGAACGCCATCATGATCGGCGCCGGCGCGTTGATCGTCATCGAGACCGTCACCTCGCCGAGGTCGATCCCCCCGAACAGCGTCTCCATGTCCTCCACCGTGTCGACCGCGACGCCCTCGCGGCCGACCTCACCCAGCGAGCGCGGATGGTCGGAGTCGTGCCCCATCAACGACGGCATGTCAAACGCCGTCGAGAGACCCGTCTGCCCGTGATCGATCAGATACCGAAAACGCGCGTTCGTCTCCTCCGCCGTCCCAAACCCCGCGAACTGGCGCATCGTCCACAACCGACCGCGATACATCGACTCATACACCCCACGCGTGAACGGATACGCACCCGGCACCCCAATCCGCTCCTCCGACGGCAAGTCCGCCGCGGTGTACAGCGGCGCGATCGACTCGCCGGAGAGGGTGGTG
>JAFDWH010000002.1 GCA_018268595.1 Actinomycetota bacterium | reverse complement strand
GCCCCTGGATGACGCTGATGTCCGTCCCGGCTTCGATCGTCTGTGCGATGGCTGCGGCGACCGCGCTGTGGCCGAGGACGCCAGGCAACGCCGACACGCTGATAATTCCTAGTTATCGTCGCTGCCGGACATCGCGGCGGATCCTAGTGCGTTGGCGTTGCAGCCGGCGCGGCAGCCGGCGATGTCGAGCGGCGGCAGTCGCCGATCGCGATCGGCGACCTCGATGCCGGACAGCACGCCGACGGCGGGACGTCAGCTTTGAGGTGGTGACCAAGAAAACCGACTCCTGCGTGGTGTGCCCGCGCAGAAGCCTGCGAGCTGGTGAACTGGGTGCTCGTCGATCGATTCGCAACTGGAAACGCATCGGGCTCGTTGGCTTCGACGCCATCACGTTTTAGGGCGATTCCTGTGCCGCTCCCGCTCGTGAACGCCTGGGACCGGGTCTTTCGTAGGCTATTTCGTTGCATTTTCGCAGATCTTTGTGGCATACTGCTGCGATCTTCGCAACGTAACACCTACGAAAGGATGATGTTGACCACCGGCCATCGAGAGGCCCAGGCCCTCTGGGAGCAACTCGGGAAGAACCTCGGATTCCGGCCCGTGCGCAGCGCGAGCACTGCCCACCCCACCGACGGCGTCTGGCTCCCGGCGCTACGGGGCCCGCGCTTCGCCGCTGTGCCGATCGCGGCAGCCGAGGTGATCGTCTCCGAGTCGCGTAAGACGCTGCGCGGCTCGATCGTCACGCTCGAGTGCGTCAGCCCGGCGCTCGCGGTCGTCCTCGTCCACGAGCAGGAGATCCGCCGCCGCGCCGTTCGCCGCGGCGCGACGCCTGACGCCGCCGTGCGCCAGGTCCAACTGCTGACCCAGCAGGCCACGTCCCTGGCCGCCCAGTCGCGCCAGCGCATCGAGGTGTGGACATACGAGCGCCTCGTCCGCCGCGTCGCCGCGACGATGCCCATCAGCCCCCGGCTCGCCGCATGACGCGACGGGCAAGCGAAAGGACCGATCGATGCCCCTCCTGAGTTCCAACATCACCCTCAACGACGTCCGGCGCGTGCACCGCCCGCAGTCGATCGGCCACGTGTATCGCGCCGAGTTGTCCTTCGAGGAGCTCTTCCACCTGATTCACTACAACCGGGTGCAATACAGCCCGCGCTATCAGCGAGGCTTCTCCAAGCGCGAGGATCGGCACGACCTGGAGTTCGACCAGTTGCTGTCGATCACAGACGACCGCGCGCAGATCGATCCCAGGCGCTCCGAGGAGATGGCGATGAAGTTCCTCACCGGCCGCCTCTACTCGGTCAACATCGTCTGGAACGCCCGGCGGGACGACGACGCCGACCTTCGGTACGACCCTGAGCGGCACACGCTCGACATCGACACGGCGATCGTCGTTCCCGACACCGCGCATCGTCACCTGTTCGGCTACAAGCTCGTGCTCTGGAAGAAGGACCCCGAGCGCGTGCCGGCCAGGATCTCGATCTTTGAGGGCAGCATGGAGTTCGGCCGCGAGGAGATCTGGGACCTGCTCGACGACTTCGAGCCCGCCGACACCTACCTCTTCTGCGACGTCTACAACGTCACGGCAGAACAGGAGGGTGAGTTGTACGACGAGTTCAACTCGGAGGCGAAGAAGCCGTCAAGCGCGACCGCCATTGCGCAGTACGAGGACAAGACGCCGGCTCGGCGCCTGATGCGCGCGCTGATGGAGAGAACGTCGGTCCTCGGACGCGACGAGATCGAGACGCGCTTCAACACGATCGCCGCGAAGTCTCGCAAGCTGACGACGAACGCCACGATTGTCGCGGCCATCAAGGGCATGGTGCGCGGCCCCCGCGATCTCGCCGCGCTCGAGGCCGACACCGAGCGCTGGAACGACCTGATCGAGTTCTTCGATCAGTTCTTCCTCGAGTGGGCAGGCCACTTTCCGGAGTTCGAGCCCGGCACAGACTATGGGCCGCGCCAGACGCTGCGCACCGAGTCGTTCGCGCTGTCGAACATCATTATGCATCCGCTCTTCAAGCTCGCATACGACTTGTGGAGCGACTATGACCGCAACGACGAGGACTGGCGGCTGGACCCGACCTGGAAGGACGCTCTCGCCCGGCTCAGCGGTAAGGTCACCGTGACCGATCCGGAGACCGATAAGCAGGTCACCGTGAAGGTCATGGACCGCGACAACCCGGAGTGGCGCGAGCGGATTCTCGTCCCTCGCTACGGGCCGGAGGGAATTGAGAAGTGGGAGTTGTCGAGCACCCGTCAGACCCGCGCGGCCGCGTACGCCTACCTGCGCGATGCGGCCGGTCTCGAGCCGCTTACGGTAGGTCGGACGAGGATTGCCGTCTGACGCAGCGCTCAGACGGCAGCCCGCGCGAGCGACGGTCGCGTGGCGACGTCGCTCGCGCGGTATGTCCGCAGCAGGAGGTGTGCCAGCTTTTCGATGTCCTTCGGTGTGACCTGCAGATCGTTCCAAGGTCGGTGTTCGCGCAGGCCGAACGCCCACTGGCCGCTCGTCCAGGCGCATACGTCGGCGAGTGGGGCCAGATGGTCGCGGTACACGGACTGCGCCGGCACATTGAGGCCGCGCGTGACGCAGTCGGTGATCTCGTCCATGACGGAGCCGAGCGCGACGATGCCGACGCCGTGCGTGAGGCGCGACTTTCGTGGTGGCAGCGCCCACGCCTCCGGCCATGTCTCGGCGACTGCCGACCAGAAGTTCCACAGCATCTCCAACATCCGCCCGCCGTCGCCCTCGCCGGTCTGCGGGTCGCGGTAGCGGTAGAGCGCACCGTCAGAGATCGAGTTCTCGATCATCTTGAGCACGGAGTTGTCGCGGATGTGTCCGTCAGGCATGGTGGGAGTGCGGATCGCGCACTCCATCGGCGAACCCGGCGTGAGGTTGAGCAGTGTCAGCAGTCTTGAGGGGTAGCGCTTTCTCATCAGCGCCACCGGCAGCGCGCCCTCGGTGTCCGGCAGCAACTCGTGGATGAGTCCCTTCGGAAGCGGCTTCGTGTTGTTGACAAGGATGAACTGAGCGCGCTGCTCGGCGAGGCTGTCGGTGACAAACCCGACGACCGGGATCGGGAAGCGCTCGACGTGGGCGTCCCGCAGCGCGGCCGCGCGCTGCTGGCCGTCGACGACCCACCCAGGCCGGTTGCCGCCCTCGTCCCCGGGCTCCGGAAGCGGGACGATCACGGTCCCCACGGCGCAGTCCTCGGTGGCGGCCGCGTCCGGGGTCGGCTCGAACCGCACGCGACTGTCGAACGCGATCACGAGCGCATTCGGCATCAAGGCCTGGGGTGACTCGAGGTAGGAGCGGATCGCCTTCACGTGGCGCAGCACCTCCGGCCGCTGGTAGCCGTTCAGCTCGCCGTCGTCCGTCCGTCTGATGCGCGAGACGGTGGCGATCTGCGGCAGTTGCTTGCCGTCGACGGCGAACTGGTACAGGAGGCGGTCGCCCTGGCGAACCTCCAGGGCGGGCAGTCGCAGTTCGTCAGGCCGACTCACGCTGTCTCCGTTTCGGTTTCGGGTGCCGGCGAGCCGGCTTCTGTCCTTGGAGCTTCTGGTTGAACACCCAGAGGTTGTGCATGCCGCGGCGCTTGTTGCGCTCGGTGCCGCGGAACATCGCCACCTCAACGCCCCACTCGCGGCAGATCGCGCACGGGCACTTCGCCCATGGCTTGACTTCGAGGAAATCACGGTACGTCGCGCTACGATCGCGTCCCTTGGTGTCGTGGAGGATTTCGTACGCGCGCAGCGCGTCCACCGCTTCCAACAAGCTCCCGGTCCCCGCGTCGTAGGCGCGGACGGCGCGCAGCGCCTCGTCCTCGGCGGCGCGCACGGTCGCCTGGTCGAGCTTCCCGGCGCGGATGCGGCCCTGGAGGCGGGCATTGCTGTCCGACGGCGGGATCCGCAGGGCGACGAAGTTGCGGCTCGAGGTGTAGTAGTTGTCCTTGTCGTCCTTGAACGCCTGGCGGAACGGCGATGTCGAGTCGAGGCTCCGCACGCCGTGCTTGTGGAACGTCGCATAGTGCTCGGGCCGACTGATCCCGAGCAAGTGCAGGCTTACCTCCGGGTCGCGGATCTCGTCGATCTTCGCAAGGCACGCGATGATCTCGATCGACTTCAGCGGCACCATGCCGCCGAGCGCGATCCGCCGATAGCCGAGCTCTTGCAGGTGCTGGACCGAGTCGGCGTAGGAGCAGGGGCTCCAGCCCTGCGCGGCGCCCATCGGCGTGAAGCTGCAGTTCCGCTCGCGATGCTCCGCGAAGAAGTCCGCCGCGCGCTCCAACGTGATCGCCTGCCGATCGATCCAATCCTCAGGCGTAGGCTCGTCGTTGCGGTCGCATGCCTCGTTGTATCCGAGGATCGCGTGGTCGACGGAGATCCCCTCGTCGACACCGAGGGTCTCGTAGAAGTCGATCACCTCGCTTACCGTGACCGGCGGCTCCTCCTCCGCCACGTAGCTGAACGCACCGCAGTCGCCGATCACCTTCATCCCGGCGGGCAGGCGGAAGAACTCGCGCACGCCGAGACGGTAGAGGCGATGCCGCTGCGCGGCGGTGTAACGGCCGCCGGTGCCGTAGCCGTCGACCATCGTCTTCGATATCAGGATTCCGTCGTACGGTGGCTCGTCGTGTATCTCGTGCGCGTACCGGTCGTCGCGCTGCCGGACATGGAACGGCCGATGTTCGTCGTTCACGAAGTCGAAGCACGGATCGACCTGGTCCTGGCTGTCAGGGAAGTAGAAGTCCATCAGGCGGCCACCGCCTGCACGAGGTCCGCGCGCGGACGCGGCACGGCCTCCAGCCAGCCGAGCACGTCTGCGTTCGGCGAGGTGAGATTCGCAAGGTCGCCCGGCTCCCTCGCGAGCTGGGCGAGCGCACGTCCGCCGAGTTCGCCCTTGAGCGCGATCAGTCCGACGGAGAAGCGCCGTGCCTCGGCGTTCGTGAGGGGGATCGTGCGCAGCCCTGGGATGCGCGGCATACGCGCCGCGACGGCCGGCGAGCAGAAGCTGATGAGTGGGCCGCCGAGCCGTACGCGCTCGTCGAGGTCACAGGCACGCAGGTACGGGTCGCCGAGAAGCAACACGCCGGCGGAGAATGGGCGCGCGAGCAGCTGGCGGATCTGCGCCGGTACGTCCTTGTCGCGCGCCTGGCGGCGGATCGCATCGACCGGCAGCCCGGCAAAGCTGTGGTCGTAGGCGGAGATCTGCTTGCCCGGCGGCAGCAGCCCGTGGAACGCGGACAGGATCCGCAGGTGGAGCGTGCCGAGCGGCCGGCCGGCACGCCGGTAAGCCTTGACGCCGCGCATCAGTCGCACGTGTTGCTGGCCGGTGTAGAGCGACTCGGCCGTACGCAGGCTGCCGTCCGACGTGTCGAGCTTCATCGCGGTGCAGGACGTGACGACGACCAGTTCCCCGCTCACGCGCGCCTCCAGGACACGCGCGCGACCGCTTGATGGTCGTGGATCGACTCCTGGTTGACGGCCTCGACGGTGAACGCTTGCACGCGCTTGTCCGCGCGCAGGGCGACCGCGACGTCACGGACGAGGTCCTCGACGAAGGCTGGCCGGTCGTAAGCGAGCATCGTCACGTGGCGCTCGTCGGGGCGCTTGAGCAGCGGGTAGATCGGCGCCGAGCCGGCCTCGTCGCAGATCGTAAGAAGGTCCTGCGGCCACAGCCCGGCGCCGCCGGTCGCCCATGCGCCGTCGACGGCAGCGATCGTCAGGTGGCCGCGCTGGGAGTGGGCGCTGTAGTCGGCGATCTCCTTCGAGCAGGGGCACAGCGACGTGACCGGCGCACGCAGGCCAACCTGGACGGCCGTCGGCTCGCCGCCGGTGACGGCTGCGGCCAGCACGCAGTCGATGGTCAGCAGCGCAGGCTCGTCGGTGACTGGGGCCGCGCGCTCTACGAACAGTGGAAAGCGCAGTTCCACGCGTGCGCCGAGGCCCCCGAGGCGCTCGGATACCGATCTGCTGAGCGCGAGCACCCCCGCCGGGGAGAGTTCGTCGCGGTGCTCGTGCAGCGCTTCGATGAAGCGGCTCATGTGCGTGCCGCGCGTCGTCGCGGCGAGCGGGACCGTCAGCTCAGCCTCGCAGATCGTCTGCTGGCGGCCGCCGGCGGGCAGTGCGACGGCGATCGGATACCGCAAGCCGGTCACCCCGACGGCCTCGAGCGCCACACCGCGGCGCTCGGCGCCGGCTTGGACGTCTGGCAGTTCGATCGGCGCGATCGCGGTCACTGTCCCTCGTGCTCTCCGCGATAGATGACGCCGGAGGTGCAGGTCTCGCGGATCTCGATCGTCGACAGCTGCGGCAGCTGGCCGACGAGGCGCTGCCAGATCCATCGTGCGAGGTTCTCTGACGTCGGGTTTTCCAGGCCCTCGACCTCGTTGAGGTAGTAGTGGTCGAGGTGCGCGTCGACCAGCGGCTTGACGACCGCCTTGACGTCGGCGAAGTCCATCACCATCCCGGTCGCCGCGTCGACCTCGCCGGAGACGTGCACGATCAAACGGTAGGAGTGGCCGTGCAGGCGGGCGCACTTGTGATCGGCCGCCACGCCGGGCAGGCGGTGGGCGGCCTCGAACGTGAACTCCTTGAGCAGTTCCACGTCCTCAGACTCCCTTTGCCGTTCCCCAGGCGATCACGTGCAGTTGCGGCAGGACGCGCGCGCGCGCCAGCCCGGGCCGGCACGAGACGGCCTCGCACAGCCACCGATAGCGGTCGCGCAGTCGGGCGACCGTAGCGTCCTCGTCGAGACCTACGTCCGTGCCCGCCGACAGAAACAGCTCGAGCGTCGGATGGTCGCGGTGCCGCGCTGCGGCCCAGTCGAGGTCGAGTTCGTCGAATACGACGATCTTCAGCACGGCGCAGCCCGTGGGTATCGCTCCCGCCCGTGCGATGAAGGCACGCAGCGCCGCCTCGTTCTTCGCCGTGGCCATGCCGGACGACGGCGGCTTGGGGCTGATCACGAGCCGGTCAACATCTGCCAGCCAAGGCTTCCAGCGACTGCCCTGTGTTTCGACCGCGACGCGCAGCCCGCCGGCCTTCAACTCAGCGACGACGTCGGCCAGGTCATGCAGGGCAGGATTGCCTCCCGTGAGAACGACGATCCCGGGGCCGGGCGGGAGCGACCGGATGCGGGCGGCGATCTCGCCAGCGGTCAGTCGCTCCGCGCTCGCGCGGACCTCGACCGGATCGACCGCGTGCATCGAGTCGCACCACTCGCATCTCCAGTCACAACCGCCGAAACGCACGAAGTAGGCGGGCAGTCCGGCATCGGGTCCCTCACCCTGCACCGTCGGACCGAATATCTCGACCACGGGAAGAGTCGCGTGGCCCGTCCTGCGGCGACGGACGGGTGTCGGGGCAGACACCGACATGGCCTACGCGGGAGTCGCGCTCGGTCGATACGGCGCCGGATCCGCCCGGCCGTTCTCCTCGAAGGCGCGAAGACGCAGCAGGCACGAGTCGCAGTGCCCGCAGGCCGCGCCGTGGGAGTCCGGGTCGTAGCAGGAGCGCGTCAACGAGTAGTCGACGCCGAGTGCGAGGCCGCGCCGGACAGTCTCGGCCTTCGTGATGTCGATCAGCGGGGTGCGCAGGCTCAATGGACGGCCCTCGACGGCGCGCTTGGTCGCAAGGTTGGCCATCCGCTCGAAGGCCTCGACGTATTCCGGCCGACAGTCCGGATAACCGCTGTAGTCGAGCGCGTTGACGCCGAGCCAGATCGCGTCGGCCTCGAGCACCTCGGCGTAGGCCACTGCGTACGCGAGAAACACTGTGTTGCGTGCCGGAACGTAGGTGATCGGAATCTCCTCGCCGAGCTCGTCGACGTCCTCGTGCTTGGGCACGTCGATGTCTGCCGTCAGCGCGGAGCCGCCGAAGATCCGCAGGTCAATCTCCGCAATCACGTGGTCTGTTACGCCGGCGGCGGCCGCCACTCGGCGTGCAGCGTCGAGCTCGACCGAGTGCCGCTGGCCGTAGGAGAACGAGAGCGCGTGGCACTCCCAGCCCTCGTCCTGCGCCATCGCCAGCACGGTGGAGGAGTCGAGGCCGCCGGACAGCAGCACGACGGCCCTCCGAACGGGGCCCATGACAGAACTCAGCGTGGTGTGATCAGGGCCGCTCATGGGCTCGCATGATGCTCGCGTGCTCGGACAGATCGGACAGGTCGACCGCGCTCTTTGCGAAGACACCTGCAAGAGGAGCGAGCGTCGAAGCGTCGCGTTCGCAAGGGCGCGTATCCCTCCCGCTCGACACCACGCAGAAGCGCTTCTGCGCACTCAGGACGACCGGGCCGCACATCGCCATGGCGCCACGGTAGCGCCGAGTGACTCCGGGCTTGCCAGACCACAATTTCTATCGTGCAGAAGGCAGTCTGGTCTGGGTCAGTGCCGTCGCCGATCTCTCGTCGGCAGGGGTTTCGCCAATCGTCTCCCCCTCCACGAGCCGTCGCAGCCGCGCCCGCTCCGCCGGGTCCCGCCGCATCAAGTGCGTGTAGACCCGCAGCGTGAACTTCGGGTCGGTGTGGCCGAGCTGGGCCATCACGGAGGCGGGGTCCTCACCGCAGGCGACGAGGATCGAGGCGAAGGTGTGGCGGAGCTTGTGGGGGGTGACGCCAGCGGGCAACGGCGGGTGGCCGCGGTCGGCGAGGAGCGTGTCGGCGCGGCGCAGGACGGGGGCGAGGACGCGTACGCGCAGGTTGTCCTTGTCACGCAGGCTGCCGGTGGAGGTGGGGAAGACGGGGTCGTCGGGGCCGGTGCGGCGGCTGTCGGCCTTGTGGGTGGCGAGCTCGTCGCGCAGGAGCGGGAGGAGGGGGATCTCGCGCAGGCCGGCTTGGGTCTTGGAGCGGCCGATGTGGATGCGGCCGTTGGCGAGGTCGACGTCGCGCCAGCACAGGTGGCATAGCTCCTCGGCGCGCGGGCCGGCGAGCATAAGCATCGCGACGGTCGCTCGCCGGCCGCAGGTGCGTCGCACCGGGCTGCGATCCAGCTCGGTGGCGGCGTCGAGCAGCGCCTGGATCTGCTGGGAGGAGTCGAGGTGGATCGGGCGCCGCGCGGGCTTCTTGAGGCGGCGTCGGCGGCCGGCTGCGGGGTTGCTGGCTGTGTGGCCGTACTCGACGGCTTGGGCGAGCACCATCTGCAGCACGTCGATCGTCTTGTTGATGCTGACCGGCGAGAGCGGCTGGATGCGCTTGCCGCCGCGGTCGCGCTCGGCGGTGCCGTCGGCAATCGCGCGGCGGCGCTGCTCAGCCTGGGCGACCTTGTAGCGGCGGTAGGCGTCGACGGCGGGGATGTCGATCTCCGTCAGGCGCCAGTGTGCGAAGTACGGGAGCAGGTGGTGGGTGAGGGCGCCCCCGTAGGCCTGGTAGGTCGCGGGGCTGATCTCGCCGTGGCGGCCGGCGAGCCATTGCGAGGCGAACGCGTGGAACGTCGGCTCTCGCTCAGGCTCGTCGGCGGTCGGGCTGTCAGCGCGGTCGGGGCGGCGGTTGCGGTCGGGTGGGATCCAGATCGCGCGGCGCACGTCGGCGAGGATGTTCTGCAGCTCGTCCTCGGCGCGCTCGGGGGTCCAGCCGTCGGCCTCGAGCCCGAGCGTGACGTAGTGGCGCTTGCCGTAGGCGCGCACGCGCAGCGCGAAGCCGCGTCCGGAGCGCCACTGGCGCTCGAGCACTTGGCCGCTGGCCTTGGCAGGCATGCGTCATCCTCCCTTCGCGTCGGGGATGTGGTCCTGCTCAGCGCGCCGAAGGGCCGTCCTTCGGCGCCGTGGCCGGGGGCGTTGCGGCGCCGTCCGGCCGGTTCTCGTTGGGACGGTTCGACGTTACCTCTGGTTCGCCGAGGATTGGAAGCAGTGGTGTATCCACGTCGATCCGTGCGGATCGCCGGACATCCGTGCCCGGCGCGCGCTTCGGGTCGCCGAGGCGGCGTGCGACGAGCGCAGGGTCGAAGCGCAGCCGCGGCCGCGGCCCGTCGCCGAGCCGGATGACGCCGAGGCGCAGTGCGTGCTGGTAGACCCAGGAGCGCTCGACACCCCACCAGCGGGCGACCTCGGCCGCGGTCAGCAGCCGCTCGCCGACGCCGGACCCGGTCGGTCTGGGCGGCTCGCTTCTGAGCAGCTCGACGACCCGGCGCGCGATCGCCTCGATCGCGCGCTCGCTCAGGTCGGCGAGTGCGGCATCCGCGGACCGACAGTCGGACGACGATCTCATCGACGCGCGGTCCTTGTGCGCGCGAAAGGGCGCATCGGAATCTCCCGTCGAGGTGGCCGGCTCCCAGCGCCGTGGCGCTGCCAGTGCGCGATGCGCGCACGCGCGATCGCGACGTACTCGGGCTCGCGCTCGATGCCGTGGAACCGGCGGTGCTCGAGCACGGCGGCCACCCCGCTGGTGCCCGACCCGCAGAAGCAGTCGAGCACGAGCCCGCCGGGCGGACAGGCCAGCCGCACGAGCCAGCGCATCAGCTCGATCGGCTTGACGGTGGGGTGCGGGTTGCGCAGCCGCGGCGCGGGCTTGCCGGCCGCGCCGGCGTTGGGGAACAGGTCGCGGGCGCGCGCTGGCAGCCGCTCGCAGCCGGCGTCGCGCTCGCCGTGACGTGCCTTGGGGCAGTAGAAGAACCGGCTCACCGGCCGCCCGGCGCCCTCGTCCAGCGCCGCGGCTGCGCAACCCGCCTCGCACGCCGTCTGGTCGCAGCCGCGTGCGTGGGAGGCGACCACGTTCGCTGGCCAGCGCCGCGCGCCGCTGCAGCGGTCGCGGATGCGGCAGGCCTCAATCTCCAGCGCGCCGGTACCGTGCTCGCGCAGGTTGCGCTCGACGGTCCCCTGTGGCGGCTTGCGGGCGAGCAGGATCGGCTCGTAGGCGGGCTTGAGCGTCGTGCCGCGCCCGGCGGGCAGCCGCCGCGACTTCGGCAGTCCCTCCCCGTAGAGCCACATCAGCGTGTCGCGCAGCTCGAACCCGGCGCCCTCCAGTGCGCACGCCAGCCGATGCGCGGTGCGCGGCGCACCGAACGCGACCAGGTGCCCGCCCGGCTTGAGCACGCGCAGGCAGCGCTGCGCCCACTCCCTGGAGAAGATCTCGAACGCTTCCGACGACGTGAGCCGTCGGCCTTCGAGCCGGGTCGCGGTCGCGTCGATCGCGCGTCCGTCCCAGGCGGCGTGCTGGAAGTCGATCCCGTACGGCGGGTCGGTGACGACCGCGTCGACCGACTCCTGCTCGATCCGCTCCAGCAGCGTCATGCAGTCGCCATGCTCGACGCGCCATGCGGGCGGCAATGGTGGTGAGGACTGTTTCGTCATGGTGATGGAGAGAGGTCGTCCGCTCGACCGCCTCGGTACGCGGCGCAGCGCTGGATTACCGCGAGCGGCAACTCGCCGCCGGGCGTCCAGGGCTCGACGGCGACCGGGCGCGGAGCATCCGCGAGGCTTGCGGCGACGGCCTGCGCGCGGCCGACGCTGGGCACGAGCAGCAGGATCAGCGGGTCGAGCTTGTGCAGGTGGCTGCGCGGGATCGCCTTCGCGTAGCGGCGCGCCTTGGTCTTGAGTCGTTCGTGGTCCTCGGTGCCGCGGTCGAGCTCGAGCAGGACGTGCCGTGTCGGCTCGCCGGGAAGATCGAGCGCGAAGTAGCTGTCGGGCGTGAGGATCCCGCGCATCAGCTCGTGGGCGCCGCGCTCGCCGAGCCACTGCGAGAGCGCGCCGCCAGCGGCGCGGGCTTCCTCGTGCAGGCGGGTGGCGAACTCGTTGACGGCGTGGAGGTGCTTGCGGATCGTCGAGTCCACGAGCGCGGCGGCGGGCTCGCGGGTCCAGAGCAGCTCTCTGCGAGTGATGCCGCGGGCGGCGGCGACGATGTGGGCGCCGGCGGCGTCGAGTGTCCAGTGGTGCGGGGTGCTGCCCTCGCCCTGCTGCCAGGCGGGGCGGAAGCGGTCGAGCACGCGCAGCTCGTAGAGCTCGGACAGCCGTTGGCGTGCCTTGCGCGGAGTCGTGAAGTGCAGACGACGCAGCTGCTCCGTTGTCAGGAGGCGGTGCTCGTAGCAGTCGAGCGCGATGCGTCGGTCGCGATCGGTCAGCCGGCCGGCGAGCTGCGTCAGATGCTCCTCGCTGAGCCGTGCCGTTGAGCGGCTGGGAAGAGTCACCTATCTACCCCTTGTCGGGCGTGGAACCGGTCTGGAAAACCGGCGCTGTGCGGGGATTTCGGCGGCCCGCCGGGGGCCGTTCTTATCGGCCCCCAGCCCGGCCCGCAGCGCGGCCCCCATAGCGGCCCGCAGAAGGGTTCCGCTCATGCCGGCGGCCCATAGCGCTCGGCGAGGAAGCTCTCGACCTGCTCGCGCGGCGTGCCGATCCGCGCCCGCGAAGCAGCCCGGACCTGCTCGGCGCGCTCCACGTCCCCCGGCGGCAGCGGCGTCGTCGCCAGCGTGAAGGCGGCGGTCGACTGCCCGTCGGTGCAGACGCGCGCGGCCGCGGTGTGCGCCGGCAGGTGCTCAAGGTCGTAGGCGTCCAGCTCGGGCTGGACCTCGTGCCGCACCGCGGCCGCGTCCTCGGGCGAGAGCTGGAAGTAGACCTTCGTGCGCGCGTTGGCGAGCCCGTCGCGCAGCTCGCGGCGCAGCTGGCCGAGGTACTGGTGGGCGAGGCAGAGCGAGAGGCGGTACTTGCGCGCCTCGGCGAGCATGTCCCCGAGCGGCGTCGGGAGCGTCATGTAGTTGTGGACCTCGTCCACGTAGAGGCCGCAGTCAGGTCGCTGCTCCGGCGGGCGGGCCGCGCGGGCCAGCGCGGCTTGCCAGACGCGCGCGACGATGAGGCTGCCGAGCAGCTGGCTGGTGTCCTCGCCGAGCGTGCCCTTCGGCAGCCGCACGAGCAGCAGCCGCCCCTCGTCGAGGCAGCGTCCGATGTCGAGCGTCGTGCGCGGCTGGCCGATGATCGCGCGAACCGGCAGGCGCAGCAGCAGCGCGCGCAGCTTGTTGAGCAGCGGCGCGATCGTCTGCATCTGCGCGCCCGCGGCCAGCGTGTCGTATCCCTCCCAGAACGTGTCCAGGGCGACCGGGTCGTCGAGGTCGTCGATCAGCGGCTTGCGCCACTCGGGGTCGGTCAGCAGCCGCGGAACGTCCACGAGCGTCGCCTGCTCCGGGCTCGTGGCAAGCGTGCTGAGGCAGGAGCGCAGCACGTCGTCCGTGCGCGGGCCCCAGAAGCGCTCGAACACCCGCGCGAAGATGCCCACGACCTGGTCGACGACGAGGCTCTGGTCGGCGCCGTCGAGCACGTTGAGCCCGGGCGGCGCCTGGTCGAGCGGATCGAAGAGATCGACGCGCTCCTCCTCGCCCTCCGGGATGCGCGCGAGCAGGTCGTCGACGAGGTCGCCGGCCGGGTCGATCACGACCGCGCCGCGACCCGCCGCGAAGTCCTCCAGCACCAGCTGCGCGATCAGCGTCGACTTGCCGACGCCGGTCGGGCCGAGCAGGTGCATGTGATGGCGCGCGTCGGCGACGCCGAGCCGCACCGGCCGACCGTCGCGATCGACCCCGAGCTGCTTGCCCTCCACGGCACCGCCGGGCGGCGGCGAGACGGCGCGCGCACCTGCGCGCACGAGGCCCGGGATGCCCTGGTCGGCGGGCAGGTGTGCGAGCGCGACCAACTCCGGCATCGAGAGGAGCCGGGCGCGCCGGCCCGGCAGCCGCTGCGCCAGCTTCCCGTCGGGCTGATGCAGGCGGTGACGGCGCAGGCGCGCCCGGCCCTGGTAGGCCGCGAACGCGCCGTTGAGCGCATGGATGCGCCCGCGCGCCGCACCCCGCGTGCCGGCGCCGACGGCCGTGCGGACGATCACATGGAACAGCGGATGCGAGGCCTTCTCCAACACGAGCCGGACGTCGGTCGAGCGCGTCGGGTCCACGACCGGCTGGGGCGCGCGTCTGGGCCCGACCAGGTCGAGCAGCCGACCGGCGCGGCTGATCGGGATGCCGGCCTGCAGCCGGCGCGCCGTCGCCGTCAGGCGCGCTTGCGCACGGCCGCTCGCCGGCCGCGCGATCACCTGGACCGCGGCATGCTCACCCGCGCGCAGCCCGGCGAGCTGGCCGAGCACGAGCGCCAGCGGATCCGGCCCCTCGCCGGTCGCGAGCGAGAACCACTCCGGGCCGGCGGGCGCCAACTCGCTCGCCGCGCGCGCAGGCGTGGAGGGCAGCGGCGCCGGGGCCGGCTCTTCGATGGTGAGGGTGGTGCCCGGCCAGGCGGCGCTGATCGCGCGCTCGATCAGCCCGGGCGGGATCGTCGCGGGCGCCCAGATCGCGAACGTCGTGCCGGCCTCGCTGGCGTGGATCTCCCATGCCACATGAGGCTGACCGGACAGCAGCCGCGCCCAACGCGGACGCAGCAGGTCGTGGAGCGCCGACCACAGCAGCTGCGCAGCCGCCGGGTCGGCCTGCGGCGGCACGCCGACGCGGATCAGGCGCGCGTCACGCGCACCGTGGCGGGCGTGCCATCGACGCGCGAGCGAGACCGCGAGCAGCACGGCGAACGTGCCGGCGAGGATCCACGGCGCGACGGCGGCGAGCGTGCTCACGGCGTGCTGCGCGAAGTGCTCTGCGCGGCCGGTGAGCGCGCCCGCGTCGTGCAGCCGCTGCGCGACGTCCGTGCGCGCGTGGTGATGGCGGGCGACGCCGCCGACCGTCATGAATGCGAGTGGTTCGAGCATCGTGCTCGGGCCGCGGCCCCGGTCACGCGGCCCGTCTTCACCTCCCTTCGAGAGGACGGGGAACAAGAAGCGCCGGCCTGGGCATGTGACCCAGCGCCGGGAACCGGGACATGAGAGGAATGCCGGTTTTGGGGTCGCCTGGGTACAGGCCGGTAGCCCATCCAGACCAGCAACCGCCGCTCCGCGCGCTGACGGCGGACCTTCAAACGGTTGTAGGGCTGGCCGCCGAGCTCGGCCAGATGCGCCAGCGGAACGCCGTCGAATCGCGTGACCGCCACCAGCTCGGCCTCCTTGCGCGTGATCGCGCCAGCCGCGACCGCTTCGGCGAGCAGTGCATCCAGGTCACCGTCCTCGGCGGCCGTCGGCCATACCGGCCGCAGCTCACGCGACTCGAGGGCCGTCGGCGGCTCGCCGGCCCGCGCGGCGCGCATCGCGCGCAGCGTCGGGCGCAACGTGTCCAGCAACAGGTTCGCGGCGATCCGTCGCGGGCGACGCTCGAGCGATGGGTGACGGCGCCCGCCGACGACGTGCTCGTAGAGCAGCTCGAAGACCGGGTCGGCGATCGCGTCGTGCGTGAGCGCGCAGCGGATGAAGTCGTGCACCAGATCGACCTCGATCTGGTCGCCCTGCGCTGTCGTTCGCATCGCCGCCATCGTCGTCCGTCCTCTCGCTTGCGGACGGCTGATCTACCTCGACCGCCGGCGATGCTCAAGCGGTGTGTGGCAGCCGGAGTCGGCAAGGCGACCGGGCCCCGCACCGCGTTTGGGCACCAGTGCCCAATCCCGCCCCCCAACGCCGCCTCAGAAGTGCTCCACCCCCACGAAAAAAGACCCCGCTTTGCAGGGTCTTTCTCCGATGGAGCTAGGGGGACTCGAACCCCCGACCTCCTGGGTGCGATCCAGGCGCTCTCCCAACTGAGCTATAGCCCCTTTGCCCGCCAGGGCGGGAAAACAGGACTCTAGCAAGGCGCCCCACAGGGGGGTTTTACGGAAAAGAGACCGATCTCTTCCGGAAAACCCCGCGAATCCGCGCATCCGGAACGCTGAGTGCGGCCTACGGCCGCTCCTCGCCCTGTCGCGGCTCAACCCCCCCGAACGTCGTTGCTTGCGAGCCGCGCGCTGCTCGCGCGCGCGACCCGGACCTAATCTCGAAGCCGGATGGGGTCATGGACGCGCATCTAGCCACGCCGCCGTCGCGCGCCGACGCGCACGCCGCCCTGCGGCGCGACATCCGCATGCTCGGCGACCTGCTCGGGCGCACGCTGGAGCGCCAGGAGGGCGCCGAGCTGCTCGCGCTGGTGGAGCGCGTGCGCACGTCGATCCGCAGCGACCGCGACGCGACCGCGGCGACGCTCGCGGCGCTCGACGCGGCCACCGCGCGCCGGCTCGTGCGCGCGTTCGGCACCTACTTCCACCTCGCCAACGTCGCCGAGCAGGTGCACCGCGGCCGCGAGCTGAGCGCGCGCGGGCGCCGCCGCGGCACGCTCGCAGAGGCGGTCGACCGGATCGCCGCCGCGGGCGTCGCGCCCGCCGAGCTGTCGGCCGACCTGGAGCGGCTGTCGGTGCGGCCGGTGCTGACCGCGCACCCGACCGAGGCGGCGCGCCGCACGCTGCTGGCGAAGCTGCGCGGCGTCGCCGAGCTGCTCGACGAGCATCGCGCCGCGCGCGGCGACGCGGCCGCGGAGCGTCGCACCGAGCGCCGGCTGGAGGCGCTGATCGACCTGCTCTGGCAGACCGACGAGCTGCGGATCGCGCCGCCGGACGTGGTGGACGAGGCGCGCAACGTCGTCTACTACCTCGACGCGCTCCAGCGCGACGCGGTCCCGGACGTGGTGGAGGCGCTCGCCGGCGAGCTGGCGCGCGTCGGCGTCGCGCTGCCCGTGGACGCCCGCCCGCTCGTGTTCGGGAGCTGGGTCGGCGGTGACCGCGACGGCAACCCCAACGTCGGGCCCGAGCACACCCGCCGGGTGCTCGCGCTCCACCACGAGCACGGCATCCGCGGCGCGCTGGCGATCGTGGACGAGCTGCGCTCGGAGCTGTCCTCGTCGGTGCGGATCGTCAGCGCGACCGACGCGCTGCACGCCTCGCTCGCGCGCGACCTCGACGCGCTGCCGGAGGTCGAGGAGCGCTACCGCCGCCTCAACGCGGAGGAGCCGTACCGGCTGAAGCTGACCTGCATGCGCCAGAAGCTGCTCAACACGCGCGCTCGGCTCGCGCGCGGCGCGCCGCCCCAGCCGGGTCGCGACTACGCCGACGCGGACGAGTTGGTGGCCGAGCTGGAGCTGTTGCGCGACTCGCTGCTGCGCGACCGCGGCGAGCTGATCGCGCGCGAGCGGCTCGAGCCGGCGATCCGCACGCTCGCCGCGTTCGGCCTGCAGATGGCGACGCTCGACGTGCGCGAGCACGCCGACGCGCACCACCGCGCCGTCGGACAGCTGCTCGACCGGCTCGGCGACGGCCCGGCCTACGCCGCCCGCTCGCGCGCCGAGCGGCGCGCGCTGCTGGCGGCCGAGCTGACCTCGCGCCGGCCGCTCGCGCCGAGCCCGCCTCCGCTCGACGCGGACGGCGCGCGCACGTTCGAGACGTTCCGCGCGATCCGCACGAGCCAGGACACGCACGGCCCGCACGTGGTGGAGTCCTACGTGATCTCGATGTGCCGCGGCGCCGACGACGTGTTCGCCGCGATCGTGCTGGCGCGCGAGGCCGGGCTCGTGGACCTGCACGCCGGCGTCGCGCGGATCGGCTTCGTGCCGCTGCTGGAGACGGTGCACGAGCTGCGCGACGCCGAGCGGATCCTCGACGAGCTGCTGAGCGACCCCTCGTACCGCCGGCTGGTGGAGCTGCGCGGCGATGAGCAGGAGGTGATGCTCGGCTACTCCGACTCGAGCAAGGCGGCCGGGATCGCCACGAGCCAGTGGGAGATCCACCAGGCGCAGCGGCGCCTGCGCGACGTCGCCGCCCGCCACGGCGTGCGGCTGCGGCTGTTCCACGGCCGCGGCGGGACCGTCGGCCGTGGCGGCGGGCCCAGCCACCACGCGATCCTCGCGCAGCCGCCGGGAACGCTCGACGGCGAGATCAAGCTGACCGAGCAGGGCGAGGTGATCTCCGACAAGTACCTGCTGCCCACGCTCGCGCGCGAGAACCTCGAGCTGCTGCTCGCCGCGACGATGGAGTCGAGCGTGCTGAACCGCCGTCCGCGCGTGCCGGCCGCGACGCTCGCCGCCTGGGACGCGGCGATGGAGCAGGTCTCCGGCGCCGCGCACGCGCGCTACCGCGCGCTCGTGGAGGATCCGCGCCTGCCCGACTACTACCTCGCCTCCACGCCGGTCGAGCTGCTGAGCGAGCTGCACTTCGGCTCGCGCCCGGCGCGGCGGCCCGCGGCGGCGGGCGGCATCGACGGCTTGCGCGCGATCCCGTGGGTGTTCGGCTGGACGCAGTCGCGCCAGCTGGTGCCCGGCTGGTTCGGCGTCGGCAGCGGACTGGCGGCGGCGCGCGCGGCCGGTCTCGGCGAGAGCCTGGAGGCGATGCACGCCGACTGGCGCTTCTTCCGCAACTTCCTCTCGAACGTCGCGATGACGCTCGCGAAGACCGACCTCGAGATCGCCCGCCACTACGTGCAACGGCTCGCGCCGGCCGAGCTGTCCCCCCTCTTCGACGCGATCGTCACCGAGCACGACCTGACCGTCGCGGAGCTGCTGCGCGTCACCGGCGAGCGGGAGCTGCTCGACGCCGCGCCGCTGCTGCGACGCACGCTGCGCGTGCGCGACGACTACCTCGCGCCGCTGCACGTCATGCAGGTCTCGCTGATGGAGCGCTGGCGCGCCGACCGCGCCGACGGGCGCGAGCCGGACCCCGACGTCGTGCGGGCGCTGCTGCTGACCGTCAACGGGATCGCGGCCGGCCTGCGCAACACCGGCTGAGCGGACCGGTCGCCCGCTCGGCAGCCGCGGGAGGGGGACGACCCCCGGTAACCCGTCCAGCCGCGCGAACGCGGACGTTCAACGGCGGTAGCCTCCCCGGTCGGTGGTGACGAGGGGATGAGCTTCCGCACGCGGCTGACGCTGTTCTTCCTGCTGATCGTCGTCGTGCCGATGATCGCGCTGGGGGCGGTCGTCGCGCGCGTCGTGTCCACCAGCCAGGACGCCAAGGCGGCCGCGCAGAACCGCGCCAGCGCCGCCGCCGCGCTCGCCGACGTCCGCCGTCTCGCCGCCGACGGCGTCGCCGCCGCCGGCCGGCTCGCGCGCGACCCCGCGCTCGCCGCCGCGTCCCAGACCGCCACCGCCGCCGACGACCGCGCGCGCCTGCGGACGCTCGCCGCGCAGCTCGGCCTCGCGCGCGTCCGCCTCGTGCGCGACGGCCGCACGCTCGCCGATGTCGGCGCGCGCACCGCGATCGCCTCCGGCGCCGTCCACGTCCGCCGCCCCGCCGCCGCCCCCGTCGCGATCGAGGTCAGCACGACGACCGCCGGCCGCTTCGCCCGCACCGTCTCCACCCACGGCGTGCGCGCTCTCGTCACGCGCGACGGCGCGCTCCTCGCCAGCACGCTCCCGGCCCGACCCGCGCACCCCGCCGCCGCATCCCCCGCCCGCCTGCCCGCCCACGGCACCGTCACGCTCGGCGGCGTCGCGTACGCCGCGGCCAGCTTCACGACCCGCGACTTCGGCGGTCGCCCGACCACCGTCGCGATCCTCACCGACCGCAGCGCCGCCGCCTCCGCCGTCACCCGCGACCAGCGCATCGCGATCGTCCTGCTCGCCCTCTTCCTGCTGCTCGCGTTCGCCGGCGCGCTGCTGATCTCGCGCCGGCTCCACGGCCAGGTCGCCCGCTTCCTCCTCGCCGCCAAGCGGATCGGCCGCGGCGACTTCTCGGGCGCCGTCCCCGTCGAAGGGCGCGACGAGTTCGCGCAGCTCGGCCGCGAGTTCAACCGCATGTCCGACCAGCTCGAGCGGCGCATGCACGAGCTGGCGCTCGAGCGCGAGCGCCTGCGCGAGTCGATCCAGCGGATCGGCGCGACCTTCGCCGCCAACCTCGACCGCGCCGCCCTCCTGGAGATCGGCACGCGGACGATCGCCGACGCGGTCCAGGCGCAGTGCGGACGCGCCGCCGTCCACGCCGCCGCAGACGGCGCGCTGCTGGAGGTCGCGCGCGTCGGCGACCTCGCCGCCGCGCAGGAGGCGATCGCCACCGCCGAGACGCACCTCCAAGCGGCGTGTGGGCGTCCCGCCACCGCGACGGCCGGCGCAGTCCACGCGCTCGCCGTCCCGCTCGGTGCGCCGGACGCGCCCCGCGGCGTCGTCTCCGTCGCGCGCCCGCACCAGCCCTTCGCCGACGCGGAGCGCGAGCTGGTCGCTTCGCTCGCCCGCCAGACCGGCCTCTCGCTCGAGAACGTCGACCTGCACGACCAGGTCGCGCGCCAGGCGGTCACCGACGAGCTGACCGGCCTCTCCAACCACGGCCGCTTCCAGCAGGTGATCGCCGCCGAGGCCGCCGCCGCGCGGCGCTTCGACCATCCGCTCGGGCTCGTGATGCTCGACATCGACGACTTCAAGCGCGTCAACGACACCTACGGCCACCAGCAGGGGGACCTCGTCCTGCGCGAGGTCGCCGCCGCGTTGCGCGCCTGCTCGCGCGAAGTCGACGAACCGGCCCGCTACGGCGGCGAGGAGCTCGCGGTCGCGCTCCAGCAGACCGACCTCGACGGCGCCGAGGCGATCGCGGAACGCGTCCGCATGACCGTCGAGGCGCTCGCGCTGCCGCGGCTCGACGGCGCCGGCACGCTGCGCGTCACCGTCAGCTGCGGCGTCGCCGCCTCCGCCGACGGCGACCCGGTCGCGCTGGTCGCCGCCGCCGACGCCGCGCTCTATGGCGCCAAGCGCTCCGGCAAGAACCGCACCGTCCGCGCAGAGCCGGCCGTCGCGGCCGGCGGCGCGGGCTGAAGCGTGCAGAGCCCCCGCACGGCGGCGGGGGCCGATAGCATTGCCCGCTCATGGGTCTGCTGGACGACGCGATCCGCGAGCATCTGGACCTCAAGCGCCGCCGGGGCGCCGATCCCGCGGAGGTGGCCCGGCTGGAGCACGAGGCGCTCGGCCCCGTTCGCCGCGAGCCGGCGCCGGCCGAGCAAGCTCCGGCCGCGGAGGAGCACCACGACGAGCCGCGCGCCGACGCGCATGAGCAGGCGCACGAGCCGCACCCGGCCGCCGAGCAGCTCCACCCGGACGAGCACACGCACGTGCTTACGCCGGAGGAGCGGCACGAGCCGCCGCACGGCGACCCGCTGTTCGAGCAGCACGCGCACAACGTCGAGCTGGGCGGCGCAGCCGCGCACGAGCCGCACGCCGAGGAGCCTGACGCCGCGCCCGAGCCCGAGCCGGACGCTCCCCACGCCGACGCGCTCGACCAGCCAACGACCGAGTACCGCGTCGAGGCCCACCACGACGACCACGAGGACCCGCACCAGCCGGACGGCGAGGACGTGCTCGAGGAGACGCCGGAGTTCCTGCAGGAGACGCCGGAGCACGACCGGCTCTGGTTCGAGCAGCGCCCCCCGCGCGACTTCGACTTCGACGGCTGAGCGCAGGCCGCGGGGGAGTCGAGACGGGGTGGGGGCCCATCGCTACACGCTGCTCGACGTCTTCACGGCCACGCCGCTGGAGGGCAACGCGCTCGCCGTCGTGCACGACGCCGACGCGCTCGACGAGCCCACGATGCTCGCGTGCGCGCGCGAGACGCGCCTCAGCGAGACGACGTTCGTGCAGCGCGCGCACGTCGCCGGCGCCGACTACCGCAACCGCATCTTCACGGTCGAGCGCGAGCTGCCGTTCGCGGGCCATCCCTCGCTCGGCACCGCCGTCGCGGTCGCGCGGGCCGAGCACGGCGGCGGCGACGACGCGCCCCGCGAGCTGCGCTACGTCCAGCAGACCGGCGCGGGCCTGCAGCCGATCGACGTGCGCCTGCTCGACGCGCGGCGCGCGCACGCCTCGATGCTGCAGGAGCCGCTGCGGCACGGCGCCGAGCTGCCGCGTGCGCAGGTCGTCGCGGCGATCGGCCTGACGCCCGAGCACGCGGATCGCACGCTTCCGCCGCAGCTCGTCGGCAGCGGGCTCACGCAGCTGATCGTCCCGCTGCGCGACCTCGACGCGCTCGCCCGCGCCCGGCCCGACTGGCCGGCCGTCGAGCGCCTGCTGCACGTCCACGGCGCGACCGTCCTCTACGCCGCCGTCTGCGACCCGGCCGCCGCGCACGCGCGCACGCGCGCGTTCGTCAGCGCCGCCGTCGGCGAGGATCCCGCCACCGGCTCCGCCGCCGGACCGCTGTGCGGCTACCTCGCCGCCCGCGCCGGCGTCGGCGCGATCGCGATCGAGCAGGGGATCGAGATGGGCCGCCCGAGCCGCATCGAGGCGGCGCTCGCGGGTGAGCGCCCGCGCGTCGGCGGCGACGTCGTCGTCGTCGGCGACGGCACGCTCCACCTGTAGGCCGGCCGCGCCCGCGGAAAGCGGTGGGGGCGCCCCCGGCCAGAGAGCGCCCCCACCAAGCATCCGTGCATCTCGCGGCGGACCGTCCGGCCAAAGCCGATCCGCCAGCGTCCTTGCCATCCCAGCGGGCCTTCCGTGCGCCCGCCGGCACACGCTTCATCGGCGGTCCGGCGGCGGGTCGCGACGCCGGAGTGCCGGCTTGGACGGACGTACGACGCGGGTCGCTCAGGCCGCGCTCGCCCGCTGCGCGAGCGCGTGCAGCGCGTCGATCGAGCCGGCGTCGAAGGCCGGCACCGCGGCCTCGGCGGACGCGCTCGCGCGCAGCGTCAGCAGCGCGTCGGCGCGCCGCGGCAGCTCGGCGCGCACCGACGCGTCGATCGGGCCGAGCACGGCGATCAGGTGCGCGGTGCCGTCGGCGTCGAGGCCCAGCTCGCTGACGAGCGCGCCGAGCGCACGGCCGGCGGCGGCCGGCAGCAGCGTGCTCGCGTCGATCGCGAGCGTCGCGTCGGCGTTGCCGTCGAAGCGCTCGCCGTAGGCGGCGAGCAACTCGCGATGTTGCAGCAGCTCCTCCGCGAACGCGAGCGTGACGAAGCGGCGCGCCTCCGCCAGCGGGTCCCCGGCGGGGCGTCTGGGGCGGGCCGCGAGCGTCTCGGCGAGCAGCTCGCGCGCGGACGGCAGCCATGGGTCGAGCGCGGCCGCGCGCGCCGCGAGCGCGGCGGCCGGCCAGGTGTCGCCGTGCTCGAGCGCCGCACGCGCGTCGGCGAGCGCTTGGCGGGCCTCCGAGCGGTCGGCGTCCGTCACGCTCACCAGCTCGGTGAAGGGATCGTCCCCGGCGGCGGCGAGCAGCCGGCGCGCGTTCGCGAGGAACGCGCGCCAGACGTCGCCGACCGCGCCGGCGTAGAGCGACTCGGGCGTGACCGTGCGCAGGAACCAGCGTTGCACCGCGAGCGCCTCGCGCAGCGCCGCCGCGCGCGCTGCGGCGTCCGCCTCGGCGTCCGCTTGCTCGCCGCGCGCCGGTGCGACGCCCGCCGGGACCCACGCGATCTGCGACACGCAGGCGGCTCGCACCGCGAGCCACCACGGCGCGCGCGGCAGCTCGGCCGGCAGCGGACCCAGCGCCGGCAGCAGCGACGCGCGCAGCATGATCGAGGAGGGCGCGATGCACGGCGGCTCGCACAGCAGCTGTGCGACCGGCCGCCCGCTCGGCGGCTCGGTGCCCTCGGACGCGACCGGCTCCGCGTAGACGAGGCCGACGTCCTCCCACTCGGCGAGCGCGGCGACCTGCGCGGAGAGGCGCCCGACCGGCCAGCGGTCGCCCGGCTCGAGCAGCGCCAGCAGCTCGCCGCGCGCCTCGCTCAACGCCCGGCTCATGGCGGCGACCGCGCCGGCGCCCGGCTGCGCGATCGCGCGCACGCGCTCGGGGAACAGCTCCGCGTAGCCGGCCGCGACCGCGCAGGCGCCGCCGTCCACGACGACGATCTCGACGCGTTCCGCGGGGTAGTCCTGCGCGAGCGCGTCGTCGAGCGACGCGCCGAGCCCCTCGGTCGTCGCGTGCGCCGTCACGAGCACGCTCACGAGCGGCGACTGCGTCATGTCCCGCTGATCGGCCCGTTCACGGCCGAACTTGAGCGGGGTGCACCGCTTTTGTGTACGGTTGGCAGGACTGCGCGGCGTCGGGGGAGAACGCCGCCGCGCACACCATCGAACGACGTCGCCGGGGGGAAGGCGATCAGCTCGACGCTGCACGAACCGACGCTGTTCTCGGTGCGCGAGCGCACCGACGGACGGCCGCGCGCGCACCAGGAGCCGGCGTACGCGTTCCTCGACCGCGCCGGAGGCGCGCAGTGGGAGCGGGTGCGGGCGCAGCTCGACGGCTGGTTCGCGCGCCTGCCGGCGCCCGCGCGCGCCGACCTGCGCAACCGCTTCGCGCAGGACGCGGAGCTGGACCACGCGGGCGCGTTCTGGGAGCTGTGCGTCCACGAGCTGCACCGCCGCCGCGGCTTCGAGATCGTCGTGAACATCGGCTGCGAAGCGGGCGAGCGGCGCCAGGACTTCGTGTTGGCGCGCGGACGCGAGCGCTGCTGGCTGGAGGCGACCGTCGTCGGGGGCGACTCGCCGCTGTCGTTCACCGAGCGCCGGCTCGACGAGCAGTTGCGCGACATCCTCGCGACGGTGCGCGCGCCGCGCTTCTCGCTCGCGCTGGAGGTCGTCAGCTACGGCGCCTCCTCGCCGGGACGGCGCCGGATCGTGCCGCCGCTGGAGCGCTGGCTCGGCGCGCTCGACCCGCGCGAGCTGCATGCGGGCTCGTGCGTCAGACGGCTCGCGTTCGACGACTTCGTGATCGACGTCGAAGCGATAGCGCTGCCCGATGAGCTGGCGCGGCCGAGCGGCTGCGCGCAGCTCGTGCCGCGCGACGTCGGCACGCGCGGCGCCCTCGTGAACGACGTGCGCCCGCTGCGGCGCAAGATCAAGAAGAAGGCCGCGCGCTACGGGGAGCTGGACCGGCCCTACCTGCTCGCCGTGCTCGCGCTGGGGGACGGCGTGCGGGAGCGCGACGTCGAGCACGCGCTGCTGGGCGCGGGCGAGCGCGACCACGCCGTCTGGCATGGTCCGGGCGGCCCCTGCAACACGCGCCTGTCGGGCGTCCTCGTGGGCCGCGGGCTGCGCTCCACCGAGCCGTTCAGGGCCGCCACCGCGATGCCGGCGCTGTGGCGCAACCCGTGGGCCTCACGCCCGCTCGGCTTCGCGCTTCCGTGGCGCGTCGCCGCGGCCGCGCCGCCGGTCGCCGCCTGAGACGACCGCGGCCTCCGGCAGCCGTCTGCGCATGACCGCGACTGCGTCCGGGCTCTCGTCGACCAGCACGTAGCGGCGGCCGAGCTGCGCCGCGACGGCGCCGAGCGTGCCGCTGCCGGCGAAGAAGTCGAGGCACCAGTCGCCCGGTCTGCTCGACGCCTGCACCATCCGGCGCACGATCCCCTCCGGCTTCTGCGTCGGGTAGCCGGTCTTCTCGCGCCCGTTCGTGGGGACGATCGTGTGCCACCAGACGTCGGTCGGCAGCTTCCCGCGCGCCGCCTTCTCGGGCGTCACGAGGCCGGGCGCCATGTACGGCTCGCGGTCGACCGACTCGCCGTCGAAGTGGTACGCGCGCGCGTCCTTGACGTAGACGAGGATCGTGTCGTGCTTGGCCGGCCAGCGGCGTCGTGTGCGGGCGCCGTAGTCGTAGGCCCAGATCAGCTCGTTGAGGAACTGCTCGCGGCCGAACAGCTCGTCGAGCAGCAGCTTGCAGTAGTGCGCCTCGCGGTAGTCGATGTGGAAGTAGAGCGTGCCGCTCTCGTGCAGCAGCCGGTGCGCCTCGCGCAGGCGCGGCTCGAGGAACGCGAGGTAGTCGTCGAACGCGTCGCGGTAGCGCGACTCGGCCAGCAGTCTGGTGCGGTAGCGCGTCCCCTTGAAGCCGGTGCGGTCGCCGTCCGCGTCGGGGACCATCGCGAGCGTCCGCCGCGACTGGCTCGCGCCGGTGTTGAACGGCGGGTCGACGTAGACGAGCTGGAACGCCGCGTCCGGAAGGCCGGGCAGGACGTCCATGTTGTCGGCGTGGTGGATCGCGTCGTGCAGGAGGGCGGCCGGCATGCGGCGCCACCGTAGCGGTCGGGTGGGACGCCGCCGCATGTCAGCAGGGGATCGTGGTGTCGGCGCTCGCCGTCGCGCCTCCCTCGAACGTGAAGTCGCCGTGGATGTGGGCTCTGCCGCTGCGGGGACAGCGAAGCGCCTCGACGTAGCCGCGCCGGACGCCGTGCACCAGCCGCGTCGCGCCGGTGGTGACATGGATGTACGAGGTGACGATGTCGCCGTCGAGGATCGTCTTCAACTCCGGCGGCAGCGTCACCGTCAGCTTGTTCGCGTAGCGCCCGTGCAGTGAGACGAACGGCGCGGAGAAGGTCGCGTCGATCAACGCCGGCGTCGTGACGTGCACGTTCATCGTGATGCTTCTGCCGCCGGGGCCATTGAACAGCGTCACGCGGGCGCGCGACGACACGCCCAGTGCGACAGCGGTCCCGCCGGCCGTTCCGGCGCCGATCTTCGACCCTGGCGGACAGGCGCGCAGACGTCCCCGGGCGCGGCGCAGCGTCGCCGCAGCACAGGCGGGGAACAGACGGCCGTTGACCACGGTGCCGTGGGGAAAGAGGTACATGAGGCGTTGCAGGACGAGGTCCGCGTGCGGAGGGACGCTCGTGAAGCGCGTGTCGAGCGTGAAGTCGAGCGGCGTTCCAGGCGTCAGGTTCCGGCTCGGCGAGATCGAGCCCTTCAGCGTGGCGATCGGCCGGGGCGCCGAGCCGGCGCTTGCCGCGGTGACCGTCGGCACGGTCAGTGCGGCGGCCGTCGCGGCGAGGAGGAGGATCCGGAGAGGGGACATGGGACGACGCTAGCACTTCTAGTCTATTAGTACAATATAAGGTGGTCGATCATGGACGCCGACGCGTCCAATGCACGAGATCTCTGAACGATCTCTCCGACGTGCGTTAGGTTCCGGCGACCCCACCCAACCGAACGCAGGGGGATCGATGCGAAGGCCGCATGGCAGGGCAAGACGACGGGCGCTGGTGACGATGCTGCTCGCGCTCGTCGCGGTGCTGGGCGCGAGCGTGAGCGCGGGCGCGACGTGGACGGCCGGGCCACCGTTGCTCAACCCGACCAGCGGTGCCGGCGCGGCGCTGCTCGGCGACGGGACGGTCCTCGTCGCCGGCGGCAACAGCGCGCGCCCGGGCCTCGCCGTCAACGAGCGCTTCGACCCGGCCGCCGGCACCTGGAGCGCGGTCGCCGCGATGAACTACCAGCGCTCCGGGCTCGTGCTCGTGCCGCTGCACGACGGCTCGGCGCTCGCCGTCGGCGGCGACGACAACGGCACGTTCCCGATCGCCGAGCGCTACGACCCGAACGCCGGCGCCTGGACGTCGACCGAGCCGCCGTCCGGCGGCGGGCGCGGCGACTACCCGGCGGTCGTCGTGCTGCTGGACGGGCGCGTCGTCAGCATCGGCGGCGGCCACTACGACATCGCCAACAACGACACGAGCATCTACGACCCGGCCACGAACCAGTGGACGACGCCGGCGGACTACCCCTACTTCGTGCGCGGCAACGCCGCGACGGTGCTCGCCGACGGGCGCGTGCTGTCGGCAGGCGGAAGCGCCAGCCTCGGGGACCTCGGCGACAAGCAGCTCGACGACGTGTTCGTCTTCGACGTCGCCACGAGCACGTGGACGCCGGTCGCGAGACTGCCCGCGCCGCGCAGCGGCGCCCGTGCGGTGACGCTGCACGACGGACGCGTGCTGCTCGCCGGCGGCGCTCCCGACGCGTCCGGGCTGCTGTACGACGTGGGCAGCGACAGATGGACGCCGACCGGCGCGCTGCCGGCCGGCGCGACTCCGTCCACGCTCGTGCTGCTGCCCGACGGCAGAGTGCTCGGCATCGGCGGGACCGACCCGGGCACCGGCACGACGAGCGCGGCGCTGTTCGACCCGGCGACGAGCGGCTGGACGAACGCGGGACCGCTGCTCGCTCAGCGCGGGCCCACGCGCTCGTTCACCGCGACGCTGCTGCCGGACGGGCGCGTGCTCGTCGCCGGTGGCGAGCTCCCCGACCGCACGATCCTGTCGAGCACGGAGATCTGGTCGCCCGGCGGGACGCCGCCGCCGCCGAGATGCACCCCGCACCACGGCCGCGGGCACGGCAAGGCGAAGGGCCGCCACAAGCACCGTCACGAGTGCAAGGGTGGCCATCGCCGCCACAAGCACCATCACGGGTGCAAGGGCGGTCACCGCCACGCGCACGGCTGAGTCACGGGCGAAGCTGGCCGGTCGGCATGGCGCCGACTGGCCAGCCAGCCAGTAGCATCGGAGGCCCGTCCGCGCCTGAACCTGGAGGGTCCCGATGGCATCGACCGGCCGCGATCTCAGAGACGTCCTCGTCGGCGACCCCGAGCACTGGCAGGACGGCCCGCCGCACGAGCTGTTCAAGGCGCTGCGGGCGGAGTGCCCGGTCCACTGGACCGCCCGCATGCCCGACTTCCCCGACGAGGCCGGCTACTGGTCGGTCACGCGCGCCGACGACGTGCACACCGTCAGCCGCGACTGGCAGACCTACTCCTCCGAGCTGGGCGGGATCACCGCGCTGACCAACTCGATCCTGCCGCTCGAGCTGTCGCGCGCGATGTTCATCGGGATGGACCCGCCCAAGCACGACCGCCTCAAGGCGCTCTTCCAGGCCGGCTTCACGCCGCGGCGGATCGCCGAGCACGAGGACGCGATCCGCGCGATCACCGCCGGGGTGCTGGACGGCCTCGCCGGGCGCGAGACGTGCGACCTCGTCATCGACGTGGCGCAGCCGGTCGTCGCGCGCGTGATCGGCTCGTTCATGGGCATCCCGCCCGCCGACGACGCGATCTGGGCCGGGCTGATGAACGCGATCTTCTCGGCCGGCGACCCGGACATGAACCCGGAGGGCGTCGAGACCGTGATGGGGCGCGACGTGCCGGAGGTGTTCGAGCGCTGCCGCGCGCTGATCGCCGAGCGCCGCGCGCATCCGACCGACGACCTCACGAGCGTGCTGGTGCACGCCGAGGTCGACGGCGAGCGGCTCGAGGAGCACGAGATCGTGATGGGCTTCTTCCTGCTGATGGCGGCCGGCAACGACTCGACCAAGGCGACCTACTCGAGCGGCATGCGCGCGCTGCTGGAGGACCGCGAGCAACTGCGACTGCTGCTCGACGACCCCACGCTGATCCCCGGGATGGTCGAGGAGGCGCTGCGGATGTTCCCCGCCTTCGCGCATTTCCGCCGCACCGCGACCAGAGACTGCGAGCTGGGCGGGCAGCCGATCAGAGCCGGCGACAAGGTCGTCATGTGGTACGTCTCGTCGAACCGCGACGAGACGCGCTACGAGGACCCCGACCGCTTCGACGTGCTGCGCAACCCCGAGCACCAGGCGTTCGGCGCCGGCGGGCGGCACTTCTGCCTCGGCACGGCGCTCGCGCGGCTCGAGCTGCGCGTGCTGTTCGAGGAGACGCTCGCGCGCTACCCGCGGATGGAGCTGGCCGGCCGGCCCGAGTACGTCGTCTCGGGCTTCGTCAACCAGCTGCGCACGCTGCCGGTGCGGCTCGGCTGAGCGCCGGGCGCGGCGGGCCGCGGAAGCGGTGCGCCGAGAGCCGGCGTTGTCTATCGTTGGGCGATGTCGCTTGGGGGAGCGGTCGCGCGTCCGCGCAGGACGCGCAGCGGGGCGATGGTCCCGTCGTGGAGTGCGAGCGCGTGGTGCGCGGCGGCGCTCGTCGCCGTCTTCGTGCTGTTGACGCTGTGGTGGCTCACGCAGGACCACGCGGTCCCGTACGGCGACGCGGCCGAGGAGCTGTGGGCGGCGTTCCGCTTCCGCGACTACACCTTGCACGCGGACGTCGGCGCGATCTTCGACTACCCGGCCTACTACCCGCCGTACGGGCTGCTGCTCGGCGGGCTGATCGCGATCGTCGGCGGGGTCGGACGCAACGCCGTCGTGCTCGGCGCCAACCTCGTCTGCGTCCCGCTGCTCGCGCTCGCCTGCTACCGCGTCGGGCGGCGCGTCGCGGGCGCGACCGCGGGCGCGCTGGCGGTCGCCTTCGCGCTCGGCGCGCCGCTGCTGATCGAGCAGTTGCACGTCTTCATAATCGACACGTTCGAGGCGACGATGGTCGCCGTCTCGGTGTGGCTGATCCTCGCGAGCGAGCGCTTCAGCCGCGTCGGCGTCGCCGCGCTCGCCGGCCTCGCGATCGGGATCGGGACCGGCACGAAGGAGCAGTTCCCGCTCTACGTGACGGGGCTGATCGTCGTCGTGCTGGCGCGCGGCGGCTGGCGCAACATGCGCGGACTGGCGCTGTTCGCCGGGCTCGCGCTGCTGCTCGGCGCGCCGTGGTACGTCCACAAGCACGACGTGCTGGGGAAGATCTACAGCGCGTCGCGCACGGGCGAAGGGCTGCTGTTCCCGGTGCCGCCGCTCGCGCGGCCGCCGCTGCTGTCGGCCGCGAACGTCGAGTGGTACGGGTGGGCGACGCTGAACGGCCTGCTGTTCGCGCCGCTCGCGCTGTTCGCGTTCGTCGGCGTGGCGGTCGCGCTCGCGCGGCTGCGGCGGCCGGAGGTGCGGGCGTCGGTCGTGCCGGAGCTGCTCGGCGGGCTCGGCGGCGCGTGGCTGCTGCTGACGATCCTGACGCACAAGGACATGCGCTACGCGCTGCCGATGATCGTGTACCTGGCGGTGCTGGGGACGGCGTGGATCGCGCTGTTGCCGCGCGCGTGGCGGACGGTCGCCGGGGGCGGCCTGGCGGCCGCGGTCGTCGCGACGACGCTCGGCATGACGTTCGGCGTCGGCGGTCCGATCCCCGAGCGGCTGCCGGGGAACCTCGGCGCCGCGCTCGGCGTCGGCGTGCCGCCGCGCGACCGCGTCGTCGTCTACGCGAACCACGACTACCTCGTGTCCGGGCCGCGGCGCGACGGCGACGTGCTCGCGCTGCTGCGCGGCCTGCACCGGGCGGGCGTGCGGACGATCTACTGGGATCCGGCCGTTGCGGGTCCCGAGCACGGCGACTTCAACGGCGCGGGCCTGTCGGTGCTCGGCCGCATGGCCGGCATCTCCGTCGCGTCGCGCATAGCGTTCGGCGTGATCCTGCCCGGCTACGCGCTGCTGATGTACCAGCCGGCGCCGCCCGGCACGCGGCCCTGCGTGCGCTTCGACAGCGGCATGGGCGTGTGGGCGCTGCTCCCGCACGCGGGCGGCGGAGCCGTCTCCTACTGCCCCGGCCGCGGCACCACCGGCACCCCGATCCCAGTCCCCGCGATCAGCCAGCAGGCGGGAGCGACGAACTTGCCGTGAGGGGGCTTGGGCGGCCGGCGGCAGTGCCGAGTTGCGGGGCTGGCGACCCGGTCCCTGCGGCGATAGAGGCGGGGGAATCGGACCGCTGGCCGTCAGCCGAACAACGACGCGCCGAGAAAGCTTCCGCGGCGTGGTCCGGGTGGGACGGCGAAGATCGCGCTGCCGGTGTGCGAGAGGTGCTTTGCGAGCGCGTCCTGCACGCCGAGCCGGCGCTGGAGGGCGACGAAGTGCTGCGGGTCGCGCTGGAAGGAGAGGAAGAAGAGGCCGGCGTCGATCTGCCCGGTGTCGGGATCGGCGCCGTCGAAGTACGAGTAGCCGCGACGCAGGATCCGGATGCCGCCGTTCGTCTCGGGCGCCGCGAGGCGTATGTGAGCGTCCATGGGGATGGTTGGCCCGTTCGCGGTGGTCGCGTGCAGGTCGACGGGGTCGTGCTCGCGCTCGGCGCCCAGGGGCGCGCCGCTCACCTTCCGGCGTCCGATCGCTCGCTCCTGGCCGCCGAGGTCGGTGGCGTCCCAGACGTCGAAGAGGATCCGGATGCGACGCGCGACGAGGTACGTGCCCCCGCGCATCCACGCGGGAGCCTCGGAGCTGCCCACCCATACATGGCGCTGGAGCGCGCCGGCGTCCTCGCGCTTGAGGTTGTTCGTGCCGTCCTTGAAGCCCATGAGGTTGCGCGGCGTCTCCTGCGTCCGGCTCGTGCTCGAGGTGCGGCCGAAGCCCACTTGCGACCAGCGCGCGACCGCGGCGCCGTGCGCGAGTCGCAGCAGCGTGTGCGTCGCGTGGAAGGCGACCTGCGGATCGTCCGCGCACGCCTGGATGCACAGATCCCCGCCTGAGCGCGCCGGCTGAAGCTCATCGCCCGGCAACGACGGCAGCGGCGTGAGCGCCGGCGGGCGCCGCGCCCGAAGCCCCAGCCGGTCCTCGCCGGCCTGCTCGAACAAGCCGGGCCCGAGTCCGATCGTGATGGTCAGCCGTGCGCTTCCAAGGCCGAGGGCCTCGAGGCTGTCGGGCGTCGCCGCGCCGGAGAGGTCGGTCAGCGCGGGCGGCGTCCTTCCAGCGGTGAGCGCGGCGGCCGCCTGCGTCCAGACCCGCAGCAGATCGCGCAGATCCATCGCGCTCGTCGAGGTGAAGTCGAGCGCGGTGAAGCTCAGCTTGTCCTGCGCTGGCGTCGCGATTCCCGCCTGGTGCTCGCCGAAGAAGAGCACGGGCGATGACGTCGCCGTGCTGCCCGATCCGCAGCCGGCCTGCGCGAGCGCCGCAAGCATCCCGGCAGCGCCAGCCGACCCGAGCGCCGCACGACGCGAGATCCGCAGGGGATCGCCGCCGCCGTCCGTCCGAGCGTCGCGTCGCGCGCTCACGCGCGGGTCATCTGTCTCGGCTCGAGCGTCCGAATGCATCGGCGACGGTCGAGTCTGCTCGGCCGGTCAAGTGCCCGATGACGCGCACGAAGTGCTGCTTGCGGGCGTTCATGACGACCAGGATCAATCCGCAGGACCCGAGCGAACACGCAAGGACGTTCCGTGGGCGGCGCGGTCGGCGCTGCTCGGCTGGAAGCGCGCGCTGCTTCTGGAGCGAGCGGCATCCCATCGCGCCGAGGGCCGCTATGCCGGCGCCCAACGCGTAACGGAGGCGGTCAGGCCCCCCGACTCCGATGGCACCGGCAGCCATCACGATGAACAGGAACCAGCAGAAGACCTCGCGAAGGCCGAGCCAACTGATCTCACGTCTCAGCATGGGGCCTAAGACCGGAATGCCGCCGCAAGTACGACTGCCGCGCCAATGAGCCCGACGAACGCCATCCCGGCGCCGATGACCCGCATGCTCAGCACCGGGTTTGGAACCGTCATGCCGAACTCCGACCAGGAACGACGCGCGAACGCTCTCGCAGCCCCCCTGCGATCCAGCACGATCAGTACGCCGGTATAGGACACCAGCAACAGGCCGAGCGCCGTGATCGGGTAGCCCACCTGCTTAGCAAGAAGTGCCGCAACGCCGAGCCCCAAGAAGATCGCTACCCCCCCGGCGGCGAACCACCGCTCCGCGCCAGGCTCGGATCCCGGCGGACGCAACGGCAGCGACCCGGTCAGACGACGCCCAAGGATCATCAGCGGGCCGCGTCCGATTCTGCGGGCGACATACACGAGGACGGCTATTGCCAGTACGCCGGTGACGATGTAGCTAACAGCCATGATCCTTCGGCCCGATAGTCGTCGAGAGCCCGAGCGAAGCACCAAAGCCCCAACCGGGACCTACGCCGAAGCCGCCGCTGCCATCGCTCGTGCTCACGCTCGCGTTGGCGGCGCCGGTGCCGTATTGCCCACCTCCGACGATCGAGATTTCTCCGTTCGTGGGCGTACCTGTCTGGTGCGTCAGGCTGATACCAGCTCCCACCCCAATACCGCCGTTCAGCCCGAAACTGACCTTCCCGTGGCAGCTCACTTGGGCGCTGAGACCGAGCCCGAGGCCGACGAAGCCGTCGAAGTTGAGCGCGGTGTACCCGGTGGGGGGCGTAGCTGCATCAACGGCCGCATGACCCGTGTCGAACGGATTGATCAGCGGGATCATCGGCGGCGTCCAAATCCTCCCCGTCGGATCGATGTAGTCGAGCGGGTCGTTGTTTACGTAGCGGTAGAGGTTGGTGCCGCTGCCGGCCATGCCGATCGGGTCCTCGCTGGTGAAGCGCTGCATGTCGGGGCTGTAGTAGCGCGCGCGGTTGTTGTAGAGGCCGTTGGCGTCGTTCTCGCGTCCGGTGAACTGGAACGCGCTCGTGCTGGCCGCGCCGGATGCGGAGGTCTCGCCGAACGGGCCGTACGTGTACGACGTCGTCGCTGTTCCGGTGCTGTCGCTCAGTGCGAGCACGCTGCCGAGCGCGTCGGTGAGGTAGCTCGACGTCGAGCCTGCTTCGGTGCGGGCGAACAGGTCGTCCATCGCGAGCCCGCTGAGCATGTTCGACGCGACGAGACCGCCGCTGAGCTCCTGCGCGACGTTGGCGCCTATGTACGCGTAGCGCGTCTGCTGACCGTTGACGGTCTTGCCGATACGGCGGCCGAACGGATCGTAGGCGTAGCTGAGGTTCAGGCCGGGGCCGGCGGTGCTGGCGAGCTGGTCGCGCGCGTCCCATGCGTAGGTCGTCGTGCCGTCGTCGAGCAGGTTGCCGTCGCCGTCGTAGAGCAGCGTCTGTCCGCCCTGGGCGGTGCGCTCGTTCGCGGCGTCGTAGGTCGCCGAGGCCATCGGCGCCGGGATCGAGACGCGCGCGAGGCTGCCCCACTGCGCCAAGCGGTGGCCATCTGCGTCGTAGGCGTAGTGGAGGTCGCCGACCGAGGTCTGTCCGAGCATGTAGTCGAGATCGGTCAGGCGCGAGGCGGTGTCGTAGGTGTATGCCTTCGTCACGCCGTTGGGCAGTGCGACCGACGAACGCCGGCCGGCGCCGTCGTATCCGACGCTCGCCGTCGAGCCGCCCTGTGCGGCGCTCGTGAGTCGGTTCGCGTCGTCATAGCCGTAGGTCGTGAGCGTACCGTTGACGACTGCGCTCGCCAGCCGGTCGGCCGCGTCGTAGCCGAACGTTTGAGCGCTGTCGGGGGTCGTCGCGGACGTGATGCGGCCGAAGTCGTCGTAGCCGAAGCCGAAGGTGCCGGCCTGCGTGTCGTCGGCGCTGAGCAGCTGATCGCCGGCGTCGTACGTGTACGTGACCGAGCTCTCGTACGGCGCGTTGCCCTGGGCGTCGGCGGCTCCGGCCCCTGCGAATCTCAGGCGCCCGAGGGTGTCGTACTGGTAGGCGCTCGTGACGCCGCGCCGGCTCGTCGTGCGCACGAGGTGGCCGTCGAGGTCGTACGCGAACGTGGCGGTCCGGTTCAGCCCGTCGGTGTTCGTGAGCACGCGCCCGAGCGGGTCGTAGGTCATCGTCGTGGTGTTGCCGCGTGCGTCTCCGACCGCGAGCAGGTTCCCGTCGGGGTCGTATCTCAGCGTCGTGGCGTGGCCCATCGGGTCGGTGACTCTCGTGAGCTCGTTGTCGCCGTCGTACTCGTAGCGGGTGCGGTCGCCGACCGGGTCGGTCGCGGCCACGAGCCGCCCGGCGGCGTCGTAGTAGCCGCTCGTGCGGTTCCCGGCCGGGTCGGTGACGGCGGTCAGGTCGCCCGCGTAGTAGGCGAGCTGCGTGACGTTGCCGGCCGGATCGGTGATGCTCGTGGGCAGCCCGTCCGGGTTGCTGTACGCGTAGCTCGTCGTGCGTCTGGTGGCGTCCTGAGCTGCCGTGAGGCGGCCCTTGACGTCGAAGGTGAAGCGGCTCGTGTGCCCGAGCGGGTCGGTGACGCTCGTGAGGTGGCCGTAGGTCGGCTCGTAGGTCATCGAGGTGGTCTTGGCGTCGGGCGTCCCCGCGAGGCGGGTGATCGATGTCGGCCGGCCGCCGCCGTCGTATCCGATCGTCGTCGTGTGACCCAGCGGATCGGTGATGTCCGTCGGGAGCTCAGAGGCCGAGCGTCTGATTCTGGTCGTCTGCGGATTCGGACCGTCGACGTCGCGCGTGACGGACGTCTCGTAGCCAGCGAGGTCGAATACGTGTCTGTCTCTGCGTCCGCCGGGCTGGGTGACGGTGTTTCCGGCGACGCGGGATTCGAGGGTGACGGGATCTACCGCGATGTCGTAGTCGAACTGGTAGGTCGCGCCGTCGGCCATCGTCTGTTGCACGACGAACCCGCCGGAGTAGACGTTGGTCACGTAGTCGTGACCGCGCGCGTCGTGGATCGTCGTCATGTTGCCGTTCGCGTCGTACGTGTAGGCGGTCTGGTTGCCGACCGGGTCGGTCACCGTCGCGAGCCGGCCGCCGGCGTCGTAGGTGTAGGCGACGACCCGCCCGGCGTTGTCGGTCGCCTGCGTGACGCGGTTGCCGCCGTCATAGGCGAATCTGACCCAGCGTCCGTTGGGCGCCGTGACTCTCGTGATGTTGCCGTTCTGTCCCGCGGAGCGGGTGAGCGTGAGCGTGTTGCCGTAGCGGTCGATGATCGCCTGCAGCGGCGCGTTGTCGCCGAACCGGTACACGGTGCCGTCTCTGAGCGTCAGGTCCCATCCCGGCACGGCGCCGTTGAAGACGAACTTCGAGCCGTAGAACTCGCCCGGCGCGTTCTGCGCCTCGTACACCGCGCCGTCCCAGCTCGTCCCAGGCGAGGTGCACCGACCACAACCGCATGTCGTACTTGAGCGTCGTCCCAACCCCGAACGCGTATGAGTTGCTGTCGTTGGGACGGTACGTGCGCTGCACGGCGATCGGCAGCGCCGAGTCGGGCAGGAACAGGTCGGTCTTGCGGTAGACGAACAGGCCCGTCTGCAGGTCGACCGGGTCTCCGTCGCTGGAGCCGCCGCCGGGCACCGGGCCGACGCCCGGCGGGCTCGGGCTGCTGCTGATCATCGCGCCGGTGAACTCCCACACCCGCACGTCCGGGTCCGGGATGACCTGCTTGGCGTCGTCGCTGACCGTGCCGCGGCCATAGACGTACCAGCCTCTTCCCTCCGCGTCGTAGTTCCAGAAGTCCACGCGCTGTCTGGCTGGGAGGTGCGTGTAGTTCGGGTAGATGATCTGCGCGCCCTTGCTCAGGTAGGCGCCGCCCGGCTGCACCGTGAAGTACAGCGGCACCTGGACGTGCGGCGGCAACGGGAACGGCGGCCGGTCCACCGGCACCTGCGTGATGTTCAGGTCGTGCACGAGGCGCCCGTTGCGGTCGCGGATCGTGGACCCTGCGGGGATCCGCACCTCCAGCCCCGGGATGCGCGGCGTCCTCAGCACGACGTCGCGCCGCGTCGGGCTCTCGACGTGCGTGTTGCCGACGCGATCGAGCTGCGTCATCCAGACCGGGAAGCCCAGGTCGACGGTCTGCCCGGCGTGCAGGTCGACGCCGACCTTGAAGAAGCCGTAGCGCGCCCCGCGGTCCTTGACCGTGCCACCGTCGATCGTCAGCACGTGGTGGCCGGCGGGTGCGCCCTCGAGCAGGAAGCGTCCGTTGCGATCGGTTCGCGCGCTCGCTCTGCTGCCGTCGATCGCCATCGTCACGCCCGCGAGCGGCGTCCCGTCCAGCCGCAGCGCCTGGCCGGCGAGCGCGGTGACGCCGGCCGGCGCCTGCAGCTCCCCAATCTGCTGCCACGGCGAGGACGACCGTCCCGTCTCCCAATCGCCGCGCAGGTTCACGCCCGCCGGGATCCACGTGCGCGCAACGCCCGGGCGGAACTGGACGTGCAGAGCCGCGTGCGAGCGGTCGACGTTCGACAGGGGCAGACGCTGGCGCCGATGCGCGCGAGAGCGCGCGTGGTCTGCGGACCGGCGCTGCACAGACCGCCTGGCCGCTCGGCGCTGCCGTCTCGGCGTCCGGCGTCGCGCACGCGTGTCGGTCGCGCGGCCGTGCGGGTGGCCTCTCGCGGCCGCGGAGGCACGCCGTGAGCGAGCGTCGCCTTCCGGCGTCGCAAGCCGCAGGCGGAATGAGGCGGGAGCGCCACGGGCCGGGAGGATCAGCGCGACGTACGCGCCGCCCTCGCGCAGCTGCAGCGCAACGGTCTCAGGACCGCGTGGAAGCGGGCGCGGCGCCATCGCCTTGCGGCCGTCGGGCCCGAGCAGGAAGAGGTAGGCGCCTGCGCTCGCCCGCTCGACGTGGAGCGCGACCCGACCTCTGTCAGGCGCGGTGAACTGGACCGTGGCCTTCTGGCCCGGCTGGTCGATCGCGACGTCGCGAGCCGGCCCGTCGAGCTGCAGTCGGCGCCGCACGTCGGACGGGACGTGGAAGACCGTGTGGGGTGTCGCGGCGCTGCTCGCGCAGGCAGTCGTGCGGGTCCGCATGCGGGCGCCGTCGGGTGCGTGACGCGGCCGCTGCGGGTCGCAGCGAAGCGGGCGACCCCAATGCAGGCGCGCCATGATCGCGTGGATCGAGGGCGGCTCTCGGAACACCGCCGGCAGCGTCGTGTCGGTGATGAACGGCCGCGTGAAGCCGGGCGGGTCGGTCAGCGTCAGCGTCATCCCGCCGCCCGCGTTGTTCTGCGGATCGACCACGAGCGTGTACGTGCCCGCGGTTACCAACGTCGCGGTGACGGTCGCCGTGCCGCCGCTGTTGATGGTGCTGCTCGTGACCGTGCCGCCGCTGGGGTTCTTGAGCGTCCAGTTCGCCGTCTCCGTCACGTTGGAGAAGCTCAGGTGGATCGTCTTGTTCGCCGGCGAGGAGAACGTGAAGCTCGCGTTCTGCGCGGGCGTCGTCGTGAAGCTGACGGCCGGCCCGCCGATGCTCATCGTCCCGGTCACGTCGGGCGGGACCGCGTAGAGGGCAATGCTGTTCGAGGTCGACGTCAGCGAGCCGTTCGGGTCGGCGTAGATCGTGTAGGTGCCGCTCGCCGGCAGGGTCGTCTTGTCGACCCAATAGCCGCCCCAGCCTCCGAGGATCGACGTCGGGCTCCACAGGTTGCTGCCGTCGGGCTTCCTGATCGAGAGGTAGTGGTTGACGGTGGTCGGGAACAGCTCCTTGAACGCGATCACCTGGCCCGCCGTCCCAGTGAACGTGAACGCCATGTTCTGCCCAGGCGCCACAGTGGAGAGATCCCCCGCACCACCCGAGGCAGAGGGCGTCACCGCCATCGTCGCGTCCGCCGCGTCGTAGGCCGTGACTCTCACCTGGCCGGCGTCGAGGTTCTGCGGGTCGACCACCACTCTGTAGGTCCCGCTGCTCGGCAGGCTCACCGCGTCGACGAAGCTCGTGCTGGTCGGCGCGACGAGGTTCGATCCGTCGGGCTTGACGATCGAGAGCTTCGGAAGGTTGGGATAGGTCGAGCTGGCGGCCGCGATTGAGACGCGCTGCCCGGCCGTCCCGCTGAACGTGTAGACCGCGTTCTGCCCGGGCGTCGTCGCTGGCGTCACCGCGTCGCCCGTCTGCGACGGCGTCAGCGTGCCGCTCACGTCCGCCGGCACGTCGTAGACCGTCACGGTCGTCGAGGACGACGTCAGGCTTGCGGTCGGATCGGCGTAGATCGTGTACGTGCCGTTCACCGGCAGCGTCTTCGTGTCGACCGCGTAGCCACCCCAGCTGCCGCTGATGAACGTCGGACCCCAGAGCGCGGTGCCGTCCGGCTTCTTGAGCGACAGGTAGTGGTCCACGCTCGTCGGGAATGCCTCCTTGAACGCGATCCGCTGCCCGGCCGTGCCGCTGAACGTGAACGCCATGTTCTGCCCCGGCGCGCTCGTCGAGAGTCTCGCGTCCGTGCCCGCGGCGGACGGCGTGACGCTCGTCGTCGCGTCGCTCGCGTCGTAGGCCGTCAGGGTCAGCTGCCCGGAGTCGGCGAACTGCGGGTCGGCCACCACTCTGTAGGTACCCGTGCTCGGCAGCGTGACCGCGTCGACGAAGCTCGTGCTGGTCGGCGAGACCAGCGTCGACCCGTCGGGCTTGACGATCGAGAGGTATGGCAGCCGCGGATACGTCGACCCTCTCACGCTCAGCGAGATCCGCTGGCCGGCGCTGCCGCTGAACGTATAGGCCGCGTTCTGCGCCGGCGTGGTCGAGAAGGTCGCCGAGTCGCCCGCCGCCGACGGCGCCAACGTGCCGCCCGCGTCCGCCGGCACGTCGTAGACCTTCACCCGCGTCGAGGACGACGTCGCCGTCCCGCTGATGTCGAAGTAGAGCGTGTACGTCCCGCTCATCGGCAGCGTCTGGGCGTCAAGCCAGTAGAAGCCGAGCGAGCTGCTCGTGAACGTCGGGCCAGACAAGGCGCTGCCGTCCGGCTTGCGCAGCGTGACCGAGTGCGACAGCGATGCCGGAAAGCCCTCTTCGAACGCGATCCGCTGACCCTGCGTGCCCGTGAACGTGAACGCCACGTTCTGACCCGGCACTGACGTCGCGAGCTCGCCGCTCCCACCCGTCGCCGACGGCGTCACCGCAGCCGTCGCATCAGCGGCGTCGTACGCCGTCAGCGTCAGCTGACCGCCGTCCGCGTACTGCGGATCCACGACCACTCTGTAGGTGCCGCTGCTGGGCAGCGCCACCGCGTCCACGAAGCTCGTGCTCGACGGCGCGACGAGGTTCGACCCGTCCGGCTTGACGATCGACACGTTCGGCAACCGCGGATACGTCGAGCCTCTCACCAGCAGCGAGACGCGCTGCCCGGCCGTGCCGTTGATCGTGTAGACCGCGTTTTGCCCCGGCGTCGTCGCGAAGGTCCTCGCGTCGCCCGCCTGCGACGGCGCCAGCGTGCCGCTCACGTCCGCCGGCACGTCGTAGGCCGTGACCTGCGTCGAGGACGAGGTCGCCGTCCCGCTCGGGTCGGAGTAGATCGTGTACGTGCCGTCCGCCGGAAGCGTCTGCACGTCGACCCAGTAGTAACCCAGCGAGCTCGACGTGAACGTCGGGCCCCACAACGCGGTGCCGTCCGGCTTGCGCAGCGAGAGCGCGTGCGAGAGCCCGGCCGGGAACCCCTCTTCGAACGCGATCCGCTGGCCCTGTCTGCCGTCGAACGCGAACGCCATGTTCTGACCGGCGAGCGTCGTCGACAGCTCACCTCTTCCGCCGGTCGCCGACGGCGTCACCGTCGTCGTCACGTCGGTCGCGCTCTTGAGCGCGAGCGAGATGCTGCCGGCTCCGGTGCTCGAGGCGTCGACCATGATCGTGTACGTGCCGCTCGTCGGCAGCGTGAACTGGTCGACGAAGCTGTTCGTCGTGGCCGCCACGAGCGTCGAGCCGTTCGGACTCTGAACGGACACGCGCGGGGCCGACGCGAAGGTGCTCTGCGACGTTTGGATCAGCAGCTGCTGTCCGGTGCTGCCGTCGAAGACCACGAGCGCGACCTTGCCGGCCGTCGGGATGCTCACCGTGCGGACGTCCCCGACTCTCACGATCCGTCGTGGCAACACTGGCCGCGGTGCGCCCCGAGGGCGCGATGAACAGATCCGGCCCCGTCGCCTGACCATCCGGCGTCGCCACCGAGACCGGTCCCGAGCCGATCGCCGGAGCGACGAACGACAGCGCCGCCGCAGACGCGGAGGCGACGTCGACGTGCGTGCGGTTGACGATCAACGTGTCGTTCGCCGGCGCCGAGTCGAACGCCGAGCCTCCGACCGTGACGGTGTCCCCCGCGTTCACGACGGTCGGCGAGATCCCCGTGATCGCCGGACGCGCGACAACCGTGAACGACTCGTCGCTCGTCGCCGAGCCCGACGGCGTCGTCACGCTCACCGGGCCGGTCGTCGCCCCCGCCGGCACGGTCACGACAAGCTCCCACGCGGTTGCCGACACCACCGACGCAGCCGTCCCGTTGAACGACACCGCGTCGTCGGTCGCATTCGAGCTGAATCCCGTCCCGTAGAGCGTGACGCGGTCCCCAGCCGACCCTTGAACGGGCGCCACCTGGATCAACGACAACGCACCGGCCGGCTGATTGCCGATCGAAAGCAGGTTGCCGACAGAGTCCCAACCGAACAGCGCCGTCATGTCGGAGGGGTCCGTGACCGACTTCAGCTCCCCCGCCGCGTCGTAGCCGTAGCGAATCGCCGACGACGGCGGCGTCGCATACGCAGCCGCCGAGCACACCGCCGCGGACAGAACTGCGAGCGCAGGAAGCAGAACCGCGAGTCGTGAAGCGCCCATACGTCGGCGCCGATGTCTCCGGGCCCCTACACGTAAGCCGCGGGCACTCATTCGGCCCGCAACCCGTCTGTCTGCCCACGTCCTCAATGTGCCCAACGTCGAAGCCTCCAGCGAAGAACTCGTCACGGATCCATCGGAGGAGACCGCAACACACGGCGGCCCCCACGCTGCCGAGCGCCTCCCGCCGGCTTCGCGCCGCGCAACCTATGTCGGAGGTCTGAGCTTTGTCAATGCTCAAACTTGGCAGACCGGTCGAATTCCGTGCGAGCATCTACCACGCTCGGTCGCCGGCGATCGGCGGTGCCGGAGTTGTCTGGCGCCAACGCTCTAGGACTCTTAGAGGACAGCTCTGGTGTCGGATATCGAGAGCCGCAGGCGTTTCCACGGACGGGTCAGAAGGGCTGTCGGCCTGTTCTTACGCGCCGCGTCTTCCTGCAGGTCCTGCGCCTCGCCTGAGCCCCACCCGCGGCTGGGGCATCCCGATCGGCGACGTCGCCGATGAGCGTCAGCAATGGCCGCAGGCGCTGTCGCGGGCGCTCGTCAGGACACAGGAAGGCCATCGATTGCAACCGTTTCCCGTGCGATGGAGGCGGGGGGAATCGAACCCCCAACTCAGCCTTGCAAAGGCCGCGTGTTCCCGTTAGCACCACGCCCCCGTGGTCGCTTCGAGTCTAACTGCGGACGGTGGGCTGGCGATGCGCGGGGACACGGGGCTTGCAGGGGCTCCGGGCGATCTGGTGTGATCCGCGCGATGCTGGCGACGATCGCGGACGTGGCGCTCGGGCTGGTGCTGCTCGGCTCGGCGGGTGCGAAGCTGGCTGCCCCCGCCCGCACGCGCGCGGCGCTCGCGACGTTCGGCCTGCGCGCACCGCGGGCGCGCTCGCTCGCGTGGGGCGCCGCGGTCGCCGCGGAGGCGCTGCTGGGTGTCGGCGTCGCGGCCGGCATCGACGCTGCCGCGTGGGCGGCGGCCGGCCTGATGCTCGCGTTCGCCGCGCTGCTCGCCCGCGCGCTGCGCGCCGGCAAGGCGGGCCAGCCGTGCGGCTGCCTCGGCGCGCGCTCGCGCGTGACACGCGGCGCGCTGGCCCGCACGCTTGCGCTGGCGGCGGCGTACGCAGCGCTGCCGCTCGTCCCGGACACGGATCCGAGCACCGACGCGTGGCTCGCCGCCGGGCTCGGCGTCGCGCTCGCGGCGATCGCCGCGCTCGCGCTGCTGCTGCTCGCGCTCGCGCGCGAGGTCGGTGAGCTGCGCCGCGCGCTCCCGCCGCAGCTCCCGCTCGAGATCGACGGCGAGGGACCCGCGCGCGGCAGCCGCGTCGCGCTGATCGAGCGCTTCGTGCCGCAGCCCTCGGCGCGCCACGCGCTCGCCGTCTTCTCCTCCGAGGGCTGTCCGATGTGCCAGGCGCTCGAGCCGGCCGTCGCCGCCCTGCGGCGCGACCCGCTGCTCGCCGTCGAGGTCTTCGACGAGGTCGAGGACCAGGCGGTGTGGCGCGCGCTCGCGATCCCGGGCAGCCCCTACGCGCTCGTGCTGTCGCTCGACGGGACGGTCCTCGCGCAGGGCACGTTCAACAGCGCGCGCCAGCTCGAGGCGCTCGTCGCGACCGGCGAGGCGCGCCAACGCGAGGAGCGCGAGCGCGAGCCCGGCCCCGACGCCGAGCGGCGGGAGCCGGCCCATGCCTGACCGCCGCCGCCTCAGCGACGCGCTCGCCGCCGACACCGACCGCCGCGGCTTCCTCGCGCGCACGAGCGCCTGGCTGATCGCGGCCGCCACCGGCACCGCCGCGCTCGCGGCCGGCGAGGAGGACGCCGAGGCCTACCACTACTGCGGACACACCTACACGACCGCCTCCTGCCCGCACCCGACCGGCATCCCGCGCGTCGACATCCACGGCTACCCGTTGCGCCACCGCGACGGCCACCCGGTCGACGACCTCGGCCGCCCCGTCGACCGCTCGGGCCATCCGCTCGACGAGCACGGCCGCCGCCTCACCGGCCCCGACGGGCGCCCGCTCCCCCCGGCTCCGCGCACGCGCGTCTGCCAGGACGGCATCCCGGAGAGATACGGCTTCCCCACGCGCGTCGACGGCTCCTGGTATCGCTGCTGCGGCGGCAAGGTGCGCCGCCTGATGGACTGCTGCGGCTACCACCGGACGCGCATCAACGGCGACGCCGCGCTGACCGGCTACTGCTACGCCGGTCGCAAGGTCTTCTGCGTCATGTACTTCCAGACCCAGGTGCCGTGCTGAGCGCATGAGCGCGACCGCCGCGATCCTGCTCGCGACCGCGTTCGTCGCCGGCGTCACCGGCGCGTGGTCGCCGTGCGGCTTCTCGATGGTCGAGACGCTCGGCAGCCGCCGCGCCGACGCCGGCGGCCGCACGGTCGCGACGAGCTGCGCGACGTTCGCGCTCGGCGCGCTCGCCGGCGGCGCAATCACGTTCACCGCACTCGCCGCGCTGGGCCGTGCGCTCGGCGGCGCGGGAAGCGAGGCGGGCGCGGTCGTCGCGGGAACGGTCGCGTTGGCGTGCGCGTTCGGCGAGCTGCGGGGCGTGCGGATCGTCCCGCAGATCCGCCGTCAGGTGCCGGAGCCGTGGCGGCGCACGCTGCCGCTGCCGCTCGCCGCCGGCCTCTACGGCGTGCTGCTCGGGCTCGGCTTCACGACGTTCGTGCTGACGCTCGCGGTGTGGGCGCTCGCCGGGATCGCGGTCGCGATCGGCGACGTGCAGGCCGGCCTGCTGATCGGCCTCGGCTTCGGCGCCGGTCGCGCGCTGCCGGTGATCCTGATGGCGCCGCGCTACGCGACGCTCGGGCAGCGGCTCGAGCTGGCGATGGCGGAGCGGCCGGTGCTGCTGCGCCGCCTGCGACTGGCCGACGGCGCGCTGCTGGCCGCGCTCGCCGTCGCGTTCCTCGCGAGCGGCAGCGCGAGCGCCGCGCAGCTCGTCGTGTCGGCCGGGACCGACCCCTCGCGGGCCGGCGCGTTGCTCGCCTACGAGCGGCTCGGCGGCGCCGGCGCGGTGCTGGTCGGCGGCGACGCGCGCAGCGAGCTGCCGGCGCGGGCGGTCGCGGTCGGCGGGCGCTACGTCGCGACGCTCGCCGGCGCGACGCTCGCGGTGCGCGACCGCGCGAGCGGGGCGACCGTCGCGCAGCTCGACGCGCCGCGCGCGACGCAGCTCGCGGTCTCCGACCGCTGGCTCGTGTGGCGCGTCACGCGGCGCGGCGGCGGGGACGCGCTGTGGGCGCTGCCGCTGCCGGTCGCGAAGGCGACGCCGGCCGCGCGCGGCGTCGCGCGGCTCGTCGCGGGCGGCGCGGGACGCGCGTCGATCGACCGTCCGGCGCTGTCCGGCGACCATCTCGCCTACGCGGCGACGACGGGCGGCGCGAGCCGCATCGCGATCGCCAACCTCGCGACGCGCAGACGCCGGATCGTGCTCGCCACGCGCACCGGCCAGCTCTCGCAGCCGGCGCTCGCGGGCGGCCGCCTGCTGTTCGTGCAGGCGACGTACTGCAGCCAGCGGCTGCGCATGGTCTCCACCCGCACGCTGCGCGCCGCGCGCACGCTGCTGACGATCGGCAGCGCGGCGCGCCGCGACGCCGGCCACGAGCCCGGCTACACGACGCAGGGCAGCGAGCCGAGCCGCTGCCCGCCCGGCACGCCGGGCCGCACCGACACACTGCTGTGGACGACGGCGCTCGCCGGCCGCAGCGCGTACGTGACGCTCGTGCGGCCGGGGACGGCAGGCGGCGCTCCCGCCGCCGCGCGCATCGTGCGCGTGCGCGCCTGAGCGGGCGCGCGCCCGGCTCGCATGGCCCGGCTTGCGCGCGACCGCCGGTGTCCGTATTGTTAACCATATGGCTAACAGTCAAGCCGCGACGCTCGACCGCTCGTTCGTCGCCGTCGCCCACCCGCTGCGCCGCACGATCCTCGAGCGGCTCGCGGAGGGCGAGCTGACGGTCGGCGAGGCGACGCACGACTTCCCCGTCTCCAAGCCCGCGATCAGCAAGCACCTGAGGGTGCTGGAGGAGGCGGGCGCGATCGTGCGCGTGATCGACGGCCGCACCCACCGCCTGCGCCTCAACGGCGCCTCGCTGGAGGAGGCGTACGCGTGGCTCGCGAGACAGCGGGCGCTGTGGGAGCGCAAGCTCGACGTGGTCGAGGAATTCCTCAAGGAGCAGGAGGACGGAGCATGAGCAGCATTGACGTGGACACCGGCACGGTGCGCGTGGAGCGCACCTTCGATGCGCCGGCCGACGCCGTCTTCGACGCCTGGACGAACCCCGAGGTGCTGAAGCGCTGGTGGAAGGCCGACCCGGCGCACGAGGTGACGATCGCCGCGCTCGACCTGCGCGTCGGCGGCGGCTACCGGCTCGAGATGCGGGTGCCCGACAGAGACGACATGGTCGTGTACGGCACCTACCGCGAGATCTCGCGGCCGGAGCGGCTCGTCTACAGCTGGGCGTGGGAGGGGACCGGCCCCTACGCCAACCACGAGAGCGAGGTCGCGGTGACGTTCCGCGAGCAGGAGCCCGGTCGCACGACCGTCGTGATCGAGCACGCCGGCCTGCTCGACGAGACCTCGCGCGCCAACCACGCCAGAGGCTGGAACGGCGTGCTCGACAGCTTCGCGCGCAGCGGCGTCGCCGCCGCGCGCTGACCCCCGACCGAAGGAGCAGGACGATGGCGAAGTACGTGCTGGCATACACCGGCGGCCGCGTGGCGAGCAGCGACGAGGAGCGGCAGGCGAGCATGGCCGCCTGGCAGTCGTTCCTCGGCGGCCTCGGCGACGCGCTGGTCGACATGGGCAACCCGTTCGGCGCCTCCGCGACCGTCACCGCCGGCGGCGGCAACGGCGGCGCGCCGAACCACCTCAGCGGCTACTCGATCATCACGGCCGCGAGCCTCGAGGAGGCGACCGCGAAGGCAAAGGGCGCCCCGGTGCTCGACGGCGGCGGCACGGTGGAGGTGTACGAGGCGCTGGAGATCGCGTAGCGAACCTTCGGCGCGGGGCGCGTGTTCCCACATGCAACGACGCGCCCAGCCCGGGGGCGTGGCGGGGCCTAAGCTGACCGGCTTGGCGGCCCCGCCGCCGCGTCGCCGCGCCGATGACCTTCGCCCGTCTTCGCATCCCGCTCGCCGTCGCGCTGCTGTGCGCGCTCGGCGTGCCGACGGCGCAGGCCGCCAAGTCGCGCCCCGGCCACCCGCGGATCGTCTTCGTGCGCTGCTCGTCGGTTCCCTACCCGTGCGTCTCGCACAAGGTCGTGACGCGCACGGGGCGGGTGCTCGTCGGCGCCGGCGGGATGAGCCGCCGCGCGAAGGTCGTCTTCCCGGTGCGCTCCAGAGCGGGCGCGCGCGTCGGGCTGCGCGCGGTCGGCGGGCGCTTCCGCACGCGCACGCGGATCCTCGTGCGCGTGCCGGGCGACGCGATCAGCGGCGCGATCCGCGTCGTCAATCCCGGGCGCAAGTACTCCAACGCGGTCCGCATCCACGTCCGCAACCCGCCGCGCTCGCGGCCGACGGGCGGCTCGCCGCCGCCCGGACCGAGCGCGTTCGACGGCAGCGGGATGTGGATCTGGTACCTGTCGAAGTCCGAGGGCGGCGACCCCGCCGCGATCGCCGCGCAGGCGCAGGCGCACGGCGTCGGCACCGTCTTCGTCAAGAGCGCCGACGGGACGAGCGTCTGGTCGCAGTTCAGCGCGGACGCGGTCGCGGCGCTGAAGGCGACCGGCCTGCGCGTGTGCGGCTGGCAGTTCGTCTACGGCAGAGAGCCGGTCAAGGAGGCGGTCGCGGCGGCTGCCGCGAAGGACGCCGGCGCCGACTGCTTCGTGATCGACGCCGAGACCTCCTACGAGGGCCGCTACGCCCAGGCGCAGCGCTACCTCGCGAAGCTGCGCGAGCTGGTCGGCGCCGACTTCCCGGTCGGACTGACCTCGTTCCCGTACGTCGACTACCACCCGGCGCTGCCCTACAGCGTCTTCCTGGGGCCGAGCGGTGCGACGTTCAACCTGCCGCAGGTGTACTGGAAGACGATCGGCGACACGGTCGACCAGTCGCTCGCGCACACCTACCAGTGGAACCTCCCGTACGAGACGGCGATCTTCCCGCTCGGGCAGGCCTACGACGGGCCGAAGGCGGCCGACGTGCGCCGCTTCCGCCAGCTCTCGACCGCCTACGGCGCGCGCGGGCTGAGCTGGTGGGTGTGGCAGTTCGCGAGCGACTCGGACTGGGAGGCGCTCGGCGCGCCGCTCGACCCGCTCGCGAGACCGGACACGCTGTGGCCGACGCTGAAGGCCGGCAGCGGTGGCAAGGTCGGCTCGAAGGGCGACATCGTCGTGTGGGCGCAGCAGCACCTCGCCGGCGCCGGCGAGCCGGTCACGATCGACGGCCAGTACGGCCCGGGGACGGCGAGCGCCGTCGCGGACTTCCAGACGCGCAACGGCCTGCCGGCGAGCGGTCAGGTCGACGCGCTCACCTGGCCGGCGCTGCTCAAGAGCCCGCTCGCCCCGGTCGACTGGGTCGCGCGCGCGAACGCGTCCGCCAGCAGCGCACGCACCGCCGCCGCCGCACGGACGGCCTCCGCCGGTCCGCGCCGCCTCCCGCCCGGCCCCAACGGCCCCGCCTCCGCCGTGCTGCCCGCCAAGCGCGACGAGGTCCCCGGCGGCCCGCGGCGCTGAGCGCGCGGCCTACGCCACGCGCTTCGCGGCCAGCTTCGCGGGGTCGACGCGCACGACGTCCCACGCGAGGCCGACGCGCTCGAGCCCGGCGATGACGCCGGCGGAGATGTCGAGCTGGCCGCGCTCCAGCCCGTGGCGCGCGGAGGTGGGGAAGGCGTGGTGGCCGTTGTGCCACGCCTCGCCGAACGAGAAGGGCGTGAGCCAGGCGAGGTTGCGCGACTGGTCGTCGGTCGCGAACGGTCTGCGGCCGAAGTAGTGGCAGAGCGAGTTGATCGAGTACGTCACGTGGTGCAGCACGAGCACCCGCACCAGCCCGCCCCACAGCATGCCGGTGAGGCCGTCCTTCCAGTTGTCGGCGCCGCCGAACGCGAAGCCGAGCGCGAACGAGAGGAGGAAGCCGCCGATCGCCCACTGGAAGAACGTGCGATCGACCCAGGCGATGTCGCGGTCGGCGATCAGGTCGGGGGCGTAGCGCGTCTTGCGCCCGCGTTGCGTGTGGATGAACAGCCAGCCGACGTGCGCGTGCGCGAGCCCCTTCAGCGCCCCGCGCAGCCCGTGCCCATGCTCGACGTGCGGGCTGTGCGGATCGCCGAGCCGGTCGGAGAAGGCGTGGTGCTTGCGGTGGTCGGCGACCCAGCTGATGATCGGGCCCTCGATCGCCATCGAGCCGAACGCCGCCAGCGCGATCCGCACCGGCCGCGTCGTCTTGAACGACCGGTGCGTGAACAGCCGGTGGAACCCGACCGTGATGCCGAGCCCGGTGGTCACGTACATCACGAGGAACACGAAGATGTCGTTCCAGCCGAGCGCGACCGCCCACAGCTGCCACGCGACGAGCCCGAGCGCCAGCACCGGCACGACCGTCACGAGGCCCGTGAGGACGCGGTCGAGCGTCTCGTGCACGGCCGGCTCGACGTCGTCCTGCGACGGAGCGGCGGGAGAGGTGTCGGCGACAGCGCTGATGGCGCGGCACACTACCGGCCGCGACCCAAGAAGGAGTAAGTCTTAGTCGCGCCAGTCCAGATAGGAGCGCAGCGCGATCCCCTCCTCGGCGACGACCGCGCGCACGCGCGGGTCGCACAGCGTCGCCGTCTCGACCGTGCGCTCGGCGCAGTAGGAGGAGCCGGAGTCGTCGTCGATCCCCGGATGGCAGCCCAGCTCGCTCGCGCCCGGCGGCAGCGCCCGCAGCAGCTCGCACAGCGCCCCGACCGCGATCCCCTCCGGCCACGGCTCGCCCTTGCCGGACTGGCCGTAGAAGCCGCCCTCGTAGCGCAGCCCGGGCGTGAAGCTGCGCACCGGCACGCCGAAGCGGCGGCCGAACGCCAGCACGATCGACTTCGCCGGCTCGGAGCGGTGCGCGTGCTGGTGCGCGTCGAGGTGCGTCGGCGCGCGCCCCGTCAGCGCGCAGAAGCGCTCGACCTGCGCCGCCACCTCCGCGCCGACCTCCGCGTCGTCGGCCGTGTCGACGACCTCGTACGCCGCGACCCAGTGCTCGCCGGTGTAGTGCCACTCGCCGAGGTCGACGTGCAGCCCGACGCTCAGCTCGGGATGCGCCTGCGCGTAGGCGGCGGCCTCGGCCGCGTGCCCGGCACGCACCATCAGCGAGGCGCTCGTGAGGATCCCCTGCTCGTGCGCCTGCGCGATGCCGCGGTTGACGCCGGCGCTGAGGCCGAAGTCGTCGGCGTTGACGATCAGGCGGCGGCCGTCGGTCATGGCTCCATTCTCCCCGCGATCGCCTCCGCGTCGCTCAGCCAGTCGCGCGCCTGCTCGGGCGGCGGCGTCCAGCCGGCGGGCGCGGCGAGCCAGCGCGCCGCCGTCAGCAGGCGGGCGGCGGCGAGGTCGGCGTGGAACGCGTCGCGCGGCGGGGGAGCGGGCAGCGCCGTGCGGTACGCCTCGGCGAGCGGCTCGTCGGGGTCGTCCCACGCGCCGGCGGTGAGCGCCGCGAGGTCGAGCAGCGCCGGGCCGCGCGCGATCGTCTCCCAGTCGAGCGCGCAGACGCGCTCGCCCGCGACCAGCACGTTGGCGGCGTACAGCTCGCCGTGGATGACCGCCGGCGGCGCGGCGGCGAGGCGCGCGCGGGCGGCGTCGAGTGCGGGCAGGAGCGCTACGACGCGCGGCTCGCGCGCGGCGAGCGCGGGCGGCTGCCATGGCGGCGGCCACTCCGGGTCGTCCGCGGCCCGCGCCGTCAGGGCCACGTGCGCGCGCGCGAGCCAGCGCGCGACCGCCCGCCAGGCGGCCGGCTCGCCGACGTGCTCCAGCCGGGCGCCGTGCACCGCCTCCAGGAACAGCCACGCGCGCCCCGGCGCGTGCACGGCGGCGAGCCGGCGCGGCGTGCCGAGCCCGGCGCCGTCGAGCAGCGCGTAGGCGCGCAGCTCGCGCGCCGGGTCGGGGACTCCCTCGCTGCGCGCGGCGCGCCCGCCGGGCAGCAGCGCGGCCGGCGTGAGGTCCTTCCACACGACCGTCAGCCGTTCGCCGTCGCCGGCCTCGACGTCCAGCTCGGCGAGCGGGAAGCTCGACGCGTACGGCGAGTCGCGCCGCGCGCGGATGCGGACGGGCGGCGGCAGCGCGGCCGCGAGCGCGTCGGCCAGCGCGTCGTCGGCGACCCGCGACGCGGGCCGCGCCGGCGGGCGCACGCCGGCGGCGTCGGGCGCGCCGCCGCTCACCCGAGTCCCACCTCCAGCAGCGCCGGCAGCACGCGCCGCGCGTCGAGCCACTGCTCGGCCAGCGCGCGCGCCGCCGCCGCGTGACGCGCCGGCTCGGCGCGCACCGCTGCGACCGCCTCCGCCGCCCCGGCCGCGTCGTCGAAGCCGAGCAGTCCCTCGCCCTCCGGCAGCACGTGCTGCCAGCCGGTGCGCTGCGCGATCACCGGTCGCCCGCTCGCGAGGTAGCAGGCGGAGCGGTCGCTGAACCAGCCGCAGCGGCTGACGAGGTAGCCCTCCTTCGCGATCCCCAGCTCCGCCTCCGAGGCGCGCACGAAGCGCGCGTACCCCTCCGGCGTGGCGGTCTCGTGCGCGGCGTCGATCAGCACCCAGCCGTGGCGGTGCAGCTCTGCGATGTCGCGCGCCTCCGCCGGGTCGATCAGCAGCGCGAAGCGCGGCGGCTCGGCGAGTCGCCGCGGCAGGTCGATCAGCGCGCGCACGCTGTGCGCCTTCTGCCCGTAGCGCACGCCCGCGTGCTCGAGCGTGCCGTACGAGCGCCAGTTGGCGATCGCCGTCAGCCCCTCGGTCGGCTCCTCGCCGGCCGCCGGCCAGCGCTCCAGCGCGACCGGCGGCAGCGTCGGCTCCCAGCGCACGCCGCCGTCCGGCACGTCGCACTCGGGCGCGTGCAGGCGCAGCCCGACCGATGCGAAGCGGTCGTGCGCGGCGATCCCGACGTCGACCCCTTGCGCATGCCAGAGCTGCGTGAAGGCCGGGTCGAGGTCGACCAGCAGCCGCCGCGGGACCGCCTCCAGCACGCGCGGGTCGCGCACGGTGCCGGCGAGGTTGACGAGCAGGTCGGCGCTCGCGGCGAACGCGACCACCTCGTCGTACGCGATGCCGACGCTGCCGCCCGCGCCGGTCAGCAGCGCGGCGCGCCCCTCCAGCCCGAACGCGTCGACCACGTGCGCGAGGCACGCCGCGCGCGCGGCCGGGTCGCCCGGGCCGCGCACCTCGTCGAGCAGCAGCACGTCGTGGCCGAGCGCGCGCAGGCCGAGCGCGTACTGCAGCGCGGCCCACGTCGCGCCGCCGTGGCCGGGCACGGAGGCGACCATCCCGCCGACTACCACACGTGTATTAACAGCGTTACTAAGCAGCTTCATTTACCTGGGGTCCCCACCCCATCTCCCAGGGGGAAACCTCACCATCCCTCACCAACGCGCTCGGACGCACGTCCAAGGTGAGATCGACCGTCCCGGCGCCCGCCCCTATGTTCGCCCGCCCCTTCCAGAGCGGGAACGATGACGACGCAGCTGGGCACCGCGGCCGCTCCGAGCCGCCCTCTCGCAGACACTCCGATCCTCCGCCGTCCGGCGCTGCTCGCCCCGGTCGCGCCGCCGCACGCCGGTCCGCGCCCGCAGGCCGACGGCCCCCGCCCGCACGTCGACGGCAAGTTCCTCGCGGTCGGCGCGGAGCGGCTGTGGCTGGCGGGCGTCACGTACGGAACGTTCGCGCCCGCAGAGGACGGAGCGCCCTACCCCGGCCGCGCGCAGGTCGACGCCGACCTCGCCGCGATGGCCGCCAACGGGATCAACGCGCTGCGCACCTACACGGTCCCGCCGCGCTGGCTGCTCGACGCGGCGCTGCGCCACGGCCTGTGGGTGACGGTCGGCCTGCCGTGGGAGCAGCACGTCGCGTTCCTCGACTCGCGCCGCCGCGCCGCCGCGATCGAAGCGCGCGTGCGCGCGGGCGTCGCCGCCTGCGCCGGGCACCCGGCGCTGCTCGGCTTCCTCGTCGGCAACGAGATCCCCGCCTCGATCGTGCGCTGGCACGGCCGCCGCGCCGTCGAGCGCTTCGTCGAGCGGCTGCGGCGCGCGGCGAAGCTGGAAGACCCGGGCGCGCTCGTCAGCTACGCCAGCTTCCCCAGCACCGAGTACCTCGAGCTGCCGGGCCTCGACTACGTCTCCTACAACGTCTACCTGGAGGATCCGGCGAAGCTCGCCGCCTACCTCGCGCGCCTGCAGAATCGCGCCGGCGAGCGGCCGCTCGTGATCAGCGAGCTGGGGCTCGACAGCCGCCGCCACGGACGCGAGGCGCAGGCGCGCGCGCTGCGCGAGCAAGTCCGCGCGAGCTTCGCGGGCGGCTGCGCCGGCACGTTCCTGTTCGCGTGGACCGACGCGTGGCACACCGGCGGCGCCGAGGTGACCGACTGGGACTTCGGGCTGGTGGACCGCGCACGGCGGCCGAAGCCGGCGCTCGCCGCCGCGCGCGGCGCGTACGCGCGCCTGCCGCTCGGCGACACGCGCGCCGCGCGCCGGGCGCGCGTGTCCGTCGTCGTCTGCTCCTGCAACGGCGCCGCCACGATCGGCGAGACGCTCGACGCGATCGCCCGGCTCGACTATCCCGACTACGAGACGATCGTCGTCGACGACGGCTCGACCGACGACACCGCGCGGATCGCCGCCGCCCGGCCCGGCGTGCGTCTGATCTCGACGCCGAACCGCGGCCTCAGCGCCGCCCGCAACGTCGGCATGGAGGCGGCGAGCGGCGAGCTCGTCGCCTACATCGACGACGACGCCTACCCCGACCCGCAGTGGCTCGACTACGTCGCGCTCGCGCTGCGCGACGGCGTCCACGCCGGCGTCGGCGGCCCCAACCTGCCGATCCCCAGCGACGGGCTCGTCGCCGAGTGCGTCGCGAACGCGCCCGGCGGGCCGGTCCACGTGCTGCTGAGCGACACCGTCGCCGAGCACATCCCGGGCTGCAACATGGCGTTCCGCAGAGATCGCCTGATGGCGATCGGCGGCTTCGACCCGCGCTACCGCGTCGCCGGCGACGACGTCGACGTCTGCTGGCGGATCCAGGAGCGCGGCTGGACGCTGGGCTTCCACCCGGCCGCCGTCGTGTGGCACCACCGGCGCGGCAGCGTGCGCCGCTTCTGGCGCCAGCAGCGCGGCTACGGTCGCGCCGAGGCGCTGCTCGAGCACACCTGGCCGGAGAAGTACAACACGCCCGGCCACCTCGCCTGGGGCGGGCGCATCTACGGCCGCGGCTCCGTGCCGCTGCGCCGCCAGCGCGTCTACTACGGCCAGTTCGGCGGCGGCGCCTTCCAGCCCGGGATCGAGCGGCCGCAGCCGCTGCTGGTCGCGCTCGCGGGCGCGCCCGAGTGGTGGCTCGTGGTCGCCGGGCTCGCCGCGACGAGCGCGCTCGGCCTGCTCGCGCGGCCGCTGCTGGCCGCGCTCCCGCTGCTCGCGCTCGCGCTCGCCCTGCCGCTGTGGCAGGCGCTCGCGACCGCCCGCCGTTGCGACGTGCGCGACCGGCCGCCGCACCGCCGCCTCGCCGGCGGCGCGCTGACCGCGCTGCTCGTGCTGCTGCAGCCGGCGGCGCGGCTCGCCGGCCGCGTCGAGCGCGGGCTGACGCCGTGGCGCCGCGGCTGCCGGCGCGGCTTCCGCCTGCCGCGCCCGCGCGTCGTGTCGGCCTGGCACGAGCGCTGGTGCACGCTGACCGAGCACGTCGCGGTGCTCGAGGACGGCCTGCGCGCCGGCGGCCTGCGCGTGCGCCGCGGCGGCGGCTGCGAGCGCTGGGAGTTGCACACGGCGGCCGGCGCGTTCGGCGGCGTGCGCGTGCGCGCCGCGGTCGAGGAGCACGGGCGCGGGCGCCAGCTCGTGCGCGTGCGCCTGCAGCCGTGCCTGCCGCGGCTCGGGCGCCTGGCGCTCGGCGGGCTGGCGACCTGCGCGGCGGCGGCGAGCGCGTTCGAGGAGTGGGCGACGGCCGCGCTCGCCGGTGCGCCGCTGACGCTGCTGCTCGCGTGCGCGACGTTCGAGTGCGGCGCCGCGACGGCCGTCGCGCTGCGCGCCGTGCGCGGCACGGAGGAGGATCGCTCGTGAGCCGGCGCGACCTCGCCCACCTCCCGCGCCGCGCGCTCGCGAGCGTCGGCCGCCTCGCCTCCATGCGGCGCAGGGACGAGGCCGAGAGCCCGTTCGCGTTCCTGCTCGACTTCCGCCACATCGGGCCGTACCTGCGCCCGCACAAGGGCCTCGCGGTCGTCTCGCTGATCCTGATGGCGGCCTCCGCCGGGATGGCGCTGCTGAGCCCCTGGCCGCTCGCGCTGCTGCTCGACACGGTGCTCGGCAACAAGCCGCCGCCAGCGCTGCTCGGCTTCCTCGACGGCCTCTCGACCTACCAGCTGCTGGCGGTCGCGGTGATCGCCGGGCTGGTCGTGACGGCGCTCGAGCACGGCCTCGCGGTCTACGACAACTACGTCAACACGAAGCTCGACCAGAGCATGGTGCTGGACCTGCGCAGCGACATGTTCCGGCACGCGCAGAAGCTGTCGATGGCCTACCACGACAGCAAGCAGATGGGGAAGCTGATGTTCCAGATCAACACGCAGGCGGCTGCCGTCGGCGCCGTCACCGTGTCGATCCCCCCGCTGCTGCAGAGCGTCCTCACGCTCGTCGGCATGTTCGTCGTGATCGAGCAGATCCAGCCGACGCTCGCGCTGCTGTCGCTGACGGTCGTGCCGTTCGTCTACCTGTCGGCCGGCTACTACACGCGCCACATCGAGCCGCGCGTCTACAGCGTGCGCAAGCTGGAGGGCGACTCGCTGACGATCGTGCACGAGGCGATGTCGATGCTGCGCGTGATCGTCGCGTTCGGCCGCGAGCGCCACGAGTACGGCAAGTTCCGCGCGCAGGGCGAGCAGGCGGTCGCCGCGCGCGTGAACCTGACCGTGCGCCAGACCGTCTTCACGCTCGCGGTCACGATGATCACCGCGGTCGGCACCGCGCTCGTGCTCGGCTTCGGCGCGCGCCACGTGCTGCAGAAGGACATGACGGTCGGCGAGCTGGTCGTCGTCATGGGCTACATCGCGTCGATGTACAAGCCGCTGGAGCAGATCTCCACGACGTTCAGCTCGCTCCAGCAGGCGTTCATCAGCCTGCGCTCCGCGTTCGAGCTGCTGGAGACGGAGCCGGAGATCGTCGAGCGGCCGGGCGCGCTGGCGTTGCGGCAGGTACGCGGCGCGATCGCGTTCGAGCATGTCGACTTCGCCTACGGAGGGCGGCAGGGCACGCTGAAGGACGTCAGCTTCCGCGTCGAGCCGGGCCAGTGCGTCGCGATCGTCGGGCCGACCGGCGCCGGCAAGTCGACGCTGCTGAGTCTGCTGACGCGCTTCTACGACCCGGCCCGCGGGCGCGTCACACTCGACGGCCACGACGTGCGCGACCTGCGGCTCAACGAGCTGCGCTCGCGCATCAGCGTCGTGCTGCAGGAGCCGCTGCTGTTCGGCGCCTCGATCCGCGAGAACATCCGCTACGGGCGGCTGGAGGCGAGCGACGAGGAGGTCGAGGCGGCGGCGCGCGCGGCCAACGCGCACGCGTTCGTCAGCGCGCTGCCGAAGGGCTACGACACGAAGCTCGGCGAGCGCGGCGCGCTGCTGTCGGGCGGCGAGCGCCAGCGCATCTCGGTCGCGCGCGCGTTCCTGAAGGACGCGCCGGTGCTGATCCTCGACGAGCCGACCTCGTCGATCGACTCGAAGACCGAGGCCGTGATCCTCGACGCGCTCGCGCGGTTGATCCGCGGGCGCACGACGTTCGTCGTCGCGCACCGCCTCTCGACGATCCGCGACGCCGACCTGATCCTCGCGGTCGACGACGGCCGCGTCGTCGAGCAGGGGACGCACGCCGAGCTGCTCGCGCACGATGGCCTCTACGCCGAGCTGCACGCGGCGCAGCAGGGCGCGCCGCTCCCGCAGCAGCCGGTCACGCTCCAGCCGGAGGCGATCGCCGAGCTGCAGCAGCTGGCGATGCGGCGGATCCGCAAGGACGACCCGCTCGAGCCGGCGATCCGCACGGCGCGCAGCGTGCTCGGCGAGCTGGGGCTGTGGGAGACCGACGAGCCGCGCCTGTCGATCGTGGCCGGAGGCGAGCGATGAGCCGCCGGCGGATCGTGCTGCTGGGGATGATGGCCAAGCTGCCCGTCCCCGGCGTCGTGTGGCAGACGGTCCACTACCTGCTCGGCTTCCAGGCCCTCGGCTTCGAGCCGTGGTACGTCGAGGCGCACGGGCGCACGCCGTCGATGCTGATGGGCGCCGCCGACGCAGACGCGGGCCGCGAGGCGGCCGCGTTCGTCGAGCGCGTGCTGCGCCGCTTCGGGCTCGGCGGCCGGTGGGCCTACCATGCCCTGCACGACGCCGGCGCGCCCGTGCACGGGCCGCTGAGCGCGGCGGGACTGCGGCGCCTCTACCGCGACGCCGAGCTTGTGATCAACCTGCACGGCGGCACGCCGCCGCTGCCCGAGCACAGCGCGAGCGGGCGGCTCGCGTACCTGCAGACCGACCCGGTGCAGCTCCAGATCGAGCTGCACAACGGCGTCCGCTCGAGCGCCGAGTTCCTCGAGCCGCACTGCGCCTTCTTCACGTTCGCGGAGAACCTCGGCAAGCCCGGCTGCGGGCTGCCGGTGTCCGAGCGCTTCCGCTTCCACCCGACGCGCCAGCCGGTCGTCTGCGACCTGTGGGACGGTGTCGCGACGCCGCCCGGCCGCGCCTACACGACGGTCGGCAACTGGCACCAGTCGTGGCGCCGCGTGACGCTCGACGGACGCGACTACGCGTGGAGCAAGGACCGCGAGTGGACGCGCTTCCTCGACCTGCCGGCGCGCACCGGCGCCGCCTTCGAGCTGGCGCTCGCGAGCTACCGACCCGAGCACCGCGCCGAGCTGGAGCGGCGCGGCTGGGGGGTGCGGGACGCGCTCGCGTTCGACCCGCACGGCGACGACTACCGCCGCTACGTCGCCGGCTCGCGCGCCGAGTTCACCGTCGCGAAGGAGCAGAACGTGGCGCTGCGCAGCGGCTGGTTCAGCGACCGCAGCGCGACGTACCTGGCCGCCGGGCGGCCGGTGATCACGCAGGACACGGGCTTCGGCGTCGCGCTGCCGACGGGCGCCGGGCTGTTCCCCGTCTCGACGCTCGACGAGGCGGTCGCGGCGGTGGAGCAGATCGAGTCGGACTACGCGCGCCAGCGGGAGTCGGCGCGCGCGATCGCGCGCGACCGCTTCGAGGCGACGCGCGTGCTGCAGGAGCTGCTGGACGTGGTGGGGATCACGACAACGAAGAAGGACGCGAGGGACCGCAAGATGACCGCCAAGGACCGAGGCGAGCAGACGCAGGACACGAAGAAGGGGCGGCACAGGCTCAACGGCGACTCCCGCGTGTGCGCGCTGATCCCCCACTACCAGTGCGAGGAGTGGCTCGAGGACGCGCTCGCCTCGCTGGAGGAGCAGACGCGCCCGCTCGACGGGATCGTCGTGATCGACGACGCCTCCGACGCGCCGCCGCTGGAGATCGTCGCGCGCCACTCCCGCGTGACGCTGCTGCACGCCGACCGCAACGTCGGCCCCTACCGCCTCGTCCAGCAGGTGATCGACGAGACCGACTACGACGCCTACATGTTCCAGGACGCCGACGACTGGTCGGCGCCCGAGCGGCTGGAGCGGCTGCTCGCGGCCGGTGAGAAGACCGGCGCCGAGCTGATCGGCACGCAGGAGATCCGCGTCTTCTGCGAGGAGCCGGAGGTCACGCCGATCCCGTGGCCGCTCGACGTGCACAAGGCGTTCGCGGCCAAGCCGACCGCGTTCCCGCTGCTGCACCCGACGAGCATCGTCACGCGCGACCTGCTGCGCGCGCTGGGCGGCTTCGCGACCGGTCTGCGCTTCAGCGGGGACGCGGAGCTGCTGCGCCGCGCGCAGCACATCGCGCGCGTCGTCAACGTCGCGGACCACGCCTACTACCGCCGCATCCGCGAGAACTCGCTGACGACGGCGCGCGCGACCGGCCTCAGATCGCCCGAGCGCCAGCGCGTGATGGAGCTGCTGTGGGACTGCGCGAGACGCAACGCGGCGGCGGTCGCCGCAGGGCAGAGACCGGACCTCGCCCCGGTCGAGGTCGCGCCGCCGGTCGGCCTGCGCCAGCTCGCCGGCCCGGCGCTGAGCGGTCGCCCCGCCGACGGCTTCGCGGCGGCCGCGCCGCGCCCGGCCGCTCCGCCGCGGCCCGCGCGCAGAGGCGGCGCGCCGCGCCCGATCTTCGTGATCGGCGCGCCGCGCTCCGGCGCCAGCGCGCTCGCGTGGGCGCTCGGCCAGCATCCGGCGATCCCGGCCGCGATCGACACCGCCTGGATGGCGGAGCTGGCGAAGCAGCTGCCGGCGATCCACGCGCGCACGCAGCCGGAGGGCTTCGGCCCCGAGCGCTTCTCGCGCGTGTTCGGCCGCGCCGCCGCGTCGCTGATCGGCGACAAGCTCGAGCGCTGGGTCGACGGCGCGCCCGAGCTGACCGCGAACGTGCCGATGCTCGCGCGGCTGTTCCCCGACGCGCGCTTCATCCACGTCGTGCGCGAGAGCGACGCGGTCGTGCGCTCGCTGTCGGACCCGGCGCTCAGCTCGGCCGGCGCGACCGGCGGCACGCAGATCCCCGCGCACCTGCGCCTGCGCTTGAGCGAGGGCGAGGCGGCCGACCGCTGGATGGCCGGCGCGCGCGCCGGGCTGGAGGCCGAGCGCACGCTCGGCGACCGCGTCCTGCGCGTCACGTTCGACGAGCTGGTCGACGCGCCCGAGGCGCTTGTGCGCCGCTGCCTCGAGTTCGTCAGAGAGGAATGGGACGAACGCTGCATGCGCCCGCTGCGCGGGCTCGCGGCGGGCGCCGCCGCGGCCGCGCCCGCCGGCGAAGCGGGCGCCGAGACGGACCCGCTGCGCGCGGCGGCACGCGCGCTCGGCGACGAGCTGCTGGGGCGCAGGCGCGCGCCCGCGGAGGCGATCCGGCCGGCGGCCGCGGGCGGCGGCGCGCCGGCCGGCGTCGGCGCCGCAGCTGCGCGCCGCGGCGTCGCGCCGAGAGGCGACGGCAGACGGATCGTGCTCGTGACCGACCACTTCCCGAAGTTCAGCGAGACGTTCTTCGCGCACGAGTTCGCCGGGCTGCTGGAGCGCGGCTGGGACATCCACGTCCTCTGCAACCGCTCCAACAGAGACCAGCACCATTACTTCCCGCAGCTCAGACGCCACCTCGAGTCGCGCGAGCGCGTCCACGTCGTGCACGACTTCGAGGCCCAACTGGCCGAGCTGCAGCCCGACCTCGTGCACTTCGGCTACGGCACGCTCGCGCTCGGGCGCATGCACATGCGCGACATCCTCGGCTGCAAGGTCGTCGTCTCCTTCCGCGGCTACGACATCAACTACCACGGCCTCGAGGACCCGCACGTCTACGACGACCTGTGGGCGCACGCCGACATGGTCAACTGCGTCTCGCAGGACGTGTGGGCGCGCGCGCAGCGGCGCGGCTGCCCGCCCGACAAGCCGCACATGGTCATCACCGACGCGGCCGACCTGTCGCGCTTCGCCGCGCCCGCGCGCACGTACGGAGCGGTGGGCACCGCCAAGCGCCCGCTGCGCGTGCTGAGCGTCGGGCGGCTGCACTGGAAGAAGGGCCACGAGTTCGGCCTGCAGGCGGTGCGCGCGCTGCTCGACGCCGGCGTCGCGGTCGAGCACCGCATCCTCGGCGACGGCCCGCACCGCGAGTCGATCCTGTTCGCGATCCACGACCTCGGGCTCGAGCGCCACGTCGAGCTGCCGGGCGCGCGCCGCGCCGACGACGTGCGCAACGCGATGGCGTGGGCCGACGTGTGCCTGCACCCGGCGGTCTCGGAGGGCTTCTGCGTGTCGGTGATCGAGGCGCAGGCGATGGGCCTGCCGATCGTCTGCACCGACGCCGACGGGCTCGGCGAGAACGTCGCCGACGGCGAGACCGGCTTCGTCGTCGGGCGCCGCGACGCGGCGGCGCTGACGGAGCGGCTGACGCAGCTCGCGGCCGACCCGGCGCTGCGCGAGCGGATGGGCGCGGCGGCCGTCGCGCGGGCGCACGAGCGCTTCGGCTTCGCGCGCCAGCTCGACGAGCTGGAGACGCTCTACCACGCCGCGCTGGCGCTGCCGCCGGTCGTGCCGGCCGGCGAGCGCCACGAGGCGCCGGCTCTGATCGAGACGCTCGAGCGCCAGCTCAACGCGCTGGAGGTGCAGCGCAACGCGCTCGAGAAGCAGCTGCGCGGCCGGATCGTCGCGCAGGGCGTGCGCGAGTTCGTCGCGGCGGCGGTGCCGGCGGGCTCGACGGTGCTGGTCGTCTCGCGCGGCGACGACGAGCTGATCGCGCTCGACGGCCGCGTCGGCTGGCACTTCCCGCAGGCGGAGGGCGGCGTGTACGCGGGGCACCATCCGCGCGACGGCGAGGCGGCGATCCGCCACCTCGACGAGCTGCGCGCGCGCGGCGCCACGCACCTCGTGATCCCGGCGACGTCGTCGTGGTGGCTCGACCACTACGAGGACTTCCGCAGTCACCTCGAGCAGCGCTGCGCCGCGCTGCCGGCCGACCCGCAGACGTGCGTCGCGTTCGACCTCACGTCGGCCCCGCCGCGCAGACGCCGTCCGCGCGCGAAGGCGAAGGCGGCCGCGTGAGCGCGCCGCTCGTCAGCGTCTGCGTCCCCGTGCGCAACGCCGAGCGCTTCCTCGGCGAGGCGCTGGCGAGCGCGCTCGCGCAGCCGCTCGCGCTCGAGCTGCTCGTGTGCGACGACGGCTCGGGCGACGGGACGGCCGCCGTCGCGGCGTCGCTCGCCGCGCGCGATCCGCGCGTGCGTGTGCTGCGCCATCGCCGTCCGCGTGGCGTCGTGGCAGCGCGCAACGCGCTGCTGGCGGCGGCGCGGGGGCCGTACGTGGCGTGGCTCGACGCCGACGACGCGTACCTGCCCGGCGCGCTGGCGGCCCAGGTCGACGTGCTGGAGCGCGGCCCCGGCGTCGCGGTCGTGCACGCGGCCGCTGAGATCGTCGAGGAGAGCGGGCGCAGGCTGCCGCCGTGGCGGCGGCCGTTCGACGGCGACGCCGTCGAGGAGAGCCCCGCAGCGTTCGGCGAGCTGCTGCTCGCCAACGAGTTCGTCACCTCGACGGTCGTGGCGCGGCGCTCCGCGCTGCTCGCCGCCGGCGGCTTCGTCTCCGTCGGTCCCAGCAGCAGCGACTGGGACTGCTGGCTGCGCCTGGCCCTGCAGGGCGCGGTCGCCTACCGCGCCGCCCCCGTCGCGCGCTACCGCCAGCACGCCGCGTCGATCTCGGCCGCGACGCGCGCGACCGGCGCGCGCCTGCGCTGCGACGCGCGCGTGATCCGCCGAGCACTGCATCTTTCGCCTCGCATAGCGAGGCAAGACATGCAGTGGTCGCGCAGAGCGCGCAGCGCGCTGGCGGCTAAGGCGCTGCTCGCGGCCGGCGACCTCCACCTGCGCGGCGAGCGACGGGCGGCACTGCGGGCGCTCGCGCTCGCCGCGCGGCAGCGGCCGGACCTCGCGCGGGGCCTCGCGCGGCTCGCCCGCGCGAGCGCCAGCGGTGACGACTACGCCGCCTTCGTCGCCTCCAACGCGCTGCTCGACCGCTGCGCCGGCGCGCTCGTCGGCACCCGCTACGGCGACGCGCTCGCCGACCGCGCCGCGCCCGACCCCGACTGGGAGGCGACCTTGAGACGCATCGCCCGCACCGTCCGCACGATCACGCCGCCGGACGCGATCCTCGGCACCGTCACGAAGTGGGACCCGACGCTGCTGCGCCTCTCCGGCCGGCGCGGGCGCAACTTCCCCGCCGCCGCCTACCCGCCCGACGACGCGGCGGCGGTCGCGCACCTGGAGGAGCAGCAGGCGCAAGGGCTCTCCCACCTCGTCGTTCCCAGCGCCTCGCTGTGGTGGCTCGACCACTACGCCGGGCTCGCCGCGCGGCTGCGGGCGCCGCTGCACGCCGACGCGGACTGCCTGATCTTCGACCTGGACGCCGCCGCATGACCCCCAGAGGCCGCATCGCGATCGCCGGCAGCGTCGCGCAGAAGGCGCACAACGCCGGCCACACGTGGCAGTTCCTGCAGTACCTGCTCGGCTTCAAGCGGCTCGGCTGGGAGGTGCTGCTGCTCGACAGCCTCGAGCACGCCGGCGGGGACGCCGCCGAGAGCGTCGCCTACGTGGACGCGGTCATGCGCGAGCACGGGCTGGCGGACGCGTGGACGGTCGCGCTGCCGAGCGGCGGCCACGCCGGCGCGCCCCGCGGGCGCGTGCGGCGCTTCGTGCAGGACGCCGACCTGCTGCTCAACGTGATGGGCTTCTGCGCCGACGAGGAGCTGCTCGGCCTCGCGCGGCGGCGCGTCTTCCTCGACACCGACCCCGGCTTCGCGCAGATGTGGTGCGAGCTGGGGCTCGCCGACGTGCTCTCCGGCCACGACGCGCACGTCACGATCGGCGAGCGGATCGGGCGGCCTGACTGCGAGATCCCGACGTGCGGGCTGGAGTGGGTCACGACGCCGCAGCCGGTCGTGCTCGACCACTGGCCGCGTGCGAGCGACCCGCCGCGGCGGCCCTTCACGAGCGTCGCCAGCTGGCGCGGCGCGTACGGGCCGGTCGACTACGCCGGCAAGCGCTACGGCCTGCGCGTGCACGAGTTCCGCCGCTTCGCGCGCCTGCCGGCGCTGACCGGTCGCGCGTTCGAGCTGGCGCTTGCGATCCACGCGGCCGAGACGCCCGACCTCGCGCTGCTGCGCGACAGCGGCTGGTCGCTCGTCGACCCGGCCGACGTCGCGACGACGCCGGCCGCCTACCGCGCGTTCATCGCCGAGTCGACGGCCGAGCTGATGGTCGCGAAGGGGATGTACGTGCAGGCGCGCAGCGGCTGGTTCAGCGAGCGCTCGATCTGCTACCTCGCCGCCGGCCGGCCGGTCGTCGCGCAGGACACCGGGCTCGGCGACCTCTACCCGCTCGGCGCTGGGCTGCTCGCGTTCGACACGCTCGACGAGGCGGCCGCGTGCGTCGAGTCGATCGCGGGCGACTACGCGTGGCATTCCGAGGCGGCACGCGCGCTGGCGGAGGAGCGCTTCGACTCCGACCGCGTGCTCGCGCGGCTGCTGGAGCAGGTGGGCGGCGCGCGGCGGAGGACGCCGCGGCGGCGGGTCGTGGAGGCGGCGGCGTGAGCGTCGCGATCTTCGGCAGCTGCGTCTCGCGCGACCTGTTCGAGGACCCGCGCCTGCGCGCGGCGCTCGGCCACTACGGCGCGCGCTCGTCGGTCATCAGCGCGGTCGCGACGCCGGTGCCGCTCGCGCCGGAGCGCGTCGCGATCCCGTCCGAGTGGCAGCGCCGCTGCGTGCTGGCCGACTTCGGCAAGACGTTCTTCGCCTCGCTCGAGGCGACGCGCCCCGACTGGCTCGTGATCGACCTGATCGACGAGCGCTTCGACGTGCTGTGCACGAGCGGCTCCTTCGTGACCCGTTCCTCCGCCTTCCAGGCGGCCGGCCTCGACGACGCGACAGACCTCGGCCTGATGCCGATCCGCCGCATGTCGCCCGACGGGCGCGCGCTGTTCGCGCAGGCCGCGCCCGACTTCGCGGCGCGCGTGCTGGAGCTGGTCCCGCGCGAGCGGATCGTCTTGCACCGCGCGCTGTGGTGCACCCACTTCGAGCGCGACGGCGCGGTGCACACGTTCCCGGAGGAACGGCGCCAGCTCAGCGAGCTGCAGAACGCGATGCTCGGCGACGCCTACGACGCGCTCGAGGAGGCGCTCGGCGGCGTCGGCGCGACGATCGCGGTCGACCCCGCGACGCACCTCGCCGACGCGCACCACAGATGGGAGCTGGAGCCCTACCACTACGTGCCCGGCTACAACGCCCACGCGAGCGAGACGCTGCTGCGGCTGACCGGGCGGGTGCCGGTCGGATGAGCCCCACGACGATCGCGGTCGCCGGCGCGCTCGCCAACAAGCACCGCCACGGCGGCAGCGTGTGGGTGCGGCTGAGCTGGGCGGAGGCGCTGCGCGAGCTGGGCTTCCGCGTCTTGTTCGTCGAGCAGCTCGCCGCCGCCGACTGCGTCGACGCCGTCGGGCGCCCGGCCGACTTCGCCGCGAGCGCGAACGCCGCCGTCTTCCGCGGCACGACCGAGGCGTTCGGCTTCGACGGCGACGCTGCGCTCGTCTGCCCCGACGACGGGCGCGTGCTGGGGATGTCGCGCGAGCAGCTGCTCGAGCGCCTCGGCGAGGCGGCGCTGCTCGTCAACATCAGCGGCCACCTGCGCTGGCGGCCGGCGCTGGAGCGGCTGCCCCGCCGCGTGTTCGTCGACCTCGACCCCGGCTACACGCAGATCTGGCACGCCTCCGGCGGCGAAGCGGCGGGGCTGGAGGGCCACGAGCTGCACTTCACCGTCGGCGCGAACGTCGGGACCGAGCGCTGCGACCTGCCGACGAGCGGGATCGAGTGGCGCCCGATACGCCAGCCGGTCGTGCTCGACCGCTGGCCGCTGCCGCCGCCCGACGAGCGCCGCGACTTCGGCGGCTTCACGACGGTCGCGAGCTGGCGCGGCGCGTACGGGCGGCCCGTGTGGGAGGGACGCTCGTACGGCCTGAAGGCGCACGAGTTCCGCCGCTACGCGTCGTTGCCGGAGACGACCGGGCTGCCGTTCGCCGCGGCGCTCGACATCCACCCGGCCGACGCGCACGACGCCGCGCGGCTGCGCGCCGGCGGCTGGCGCCTGCTCGACCCGGCGCTCGTCGGCGACATAGACAGCTTCCGCCGCTTCGTGCGCGGCTCCGGCGCCGAGTTCTCGACCGCCCAGGGCGTCTACGTCGAGACGCGCAGCGGCTGGTTCAGCGACCGCACGGTCCGCTACCTCGCCAGCGGCCGCCCCGCGCTCGTGCAGGACACCGGCTTCTCCGAGCACCTCCCGGTCGGCGACGGCCTGATCGCCTTCGACACGCCGGACGAGGCGCGCGCCGGCGCCCACGCGATCGTCGCCGACTACGCGCGCCACAGCGCCGCTGCGCGCGCCCTGGCGGAGCGCTGCTTCGCCCCCGCGCCCGCGCTCGCCCCGCTGCTGGACGCGGCGGGGGTGGCGCCTTAGCGGCGGGGCGTGACGGAAGCGGACGGCCGCTCCCGCAGCAGCGCCGGAACGCGGCAGTCGTGCGCGATCCATGCCGGCAGGTCCGCGTCGAGATAGCCGGCGACGAGCAGCACGTCGGCGTAGCGTGCCGCGAGGTCGCGGTTCCAGACGCGCTGGTGGTGCGCGATGCGGTTGCGCAGCTCGTGCAGCCGGGCGACCGGGTCCTCGACCGTCTTCCGCCGCCGGTCCGGCGCGCCCGGGAAGGCGCTCGCGAGGTCCGGCCACAGCGTCGTGTTCCGCCGCGTGATCAGGAAGCGCCAGAACCCGAACCCCAGCTCGCTGATCGTCTGGCCCTCGCTCGGGCGCTTGCCGCGCTGGAGGAGCCGTCGGCGTGCCGCCGCGACGTGACGCCGCATGCGCGCGTCCAGCTCCGAGTCGGGATCGTCCAGCCACGAGCCGGCGCGTCCCGCGCGCTCATGCCGTGCGGCAAGGACGTCGCTCAATGCGATGCGCAGCGCCACCTCGACGTGGCCGAGCGCCGGCCAGAAGGCGGCGCTTACCGCGGCGTTCCAGCGGTACAGCTCGATCGCGGCGTGCACGCTGCCGCGCTGGGCCACGTAGCCGCCGATGCGCTCGCGGCTGATGAGCGACAGGAGCCGGTCGTCGCCGATCGTGGGCCTGGTATCTGCCTGCATCGCGTGATACGGTCAGACAAAGCCCCGGAACGGTCCCTGTGTAGCCCCGCTTCGGCAGGGCAGGCCAAACCGCCGGGGTTTCGTCTTGCTCGGGGGGATCCGATGCTGCCGCCTCGTGTGCGGCATGTCTGACGCGGATCGCCAAGGAACCGCGCGGCCGCTGCGACTCGGGGCCGTCGCGTCCCAGCGGGTAGGCTCGCCGCATGCTCGTGCGCGACGCCGGCGACGCCTGGCAGATCGTCTTGCAGACCGACCACGCTGAGCTGGCGGCCCAGCTCGCGGAGGCGTGGGGCGGACCCGGCTTCGCGCGGCCGCAGCCGTACGCGCCGCTCGTGCACGCCGCGCGCCGCCACGACGACGGCTGGGCGACGTGGGAGCAACAGCCGCGGCTCGACGCCGACGGCGCGCCGCAGTCGTTCCTGACCGTCCCTGCGCCCGTCCACCTCGCCTTCTACCGCGCCGGCGTGGAGGTGGTCGCGGAGGAGGACCCGGCCGCCGGCCTGCTCGTCTCGATGCACATGAGCGGCCTCTACCGGCAGCGCTACGGCGCGATGCCCTCGCCCCCGCGCACGATCCCCGACGACGAGCGCGACATCGTCGACGCGTTCGTGCAGCAGGAGGAGGACCGGCAGGTCGCGCTGCGCCGCATGCTCGACGCCGACGAGACGTGGCGCTGGACGAGCTACGCGCTGCTGCAGGTGTTCGACGTCGTCTCGCTCTACTTCGGCCTCGCCGACGTCGAGGTCGGCGCGCCCGGCGCGTGCGAGGGCGTCCCGACCGGCGACGGCGGCGACCCGCTGCGGATCGCGATCTCGCCGCTCGGCCCGTGGCGCGTGCGCTTCGACCCCTATCCGTTCGTCGAGGACACGACGGCGCTCACGCTCCGCCGCCGGCTCGTGCGCAAGCGCGCCTGGCCCGACCACGACGCCTTCCGCGCCGACCTCGCGGCGACGCCGTTCGAGACGGTGCGGATCTACGCGCAGCGGTAGCGGGCCGCTTCGCTGCCGCGCTCCGCTCAGGCGCAGTGTCACTCTGCACCCCTATCAGGGGGTCAAAATGACACTCTTGATTGAGGAGTGTGCGCCCGTTACGCCCCCGCCGCCGGCGGCGCGTAGACGCGCCGCACGCGCACGGCGGTCCCATAGGCGGCGACCTCGCTCATGATGTCGCCGATCTCGTTGCAGTCGAAGCGCATCGCCAGCACCGCGTTCGCGCCCCGCTCGGCGGCCGCCTCGCGGAGCCGGTCGACCGCGTGCTCGCGGCTGTCCGCGAGCAGCTTCGTATAGCCCTTCGCCTCGCCGCCGACGATCGTGCGGAACGAAGCGCCGATGTTCGAGAAGGCGTTGCGGGCGCGCACGATCAGCCCGAACACCTCGCCGTACACCTCCTCCACCTCGTAGCCGGGGAGGTCGTTCATGGTCGTGATGATGATCTCGTCGTTGCTCATGGGCGGTGACGATGCCAGCGCTCGCGGACGGCGAGCCACTTGCCGACCCAGTCGGGGAGTCGCCATGCCGCGTGAAGCGCCAGCAACGCCCACGGGTACACGCCGACGTCGACGGGTAGCGCGAGTGCGACAGTGGGCATCATCGACATGGTCGTAGGCGCCTGGTGCTCACCCCCAGGCGGTATGCAGGCTAACGGTGAATCCCATACACCGCAAAAGTGAACTATGGATGGTCTCTTAACCATCTATGCCGGTACAAATGACGGCGACACCTCAGCAACTCGGACTCGCCATCAGGGAGCAGCGTCGCGTTCGGCATCTCACCCTGGCGCAGCTCGGAGCGCAAGCGCACCTGAGCTCTAGGCATCTGGGCGAGATCGAACGAGGCGACGTCGACCCGCGGTGGTCGTCCGTCGGGCGGATCGTCGACGCGCTCGGCACGTCGGTCGGCGAGGTGGACGCGCGTGGGAGGGACCTGCCTGACGCGACGTGACGTCGGCGTCGAGTGCGCGTGACGTCAGCTGCCCGACGGCGACGCCGGGCCCGGCGCCGGGTACGGCGGCAGCGGGTCGGGCGGCGTGGGCCGCTGGGAGAAGTCGAACGCGCGCCGCAGGTCGCCGAGCTGCGGCGCCGTCTCGCGCACGTCCGGCCGCGGGTCCGGGCGTCCGTCGGTGCGCGGGTCGATGCGCGCGCCGTGCAGGAAGTCGTCCTCGATGAACTTGTTGATCGCGTCGAACGACAGCGTCTGGTGGTCGACGAAGCCGCGCCGCGCCCACGGCGAGATCACGATCCCCGGCACGCGCAGCCCGTAGCCGGCGGCGTCGACGCGCGGCGGGGTGACATGGTCGTAGAAGCCGCCCCAGTCGTCCCACGCGAGGAAGATCGCGGTCGAGCTCCAGTCCGGCGAGCGCATGACCGCGTCCACGACCCGCGTCGTCCACGCCTGCCCGGTCGCGATGCTCGCCGGCGGATGCTCCGAGTGCGCCTGGTCGGGCACGACCCACGCGACCGACGGCAGCGTGCCCGCGCGTGCGGCCCCGAAGAAGTTCGAGACGTCCTGCACGTCGCCGACCTGCCGGTCCTGCTTGACCGTCGTGAACGACGGCAGCGGATTCCAGATCTCCGGCGTGCGCGCGCTCTGCGTCGCCGGCCCGCAGTTCGCGTCGCCGTCGGCGCAGTCGGGCTGCAGGCCGCCGTGCACGTAGTAGCGCCAGCTCACGCCGGCTCTGTGCAGCAGCCACGTGAGGTCGGTCCAGGCGTAGTTGGCGTCGGGCGCGAGCCGTCGCGCCACGCGCGCGGGCGCGAGCGCCCGGCAGGCGGCGAGCGCGCGCGGCATCGCCGGGTTGTGCAGGTCGAGGCCCCAGCCGCGCCGCGGCACCCCGTTCGCGCCGAGGCAGCGCACGAGCGGCCGCAGGCCCGACCGCACGCGGCGGACCCGGCCCGCGCCGGCGCCCGCGATCTGGCTCGTGTGGAACCCGTTGAGCTGGATGTTCCCGCGGCAGCTCAGCGGGTCCCCGTTCCGCGTGCAGCTCGCCGACCAGCCGGAGACGAGGAACAGGTGCGCCGGCAGGCTCCACGACGCGTTCGAGGCGAACAGGTGGTCCTGCAGCGTGTAGTCGTGCGCCCAGCGCCAGTAGTTGGGGATCTCGCGCGCGTCGTGCCAGCCCATCACGTCGGGCGGGGAGGACGGCGAGCAGACGCCCGTCGTCGCGCCGCAGCCGCGCCCGCCGGAGGACTCCGCCATCCGCACGAAGCCGTCCATCCTGCCGCCGTGCACGTCGAGGCGCGCCGGCGCCGCGTCGTGCGGGCCGCCGCCGTTGACGAGCGAGGGGTCGTGATACGGGCGCTGGCAGCGGCCGGCGCGCGGGTCGGGGACGCACACCATAAAGCGCCCGTCGTGGCGGGGGATCCCGTCGGCGCCGGGGAACGTCCCGAAGTAGGAGTCGAACGAGCGGTTCTCCTGCATCACGACGATCACGTGTCTGATCGTGTGGATGTCGCGCGGGCCCGTGCGGCGCGCCGCCGGGACGCCGATCCCCGCGTGTCCGGCGCTCGCGACGTCGCTGCGATGCGAGCCCGTCCCGCAGCCGGCGAGCGCGAGGCCGGCGGCGAGCGCTCCCACCGCACCGACCCGCACGAAGCGGCGGGCCGGGCGGCGGGGCGGTGAGGAGAGAGGCACGTCGAGGCGATCCTGCCTCCGCGACCTAAGCCGCAGCTTCAGCGATCGCCAAGGAACGGCAAAGGCGAGCGGCTACGCGGCGGCTGCAGCCCCCGTGAGCAGCTCGCCGGCGAGCCGGTCGACCGCGTCCCCGGTGCCGCCGAGCAGGCGGCGCGACACCTGCGCGCGGCGGAAGAACAGCGGCGCGTCGTGCTCCCACGTCGCCCCGATCCCGCCGTGCACCGAGATCAGCTCGCGCGCGGCGAAGTCGAGCGCGGCGCCGCCGGCCGCGCGCGCGGCGCTCGCCGCCGCCGCGAACTCGTCGGGCTTGGAGTCGTATGCCCAGCCGGCGTAGTAGAGCAGCGAGCGCGTGTTCTCCTGGCGCCGCAGCACCTCCGTGAGCGCGTGCTTGATCGCCTGGTAGGAGCCGATCGCGCGCCCGAACGTGTAGCGCTCCTTCGCGTACGCGACCGAGCGCTCGAGGCACTCCTCGACCGCGCCGAGCGACTCGGCCGCGATCAGCGCGTGCGCGAGGAACCACGCCCGCCGCAGCTCCACCTCGCCGGCCGCGAGGACCCTGCCGCAGGCGTCGTCGAACGTCACGTGGCCGAGCGGGCGCGTCGCGTCGTAGACGCCGCCGGCCGGCTCGACGGTCACGCCCTCGGCGCTCGCGCCGAGCGCCACCGCGACCGGCCCGCCCGCCTCCATGCCGACCGCCACCAGCACGTCGGCGCCGACCGCGTCGGGCACCCACGCGACCGACCCGCTGACCGTCGCGAGGCCCTCGTCGCCGCGCACGACGGCCGGCGCCGGCGCGCGCCGGCGGCCGCTGCGCGGCTCGGTCGTCCACGCCGGGTCGACGTCGTCGCCCGGTCGCGCCGGCACGTACGCGGCGCGCAGCTCGCCGCTCGCGAGCTTGCCGAGCGTGCCCTCGTCGAGGCCGCCGGCCCCGGCGTTCGCGATCGCCGTCGCCGGCAGGTGGCCGAGCAGCGGCACGCTCGCCAGCACGCGGCCGGCCTCGGCCGCCACCAGCATCGCGTCGATCGCGCCGAGCGCGGCGCCGCCGTGCTGCTCGTCCAGCAGCAGCCCGGTCCAGCCGGCCTGCTGCGCGGTCGCCCACAGGTCCGGCAGCGCTGCGCCCTCGAGCGCCTCGCGCGCCGCCTCGACCGTTCTCACGCGGCTGAAGGCGTCTCTCGCCGCCTCGCGCAGGAGGACCTGCTCGTCGGACAGGTCGAAGTTCACGACGCCACCTCCTGACGCTCCTTCGCGCGCAGCTCGCTGAACGGGACGCCCTTGTCGAGGCGCGGCTCGGGCGGCAGGCCGAGCACGCGCTCGCCGACCGTGTTGCGCAGGATCTCCTCGGTCCCGCCGGCCGACTTCAAGCCAGGCAGGAACGAAATCAGGTACGACCACTCGCTGTCCGGGTCGAGCGCCTCCGGGCCGAGCACGTCGGCGATCAGGTCGCCGGCCGCGATCGCGCCGTTGACCGCGGTGATCTTGCCCATGCCGGCCTCCGGCCCGGGGATCTGGCCGCGCGAGATCGCCGTCAGCAGGCGGTAGCCGGTGAAGCGCAGCGCGAGCAGCTCGGTCGCCAGCGCGCCGAAGCGCGCGCGCACCTCCGGGTCCTTCGCGGCGACCGGGTCGCTCGCGATCGCCGCGGCGAAGCGGTCGGCGCGGTAGCCCATGCCCTCCGAGCCGGCGCCGATCGTGAGGCGCTCGAACATCAGCGTCGTGAGGGCGACGCCCCAGCCGCCGTTGACGGGGCCGACGGCGGCGTCGGGCGCGAGCTTGACGTCGTCGAAGAAGACCTCGTTGAACTCGGGCTCGCCGGAGATCTGGCGCAGCGGGCGGATCGTCACGCCCTCCGCGTCCATCGGCACGACGAACATCGTGAGGCCCTTGTGCTTGTGCGCGTCGGGATCGGTGCGCGCGAGCAGCAGCCCGTAGGCGGCGAACTGCGCGTTCGTCGTCCACACCTTCTGGCCGGAGAGCCGCCACGACCCATCCGGCTCCTGGCGGGCGCGCGTCTGGATGCCGGCGAGGTCGGAGCCGGCGGCCGGCTCGGAGAACAGCTGGCACCAGACCTCGTCGCCGTGCAGCATCGGGGCGAGGTAGCGCTGCTTCTGCTCGTCGCTGCCGTGCGCGATGAGCGTCGGGCCGAGCATGCCGACGCCGATCGCGTCGAGGATCCCCGGCACGCCGGCGCGCGCGATCTCCTGGTTGACGACGACCTGGTGGAGCGGACCCTTGCCCTGCCCGCCGTGCTCGGCCGGCCACGTCACGCCGACGTAGCCGGCCTCGGCGAGCCGCCGTTGCCAGGCGCGGTGCGCGGCGACCGCCTCCTGCTCGTCCCCGCGGCCGCGCGTGGCGGGCGCATGGACGGCGTTCTGCTCGAGCCAGGCGCGCACCTCGGCGCGATATGCGGCCTGCTCGGGCGTGTCGTTGAGGTCCACGGCGCTCCTTCCCCTCAGGCGGGCTGGCTGACTGACCAATCAATCGCTGGGCGCACGATAGCGCGCCGGGCGCGAACCGGCGCATCTTCTCGCGTGGCATCGCTACCGTCATCTGCGGGAGGCGCCGTCTCGTCTTTGAGGAGAGAGGAGAGGGCGATGTCGGACCGTGGGCCCGTCGGGGCCGAGAGCGTCAGCGGGCGCGTCAGGCGCGAGTCGGTCGTGCTGCTGGGCGCGGGGCGCGAGCTGCTGCTGCAGGTGGCGCACCCGGGCGTCGGCGACGGCGACGCGCCGTACGACGACGCCGAGCTGCGCTGGCTGTGGGCGACGCGCGTGGAGACGACGCTGCTGCTCTACACGCGCTACGTCGGGCCGCTGAGGCTCGCGGACGTCGAGGCCTACTACGCCGAGCAGCGCCGCTTCCTGCTCGACTGCGACGTCGCGCCCGAGACCGTTCCCGACACGTTCGGCGCGTTCATGCGCTGGTACGACGAGACGGTCGAGCAGGTGCTCGAGGTGACGCCGGCCGCGCGCGAGGTCGCGCAGGAGATCCTGCGCCCGCGGCGCCTGCCGCTGCCGCTGCGGCCCGCCCACGACGCGCTCAAGCTCGCGACGGTCGGCCTGCTGCCGCCGACGCTGCGCGCGGCCTACGGGCTCGGCTGGGGTCCGCAGCGGGAGCGCCTGCTGGCCGCGCAGACGACGCTCGTGCGCCGGGTGATGCCGCTGCTGCCCGCGCTCGTGCGCGAGGCGCCGGCGACGCGCTCGGCTGCGTAGCGGCGGCGCTACTCGTCGGGGTCGTGCGAGGCAAGCGCCCCGAGGATCCCGACGGCGAACAGCACGAGCAGGCCGAGCGAGACGATCGTGAGCACGTCGACGCCGTGCGCGATCGCCGCCGAGACGGTCAGGAACGCGAAGCCGCCGATGAAGACGATCGCGACGGCGGTGACGGCCGTGCGCGGTCTCACGTCGACCACGCCGGAACGGCCGAGGGTGGCGGCAGCGACTTGCGCCGCTGCGCGAACGCGCGGATCGCGAGCAGGCCGAACACGAACCCGCCGACGTGCGCCGCGTACGCGACCCCGCCGCCGCCCCCCGTCCCGGCCGGCTGCGTCAGCTGCGCGACGGTCAAGACCGCCTGCTCCACGAACCACAGGCCGAGCAGCACCCACGCCGGCAGCTCGATCAGCGTGAACAGCAGGATCAGGAACGCGAGCGCGACGACGCGCGCCCGCGGATACAGCAGGATGTAGCCGCCCAGCACGGCCGCGATCGCGCCCGAGGCGCCGACCGTCGGCACCGCCGAGCCGGGGTCCATCGCGACCTGCAGCCCGACCGCCGTCAGTCCGCCGAGCAGGTAGAAGGCGAGGTAGCGCAGGCGCGACATCGCGTCCTCGACGTTCGCGCCGAAGATCCACAGGAACAGCATGTTGCCGAGCAGGTGGAGGATCCCGCCGTGCAGGAACATCGCGGTCACGAGCGTCAGCCACGCCGACACGTGGCCGCCGCCGCTCGTCGCGGCGACCGTCGCCGTGCTGCCGTCGCTCAGCGTGACCGTCTCGCCCGGGCACACGACCTGGCCGCCCGTCTGCAGGCGCGCCCCGCCGGCGACCGTCGCGGTCGTCCCGCACTGCTGGCCGGGGTGCGTGATCTCGTAGGGGATCGCGCCGTACTTGACGACCTGCGCCTCGCGCGGCCCGTGCGCGATGCCGCCGCCCTGCAGGAAGAAGTAGACGAGCACGTTCGCCGCGATCAGCAGGATCGTGACGAGCGGCAGCCGGTCCGTCGGGATGTTGTCCTTGATGGGGAACACGGTGCGGGCGGGGGCCGCAACCTACCCGTTCAGTCCAAGTACGTGACGACGTCGGCGGCGGGCGCGCGCTCCGGCGGCGCCTTCGCCTGGCGCAGCGGGCCGAGGTGCACGAGCGCGATCGCACGCTCGCCCTCGGGGATGCCGAGCGCGGCGCGGCCCTCCTGCGTGCGCAGCACGGCCGGCGTGCGCCAGTAGGCGGCGAGCCCGCGCGCGTGCGCGCCGAGCAGGATCGCGTACGTCGCGCAGCCGGCCGCGAGCAGGTCCTCCTCGTCGGCGACCGGGTCCTCGCCCGGCTGCACGACCGAGACGCACACGAGCGTCGGCGCGCGGTCGAGCTTGCCGGCCGCCTCCGGCCCGGCCGCCTGCTTCAGCGCGGCGAGCGCGCGGGGACCGAGGACGCGGAAGCGCCACGGGTTCGTCAGGTGGTGGTTCGGCGCCCAGCGCGCGAGCTCGAGCAGCTCCGCGAGCGTCGCGCGGTCGACCGGCTCGGGGCCGTAGACCTTGTGCGTGCGACGGTCGCGGATCGCCTGCTCGACGTCCACGGCGCGTCCCTACGCCGCCAGCGGCCCGTGGCCCGGCTGCTCCTGCGGCACGTGCTGGTCGGCGTGGTACGAGCTGCGCACGAGCGGCCCGGCGGCGATGTGGTCGAAGCCGAGCGCGTACGCCGCCTCCTCGAGCGCCTTGAACTCGTCCGGGTGCCAGTAGCGGACGATCGGCAGGTGGCGCTCGGTCGGGCGCAGGTACTGGCCGACGGTCAGGACCTGCACCTCGTGCTCGCGCAGGATCGCGAACGTCTCGACCATCTCCTCGTGCGTCTCGCCGAGCCCGACCATCAAGCCGGACTTGGTGGTGACCTCGTCGCCGCCCATCTCCTTCGCGTTCTTCAGCACGCGGCAGGAGCGCAGGAACTCCGAGCCGCGCCGCGCGACCGGGTACAGGCGCGGCACGACCTCGACGTTGTGGTTGAAGACGTCGGGCCGCTCCGCGATCACCTTCGCGAGCGGCATCTCCTGGCCGCGGAAGTCGGGCGTCAGCACCTCGACCTTGCACGTCGGCGCCTGCATGCGGATCGAGCGGATCACGCCGACGAAGGCGGACGCGCCGTAGTCGGGCAGGTCGTCGCGGTCGACGCTCGTGATGACCGCGTGGCGCAGGCCCATCTTCGCGACACTGCGCGCGACGCGCGCGGGCTCGAGCGGGTCGTTCCAGGTCGGCTTGCCCGTCTGCACGTTGCAGAAGCCGCAGCGGCGGGTGCAGGTGTCGCCGAGGATCATGAACGTGGCGGTGCCGCGCTCCCAGCACTCGCCGACGTTCGGGCAGGCGGCCTCCTGGCAGACGGTGTGCAGGTTCTCCTGCTTGATCATGCCCGTCAGCTCGCGGTACTTCGGGCCGCCGGGGGCGGGAACCTTGAACCACGGCGGCTTGCGCTCGCGGAAGGGGCGGACCTCGGGGCCCAGCACCTTCAGCACGTCCATCCCGCCCGGGTTCGCGCGCGAGCGCGTGACGTGTCTGCGTTCCTCGGTGGCGCTCATCGACCGTGAACGGTAGCGGCGACGCCCCCGGCGCGACGGCCGGCCGGCGCTACGGCGCGAACAGGTCGGCGGCGCTCACGAGCAGCACGTCCTCCTCGGCGGCCGTCGCGCGCAGCCGGTCGCTGAAGCGCTCGCGTCCGAACAGCACGAGCTTGGCGCGGATGAAGGGGTCGGCGATGCGGTAGCTCGCGCGGCCCTCGGCTCGCTATATCGCGCGTCGCTATTCCACAGGTTGCAACTCATGGAATAGCTCGACCGCCTGGGAATCCCCACTACTCCCACTATCCCGACATGTCCTGTGGGGATAGTGTATAACTCTCAAACCACTGAATCCCTACCGACTTGAAGGAGTTCCGATGTCGCACGTACGCAAGACCGTCCTCGCACTGCTCACGCTGGTGGCGCTGGCGGCCATGGCGGGCTGCGGCGGCGCATCGGACACCGCCGGCGGATCCGACGTCAGCGGCGGCGGCGACGCGAAGACGACGCTCTCGCTCGTCGCCTACTCCACGCCGGAGGTCGTCTACGACGAGATCATCCCGGCCTTCCAGCAGACCGCCGCCGGCAAGGGCGTCGGCTTCAAGACCTCCTACGGCGCCTCCGGCGACCAGAGCCGCGCCGTCGAAGCCGGCCTCAGAGCCGACGTCGTGACGTTCTCGACCGAGCCCGACATGACGCGCCTCGTCGACGCCGGCATCGTCGACCCGAGCTGGAACACGACGCCGAACAGAGGGCTCGTCACGACGTCGGTCGTCGCGTTCGTCGTGCGCAAGGGCAACCCGAAGCACATCAAGACGTGGGACGACCTGCTCAGACCGGGCATCAAGGTGCTCACGCCGAACCCGTTCTCGTCGGGCGCCGCGAAGTGGAACCTGCTCGCCGCCTACGGCCAGGCGTCGCACGCCGGCAAGGACCCGCAGGCCGGGCTCGACTACGTCAGAAAGCTGATCGCGCACGTGCCGGTGCAGGACAAGTCGGGCCGCGAGGCGCTGTCGGACTTCACCGGCGGCAACGGCGACGTGCTGCTGTCCTACGAGTACGAGGCGACGACCGCGCAGAAGAAGGGCGAGGACGTCGACTACGTCGTCCCCGACGACACGATCAAGATCGACATCGACATCGCGAAGACGAGAGCCGCGCCGGCGGCCGCGCAGCAGTTCCTCGACTACGTGCTGAGCAAGCCGGCGCAGCAGCGCTTCGCCGACTGGGGCTACCGGCCCGTCAACGCGGCCGTGCTGGCCGCCGCGAAGGCGAGAGGGCTGTTCCCCGACCCGCCCGGCCTCTTCACGATCGACCAGCTCGGCGGCTGGAGCAAGGTCAACGACCAGTTCTTCGACGTCGACAGAGGCTCGATCGCGAAGCTCGAGGAGGACGCGGGGGTGTCGACCGCCAAGTGAGCGCGCTCGCCGTCACTGCTCGCTCCGCCCGGCGCTCCCACACGGGAGCGCTGGGCCTCGGCGTCGCCACGCTGTACCTCAGCGTGATCGTGCTGCTGCCGCTGTCGGCCGTCCTCGTTCGCTCGCTCGACGGCGGCGTCGGCGCCTTCTGGGACGCGGTCAGCAGCAGACAGGCGGTCGCGGCGCTCAGATTCACCCTGCTGGTCTCGCTCGCGACCGCGGCGATCAACGTCGCCGGCGGGACGCTGATCGCGTGGGTGCTCGTGCGCGACCGCTTCCCCGGCAAGCGGATCGTCAACGCGCTGATCGACCTGCCGTTCGCGCTGCCGACGATCGTCGCCGGTCTCGTGCTGCTGACGCTCTACGGGCCGAGAAGCCCGTTCGGCATCGACCTCGCCTACACGCAGTCGGCCGTGCTGCTCGCGCTGCTGTTCGTGACGCTGCCGTTCGTGATCCGCTCGGTCCAGCCGGTGCTGATCGAGCTGGACCGCGAGATGGAGGAGGCGGCGCTGTCGCTCGGCGCACGCAACGCGACGATCTTCCGCCGCATCGTGCTGCCGAACCTCGTGCCGGCGATCCTGTCCGGCGCCGCCCTCGCGTTCGCGCGCGCGGTCGGCGAGTTCGGCTCGGTCGTGCTGATCAGCGGGAACATCCCGTTCAGAACGCAGGTCGGCTCGGTCTACGTCTTCAAGCTGATCGAGAGCGACGCGCCCGTCAGCGCCGCCGCCGTCTCGACCGTGCTGCTGCTCGTCTCGCTCGCGGTCCTGCTGGGGATCCGCGCGCTCGGCCACTGGGGAGCGCGCCATGACCGTTGACCGCCGCTGGCAGATCTCGCTGCGCGTGCTCGCGCTCGGCTACCTGGCGCTGCTGCTGCTGGTGCCGGTCGCGCTGATCTTCTACCGCACGTTCGAGCACGGGGTCGGCGCCGTGTGGGACTCGATCACGACCCCAGCCGCGATTCACGCCTTCCAGCTGACGCTGGAGGTGACGGCGATCGCGGTGCCGCTCAACACGCTGTTCGGGATCGTGATGGCGGTGGCGCTCGCGCGCGGCGAGTGGCGCGGCAAGGGCCTCGTGAACGCCGTCATCGACCTGCCGTTCGCGATCTCGCCGGTCGTGATCGGCCTCTCGCTGATCCTCGTGTACGGGACCAGAGGCTGGCTCGGCGGCGCGCTTGCGGACGCCGGCGTGCAGGTGATCTTCTCGGTGCCGGGGATCGTGCTGGCGACGATCTTCGTCTCGCTGCCGTTCGTCGTGCGCGAGGTGACCCCGGTGCTGAAGGAGGTCGGCGACGAGCAGGAGCAGGCGGCGGCAACGCTCGGCGCCGGCGGCTGGACGACCTTCCGCCGCATCACGCTGCCGTCGATCCGCTGGGGCGTCGCGTACGGCGTCGTGCTGAGCGTCGCGCGTTGCATCGGCGAGTTCGGGGCCGTCTCGGTCGTGTCCGGCAAGATCGCGGGCCAGACGGAGACGCTCACGTTGCTGGTCGAGAAGCGCTTCGGGAACTTCGACCTCGCGGGCGCCTACGCGGCCTCGGCGCTGCTGGCGCTGATCGCGCTGGCGACGCTGCTCGCGATGACCGCCATCCCGGGCCGCTCTCCCGATGATCTGCGGCCGTCTGGCACCGTCTCGCGGCGCCGGTTCGCCACCCGCGATGTTCGACGCAGCATTGCTGCGCCTTCACATCGCGTGCGGCGCCCGGCATCCACGATCCGGCGCCATACGACTCGCGCTCATCGGGAGACCGACCCGCCACGACGTGAGGAGGGGGACACGTGATCCTCGTCGAGAGAGTGACCAAGCGCTTCGGGGACTACGTCGCCCTCGACGACGTCTCGCTGTCGGTGCCGGACGGGTCGCTGACCGCCCTGCTCGGCCCGAGCGGCTCCGGCAAGTCGACGCTGCTGCGGATCATCGGCGGGCTCGAGTCGCCCGACGTCGGCAGCGTCACGATCCACGGCGAGGACCAGACGTCGGTCGCGCCGCAGCGGCGCGGGATCGGGTTCGTCTTCCAGCACTACGCCGCCTTCAAGCACATGACGGTGCGCGACAACGTCGCGTTCGGGCTGGCCGTGCGCAAGCGGCCGAAGGCGGAGATCGCGTCGCGCGTGGACGAGCTGCTGGAGATCGTCGGGCTCGCCGGCTACCAGACGCGCTACCCGTCGCAGCTGTCCGGCGGCCAGCGGCAGCGGATGGCGCTCGCGCGCGCGCTGGCGGTCGAGCCGAGAGTGCTGCTGCTCGACGAGCCGTTCGGCGCGCTCGACGCGAAGGTCCGCGCCGACCTGCGCGAATGGCTGCGCAAGCTGCACGACGAGGTCCACGTGACGACGCTGCTCGTCACGCACGACCAGGAGGAGGCGATGTCGATCGCCGACCAGATCGCCGTGATGGACCACTCGCGGATCGAGCAGGTCGGCACCCCGCGCGAGCTGTACGACCGCCCCGAGACGCCGTTCGTGATGCGCTTCCTGGGGCCGGTCACGCAGCTCGGCGACGCGCTCGTGCGCCCGCACGACATCGCGCTGTCGGTCGAGCCGAGGGCCGGCTCGTTCGAGGCGCAGGTCGCGCGCGTCGTGCACCTCGGCTTCGAGGTGCGCACGGAGCTGGTGCTCGGCGACGGTCAGGAGCTGGCGGTCCAGCTCACGCGCGGCGAGGCCGACGAGCTGGAGCTCGCGGTCGGCGACATCGTGCACGTGCGCTCGACCGTGCTGCCGCGCGCGCTCGCGACGCGCGCGCCGGAGGCGGACGCGCTCAGCGCGTGACGACTGCGGATCTCGCCTCGCCTGGCGAGGGCAGATCCGCAGTGGTCGGCGCTCAGCGGGTGAGCCAAGCGTCGTCGGCGCGCGTCAGCGCCTCGACGGCTCTCGGCAGTCTGCCGCTCGCGAGGTCGGCGAGCGTGACGTGCTCGTTGACCTCGCGCAGCGCCTGACGCACGGCGATCCACACTCTGCGCAGCGGCTCCGCGCTGCCGGCGTACTCGACGTCCTCGGGACGGCCGCCGCGCACCGAGGCCATCGGGCCCTCGACCACGCGGATCACGTCGGCGACCGTGATCTCGCTCGCGGGACGCGCGAGCTTGTAGCCGCCCTCGGCGCCGCGCTGGCTGCGCACGAGGCCGCCCTGGCGCAGGTCCCCGAGGATGTTCTCGAGGAACTTCGGCGGGATGTCCTGCGCGTGCGCGATCGCGTCAGCCTTCGTGAGCCGCTCGTCGCCGGCGACCGCCAGCTCGATCGCAGCCCGCACGGCGTAGTCGACCTTCGCGGAGATGCGCATGGCGCCGAATCATGCCTGCCCGGCCGGAAGTCCGCTGCGCGCGGGCTCCGGGACGGGCACCCCGAGCGCCTCCGCCGCGGCCTCGACCGGGGTGCGGGCGAACGCCTCGGCGAAGCGCGCGACGACGCGGTCGGCGAGCTGGGCGAGCGCGGGGGAGGGCGCGCGCTGCGGTGCGAGCGGCTCGCTTGCCGGCGGCCGCGTGAGCGCGGTCTCGCCACGCTCGTCCGCGACCGAGGTCATGCGCACGCCGTGCAGGCCGCACGCGACGGCCCACTCGAACGGGCGCATGTCGTTGTCGACGTTCACCGCGAAGCCGTGCGTCGTGACGTGGTGGCTGACGTGCACGCCGATCGAGGCGACCTTGCGCTCCTCGATCCACACGCCCGTGTACTCGATCCCGTCCTCGGGGCGGTTGCGCGCCGCGATCCCCTCGTCGCCGAGCGCGGCGATCAGCGCCTCCTCCAGCGTGCGCAGGTAGGCGACCACGTCGTCCACTTGCACGATCGGATAGCCGACGAGCTGGCCGGGGCCGTGGTACGTGAGCTGGCCGCCGCGCCGCACCGGCACGACGTCGATCCCCTGCTCGGCGTACCACTCGGGTCTGAACGGCAGGTCCTCCGGCTTCGAGCGGCGGCCCTGCGTGTAGACGGGCGGGTGCTCGACCAGCAGCAGCACGTCCGGCAGCTCGCCGGCGATGCGCCGCTCGCGCACCGCCTCCTGCAGTGCCAGCGCCGTGCGGTACTCGACGACGCCGAGCCGCACGACGAGCAGCTCGGGAGGGGTGCCGGAGGCGGCCACATGGCCGCCGGAGGCGGGCCCCCAGGCGGACACCTCAGCCATCCCAGCGCTCCAGCCGCCGCCGCACCGCGCCGAGGTACTGCGCGGCCTGCGCGCCGTCGAGCGCGCGGTGGTCCCAGGAGAGGCCGAGGATCGTCTGTGGGCGGATCTCGATCACGTCGTTGCCGTCGTCGTCGGTGACGACGATAGCCCGCTTCACGACCGCCTCGAGGTCGAGGATCGCGACCTGCGGCTGGTTGATCACGGGCGTCGCCATCAGCGAGCCGAACTGGCCGGGGTTCGTGATCGTGAAGGTGCCGCCGCGCACCTCGTCCGGCGTCAGCTGCTGCTTGCGCGCGCGCCGCGCCAGCTCGCGGATCGCGACGCCGAGCTGCTCGACGGTCAGCGTGTGCGCGTCGCGGATCACGGGCACGATCAGCCCGTCCTCGCCGAGCGAGACGGCGACGCCGAGGTGGACCGCCTCGTGGCGCGTGTAGCGGTCGCCCTCCAGCGTGGCGTTCAGCGCGGGATGCTCGGCGAGCGCGTCGATCGCCGCGCGCGCGACGATCGGCAGCGGCGTGACGCCGAGCAGGCTGCTGGCCTTCGCGCCTCTGCGGGCCTGTTCGACGCGCGTCATGTCGGCTTCCATCCAGGTCGTGCACGTCGCGGCCGTATCGAGCGAGCGCTTCATGTGCGCGCCGATCGCGCGGCGCATGCGGGAGAGCTGGCCGGGCGCGTCGGCGGCGGTGTACGGGCTCTCGGTGTGCAGGGGCCTGTCGCCGTTCGCGTGGGTGGCTGCCGCCAGCACGTCCTGCTTGCGGATTCGCCCGTCGCGGCCCGTGCCGGTGACGGACGACAGGTCGACGCCGTGCTCAGCCGCCAGCCGCTGCACGACGGGTGAGAGCCAAGCGCTGCTGCGGGCGGGTCCTGTCGGCTCCGGGTGCGCGCACCCCGGTCTTGCGACCGGGGCACGTGCATCCTCACCGCCACCCGCCCGACCGGCGTGAGCGATCAACGCGAGGAGGGTCCCGACCTCGACGGTCTCTCCCTGGTCGACGAGGATCTCCTGGAGCGTCCCGTTGGCCGGGCTGGGAATGTCCGTGACGATCTTGTCGGTGTCGACCTCGCACAGCGGCTGGTCGGCGGCGACCTCGTCGCCTTCCGCGACGAGCCATCTGATCACCGTTCCCTCGACGACCGAGACGCCGAGCTGGGGCATGACGACGTCAGTAGTCGAGGAGGTCTCGGCAGGCATCGCGGATGCGCTCGACGGACGGGATCGTCGCCTGTTCGAGCGGGGGGCTGAAGGGGATCGGGACGTCGGGCGTGGCGACGCGGCGGATCGGGCCGTCGAGCTGCTCGAACGCGCGCTCGGCGATCAGGGCGGCGACCTGGGCGCCGGCCGCGCAGGTCTCGTTCGCCTCGTCCACGATCACGACCTTGGACGTCTTCGCGACCGAGGCGAGGATCGCCTGCTCGTCGAGTGGGACGAGCGAGCGCAGGTCGAGCACCTCGACCGACGCGCCGTCCAGGTCCGCCGTCGCCTCCAGCGCGGCGTGCACCATCGCGCCGTAGGCGATCACGGTCAGGTCGCTGCCCTCGCGCGCGATCCGCGCGGTCATCGGCGTCTCGTACGCGCCCGCCGGCACCTCGCCCTTCACGCGCCGGTAGAGGTGCTTGTGCTCGAGGAACACGACCGGGTTGGGGTCGCGGATCGCCGCCGTCAAGAGCCCCTTCGCATCGGCCGGCGTGGAGGGCGCCACCACCTTCAGGCCCGGCGCGTGCATGAACCACGCCTCCGGGCTCTGCGAGTGGAACGGGCCGCCGGAGAAGCCGCCGCCGCTCGGCAGCCGCACGACGAGCGGCACCGCGAGGCCGAAGCGGTAGTGCGTCTTGCCGGCGACGTTGATGAGCTGGTCGAAGCCGCACGCGACGAAGTCGGCGAACTGCATCTCGCACACCGGCCGCATCCCCACCACCGCGGCGCCGACCGCCGCCCCGACGATCGCCGCCTCCGCCAGCGGCGTGTCGATCACGCGCGCCTCGCCGAACTCCTCCACGAACCCGTCGGTGACCTTGAACGCGCCGCCGAACGCGCCGACGTCCTCGCCCATCACGAAGACGCGCTCGTCGGCGCGCATCTCCTCGCGCAGGGCGTCGGAGATCGCCTCCAGGTAGGTCATCGTCGCCATCACGCGGGCGCCTCCGCGGGCGCGAACCCGCTCCACGGCGCGCGCCCGTCGCCGAGCGGCTGCGGCGCGCCCTCGGCGAACACGCCGCGCGTCGCGTCGGCCGGGTCGGGCAGCGGCGCCGCCAGCGCCTCCGCCGCGGCCGCCTCGACCTCCGCGTCCACCTCGGCGCGCAGCGCCTCGACGTCCACGCCCAGAGCGGCGACGCGCCGCTCCTGGCGCTCGATCGGATCGCGCGCCGCCCACTCGGCCAGCAGCTGCGGCGGCACGTAGCGCATGTCGTCGTGCGCGGCGTGGCCGTGCATGCGCATCGTCACCGCCTCCACCAGCGTCGGCCCTTCGCCGGCGAGCGCGCGCTCGCGCGCGACGCGCACCGCCTGGAACACCGCCTCGGCGTCGTTGCCGTCGACCGTCACGCCCGGGAACCCGTACACGCGCGCGCGCTCCACCGGGTCGACCGCGAACTGCTTCTCCAGCGGCGTCGAGTAGGCGAACTGGTTGTTCTCCAGCACGAACACGACCGGCAGCCGCTGCACGCCCGCCCAGTTCATCGCCTCGTGGAAGTCGCCGCGCGAGGTCGCGCCGTCGCCGAACCACGTGAGCGCCACGCGCGCCTCCCCGCGCAGCTTGAACGCCATCGCCATGCCCGTCGCGACGCACATCATGTCGGGCAGCATCGAGACCATCCCCATCACGCCGACGGACGGGTCGCCGAAGTGGACGTTGCCGTCGCGCCCGCCGGTGACGCCGCTCGCGCGACCCATGTACTGGGCGAGGATCCGCGTCGTCTCGACGCCGCGGACGAGGTGCGCGCCGAGGTCGCGGTGCAGCGGGCAGAGGCGGTCGCGCGGGCCGAGCGCGAACGCGGCGCCGACCGACACCGCCTCCTGCCCGAAGCCGTCGTAGAAGGAGCCGGGGACGCGCCCCTGGCGGTAGAGCGTCAGCGCGCGCGCCTCGATCGCACGCATCAGCAGCATCGCGCGCAGCAGCTCGACGCGATCCGCGCGCGTGAGGTGCGCCGGCTCGTCCGCCGCCGCGCGCTCGGGCCGGGCTTCGGCCTGGCGCGGCGACAGGGCTTCCATCGCGCGAACGGTACTTCGGGCTCGTCCCCCCGTTCGGGTGGGTGAACGTCCACGTATTCGGCTCGCGCGCCGGCGCCCGCGCGGTAGCGTGCGGGCATGCTCGCGCTCGCGTTCGCCATCCTCCTCGCGTCGGCCGGCGGCGGCTCGTCCGGCTTCGGCGGCGGTGGCGGCTTCGGCGGCGGGGGAGGCGGCGGCTACGGCGGTGGATCCCCCAGCGGCAGCCCGCTCGTCCTGCTCGCGATCGTGATCGCCGTGCTGCCTTTCGTGCTCTACGCGGTGCTGAAGGCGCGCCGGGCGCGCAAGCGCCGCGAGTCACGCCGGCGGCGCGTCGAGCTGGCCGCCGCGGAGGCGGCCGACGACGACATGCAGCTTGCGGCCGACACGGTCGTCTACACCGCTACACGCCTCTTCCGGGCGGCGCAGATGGCATGGGACGCGCGCGACGACGAGCGCCTCCGCGAGCTGCTGAGCCCCGACCTGCTGGTCGAGTGGCGCCGCCGGCTCGCGGACTTCGCCGACAGAGGCTGGCACAACCGCGTCGAGGTGCTCGGCGTGGACTCGGTCGAGTACCTCGGCCTGGTGAACCGCGAGGGCGAGGACGAGGACCGCGTCACGTGCCGCATCACCGCGCGCCTGCGCGACTACGTCGAGACCGAGTGGGGGGCGCACATCAACCGCACCGGCGCGAGCGGCGAGCGCGTGACGCTCACCGAGTACTGGACGCTCGCCCGCCGCGACGGCGCCTGGATCGTCGCCTCGATCGAGTCCGACGCGGAGGGCGCGCACGTGCTCGGCGAGGAGATCGTCGCGACGCCCTGGCAGGACGAGCAGCGCATGCGCGACGCGTCGCTCGTGGAGGTCGCCGTCGCCGACAAGCTGCCGGCGGGCGTCGCGACCGCCGAGGTCGCCGACCTCGACTTCGCCGGCGACGCGCGCGCCGCCGCGCTCGACCTCTCGCTCGTGGACGGGCGCTGGGCGCCGGACGTGCTGGAGGCCGCCGCCCGCCGCGCCGTCGCCGCGTGGGCCGAGGCGGTCGACGGCGCCGACCGCGACCTGCTCGACGTCGCGACGCCGGCCGCGGCCGACGCGCTGCTGCATCCCGGCGACCCGTCGCGCAAGACGCGGCTCGTGATCCGGGGGCCGCGCGTCGCGCGCCTGCGAATCGCTGCGCTCGACCCGGCGGCGACGCCTCCGACGATGACGCTCGAGCTGGAGGTGCGCGGCCGCCGCTACGTCGAGGACCGCGACGACGCGGCGGTGCTGTCCGGCTCGAAGGAGCGCGAGACGACGACGCGCGAGCGCTGGACGCTCGCGCTGTCAGGGCCGGACGAGCGGCCATGGCGGATCGTCGGCGTGGCCTGAGCGGTCCCGTACTCTCGGCGTGTGGAACGCGTGTGGGCCGCCCGGTTGCGCTGGCGCCTGCGCGGCGCCTGGCTGGCGCCGCTCGCCGTCGCGCTGACGCTCGCCGACGCGCTGCTGATCCACTTCCGCCCGCTCGCCGGCGACGGGCGCACGAACCTGCTCGCCGCGCTGCTGCTCGCCGGCTTCCTCAACCTCGTGGCGGTCGCCGCGCTCGCGCCGTTCGTCGGGATCGCGTGGCGGCGGGCGCGGCCCGAGCTGCCGGTCGTCGTCGCGCGCGACCGCGCCGGCGTCGCGCTCGTGCTGCTCGTCAGCGCCGGCCTCGTCGCCGCCGGCGCGCTGCACCACCGCGTGCTCGCGCGCGACGCGCGCGCGCTCGCCGACGCGCACGCGCGCGCGGTCGCGTGGATCGGCACGTACGCGCCGCCGCCGTTCCGCCGCCACCTCGCGCTGGCGGACACGGTCGCGATCGTCCCCGGCAGCGTCTACCGCACGTGCGCGCCCGACCCGGCGAACGGCCGCGCCTGGTGCGTCGTCGTGCGCGCGTACGGCGCCGTGCGCCGCGACGGCGGCATGCCGAACGCGGTCTTCGAGGCGGGGCGCTAGACATCAAGACATCAAGCATTCTATGCTGTGATGCATGCGCACCACGCTCACGCTCGACCCCGACGTCGCGACTCAGCTCGACCGGCGCCGGCGTGAGCGGCACAGCTCGCTCAAGACGGAGGTCAACCACCTGCTGCGCGTGGGGCTGGAGCACGAGCGCGAGTCCGCGAGAACGGCCACGCCGGAGCGATTCAGAGTCGAGCCGCTGGACGTCGGCGAGCTGTTGATCGACGTTGACGACGTCACCGCTGCGCTTGACCTGATCGACCCGCCGCGGCTGTGATCCTGCTCGACGCCAACCTGCTCGTCTACGCGCACGCGCGCGAGTCGCCGCACCACGAGCCGGCGCGCGCGTGGTTCGAGGAGGTGATGAACGCGCCCGACCGCGTCGGGATCCCGTGGCCGACGCTGCTCGCGTTCGTCCGCCTGATGGGCAACCCGAACGTCGTGCGGCGCCCGGTTCCGCTGCGCGAAGCGTGGGCGCGCGCGGAGCGCTGGCTCGCCCAGCCGCAGGCATGGATTCCCCTCCCCACCGAGCGGCATCAGGCGATCTTCAGCGAGCTGCTGCGCGGGGAGACGCGTCACGACGTCGCGAACGACGCCCACCTCGCGGCGCTCGCGGTCGAGCACGGTCTGACGGTGTGCAGCACCGATCGCGACTTCTCGCGGTTCGAGCCGATCCGCTGGATGAATCCGCTCACTCCTCGCTAGCTTTGCCGCCCAGCACCGCGCCGACGCCGGCGCAGACCGTCAGCGCGAAGCCGATCCCGACCAGCCACGACACGAGCGCGATCGCGATCCCGATCGAGCCGTAGTGCGTCGCGGCGCGGCCGATCGCCGCCGGCATGTAGATCACCGAGCCGATGCCGATCGCCGTCATCGCGACCGACGTCAGCAACGCCGTCGGCACGAGCGCGCGCCAGTCGACGCGTCCGGCCAGCAAGACCCACGGCGACCACAGCCACACCGCCGCGTTGCCGGCGAGCAGCACCGTCAGCGTCCCGACCGGGCCGGTCAGGTCGACGAGCCACTGCCGCGCGGACGCGAACACCGTCGACCACAGCACGACCCCGCCGATCCAGATCAGCCCCGCGCGCGTGCCCGCGAGGCCGCGCGCCCGCAGCCGCCACGCACGCTCGTAGACGCGTTGCAGCGCGCGCGTGAAGCTGAGCGCGGCGACGACCAGCAGCAGCATGCCGAGCCACGAGACCGACTGGCGCACCGCGTCCGGCTGCGCGAACACGTCGCGCACGAGCTGCGCCGTGTCGCCCTGCAGCCTGAAGCGATCGATCAGCTCGTTCGCGAGCCCGTCGGAGCCCGGCAGGAACGCCGACGCGATCACGAGCAGCGGCACCATCGCCGTGAACGCGAGCGATCCGAGCGCGACCGAGCGGTCGACGAACTGCAGCTCGACGAGCCGCTCGAAGCAGGCGCGCGCGAGCGATCCGAGCCGCGCCGCCATCGCGGTCAGCCGTCGCGGCGGCGGCGCAGGTTCCCGACCAGCAGCGAGATCACGGTCACGAGGTAGATCTGCCCCGTCAGCATCTCCAGCACCGCGACCGCGCGCCCGCCGCGCGTCGCCGGGCTGAGGTCGCCGTAGCCGGTCGTCGTCATCGACGTGAAGCTGAAGTAGACGCGTTGGCTCTGGCTGCCGTCGGTGCCCTGCGCGAAGTAGGGGCCGGGGCCGAGCTTGGCCATCGTGCTGATCACGAACGCGAACACGATCCCCACGAGCAGGTAGACGCCCAGCGCGCCGGCGACCGCGGGGACCGTGACGCCGCGCACGCGCAGCAGGACGGCGAGCCCGCGCACGAGCTGCACGAGCGTGATCAGCACCAGCGCGCCGCTGAGCGCGGCGCCGATCCCCTGCGGGATCCACTCCAAGCCGATCGCGGCGAACACGACGAGCGTGCCGAGCGCCAGCAGCAGCCCGGCGCGCTTGCGCAGCTCGACGTTGCCGCGGCTCGTGACGACGACCGTCAACAGCATCCCGCCCGACAGCAGCAGCCCGATCGCGCGGCTCCACGACGACTCCGGCGCGACGATCAGGAACACGACGGTCGCCAGCGCGACCGCCAGCACGATCCCGTACCGGTCGCCGCCCTCCGTCTCGCGGAAGCTCTCCGGCGGAGGCAGCATCACCTCATAGCATTCACCTCTTGCCAGATAGACAGTGATGACAGCGCGAGTCGAGTCGCGCGTCGCCGACGTGCGCCGGCGCGCCTCAGAGCGCCAGCGCGAGCGGCGCCTCCAGCAGCTCACGGATGCGCGCAAGGAGCTGCGCGGCGTCGGCGCCGTAGAGGATGCGGTGGTCGGCGACGAGCGTGAGGCTCATGCGCTTGCCCGGCACGACGGCGCCGTCGACGACGACGGCCGCGTCGCGCAGCGCGCCGACCGCGAGGATCCCCGCCTGGCCGCCGTTGACGATCGCGGTGAACTGCGTCACGCCGAACATGCCGAGGTTGGAGACGGTGAACGTGCCGCCGCTCAGCTCGGGCGGCGTGATCGCGCCGGAGCGCACGCGCGCGGCGAGCGCCTTCGCCTCGAGCGCGATCTCGCCGAGCGACTTCTGATCCGCGTCGAAGATCGTCGGCACGACCAGCGCGTTCTCCGCCGCGACCGCGACGCCCACGTTGACGCGCTCGTACAGCTCGAAGCGGCCGTCCCGGTAGGCGCCGTTCGCGCGCGGGAGCTCGCGCAGCGCGAGCGCGGCCGCCTTCACGACGAAGTCGTTGAACGACGGCGCCGGATGCTCGTCGGTCGCGAGCGCCTTGAGCTGCTCGCGCACCGCGACCGCCGCCGCCATGTCGACCTCGGTCGAGACCTGGAAGTCGGGGATCGTCGCCTTCGCCTCCGCCATCCGCCGCGCGATCGTCTGCTGCGTCCGCGACAGCTGCTCGACCGTCGTCTCGCCCTTGCCGCCGCCGCGCTCGCCGCCGGACGCGACCGGCCCGGGCACCTCGCGCGGCGCGGCCGCCGGCGCCGCCGGGGCTGCGGCGGGCGCGGCCTCCGCCGCCTCCACGTCCGCCTTCACGATCCGCCCGCCGGGCCCACTCCCCGTCAGCACCGCCAGGTCCACGCCCCGCTCGCGCGCCAGCCGCCGCGCGACCGGGGAAGCCTTGACGCGGCCGTCGGGCGCTTCGCCGGAGGGCAACGAGGGGGAGGGAGCAGCCGCCTCGGCCGGCGCAGCCGACGCCGATCGGGCGGGTGGCGCGCCGCCGGACGAGGGCGCGCCGGCAGGCGTGTCCTCGCCCGCCGGCGCGACAGGACCCGCCCGCCGCGCGGCCGGACCCTCGGACGAGCCGGCGCCGCCATCCGAACCCCCGATCCGCGCGATCAGCTCCCCGATCGCCAGCGTCGAGCCCTCGGAAGCGACGATCTCCAAGACGCCGTCCGCGTCCGCCTCATACGTCATGTTCGCCTTGTCGGTCTCGATCTCCACGATCTCGTCCCCGCGCGAGACCGAGTCGCCCGACGACACGAGCCATCTGAGGATCGTGCCCTCCTCCATCGAGTCGGACAGGCGGGGCATGACGACGTCGGGCACGGGCGGTCCTCTCTAGCTGTCCCGCAGCGTCGCCAACACGGCGTCGACGACCTGCGGCTCGTGGGGGAATGCGATCTGCTCGAGCGGCTTCGAGTAGGGCATCGGCACGTCGGCGCCGGTGACGCGCCCGACCGGCGCGTCGAGCCAGTCGAACGCCTGCTCCTGGATCAACGCCGCCAGGTTCGCGCCGACGCCGCCGTGCGGCCAGCCCTCCTCGACGATCACGCAGCGGTTCGTCTTGCGCACCGACGCGAGGATCGTGTCGAGGTCCAGCGGCCGCAGCGTGCGCGGGTCGATCACCTCGGCCGAGACGTCGTGCTGGTCGGCCAGCGCCTCGGCCGCTCGCACGGCGGTCAGCGCCATGCGCGAGATGCCGACGATCGTGGCGTCCTCGCCCTCGCGCCGCACGGCGGCCCTGCCGAACGGCACGAGGTGGTCCCCGTCGTCTGCGTCGGGCACGTCACCGCGCTGGCCGTAGAGGTACTCGTGCTCGATGAAGATCACCGGGTTGTCGTCGCGGATCGCCGACTTCAGCAGCCCCTTCGCGTCGGCCGGCGTCGAGGGCACCGCCACCAGCAGGCCGGGCACGTGCAGGTACAGCGCCTCGAACGAGTGCGAGTGCGTCGGGCCGAGCTGGTGGCCGGCGCCCTGCGGCATCCGCACGACCAGCGGCACCGCCACCTGCCCGCCGAACATGTAGCGGATGTGCGCCGCGTGGTTGACGATCTGGTCCATCGCCAGCAGCGAGAAGTTGATCGTCATCAGCTCCACGACCGGGCGCGTGCCGGTCATCGCCGCGCCGACGCCCATCCCGACGATCGTGTTCTCGGAGATCGGCGTGTCGCGCACGCGCGCCTCGCCGAACTCCTCCAGCAGCCCGGCGGTGACCTTGTAGGCGCCGTTGAAGACGCCGATGTCCTCGCCCATCAGGAACACGCGCTCGTCGCGCGTCATCTCCTCCCGCAGCGCCTGGTTGAGCGCCTCGCGGTAGCGCACGACCGCCATCAGCCGCCCCGCTCCCCGTCGTGCGCGCGCTCACCGGCGTCCTGCGCCTCGTCGGCCGGCCGCGGCGCGTCGCCGGACTCGTGCGGCCCGGCGGCGTGCTGGTCGTACTCCTCGCGCGTGCTCGGGTGGACGCCGCGCTCGCGCTCCTCCTCGCCGCGGTGCACGTCGGGCGTGCGCTCGTCGACCGAGTACCAGCCGCGCACCTGGTCGCCCAGCACGTAGACGTCGTCGTAGAGCGACTCGGGCGCGGGGAAGGGGGACGCGTCGGCGAACGCGACGGCCTCGTCGACCTGCGCGACCGCCTCGCGGTCGAGCGCCTCGACGGCCGCCTCGTCCAGCACGCCCGCCTCGACGAGCCGTCTCGACCACAGCGCGATCGGGTCGCGCTTGCGCCACTCGGCGACCTGCTCTCTCGTGCGGTACTCCTCCGGGTCCGCCATCGAGTGGCCGCGGAAGCGGTAGGTGACGGCCTCCACCAGCAGCGGCTGGCGCTCCTCGCGCGCGCGCTTCAGCGCGTCGCAGACGACGCGGTAGGTGTCGGCGACGTCCATCCCGTCGCAGCGCACGCCCGGCACGCCGAACGACTCGCCCTTGCGCTGGAGATCCGTCACCGCGGAGTGGCGCGCGAGCGCGGTGCCCATCCCGAACTGGTTGTTCGTGACCATGAAGACGACCGGCAGCCGCCACAGCGCCGCGAGGTTCATCGTCTCGCCGAACGTGCCCTGGTTGGAGGCGCCGTCGCCGAACATGCAGAGCGTCGCGTCGTCCGTCCCCAGCAGCTCGGCGGAGAGGCCGAAGCCGGCCGCGATCGGCAGGTTGCCGCCGACGATGCCGTAGCCGCCCATGAAGCGCCGCTCGAGGTCGAACATGTGCATCGAGCCGCCGCGTCCGCGCGAGCAGCCGTCCTGCTTGCCGAACAGCTCGGCCATCACCGCCTCGGGCGGCGTCCCGCGCGCGATCGCGTGGCCATGCGAGCGGTACGTCGAGATCAGGTAGTCGGTGTCGCGCAGCGCGCGCGCCGCGCCGACGATCGTCGCCTCCTCGCCGATCGCGAGGTGCAGGAAGCCGCCGATCTTCGCCTTCGCGTACAGCTCGCCGGCGCGCTCCTCGAAGCGGCGGATCAGCTGCATCGTGGCGAGCCACTCGCGCGCCGCGGCGGGCTCGGGCAGCGGCGCCGGGCCGTCATCGGATCGGCTCCGGCGCTGTCTCGCTGCCGGTGTCGAAGCCATGCGCTTGACCTTACCCGGACTGGCCGCTTCGGCCTTCGGGCGTCACTCCGCACCCCACGCCAGCAGGAACTCGTCTGCCTCCAGCCGGCCGAGGTCCTCGCGCAGCGCGCGCACGAGCCGGCGCGCCTGCACGGCCGGAAGGTCCCAGAACAGCACGACCTCGCCGCTGTCGACCGCGACGATCTCGACGTGGTCGATCCGTCTCGGACCGGCGAGCCACGCGGGCCCCGCCCCGCCGCGCGTGACGATCAGGCGATAGGCGCGCCGAGCGGTCACGCCGGCGCCGCTCCTCGCGTCGTGAGCGCGGCGGCCGCGCGCTCGACGGCGTCCTCGCCTTCGAAGACCATGTCGCCGGCGACGATCGACGGCACGCGCGTGACGCCGGCCGCCGCCGCCGCGGCCGTCGCGGCGTCGAGCGCGGCCGCGACCGACGCGCGACGGAGCGCCTGCAGCACCGCGCGCGGGTGCATCTCGCAGGCGGCCGCGGCGATCAGGAGCGTGTCCTCGTCGAGCGTGCGTCCGCCCGCGAACGCCTGCCGAAAGGCGGCGAGCGAGAACGCGACCGCGCGGCCGATCTGCTTCGCGTACGTCGCCGCGACCATCGCGAGGCGCGTGTCCTCCCACGGCCAGTCGTCCGGCCAGCGCAGCGGCTGCACGTGCTGCGCGGCGGCGCGCCGCTCGGCGGCGGCGCGGCGGGCGGCGGCGTCGCGGCGGGCGGCGGCGTCGCCGGGCGCG